>NZ_JBIWAK010000002.1:0-1297976 GCF_044759995.1 Streptomyces sp. NPDC098781
GTGGTTCATCGTTCGACTTGCATGTGTTAAGCACGCCGCCAGCGTTCGTCCTGAGCCAGGATCAAACTCTCCGTGAATGTTTACTCGGCCAAACTAATTCGGCCGGTGCAACACCACGAGAGCGGAACAGCCAGGCGGAATAAGCCCGGCCGTTCACAGCGTCCTCGCTGTGTTTTTCAAAGGAACCACGTCCCAGCCGTGATGGCTGGAGACGGGGTATCAACATATCTGGCGTTGATTTTTGGCACGCTGTTGAGTTCTCAAGGAACGGACGCTTCCTTTGTACTCACCCTCTCGGGCTTTCCTCCGGGCTTTTCCCTTCGGTCTTGCGTTTCCGACTCTATCAGATCCTTTTCCGATCCGATTCCCTGTCGGGGGGTTGTCGTAGTGCCCTGGGCTTTCGCCTGTCGGCCTTTCGACATTCACTACGTTAGCCGATTCCCCCGGCCGATTCATAATCGGGTTCCGCGGATTCGAATTCAGGCATGCGGGCACGCGAGAATCGACCCCGCTGAGGGGTTCTCGAAGGTAGTGGGTTGGCCGCTCCGGCTGCTGACTTCGCAGTACCCGGTTCAGCGGCTCGGGCCACGTTACGCGTCTCGCCATCGTGCGTCAACTTCGGCGTCGCTTCGGGACGTGGGCCCGATAGGGGCTCACCGTGGGGTCGTTGGCGATCCAGAAGCGCCAGGGGTGGATGTCGCCATTGCCGCCGTCACCTGCCACGCCGGTGCGCGGACCGTTGCGTACCTGGTCGGAGGGCACGGGGGTGCCGGCGACGATCCGCAGTGGGGTCTCGCCGGAGGCGCACGCGTCCGTGCCGTCCAGGGCCCGGTCCACGTCCAGGGCGGTGGCCAGGCGGGCCGGGCCTTTGGCGAGTTCCTTGTCGTTGCGGGCCGAGAGTCGACGTGCCCGGGTGAGCTCGGCTCCCTCGACGATCTCGCCGGCCCGCAGCAGGACCGCGCACGCCTGGCCGTCGGGGCCGCACACCAGGTTCATGCAGTGCCACATGCCGTAGGTGAAGTAGACGTAGACGTGTCCGGGGGGACCGAACATCACGTCGTTGCGGGGTGTGCGGCCGCGATAGGCGTGCGAGCCGGGGTCGTTCGGGCCGTCGTAGGCCTCGACCTCTGTGAGGCGCAGGGCGATCGGACCGTCCGGGGTGGTGCGTACGAGGATGCGGCCCAGGAGGTCGGGGGCGACTTCCAGGACGGGCCGGTCGAAGAAGGCCCGGGGCAGGGGCGTACGGTCGGGGGTCGCGATCATGCCGTCCGAGAGTAGTGCAGACGGGTGGTTGTGACGGGGTGGTCAGGGGGCGCACGCCTTGCCAGGGTGGAGGCGCGGAACCGGCCACGGTCGGATCGCGTTTGTAGGGATCAGGGATCCACTCTGAGAAGAGGAGAGTCATGGCGTTCAAGAAGCTGCTCGCGAGCCTGGGGGCCGGCGGTGCTTCGGTCGAGACGGTGCTGACGGAGGTCAACGTCGTCCCGGGCGGTGTCGTCCAGGGTGAGGTGCGGATTCAGGGCGGGTCCGTGAACCAGAACATCGAGGGTCTGTCCGTGGGCCTCCAGGCCCGGGTCGAGGTCGAGACCCAGGACTCGGAGTACAAGCAGGACATCGAGTTCACGAAGATGCAGCTCGGCGGTGCCTTCGAGCTTCAGGCCGGGGGCGTGCACGCCGTGCCGTTCGGGCTGGAGATCCCGTGGGAGACGCCGATCACCATGATCGACGGTCAGCCGCTGCGGGGCATGAACATCGGTGTGACGACGGAGCTGGCGATCGCGCGGGCCGTGGACTCCACCGACCTGGACCCGATCAACGTGCACCCGCTGCCGGCGCAGAAGGCGATTCTGGACGCCTTCATCCAGCTCGGCTTCCGGTTCAAGAACGCGGACATGGAGCGCGGTCACATCCGCCGTACCCGGCAGAAGCTGCCGTTCTACCAGGAGATCGAGTTCTTCCCGCCGCAGCAGTACCGCGGGATCAACCAGGTCGAGTTGAGCTTCGTCGCGGACGAGAACGCCATGGACGTCGTCCTGGAGATGGACAAGAAGCCGGGGCTGTTCAGCGAGGGCAGCGACACGTTCCGGTCGTTCCAGGTGGGTGTGAACGACTTCCATGGGACCGACTGGGCGGCGTACCTCAACCAGTGGCTGTCCGAGGTCGGCAGCAAGCGCAACTGGTTCTAGGCTCGGAACTGCTGATTCCACTGTTTCGTCAGGAGGTATCGAAGTGACCGAGCTCAAGAGGCGTCCGCTCCCCCACGACTTCCATCCGCCCGTGCCGTCCTTCACGGTCAGCAGCGAGGACGTCGAGTCGGGTGGGACCCTCAAGGACGCTCAGGTCCAGGCGGCGGGCAACACCTCGCCGCAGCTGCGCTGGGAGGGCTTCCCGGCCGAGACCAAGAGCTTCGCCGTGACCTGCTACGACCCGGACGCCCCTACGGGCAGCGGGTTCTGGCACTGGGTCGTCTTCGACATCCCGAGCTCGGTGACCGAGCTGCCGGCGGGTGCGGGCAGCGGCAAGTTCGAGGGGCTGCCCGACGGGGCCGTACAGGCGCGGAACGACTACGGATCCAAGGACTTCGGTGGCGCCGCGCCGCCGCCCGGGGACGGGCCGCACCGCTATGTGTTCACGGTGTACGCCGTGGACCAGGAGAAGCTCGGTCCGGACTCGGACGCCACTCCGGCCGTCGTCGGCTTCAACCTGCGGTTCCACGCGATCGCGCGTGCGCAGGTGATCGCCGAGTACGAGGTGCCCGCCGAAGCCTGACGTTCATGGAACGTTTGCCCGCCCCCGGTCATGGAAGTGATCGGGGGCGGGCATTTTTTATTTCGTTGTCCATCTCGGCGTGCCCGGCCAGAGTTGATCCCAGCCCGCCAGGGAGTGGGCAGGTGCGCACGGGAGGTGGGCTGCAATGCGGGACACGCTGGTACTGAACGCGAGCTTCGAGCCGCTGTCGACGGTGACGTTGAATCGAGCCGTCGTTCTGGTGCTTCAGGACAAGGCCGTCGTCGAGCAGGCCCACCCCGAACTGCGCATGCGCGGAGCCGAGGTCGACATACCCGCGCCCCGGGTGATCAGGCTGTGCAGGTACGTACGGGTGCCGTTCCGAAGACAAGCGCCGTGGTCGAGGCGGGGTGTTCTGGTGCGGGACCGGCACCGGTGCGCGTACTGCGGGCGCAGGGCGACGACCGTGGACCATGTGGTGCCGCGGTCGCGGGGTGGGCAGGACACGTGGCTGAATACGGTCGCCTCGTGTGCGGAGGACAATCACCGGAAGGCGGACCGGACGCCTGCCGAGGCGGGGATGCCGTTGCTCCGGGAGCCGTTCGAGCCGACTCCCGCTGATGCGATGCTGCTGACGCTGGGGGCCGAGGAGTTCGCGGCGCTGCCGGATTGGCTGGCGACGGACGCGGCCTAGCCGATCGCCGTCGCGCGCTGGGGTGTTCGTCGGCTGCGGGTCGTGTGTCGCTTTTCGCGCGGTTCCCCGCGCCCCTGAGGAAGTTGGGGCCCGCCTTCGTCGGAAGGCGGGCCCTGTTGTCGTACGGCGGAAACCGTGTCAGTCGATCGACGGCTTCTCTCGGCGTTCCGTCGCCTGGCCGGGGATGTTGGCGGAACCGCCGTTGCCCGAACCTCCGCCCAGGCCGCCTAGGTTGCCCATCGCGCCGGAAAGGCCCTTGAGGGCGTCGCCGATCTCGCTGGGGACGATCCAGAGCTTGTTGGCGTCGCCTTCGGCGATCTTCGGGAGCATCTGGAGGTACTGGTAGGAGAGGAGCTTCTGGTCCGGGTCGCCGGCGTGGATCGCCTCGAAGACCGTGCGGACCGCCTGGGCCTCGCCTTCCGCGCGCAGGGCCGCGGCCTTGGCCTCACCCTCGGCGCGCAGGATCTGGGACTGCTTCTCACCCTCGGCGGTGAGGATCGCCGCCTGACGCGTACCTTCGGCGGTGAGGATCGCGGCACGCTTGTCACGGTCGGCGCGCATCTGCTTCTCCATCGAGTCCTGGATGGAGGTGGGGGGTTCGATCGCCTTGAGCTCGACGCGGTTGACGCGGATGCCCCACTTGCCCGTCGCCTCGTCGAGGACGCCGCGCAGCGCCGCGTTGATCTCCTCGCGGGAGGTCAGGGTGCGCTCCAGGTCCATGCCACCGATGATGTTGCGCAGCGTGGTGACCGTGAGCTGCTCGATCGCCTGGATGTAGCTGGCGACCTCGTAGGTGGCGGCGCGCGCGTCGGTCACCTGGTAGTAGATGACCGTGTCGATGTTCACGACCAGGTTGTCCTGGGTGATCACCGGCTGCGGCGGGAACGGTACGACCTGTTCGCGCAGGTCGATGCGGTTGCGGATGGTGTCGATGAACGGCACCACGATGTTGAGGCCCGCGTTGAGTGTCCGCGTGTAGCGGCCGAAGCGTTCGACGATGGCCGCGCTCGCCTGTGGGATGACCTGGATCGTCTTGATCAGGGCGATGAAGACCAACACCACCAGAATGATCAGGACGATGATGACCGGTTCCATCGTCGTTTCCCCGTACCCCTTCTCCGCTGCGGCAACTTCGGCAGATCTTATGTCTGTTGAAGATCTTGCTGGTCGAGTCTGACAGACCGTCGCGTACCCCGTGGCGCGTTCGCGCCAGTTGCGTCGTGCGAGGTCACATGACGATCGCCGTGGCCCCTTCGATGTCCACGACGTCCACTTCCTCGCCTTCTTCGTAGGCGCGGTCGGTGTCGAGGGAGCGTGCCGACCAGATCTCTCCGGCGAGCTTGATCCGGCCGCCGGAGGCGTCGACGCGCTCCATGACGACGGCCTGTTTGCCCTTCAATGCCTCGATGCCGGTGGCGAGTTGGGGCCGCTGGGCGCGATGCCGGTTCGCGATGGGCCGTACGACGGCGATGAGTGCGGTCGATACGACGACGAAGGCGACGACCTGGACGACGGCATCACCGCCGAAGATGCCGGCCACCACGGCGGCCGCGACGGCGCCCACGGCCAGCATGCCGAGTTCGGGCATCGCGGTGATGACGAGCCCGATGCCGAGCGCTGCCGCGCCGATCAACCACCAAACCCACGCGTCGATTTCCACATGGTCATGGTAGGACCGCGGGCCCTGCCGCCGACAGGGCGCCGATCGTTCGAAAGGGCCTTCTTACCGCGCTTCTTCACGGAGCGCGCGCAGTGAAGGAGGGGTCAGGAGAGCGGGAGGCCCTGTGCGGTCCAGCGGTCGCCGACCTGTTCGACGACGAGGGGCAGGCCGAAGCACAGGGAGAGGTTGCGGGAGGTGAGTTCGAGCTCCATCGGGCCGGCGGCGAGGACCTTGCCCTGACGGATCATCAGGACGTGGGTGAAGCCCGGCGGGATCTCCTCGACGTGGTGGGTGACCATGAGCATCGAGGGGGCGATCGGGTCGCGGGCCAGGCGGCCGAGGCGGCGGACGAGGTCCTCGCGGCCGCCGAGGTCGAGGCCGGCGGCGGGCTCGTCGAGGAGGAGCAGCTCGGGGTCGGCCATCAGGGCGCGGGCGATGAGGGTGCGCTTGCGCTCGCCCTCGGAGAGGGTGCCGAACTTCCGCTCCGCGTACTCGGTCATGCCGAGGCGGTCGAGGAAGGCGAGGGCGCGCTGCTCGTCGACCTCCTCGTAGTCCTCGTGCCAGGTGGCGGTCATGCCGTAGGCGGCGGTCAGCACGGTCTGTAGGACGGTCTGGCGCTTGGGGAGCTTCTCGGCCAGGGCGATGCCCGCCACGCCGATGCGGGGGCGCAGCTCGAAGACGTCGGTGCCGGGCTTGCCGAGGGTCTCGCCGAGGATGGTGGCGGTGCCCTTGCTGGGGTAGAGGTAGCTCGAGGCAACGTTGAGGAGGGTGGTCTTGCCGGCCCCGTTGGGGCCGAGGATGACCCAGCGCTCGCCCTCCTTGACCGACCAGGAGACCTGGTCCACCAGAGCCCGGCCCTCACGGACCACGGATACGTCCTGAAGCTCCAGAACATCGCTCATGAGCGCGTTGTCTCCCCTTGCAGTGTGACCGGTCTCGGCGTCTCGGCGTCTCGGTGGTCGCGTGCGCCTGTGGGCGCAGCCCTCAAGGAAATCTACGCCACCGGTCCCACGCTTCATTCCATCGGTCCGGTCCTTAGGGTGGGGGCATGCTCTCGGAACCACGTTCAGGACGTCTCGCGGCTTGGGGAAATGCTCTTTTGGCCGGACTTGTCTCACCTGATGACGCTGTGCTGGAGATCGTCGGGGACGACGCCGTGCACCGGGTGGAGGGGCTGCCTGGTGAGTCGGCGCCCGTGGGGCTCACGCTGGCGCTCGGGCGGCTGCGGGCGCTCGGGGTGAGCGGGCTGCGGGTCGCGCTGCCGGCGCCGGGGCATCCGCTGGGGCTGAGCGGTCCGCCGGACTTCAATGCGCGGGCGATCGAGGCCGAGGAGGCCGTGATCTGCCACGGCGCCCCGTACGGGCTGGTGCCGGAGGTGTATGAGGCCGGGCCCGACGGTGATGTACATGTCGAGGTCGTCTGGCACTGCCTGGCCGTGCGGGAAACGCCGCCCGCGGATGTGCCGTCGCTGGGTGAGGCGGAGCGGGAGCTGGCGGAGGGGCTGCGGGATGCGACCGCGGTGCTCGCGCGGCTGGATGTCGCCGGGTCGGGGCCGGTGGCCGAGGCGGCGATCGACGCGTACCGGGCGCGGGCCGAGCGGGGGCGCGAGGTGCTGGCCCCGGGGTATCCGCCCCGCGCGGTGCGGGTGCTGGAGCTGGCGCAGCGGGTGGGGCTGCTGATCTCGCTGGCCTCCGAGAACGGGCACGGGGCGGCGATGAGCGCCTCGGAGATGGGGGCGCGGGCGGAGGCGTTGCGGCCGGTGGAGCGGGTGGCCCGACGGGCGCAGGTCGCTTCCTACAACGCGTATGTGGAGGAGCGGGAGCGCGGCGTGCGCTGAGCGTCCGCCGCCTCGTGATCGGCGTCGGGGCCCGGAAACGGTGTCGGCCGGCGCCGGACAGGTCCGCTGACCGGCGTCGAACGCAGACCGGCCCCCCGGGGGAACCCGGGAGGCCGGAGGTCACTGCTCGCTTCGGGTCGGCGTCACTTGTTGACGGCCAGGTTGCCGAAGGCGGGGTTCAGGATGCCCACGACGTTGATGCTGTTGCCGGACACGTTGGCCGGGATGTGGATCGGGGCCTGGACGAGGTTGCCCGAGGCGACACCCGGGGAGCCCACGGCCTTGCCGTCGGCGTGCGATCCGTCGGTGGCGGAGGCCATTCCGGCACCGGCGGCCAGCAGGCCACCCGCCACCATCGTCACGGCCGCTGCCTTCTTCAGGTTCTTCACTTCTAAGCCCTCCTTGCGATTGCCGCGGCAGTCGCCGCAGCACGCACTGGAGAACGGCGGAGATCCATGAAGGATGCGCCATCCGGGGGACATTCCCACGACGGTATGAATCTCAGTCCGGAGCGGAACCCTCCGTATTGCCGTCGGTGATGCCCTCCGGAGAGCGTTTCAGCCGGTCACGCCATGGCGTACGGCCCACAGGGCGGCCTGGGTGCGGTCCGCGAGGTCGAGCTTCATGAGGATGTTCGAGACGTGGGTCTTGACGGTCTTCTCCGAGAGGACGAGCGCTCGGGCTATCTCACGGTTCGAGCGGCCGTCCGCGATCAGGCCGAGCACCTCGCGCTCCCGGTCCGTCAGCGAACCGGCCCTTCCCTGTCCCGAGTTCGCTTCCTCCTGGGACAGCAGCGCGCCCGCGACCTCCGGCTGGAGCAGGATGTGGCCGGCGTGGACCGAGCGGATGGCTCCGGCGAGGGCGTCCGGGTCCACGTCCTTGTAGACGTACCCGGCGGCGCCCGCGCGCAGGGCCGGGATGACCGTGCGCTGCTCGGTGAAGCTGGTGACGATCAGCACGCGCGCGGGGTTGTCCAGCTCCCGGAGTCTGCGCAGGGCGTCGACGCCGTCCATGCCCGGCATCTTCACGTCCATCAGGACGACGTCCGGCCGCAGTTCCTCGGCGCGGGCCACTCCCTCGGCGCCGTCGGCCGCCTCCCCCACGACCTCGATGTCGTCCTGCACTTCGAGAAAGGTGCGCAGGCCCCGGCGGACCACCTGGTGGTCGTCGACGAGCAGCACCCTGATTGCGTCAGCCACCGGGGACCTCCATCTCGATCATGGTGCCCTTGCCGGGCGCCGATTCCACGGTCAGCGTGCCGCCGACCCCGCTCGCCCGGTCCCGCATGGAGACCAGACCGAGGTGGCGGCCGGCGCGGCGGACCGCCTTCGGTTCAAAGCCGCCGCCGTCGTCCGCGATCCGCAGGACCGCTCCGCCGCCGCGCCGGTCCAGCGTCACGTCGACGTGCTCCGCCCCGGAGTGCCGCAGGGCGTTGTGCAGGGCCTCCTGGGCGACGCGCAGCACCGCCTCCTCCTGGGCGGCGGGCAGGGCCTTCACCCCGCGGCCGGCGAAGGTCACGCGCGCGGAGTGGGCGCGGTCGAGGACCTGGATCTGGGTGCGCAGGGTGGCGACCAGGCCGTCCTCGTCGAGGGCGGCGGGGCGCAGCTCGACGACGGCCGCGCGCAGTTCGTCGGCGGCCTCGGCGGCGAGCGCGGCCACCTGGTGCAGCTCGCCCTTGGCGCGGACCGGGTCGCGGTCGATCAGGGCGGTGGCCGCCTGGGCCGTCAGCCGCAGGGAGAACAGCTTCTGGCTGACCGCGTCGTGCAGCTCGTGGGCCAGGCGCGAGCGCTCCTCGGCGATGGTGAGCTCGCGGCTGCGCTCGTAGAGGCGGGCGTTGGTGAGGGCGATGGCGGCGTGCTGGGCGAGGATGGACAGGAGTTCCTCGTCCTCCTCGGTGAAGCCGCAGCTGCCCTCCGGTTTCGGGCAGTTCTTGTTCGCGAGGAAGAGCGCCCCGATGACCTCGTCACCGTCGCGGATCGGCAGGCCCAGGAAGTCGGACATGTCGGGGTGCGCCGACGGCCAGCCCTCGAAGCGGGGATCCTTGCGGACATCGGCGAGGCGCTCGACCTCGGCCTCCTGGAGCATCGCGGCGAGGATGCCGTGCTGCCGGGGCAGCGGGCCGATCGCCTTCCACTGCCGGTCGCTCACCCCGTCGACGACGAACTGCGCGAAGCCCCCGTGGTCGTCCGGGACGCCGAGGGCGGCGTACTGCGCGTCGAGCAGCTCGCGGGCGGAGGCGACGATCGTCTTGAGGACGTCGCGCACCTCCATCTGCCTGCTCATGGCCAGCAGCGCGGAGCTCACCGCGGCCAGTCCGGACCTGGGGCCTTGACTCATGCCCTCACGGTACCGGCGGGGTGTGACAGCCGGATCGGACCTGTGACGGCAGCCGACCGGGGCCACGGTCCTAGGTCCGCGGTCCTCCTGTCGGCGGCGTAGGGCGAACGACCCGGTGCTCGGCCTAGGACGAAGGACCTCACGGCTTTGCGGCCCGCGTCCGAGGCGGGGCGGGCGGCCCCGTTCCTACGTTGGGGTCACCGCCGCCGCTCACAGGGGGGCGGCCTGGTACGAGGGGACGGTTGTCATGCCGGTAGCGATCATCACGGGCGCCTCGAAGGGGTTGGGGCGGGCGCTGGCCGAGGCGCTGGCCGCACGCGGCTGGGATCTGGTGCTCGGCGCGAGGACGCCGGACGTCCTGGAGGAGACGGCGTCCGGGATCCGGGAACTGCACGGCACGCGCGTGACGGCGGTGCCGGGGGACGTCACGGACGCCGGGCACCGGGCCGGGCTGGTGGCCGCGGCCTGGCGGCTGGGCGGCGTGGATCTGCTGGTCAGCAATGCCAGCGCACTGGGCGCCGAGCCACTGGTACGGCTGGACGCGCTGCCGCTGGAGGGGCTGCGGCGGGCGCTGGAGGTGAATGTGGTGGCCGCGCTGGCCCTGGTCCAGGAGGCGCTGCCGCTGCTGCGGGCGTCCGGTGCGGGCAGCGTGATCACGGTCAGCTCGGACGCGGCGGCCGAGGCGTACGAGACCTGGGGCGGCTACGGCGCGTCGAAGGCGGCGCTGGACCACCTCGCCGCGGTGCTGGGTGAGGAGGAGCCCGGACTGCGGGTCTGGGCGGTCGACCCCGGGGACATGGCCACGGACCTGTACGCGGCAGCCGTACCGGACGACGACGATCCGCGGCCCGCGCCGGGCAGCGTGGCGCCGGCCTTCCTGCGGCTGCTGGACGAGCGTCCGGCGAGCGGCCGCTACGGGGCCCCGGCTCTGCTGGAGGGGCGGCGATGACGCTGGCGATGGGGGTCCCCCGGCGCGAGCCGGTACGAACGTACGGGAGCGTGCCGCAGGAGCTGTCGGCGCGGGTTCCGGCCGAGCAGCGGGGGCCGGGGCTGGGCCGGGACTCCGTACGGCTGCTGGTGTCCCGGGGCACCGACGTGGCGCACCACACGTTCGCCGAGCTGCCGCGGCTGCTGCGGGCCGGGGATCTGCTGGTCGTCAACACCTCTCCGACGCTGGCCGCGGCAGTGGACGGGCGGATCGGGGACGCGCGCGTGGTGGTGCACTTCTCCACCCGCGGCGACGACGGGCGGTGGGCGGTCGAGCTGCGGGATCCGGATGAGCGCGGCACCTCGCGCGCGCGTGCGGGCGGGCCCGCGGGCACTGAGGTGGAGCTGCCGGGCGGGAGGGGGCTGGTGCTGGAGGAGCCGCTGAGTGCGGGGAGCGGGCGGCTGTGGTGGGCGCGGGTCTCGGGACCCGAGGGGGCCGGCGTCGTCGGGCTGATGCGTGAGCACGGGCGGCCGATCCGCTACTCCTACACGGAACGGGACCAGCCGCTGTCCGTCTACCAGACGGTGTTCGCGCTGCCGTCGGCCGATGGCGCGGGCAGTGCGGAGATGCCGAGTGCGGCGCGGCCCTTCACGGTGGGGCTGGTCACGGAGCTGGTGAGCCGGGGTGTGCAGTTCGCGCCGATCACCCTGCACACGGGGGTGGCGTCGGCCGAGGCGCATGAGCCGCCGTATCCGGAGCGGTTCGCGGTGCCGGAGGCGTCGGCCCGGCTGATCAACGCGGTCAAGGCGGGGGACGGCCGGGTCGTCGCCGTCGGGACGACGGCCGTGCGGGCCGTGGAGTCGGCGGTGGGCGCCGACGGCGTCGTGCGCGCGCGTGAGGGGTGGACGGACCTCGTCGTCACGCCGGAGCGCGGGGTGCGTGTGGTGGACGGGCTGCTGACCGGGCTGCACGAGCCGGAGGCCTCGCATCTGCTGATGCTGGAGGCCATCGCCGGGCGGGCCGCCATCGACCGTGGTTACGAGGCTGCGCTGGCCGGGCTCTACCTGTGGCACGAGTTCGGCGACGTCCATCTCGTCCTGCCGGTGGAGGGCCCTCACACAGAGCATTGCTCCAGCAACTACTGGTGAGACTGTTGCATGGCTGATGTGAGCCCGCGCATAGGGTGCACGTCACGTACGAAAGTCCGTAGTAGGTAGAGGAGTCCCTTTTGAGCGGGGCAGACAGTCCTGTCTGTCCCGTTTTGCCCTTCCTGGCTCCACTATCGCGGATCGTACGTCACACCTTTGCCAGGGCATTTTGCGGCCGCTAAGAATTGCTCTCGTCGCTCAGCGCCGTGGGTTCAGCCCGCGGCGTTTGTGCAGGAAGCACCCGTGTCCCCGACGGACAACGAGCGACCTCCGCGCTATTCGAAGAGGTCAATCTGCCATGCTCAAGAACACCAAGAACCGTGGTCTCAGTCGTGCCATCACCAAGCGCCAGAAGATCGCGATAGCCGGTGTCGGCACGCTCGGTGCCGCCGCTCTGGCTCTGTCCGCCGTCCCCGGCAACGCCCAGACGACCACGGCCGAAGCCCCCACGGGCAAGGTGGCCTACAGCACCGAGCAGATCAAGGACGTCAAGGGCAGCGTGACCGACCAGCTCGCGTCCACCAACGTGAAGGCCGAGCAGGCCGCCGCCAAGCACAAGGCGGCCGTGGCCCACGCCAAGCACGAGGCCGCCGTGGCGCACGCCAAGCACAAGGCCGCCGTGGCCCAGGCCAAGAAGAAGGCCGAGGCCGCCCGCGAGGCGAAGGAGGCCGCGAGCCGGTCCGCCAAGCGCGCCGCGGTCAAGCCGGTCGCCGCCAAGAAGTCCT
Source organism: Streptomyces sp. NPDC098781 (assembly GCF_044759995.1). Taxonomy (NCBI): domain Bacteria; kingdom Bacillati; phylum Actinomycetota; class Actinomycetes; order Kitasatosporales; family Streptomycetaceae; genus Streptomyces; species Streptomyces sp. NPDC098781. The sequence goes on from NZ_JBIWAK010000002.1 coordinate 12,057, forward strand.
ACGCGAACAACCTCGACGGCTGGATCCGTGAGGCCCTGGACATCATGAAGAAGCACGACATCCCGGGCACCTACCACGGCCTGCACAAGAACATCATGCGGGAGTCCTCGGGTAACCCGAACGCGATCAACAACTGGGACATCAACGCCCAGAACGGCGTCCCGTCGATCGGTCTGCTCCAGGTCATCAAGCCGACCTTCGACGCGTACCACGTCCCCGGCACGGCCAAGAGCCAGTACGACCCGGTCGCCAACCTGACCGCCGCCGCCAACTACGCGGCCGACCGGTACGGCTCGATCGACAACGTCAACAGCGCGTACTGAGCGAGGTAGGCGCGGGCCTCTGATCCGTACGCCGAAGGGCGGCACCCCCCTGACGGGGTGCCGCCCTTCGGGCGTCTCGGGACAGAGCTACTTCCGCATGACCTCGGGCTCGTGGCGGCGCAGGAAGCGGGCCACGAAGATGCCGCAGATCACGCCGAGGACGATCAGGGCCACCATGTCCAGGGCCCAGACGCCGACGGTGTGCTCCCACAGCGGGTCGTTGCTCTCGCCCTGGCCGGGCGGGCTGATCTTGTTGAAGTCCAGCGTGGCGCCCGCGGCGGCCACCGCCCAGCGCGACGGCATCAGATACGAGATCTGGTTGGCGCCGATCGAGCCGTTGAGGGCGAAGAGGCAGCCGGTGAACACCACCTGGATGATCGCGAACATCACCAGCAGCGGCATGGTCTTCTCGGCGGTCTTCACCAGGGCCGAGATGATCAGGCCGAACATCATCGAGGTGAAGCCGAGCGCCATGATCGGCACCGACAGCTCCAGCAGCGTCAGCTTGCCGAAGATCAGGCCCTCCTCCGGGATCTCCCGGCCGGCGAAGCCGATGACGCCCACCATCAGGCCCTGGAGCACGGTGATGAAGCCGAGCACGAAGACCTTGGACATCAGATACGCCGAGCGGGACAGGCCGGTGGCGCGCTCCCGCTCGTAGATGACCCGTTCCTTGATCAGCTCACGCACCGAGTTCGCCGCGCCGGCGAAACAGGCGCCGACCGCGAGGATCAGCAGCACGGTGGTGGCCGTGCCGTTCGGGATGATCCGGCCGGTCTGCGGGTTGGCCGGGTTGGGCAGCAGGCCCTTGCCCGAGTCGATCAGCAGGCTCACCGCGCCGAGGACGCCCGGCAGGATCACCATCAGGGCCAGGAAGCCCTTGTCGGAGGCGATCACCGACACATATCGGCGCACCAGCGTCAGGAACTGCGACAGCCAGCCCTGCGGCTTCGGCGGCTTCATCGCCTGCATCGGCGGCACCTGTACGGACTGCGGAGCAATCGCGTCGATGTCCGCGGCGTACATCTGGTAGTGCTGCGAGCCCTTCCAGCGTCCGGACCAGTCGTAGTCGCGGTAGTTCTCGAAGGCGGAGAAGACGTCGGCCCAGGTGTCGTAGCCGAAGAAGTTCAGCGCCTCCTCGGGCGGGCCGAAGTAGGCGACCGCACCGCCCGGCGCCATCACCAGCAGCTTGTCGCAGATCGCCAGCTCGGCCACCGAGTGGGTGACGACGAGGACCGTACGGCCGTCGTCGGCGAGGCCGCGCAGCAGCTGCATGACATCGCGGTCCATGCCCGGGTCGAGGCCCGACGTCGGCTCGTCGAGGAAGATCAGCGACGGCTTGGTGAGCAGCTCCAGGGCCACCGAGACGCGCTTGCGCTGGCCGCCGGAGAGGGAGGTGACCTTCTTCTCCTTGTGGATGTCCAGCTTCAGCTCGCGCAGCACCTCGTCTATGCGGGCCTCGCGCTCGGCGGCCGTGGTGTCGGCGGGGAAGCGGAGCTTGGCCGCGTACTTGAGGGCCTTCTTGACGGTCAGCTCCTTGTGCAGGATGTCGTCCTGCGGGACCAGACCGATGCGCTGACGCAGCTCGGCGAACTGCTTGTAGAGGTTGCGGTTGTCGTAGAGGACGTCGCCCTGGTTGGCGGGGCGGTAGCCGGTGAGCGCCTTGAGCAGGGTCGACTTGCCCGAGCCGGACGGGCCGATGACCGCGATGAGCGACTTCTCCGGGACGCCGAAGGAGACGTCCTTGAGGATCTGCTTGCCGCCGTCGACCGTCACGGTGAGGTGGCGGGCGGAGAAGGAGACCTCACCGGTGTCGACGAACTCCTCGAGCCGGTCGCCGACGATCCGGAACGTGGAGTGGCCGACGCCCACGATGTCGGTGGGGCCGAGCAGCTGGGAGCCGCCCTTGGCGATCGGCTGGCCGTTGACGTACGTGCCGTTGTGGGAACCGAGGTCCCGGATCTCCATGCGGCCGTCGGGCGTCGAGTGGAACTCGGCGTGGTGCCGGGAGACCTGGAGGTCGGAGACGACCAGCTCGTTCTCCAGGGCACGGCCGATGCGCATCACGCGGCCGATGGAGAACTGGTGGAACGTGGTGGGGCTGCGGTCGCCGTAGACCGGCGGCGCCCCCGCGCCACCACCGGGACCCTGCTGCTGCGGGATGTGCGCCGCCTGTTGCTGCGGCTGCTGCCAGCCGGCCTGCTGCTGAGGCTGCTGCGGCGTCTGCTGGGCGGGTGCCTGCTGCGCCCAACCGGCCTGCGCGCCCTGCGCGGCGTACGGCTGCTGCTGCGGCTGAGCCTGCGGCGAGGCGACGGAAGCCGCCGTGCCGGAGAGGTCCAGGCGCGGTCCGTCGGTCGCGTTGCCCAGGAACACGGCCGTGCCCGGGCCGATCTCCAGGTGGTGGATCCGCTGACCCTGCACGAACGTGCCGTTGGTGCTGCCCTGGTCCTCGATGACCCAACTGCGGCCGCTCCAGCTGATCGTGGCGTGCCGCCAGGACACCCTGGCGTCGTCGAGCACGATGTCACCCTGCGGATCACGTCCGAGGGTGTAGGGCCTGGACGGGTCGAGCGTCCAGGTCCTTCCATTCAATTCCAGTACGAGTTCCGGCACTCCATGCCCCACTGAGTAGTCCCCCGAGTTACCCCCATCACAGGGAGTCTAGGGATGTCGAACATCGTCGGGAACTATTTCAGGCTCCGCCCCCTGACCGAAAGCCGGGCCTTGTACGGACCCACGCCCACGCGCTTCGACTGGTTCCGTTGACGGGGTTGAAACCAGCCCGGAGAGTGGTAATCCACGCGAGGGGGACATGCGCGGCGAACGGCCGCGCAGCGGATCGGGGGGTCTGCCATGAGCGCGTCCAGGTACGTCGAGAGCGCGAAGGGCGGCAGGAGGCTGCCCTGGGGAGACGTCGTGCTCTCCGCGATCGTCGCCGTGAGCTGGGCGTTGATCGGGATGGCGGGTACCGCGGCGCTCGGACTGCATCTGCTTCAGGCGGACTCGTCGGGCTCGCTGGGGCCGATGACCGCGGCGGTGGTGGCCCTCGGCGCGGGTGGTTCGGTCACACCGTCCGGGGACGTGTCCGCTTTCGGCTTGACCGGCGCGGAGGCGGCGACGGCCATCGAGGTGACGCCTCTGGGGGTGAGCCTGGTCGGCGCGGTGCTGCTGTCGTGGTTCTTCCTACGGTCCCTGCGCAGCGCGGGAGTTGTGATCGCGCCGGCCGAACTGCTCGCGCGCGCGGGCGCGGTGGTCGTGCTGTTCGTGGCGACGCTGGGCGGGCTGGCCTGGGCGGGGCACGACGTCATCACGATCGACGGGAGTTCGCTGGGCCTGGACGACCTGCCGGGCGGTGGGAGCGGCGGGGACGGCGGAGGAATCGAGATCCCCGGCATCGGGGACATCGGCGGTCTGCTGCCGGACCAGATCGGCGACCTCGTCGACGCCAAGGCCGCCGTCGGCTTCACGGTGGACACGGCCCCCACCCTGCTCGGCGGCCTGGGCTGGTCCGCCGGCATCCTGCTCATCGCCCTGCTCGCCTCCCGCCGCACCCCGCTGCCGTCCGGCTGGGACGCCGTGCACCGGGTCGTGCGGCCCGCGGTGTCCGCCCTCGTCACGGTGCTGCTGATGGCGGTCACGGCGGGGCTCGCGGCGGCGGCGTACGCGGCGGTCGGCGACGCCCATCCCCAGCGCATCGCGGGCGCGGCGCTGCTCGGCGCCCCGAACGGCGTGTGGCTCGGCATCCCGATCGGCCTGTTCGTCCCGTTCGACGGCCGGGCGACCGGAGTGCTGGTGGGCCTGCTTCCGGACCCCCTGGACGACCTCCTGAACAGCGGCGCCGACCAGTCCGTGACCCTCGGCCGACTGGCTGACCTGGACGGACGGGTGTGGCTGCTCGGGGTCGCCGCGGCCGTGACGATGCTGTTGGCCGGGGTGCTGACGGCGGTACGGACGCCCGTGGTGGCCGCGGGCGGGCCGGGGGCCGCCTCGGATGGTGCCGGGGTCGTACGGCCGTCAGGAGGCGGCCTCGCCGAGGATCCGGGTCCCTGGGGGGTACGGGATCCGGGCACCCTGCGCTTCGCCGGGCGCTGCGCGCTGCGGTTCGGGATCGCCACTGCGCTGGCGCTTCCCTTGCTGGCGTGGCTGACGGAGGTGTCCGTGGACGCCTCGCTGTCGGTGCTGGGCTTCGACGCCTTCGGCGCCGGTGTCGAACTGCGCGGGAACCTCGGCATGGCGCTGGTGCTCGGAGCTGCCTGGGGCGCGGGCGCGGGTGCCGCGGGGGCTTTGCTGGCCCGGGCGACCGGGGCCGCGGGGGCCTGGGCGGCGCCGTTGGCCCGGGGGGCCGGGGCGAGTGCGCGGCCGGGTGCCGGGGAGGCGGCTGGGGCGGGTACGGCGGGTGTGGCCGACGGGAGCAGGGCACACGGTGCCGGGGCTTCGCCGTACGCGAGCCCGACCGGACCGTCCGGACCGTACGCGCCGGGTACGCCGTACCGGCCGCCGAACCCGGGGACGAACCCGTATCTGCGTGTGCCGGAGGAGTTGCGGGAGCCGGAGGACGCGCGACCGCCGGGGGCCGATCCGTCGGCGACGGGGGCTCTCGACGACCGGCCGCCCGACGGTGACGACATGTACGGCGCTCCCACCGTCGTCCGGCGGTTCGAGCCGCCCCCGAGGTCGCCCCGCCTTCCCCGGCGGCGCGGGGAGCGGTCGTCGTCCTCGGGCGAGGGGCCGCCGCCTCCACCGCCCCCTCCTCCCCCGCCGCCGCCGGGGAAGCCGGGGAAGCCGGACGGGCGCCGGTGAGCCTCCGGCCGGGGCGGGCACAGGGGGCGCGGGCAGGGCAAGCTCCTGACGCCGATCCACAGCCGGTCCTGAGCCGGCTCACAGTCATCCGCGCCACGGTGGCCGGGACGTAAGGCTCGCGCCACCCGGTCGACACCCAGTGTTCCGTGTCCGCTAGACGGACCTCAGGGGCGGCAGGCACTGGGTGCCGGATACGGTGGAAGCACCATGAGCGCTTCGCAGACCTCTGACATCCCCACCCTTCTCGTCAAGATCTTCGGGAAGGACCGGCCGGGCATCACCGCAGGCCTCTTCGACACGCTGGCCGCCTACTCCGTCGACGTGGTCGACATCGAGCAGGTGGTCACCCGGGGCCGGATCACGCTGTGCGCGCTCGTGACGCAGCCGCCGGCCGGTCTGGAGGGTGATCTGCGGGCGACCGTCCACAGCTGGGCGGAGTCGATGAAGATGCAGGCGGAGATCATCTCCGGCCTCGGCGACAACCGTCCGCGCGGTCTCGGACGCTCGCTGGTGACGGTCCTCGGACACCCGCTCACCGCGGAGGCGGCGGCCGCCATCGCCGCCAGGATCACCAAGTCCGGCGGCAACATCGACCGTATCTTCCGGCTCGCCAAGTACCCCGTGACGGCGGTGGAGTTCGCGGTCTCCGGTGTGGAGACCGAGCCCCTGCGCACGGCCCTGGTGACGGACGCGGCGGCACTGGGTGTCGACATCGCCGTGGTGGCCGCCGGACTGCACCGGCGCGCCCAGCGGCTCGTCGTCATGGACGTGGACTCCACGCTCATCCAGGACGAGGTGATCGAGCTCTTCGCCGCGCACGCCGGCTGCGAGGACAAGGTGGCCGAGGTGACGGCGGCCGCGATGCGCGGTGAGCTGGACTTCGAGCAGTCGCTGCACGCGCGCGTGGAGCTGCTGGCCGGGCTGGACGCCTCGGTCGTGGAGAAGGTGCGCAGCGAGGTGCGGCTGACGCCGGGCGCGCGCACGCTGATCCGCACGCTGAAGCGGCTCGGCTATCAAGTGGGCGTCGTCTCGGGCGGGTTCACCCAGGTCACCGACGATCTGAAGGAGCGGCTCGGGCTGGACTTCGCCCAGGCGAACACGCTGGAGATCGTCGGCGGGAAGCTGACGGGCAAGGTCACCGGCGAGATCGTGGACCGCGCGGGCAAGGCGCGGCTGCTGCGCCGGTTCGCCGCCGAGGCGGGCGTACCGCTGTCCCAGACGGTCGCGATCGGTGACGGGGCCAACGATCTCGACATGCTCAACGCGGCCGGACTCGGTGTCGCCTTCAACGCCAAGCCGGTGGTGCGCGAGGCCGCGCACACGGCGGTGAACGTGCCGTTCCTGGACACGGTCCTGTACCTGCTCGGCGTCACCCGCGAAGAGGTCGAGTCGGCTGACATGCACGACGAGGACTGAGGTCCGGGACCTGATGGCCCTGTGCGAGGGGCCCGGCGCCGTGACGGTGCCGGGCCCCTTCGCACGGCTGGGTCACTCGGACGGCGCCCAGTAGTCGAGCAGCGTGGCCACGCCGGGCTCCAGGGTCTTCCAGGAGCCGCTGAAGGAGAGCACGGCGAAGGCGGCGGCCGGGAACCCGCGGCGGCTCATCCGCTCGCGCGGGTCCTTCTCGGCGGAGCCGGACAGGATCTCGGCGAGGCCCTGTACGCCGGGGTTGTGGCCGATCAGCAGGACATTCTGGGCGTCGTCGGGCGTCTCGTTCAGCACGGCGATCAGCTCGCCAGGCGAGGCCTCGTAGACCCGCTCTTCGTAGACAGTTTTCGGCCGGTGCGGGAACTCATGGACGGCGAGCTTCCAGGTCTCCCGGGTCCGGGTCGCGGTGGAGCACAGGGCCAGGTCGAAGGGGATCGCGGTGTCGGCGAGCCTGCGTCCCGCCTCTGCCGCGTCCAGTCGGCCCCGGTCGGCGAGCGGCCGCTCATGGTCGGTCACCTGCGGCCAGTCGGCTTTCGCATGGCGGAAGAGGACAATCCTGCGGGGTTCTGCGACGCTCATGAGATCCAGCTTCGCATGAAACAGGCCACGAGGCGCAGGGAGTTGACGGGCGGTTCCTGAGGTGCTCAGCGCATGATCAGCTGCTGTATGCGCTCGATGAGCTGGGTGATCGCGGGCTCCGCGGTGGCGGCGTGGGCGTCCGAGGGGTTCAGTATCAGTGTCAGGAGTGTGATGAAGGCGAGCGCCGGCAGGGCGAGGGCCCACCACGGCAGCCGGATGTCGGCACGGCCCGTGGACGCCGGCTGGGGCGGGGTGTGCGTCTGGGCCGACATGCTGCCTCCGTGGGTCTTCGAGTGTCCGTGTGCGCCTGTCGCGGTCACACTTCGAAGTTACGGATTGCCGGGCCGTCAACCCATCCGGTGATCCACCCAGTTGACCCTGACACTCACCCCCTAGGGGATGGTGGGGCCAGCCCCACCATCGGCTGACGGGGCGGGCCGTCTCAGGGGGAGGCGATCGACGCGATGACGCCGATGATCACGAAGATGGCGAGGAACGCGCCGAAGACGAGCAGCAGCTTCTTCTGGCCGTTCTGGGGGTTCGGGTCGAGCGCTGGCATGGGGCAAGTCTCGCACCCGTCGCCCGCGGCGGGCGCGCCGGGGTGAGTCAGCGGCCCGCCTCGTCCTCCACCGTGCGGTTGCGCCCCGCCAGGACTCCCACCGCCATCTGCGGGATCATCAGCGCGGCCATGAGGGCGATCGGCAGTCCCCATCCGCCGCTGTGCTGGTAGAGCACGCCGACCAGGAGCGGGCCGGGGATGGAGATCAGATAGCCGGTGCTCTGCGCGAAGCCCGACAGCTGGGCCACGCCCGCGCTGGTCCGGGCTCGCATGCCGACCATCGTGAGGGCGAGCGGGAACGAGCAGTTCGAGATGCCCAGCAGCACGGCCCACACCCAGGAGCCGGAGGCCGGGGCCAGGTACATGCCGGCGTAGCCGACGAGGCCGCAGGCGCCCAGCGCGAGCACGATCGGCCCCTGGTGGGGCAGCCGGGTGGCGAGCCGCGGGATGACGAAGGCCAGCGGCACGCCCATCACCATGGTGACGGCGAGCAGCAGTCCGGCCGTGCCGGCGTGCACTCCGGAGTCCCGGAAGATCTGTGCCATCCAGCCCATCGTGATGTAGGCGCCGGTGGCCTGGAGGCCGAAGTAGACGGCGAGGGCCCAGGCGGTACGGCTGCGGGTGATCCGCAGCGGGGGCGCGTCCACGCGCGCGTGGCTCTCCCCGGCGGACTCGGCGGGTGAGGCGCCGCGGTGCCGTACGAACCGGATCCACGGCAGTACGGCCACCGCCGCGAGCCCCGCCCACACCGCGAGGCCGGTCTGCCAACTTCCGCCCAGCGCCTCGGTCATGGGCACCGTCACCGCGGCCGCGGTGGCGGTGCCGAGCGCGAGGGCCATCGAGTACAGGCCGGTCATGGAACCGACCCGGTCGGGGAACCAGCGCTTGACGATGACCGGCATCAGGACGTTGCTGACCGCGATGCCCATGAGGGCGAGCGCCGTGGTGACCAGGAAGCCGGCCGTGCTGCCCACGTACGGCCGGATCAGCAGGCCCGCGGTGATGGCGACCATGCCCGCGCACACCACCGCGCCGGGGCCGAAGCGGCGGGCCAGGCGGGGGGCGGCGACACCGAAGACGGCGAAGCAGAGCGGGGGCACGGACGTGAGCAGTCCGGCCACACTGCCGCTCATGCCGAGCGCGTCACGGACCTCTTCGAGGAGGGCGCCGAGGCTGGTGATGGCGGGTCGGAGGTTCAGCGCGGTCAGCACGATGCCGGCGACGAGCAGCCGCATCGTCCACGCGCGCGTGGTGGGCTCTGGGGCGGGGTGCGCCTCAGAGGTGCGTATTCGCATGGACGTCACCGTCCGGGTTTCCTCGCTTGCCATGAGACCCATCATAGAATCATGGGATGATTGGTTGTCCACTCCCGGGCCGCCCCGACCCGGTCCTCCCGTGCGAAGGTGTGCCATGCCCCTGAGCCACCCCCGCCGCTCGGCACTGTCCGAGCAGGTCATCGCGGCGTTGCGGAACCAGATCGCCTCGGGCGAATGGCCTGTCGGCGCCCGTATCCCGACCGAGCCCGAGCTGGTCGAACAGCTCGGCGTGGCCCGCAACACGGTCCGCGAGGCGGTGCGCGCGCTCGCGCACAACGGCCTGCTGGACATCCGCCAGGGCTCCGGCACCTATGTGGTGGCGACCAGCGAGCTGGCCGGCGTCATGCACCGCCGCTTCACCGACGCCGACCCCCGGCACATCGCCGAGCTGCGCTCCACCCTGGAGTCGGGCGCGGCGAAGCTGGCCGCCGAGCGGCGCACGGAGAAGGATCTCAAGCAGCTCGAGACGCTTCTCGTACGGCGCGAGGAGGCCTGGGAGTCGGGTGACACGGAGGCGTTCGTGGCGGCCGACGCGACGTTCCACCTGGCGGTGGTGGCGGCCTCCCACAACGAGGTGATGACCGCGATGTACGCGGACCTGGGCGAGGTCCTGGTGGACTGGCTGCGCGACGACGTCGGCCCGGAGCTGACGCCGGAGACGTACCTGGACCACGCGCGGCTGCTGGAAGCGATCCGCGCGGGGGACGCGTCGGCGGCCGGGGACGAGGCGGCGGGCTATCCGTTCCACTGCCGTCCGGGGCGCGTCAGCCCTCCCGGCGGTGGCTGACCCAGGCGGAGTCGATCTCCTTCCAGCAGCGGGCCGTCAGCCGCACGGTCTGCGCGGGCTCGGCCTTGACCGCGGAGCCGTCGCTGTCGAGGTCCCACCAGCGCGCGCACTCCACGTGCAGGGCCACCCTGTCGGTCTCCGGATAGGGGTTGTGGCAGTACGCGGTCACATGGGAGCCGGAGACATCGATCCGGCAGGCGGCGCCGAACGGCTCCTCGGACTCCTCGGGCTCTTCCTCGGACTCCTTCACGGACTCCGTCTCGGCGACGGCTTGCGCGGAGTGAACGCGCGCGTGGGCCGCCGCCGCGCAGGACACGGGCAGTACGAGTGCGACGGCGACGGTCGTTGAGGCCAAGCGGCGGGACAAGCGCACAACGGGACCTCCTCGGCCGTACGGGAGAGGGGCTCGCGTGAGGAACGCGTACTCCAGGGTGCGCGGCCGTCGGCCCCGCCCGCCTCGCCGGATGGGCCGAACGGGTGACGCCCCGCTCCCCCGCGCGGGGCGGGAAACGGGGCGTCACCAGGCGTTACGGCAGATCAGGCGCCGATGGCGTGCAGTCCGCCGTCCACGTGGATGATCTCGCCGGTGGTCTTCGGGAACCAGTCGCTCAGCAGGGCGACGATGCCCTTGCCGGCCGGCTCCGGGTCCTTGAGGTCCCACTCCAGCGGGGAGCGGTTGTCCCACACGGAGGCCAGGTCGCTGAAGCCCGGGATGGACTTGGCGGCCATGGAGCCGATCGGGCCCGCGGAGATGAGGTTGCAGCGGATGTTCTGCTTGCCCAGGTCGCGCGCGATGTAGCGGCTGGTGGCCTCCAGGGCGGCCTTGGCGGGGCCCATCCAGTCGTACTGCGGCCAGGCGTACTGGGCGTCGAAGGTGAGGCCGACGACCGAGCCGCCGTTCTGCATCAGCGGCAGACAGGCCATGGTGAGCGACTTCAGGGAGTACGCCGACACGTGCATGGCGGTGGCGACGGACTCGAACGGCGTGTTGAGGAAGTTGCCGCCGAGCGCGTCCTGCGGCGCGAAGCCGATGGAGTGCACGACGCCGTCGAGGCCGCCGAGCTCCTCGCCGACGATGTCGGCCAGCCGGCCCATGTGCTCGTCGTTGGTCACGTCGAGCTCGATGACCTTGGTGGGCTTCGGGAGCTTCTTGGCGATGCGCTCGGTCAGCGTGGGCCGCGGGAAGGCGGTCAGGATGATCTCGGCGCCCTGCTCCTGGGCCAGCTTGGCGGCGTGGAAGGCGATGGAGGACTCCATCAGCACACCGGTGATCAGGACGCGCTTGCCCTCGAGAATTCCGCTCATGGTGATCAGTGACCCATTCCCAGTCCGCCGTCAACGGGAATGACGGCTCCAGTGATGTACGAGGCGTCGTCCGAGGCGAGGAACCGCACCGTCGCGGCGATCTCCTCCGGCTTCGCGTACCGGCCGAGCGGCACCTGCGAGACGATGCCCGCGCGCTGCTCGTCGGTGAGCACCTTGGTCATGTCGGTGTCGACGAAGCCGGGCGCGACGACGTTGAAGGTGATGTTGCGCGAGCCCAGCTCACGGGCCAGGGAGCGCGCGAAGCCGACGAGCCCGGCCTTGGAGGCGGCGTAGTTCGCCTGCCCCGCGGAGCCGAGCAGCCCGACCACGGACGAGACCAGGACGACGCGGCCCTTCTTGGCCCGCAGCATGGCCCGGTTGGCGCGCTTGACGACGCGGAAGGTGCCGGTGAGGTTGGTGTCGACGACCGAGGTGAAGTCCTCCTCGGACATGCGCATCAGGAGCTGGTCCTTGGTGACGCCGGCGTTGGCGATCAGCACCTCGACCGGACCGTGCTCGGCCTCGATCTCCTTGTAGGCCTGCTCCACCTGCTCGGTGTCGGTGATGTCGCACTTGACGGCCAGGAAGCCGGCCGGCGGCTCACCCGAGCGGTATGTGATCGCGACCTTGTCGCCGGCGTCGGCGAATGCGCGGGCGATGGCGAGGCCGATGCCCCGGTTGCCTCCGGTGACGAGAACCGAGCGGCTCAACGGATCACCCTTTCGATAGAGGTCTGACACACCCGCCCGAACAGCTGGATGACAGGCGGCTTCTCCGAAAACCTATCGGGCCGGTCGCGACCACGGACATTCGGGCACCGACAGTGGCGCAGGGGAGTCACTGTCGGGTCTCTACAGAAAGAAGCCGACTCCAGCCGGAAACGTGTGGTCCACTGTCCCGCCCGCGCGAAATGATCGGGCCGACAGGCCACGACAGCAGGGAGACCTCCGTGCCTCATACGATCGATGAAGCCTTCACGGCGCTTCCGCTACGCGCCCTGGCCGACGCGGCGCTGGCACGCGCGCGTGCGCTCGGGGCCGAGCACGCGGACTTCCGGTTCGAGCGGGTGCGCAGCGCGTCCTGGCGTCTGCGGGACGCCAAGCTCGCCGGGTCGTCGGACACCACCGACCTCGGGTACGCGGTGCGGGTGGTGCACGGCGGGACCTGGGGCTTCGCGTCGGGGGTGGATCTGACGATGGACGCCGCCGCCAGGGTCGCCTCTCAGGCGGTGGCGATGGCGAAGCTGTCCGCCCAGGTGATCAAGGCGGCCGGGTCGGACGAGCGAGTGGAGCTCGCCGACGAGCCTGTGCACACCGACCGGACCTGGATCTCGTCGTACGAGATCGATCCGTTCTCGGTGCCCGACGAGGAGAAGTCGGGGCTGCTGGCGGACTGGAGCGCGCGGCTGCTGGCGGCCGACGGGGTCAACCACGTGGACGCCTCACTGCTGACCGTCCACGAGAACAAGTTCTACGCCGACACCGCCGGGACCGTGACGACCCAGCAGCGCGTCCGGCTGCATCCGCAGCTGACCGCCGTGTCGGTCGACGAGTCGAGCGGCGAGTTCGACTCCATGCGCACCATCGCGCCGCCCGTCGGACGTGGTTGGGAGTATCTGACCGGCACCGGCTGGGACTGGCAGGGCGAGCTGGAGCGGATCCCCGAGCTGCTCGCCGAGAAGATGCGCGCGCCGAGCGTGGAAGCGGGCCCGTACGACCTCGTCGTCGACCCGTCCAACCTGTGGCTGACGATCCACGAGTCCATCGGGCACGCCACCGAACTGGACCGCGCCCTCGGCTACGAGGCGGCCTACGCCGGCACCTCCTTCGCCACCTTCGACCAGCTCGGCAAGCTCCGGTACGGCTCGGACCTGATGAACGTCACCGGTGACCGCACCGCCGAGCACGGCCTCGCGACCATCGGGTACGACGACGAGGGCGTCGCGGGCCAGTCCTGGGACCTGGTGAAGAACGGCACCCTGGTCGGCTACCAGCTGGACCGGCGGATCGCGCGGCTGACCGGGTTCGAGCGGTCCAACGGGTGCGCGTTCGCCGACTCCCCCGGCCATGTGCCGGTGCAGCGCATGGCCAACGTCTCGCTCCAGCCGGATCCCGCCGGGATGTCGACCGAGGATCTGATCGGGAGCGTGGACCGCGGGATCTACGTCGTCGGCGACCGGTCCTGGTCGATCGACATGCAGCGCTACAACTTCCAGTTCACCGGGCAGCGGTTCTTCAAGATCGAGAACGGGCGGATCACCGGTCAGCTGCGGGACGTCGCCTATCAGGCGACCACCACCGACTTCTGGGGCTCCATGGCGGCCGTCGGCGGTCCGCAGACCTACGTCCTCGGCGGTGCCTTCAACTGCGGCAAGGCCCAGCCCGGGCAGGTCGCGGCCGTCTCGCACGGCTGCCCGTCGGCCCTCTTCAAGGGCGTCAACATTCTGAACACCACGCAGGAGGCCGGTCGATGAGCGCCCGTAGCAACAAGCCGCACGAGATCGTCGAGCGGGCCCTGGAGCTGTCGCGGGCCGACGGGTGTGTCGTCATCGCCGACGAGCAGTCGACCGCCAATCTGCGCTGGGCCGGCAACGCGCTGACCACGAACGGCGTCACGCGCGGGCGGACGCTCACCGTGGTCGCGACCGTCGACGGCAAGGAGGGCACCGCCTCAGGAGTCGTGTCGCGGTCCGCCGTGACCGTCGACGAGCTGGAGCCGCTGGTCCGGGCCGCCGAGGCCGCCGCACGCGCCGCCGGGCCCGCGGAGGACGCGCAGCCTCTGGTGACGGACGTCGCGGCGGCGCCGGACTTCGCGGACGCCCCCGCCGAGACCTCGTCCACGGTGTTCGCCGACTTCGCCCCGGCGCTCGGCGAGGCGTTCTCACGCGCGCGTGCGGGCGGACGGGAGCTGTACGGCTTCGCCAACCACGAGATGGTCTCGACCTACCTGGGCACCTCCACCGGGCTGCGGCTGCGGCACGACCAGCCCAACGGGACGCTGGAGCTGAACGCCAAGTCGCCGGACCGTACCCGCTCGGCCTGGGCGGGCCGCTCCACCCGGGACTTCAAGGACGTGGACCCGACCGCGCTGGACGCCGAGCTCGCCGTACGTCTGGGCTGGGCCGAGCGGCGCCTGGAGCTGCCGGCGGGCCGCTACGAGACGCTGCTGCCCCCGACGGCCGTGGCCGACCTGCTGATCTACCAGCTCTGGTCGGCCTCGGGCCGGGACGCGGCCGAGGGCCGCACCGTGTTCTCCAAGCCGGGCGGCGCGACACGCGTCGGCGAGAAGCTGAGCGAGCTGCCGCTGACGCTGCGCAGCGACCCGAACGAGCCGGGCCTGGAGTCCGCGCCGTTCGTGATCGCGCACTCCTCCGGCGGTGACCAGTCGGTGTTCGACAACGGGCTGCCGCTCGGGCCCACCGAGTGGCTGCGCGAGGGCAGGCTGAGCCACCTCACGACCAGCCGGCACAGCGCGGGTCTGACCGGTCTGCCGGTGGCGCCGGCGATCGACAACCTGATCCTGGACGGCGGCGAGGACCGCTCGCTGGAGGAGATGGTCGCGAACACCGAGCGCGGGCTGCTGCTGACCTGCCTCTGGTACATCCGAGAGGTCGACCCGGCGACGCTGCTGCTCACCGGCCTGACCCGGGACGGGGTGTACCTCGTCGAGAACGGCGAGGTGAGCGGCGAGGTCAACAACTTCCGGTTCAACGAGTCGCCGGTGGATCTGCTGGGGCGGGCGACCCAGGCGGGGCGCACGGAGAAGACCCTGCCCAGGGAGTGGGGCGACTGGTTCACCAGGGCCGCGATGCCGGCCCTGCGCGTCCCCGATTTCAACATGAGCTCTGTCAGTCAGGGCGTATAACCTCGTAGTCGGCTGTCACCCGACTGCCCGAGATCATCAAGGAGACACGAGAACCGTGACGGACATCGTCGACGAGCTGAAGTGGCGTGGCGTGATCGCCCTGTCCACTGACGAGGACGCATTGCGCAAGGCGCTCGCGGACGGTCCCGTCACGTTCTATTGCGGTTTCGACCCGACCGCGGCCTCCTTGCACGTCGGCCACCTGGTCCAGGTGCTCACGATGCGCCGCCTCCAGCAGGCGGGCCTGCGCCCGCTGGCGCTGGTCGGCGGCGCGACGGGCCAGATCGGCGACCCGCGCCCGACGGCCGAGCGCACGCT
Organism: Streptomyces sp. NPDC098781; assembly: GCF_044759995.1. Taxonomy (NCBI): domain Bacteria; kingdom Bacillati; phylum Actinomycetota; class Actinomycetes; order Kitasatosporales; family Streptomycetaceae; genus Streptomyces; species Streptomyces sp. NPDC098781. The sequence goes on from NZ_JBIWAK010000002.1 coordinate 27,336, forward strand.
GAACGACCCGGAGACGGTCGCGAACTGGGTGAACCGCCTGCGCGCGCAGATCGAGCCCTTCCTCTCCTTCGAGGGCGACAACGCCGCGACGATGGTCAACAACCTGGACTGGACGGCCGGGATGTCGGCCATCGAGTTCCTGCGGGACATCGGCAAGCACTTCCGCGTCAACAAGATGCTCACCAAGGACTCGGTCGCCCGCCGGCTCCAGTCCGAAGAGGGCATCAGCTACACCGAGTTCAGCTACCAGCTGCTCCAGGGCATGGACTTCCTGGAGCTGTACCGGCGGTACGGCTGCACGCTCCAGCAGGGCGGCAGCGACCAGTGGGGCAACCTCACGGCGGGTCTGGACCTGATCCACCGGCTGGAGCCGCACGCGGGCGTGCACGCGCTCGCGACACCGCTGATGACCAAGGCGGACGGCACCAAGTTCGGCAAGACCGAGGGCGGCGCCATCTGGCTCGACCCGGAGATGACGACGCCGTACGCGTTCTACCAGTTCTGGCTGAACGCGGACGACCGGGACGTCTCCACGTACCTGCGCATCCTGTCCTTCAAGTCCCGCGAGGAGCTCGAGGAGCTGGAGAAGCAGACCGAGGAGCGTCCGCAGGCGCGTGCCGCGCAGCGGGCGCTGGCCGAAGAGCTGACGACGCTGGTGCACGGCGCCGACCAGACGGCCGCCGTGATCGCCGCGTCCAAGGCCCTCTTCGGGCAGGGCGAGCTGACGGAGCTGGACGACCGGACGCTGGCGGCGGCCCTCTCCGAGGTGCCGCACATCCGGGTCGAGCAGCTCGGCCCGGTCGTCGACCTCCTCGCCGAGGTCGGCCTGGTGGCCAGCAAGTCCGCCGCGCGGCGCACCGTGAAGGAGGGCGGGGCCTACGTGAACAACGTCAAGGTCACCGGCGAGGACGCGGTTCCCGCGAAGGAGGACCTGCTGCACGGGCGGTGGCTGGTGCTGCGGCGCGGGAAGAAGAACCTGGCGGCGGTGGAGGTCACGGCCGTCTGACCTGACGTACGCACGACGACAAGGGGCGGCCTCCGGTGACGGAGGCCGCCCCTCGGCCGGTCAGGCCCGGGTCTGGGTCTGCTGTTTCCGCTTGCCCAGCGTCGCCACGTACAGCATGTCCCCCAGGTACACGATGACCACCGCGGCGACGATCTGGAAGATGTGCCGGCTCCAGTCGATGCCGGAGGTCGCCTCGACGCCGAACCCACGGGCCATGGCGTTGCCGACGATCGCTCCGAGCATGCCGAAGATGGTGATCAGCCACAGGGGGCTGTGCTGCTTTCCCGGGATGAGCAGCTTGGCGAGCAGGCCCAGCACGAATCCCACGATGATCGCCCACAACCAGCCCATGGCTGCCTCCTAAACGGCACGGGTGAGCAGTACTCCCAGTCTTGGGCCGGGCCCGGTACGCCGCATGCCGGGGACCGCCGTACGCGTTACGGCTGTCCGCGTTCCCCCAGGTGGCAGGAGCCCCGGTCTCGTAGGCGGCGGAGGCGAGGCGTACCGTGGGAGATGTCCCGGCCCGGCCCCCGACCGGGGGCGGACGGGTGCGGGCAGGGGGAGAGTCCGATGCGGGCGGATGGTGGAATGTGATGCGGAAGCTGCACGCGAGCGGCAACACCGAGGTGTTCCGGATCACCGGGGCCCGCACGGGCCTCCAGGAGGATGTGCGCGGCCGGCAGCGCCGGTACGTCATCTCGATGTCGATCCGCACCCTGTCGGTGATCCTCGCGGCCTCCCTGTGGAACGTCGAACGGCACGTCGCGATCGTGGCGTTGGTGCTCGGCGCGGTCCTGCCGTACATCGCCGTGGTGATCGCCAACGCGGGGCGGGAAAATGCGCCGTCTCTGCCCTCGACGTACGTGACCGCGCATGTGCGCCCGATGATCGCGCCGCCGCGGACGAATGACGGTTTCGCGGAATCGGTCCCGGAAGATGTGGCGGGCGATTCGGAACCCGGCGCACAAAGCAAACCGCGTGACGGGGTGTGATTCTGCGGACCGGTTCGTTCCGGAAGGCGACTCCCCGCCAAGCTCAGGAAAAGCTCAGATCAATAGTGTTGTTCCGGTGCCGGGCGGAGGGTTACCCGTGACATACTTCGTAGGCGCTCCGCATCCCCCGTCGGAGCGACGGACCGACGCCGGGCAGCTCCCCCCGTGGCTGCTCGGCGTCGCCTTTTTGTGCGCGACTTGTGAGACGAATCTGTGAGTGACACGCCGATCTGTTCCGCCAAGGGATGCCGTGCCGACGCCGTGTGGGTGCTGGCGTGGAACAACCCGAAGATTCATACGCCTGAGCGGCGCAAGACATGGATCGCGTGCGAGGAACACCGCGAGCATCTGTCGCAGTTTCTCGGGGTGCGGGGCTTTTTGAAGGACGTTGTCCTGTTGACGGAATGGGAAGAGGCTTCCTCAGCCACCGATGGCTGACATCGGCCGGTCCGGCTGCACGAACGACGGGTCGTCCAGGCCCGCGCCCGCCTTCTTTCCCCACATCGCCAGCCGCCAGATGCGGGCGATCTCCTCGTCGGGGGCGTCCGAGCGCAGGGCCGCGCGCAGGTCGGTCTCCTCGGTGGCGAACAGACAGGTGCGCACCTGGCCGTCGGCCGTCAGCCGGGTGCGGTCGCAGGCCGCGCAGAACGGGCGGGTGACGGAGGCGATGACGCCGACGACATGCGGGCCGCCGTCGACCAGCCAGCGCTCCGCCGGGGCCGAGCCGCGCTTCTCCTCGCCCTCCGGGGTGAGCTCGAAGCGGGTGCGCAGGGACGTCAGGATGTCACCGGCGGTGATCATGCCGTCGCGCTTCCAGCCGTGCTGGGCGTCCAGCGGCATCTGCTCGATGAAGCGCAGCTCGTAGTCGTGCTCCACCGCCCAGGCCAGCAGGTCGGGGGCCTCGTCGCCGTTGAGACCCGGCATCAGGACCGAGTTGACCTTGACCGGGGTCAGGCCCGCCTCGCGGGCGGCGTGCAGGCCCTCGATGACGTCCTTGTGGCGGTCTCGGCGGGTGAGGGTCTTGAAGACGTCGGGGCGCAGGGTGTCCAGGGAGACGTTGACCCGGTCCAGGCCCGCTGCCTTGAGGGCGGACGCGGTGCGCTTGAGGCCGATGCCGTTCGTCGTCAGGGACATCTGGGGGCGGGGTTCCAGCGCGGCGACGCGCTCGACTATGCCGACCAGGCCGGGGCGCAGCAGGGGCTCGCCGCCGGTGAAGCGGACCTCCTCGATACCGAGGGAGGTCACGGCGATGTCGATCAGACGGACGATCTCCTCGTCCGTGAGCAGGTCCGGCTTGGCCAGCCACTGCAAGCCCTCCTCGGGCATGCAGTACGTGCACCGCAGATTGCAGCGGTCGGTCAGCGAGACTCTCAGGTCGGTGGCCACCCGGCCGTAGGTGTCGATGAGCACGTGGGCCCCCTCCCTCGTCACGACCAGATTCAACTTCCGTTACCTGCGAGCCTACGTGACCGCTCCGACAGTGACACCGGCCCGATCCCACGACGTACGACGCGGCCGCGTCGTAGATCCCTACGACGCGGCCGCTCGGGCGCCGTGCTCAGTGGGCGCCGGTGCCGGTCAGGGACCGGACCTCCAGCTCCGCGTACTTGCCCGCGTCAGGCTCTTCCTTGGACAGGACCGTGCCGAGCCAGCCCATGAGGAAACCGAACGGGATGGAGATGATGCCCGGGTTCTTCAGCGGGAACCAGGCGAAGTCGACGTCCGGGAACATCGCCTTCGGGTCGCCGGAGACGACCGGCGAGAACAGCACCAGGCCTACGGCGACGATCAGACCGCCGTAGATCGACCACAGCGCGCCCTGGGTGGTGAAACGCTTCCAGAACAGGCTGTAGAGGATCGTCGGCAGGTTGGCGGAGGCCGCGACCGCGAAGGCCAGGGCGACCAGGCCGGCGACGTTCAGGTCGCGGGCGAGCGCGCCCAGCAGGATGGAGACGGCGCCGATGCCGATGGTGGCGAGGCGAGCCGCCCTGATCTCCTCCTTCTCGGTGGCCTGGCCCTTCCTGATGACGTTCGCGTAGATGTCGTGGGCGAACGACGAGGACGAGGCCAGGGTCAGTCCGGCGACCACGGCGAGGATGGTCGCGAAGGCCACCGCCGAGATGGTGGCCAGCAGGATCGCGCCCCAGGCCGAGTCGACGCCGCCGAGGTGCAGGGCGAGCAAGGGTGCCGCCGTGTTGCCGGACGGGTTGGAGGCGATGATCTCCTCCTGGGAGATCAGCGCGGCGGCGCCGAAGCCCAGGGCGATGGTCATCAGGTAGAAGCCGCCGATGATGCCGATCGCCCAGTTCACGGACTTACGGGCGGCCTTGGCGTTGGGCACCGTGTAGAAGCGGATCAGGATGTGCGGCAGGCCGGCGGTGCCCAGGACCAGGGCGATGCCGAGGGAGATGAAGTCCAGCTTGGAGGTGCTGGTGGCGCCGTACTGGAGGCCCGGCTCCAGGAAGGCAGCGCCCTTGCCGCTGTTCTCGGCGGCCTTGCCGAGCAGGTCGGAGATGTTGAAGTTGAACTTCAGCAGCACCAGGAACGTAATGAGGATCGTGCCGCCGATGAGCAGGACGGCCTTGACCATCTGGACCCAGGTGGTGCCCTTCATGCCGCCGATGGAGACGTACACGATCATCAGGACGCCGACGAGACCGACGATGAGGATCTTGCCCGCGTCGGAGGTGATGCCGAGCAGCAGCGAGACGAGGACGCCCGCGCCCGCCATCTGGGCAAGGAGGTAGAAGATCGACACGACGATCGTCGAGGTGCCGGCCGCGGTGCGCACGGGGCGCTGGCGCATCCGGTACGCGAGGACGTCGCCCATCGTGTAGCGGCCGGAGTTCCTGAGCGGCTCGGCCACCAGGAGCAGGGCGACCAGCCAGGCGACCAGGAAGCCGATGGAGTACAGGAAGCCGTCGTAGCCGAAGAGAGCGATGGCGCCGGCGATGCCGAGGAACGACGCGGCGGACATGTAGTCGCCGGAGACGGCGAGTCCGTTCTGGAAGGCGCTGAACGACCGGCCGCCCGCGTAGAAGTCGGCGGCGTCCTTGGTCTGGCGGCCCGCCCAGACGGTGATGAACAGGGTCGCAACCACGAAGCAGGCGAACAGGGTGATGATCAGCGGCCGGTGCTCGCTGGCCTCGTTCGCGGCAAGGGTCATCGCGGGGCTCATGCGCCGCCCTCCATACGGGTCTTGATCGCCTCGGCCTTGGGGTCGAGCTTGGCGCCGGCGTGGCGGGAGTACCACCAGGCGATGAGGAACGTGGTGACGAACTGGGCGATACCGAAGACGAAAGCGACGTTGATGTTGCCGAACAGCTTGGTGCCCATGAAGTCGCCCGCGTAGTTGGAGAGCAGGACGTACAGCAGGTACCAGGCGATGAAGGCGACGGTCAGCGGAAAGGCGAAGTTGCGGTAGGAGCGGCGCAGTTCACCGAACTCCGCGCTCTGCTGCACCTCGGCGAACTCCTCGGTGGAGGGGAGTTTGTGTGTCTCTTTCGAGGGGGGCGGTGCGTCGGTGGCCACGGAGTCTCCTCGCGTTGCGGGCGCTGTTGCGACATCGGACGGGGACGGGTCGGGGGACGGGGACGAGTTGGGTGCGGGCATGCGGCTCTGTTCCTCATGGTGACGTGGATCACCCGAGCCGGGTGGCGATGTTAGGGCCACGGCGCGTGATCCGACAGGGGGCTCGATCCTGCTCGCGCCTCCTTCCCAAGGTCACGGCGCCACGCGAGGACCGGTTCAACTCGGAGGGCTTCTTTCAGAAGTCGCTCGGATCAGTGATTGCTGGCCCGGAAGATCAGGGATAGCTTCACTCCAGCACGAATCGTCATGTACCTGCCCGGCCGCCCATCCCCGCCTCGGGCAGGTCTTCCGTTCCGGATGATGTGGAGAACCCATGGCTCATCTGCGGTCCAGACGCCGACTCGGTCTCGCCGTGCCCCTCGCCCTGTCGCTGACCGCCTCGCTCGGCTTCCTGCCCGCGGCGGCCTCGGCGGCACCGCTCGGGGAGCCCTCCGTGCAGGCCACGGACGCGATCACCCTGGCGTATGTCGTCAACACCACGCCGGACCACCGCACGATCAAGTCGGTGAAGAAGGCGATCGCGGCGGCCGGCGGCACCGTCGTGACCTCGTACGACAAGATCGGCGTGATCGTCGTCCACTCGGCGAACCCCGACTTCGCCAAGGCGATACGCACGGTGCGCGGCGTCCAGTCGGCGGGCGCGACCCGTACGGCGCCCCTGACCCCCGCCGGCACCACGGACGAGGGCCCCGCCGAGCTCCTGACGAAGAAGCAGGCCGCGAAGACCGCGCGGATGTCCGACGCGGCGGTCGACAGCGAGCCCCTCGAGGCCGACCAGTGGGACCTGCGGGCGATCGGCGCCGACAAGGCCGCCAAGATCAACCCGGGCAGTTCGAAGGTCACCGTCGCCGTCATCGACACCGGCGTCGACGACACCCATCCGGACCTGGCCCCGAACTTCTCCGCGGCCCAGTCGGCGAACTGCGTCGGCGGCGTCGCGGACACCAGCGAGGGCGCCTGGCGCCCGTACACCGCGGAGGACTACCACGGCACCCACGTCGCGGGGGAGATAGCCGCGGCCCGCAACGGCATCGGCGTCGCGGGCGTGGCGCCCGGGGTGAAGGTCGCCGGCATCAAGGTGAGCGACCCGAACAACGGCCTGTTCTACCCGGAGAACGTCGTCTGCGCCTTCGTGTTCGCCGCCGACCACGGCGTCGAGATCACGAACAACAGCTACTACGTCGACCCGTGGCTGTACAACTGCATGGACGACGCCGACCAGAAGGCCATCGTCGACGCGGTCAACAGGGCCCAGCTGTACGCCCAGAAGAAGGGCACGCTGCACCTGGCCTCGGCGGGGAACTCCAACCACGACCTGGACTCCGACGCCATCGTCGACGAGACCAGCCCCGACGACGCCACGCCGGTCACCCGCACGATCGACCCGCACAAGTGCTTCGACGTGCCGACCCAGCTGCCGGGCGTGGTCACGGTGAGCGCGACGGGCGTGAAGAACCTCAAGTCTTACTACTCGACCTACGGTTACGGCGTCGTCGACGTGGCGGCACCGGGCGGCGACCGGCAGTTCCAGATCCCGACGGACACCCCGTCGGCGAACGGCCGCATCCTGTCCACCATGCCGAACGGCGAGTACGGCTGGCTCCAGGGCACCTCGATGGCCTCTCCGCACGCCGCCGGCGTCGCCGCGCTGCTGAAGTCCCGCTACCCGAAGGCGACTCCGGCCCAGCTTCAGCTGCTTCTGAAGGCCCAGGCGGACAACCCGGGCTGCCCGGAGTCGTACGACCAGAACGGCGACGGCACGCAGGACGCGGTGTGCGAGGGCGGCAAGCGGTTCAACGGGTTCTACGGGTTCGGCATCGTCAACGCCCTGGACGCCGTTGACTGAGGGAAGTACCGCATAGTGCAGTCATGACTGCACTAGACCTCGCCTGGTCCTCGGTGGGCGGCGACCCCGCCCTGATCCCTCACGTGTCGACCGTGGTGCGGGAGGGCGCGCTCGAAGCGCGCCTTCCCGTACGGGAGTTGGCAGGCGCGTGCGTGGGCGCGTGCGCGCTGGCCGCCGCCGAGCTCGGCGCGCGGCGGGCCGGGCTCACCGAGGTACCCGGCGTGCGGCTGGACGACGGGGCGATCGCCACGGCGTTCGTGAGCGAACGGCATCTGCTGGTCGACGGGCGCGCCCCGGTCAACTTCGCGCCGTTGTCCCGGTTCTGGCGGACGGCGGACGGCTGGGTGCGCACCCACGCCAACTATCCGCATCACCGGGCCCGGCTGCTGGCCGCGCTGAAGGTGGCGGAGGAGGATCCGGACGCCGTCGGGGCCGCGCTCGCCGAGCGTTCCGCGCATGAGGTGGAGGACGCGGTGTACGCGGCCGGCGGGCTGGCGGTGGCGCTGCGCTCGCCCGAGGAGTGGGCGGCGCACGAGCAGGCGGCCGAGGTGGCCCGGCGTCCGCTCGTCGAGCACGAGCAGTCGGCCACGGCACGCGCGCGTGCGCTCCCGCCGCTCGACGGCTCCCCCCTGCTCCCCGCCGCGGGGGTGCGTGTACTGGATCTCACGCGGGTCATCGCGGGACCGGTCGCCACGCGCACGCTCGCGCTGCTCGGCGCCGACGTGCTGCGCGTGGACGCGCCACAGCTGCCCGAACTCCCCGACCAGCACGCCGACACCGGCTTCGGAAAGCGCTCGGCGACGCTGGACCTGGCGGCGGACCGGCGTGCGTTCGAGGACCTGCTCGCGGCGGCGGACGTCGTCGTCACCGGGTACCGGCCGGGCGCACTGGACCGGTTCGGGCTGTCGGCGCAGGCTCTGGCCGAACGGCACCCCGGGCTGATCGTGGCGCAGCTCTCGGCGTGGGGTTCCTACGGGCCGTGGCGTGAGCGGCGCGGCTTCGACAGCCTCGTACAGGTCGCCACCGGGATCGCCGCGATCGAGGGAACGGCCGAGCGCCCCGGCGCCCTGCCCGCGCAGGCCCTCGACCACGGGACGGGATACCTCCTGGCGGCGGCCGTGCTGCGGGCGCTGACCGAGCGGCAGGAGGAGGGGGCGGGGCGGTGTGTACGGCTGGCTCTGGCGCGTACGGCGCGGTGGCTGGTGAACGAGGTCGCACCGGGCCCGCGGGGTGACTCGCCGTACGACACGCCCGACGCGTGGCTCGGCGAGCGGGACAGCGGGCTCGGGCGGCTGCGGTACGCGCTGTCGCCGGTGGCGTTCGTGGACGGACCGGTCGACTGGGCGCGCCCGCCCGGGGTTTGGGGCGCGGACCCGGCGCGGTGGGACTGAGCGAGGGGGCCGTCCAGGACGTACCTCTGTACGGAATGCCATACCCCCACTTGTTTTCCGATGCTTGCCCGACTATGCGATCTTTCGTGAAGATCTTGAGGTGACGTTGACGAGATCCTCCACGGGCGTGTCCGACGGGAGCGCGCCCAGACCGGGCCCCGGCACGAGGCGGGCCGTCGCCGTGCTCGTCCTCGTGGCGCTGGCGGCGCTGATCCCGCTGCTCGGCCCGTCGGCCGCCCTGCACGGCACCGGCGAGGCCGCCGCGCCCGGCACCGGTGGCATCGCGCTGCTGCGGGCGGCGCTGTTCGCGGCGCTGTGCGTCCCGTTGGGCGAGCTGTTCGTGAATCGGCTGGCCCGGTCCGTGCCCGGCGCTCCCCAGATCCGACCGCACAGCTGGGCGCCGTACGCGGCGGCCGTCGGCTTCGTCGCCGCCCTCGGTCTCGCCTCGGTCGTCTCCACGGGCAACCTGGTGCCCCACGGGCCCGCGGACCTCGACATCGGCGGCTTGTACGCCTCGCGCGACGGCAAGCTGGCGCTGCTGGAGGTCAACGCCTTCGCGGCGGCCGGGCTGTGTGCCCTGTCGCGCCGGCCGGGCACCCAGCTGTGGCCGCTGGCGGCGGTGGTGGTCGCCGAGGCGCTGCGCGCGCACCCCCCGACGGAGCACGGCCCGCTGCTGGGCTCCGGGCTGACGCTGGTGCATCTGGCCTGCGCGTCGCTCTGGGTGGGCGGGCTGCTGCACGCCCTGCGGATCCTGCGCGGGTGGCCGGTCCGGGAGGCGGGCGCGGCGCTGCTCGGCCTCTACGCGCGCGTGGCGGCCGTACTGCTCGCCGCCATCACGGCGACCGGGGTGTGGAGCTCGCTGCGCCGCATGCCGTCGGACACGATCCTGGACCAACTGACCGGAACCGCGTACGGACGTGCCCTGCTGGCCAAGGTCGTCCTGGTGGCGGCCGTGGCGGTGCTCGCCCTGTGGGCGCGGACGCGGCTGCGCCGGGCGGCCGACCCGCTGACCGCCTGCGCCCCCGCGCGGGCGGAGGTCGTCGCCCTGGCCGTGGTGGTCACGCTGTCGGGGCTGCTGACGGCGTTGCCGGTGCCCATCCGCTGGTGAACCGTTACGCCGTCAGCTGTGCCCGCCCCGGCCTCAGTTGGCGACCAGCACCTTGAGCGCGGTCCGCTCGTCCATCGCCTTGTAGCCGTCGGGGACCTCCTCCAGACCGATCGTCAGGTCGAAGACGGGCGAGGGGTCGATCGTGCCGTCGAGGACGTCCGGCAGCAGCTCGGGGATGTAGGTCCGGACCGGTGCGACGCCGCCGCGCAGCGCGATGTTCTTGTCGAACATGACGCTCAGGTCGAGGCCGGTACCGCTGCCGTGCGGCACACCGACGAAGCCGATGGCGCCGCCGTCGCGGGTGATGTCGACGGCCGTACGCATGGACTGCTCGGTGCCGACGGCCTCGACGACGGCGTGCGCGCCCTGTCCGCGGGTCAGTTCGCGTACGGCCGCGACGGCCGCCTCCCCGCGCTCGGCGACGACGTCGGTGGCGCCGAAGCGGCGCGCGATGTCGGTACGGACCTGGTGCCGGCCCAGCGCGATGATCCGCTCGGCACCGAGCCGCTTGGCGGCGAGTACCGCGCACAGCCCGACGGCCCCGTCCCCGACGACGGCGACCGTGGCGCCCGGACGGACCCCGGCGCCGAGGGCCGCGTGGTGGCCGGTGCCCAGGACGTCGGACAGCGTGAGCAGGGCGGAGAGCAGGTGGTCGTCGGAGGCGGCGTCCTTGGGGAGCCGGACCAGGGTCGCGTCGGCGAAGGGCACGCGCACGGCCTCGCCCTGGCCGCCGTCCGAGCCGACGGTGCCCCAGAAGCCACCGTGCTCGCAGGACGTGGTGAGGCCCTCGCGGCAGTAGTCGCAGACGCCGTCGGACCACATGAAGGGCGCGACGACGAGGTCGCCCCGCTGGATGCCGGTCACCTCGGAGCCGGTCTCCTCGACGACACCGAGGAACTCGTGGCCGATGCGCTGCCCCGGCTGCCGGGCCGCCTCGCCCCGGTAGGCCCACAGGTCGCTGCCGCAGATACAGGAGCGCAGCACCCGGACCACGGCGTCGGTGGGCTGCCGCAGCACGGGGTCGGGCACGTCCTGCACGCGCATGTCGAAGGGGGCGTGGATGGTGGTGGCGCGCATGCGAGGATCCTTCTCGTCTTTGGTCGTACCGGCGCCCGGGGGTGTGCGTGGCGCGTTCTCACCGTACGTCGGGGTCCGCGCCCGCCGCGCTCCGAGGGTCCGGTAGCGCCGGAACCGGGACGCCGCCCCCGGGGTCTAGGCCCCGGCCACGTCCAGCAGCGACCCGGCCGCGTAGGTGACCCCCATGGCCAGCGCGCCGCCGGCCACGTTGCGCAGCATCGCGCGGCCCGGGGCCGCCGCGCCGAGGAGGGCGCTGCTCCAGCCGGTCAGGGTGAGCGCGGCCAGCACGGACAGGACGGTGACCCCCAGCCGCCAGTCGGCCGGCGGCAGCACCATCGCCAGCAGCGGCAGCAGCGCCCCGGCGGTGAACGCCAGGAAGCTGGCCCACGCCGCGTGCCAGGGGTTGGTCAGCCGGTCCGGGTCGATGCCGAGCTCCACGCGCGCGTGCGCCTTGAGCGCGTCACGTTCCGTCAGCTGGACCGCCGCCTCCTCGGCCACCTCGCGGGACAGGCCCCGTCGCTCCAGCAGGTGCGCCAGCTCCGCCAGCTCGGCCTCCGGCTGCTCCCGCAACTCCCGTTTCTCCACGGCCAGCGCGGCCTTCTCCGAGTCACGCTGGGTGGACACCGAGACGTACTCCCCCGCCGCCATCGACATCGACCCGGCGAGCAGCCCGGTCAGCCCGGCGGTGAGCAGGGCCGAACGGTCGTCGGTGGCGCCGGCGACGCCGACGACGAGCCCCGCGGTCGACACGATGCCGTCGTTCGCCCCGAGTACGGCGGCCCGCAGCCAGTTCAGCCGCTCCCCCAGCGCGCCGCCGTGGGCCTCGTCCGTCGGTTCGGTCATATGCGGAGGATCGCACCGCCCGGGACATCGGGGAGATACCGACGCTCCCACAGGGGCAGTTGACGAGCGCGCGTTCGCCGCCCTCGAACAGGCGGGCGGGGCACGGCACCTGACGGTCAGGACTGTCAGTGGCGGCCCGTATCCTCAGTGACCATGCTCGAAGACCGTACGATCCCAGCGTCCTCCCCCACAGCGTGGCCGGCCGCGTATCCCCGGGGATACGCGGTCGTTGACGTCGAGACCACGGGCCTGGCGAGGGACGACCGGATCATCTCGGCGGCCGTCTACCGGCTGGACGAGCGCGGCGAGGTCGAGGACCACTGGTACACACTGGTCAACCCGGAGCGCGACCCGGGCCCGGTCTGGATCCACGGTCTGACGAGCGACATGCTCGCGTCGGCTCCGCTCTTCCCGGACATCGCCGAGGAGTTCTCCCACCGTCTCGACGGCCGGGTGCTCGTCGCGCACAACGCCGTCTTCGACTGGCAGATGATCGCGCGGGAGTACGCGCGCGCGGAGCGCGAGGCGCCGGTGCGGCAGCGGCTGTGCACCATCGCGCTGTCGAAGGAGCTCGGCCTGCCGCTGCCCAACCACAAGCTGGAGTCGCTGGCCGCGCACTTCGGCGTGGTGCAGCAGCGCGCGCACCACGCGCTGGACGACGCGCGCGTGCTCGCGGAGACGTTCCGGCCGAGCCTGCGGGCCGCGGCGGAGGGCAGCGTGCGGCTGCCGCTCCAGGAGTGCCGGCCGCTGACCGAGTGGCGGGACACGGCCGCTCCCCTGATCGGGCAGCAGGCCGGGGGCCACGGCGGTTTCGGCGCCTACCGGCCGACCAACTGGCGCCCGTCCCGCAGAAGGCCCGCGTGCCCCCATCCCAACCCAGGTCGGTACGAAGAGGGCAAAAGACTCAAGCAGGGCATGCGGGTCGCCTTCTCCGGAGACACGTCGATCGAACGCGAGCTGCTGGAGGACCGGGCGATCGAGGCCGGCCTGCATGTGTCGACGAGCCTGTCCCGGCTGACCAGCCTGCTCGTCACGAACGACCCGGAGGCGGCCACCTCCAAGGTCGTCAAGGCCCGGCAGTACGGGACGCCGGTGGTGGACGAGGCCGCGTTCGGACAGCTCCTGCGGGACGTGGAACCGGCGTCGGGGCAGTGACCGTACGGACGGGTGATTGCCGTGCGACTCGCCCGTGGCCCGCTCGCCCGTGTCGCGGCGACCGCTCACCCTGTGGCCCATGGCGACATGTGAAGTCTGCGGAAACGACTACGGCATGACCTTCGAGGTGCACGCGCAGGGCGCGGTGCACGTCTTCGACTGCTTCTCCTGCGCGATCCACCGCATGGCACCCATCTGCGAGCACTGCCGGGTGCAGATCATCGGGCAGGGCGTCGAGGTCGAGGGCCAGTGGTACTGCGGCGCCCACTGCGCCCGCCAGGACGGAAAGGCGGGGATCGTCGACAAGGTGTGACCGGGTACCCGCTTCGAAGCGCCCCACGTCCGGGTTGTACGGTCGTGGGGTGTACCGCTTCCTGTTGTCCCGGCAGTGGGTGATCCTCACGCTGGTCACCCTGCTTCTCATCCCCACGATGATCAGGCTGGGCTTCTGGCAGATGCACCGCTACGACGAGCGCAGCGCCCGCAACCAGCTGGTCGCCGACGCCCTGGAGGCGAAGCCGGTGCCGGTGCAGGAGCTGACGTCGGCGGGGCACGAGGTCACCACCGAGGAGCGGTACCGCAGGGTGACCGCCGAGGGCCGCTTCGACGCCGACCGGGAGGTCGTGGTCAGGCGGCGCGTCAACGCCGACGAGGCGGTCGGCTTCCACGTCCTCACCCCGTTCGTGCTGACGGACGGCAAGGTGCTGCTGGTCAACCGCGGCTGGGTCCCCGCCGACGGTCCGAGCCAGAAGGCCTTCCCCAAGGTCCCCGCACCGCCGAGCGGGCGGGTCACCCTCACCGGGCGGCTGATGCCGGACGAGACGACCGAGGCGAGCGGCATCAAGAACCTCAAGGGTCTCCCCGACCGGCAGGTCATGCTGATCAACAGCGAGCAGGAGGCCCAACGGCTCGACGCGCGGGTGCTCGGCGGGTACGTCGTGCAGACGGCACCCGAGCCGAAGGGCGACACCCCGGAGCTGATCGGCAAGCCGGGCAAGGAGAACGCTCCGCTGAACTACGCGTACGCGCTCCAGTGGTGGCTGTTCGCGGCCGGGGTGCCCATCGGGTGGCTGGTCCTGGCCCGCCGGGAGGCACGCGAGCGGGCGGCGACCGCCGCGCCGCAGGAGTCGGAGTCGACGCCGGCCGCTGTGTAGCCGTCTCGCGGGAACGTCACTCCGCCGGCCGCACACCTGATTGGCCCAGCGCCCCCTGGGGAACCCGCAATTGCGTGCACCAGCGCATCGAGGACTACGCCCTCATCGGCGACGAGCAGACAGCCGCCCTCATCGGCAGGGACGGCTCGGTCGACTGGCTGTGCCTGCCCCGCTTCGACTCGGGGGCCTGTTTCGCGCGGCTCCTGGGCGACGAGGAGAACGGGCACTGGCGCATCGCGCCCAGAGACGCCCAGAGCGGCTGCACTCGGCGCGCCTACCGCCCGGACTCCCTGGTGCTGGACACCGAGTGGGAGACCGACGAGGGCGCGATCCGTGTCACCGACCTGATGCCCCAACGCGACCGTGCGCCGGACCTGGTGCGCATGGTCGAGGGACTGCGCGGCCGCGTCACCGTGCACAGCACCCTGCGGCTCCGCTTCGACTACGGCTCGATCGTGCCCTGGGTGCGGGAGTCCGACGGGCACCGGGTTGCCGTGGCCGGGCCGGACTCGGTGTGGCTGCGCAGCGAGCCCGAAGTGCCCACCTGGGGCGAGGACTTCTCCACCCACTCCGAGTTCACGGTCGAGGAGGGCCAGAAGGTCGCGTTCGTCCTGACCTACCACCCCTCGCACGAACCGCGCCCGCCGCTGATCAACCCGTACAAGGCCCTGGACCACAGCGTCCGGGACTGGCGCAGGTGGGTGGGGCACTGCAACTACGACGGCCCCTACCGCGACGCCGTCGTGCGCTCCCTGATCACCCTGAAGGCCCTCACCTACCGGCCGACCGGCGGCATCGTCGCCGCCGCCACGACCTCGCTCCCCGAGGAGATCGGCGGCGTCCGCAACTGGGACTACCGCTACTGCTGGCTGCGCGACTCCACCCTCACCCTGAACGTCGGGCTGTCCGCGGGCTACCGCAAGGAGGCCGAGGCCTGGCGCGACTGGCTGCTGCGCGCGGTCGCCGGCGACCCGGCCGACCTGCGGATCATGTACGGCCTGGCGGGCGAGCGCCGGCTGCCGGAGTTCGAGGTGCCGTGGCTGTCCGGCTTCGACGGCTCGGCCCCCGTACGCATCGGCAACCGGGCGGCGGAGCAGCTCCAGTTGGACGTGTACGGCGAGGTCATGGACTCGCTGGCGCTGGCCCGGGACGCGGGGCTGAGCACCAAGCCGCACATGTGGGCGATCCAGGCCGCCCTCGTCGAGTGGCTGCGCTCGGAGTGGCGGCAGCCCGACGAGGGGCTGTGGGAGGTGCGCGGTGGCCGGCGTCACTTCGTGCACTCGAAGGTGATGGTCTGGGTGGCCGCCGACCGGGCGGTGCGCACCCTGGAGAAGAACCCGAAGCTGGAGGGCGACCTCGAGGGCTGGCGGAAGTTCCGCGACGAGGTGCATCGCGAGGTCCTGGAGAAGGGCTACGACGCCGAGCGGAACACCTTCACACAGTCCTACGGCTCCCGTGAACTGGACGCGGCGCTGCTGCTCATCCCCCGCGTCGGCTTCCTGCCGCCCGACGACCCGCGCGTCATGGGCACCATCGACGCGATCCGCGCCGAGCTCAGCCACCACGGGTTCCTGCGCCGCTACAGCACCGACCGGACGACCGTGGACGGACTGCCCGGCGACGAGGGCACCTTCCTGGCCTGCTCGTTCTGGCTGGCGGAGGCGCTGCACATGACGGGCCGTACGGAGGAGGCACGCGAACTGTTCGACCGGCTGGTGGCCCTCACCAACGACGTGGGTCTGCTGGCCGAGGAGTACGACCCCGTCTCCGGCCGCCAGCTCGGCAACTTCCCGCAGGCCTTCAGCCACATCGGCCTGGTGAACACCGCCCTCGCCCTGTACGGGAGCGACGGGGCAGGATAGGTGCCATGGATCTTGGACTGAAGGAGCGTGTGTACGTCGTCACGGGTGCCACCCGTGGACTGGGCAACGCGGCGGCGCGTGAGCTGGTGGCCGACGGGGCGAAGGTGGTGGTGACCGGCCGGGACGAGGATCGGGTCGCCGCCGCCGTGGCCGAGCTGGGGCCGAACGCCGTCGGGATGGCCGTGGACAACGCCGAGGCGGAGGCGCCGGCTCGGCTGATCGCCGCCGCGCGGGAGACCTTCGGTGGCTTCGACGGCATCCTGGTGAGCGTCGGCGGGCCGCCGGCCGGGTTCGTCGCGGACAACACGGACGAGCAGTGGCAGGCCGCGTTCGAGTCGGTGTTCCTGGGCGCGGTCCGGCTGGCGCGGGCGGCAGCGGCGGAGCTCGACGCGGGCGGGGTCGTCGGCTTCGTACTCTCGGGGTCGGTGCACGAACCGATTCCGGGACTGACGATTTCGAACGGACTGCGGCCGGGCCTCGCCGGGTTCGCCAAGTCGCTCGCGGACGAGCTGGGGCCGCGGGGGATCCGCGTGGTGGGCCTGCTGCCGGCCCGGATCGACACGGACCGGGTGCGTGAGCTGGACGCGATGTCCGCGGATCCGGAGGCGACCCGGGCGGCGAACGAGTCACGGATTCCGTTGCGGCGGTACGGGGCTCCGGAGGAGTTCGGGCGCACGGCGGCGTTTCTGCTGTCTCCCGCCGCTTCCTATCTGACGGGGATCATGGTGCCGGTGGACGGCGGGATGCGGCACGGGTTCTGAGCCCGGGTCGCCCTGTGCACGGTCGTGTTCGGCGATGCTCTCGGGCGCGGAACCCCGAGAGCACGCTCAGGTGTAGTAGGTGTCGAACGATCCGATCCACCACGCCGCCAGCGGCAGGAGGCACACCTGCGCGCCGGCGGTGATCCAGCACCGGCCCAGCACGGCGATCCCGAACGTCCACCATGCCGTCGTGCGCAGCACACCGACCGCCGCGGCCTGATATCCCTGCCCGGCGGGATCCGTCATTCCGGGATAGCCCATCCAGTCCTCGGTGAAAATGCCGTCGGCCCCGAACACGATGATCCCCGACACCAGCCACAGGTCGACCAGGACGGCCACGACGGCGAGCGCGACATCGAAGCGCAGGTACGCGGGCGTCGGCACCAGCAGGCGGACGGCGGCGTGTCCGCGGGGGCGCATCCAGTCCTGCGGCCAGACCCGCACCAGCACGACACCGGCGTACACCAGCGCGCCGATGGCCGCGGCCCACCCGCCCAACAGGAACAGCCCGAAGAAAAGCAATGCGAGACCCACGAGTGGCCAGATGCCACACCGTGCGGAACGGTTCCATCCGCATCGGGCTCACACGTGGTGAGCCGAGCGTCAACTGACCCTTTCGGCGCCGTGCTTGACACCCTTCAGGCGGACCTCGGACGGCAGTGACGCCAGGCCCGCCGAGTTGCGGGCGTGGGCCAGGGCGCCGGTGGTGAGGTCGGTCAGCGCCGTGCCGGGGTCCACATGGGGTGCCAGCAGGAGCCGTACCCGGGCCTCGGGGGCGCTGCGCCTGCCCCTGAGGTGGGCACGGGCGCGCTGGACGCCCTCCTGCCCGGCCGCCTCGTTCGCCAGTACGCTCTCCAGCGCCCGGCCCCGCAGCAGGGCGCCCTCGCCGTCGCCGGTGTCCACCAGGACCTCGGCGAGGCGGCGCCGGCGCAGGTTCGCGGTCAGCCACCACAGGGCGAGCAGGAGCAGGACGGCGAGGACCGCGATGACCGTCGGCCACCACCAGCCGTCGTCACGCCAGCGCGTGCGCTCGGCGTCGCTCAGCAGGACGTCGTGGCGGTCGTCGTGGATCCACCACGAGGGCGCGGGGGCTCCCAGGCCCACGGCCAGCACGGAGCCGCCGATCACGAACAGCACCAGTCCGACGAGCCCGATCAGTACTCGGTTGACCACCTTGAGCACGGCCCTCACCCCTTCCGTCCGAGGCGTCGCACCCGCACCGACAGCGAGGGCGGGCGGGACAGCCCGAGGCCCCTGATCGCGTCGCCGACCGTGCGGTCCAGGTCGGCGCGTACGTCGTCCAGTTCGCGGAAGTGGGAGACCGCGCGGACGTCGGCCCGGGACCGTTTCATCCGTACCCGCACCGACTGGACCCCGGAGACCTCCATGGCCCGGTCCCGCAGGACCAGCGCGGCCAGATCACGGTGGAGCCCGGCGCGTACGTCGGCGTGGGTGCGGCGCATCGGAAGCACTTTCCGCAGGCCGGGCGTGGTGGCCAGAACGAGCAGCCAGAGCCCTAGGACCCCGGCGACGCCGGCGCCGACGAGCACCCAGACGTCGTCGAGGGGGCGCTCGGCGAGTTGCTGCGCCAGTTCCCGGCGCCAGCGCATCCCGGGCCGGTCGGCGCGCACGGAGACGATGTCGTACAGGAAGACGCCCGCGACGAACAGCAGCACGAGCGCGGTGATGGCGGCCGGGATGCGGCGCGCGGACCAGAAGCGGCGCTCGCGGCCGCCCTCGCCGTCGAGCGTGGTCGGCGGCTCGTAGTCCGCCGCCGACGCCGACTGGTCGAGTGGCTCCGGCCCGGTCTCCTTCTCGATGACCGGCAGTCGTTGTGTGGTGCCCTCGGGACCCTGGGACTCGCTCATCGCGTCCTCACCTGTGCCGCGCCCTGTCCGGGCGCCGGGTGCAGCCGCTCCACGTGCACGGCGACCTCCGGCACCTCCATGCCCACCAACGCGCCTACCCGCTCCACGACATGCCGACGCACGGCCGCGCACCGGGAGCCGATGTCGCAGGGGTAGTCGAGCTCGACATGGACGCGGACCCGGGCGGCGTCGACGGTGGTACCGGCCGAGGCCTGGGGGCGCACGACGACATGGGCGTAGGGCCGGGCGGCACCTTTGGGCAGCACGCCGACCCCCTCGCGGGCCGCCTGCGCGGCGATCTTCGTGACCACCCGGTCGGCGATCCGGGTCGCCCCGCGCTCACCCGGCGGGACGACGACCGGCGGTCTGCCGGGGTCCGTGGCCTCCGCGCTCACGGACGTCACCTCCGTTCGCGCCGGCCGTCACGCGGGCGGAAGAAGTCGCCGAGCTCGTACTCCCCTTCCAGAAACCTGCCGACGCCGTACCCGACGGCGCCCAGCGCCGCCACCAGCAGGAAGGCGCCGAACCCGCCGAAGTAGCCGGCGAAGCCCAGCGCCATGCCGGCGATCATGCCGACCACGGCCATGCTCATGGTGCCCTCCATTCAGTGGTCGGTGCCGCCGCTGATCCACCGCATCCCGCGTCACTGGATCCGGGGCTGCTCCGGCTCCTCTTCCTCTTCCTCGGGGAGCTTCACATCACTCACCGCGAGGTTGACCTCGACGACCTCCAGGCCCGTCATCCGCTCGACGGCGACGATCACGTTCTCCCGGACGGCACGCGTCACGTCGCCGATGGACACCCCGTAGTCGACGACGATCTCCAGATCGAGCGCCGTCTGCACCTCGCCGACCTCGGCCTTGACGCCGCGGGTGACGGATTTCGAGGTGCCGGGCACCCGTTCCCGTACGGCGCCGAAGGTGCGGCTGATCCCACTGCCCATGGTGTGGACGCCGAGCACGTCACGGGCCGCCATTCCGGCGATCTTCTCGACGACGCCGTCGGCGATGGTGGTCCGCCCGCGCTCGGCCGGGTCCCCGCCACCGCGCTTGGGGGACCTGCGCGTCGTGGCCAGGGGCGCCGAGGTCTCCTCAGGGTTCTGCGTCCGGTTCTGCTCCATATCGGTCATCGCCGTACGTCCCTTTCGGTTGTCGTTCCTTCGACCACCGTAAGCGCGGTTGCTCCACCGCGCTCCGGGGATGCGGCAGGCTGGAGGAATGACGACGGCGGACCGGTGGACACAGACAGTCCGGGATCAGGTGGGGCTCGGCAGGCTGGTGCCGCTGGGCGAAGCGCCCGACGGCGCGTGGATCGCCGAAAGGGCGGCCGCAACCGTGCTGCGGCGCGCGGCCGGAGAGATGCGCGGGGTACGTCTGGACGCGCTCCGGATCGCGCTCACCGACCCGGAGGAGGCGCAGGAGCCCGCCGTGCCGCCCCCGCCGAGCGCGCTGCCACCGGGCCCGCTGCGGGTGACGGCCGATTTCGCGACGACGGCGATCGAACCGCTGCCGACGACGGCGGACCTGCTGCGCACCCTGCTGACCCGGGCGGCGGCGGAACGCCTCGGCCTGCGGGTGACCGAGGTCGACCTACGGGTGACGGCCCTGCTGGACGAGGACGTCGAACCCGCTCCGGTACGGCCATCCGAGGCGGCGCCGGCCGCGGAGCCGGGCGACCCCGACGAGGAACGCGTCGCCGCGGCGGCCCGTGCGGTGCCCGGCGTGACCGTACTGACGGGCGCCCTGGGCGGGGTGGGTCATGCCGTGCACATCGAGCGGCGGCAGAGCGAGGGCACGCCGGCTCTGCCGCACCGGCACGTACGCGTGGAGATCGCGGTGGACGCGGACCACCGGGCGCTGGACGTGGCCCGGGAGGTTCGCGAGCGGGTGCGTACGGCGCTGACGGATCGCCCGACCGTGGCCGTACTGGTGACAGCCGTCAGCTGACCGGCCGACGGCTCACTCGCCGAGGCCGGCCAGGTCCCGCAGCCGTCGGGCCTGCGCGGCCCGTTCGGCACCGCGCTGCTCGTCGTATGTGCGGTCCACGGCACCACGGATCAGCGCCTTGGTCTCGATGACCGCGTCGCGCGGCGCGGCCACGATCGCCCCCGCCAGATCCCGTACGGCGTCGTCGAGCTGGTCGACGGGCACCGCGAGGTTGGCGAGGCCGCTGCTGACGGCCTCCTCGGCCAGCACGGAGCGCCCCGTCACACAGATCTCCAGCGCGCGACCGTATCCGACGAGACCGACGAGCGGATGCGTGCCGGTCAGGTCCGGGACCAGCCCGAGGCTGGTCTCGCGCATGGCGAACTGCACGTCGTCGGCGACGACGCGCACGTCACAGGCGAGCGCGAGCTGGAAGCCCGCCCCGATGGCATGCCCCTGCACGGCGGCGATCGACACGAGGTCGTTGCGCCGCCACCAGGTGAAGCCCTCCTGGAACTCGCCGATGGCAGCGTCGAGTTCGCCGTCGCTGCTGCGCGCGAGATCGATGAACGAGGGCTCGCCCTCGATCCCCTCGGGCGTGAACATCTGCCGGTCGAGTCCGGCGGAGAAGGACTTGCCCTCTCCGCGCAGCACGACCACCCGCACGTTGCCCGGCAGAAGCTGCCCGGCCTCGGCGAGCGTCCGCCACATGGCGGGGCTCTGCGCGTTGCGCTTGGCCGGGTTGTTCAGCGTCACCGTGGCGATAGCGCCGTCGACGGTGAGCCGTACGCCGTTCTTGTCGAGCAGGGGAGCGAGGTCCTGGTCGGGCGAAGCCATGGGGCGCCTCCGATGAGTGCGGTCATCACGGGATGCCCGGAGGGCATCCACTAAGTGACTGCACAGTAACCACCCGGCCAGTCAGCCGACCGACCGGGTGGCCACCATCGAAAGCGATGGGCCGCCCGGGCTCAGGACGATGCGGCCTTCTTGCCCCGCGTCGCCCCGCCACGCCCACGGAGCGTGACGCCCGATTCGCTGAGCATCCGGTGTACGAAGCCATACGAGCGACCGGTTTCCTCGGCCAGCGCCCGAATGCTCGCACCGGAGTCGTACTTCTTCTTCAGGTCTGCCGCGAGCTTGTCGCGCGCGGCGCCGGTTACCCGGCTGCCCTTCTTCAGAGTCTCGGCCACCCGTGCCTCCTCATGGGAAGTGCGCTCTGGTCTCCTCATGATCACCCCTCCGGGCCTTCATGGCCACCCATTCGGCAAGGTCCGTGAGACATGGTTGTGACGACAGGAGCACATCCCCACATGCGGAATCTAGAATTCCGGGGCGTGGTGTCCGTACGGCCGAACGGGTTCTTTTGCGAAGCCCCAGGTCAGGGTCACAGCACGGCCGAGCCCTTGTCGATAAAGGACTCGGCCGCGAATTCGATGTAGCACACACCTCGGTACGAGGAGATCTCACACAGATGATGGATCACGGATAGGCCGAATGATCCATAGCCCGTTGATCACGCATTCGATCAAGCCAGGGCGACGAGATCCGCGTAATCGGCGCCCCACAGGTCCTCGACGCCGTCCGGCAGCAGAATGATCCGCTCCGGCTGGAGCGCCTCGACGGCGCCCTCGTCGTGGGTGACCAGGACGACGGCGCCCTTGTAGGTGCGCAGCGCGCCGAGGATCTCCTCGCGGCTGGCCGGGTCGAGGTTGTTGGTGGGCTCGTCGAGGAGCAGCACGTTCGCCGACGACACCACGAGGGTGGCGAGGGCGAGGCGGGTCTTCTCGCCGCCGGAGAGGACGCCGGCGGGCTTGTCGACGTCGTCGCCGGAGAACAGGAACGAGCCGAGCACCTTGCGGACCTCGACGAGGTCCAGGTCGGGCGCGGAGGAGCGCATGTTCTCCAGGACCGAGCGCTCCGGGTCGAGGGTCTCGTGCTCCTGGGCGTAGTAGCCGATCTTGAGGCCGTGGCCGGGGATCACGGCGCCCGTGTCCGGCTGCTCGGCACCGGCGAGGAGCCGGAGCAGGGTGGTCTTGCCGGCACCGTTGAGACCGAGGATGACGACCCGGGAGCCCTTGTCGATCGCCAGGTCGACGTCGGTGAAGATCTCCAGTGAGCCGTACGACTTCGACAGGCCCTCGGCGGTCAGCGGGGTCTTGCCGCAGGGCGCCGGCTCCGGGAAACGGAGCTTGGCGACCTTGTCGGAGACGCGTGCCGCTTCGAGCCCGGCGAGCAGCCGGTCGGCACGCTTGGCCATGTTCTGCGCGGCGACCGTCTTGGTGGCCTTGGCGCGCATCTTGTCGGCCTGCGAGTGCAGTGCGGCGGCCTTCTTCTCGGCGTTCTGCCGCTCGCGCTTGCGGCGCTTCTCGTCGGCCTCGCGCTGCTGCTGGTAGAGCTTCCAGCCCATGTTGTAGACGTCGATCTGGGCGCGGTTGGCGTCCAGGTAGAACACCTTGTTCACGACCGTCTCGACCAGGTCGACGTCGTGGGAGATCACGATGAAGCCGCCGCGGTAGGTCTTGAGGTAGTCACGCAGCCAGACGATCGAGTCGGCGTCGAGGTGGTTCGTGGGCTCGTCGAGCAGCAGGGTGTCCGCGTCCGAGAACAGGATCCGGGCCAGCTCGATACGGCGGCGCTGACCACCGGAGAGGGTGTGCAGCGGCTGGCCGAGCACCCGGTCGGGCAGGTTGAGCGCGGCGGCGATGGTGGCGGCCTCGGCCTCGGCGGCGTACCCGCCCTTGGTGAGGAACTCCGTCTCCTGGCGCTCGTACTGCCTGAGTGCCTTCTCGCGGGTGGCGCCCTGGCCGTTGGCGATGCGCTGCTCGTTGTCGCGCATCTTGCGGATCAGCACGTCCAGGCCGCGCGCGGAGAGGATGCGGTCGCGGGCGAGGACGTCGAGGTCGCCGGTGCGGGGGTCCTGCGGGAGGTAGCCGACCTCGCCGGAGCGGGTGATCGTGCCGCCGGCGGGGATGCCCTCGCCGGCGAGGCACTTGGTGAGGGTGGTCTTGCCGGCGCCGTTGCGACCGACCAGACCGATGCGGTCGCCCTTGGCGACGCGGAAGGTCGCGGACTCGATGAGGACGCGCGCACCGGCGCGCAGCTCGATACCGGAGGCGGAGATCACGGACAGACTCCAGGGCGTGGGGTAGGTGGCGGGTTGGCGGCTGAGGACGTTCCCGCCGTCTAATGCGCGAGGAGAATGGCCATGAGGCCAGTCTAACGGGGCGATGCAACCACTTTTTCTGGGATCGGGTGTTCGGGCGTCCGGTCGTGACGCAGGGCACGTCCGGGCACCTCTGCGCGCTCCCCCGTTCGGCCCTCCCGCCGGAATCCGGTGCCACTGCTCGCGGGCCGTTGTCAGTGGGCGCTGCGAGACTGGGCGCATCCATCGGAAGCGGGATCACAAAGGGGTGACCGGCATGGCGGACACGAGCGAGGGACGTCCGAGCATCTACCCGACGCTGCGGTACGCGGACGCGAAGGCGGCGATCAGGCAGCTCACCGAGGCCTTCGGCTTCACCGAGCTGGCGGTGTACGAGGGCGAGGACGGCTCGGTGGCGCACGCCGAGCTGGCGCAGGGCAACGGCGCGGTGATGCTGGGCTCGAAGGGCACCGGCAGCGTCTTCGACAAGGCCATGGAGAGCGAGGGCCCGACCGGGGTGTACGTCGTCGTGGACGACGTCGACGCACACCACCGACGGGCCGTGGAGCACGGCGCGGAGATCCTGATGCCCCCGACGGACCAGGACTACGGCTCACGGGACTACATGGCCCGGGACCTGGAGGGCAATGTGTGGAGCTTCGGCACCTACGCCCCCGAGCTCAAGGGCTGAGCGCCGGCCCGGCTCAGTTCCCCCCGGTGTGCACCTGGAAGGCGGCGCGGCGCACCGCCTTGGCGAGGGCGGGGTCGGGATGGGCCGCGGCGAGCGCGACGAGGACCTGCACGGTGCGGGGGTGACCGACGGCGCGCACCTCGTCGAGGAGCGCGGGGACGGTGGGCTGGAGCGCGGACTCCAGGTGCCGTACGAGCATCGGGGCCTCGCCGTGGTCGGCGACGGCGGCGGCGGTGTCGACCCACAGCCAGGTGGCCTCGTCGCGGGTGAGCACCTCGTGGGCGTCCTCGGGGTCGATGCCGTCGTGCTCGGCGAGCCACAGCAGGGCGTAGGGCCGCAGGGTCGGCTCGTCGACGACGGCTCGTACGTCGGGCTCGGCGGGGGCGCCGACGACGCGCAGCGCCTCGAAGGCGAGGCCGCGCAGGAGGGCGTCGTCGCCGCGGGCGGCGCCGAGGAGTTCGGTGACGGCGCGGCCGACGGGGCGGGCGGCGAGCCAGGCGCGGTACTCGTCGCGGGCGGCGTTCGGGCGGAGCTGGGCGCAGCCGCGGAGCATGTCCTCGGCCGCCTGCTCGATGTTCCCTGCGGGGCTCTGCGCGGCGACGCAGATCTGCTCCAGCTTGACCCACACGGCCCAGCTGCCGAGCGGGGTGAGGGTGGCCTGTCCGTCGCCGTAGGTGAGGGCGCCGACGGAGGCGAGGGCGCCCAGGGCCCAGTCGAGGAGCGGGGCGAGCGGGGTGTCATCGGTGGCCGCCGGGTCGGCGGGCGGCTCGGGCTGCGGGCCGTAGGGGATCTCGCATCTCTCGGTGCGCAGTTCGGTGACCCGCTGCTCCAGCAGGTCCAGGAGCTGCTCGACGGGGACGGGCCCGGCGGAGAGCTGGAGGAAGGAGAGCACCTGGGGCAGGGCCGAGACGACGTCCGCCACGGCGCCGTGGCCGTGCTGCTCGGGTTCCGGGTGGGCGAGCGACCAGGCATCGAAGAGAGCGACCCAGCCGCGCAGTACGGCGCTGTCGTCGCGGTCCCAGGCGCGCAGCCGCCAGCCGGGGCGGGCGCTGTCGCCGTGCACCTCGACGAGACCGGCGAGCCGCGCGGTGTCCCAGTCGGCGCGCACCTGAGCCACGGTCAGGCCCAGGTCGTCCGCCGCCCGTTGGGCGGTCGCGTCGGAGAGGGTGCCCTTGCCGTCGGGGTTCGCGCCGGCGGAGTGGGCTCCGCGGCCCGGGCGGAGTGCGGCGTCGGCCCAGTGGGCGACTCGGGCCGCGGCGGCCAGACCGGAGCGTGCCATTCTGGCCAGCTCGGAGCGGGCCGGTGTGCCCTCCGGGGGGCGTGGCGCGGGGCGGCGAGGGCGCCGCTGGTTCACAGCTCTGGGGGCGGCGGCCAGGGGTCGCGGGCGGACGAGTCGAAGCCTGGAGTCGCGCGGGATACGGGACGTCACGGGTGCAGTCTTCCGGTTGACGGTCCGAAAACCCAAACGGAATGTCACGAGGGGCGACGGGGATGGCCAACGCACGGGGTCCGGCTTGCGGCTGGGGACCGATATCAGGCCACCGGTACGGGCTTAAACGGAATCTGTGGGACCGGTGTCGGAGCGGTGTGGGCGCAGCGCACCCGAGGTCACATGAGGGGGGTCATGAAACGGCGCAGGGATTCCTCGTACGACTCGGGGTCGGCGTTCCACATGGCCGCGTGGGGGGCGCGTTCGACCGTCTGGAGGGACACCAGGTTGGGACGGGTGTTCGCCAGGCGGCGGGAGAGGCCCCAGGGGGCCACCCGGTCGTCCGGGCCGTGGAAGATCAGGGTCGGCACCGTGAGGTGGTCGAAGGCGTCGGGGTCCGGGGCGCGGTCGGCGTTCAGGCCGGTGCGGCCCTGTGCCGCGCGGACGGCGAGCGGCAGGAGCGCGCTCGGTGTGTGCCGGGCCGTGGCGAGGGCGCGCAGCGTGGCCTCCCAGCTGAGCACCGGGGAGTCCAGGACCAGGCCGGAGACCCGCTCGCGCAGTCCCGAGTGCGCGGCGGCGTGCAGCGCCATCGTCGCGCCGGTGGACCAGCCGAGCAGGACCAGCTGCTTGGCGCCGTATCGCACGGCGTAGTGCATCGCCGCGTCCAGGTCGCGCCACTCGGTCTCGCCCAGGTGGTTCAGGCCGTCCGGCGAGCGCGGTGCGCCGAGGTCGCCGCGGTAGGCGAGGGCGAGCACCGGGAAGTGACGGCCGCTGAGGAACCCCATGACGTTCAGGGCGTGCTCGCGGGTGGTGCCGAGTCCATGGACGGCGATGACCCAGGTCTCCCGTGCGCCGGGGACGAACCACGCGGGCAGGGCGCCGAGTTCGCCCGGGATGTCGACGTCGGCGTGGTCGAGGCCGAGGGCGGCGCTCGGGTTGCCGACATACACGTTCGGGGTGAGCCAGACGCTGTCGCCGGGCTGGAGGGTGCCGTGGGTGACGCTTTCCAGGCGGCGGACGACGGTGTCGGCGGAGTGGTTCGCCGCGGCCAGTACGGGGCCGACGACGGCGTGCGAGCCGTCACCGGAGAGGCCGTAGGTGCCGGGGCGCAGGGACGCGAGATGGCGGGTGAGCGCGATCTGGCCGGCGGCCGTGGCGTGCACGGTGAGCTTGGGTTCGGTCGGCAGGGGCCTGCCCGGTGGCGCCGTCAGCGCGGCCCCACTGGCGAACCGCCCGGCCACGACGCTCGCGGCGCCGGCGGCCAGAGCCACGGTGACGGCAGCGGCCGTCGCTTTGACAGTGCGCACGAGTCCAGTGTCCGGGCGGACGGGGGGAGCGGCCAGTGGGAGGACCACTCGGAGTGAGGCGACGCCCCGGACGGCCCGCTTCGGTCATGGACGGGCCTCGCCCTCGAACGCCGGGCGGGCCGACGCCGACCACCCGCCTGTGGGCACCGCAGGCACCCCACCGGCCCCGAGCGTGCCGCCGCGGGCCTCCCGGCTCAGCCGCCGCAGGGGTCCCGGCTCAGCCGCCGGAGGCACCCCGCTGGCCATACCCCCGCAACCGCTCCCCCACCTGAGCCACCTGTCCCTCCGACAGCAGCGAGGGCGCGAGCCCCGGCACCGACGACGCGGTCAGCCACACGCGGCACATCCATTCCAGCTGGGCCGTGCGGTCGTAGGCCTGGTCCAGCGTCGTGCCGTAGGCGATCGTGCCGTGGTTCTGGAGGAGACAGGCGGTGCGGTCGGTGAGGGCACGGAGCATGTTCTCGGCCAACTCCTCGGTGCCGTACGTCGCATATGGGGCGACCCGCACCGGCCCGCCGAGTGCCGCGGCCATGTAGTGGATCAACGGGAGCTCGGGGACGAGAGCCGAGACCGCGGTCGCGTGGACCGCGTGGGTGTGGACGACCGCCTCGGCGTCGGTGGCGCGGTAGATCGCCAGATGCATCGGCAGCTCGCTCGTCGGCACGAGCGCCCCCAGCACCTGCTCGCCGTTCAGACCGACCCCCGTCAGGTCATCCGGGGTGAGCCGGTCGTACGGCACTCCCGATGGCGTGACCAGCACGGTGTCCCCGACCCGCACCGAGACGTTCCCGGACGTTCCGACGACCAGCCCCTCGGACACCGTGCGCCGCGCGGTCGCCACGAGGACCTCCCAGGCCTCCGTCTCCTCGGGCCGCGCACTTCTGCCCCACGACTCCCCCACTTCCTGTGAGTCCTCCCGCGCATCCCGGACACCCCGCGCGCCCCGCCGGTCCCGCCGCTCCTCAGCCATGACCGCGATCCTGCCAGCCGACCTCCGCACCCGGCGTCAACTCACCGCCGGGGCGGCGCACTTTAGGGCGGAAGACCGCCCGACGGAAGAGCGCATATCGACCCATATCCACCTCGCCCCCTCCTTGGCCGGAGATCGGTCAGCTTTCAACGATCTTCCAGTACTCTCTGCCTGATTTGTCGTGCACGTCGCCATTCCGGGGGGAAATATGGCCCGTGATCGCAAACCGTCCCGCCACCGTCCTCACCACCCTCTCCGCCCGCACCGCCCTCTCCGCACCCGCCTCTCCCACCGCTCCCGACTGATAGCGATATCCGTGGCGGCCCTCACGCTCGGCGGAACCGCCCTCGCCGAGATACCGGCCGCCGCGGCGGGCAAGCCCAAGGGCCATGACGTCTCTTCCCATCAGAAGAACGTCAACTGGCAGAGCTCGAAAGCCAAGGGCGCCAGGTTCGTCTACGTCAAGGCGACCGAGTCCCACACCTACCGCAACCCCTACTTCGGCCAGCAGTACAACGGCTCGCGCAACGCGGGCCTGGTCCGCGGCGCGTACCACTTCGCACTGCCGGACAAGTCGCCGGGTAGGACCCAGGCGGCGTTCTTCGTCCGCAACGGCGGCGACTGGCGGTCGGACGGCTGGACCCTGCCGCCCGCCCTCGACATCGAGTACAACCCGTACAGCAAGCACAAGTGCTACGGACTGAGCAAGGCGAAGATGGTCGGCTGGATCCAGTCCTTCAGCAACGAGGTGAAGCGGCTGACCGGACGCCGCCCGGTGATCTACACGACCACCCACTGGTGGAACAACTGCACCGGCGCCAGCCGGGCCTTCGCCTCGAACCACGCCCTGTGGATAGCGCGGTACAACTCCTCGACCGCCGGGGCGATGCCGGCCGGCTGGCAGTTCTGGACCTTCTGGCAGTACGACAACGGCGGCGGCGGCCTGCCGGGTGATCAAAATCTCTTCAACGGCTCGATGACCCAGCTGAGGAAGTTCGCCCGGGGCTACTAGCCGGGCGGCGCTTGGGCCGCGCACCGACCGACGGAGTGAAGGTCTCCGCTTCCGGCGCTCCCGGACACCGTGCGGCCCACCCCAGTTCATCTCTCGTTCATCCAGGTTACCTACGTTCGTCCGGCCAATGACCTCGAACGATTGCCTGGGTAAATGGAAAACTTCTCGCTGATCCTCGCGATTGTGGTGGTCACTGCACTCGCGTTCGATTTCACGAACGGTTTCCACGACACCGCCAACGCGATGGCCACGACCATCTCGACCGGTGCGCTCAAGCCCAAGGTCGCGGTGGCCATGTCCGCCGTACTGAACCTTGTCGGCGCCTTCCTCTCCGTGGAGGTCGCCAACACGATCTCCAAAGGTCTCGTCGACGAGACCGGCATACGCCCCGAGGTCATCTTCGCCGCCCTGGTCGGCGCGATCCTCTGGAACCTGCTGACCTGGCTCGTGGGCCTGCCGTCCAGCTCCTCGCACGCCCTGATGGGCGGCCTGATCGGCGCCGCGATCGCCTCGGCCGGCGTCGGCGCCGTGCACGGCGACGTACTCGTCACCAAGGTGCTGCTCCCGGCGATCGCGGCCCCGCTGGTCGCGGGCATCGCCGCACTGCTGGCCACCCGGCTGACCTACATCCTCGGCAAGAAGGCCGACGGCAAGGCCGCCGCCAAGGGCTACCGCACCGGGCAGATCGCCTCCGCCGGCCTGGTCTCCCTCGCCCACGGCACCAACGACGCGCAGAAGACCATGGGCATCATCACCCTCGCCCTGGTCGCCGGCGGCGCCGTCGCCCCCGACTCCGACCCGCCCCTGTGGGTCATCCTCTCCGCGGGCCTGGCCATCGCGCTCGGCACCTACCTCGGCGGCTGGCGCATCATCCGCACCATGGGCAAGGGCCTGACCGACCTTCAGCCGCAGCAGGGCTTCGCCGCCCAGACCAGCGCGGCCACGGTCATCCTGGCCTCGTCCCACCTCGGCTTCTCCCTGTCCACCACGCACTCCGTCTCCGGCTCGGTGATGGGCGCGGGCCTCGGCCGCAAGGGCGGCGTCGTCCGCTGGTCGACGGCCACCCGGATGTTCGTCGCCTGGGGCCTGACCCTGCCGGCCGCCGCCCTGGTCGGCGCGCTCGCGGAGTACGTGACGAGCTTCGGGGCCTGGGGCACGGCGTTGGTCGCCGTCTTCCTCATCGCCTCCAGCGCCGCGATCTGGAAGGTCTCCCGCCGCGAGGTCATCGACCACACCAACGTCAACGAGGCGAGCGTCCCCACGGACGAGTCCCCCGGCGTGGTCACCGCCGCCATCGCCGCCGTGACCCCGCCCCCGGTGGGCCCGGTGTCCGAGGACCTGGCGGCCACGATCCCGGCCCCGTCCTCCGAGCAGGCTCCCTCGCAGGCAACCGTCTGACGAGCCCCCAGTTACCTCAGCTACCCAAGAAAGAAGAAGCATGAAGATCGACTGGGCGGCCCTCGGCTCCGTCTTCGGCGTGAGCCTCGTGGTCACGGTGGCCCTGGTGGGCCTGTTCACCCTCGGCGTCGCGGGCCTGTCCCGCCAGGAGCGGGCCTCGGCGCGGGGCGGCTCGGCGGCGCTCGCGGTCACCGGCGCGTACGCGTGCTTCGCGGCGTGCGCGGCGGCCGTGGCGTACGGGATCTATCTGATCGTGGCCTGACGCACGGCACGCGCGTCACCTGAGACACCCGAGGTGCGGGACGGACGACCGTCCCGCACCTCGTCGCTGTGTGGGCCTTCGCACACTCTCCCTTCGCAGGTCAACGGCAAGTTGACGCCCCTTCCAACCCCGTGGTGCACTTCCGGGGCCAAGTACTGCGGCAGCAGAGGAAGCCGGTGTGAATCCGGCGCGGTCCCGCCACTGTCAACGGGGCGGAAACCCCGGGAGCCAGGAACTCTCGCCGCTGGTCTCGTCGAACCAGGGCGTGGACACCCTGAGTGAGGACATGAAGCCATGCTCACCTGCCGATCGCCGCGCAGTATCAGATCCACGTGTGACCTCCCTGTCGGCTGACCCCGATGCGAGCCGAGCGCGTCTTCGCGTACGGCGCCGCCGCCGGACTTCTCGGTGACCTGCTGCTCGGCGATCCGCGCCGGGGCCATCCGGTCGCCGCGTTCGGGCGGGCCGCGGGCGCCGTGGAAAGAGTGTTGTGGCGCGACGACCGCGCGTGGGGTGCGCTGCACACCGCCCTGTGCGCCGGTGGCGCGGTAGCCGCCGGAGCGCTGGCCACACGTGTCGTACGCCCCTCCCCCGCCGCCTCCGTCGCGCTGACCGGCGCCGCCACCTGGGCGGTCGTCGGGGGGACTTCGCTGGCCCGGGAGGCCCGGTCCATCGGGCGGGCCCTGGAAGCGGGTGACGTCGACGCGGCGCGGGCGCGGCTGCCGCATCTGTGCGGGCGGGATCCGCAGGCGCTGGATGCGGACGGGATCGCGCGGGCCGTGGTCGAGTCCGTCGCCGAGAACACCTCCGACGCCGTGGTGGGCGCCCTCGTGTGGGGGGCCGTCGGCGGGGTGCCGGGGCTGCTCGGGTTCCGGGCGGTGAACACCCTCGACGCCATGGTCGGGCACAGGTCGCCCAAGTACCGCCGTTACGGATGGGCTTCGGCCCGCCTCGACGACCTGGCCGGCTGGCCGGGGGCGCGGCTGACCGCCGTGCTCGCCGCCGTCGCAGGGGGCGACCCGCGCGGGGCGGTACGGGCCTGGCGTGCCGACGCCGCGAGGCATCCGAGCCCCAACGCCGGTCCCGTCGAGGCCTCGTTCGCGGGGGCGCTGGGCGTCCGGCTCGGCGGAACCCTGTCGTACGGCGGGCGGGTCGAGCATCGGCCGGTGCTCAACGGCGACGGCGGACGGGCCGTCCGGGCCACGGACATCGAGCGTGCCGTACGTCTCTCGCGGCGCGTGAGCTGGCTCGCGCTGGGTGTGTGCGCCGGCGCGCGGCTCCTCGGGAAAGGGCGTACGTCATGACGGGCGGTGGACTCCTCGTCGCCGGCACCACCTCCGACGCCGGGAAGAGCGTCGTCACCGCCGGGATCTGCCGTTGGCTGGTCCGGCAAGGGGTGAAGGTGGCGCCCTTCAAGGCGCAGAACATGTCCCTCAACTCCTTCGTCACCCGCGAGGGCGCGGAGATCGGCCGCGCTCAGGCCATGCAGGCCCAGGCGTGCCGCGTCGAGCCGACCGCGCTGATGAACCCCGTGCTGCTCAAGCCCGGCGGCGAGCAGAGCAGTCAGGTGGTGCTGCTGGGCAAGCCGGTGGGTGAACTGAGCGCGCGCGGGTACCACGGCGGGCGGCAGCAGCAGCTGCTCGGGACCGTGCTGGACTGTCTCGCCGAGTTGCGGGGCAGGTATGACGCGGTGATCTGTGAGGGGGCCGGCTCTCCGGCCGAGATCAATCTGCGCCGGACCGACATCGTCAACATGGGGATCGCCCGCAATGCCGGGCTCCCGGTCCTGGTCGTCGGCGACATCGACCGCGGCGGCGTCTTCGCCTCCTTCTTCGGCACCGTGGCGCTGCTGTCCCGCGAGGACCAGGAGTTGGTCGCCGGGTTCCTCGTCAACAAGTTCCGCGGTGACGTCTCGCTGCTCGAACCCGGCCTCGACATGCTGCACGACCTCACCGGGCGGCACACCTACGGCGTCCTGCCCTTCCGGCACGGCCTCGGCATCGACGAGGAGGACGGGCTGCGGGTGTCCCTGCGGGGAGCCGTCCGTGAGTCCCGGGTCTCCTCCCCCGTCGGCGAGGACGTGCTGCGGGTCGCCGTCTGCGCCGTGCCGCTGATGTCCAACTTCACCGACGTCGACGCGCTGGCCGCCGAACCGGGCGTCGTGGTGCGGTTCGTGGACCGGCCGGAGGAGCTGGCCGACGCGGACCTCGTCATCGTCCCCGGGACCCGGGGGACGGTTCGCGCCCTGGAGTGGCTGCGGGAGCGGGGGCTCGCGGACGCCGTCCGGCGCAGGGTCGCCGACGCACGCCCCGTCCTCGGCATCTGCGGTGGCTTCCAGATCCTCGGCGAGCACATCGAGGACGACGTCGAGAGCCGGCGCGGGCAGGTCGACGCCCTCGGCGTGCTACCCGTCCGGGTGCGGTTCGCCCGGGAGAAGACCCTCACCCGGCCGGTCGGCGAGGCGCTGGGCGAGCCGGTCGAGGGCTACGAGATCCACCACGGGGTCGCCGAAGTGACAGGCGGCGAACCCTTCCTGGACGGCTGCCGGGTCGGCCAGACCTGGGGCACCCACTGGCACGGCTCGCTGGAGTCGGACGGCTTCCGGCGGGCCTTCCTGCGCGAGGTGGCGGCCGCCGCGGGCCGCCGGTTCGTGCCGGCGCCGGACACCTCGTTCGCCGCGCTGCGCGAGGAGCAGCTCGACCTGCTCGGCGACCTGATCGAACAGCACGCGGACACGGACGCGCTGTGGCGGCTCATCGAGTCGGGCGCGCCGCAAGGACTGCCTTTCATTCCACCGGGAGCGCCCGCATGAGCACTGTGTTGTTGTTGTCGACCGCCGACACGGACCTGCTGGCGGCCCGCGCCGCCTCCGGTGCCGACTACCGGATCGGCAACCCGACCCGCGTGGACGTCGAGGCCGAGCTGCCCGCGCTGCTCGACGGCGCGGACATCGCCGTCGTACGACTGCTCGGCGGCAAGCGCGCCTGGGAGGACGGGCTCGCGAAGCTGAAGGCCTCGGGCGTTCCGACCGTGCTGCTGGGCGGCGAGGCCGTGCCGGACGCGGAGTTGATGGCCGAGTCGTCCGTGCCGGCCGGTGTGGTGGCCGAGGCGCTGAAGTACCTCGTCGAGGGCGGGCCCGCCAACCTCACCGAGCTCGCTCGGTTCCTCTCCGACACCGTGCTGCTGACGGGCGAGGGGTTCGTCGAGCCGCAGAAGATGCCGGAGTACGGCGTCCACGGCGACCGTACGCTCCAGGAGGGCCGGCCCACCGTGGGCGTGCTCTTCTACCGGGCGCACGAGCTCAGCGGCAACACCGCGTTCGTGGACACCCTGTGCGACGCGATCGAGGCGCACGGCGCCAACGCCCTGCCCGTGTACTGCGGTTCGCTGCGCGGCGCCGATCCGGAGCTGTACGACATCCTCGGCCGGGCCGACGCCCTGGTCGCCACCGTCCTCGCGGCGGGCGGCACCCACGCCTCGCAGGCCTCGGCGGGCGGCGACGAGGAGGCGTGGGACATCGGCAGGCTGGCCGAGCTCGACGTGCCGGTGCTGCAAGGCCTGTGTCTGACCTCCTCGCGGGCCGCCTGGGACGAGTCCGACGCCGCCCTCTCCCCCATGGACGCGGCGATGCAGGTCGCGATCCCGGAGTTCGACGGCCGGCTGATCACCGTGCCGTTCTCCTTCAAGGAGCAGGGCCCCGACGACGTGCCCGTGTACGCGGCCGACCCCGAGCGGTCGGGGCGCGTCGCCGGGATCGCCGTACGGCACGCACGGCTGAGGCACCGGCCGAACGCGGACAAGAAGCTGGCGCTCGTCTTCACCGCGTACCCGACCAAGCACTCGCGGGTCGGCAACGCGGTCGGCCTCGACACGCCCGCGTCGGCGGTCCGCGTCCTCGACGCGCTGCGCGACGCCGGGTACTCGCTCACCGAATACCCCGACAACGGCGACGAGTTGATCCACCGGCTGATCGAGGCGGGCGGACACGACGTCGAGTGGCTGACCGAGGACCAGCTGGCCACCGCGCCCGCGCGGGTGCCGCTCGCCGACTATCAGGCGTGGTTCGACAAGCTCGACCCGGAGCTGAAGGACGCGATGACCGAGGCGTGGGGCGAGCCGCCGGGCTCCCTGTACGTCGACGGGGACGACATCGTGCTCGCCTCCCTCCAGTTCGGGAACGTCGTCGTGATGATCCAGCCGCCGCGCGGCTTCGGCGAGAACCCGATCGCGATCTACCACGACCCGGACATGCCGCCCTCGCACCACTACATGGCCGCCTACCGGTGGCTGGAGAACTCGTTCGGCGCCGACGCCGTCGTGCACATGGGCAAGCACGGCACGATGGAGTGGCTGCCGGGCAAGGGCCTCGGGCTGAGCGGGGGCTGCGCGCCGGACGCCGTGCTCGGTGAACTTCCGCTCATCTACCCCTTCATCGTCAACGACCCCGGCGAGGGCACCCAGGCCAAGCGGCGCGGCCACGCCACGGTGGTCGACCACCTCGTGCCGCCGATGGCCCGCGCCGACACCTACGGCGACTTGGCCAAGCTGGAGCAGCTGCTCGACGAGTACGCGCTCGTCTCCGACCTGGACCCGACGAAGGCGCCGGCCGTGCGCGCGCAGATCTGGACGCTGGTCAAGGCGGCCGAGCTGCACCACGACCTGCATGTCGAGGACCAGCCGGAGGACGACGACTTCGACGAGTTCGTCATGCACATCGACGGCTATCTGTGCGAGATCAAGGACGTGCAGATCCGCGACGGCCTGCACATCCTGGGCGGCGGACCGGTCGGCGAACCGCGCGTGAACCTGGTCCTCGCGGTGCTGCGCGCCTCACAGGTGTGGGGCGGGCAGGCGAACGCGCTGCCGGGGCTGCGGGCGTCGCTGGCCGAGCACTTCGGCCTGGTCGAGAAGGAGCTGCTGGCCGAGCCGGGCGCGCCCGTGAAGGTGCCGGTCGAGCTGAGCGACCTCGTCGAGGGCCCGTCCCGTACGGCCGCCGACGCCATCGACCTGCTGGAGCAGCTGTGCCGGCGGGTCGCGGAGGGGATGGAGGAGC
Source organism: Streptomyces sp. NPDC098781 (assembly GCF_044759995.1). Lineage (NCBI taxonomy): Bacteria > Bacillati > Actinomycetota > Actinomycetes > Kitasatosporales > Streptomycetaceae > Streptomyces > Streptomyces sp. NPDC098781. The sequence goes on from NZ_JBIWAK010000002.1 coordinate 63,179, forward strand.
GGGGCTGGGCCGTCGCCGAGAGCCGGACGATGGTCCGCGAGGTCCTCGGCACCGAACTCCCCGACGCGGTGGCCGTGCTGGAGTTCGCCTGCAACGAGGTCGTGCCGCGGCTCGCGAAGACCACCGACGAGATCGGCCACATCCTCAAGGCGCTCGACGGGGGATACATCCCGGCGGGCCCGTCCGGCTCGCCGACGCGCGGACTGGTCAACGTCCTGCCGACCGGCCGGAACTTCTACTCCGTCGACCCCAAGGCCATCCCGTCCAGGCTGAGCTGGGAGGTCGGGCAGTCACTCGCCGACTCGCTGGTGCAGCGGTACCTCCAGGACACCGGCGAGTACCCGAAGTCCGTCGGCCTGACGGTCTGGGGCACCTCGGCCATGCGCACCCAGGGCGACGACATCGCCGAGATCCTCGCGCTGCTGGGCTGCCGCCCGGTGTGGGACGACGCCTCGCGCCGGGTCACCGGCTTCGAGATCATCCCCCTCGACGAGCTCGGCCGGCCCCGCATCGACGTCACCGTCCGTATCTCCGGCTTCTTCCGGGACGCGTTCCCGCATGTCGTCGGCCTGATCGACGACGCCGTACGCAAGGTCGCCGAGCTGGACGAGCCCGTGGAGAGCAACTTCGTGAAGGCCCACGCCGACGCGGACACCGCCGAGCACGGTGACCGGCGGCGCGCGACGGCCCGTGTCTTCGGCTCCAAGCCGGGCGCGTACGGCGCCGGCCTGCTGCCCCTGATCGACGCCCGGAACTGGCGCTCGGACGCCGACCTCGCCGAGGTGTACGCGGTGTGGGGCGGCTACGCCTACGGGCGCGGGCTCGACGGGCGGGCGGCGCGCGGGGACATGGAGACCGCGTTCAAGCGGATCGCGGTCGCCGCGAAGAACGTCGACACCCGCGAGCACGACCTCGTCGACGCCGACGACTACTTCCAGTACCACGGCGGCATGGTCGCCATGGTGCGGCACCTGACGGGCACCAGCCCCGAGGCGTACGTGGGCGACAGCGCCACCCCCGACCAGGTGAAGACGCGCACGCTGGGCGAGGAGACCCACCGCGTGTTCCGCGCCCGGGTGGTCAACCCGCGCTGGATGGCGGCCATGCGCCGGCACGGCTACAAGGGCGCCTTCGAGATGGCGGCGACCGTGGACTACCTGTTCGGGTACGACGCCACGGCCGGCGTGGTCGACGACTGGATGTACGAGAAGCTCAGCGCCGAGTACGTCTTCGACCCGGAGAACCGGGACTTCATGAAGAAGTCCAACCCGTGGGCGCTGCGTGGCGTCACCGAGCGTCTGCTGGAGGCCGCCGACCGCGGGCTGTGGGCCGAGCCGGACGCCGAGACGCTGGAGCGGCTGCGCGCCACCTACCTGGAACTCGAAGGCGACTTGGAGGGCGACGACCAGTGACAACCCCCTTCCCCTTTACGGCCGTTGTCGGCCAGGACGACCTGCGGCTCGCGCTGCTGCTGAACGCCGTGTCCCCGGCGGTCGGCGGTGTGCTGGTGCGCGGCGAGAAGGGCACCGCCAAGTCGACGGCGGTACGGGCGCTGTCGGCGCTGATGCCGCAGGTCCCGGTGGTCGCCGGGTGCCGTTTCTCCTGCGACCCGGGCGCCCCCGACCCCGCGTGCCCCGACGGGCCGCACGAGGCAGGGGCCGGCACGCCGCGCCCCGCCCGCATGGTCGAACTCCCCGTCGGCGCCTCCGAGGACCGGCTGGTCGGCGCGCTGGACATCGAGCGGGCACTGGCCGAGGGCGTGAAGGCCTTCGAGCCGGGGCTGCTCGCGGACGCCCACCGCGGGATCCTGTACGTCGACGAGGTCAACCTGCTCCACGACCACCTGGTCGACCTGCTGCTGGACGCGGCGGCGATGGGTGCGTCGTATGTGGAGCGGGAGGGTGTGTCGGTCCGGCACGCCGCGCGCTTCCTGCTCGTCGGCACCATGAACCCCGAAGAGGGCGAACTGCGGCCGCAGTTGCTCGACCGGTTCGGGCTGACCGTCGAGGTCGCGGCCTCGCGGGAGCCGGACCAGCGGGTGGAGGTCGTGCGACGGCGGCTCGCCTACGACGACGATCCGGGCGCCTTCGCCACGCGGTGGGCGGACGAGGAGTCCGCCGTACGTCAACGGATCGTCGCCGCCCGCAAGTTGTTGCCGTCGGTGCGCCTCGGCGACGGGGCGCTGCGGCAGATCGCGGCGACCTGTGCCGCGTTCGAGGTGGACGGGATGCGGGCCGACATCGTGATGGCCCGTACGGCCACCGCGCTGGCCGCCTGGGCGGGGCGTACCGATGTGCTCGCCGAGGACGTCCGGCAGGCGGCGCTGCTGGCGCTGCCGCATCGCAGGCGCCGTAATCCCTTCGACGCGCCCGGCCTGGACGAGGACAAGCTCGACCAGACGCTGGAGGAGTTCTCCGGGGACGACGACGAGGATCCCGACCCCGACGGTCCCGGCGGGGGCGGCGGGCAGCCGCCGTCCGAAGGACCGGAGAGCGGTGGTGACTCCGGAGCGCGTCCCGAGGCCGGCGAGGACGGCGAGCCTCAGGCCTCCGGGGCCGGGGAGCAGACTCCCGTACGGGCGTCCGAGCCGTTCCGTACGAAGGTGCTGAGCGTGCCGGGGATCGGCGAGGGTGCCGCCGGGCGGCGGTCCCGGGCACGGACCGAGCACGGGCGGACCACCGGGGCCCGGCGGCCCCGTGGGGCGCTCACCAAGCTGCACCTGGCGGCCACCGTGCAGGCGGCGGCGCCGCACCAGCGGGCCCGGGGGCGGTCGGGGCGTGGGCTGGTGGTGCGCCGGGACGATCTGCGGCAGGCCGTCCGGGAAGGGCGCGAGGGGAACCTCGTGCTGTTCGTCGTGGACGCCTCCGGGTCGATGGCGGCCCGGCAGCGGATGAGTGCGGTGAAGGGGGCCGTGCTGTCGCTGCTGCTGGACGCCTACCAGCGGCGGGACAAGGTGGGGCTGGTGACGTTTCGGGGGGCGGCTGCCGATGTGGCGCTGCCGCCGACGTCTTCGGTGGATGCGGCGGCGGCTCGGCTCGAGTCGTTGCCGACCGGTGGGCGTACTCCTCTTGCGGCAGGGCTCTTGAAGGCCCACGAGGTGCTGCGGGTCGAGCGGCTGAGGGATCCGGCTCGGCGGGCGCTGGTCGTGCTGGTGACCGACGGGCGGGCCACGGGCGGTCCGGAGCCGGTGGTGCTCGCGGGGCGGGCGGCTCGGCTGTTCGCGGCCGAGGAAGTCGCCTCCGTGGTCGTGGACTGCGAGTCCGGGCCCGTGCGGCTGGGGCTCGCGGGGCAGCTCGCGGGTGAACTGGGCGGTACCGCGGTGACGCTGGACGAGTTGCGGGCCGAATCGATCGCCGGGCTGGTCAAGGACGTACAGAGGAGGGCCGCTTAATGCCTCAGGGGCAGCCGAGTGTGGTGCCGCAGGACGGTCTGACGACACGGCAACGACGTAATCGGCCTTTGGTGGTCGTGCACACGGGGATCGGCAAGGGCAAGTCGACCGCCGCCTTCGGGCTCGCTCTGCGGGCCTGGAACCAGGGCTGGCCCATCGGGGTGTTCCAGTTCGTGAAGTCGGCCAAGTGGAAGGTCGGCGAGGAGAACGCGCTGCGGGTGCTCGGGGCCAGCGGTGAGGGCGGGGCCGTCGACTGGCACAAGATGGGCGAGGGCTGGTCGTGGGTGCAGCGCGACGATCAGATGGACAACGAGGAGAAGGCCCGGGAGGGCTGGGAGCAGGTCAAACGGGATCTCGCCGCCGAGACGTACAAGCTGTACGTGCTCGATGAGTTCGCCTATCCGATGCACTGGGGGTGGGTGGACACCGATGAGGTCGTCGACGTGCTGCGCAATCGGCCCGGCACCCAGCATGTGGTCATCACCGGGCGGAACGCGCCCGAGAAGCTGGTCGACTTCGCCGATCTCGTGACCGACATGTCGAAGGTCAAGCACCCGATGGACGCGGGCCAGAAGGGCCAGAGAGGCATCGAGTGGTGAGTTCTTCCGTCCCTCGGCTGGTCATTGCCGCGCCCTCGTCGGGGAGCGGCAAGACCACCGTCGCCACGGGGTTGATGGCCGCGTTCGCCGCGCGGGGGCTCGCCGTGTCTCCGCACAAGGTCGGGCCGGACTACATCGACCCCGGGTATCACGCGCTCGCGAGTGGGCGGGTGGGGCGGAATCTCGACGCCTACCTGTGTGGGCCCGAGCTGATCGGGCCGTTGTTCCTGCACGGGGCGCGCGGATGTGATGTCGCCGTCGTCGAGGGGGTCATGGGCCTGTACGACGGTGCCGCGGGCGAGGGTGAGCTGGCGTCCACCGCGCAGGTCGCCAAGCTGGTGCGGGCGCCGGTCGTGCTCGTCGTGGACGCGTCGTCGCAGTCGCGGTCCGTGGCGGCGCTGGTGCACGGGTTCGCTTCCTGGGATCCGGAGGTGCGGGTCGGGGGCGTGATCCTGAACAAGGTCGCGTCGGACCGGCACGAGGAGTTGCTGCGGGAGGCGTTGGAGTCGGCCGGGGTGCCGGTGCTGGGGGTGCTGCGGCGGGCTGCGCAGGTGGACACGCCGTCGCGGCATCTGGGGTTGGTGCCGGTCGCCGAGCGGCACGCTGCCGCGGTGGAGGCCGTGACGGCGATGGCGGCGCAGGTCGAGGCCGGATGCGATCTGGAGGGGTTGCTGGGGCTGGCGCGGGGTGCGGGTGCGTTGTCCTGTGCGGCTTGGGATGCGGCTGAGGTCCTCGGTGGCTCGCCCCCGCCGCCCCTTCCCGTCCCGAACCTGGGGGCTGCGCCCCCAGACCCCCGCTTCGGCCCTGAAGGGGCCTCGTCCTCAAGCGCCGGACGGGCTGAAGTGCCTGAACCGGCGCCGAGAACTGCTGCCGGCTCCGGGGCTCCGAAAAAGCCGGTCGTCGCCGTGGCCGGAGGGCCCGCCTTCACCTTCTCCTACGCCGAGCACGCCGAACTGCTCACCGCCGCCGGTGCCGAGGTCGTCCCCTTCGATCCCCTGCGGGACGAGCAACTGCCCGACGGGACACGCGGGTTGGTCATCGGCGGCGGGTTTCCGGAGGTGTACGCCGCCGAGTTGTCCGCCAACGAGCCGCTGCGCAAGGCCGTCGGCGCGCTCGCGGAGTCCGGTGCGCCGGTCGCCGCCGAGTGTGCCGGGCTGCTCTATCTGTGCCGTGAGCTGGACGGGCGGCCCATGTGCGGGGTGCTCGACGCGAGCGCGCGGATGAGCGAGCGGCTCACGCTCGGGTACCGGGACGCCGTTGCCGTCGGCGACAGCTCCCTCGCCGTCGCCGGGACACGGATGCGCGGGCACGAGTTTCATCGGACCGTCGTCGAGCCGGGCTCGGGGGCGGCGCCCGCGTGGGGTGTGCGTACGCCCGTACGGCGGGTCGAAGGTTTCGTACAGCAGGGCGTGCACGCGAGTTATCTGCACACGCACTGGGCGTCGCAGCCCGGTGTCGCCCGTCGTTTCGTGGAGAGGTGCCGGACGTCATGAGCAGCAGCAGGCTGATCGGAGTCGGGGTCGGTCCCGGCGATCCGGAGCTGGTGACCGTCAAGGGCGTCAACGCTCTGCGTGCCGCCGATGTCGTCGTCGTCCCGGTCATGGACACCGGGGAGCGGGGGCGCGCGGAGGCGACCGTGCTGCACTACGTGCCCGAGGAGAAGGTCGTGCGGGTCGTGTTCGCGCTCAACGAGCGGACCGACCGGACCCGGCGCGAGGCCGCCTGGGACGCGGCGGGTGAGCGGGTGGCCCGGTTGCTGGAGGCGCACGGCGTCGTCGCCTTCGCCACCATCGGTGACCCCAACGTCTATTCCACCTTCACGTATCTCGCCCAGACTATCGGCGAGTCGGCGCCCGGCACCGTCGTGGAGACCGTTCCGGGCATCACCGCCATGCAGGACCTCGCCGCCCGTTCGGGCGCGGTGCTCACCGAGGGGACCGAGCCGCTGACGCTGGTGCCCGTCACCGCCGGTTCAGCCGTGCTCAAGGACGCGCTGGCCGGGCCGGGAACCGTCGTCGCCTACAAGTTCGGGCGGCAGGCGGCCGAGGTCGCCGAGGCCCTGCGGGAGACGGGCCGGACCGAGGGCGCCGTGTGGGGGTCGGCGCTGGGGCTGGCCGAGGAGTCCATCCGGCCGGCCGCCGAGCTCGACGACGCCCCGCTCCCGTATCTGTCGACGCTCATCGCGCCCGCCCGGCGCGACGGCGGACGCGGCGGCAAGCTCTGACGCCCGTCCAGCACCACGGACACACCGCTTCCCCTGAGAGGACCGATCCCCCATGGCCGATGCCCCCACCGGCAAGGTGACCTTCGTCGGCGCCGGGCCGGGCGCCGCCGATCTGCTGACGTTCCGCGCCGCGCGGGCCATCGCCGAGGCCGACGTCGTGATCTGGGCGGCCAGCCTGGTGCAGGCCGAGGTTCTCGAACACGCCCGTGCGGACGCCGAGATCCTCGACTCGGCCACGATGTCCCTCGAAGACGTCGTCGGTGTCTACCAACGGGCCCGGGCACAGGGTCTGCGCGTCGCCCGGATCCACTCCGGTGACCCCGCGCTGTGGGGCGGCACCCAGGAGCAGCTCGACCGGTGTGCCGCGCTCGGCATCGCCACCGAGGTGGTGCCCGGAGTGTCCGCCTTCTCCGCCGTGGCCGCGCTGGCCCAGCGGGAGCTGACCATTCCCGAGGTCGCCCAGTCCGTGGTGCTCACCCGGCTCGGCGGTGGCAAGACGCCGATGCCGCCGGGCGAGGAGGTACGGGAGTTCGCCAAGCACGGGACCACGATGGCGATCTTCCTCTCCGCCGCCCGCAGCGGGCAGCTCGTGCGGGAGCTGCTGGAGGGCGGCTATCCGACGTCCACCCCGGTCGTCGTCGCCTACCAGGCCACCTGGCCGGAGGAATTGGTGGTGCGCTGCACGATCGGGACGCTGGAAGAGACCGTCAAGGAGCACAAGCTCTGGAAGCACACCCTGTTCCTGGTCGGCCCGGCCCTCGACGCCAGCGGCACACGCTCGCACCTGTACCACCCCGGCCACTTCCACGGGTACCGCAAGGCCGACCCCGAGGCGCGCAAGGCGCTGCGTGAGCGGGGTGCCAGTACGTGATCACCGTGGTCGGTACGGGGACGGGGGCACCGCTTCCCCTCGATGTCCTCGCCGGAGCCGAACTGGTCGTCGGCGGGCGGCGGCACCTGGACGCCGTGCGGCCGGCCGAGGGCGTGGAGCGGGTCGTGCTCGGGGCGCTCGCCCCCGCCCTCGACACCATCGCCGGGTATGTCGACAAGGACCGGCGGGTGGTCGTGCTGGCCTCCGGCGACCCGGGGTTCTTCGGGATCGTGCGGGTGCTGGCCGAACGGTTCGGGCCGGAGCTGCTGGATGTACGGCCCGGGGTGTCCTCCGTCGCCGCCGCGTTCGCACGGATCGGGCTGACCTGGGACGACGCGGTCGTCGTCAGCGCGCACGGGCGGGACCTGCGGACGGCCGTGAATGTCTGCCGGGCGCGGCCGAAGGTGGCCGTGCTGACCGGTCCGGGTGCCGGGCCCGCCGAGCTGGGCGCCGCGCTCGCCCGCAAGGACGGAACGCGGACGCTGGTCGTCGCCTCCGCGCTGGGTTCCGCGCAGGAGCGCGTGGAGCGGGTGACGCCGGCGGAGGCGGCCGGCCGGGACTGGGGTTCGTCGGTGAGCGTGGTGCTGTGCCTGGACCCGAAGTGGTCGCCGGCCGGAGTGCGTACGGTCGCCGGGACGCCCCCGGGCCCCACCGCATGGGCGCTGGACGAGGGCGAGTTCGCCCACCGGGACTCGATGATCACCAAGTTCGAGGTGCGGGCGCTCGCGCTGGCCCGTCTCGGACCTCGCCTCGGCGATCTGGTCTGGGACGTCGGCGCCGGCTCCGGGTCCGTGGCCGTGGAGTGCGCGCGGCTCGGGGCGGCCGTCACCGCGGTCGAGAAGACCCGGGACGGAGTCGAGCGGATCCGTGCCAACGCCGCCGCCCACGACGTCGACGTCCATGTCGTGCACGGGGCCGCGCCGACCGTGCTGTCCGACCTCGACGATCCGGACGCCGTGTTCGTCGGCGGCGGAGGGCGCGAACTGCCGGCCATCGTCAGCGCGTGCGCGCGGCGGGCACGGCGTTCGGTCGTCGTCGCCATGGCGGCGCTGGACCGGGTGCCGGCCGCCCGTGAGGCGCTCGTCGGCGCCGGGTTCGACTGCGACGGGGTGCTCCTGCACTCCTCGCGACTGGCCCCGCTGCCGGGGGATGTGACCCGGCTGGCGTCGACCAATCCGGTTTTCCTGTTGTGGGGTGCCAGAAGGCCCCTTGACCGAGAGGGAGTTGCTCAGTGATCGGCCTCATTTCCGCCACCGCGGCGGGGGCGGCGGCTCGGGACCGGCTGGCCGCATCGTGGCCGGACCGTGTGCGTGTGTACGACGGGCCCGTCGGGGACGCCGTACGGCGGGCGTTCGCGGAGTGCGAGCAGCTCGTGTGCTTTCTCGCCACAGGAGCGGTCGTACGGCTGATCGCCCCGCTGCTCGGCGACAAGGCGACCGACCCGGGTGTGGTGTGTGTCGACGAGGCCGGCCGGTTCGCCGTGCCACTGGTCGGCGGGCACGGAGGCGGGGCCAATGAACTCGCCCGGCAGGTCGGGGAGTTGCTGGGCGCCGCACCCGTGGTGACCACGGCGACCGATGCCGTCGGGCTGCCCGGTCTGGACACCCTCGGGTTTCCCGTGGAGGGCGATGTCGCCGGGGTGTCGCGGGCCCTGCTGGACGGGGAGGCGGTGGCGCTGCGGGCCGACTTCGGCTGGCCCCTGCCGCCGCTGCGGACCGGCGCCGAGGGGGCGTACACGATCCGGCTGACGGACCGGCTGGTCGAGCCCGCCGAACGCGAGGTCGTGCTGCGTCCGCCGTCGCTCGTCGTCGGCGTCGGGGCCTCCAAGGGCGCGCCGGCCGACGAGGTGCTCGGTCTGATCGAGAGCGCGCTCGCCGAGGCCGGCCTCTCCCCCGGGTCTGTCGCCGAACTGGCCACCGTCGACGCCAAGGCCGACGAGCCCGGCATCGTCGAGGCGGCCGAGCGCCTGGGCGTCCCCCTCGTCACCCACACCGCGGGCGAACTGGCCGCCGTCGAGGTCCCGCACCCCTCCGCGGCGCCGCTCGCCGCCGTGGGCACCCCTTCGGTCGCCGAGGCCGCCGCCCTGCTGCGCGGTGGTGAACTGCTCGTACCGAAGCGCAAGTCGCGGCGTGCCGACGGACAGCCGGCGAGGGCGACCTGTGCCGTCGTACGGCGGCCCGGGCGCGGGCGGCTCGCGGTCGTCGGGCTCGGGCCCGGTGCCCGTGACCTGCTGACACCGCGCGCGAAGGCGGAGCTGCGGCGGGCCTCGGTGCTCGTCGGGCTCGACCAGTACGTCGACCAGATCCGCGATCTGCTGCGGCCCGGAACCCGGATCCTGGAGTCGGGGCTCGGCGCCGAGGAGGAGCGGGCCCGTACGGCCGTGGCGGAGGCCCGCAAGGGGCAGGCCGTCGCGCTGATCGGCAGCGGGGACGCGGGGGTGTACGCCATGGCCTCGCCCGCGCTCGCCGAGGCGTCCGACGACATCGACGTGATCGGCGTGCCGGGGGTGACGGCCGCGCTCGCCGCCGCCGCGATCCTCGGCGCCCCACTCGGTCACGACCATGTGTCGATCAGCCTTTCCGATCTGCACACCCCGTGGGAGGTCATCGAGCGCCGGGTGCGCGCGGCGGCCGAGGCGGACATCGTGGTCACCTTCTACAACCCCCGTTCCCGGGGCCGTGACTGGCAGCTGCCCAAGGCGCTGGCGATCCTCGCCGAGCACCGCACGCCGACGACGCCGGTCGGTGTCGTACGGAACGCGTCGCGGCCGGACGAGTCCGCTCGGGTCACGACCCTGGGCTCCCTGGATCCGGCGACGGTCGACATGATGACGGTCGTGACCGTCGGCAACACCGCGACCCGGGACATCGCCGGGCGCATGGTGACGCCGCGGGGCTACCGCTGGCAGTCTGCGCGGGAGGGCGCCGAGTGAACCGTGTCGTGCATCCGATCGAGGAGGAGTCCTACCGGCGGCTGCGTGCCCGGCTGGACACCTCGCACTTCCCGCCGCTGACCCGTGCGGTGCTGGAGCGGGTCGTCCACTCCGCCGCCGACCTGGACTACGCGACCGACCTCGTCATGGACGAGGCCGAGTTGGAGAAGGCGCACGCGGCGCTGCACGCCGGGGCGCCCGTGGTCGTGGACGTCGAGATGGTGGCGGCCGGGATCACCCGCCGGGAGACGGTCTGCCGGCTCAGGGACGCCGAGTCCGGTCCGGGGCTGACCCGTTCGGCGCACGCGATCCGGCTCGCGTACGAGCAGGTGGGCCCGGGCGCCCTGTGGGTGATCGGCAACGCGCCGACCGCCCTGGAGGAGCTGCTGGCCCTCGACGTCTCCCCCACGCTCGTCATCGGCCTGCCCGTCGGCTTCGTCGGCGCGGTCGAGTCCAAGGCCGCGTTGCGCGAGAGCGGGCTGCCCGCCGTGAGCAACGTGTCCGAGAAGGGCGGCTCGGCCGTGGCCTCCGCCGCGCTCAACGCCCTGCTGTACCACCCTGTTTCGCACCCCGAGGAGAAATCGTGACCACGCCACCGCCCGCCCTGCTCATCGCCGGCCATGGCACTCGGGACGACGCCGGAGCCGAGGCGTTCCGCGACTTCGTACGGGAGCTGGGGCGCCGCAACCCCGAACTGCCCGTGGCGGGCGGCTTCATCGAACTGTCCCCGCCGCCGCTGGGCGAGGCCGTCACCGAGCTGGTCGAGAGAGGCGTACGGCGGTTCGCCGCGGTGCCGCTGATGCTGGTGTCCGCCGGGCACGCCAAGGGCGACATCCCGGCGGCGCTGGCCCGCGAGAAGGAGCGGCACCCGGGGATCTCGTACACCTACGGCCGCCCGCTGGGCCCGCATCCGTCGCTGCTGTCCGTGCTGGAGCGGCGGCTGGAGGAGGCGCTCGGCGCCGAGGGCAAGCGCGCGCCCGGTGACCGGTCCGACGTCACCGTGCTGCTGGTCGGGCGGGGCTCGACCGACCCGGACGCCAACGCCGAGGTGCACAAGGCGGCCCGGCTGCTGTGGGAGGGACGCGGGTACGCGGGCGTGGAGACGGCGTTCGTGTCGCTGGCGGCACCGGATGTGCCGAGCGGCCTGGAACGCTGCGTGCGGCTGGGGGCGCGGCGGATCGTGGTGCTGCCGTACTTCCTCTTCACCGGCATCCTGCCGGACCGGGTGCGGCAGCAGACGGAGGGCTGGGCGGCGGCCCACCCGGAGGTCGAGGTGCTGTCGGCGGACGTCATCGGTCCGGAGCCGGAACTGCTCGACCTCGTGATGGAGCGGTACGAGGAGGCGGTGAAGGGCGATCTGCGGATGAACTGCGACTCGTGCGTGTACCGGATCGCGCTGCCCGGCTTCGAGGACAAGGTCGGCATGCCGCAGCAGCCGCACTTCCACCCGGACGACGACGACCACCACCACGGACACGGTCATCACCACCACGGCGCCCACTCCCATGCCCACTGAGGGACACGACCTGCGCCACCACGGCGACGCCGAGGTCCGTGACGACGGGTCGGCGCTCATCGACCTCGCGGTGAACGTCCGCGCGGACACTCCGCCCGCGTGGCTGCGCGAGCACCTCGCCGCGTCGCTGGGCTCCCTCGCGGCCTACCCGGACGGGCGGGCCGCGCGGGCGGCGGTGGCGGCACGGCACGGGCTGCCGGTGGAGCGGGTGCTGCTGACGGCGGGGGCGGCGGAGGCGTTCGTGCTGCTGGCGCGGTCGCTGAAGGTACGTCGGCCGGTCGTCGTGCACCCGCAGTTCACGGAGCCGGAGGCGGCGCTGCGGGACGCGGGGCACACGGTCGACCGGGTGCTGCTGCGGGAGGAGGACGGCTTCCGTCTCGACCCGGCGGCGGTGCCCGAGGACGCCGACCTGGTGGTGATCGGCAACCCCACGAACCCGACGTCGGTCCTGCACCCGGCCGCGGCCGTCGCGGAACTCGCCCGCCCCGGGCGGACGTTGGTGGTGGACGAGGCGTTCATGGACGCGGTGCCGGGTGAGCGGGAGGCGCTGGCGGGGCGTACGGACGTGCCGGGCCTGGTCGTGCTCCGCAGCCTGACCAAGACCTGGGGGCTGGCCGGCCTGCGGATCGGCTATGTCCTGGCCGCCCCGGAGACCGTCGCCGACCTGGAACGCGCCCAGCCGCTGTGGCCGGTCTCCACGCCCGCGCTCGTCGCGGCCGAGGCCTGCGTCTCGCCGCGGGCGCTGGCGGAGGCGGCCCACGCGGCGCACCGCGTCGCCGCCGACCGGGCCCATCTCATCGCCGGGCTCCGCGAGTTCGCCCCAGCCGGACTCCGGGTCATGGAGCCGGCCGAGGGTCCCTTCGTCCTCGTACGACTGCCGGGGGCCGACGGCGTACGACAGCACCTGCGCGACCTCGGTTTCGCGGTGCGGCGCGGGGACACCTTCCCCGGGCTGGGCGAGGAGTGGCTGCGGCTGGCGGTGCGGGACCGGGGGACGGTCCGGGGATTTCTGGAGGCGCTGGGGCGGGCGGTGGACCTCGCCGGCCCCTGAGACCGGACCTGGCTCCCGCGATCAGCTCCTGCCGCGCCGCGCCAGTGCCACCGCTCCCCCACCGGCGAGCAGCAGGACCACCGCGCCGCCCGCGATGTACGGCGTCATGGAGTTGCCGCCGGTCTCCGCCAGGCCCTCATCGGCGGGCTCGCCCTGGGGCTTGACGTCGCCGACCGGATCCGTGCTCGGCTCGGGCTCCTGCGCGGCCTCGGCCGGGGTCTCGCAGGTCGCCTTCGCCAGGGTCAGGGTGCCCTCGACCTCGGCGACGTTCAGCTTCAACGGGTTGACGGAGACCTTGAGTTCGAGGGCGCTGGCGGCGGCCGTACGCGAGGTCTGCTCCGTCTTGGAGTAGTCCAGCCGTACCTCACCCACGCCCGGCACCTCGACGTTCGTGGTGCCGCCCGCGGTCAGCGTGACCTTCTTGCCCAGCACGGTGACGTCGCCGAGCAGGTTGGAGGTGGCGGTCGGCTCCTTGCCGGCCTCGCAGGTCGCCTTGGAGGTGACCTGGCCGACCTCGATGAGCGAGAGCAGGGGCAGGCCGGGGACATGGACCTTGGCGTGGGCGAGGTGGGTGTACCCCTCGGCCTTGCCGTCCTCGACGGTCGCCTTCGACTGGGCGACCTCGGCGTTCAGCACGCTGAAGGGCTCGCCGCCGTCGACGCCGTTCAACTGGGCCGTCAGGGTCGCCTTCTCGGCGCTCTGCGGCGCCTGCACCTCGTTCAGGGAGACCGCGAGCGGGACGTTCACGGTCTTGTTGAGCAGGGAGACGTCGAGGCCGGTGCGCAGCACGACGGCGCTCGCGCGCCCCTCGTCACCGGTGGCGTGCGCGGGGCTCGCCACGCCCAGGGCCACGGGTGCGGCGGTCAGGGCGGTGGCCGTCGCGACGGTGGCGAGACGGCGTGCGGGCAGGCGGAAGTTCTTGCCGTTCAAGGTGGGGACCCCCAGAGAAGTCTTGCTCGGGACCCGGCAAGAATCGCGTACTGAGAGTGAAGAGTCAGCAGTCCGGCGGGAGTTCACTCCAACGTGACTCTCCCGTGAAACTTTTCGAATCCCTGGGCACGGATGTTCCTCGAAGTCGCCCCCGTACCCCCTTGAGTGCGAGCGCTCGCGCGAACGGGTGGGCGCGGGCGAGGGAGCGGGCGTCGACAGGGCAGTACCCGTCGTCACGCTGCGTCAACCGGCGGAGCGGGACGCAGGGAACGCCGATCGGCTGCTCGCCGCGCGATCAGCCACAACGGCGGCGCGGCCGAGCGACGACGTGGCCGGGGGCTTCCGGTGGAGCGCTCAGCCGACGACGTGCCCGTTGAGCACCACCCGGCGGGGCGCCGCCAGCACCCGTACGTCGGCCCGTGGGTCGGAGTCGTAGACGACCAGGTCGGCCGCGGCCCCCTCCTCCAGCCCCGGCCGTCCGAGCCAGGCCCGGGCTCGCCAGGTCGTCGCCGCGAGGGCCTCCACCGCGGGGATGCCGGCGGTGACCAGTTCCGCGACCTCGCCCGCGACCAGGCCGTGGGGCAGGGTGCCGCCGGCGTCGGTGCCGACGAAGACGGGGATGCCGGCGTCGTAGGCCGAGCGGACCGTGTCGTAGCGGCGTGCGTGGAGTCGGCGCATGTGGTCCGACCAGCGCGGGTACTTGGCCTCGCCGCCGTCGGCCAGCTTCGGGAAGGTGGCGATGTTCACGAGGGTGGGCACGATGGCCACCCCGCGTTCGGCGAACAGCGGGATCAGGTCGTCCGTCAGGCCCGTCGCGTGCTCCACGCAGTCGATGCCGGACTCGACCAGGTCGCGCAGCGAGGACTCGGCGAAGCAGTGCGCCGTCACCCGGGCGCCCAGCCGGTGGGCCTCCGCGATGCCCGCCTCGACCGCCTCGCGCGGCCAGGTGGGCGCCAGGTCGCCGAGGTCGCGGTCGATCCAGTCGCCGACCAGCTTGACCCAGCCGTCGCCACGCCGGGCCTCCTGGGCGACGTACGCGACGAGGTCCTCCGGTTCGATCTCGTGGGCGTACCCACGGATGTAGCGGCGGGTGCGGGCGATGTGCCGGCCCGCCCTGATGATCTTCGGCAGGTCGTCCCGGTCGTCGACCCACCGGGTGTCGGAGGGCGAACCGGCGTCGCGGATCAGCAGGGTGCCCGCGTCGCGGTCGCTGAGGGCCTGCTTCTCCGCGACGTCGTCGTCGACCGGGCCGTGCGCCCCGAGTCCGACGTGGCAGTGCGCGTCGACCAGCCCGGGCAGGGCCCAGCCCTCGACGGTCCGGACGTCGCGGGCGCCGACGGGACGGTCGTAGGAGATCCGGCCGTCGACGACCCACAGCTCGTCCCGGACGTCGTCCGGCCCGACGAGGACCCGGCCCTTCACGTGCAGCACCGCGCGTTCGCTCATGTACGGCACCTTAGTGAGGGCCTAGTCGCCCTTGCCGACCTGGTCGGAGGTCTCCTCCTCGACCTCGGCCATGGCGGGGTCCAGCAGCCGGGAGAGGAAGTGGCGGGTGCGTTCGTGCCGCGGGTCGCCGATGACCTGGTCGGGCGTGCCGTCCTCGACGATCACCCCGCCGTCCATGAAGACGACCCGGTCGGCGACCTCGCGCGCGAAGGTCATCTCATGGGTGACGACCATCATCGTCATGCCCTCGTCGGCGAGCATCCGCATGACGGCGAGGACGTCCCCCACCAGTTCGGGGTCCAGCGCGGACGTCGGCTCGTCGAAGAGCATCACCTGCGGGCCCATGGCGAGCGCGCGGGCGATGGCGACGCGCTGCTGCTGTCCGCCGGAGAGCGAGGCCGGGTAGGCCGTCGCCTTCTCCGACAGACCGACCCGCTCCAGGTTCTCGGCGGCGACCTCGGCCGCGGTGGCCTTGTCGCGCCTGAGGACCCGGCGCTGCGGCAGTGTGAGGTTCTCGGTCACCGTGAGGTGCGGGAACAGGTTGAACTGCTGGAAGACCATGCCGATACCGCGGCGTACGGCGTCGATGTCGACGTCCGGGTCGGTGAGTTCGGCGCCGCCGACGAAGACCTGGCCCTTGGTGGGCTCTTCGAGCAGGTTCACGCACCGAAGGAGCGTCGACTTGCCCGAGCCGGAGGGGCCGATC
This sequence comes from Streptomyces sp. NPDC098781, assembly GCF_044759995.1. Classification (NCBI taxonomy): domain Bacteria; kingdom Bacillati; phylum Actinomycetota; class Actinomycetes; order Kitasatosporales; family Streptomycetaceae; genus Streptomyces; species Streptomyces sp. NPDC098781. The sequence goes on from NZ_JBIWAK010000002.1 coordinate 78,845, forward strand.
ACACAGACGACCTCGCCCTGGCGGATCTCCAGGTCGATACCGCGCAGCACCTCGTTGTCACCGAAGGACTTGTGCAGGCCCCGGACCTCGATCTCGGGGCCGTCCTGGGGAAGCCTCTCGCTCATTTCACGGCCTCCTGGGCCTTCGCCTCCATACGGCGTACGACGAAGCCGAGCGGGATGGTCACCAGCAGGTAGCACAGGCCGGCGACCAGGATCGGCGTGGAGTTGGCGGTCTGGCTGGCCAGGTCGCGGCCGAACTTGGACAGTTCGCGCTCCTCCAGCGTCACCCCGAGGAACAGCACCAGCGAGGAGTCCTTGAAGAGCAGGACGAGTTCGTTGGTCAGCGGCGGGAGGATGATCCGGAACGCCTGCGGGATGATGATCGAGATCATGGCGCGGGCCGGCGAGAAGCCGAGCGAACGCGCCGCCTCCATCTGCCCCTTGGGCACCGCCTGGATGCCGGCGCGGATCGTCTCCGCCATGTAGGCGGCGGCGACCAGGCCGAGCGCGAGCGCGACCTTGCCGTACGTCCCGCCCGGGATCTCCGTGCCCGGGAAGGCCAGCGGCACGGCCACGCCGATGAAGATGAAGATCAGCAGGGCGGGCAGGCCGCGGAAGATCTCGATGTAGATGCCGGCGACCCAGCGGTAGGGCCCCACCGAGGACAGCCGCATCAGCGCGACCACCATGCCGAGCACCAGTCCGACGGCGAAGCCGGACAGGGTGTACAGCACGGTGTTCTTCAGCGCCAGGGTGATGACGTCGGGGAACATCTCCTTGGCGATGTCCCCTTGGGCGAACTGATTCGCCAGCTGGTCCCAGTCGGCCGCGACCGCGAAGGCGACCACGGCCACGACGAAGACGACGTACTGGATGCCACGCGACAGGCTGCGCTTCTGACGCCGGGTCAGGCCCTTCTTCCTGGGCTGCCTCGGCCGCAGGGGTACGTCCGTGTCGGCCATGGGGTCAGGCGGCGGGCGACGGAGAGGCGGCGGACTCGTCGTACGGGCCGATCCACTGCTCGTACAGCTTCTTGTACGTGCCGTCGGCCTTGGCGTCCTTGATCGCCTTGTTGATGGCTTCGCGGAGCTTGGTGTTGCCCTTCTTCACCGTGAAGCCGTACTGCTCGCCGGTGTTGATCTGCTCGGCGACCTCGAAGGCGTCCGCGTTGGCCTTGTCCTTCAGCCAGCCCTGGACGACCGGGTAGTCGATGACGACGGCCTCGACCTGGCCGGTGCGCAGGCCGTTGATCACGGCGTCGGAGGACTCGAAGGAGACCGGGTCCAGGCCCTTGCTCTTGGCGTAGTCCTCGCCGGTGGTCTGCGCCTGGGCGCCGACCTTCTTGCCCTTGAGGTCCGCGAAGGAGGAGATGCCGCTCTTCTTGTCGACCAGCACGGCCTGGGTGGCCTCGAAGTACGGGTCCGAGAAGTCGACGTTCTTCTTGCGCTCCTCGGTGATGGTCATGCCCGCGGCGGCGAGATCGCAGCTGCCGGCGTTGAGGGAGCCGCCGGTCTTGAAGTTCTCGAAGGGCTGGTCGACGATCGTCTGCTGCACGCCCAGGTCCTTGGCGACCAGGTCGATCAGGGAGACATCGAAGCCCTGCACCTTGCCGTCGATCTCCGACTGGAAGGGCGGGTAGGGCAGGTGGGTGCAAGTGGTGAGCTGGCCCGCCTTGACGACTTCGACACCGCCGGCCGCCGTCTTCGTACCACCGCCGCCGTTGTCGTCGGAGGAGCAGCCGGCCACGAGCACCAGGCCGGCCGTCGCGGTGGTGGCGGCCAGAATGCGGGTCCGGCGCCCGAGGGTCGTCTTCACGGGGGGCCTCCTGTCGGGGAACTGTGGGTTCCGATTATAAGGAAGAGTTTGAGCCCCTCAAACCAAACCGATGGCTGGGGGGTCCTTCGACCTAAGATCGGTGGAGTAGACCTCCACAGAATGAAGCGAGCAGCCCCATGACACACCCCTTCCTTGACCTGGCACCGCTGAGCGCCGCCCGTTTCGCCGCCATCGAGGACCGGGTGGCGCGGCTGCTCGGGACCGCGCAGGACGTGGTGATCATGCAGGGTGAGGCGCTGCTGCCGCTGGAAGGGGCGATCCGGGGCACGGCCGGGCCCGGCACCACCGCGCTGAACGTGATCACCGGCCCGTACGGACAGACCTTCGGGGACTGGCTGCGGGACTGCGGGGCGAGGGTGATCGATCTCGCGGTGCCCTTCCACACGGCGGTCACGGCGGACCGGATCCGGGCGGCGTTTGCCGAGCACCCGGAGATCGACTTCGTGTCGCTGGTGCACGCGGAGGCGGCGACCGGCAACACCAACCCCGTCGCGGAGATCGGCGAGGTCGTGCGCGCGCACGGGGCGCTGTTCTACCTGGACGCGGTCGCGTCGATCGGCGCCGAGCCGGTGCTGCCGGACGCGTGGGGTGTGGACCTGTGCGTGATCGGGGCGCAGAAGGCGATGGGCGGCCCGGCCGGGGTGTCGGCGGTGTCGGTGAGCGAGCGGGCGTGGGCGCGGATGGCGGCGAATCCCGGGGCGCCGCGGCGGTCGTATCTGTCGCTGCTCGACTGGAAGGAGCGCTGGATCGACGGTGGCCGCAGGGCGCTGCTGCACGCGCCGGCGCAGCTGGAGATGCTGGCGCTCGAGGCGTGCGTGGAGCGGATCGAGGCGGACGGGCTGGAGGCGGTGATGCGCCGGCACCGGGAGGCCGCACTCGCCGTTCGGGCCGGGGCCGTCGCGATGGGTGGGGGGCTGGGGCCGTACGTGTACGACGTGCGCGAGGCGGCTCCGGTGGCCACGACCCTGCGGGTGCCGGCGGACGTGGTGGCGTCGGAGGTGGTGGCTCGGGCGCTGGAGGCGGAGCCGGGACTGCCGTTGGCGGCGGGTGGGGGTGCGCTGGCCGGGGAGATGATCCGGGTCAATCACTACGGGGTGGACGCGACGGCGGCGGTCGTGCGGGGGTGCTTGGCGGCGATCGGGGCCGCGCTGGCGGAGCGGGGGGCGCAGGTCGACGTGGCAGGGGCGCTGCGGGCGGTCGAGGCGGGCTGAGTCGCCTGGACCGGCGTCGAGAAGTCGCCGATGGGTGCGTGCGGCCGCGTCACCTCGCGCGCATGGCGCTCGCCGTTGTTCCGGTGCGTTCCCGGAGAAGGACTCTGAGGGTGTTGGCGTGCTCGTAGCCCACCTTCCGGGCGATCACCTCCAGGGGGAGGTCCGTGGTCCTGAGCAGGTGGGAGGCTCGTTCGACGCGTAGGTCCTGGACGAAGCCGACCGGTGAGGTGCCCAGGGTGCGGCGGACGGCCCGCTGGAGGGTGCGTTCGCTGACGCCGATGGCCCGGGCCGCGTCGGCGATCGAGATCGGCTGGTCCAGGTGGGCGCGGGCCCAGCGCTCGAAGGCGGCCAGTGTGGGGTCGCTCTGCGCGAGCGCCGAGGAGATCGCGTAGGCGGCCTGGGAGGGGCGCTCGTCGACGACCAGATAGCGGGCGACCAGCTCGGCGAGGGCCGGGCTGGTCATCCGTACGATCGCGAGCGCGAGGTCGACGTGTCCGAAGGCCGCGCCGGCGGTGGTGACACCGTCCGAGGAGGTGACCATCCGGGTCTGGTCGACAGTGACCGCCGGGTAGCGCTTGCGGAAGTAGGGCGCCAGCCACCAGCTCGTCGTGGCGTCCAGCCCGTCGAGGACCCCCGACTCGGCCAGCAGCCAGGTGCCCGTGCAGGCGGAGGCCAGGGGTGTGCCGCGTTCGCGTGCGGCCGCCACCAGACGCCGTGCGGGGGCGGCGGCCGGACCCGAGACATGGGCGATCAGCGCGTCGGGACGCCGTTCGGCCAGCGCGGGCACCACCAGCAGATCCGCCTCCTCGGCCGCGTCGACGGGGGCCGCCTCGACGACATGTCCCGCGCCCGTGCGGATGCGTCGGCGGAAGCCGATCGTGGTGACGTTCCAGGCGGGCGGGGGCTGCGGGAGCTCGCCGCGCATGCTGTTCGCCCCCTCCAGGACATCGAGGAGGGCGGCCAGCCCGGAGTCGAAGACACCGTCGTATGCGAGCACAGCTACATCCATGACGGAAACGATATCGAAGACGTCGCTTCCGACACTGGGGCGGGTGGCCCGAGCGGCCTAGATTCGGAGGAGTCCGGACGAGATCCGGTGCCTGGTACCGGCACCACCCTCACGAAGCCCACACCACGGGAGTGCACCATGAACAAGCTCGGACTGCTGGCACGGATCGAGGCCAAGCCCGAGTACGCCGACCAGGTCGCGGCCCTGCTGAGCGACGCGCTGCGGCTCGCGGAGCAGGAGAACCACACCGTGACGTGGTTCGCGTTCCGGCAGAGCGCCACCACCTTCGGTGTCTTCGACACCTTCGCCGACGAGGAGGGGCGCAAGGGGCACCTGGAGGGCAAGATCGCCGCCGCGCTGATGGAGGCCGCGGGGACCATGCTGAGCGAGGCGCCGGACATCCGGCCCGTCGACCTCCTGGCCGTCAAGCTTCCCTGACCTGTGACCACGCCGGGCGGCGGTCCGCGGACCGCGGCCGCCGCCCGGCGCTCGTACATCCATCGGCACCAGGCCCCCGATGAGGGCGGCGACAAAGGACGGAAAAGCTCCATGGCGCACCTCGCCACGCACTACCACCGCACGGTCGGCGACGAAGCCGTCGGCGGCATCACGGGCATCGAGCTGGCCCGCATGAGCCTGGACGGGCGGCTGCCCGAGGCCCCGATCTGCGGGACCCTCGGCTTCCGGCTCGTCGAGGTCGAGGACGGACAGGCCGTCTTCGAGGGCGAGCCCGGGGAACACCTCCTCAACCCCATGGGCACGGTCCACGGCGGCTACATGGCCACCCTCCTGGACTCGGCCCTGGGCACCGCCGTACTGACCGCGCTGCCGGCCGGCCGGGCGTACACCACCGTGCAGCTCGCGGTGAACCTGGTCAGGCCGGTGCTGCACACGACCACGACGCTGCGCTGCACGGGCGTCGCGGTCCACGTCGGCCGGACGACGGCGACCGCGGAGGCGCGGATCGTCGGGGCGGCCGACGGCAAGCTGTACGCGCACGGGACGGCCACCTGCGCCGTCTTCGCCCTGCCGGGCACGGACTGACCGATGAACGCCACACGCCGGACCACGGTCGTCAATCTGAAGGGCCACCGCGACGACCCGGACTACGCGGACGTCGTCTACGTCGGCCGCGCGATGCACCGCGGCGGATGGCATCTGGAGGGCTCCGAACTCGCGAGCCCCTTCCGGCCGGGCCGGGACGGCAGCCGGGCGCAGGTGGTCGAGAAGTACCGCGCCCATCTGCTGAGCCGTCCCGACCTGCTCGCCCTGCTGCCCGCGCTGCGGGGCCGCAGGCTCGGCTGCTGGTGTGTCCCCGAGGCATGCCACGCACAGGTCATCGCCGAACTGGCCGACTCCCTGGAGTTCTAGGGCCTGTCGCCCCGCGACGCCGGCATGATCCGAACGACAGGCCCCAGGGCCGTCATGCCGGCCTGGCCTCACCCGTCCGCCAGGTGACGCCGGGCCACGCCCAGTGCCGCCGCCATGATGCTCAGCTGGGGATTCACCTCCGGGCAGCTCGGCAGTACCGACCCGTCGGCGATCAGCACGCCGTGCACTCCACGTAGGCGCCCCTCCGGGTCCGCCGGTGAGCGCTGGGTGTCCTTCCCGGCCGCGGCCGTGCCCGTGGGGTGGAACGCGGAGACGTGCAGCTGACGTATCGTCACCTCATCGAGCAGCGCGTCCAGTTGGGCCTGGCTGCGGGCCCGCGGGTGCCTCGGTACGCCGGTCAGGACCTCGTCGGCTCCGGCGGCGAACAGCAGGCGGCCCATGGCCCGTTGGGCGCGCAGCAGGCGGCGGGCGTCGCGGGAGGCGAGGTCGTAGCGGAGCAGGGTGCGGTCGCGGCCGAGGACGCGGCCGGAGGGCCGGTCGGCGATCATGGCGCCCAGGGTGGCCAGTTGCTCCGTCCCCTCGACTTCGCGGCGCAGTTCGCGGCCGACGCCCGGCAGCACGAACGAACTCATGCCCGGGGGCGCCGAGGTGGCTTCGATCAGGATGCCGTCGGAGTGCAGTTCCTCCACGCCGACGCTCTGGAGGACGCCCTGCCAGCCGGTCACCGGCGTGCCGAAGCGGCCCGCGACGCTGATCGCCGGGTGCACGCTGAGGTTCCGGCCGGTCCCGGGGTGTCCGCCGAGGCCGGAGCGGCGCAGCAGTTGCGGTGTCTGAAGGGCGCCGGCGGCGATCACGACCAGGGGGCTGAGGATCTCCAGTTCGGTGCCGTCGGGGCGGCTCACCACCACGCCGGCGGCGCGCGGACCGCCCGGCCGGTCGCGGTCGGTGAGGACGCGCAGGACGCGGGCGCCCGTCACGATCGCGGCGCCGGCGGCGCAGGCTTCGGGGAGCACGGACAGTTGGACGCTCTGTTTGGCGCCGGTGGGGCAGCCGACGACGCACTGGCAGGAGCCCTTGCAGCCAGGGGCGTTGCGGCGCAGCGGGGCCGCGGTCCAGCCGAGTTCCTTGGCGCCGGCGAGGGCGAGCAGCCCGTTGTTGCCGAGGACGTCCATGGGCTGACGGGCGACCCGCAGGGTGCGTTCCACCTCGTCGAGGTGGGCGTCGAAGCCTTCGGCGACGGCGAATCCGTGGCGGGCCCGCCAGCGGGTGAGGACGTCGTCCGGAGTGCGGTAGCAGGTGCCGGAGTTGACGACGGTGGTGCCGCCGACCGCGCGGCCGACGGGCAGGACCAGCGGAGGGTTGCCGAGCGCGATGGTGGCGCCGCCGTCCCGGTAGAGGTCGGTGAAGCGGTCGAGCGGGGTCCTGCGCGCGAAGGCCGCGGTGGTGTGGTGGTCGCCCTCCTCGACGATGACGACACGCATCCCCGCCCGGGCCAGCGTCCGCGCGGCCATCGCGCCGCCCGCGCCCGATCCGACGACGACGGCGTCCGCGGTGGAGCGGGTCGGCCAGTCGCGGGCGGGGGTGCAGTCGAGCGGCGGGTCGACGGGTGCGGGCGCCGTGGGCGCGGGGCCGTGGCGGAGGGTCCGCTCGGTGCCGGCCGCCAGCAGCACCGGCACCTTCACCGCGTCCAGGAGGGGCAGCAGGGCCGGGTGGGAGGCGAGCGACGCCATGACGTGCTCGCGTTCCGCCGGGCCGAGGGCGGGCAGCCGGCGGCCCGTGCGGGCCAGGGCGTAGAGGTTGATCGCCGCGGTCGCACCGCGTACCGCCGTGCGTGCGGTGGCGGGCATGGCGTCCAGCAGCGTCTCGACGCGCCGGGGCACGGCCCGGGTCCACGCGGCGGTGCCGTCGTCGGCGAGCAGGGCCGCGGTGAGTGCGGTGAGGCCGGGAGCGGTCGAGGGGGTCATCGGTCACCGACCTCCGCGTGGGCGGTGCCGGAGAGCCGCCAGGTGGCCTCCGGTCGCCAACCGCCCCACCAGCGCTCCAGACTGACCTCGGCGTCCGCGGTCTCGCTGTTGCGGCAGACCGCGGGAGAGCCGTCGGGGTCGGTGTAGTCGAGCGCCAGGGTGCGCTGCGGCGGCTGGGTCACCTTCACCCGTATCCGGCGCCGGCCCACCCGGCCGGACACGCGCCACTCGGGCAGGCCGATGTCCGCCCGGAACCGGCCGAGGCCCGCCCAGCCGACGGCGGTGCGCTCCGCGCGCCCGGGCCAGGGGCGTCCGTCGCGCAGCAGTCGTAGGAACACCAGCGGCGGCAGGCGGTCGAGTCCGGGGCGCATGGACACCGCGGCGACGATCTCCAGGACGTCTCCGCCGCCGAGGTCCGCGTGCAGCCAGGCCCAGCGCCGCGCGTTGCCGTGGCCGTAGATCCGGGCGCCGGCGCCGGTGGCCCCGTCCAGCCGTAGTTCGTTGTCGCCGTACCGGACGGTGCCGCTGTAGAGGCAGCGGGCCGCGGGCAGCATGTGGCTGGCCGGCAGCAGGGGGTGGCGCCAGGACCAGCGGGGGAAGGTGTGCAGCGGGCCGCCCTGGGGTGTCTCGGTGAGCGACCAGGTGAACGGCCCGGCGGAACCGGCGAGTTGACCTGCCTGGGCGCGGATGCCCTCGGCCTCGTAGCCCTGTTGCCGGTCCGTCCACGGCACGGGGCCGAAGCGGGCGTGCTCGACGGGGCCGTCCTTGGGGAACACGGCGACCCAGCCGTGGGCGTGGGCGCCGGAGCCGTCTGTGGGCGCCACGACTTCGTGGTGCAGCCAGACTCCGGTGCCGGTCGCCGGGTCGGTCAGGGTCGTGTACCAGACCTCCGTGCGTCCCGGCTTTCCGTCCCAGCGCGACGCCAGGTGTTCCGCGGCGGTGGACTCGGCCGCCGCGCGGGGGAAGCGGAAGCTCGTGAGGAAGGGCAGCAGGCCGGTGGTGAGGGGGAAGCGCAGTGTGCCCTCGCCGACGCGTTCGCCGTCCTCGTACAGGGTGTACGGCAGCACGGTCATCGACCGCACCGGACGCGCGGGCGAGATGGACTTCCAGCCGTCGAGCACCAGACGCCGGCCCTCCATGGTGAAGGTGATCCGGTAACGGATCCGGCGGCGCGCCAGGGGCGAGATCTCCAACTCGCCCTCGGCGTCGGCGTCGTCCGCCCGTCCCGCTATCCGCACCCGTCCGGTCACACGTGCCGGTGTCGTGCGGTGGGGCAGCAGTACGGCGTCGGCGCGGACGGCGAGATCCAGGCGCACCGGGCGGTCGCGGTCCTCGTCGTCCAACCGTGCCCGGCCCAGCATGGTCTCCCGGAACGCGGTCCCGCGCGCGGTCACCGGACACCGTCCCGGCGTTCGGCGGCCCGTGCCAGGCCCTCCAGCATGATGCGTTCGGTCGCCGCCAGGTAGGCACCGGCGGCCGTGCGCGCCGCTTCCTGGTCGCCGGCGGCCACGGCGTCGACGACGGGGGCCAGCCGGTCGTGGGCCGCCCGGGCGTCGAGGAACGGGGCGACCAGTGCCGCGCGGACCGGCAGGTAGGCGTTGAACAGGGTGTTGGTCAGCAGGACGTACACCCGGTTGCCGGTGGCGCGGGCGAGCGCCCGGTGCACCTCGGCGTCCGCGAGCTGGGCTTCCTCGCCGTCCTCCGCGTCCCCGACAGCGGCCGTCAGCGAGCGCAGTTCGGCGATCTGGGCCGTGGTGGCCCGGGCCGCGGCGCGCTCGGCGATCAACGCTCCGACGCTGCGGCGCACTTCGAAGATCTCCCCGATCCAGTCGGGGCTGTGCCGCACGAGCATCGGCAGGAGGTCCGCCCCGCCGAGCCGCAGGAAGTCCCGGACCCGCGTTCCCACGCCGTGCCGCGTCTCCAGCAGCCCGGCGTGCACCAGCCGGCCGAAGGCGTGCTTCAGTGTGGTGCGGTTGACTCCGAACTCGTCGGCGAGTTCACGTTCGGGAGGCAGATAGCTCCCGGCCGGATGACGCCCGGCGAGGATGTCCTCGCGCAGCCGCTTCTCCAGAACGTCGACGGTGGTCTCGCGCGGCAGTGCGCCCATCCCGGCCCCCAGCCAGCCAGTGGATCAGTGACTGAGCCACTGAACCACTGGATAGACACCGCGTCAACAAGCCGGACGCGGTACCCGGTACGCCGCGCGGGCATGACACCCACGACTACGAGATCGGCTCCGGGGAGATTCGCCCGCCGCTGAAACCCGAGCCGGCGCCGGCCCCGGGTGTCACGCTCCCCGCATGAGCGCCCACACATCGCGAACCCTCCCGGACGGTCGCCCCGTCCCCCTACTGACCGGCCCCGAGCGCCCCATGCTCGAAAGCTGGCTCGACTTCCATCGCGCCACCCTGGAGCTCAAGTGCGCGGGACTGGACGAGGCGCAGCTGCGGCGCGCCCCCGCCGAGCCGTCGGAGCTGACGCTGCTCGGGCTGGTGCAGCATCTCGCCGAGTGCGAGCGGAACTGGTTCCAGCGGGTCGTGGGCGGGCTCGATGTGCCGCCGGTGTACGGGGCGGGGAACGTGAGCGGGTACACGCTCGCCCCGGGACGTGGGGGCGACCAGGCGCTCGGCGTGTGGCGGCGGGAGATCGCCCGGGGGCGGGAGGTCCGTGCCGGGCGGTCGCTGGAGAGTGTGGGGCTGATCACGGACGGGCCGATGGCCGGGGTCGAGGTGAGCCTTAGGTGGGTGCTCCTTCACATGATCGAGGAGTACGCCCGGCACAACGGTCATGCCGATATTCTGCGAGAACACATCGACGGTGTTACCGGAGCCTAAATTCAGGCTAATTCTTGAATTCCCCGACGGGTAGCTTCCCATCTTCTTCTGCCCGCTATCTCCGAACCTAAACGCAAAGATTTCGCGAACACCAACCAGACTAATTCGGGCAGGTCTCGTGCGAGTTACATGGCTGTGACGCGTTCCACACTCCGCCCCGTTTGTCCGGTATTAAGGGGGCAAAAGGTGCGTTTCCGGGGTCCCGAGGGGCTTCCCTCACGCCCGCGTGATAACACATCCCGCCCTCGTACGTAACCCCGCAGGGCCGTGCAATTTCGAATTTGGCTGGGTAAATTCAATTTGCATGACTGCCGCACAAGCAGACCTGCGAATCGACCGTCCGGCGGTGGCCGACGGGGCCGCGCTGTGGCGTATTGCCAAAGACTCCGAAGCCCTCGACCTCAACTCGTCGTACAGCTATCTGCTGTGGTGCCGTGACTTCGCCGGCACATCGGCCGTCGCACGCGACGAGCACGGAGAGCCGGTCGGCTTCATCACCGGGTACATCCGGCCGGACCGTCCGCACACCCTGCTCGTCTGGCAGGTGGCCGTGGACGACACCTACCGCGGACGCGGGATCGCCGCCTCACTGCTCGACGGCCTCGTCGCGCGGGTCGGCGCCGACTACGGCGTCACCGGCGTCGAGACCACCATCACGCCCGGCAACACCGCCTCCGAGCGGCTGTTCGGCTCCTTCGCGGAGCGGCACGGCGCCGCCCTGGAGCGCGAGGTGCTGTTCCCCACCAGCCTGTTCCCCGACGGGCCGCACGACCCCGAAGTCCTGTACCGCATCGGTCCCCTCTCCGTCTGAACTCCCCCACACAACGAGGAGCGATTCGTCGTGACCATCACCCAGCCCGACCTCAGCGTCTTCGAGACCCTGGAGTCCGAGGTGCGCAGCTACTGCCGCGGCTGGCCCACCGTCTTCGACCGCGCGCGCGGCAGCCGTATGTACGACGAGGACGGCCACGAGTACCTGGACTTCTTCGCCGGTGCCGGCTCGCTGAACTACGGCCACAACAACCCGGTCCTGAAACGGGCGTTGATCGACTACCTGGAGCGGGACGGCGTCACGCACGGGCTCGACATGTCCACCGGCGCCAAGCGGGCCTTCCTCCAGACCTTCCAGGACCTGGTGCTGCGGCCCCGTGACCTGCCGTACAAGGTCATGTTCCCGGGCCCGACCGGCACCAACGCCGTGGAGTCGGCGCTGAAGCTGGCCCGGAAGGTCAAGGGGCGCGAGGCCATCGTGTCCTTCACCAACGCCTTCCACGGGATGTCCCTGGGCTCGCTGGCCGTCACCGGCAACGCGTTCAAGCGGGCCGGCGCCGGTGTCCCGCTGGTGCACGGCACGCCGATGCCGTTCGACAACTACTTCGACGGCGCCGTCGAGGACTTCCTGTGGTTCGAGCGGCTGCTGGAGGACCAGGGCTCCGGTCTGAACAAGCCGGCCGCCGTGATCGTCGAGACCGTGCAGGGCGAGGGCGGCATCAACGTGGCGCGCCCGGAGTGGCTGCGCGCGCTGTCCGAGCTGTGCGAGCGCCAGGACATGCTGCTCATCGTCGACGACATCCAGATGGGCTGCGGGCGTACGGGTGCCTTCTTCTCGTTCGAGGAGGCCGGCATCACGCCCGACATCGTCACCGTGTCCAAGTCCATCAGCGGCTACGGACTGCCCATGTCGCTGTGCCTGTTCAAGCCCGAGCTGGACATCTGGGAGCCGGGCGAGCACAACGGCACCTTCCGCGGCAACAACCCCGCCTTCGTCACCGCCACCGCCGCCCTGGAGTCGTACTGGGCCGACGGCAGCGCGATGGAGAAGCAGACCCGGGCGCGCGGCGAGCAGGTCGAGCAGGGGCTGATCGCCATCTGCGAGGAGAACCCCGCCGACGTCAAGGAGTACCGGGGCCGCGGCCTGGTGTGGGGCATGGAGTTCCACGACAAGGAGCGGGCCGGCCGGATCGCGCGCCGCGCGTTCGATCTCGGGCTGCTGGTGGAGACGTCCGGTCCGGAGAGCGAGGTCATCAAGCTGCTCCCGGCCCTGACCATCACGCCCGACGAACTCGACGAGGGCCTGCGCGTCCTCGCCCGCGCCGTCCGCGAGACCGCCTGAGCACCCCCTCATCCACCGGGATACACCCCGGGACACCGAGAACACCATCACCTAGGAGGTAGGGCAGCACCGTGATCGTCCGTTCGTTCAAGGAGATCGAAGGCACCGAGCGCCACGTGAAATCGGCGTCCGGCACCTGGGAGAGCAAGCGCATCGTCCTCGCCAAGGAGAAGGTCGGCTTCTCGCTGCACGAGACGATCCTGTACGCGGGTACGGAGACGTCGATGTGGTACGCGAACCACGTCGAGGCCGTCGTCTGCGTCGAGGGCGAGGCCGAGCTGACCGACCAAGAGACCGGGCGGACGTACGCGATCACGCCCGGGACCATGTACCTCCTGGACGGGCACGAGCGGCACACGCTGCGGGTCAAGCAGGACTTCCGCTGCATCTGTGTCTTCAACCCGCCCGTGACCGGCCGGGAGGACCACGACGAGAACGGGGTGTACCCGCTGCTCACCGAGCCCGAGGAGGTGTGAGACACCATGACCACCGCAATGACCGGTAACGTCACCGACCTCTACCCCAGCCGCGGCGCCACCGAAGTGGCGACGCCGCGCCAGGACCCCGTCGTGTGGGGCTCCCCCGACACGCCGGGACCGATCGCGGCCGGCGACCTCCAGTCGTTCGAGCGTGACGGCTTCCTGGCCATCGACCAGCTGATCACCGAGGACGAGGTCGCGGTCTACGCGCAGGAGCTGGAGCGACTGGTCACCGACCCGGCGATCCGGGCGGACGAGCGCTCGATCGTCGAGCCGCAGTCCAAGGAGATCCGGTCCGTCTTCGAAGTGCACAAGATCAGCGAGGTGTTCGCGCGTCTGGTGCGTGACGAGCGGGTCGTCGGCCGGGCGCGGCAGATCCTCGGCTCGGACGTGTACGTCCACCAGTCGCGGATCAACGTCAAGCCGGGCTTCGGCGCCAGTGGCTTCTACTGGCACTCCGACTTCGAGACCTGGCACGCCGAGGACGGTCTGCCGAACATGCGGACGGTGTCCGTGTCGATCGCGCTGACCGAGAACCACGACACCAACGGCGGGCTGATGATCATGCCCGGCTCCCACCGGACCTTCCTCGGGTGCGCGGGGGCCACGCCGAAGGACAACTACAAGAAGTCCCTCCAGATGCAGGACGCGGGCACGCCGTCCGACGAGGCGCTGACCAAGATGGCCTCCGAGTACGGCATCAAGCTCTTCACGGGCAAGGCCGGTTCGGCGACCTGGTTCGACTGCAACTGCATGCACGGCTCCGGCGACAACATCACGCCGTTCCCGCGCAGCAACGTGTTCATCGTGTTCAACAGCGTGGAGAACACGGCCGTGGACCCCTTCGCGGCACCGGTACGCCGACCGGACTTCATCGGCGCACGCGACTTCACTCCGGTGAAGTGACCCACAACTTCACACCCACAACTCCATGAGGGGGCCTTGCCTCACCCAGGTGAAGTAGCCCTCACAGCCACGCCAGCGACGCGGCCCGCTCCAGTACGTTTCGTACGGCGGCCGCGTCGCCGGTTTGGCCTCTGGGGACGGTTTCCGGGGTGTGGCGGCCGCCGGCCAGGAGGCAGAAGTCGATCGGGTCCAGGGCGAGTTCGGCCTGGACGGGCTCGTCCTCGGAGCCCAGGATCCATTCCTCGCCCCCCGTGACCGAGAAGAGCACCGGGGGCGCGTCGGGGCCCAGGGCCAGGCCCAGGACCCGGACGGCCAGGCGGACCAGTTGCCCGAGGTGTCGCCGGGGCGGTGGGGGGACGGCGAGGTTCAGGGCGCGGCCGATGTCGTCGGTGTGGATCCATGTCTCGAAGGCGCGCACCAGGAAGTGGTCGGCGACCGGCAGCCGCATCCCCATCAACGTCACGGCCCGCGCGGCCAGTTCCACGTCGCGCGCCTCGGGCGCGGCCAGCAGCTGGTCCGCCTGCGCGGCCCAGTCGGCCACGGTCTGCTCGGGCGTACGGCCGTGCTCATGGGCGATGACATCGGCGGTACGGCGGTTCCAGGCGTCCTCCCAGGGCGTGTCCCGGGCGATCCGCGAGGGCGGCACGCGGGCGTCGATGCCGAGCCGGGCGGCCAGGTGCTCGTCGGCGGCGAGCAGGTGGGCGACGGTGGCGTGCGCGTCCCAGTCGTGCACGACCGGGGTGGCCCAGCGGCCGGCCAGCTCGGGCAGCAGTGCCCTGAGCCCGGCGACCGCGGCGGCGTAGGGCTCGGCGTGCCCGGCGACGTCAGGGGTGGCCGGCCGGGTGCGCAGGGCGAGGGACAGCGCGCCGTCGGCCGGCGGGGCGGGAGCCTCCTGCGGTGGCCCGTCCAGCAGCCGTACCGTCTCCCGCAGCCGTGCCGCCCGTGCCGCGCAGCTCTCGCACTCGGCGAGGTGCGGCCGGACCGTCTCCTCCTCGGCCGGGTCGAGGGCGCCGAAGGCCCAGGCTGCCAGCAGGTCACGTACCGCCGCGTGATCGTCGGTCATCGCGCGCCTCCTCCCGATGCCGCTGCCGTGCGAGTACCCCGTCTCGCCATCATGCGCCCCTTTCGAGCGCCGGATCCGGTGGGTCGGCCAAAGTCTCGGCCAAGGTGCGCAGCGCGGTGCGCAGCCGGGTCTTGGCCGTGCCCTCGGGTATCCCCAGTTCCACGGCGGCCTGCCGGTAGGTGCGGCCGGCGAAGTAGGCGAGGTGTACGACCTCCCGTTGCGGCCGGGGGAGTTCGGCGAGGGCGGTGTGCAGCAGCAGGGAGCGTTCCCGGTCGACGACCGTCTCGTCGGGGCCGGGCCCGGCGTCCGGGATGGCCTGGAGCGCGGAGTCGTCGGCCGCGGCGGCCTTGCGGTGCCGGGCCTCGCTGCGCACCCAGTCCACGGCCCGCCGGTGGGCGAGCAAGGACAGCCAGGTGCGCAGCGAGCCACGGCGCGCGTCGTAGGTGTACGGCCGGCTCCACAGGTGGGCGAAGACCTCCTGCGCCACGTCGTCGGCGGCGGCCGGGGAACGCGTCACCCGCACCGCCACGCCCCGCACCAGCCCGCCGTACGCCGCGTACACCTCGGCAAGCGCGGACCCGTCGCCGTACACCAGCCGCCGGTGCATCTCCGCGTCGGCGGTCGGCTGTGCGCCTGTATCGCCCGTGGACTCCACCGGCACCACCACCCCTGGTGCCCTTCCTAGCGTCCCGGGCGGGCGCGCGCCAGTGGTTCAGGCGGACAGGGCGTTCAGCAGCCGGTCGACGTCGTCCGGGGTGTTGTAGAGGTGGAAGGCGGCACGCAGGTTGCCCGCGCGGTCGGAGACCTGGATTCCGGCGGCGCCCAGGTCGGGCTGACGGTGGCCGAGGCCGGGCACGGAGACGATGGCCGAGCCGGGTGCGGGCAGCGGTTCGTGGCCGAGGCCGGCGAGCCCCTCGCGGAAGCGGTCGGCGAGGGCCAGGTCGTGGGCCCGGACGGCGTCGACGCCGAGTTCCTCGATCAGTTCCAGGGAGGCGCGCAGCCCGGCGTGGCTGAACAGGCTGGGGCTGATGTCGAAGCGGCGGGCGGAGTGGGCGAGGTCCTGGACGGGGCCGTAGCAGCTTTCCCAGGGGATCTCCCCCGCGACCCAGCCGGCCAGCAGCGGGGTCAGTCCGCCGAAGTCCGCCGGGACGACGCAGAATGCGGTGCCGTGCGGGCCCAGGAGCCACTTGAAGCCGACCGCGGCGACGAAGTCGTGGGCGTCGGCCTCCAGCGGCAGCCATCCGGCCGACTGGGAGGCGTCGACGTAGGTGCGCGCGCCGTGCTTGCGGGCGGCGGCCCGCACCGCGGGCAGGTCGGCGACCCGGCCGTCGGCGGACTGCGCGGCGCTGACCGCGACGAGGGCGGTGTCCGGGCGGACGGACTCGGCCAGGCGCTCCAGCGGGACCGCGCGCACCTTGAGGTCGGCGCGCATGTGGAAGGGGTTCACCAGGGACGAGAAGTCGGCCTCGGCGGTGAGGACTTCGGCGCCGGCGGGCAGCGAGGCGGCGATCAGTCCGCCGTACTCGGCGACCGAGGCCCCGGTCGCGACCCGCTCGACGGGCACGCCGGCCAGCCGGGCGAAGGAGGCGCGGACGGCCTCGACGTCCTCGTAGAGCGGCCCGAGCGGGACGCCTTCGGCCCGCATCCGCACGGCCCGCTGGAGGGCGTCGACGGTGCGGGCCGGCAGCAGACCGTTGCTCGCGGTGTTCAGATAGACGTTCTTCGGGGCGAACTCGGCACGGACGAGGCTCTCGAAGGTCTCCATGGCTCCACTCTGGGCCCTGGCCACCTGTCGGTCCATTGCGATTCTCTACGTGGTTTCGCCAAGGAACGCTTATGGATGGCCCCCGACCTGCGCCTTCGCCCGGCGGTTCAGTGCTGCGGCACCGCGCACCCGTCGGGACCGCACGCCTCGGCGTCGCCCTGGTCGACGAGCCGCAGCGGCGACCGCTCGCCCCACGCCTGGGTCAGCGCCTGCTCGAAGACCTCGGCGGGCTGGGCACCGGAGACGCCGTACTTGCGGTCGAGGACGAAGAAGGGCACGCCGGTGGCGCCGAGCTCGGCGGCCTCGCGTTCGTCGGCGCGGACGGCGTCGGCGTAGGTGTCCGGGTCGGCGAGGACCTCGCGGGCCTCGTCGGCGTCGAGGCCGGCGGCGACGGCCAGTTCCACGAGGCGTTCGTCGCCCTCGGAGAACAGGGACCGCTCCTCGGCGAAGTTGGCCCGGTACAGGATCTGGATCAGCTCGTCCTGCCGGCCCCGCTCCTTGGCCAGGTGCAGCAGCCGGTGCATGTCGAAGGTGTTGCCGTGGTCGCGGCCCTCGGTGCGGTACTCAAGGCCCTCCCCGGCGGCCTGCGCGCCGAGGTTCTCCTCACCGGCCCGCGCCTGCGCCGCGCTCATGCCGTACTTCTTCGTGAGCATCGTGATCACGGGCTGGATGTCGCCCTTGGCGCGCCCCGGGTCCAGCTCGAAGGAGCGGTGCACCACCTCGACCTGCTCACGGTGCGGGAAGGCCGCCAGCGCCTTCTCGAAGCGGGCCTTGCCCACATAGCACCAGGGGCAGGCGATGTCGCTCCAGATCTCGACGCGCATGTCTTCGGCTCTCCAGGTCGTACGGGATACGGAGACTCCCTCCGCCTGGTGCGTGAACGTTCAAACAGCGCCAATCATTCCCCGCCGACGGTGAACCGCAGATTCAGGTGATGGTCGCCCTCGGCGGGCGGGTTCTCCGGGTCCGGGACCCAGCCCTGACGGGCGTAGAAGACCTGGGCCCGCCGGTTGTCCACGTGGACGTCCAGCACGGCCGTGCGCCTGCCGTCGGCCCGCCACTCCTCCGCACAGGCCGTGTGCAGGGCCGTACCGACGCCGCGGCCCCAGTGCCCGGGGTCGACATGGAACTGGAACAGCTTGACGGTGTCGGCGCCGGCGCCCTGCGGTGTGCGGAAGGAGGCGAGCGCGATGATGCGGCCCTCCTCCACGAGGCACAGCACATGTCCGTCCGGTCGGGCGATGGCGCTCCGCCAGGCGGCGAGCCAGTCGGTGCCGTCCTGCGGCGGCCCGTCGGGGTAGTAGGTCGCCCGGGCACGTGCGTGCAGGGCCGCCACCGCCTCCGCTTCGGCGGGCAGGACGGTACGGATGACCCGGGCTCCGGTCGTTCGGTCGCTGATCATGCAACGGAGGACGTGGCCTCGGCCGCCCCGGTTCCGAGCCGGCTGAACTGCACCCGGTAGGTGCTCGGTGCCAGACCCGTACGGCGGACCAGGTGCCCGCGCAGCGAGTCGGCGGTGCCCAGGCCGCAGGCGCGGGCCACCTGGTCCATGGGCAGGGAGGTGGTCTCCAGCAGTTCCTTGGCCCGCTCGATGCGCTGGTGGAGCAACCACTGCAACGGGCTCACCCCGCTCTCGGCGTGGAAGCGGCGGGTGAGGGTGCGGACGCTGACCCCGGCGTGGCGGGCCAGGTCGGTGAGGGTGAGCGGCTTGTCGAGGTTGCGCATGGCCCAGCCGCGGGTGTCGGAGCAGGCGGTGCCGCGCTCGGGCGGCAGCGGGGTCTGGGTGAACTGGGTCTGGCCGCCGGGCCGTACCGGTGCCACGAGCGCGCGCCGGGCGACCTCGTTGGCGACGGCGGCGCCGTAGTCGGTGCGGATGACGTGCAGGCACAGGTCGATGCCGGCGGCGTAGCCGGAGGAGGTGACGTACGGACCGTCCTGGACGTACAGCACGTCGCCGCGCAGGTCGACGAGCGGGTAGCGGCGGCGCAACTCCTCGGCGTGCGCCCAGTACGTGGTGGCCCGGCGGCCGTGCAGCAGGCCCGCCTCGGCGAGTTGGAAGGCGCCGGTGCACAGGGAGGCGATCCGCTTGCCGTCGGCCGCCGCCGCGCGCACGGCGGTCACGATCCGCGACTCCGGCTCGAAGGGCTCCCCGGTGCCGGCGACGAGCACGGTGTCCGCGTCCCGCACGGCGTCGAGTCCGTGCCGGACGTGCAGTTCGAGCCCTCCGCTGGTGGGCACCGGGCCCGGCTCGGCCGCGCAGATGACGACCTCGTAGCCGGGCCGCCCGTCGACCTCGACCTTGCCGAACAGCATCTCCGGGATGGCGAGGTTGAACATCGACACCGGCGAGGGCGCCACGACGGCGATGCGGTGCGGTGTGAACGGCTGGGGCATGGCCAGAACCTCCGGACGCATGGCATTTTGGCCACTACTGTACGACGGCGGAGTTCCGCAGCATGGAGGGCATGTCAACGACCCGGACCCGCAAGGGCGACGAACTCGCCACCGGCCAGGGCAAGTCGAGCCCCAAGGGGCCCTCTGCCGCCCTCACCCTCACCGCCGGACTGCTCGGCTTCGCGCTGGTCTGCCTCGACGCGTCCATCGTGAACGTGGCGCTGCCCGCGATCGGTTCCTCCCTCGGGGGCGGTATGTCCGGCCTCCAGTGGGTGGTGGACGCCTACACCCTCGCCTTCGCCGCGTTGATGCTGTCGACCGGCGCCTTCTCGGACCGGGCCGGGGCGAGCCGGGCGTACGCGCTCGGTGCCGCCGTCTTCACGCTCGCCTCGGCGGCCTGCGGTCTCGCTCCGAACCTGCCGGCCCTGATCGGCGCGCGGGTGGTGCAGGGCGTGGCGGCGGCCGTGGTGCTGCCGGCGTCGCTCGCGCTGGTGCGGCAGGCGTACGCCGATCCGGCGCGGCGGGCCCGTGCGGTGGCCGCCTGGGCGGCGGGCGGTTCGGCGGCGGTCGCGCTGGGCCCGGTGGTGGGCGGCGTGCTGACCTCGGCCTGGGACTGGCGCGGGATCTTCTTCGTCAACCTGCCGATCGGTGCGCTGATCCTGGTGCTGCTGGTCCGGGCCCCGCGCTCACCGCGCCGGCCGGCACCGCTGGATCTGCCCGGTCAGGTGACGGCGGTGGTGGCGCTCACGGCGCTGACGTTCGCGGTGATCGAGGGCGGGACGGCGGGCCGGGTGGCACTGGCGGTGGCCGTGGCCGCCGGAGCCGCCTTCCTCCGGGTCGAGGCACGCCGGCCCCACCCGGTCGTCCCGCTCGGTCTCTTCCGCAACCGGACCGTCGCGGTGACGGTGGCCGCAGGGGCGGCGGTCAGCGTGGCCTTCTACAGCATGGTGTTCGTCTTCTCGCTCTTCTTCCAGCAGGTACAGGGCCGTTCGGCGCTCCAGGCCGGGCTGATGTTCCTGCCGATGACCGGGCTGATCGCGGTGACGAACGTGGTCGCGGGCAAGCTCGCCGGCCGCCACGGCGCCCGGCTGCCCATGGTGGTGGGTCAGGGTCTCGCCGTGGCGGGACTGCTCGCGATGCTGTACGTCGACGCCGGCACCCCCGCGCCGGTGGTGGCCCTGCTCCTCGTCCCCATGGCCCTGGGCTGCGCGCTGACCGTGCCGCCGCTGACGGCGGCGATGATGGACGCCGTACCCGCCGAACGGGCGGGTCTGGCGGCCGGTGTGCTCAACGCGGCGCGGCAGATGGCCGGGGCGCTGGGCATCGCCGTGTTCGGGACGCTGGTCTCCGGCGGCTTCGTGGCGGGGATGCGGCTGAGCCTGCTGATCAGCGCGGCGCTGCTCGCGGTGACCGGCCTGCTCAGCTTCCGTCTCGCAGGTCCTTCGGCCAGTTCGGCCTGAACTCCAGGTGGTCGTACGTCACCACGCAGCCCTCCCCCAGGGGTGACTGGGTCATGAAGCCGACCAGGGCAGCACCGGTCTCCTTCTCGTCGCCGAGGGTGAACAGCCGCACGAAGGTCCAGCGGTCGCCGTCGCGGGAGGCGTGGAAGGCGAAGGCACGGCCGGTGCGGCTCACCCTCAGCCACACCGAACTCCCCTCCACGGTGAAGGAGTTGGCGTCGTCGGAGTGGCCCCGGGTGACGACCGTGCAGACGGTGGGCACGTCCGGGGAGTACTCCAGGCACAGCTTGGCCCAGGCCCGCTCGCCCACATGGACGTAGAGGACCCCGGCGTCGAAGGCACCGGAGAATCCGACGGTGACCCGGGCGATCAGCTGGAAGTCGCCCTCGGGCGCGCCCAGCAGACGCGGTGCGTCGGAGGCGGGGTCGAGCGCCTCGCCGGTGGGCGGCACGAAACGGTCCTGCCGGGGACCGGCCCAGCCGGAGAGGAAGCCGTCCTCGTAGGCCCAGTGTCCGTCGGGGCCGTAGGTGCGCAGCGGGAAGGGCAGTTCTGGGAGTTCCAGGTCCATGGCGGGATTCTTCCAGGCCGCCGGTCCGGGCGGGGGCCCCAGGGTGGTCCCGGTCAGCGTGACTGGAGCGCGTCCAGGGCGACGGCCTGGGCGATGGCGAGGCGCAGGTCCAGATCGGGCGAGGCCACGTCGAGCAGATAGCGGTCGCGCAGGCCCAGCTTCTTGTCGACCTTCATCACGGGCCGCCCGCCCGAGGAGAAGTCGAAGTGGTACGGCCACACGAACGGTATGAAGTCGAGCGGCAGGATCTCCCAGACCCGGCGCAGCACGGCCACGAACCGGTTGCGCTCCTGTCCGACGGCCGCGACCGAGCCCGGCTGCTCCAGCTCCCACGTCGAACGCAGCAGGGAGGCGGCGAACTTCTTGCGGAACGTGCCGACAGGGTTGCCCGAGGCGTCCTTCACGTCGTACAGGGCGCCGACGTCGAGGACCTGGCGGGCCTTTGCGGTGAACAGGACCCGGTCCTTGGACTCGTCGGTGTAGAAGGTCATCTGCTCCTTGAGCGTCATCCGCTTCTGCTCGGCGAAGGCGACCACTTTGCCCTCGGAGCCGTCCGGCAGTGCCTCGGACACCACGTACCGGTTGATCATGAAGGTGGTCTTCTGCCGGATGGTGAATCGCTCGCTCGTCCCCGGTGCCGCGCTGTCCACTGTTCCGCTCCCCTGGCCGGTGATCTCTGCCGCCGCCTGTCTCCGGCGGATCCGTCCATCCTCACTTCCCGCCGCGGTCCGGATCAGTCTCCGTAAGTCGACGTCCGCAGCGACCAAAGATGACGGTTCCGTTGGTGACCGGGTGGCGACTTTCGTCGTCGGCCGCCGCACCGAAGGGCGGATGCGCGGGCACGGGGGCGGCTGTCTATCGTCTCCGCGTGGACACCGCCAAAAGTCTGCGCGTGGACGCAGCCAACACACCCCGGTCCGACCGGCCGCTCCGGTCCCGGCTGGCCGCCGCCTCTCCCTGGCCCCGCAGGCGGATCGTCGGCGAGGCCGTGCTCGCCGTCGTGCTCGCCGGACTGGCGGGGCTCCTCGACGGCGCACAGAACGAATCGGCGGCGCGAGCCGGCGCCGTGGCCCTGGGCGTCGCCGTGCTGTCCGCGGCCCGCCGGTCACTGCCGGCGACGGTGCTGATCGTGTCGTCGGCCCTGGCCGGGACGCTGGCCGGCGCCACGCCGCTGCTGATCTACGCCAGCTGGTCGGCGGGCAGCCGCATCATGCGCCCCGGGCGCGCGCTGGCCGCGTACGCCGCCGCGTTCCTCGCCTACCTCGTGGTCGGCGTCCAAGGGGCGGCCGACGACGACGTAGCGATGTCGATGCTGGTGACGGCCGGGCTGGCGGCGGGCTCGTTCCTGGCGCTGGTGATCGTTCCGGGGCTGGCCTCCCGCTACCGCGCCCAGCGGCACGCCCTGCTCGACGCGCTGCGCCGGCACAACACCCAACTGGTGCGCGAACAGGCGATGGTGGCGCACCAGGCCCGCCTTCTCGAACGGCAGCGCATCGCCCAGGACATGCACGACAGCCTCGGCCACCAGCTCGCCCTGATCTCCGTGCACGCGGGGGCGCTGGAGGTGGACCCCGAGCTGGGTGACCGCCAGCGCGAAGGGGTGGGCATCCTCCGGGAGGCCTCGCGGGCGGCCATGCGGGAGCTGCGCGAGGCGGTGGGCATCCTGCGGGACGGTGTCGCGGCGCCCGCCGGACAGGGGCCGGACCCGACGGAGGCCGAGCCGCCGACGGCCCGTGTGGCGGCCGCCGTCGACGGCCTCGTCGAGTCGTCACGGGCGGCCGGCGCGGCCGTCGACCTGCTCCGCTCCGGCACCGTACGGCCGCTCGCGCCCGCCGCCGACCACGCCGCGTACCGCATCGCCCAGGAGGGCCTGACCAACGCGCACAAGCACGCGCCGGGCGCCCCGATCACCGTGGCGCTGCGCTACGAACCGGACAGCCTGGTGGTGGAGGTGGCCAACGGGCCGGTGCCGGCGAGCGCACCGCAGTCGCCGCCCGCGGTGAGCGGCGGCCAGGGGCTGGCCGGTCTGCGGGAGCGGGCCCGGCTGGTCGGCGGCATGGTGCACACCGGCGCCACTCCCGAGGGTGGTTTCCGTCTCGCCGGTGTGCTGCCGTACGGCGGTGGTGAGCCCCGGCCCGGTCCGGACGGCGCGACCTCCGTCGTCGCCGACGACGACTTTCGGGGGCAGATCGGCGGGGCTGCGGCGGGCGACGGTGGAGCGGTCATCGACCGTTCCGATCCGCAAGGGGAGTTCGCCGCCATCATGAGCAGCAAGAAGAAGGTCGCCCTCGGCTGTCTGATCACCTCCGTCGTCCTCGTCGTGGGCGTTCTCGGCCTCGGGGCCTGGGGGCTGACGGCACTGTTCGACGAGGTGGAGAGCGGCACCATATCGGCGAAGGTGTACAAGTCCGCGAAGGTGGGCGACGCCGAGAAGGACGTGAAGGCCGAGCTGCCGGAGGGCAGTGCCCTGCTCACCGACGGCCAGGAGAAGAAGGGCCCGCCGCTGCCCGAGGGCGCGACGTGCCGGCACTACCTGGACATCGACGACGACATCGTCTACCGGTTCTGCTTCCGCGACGGGAAGCTGGTGGCGAAGGAGTCCTACAAGGACGAGCTGTGAACGCGGCCGCCAGGTCGCACGCGTGACCGGATCGGGCATGATGGCGGGGCTTTGCCATCCGTTCATCACTCCCACACCGCGCAGGAGGCCGTGTGATCCGGGTCCTCGTCGCCGACGACGAACCGCTCATCAGGGCCGGCATCAGGATGATCCTCACCTCGGCCGACGACATCGACGTCGTCGCCGAGGCCGCGGACGGGCGGGAAGCGGTGGAGACCGCCCGGAGCACCGCGGTCGACGTGGCCCTGCTGGACATCCAGATGCCGGTGATGGACGGGCTGACGGCGCTGGCCGAGCTGGGCCGGGCCGCTCCGGACGTACGCGTGCTGATCCTGACCACGTTCGGCGAACGCGACAACGTCCTGCGGGCACTCGGCCACGGCGGCGCGGGCTTCCTGCTGAAGGACTCCGCGCCGCAGGAGCTGATCCACGCGGTCCGCGCGGCGGCGGCCGGCAACGCCTATCTCTCCCCGGCCGCCACCCGGCACGTCGTGGACACCCTCGCCTCCCCCGCCGCCACCCTGCGCGGCGAGGAGGCCCGCCGCCGGCTGGCCGGCCTGACCGCCCGCGAACGCGAGGTGCTGGCCCTGCTGGGCGAGGGCCTGTCCAACGCGGACGCGGGCGCCCGACTGCACATGAGCGAGGCAACGGTGAAGACGTACGTCAGCCGCATCCTGACCAAGCTCGACTGCGACAACCGCGTCCAGGCGGCACTCCTGGCCCGCGACGCGGGCCTGGAGTCGAACACGGGCTGACGTCCCGAGACGCGCCGGCCACGGCGCAGCGCTAACGCTCCAGCCGCCCGTTGAACCGCCGCGGCAGCCCCAGCGGGTTGTCGTCCCGCAGCTCCGCCGGCAACAGCGCCTCGGGCGCGCCCTGGTACGCCACCGGCCGCATCCACCGTTCGATGGCCGTCCCGCCCACCGACGTGGAGGTCGAGGTGGTCGCCGGGTACGGACCGCCGTGGTGCTGGGCCGGCGCGACCGCGACGCCCGTCGGCCATCCGTCGACCAGTACCCGACCGGCCAGCGGCGTCAGTTCGGCGAGGATCTCCGCGCCGCGTCCCTCACCGGCCGCCTCCGCGGCCGACAGGTGGACCGTCGCGGTGAGGTTGCCGGGCAGCCGGGACAGCACGGCCCGTGCCTGGGCGTCGTCGTCGTAGCGGACCACGACCGTCACCGGGCCGAAGCACTCCTCCAGGAGCAGGTCGTGGGCCCCTTCGCCGGTCAGCTTCTCGGCCGCGACCGACAGGAACCCGGCGCTGACGGTGTGCTCACCGCCCGCGCCAGGCGTCACCGGCGACTCCACTCCGTCGAGGCCGGACCGCTCGGCGACCCCGGCGATGAAGTTGTCGCGCATGCGGTGGTCCAGCAGGACGCCCGACTCGGTGTCGCTGACCGCGTCCGTCAGGGACTTGACCAGTCCGTCGCCCGCCGCGCCGGACGGCACCAGGACCAGGCCCGGCTTCACACAGAACTGCCCGACGCCCAGCGTCATGGACCCGGCGAGCCCGGTGCCGATCGCCTCGCCACGCTCGGACGCGGCGGCCTCGGTGACGACGACGGGGTTCAGGGAGCCCAACTCGCCGTGGAACGGGATCGGGACCGGCCGGGCGGCGGCCGCGTCGAACAGGGCGCGCCCGCCTCGTACCGAACCGGTGAAGCCGGCCGCGGCGACCTGCGGGTGCTTGATCAGTTCGATGCCGGCCTCGAAGCCGTGCACCAGACCGACGACGCCCGCCGGGATGCCGTGTGCCGCGGCGGCGGCGCGCACTACGGCCGCGACCAGCTCAGACAGCGCCGGGTGGTCGGGGTGGGCCTTGACCACGACGGGGCAGCCCGCGGCCAGCGCGCTCGCGGTGTCGCCGCCGGCGACGGAGAAGGCGAAGGGGAAGTTGGAGGCCGAGTAGACGGCGACGACGCCGAGCGGCACCTTGTAGCGCCGCAGGTCCGGGATCGGCGGGGTGGCGGTGGCGTCGGGGTGGTTGATGACGACGTCCAGGAAGGCGCCCTCGTCGACGATGTCCGCGAACGCCCTCAGCTGATAGCAGGTGCGGGCGAGTTCGCCGGTGAGGCGGACCGGGCCGAGCGCCGTCTCGGCGTCGGCGGCCTCGACGAGCTGGTCCTTGGCGGCCTCCAGCCTGGCGGCGGCGCTACGCAGGAAGGCCGCGCGGACCGTGCGGTCGGCGAGCGACGCGCGCGCCTCGTACGCGGCGCGGACGGCGGTGTCCACCTCCTGGGCTGTGGCCTCCACCGCAACCTGTTCACGCTGCTTCCCGGTACGGGGGTCGACACTCCAGACTGGTGCTGCTGCCACCGCGGGTCCCTCCACACATGTAATGCCGCAGTACTGGGTCATCCAGGGGTCATCCACCAGGGGTGTTCGATATACTGAACACTGTCTCTGATGATGAATACGCTGTCGGAGACTATTTCCCGTCGAACGAAGGGGTCAAGGGCGATGTCGGCAGGCGAGACGGGCGGCGGAGCGCAGGTCAAGTCCGCGGTACGGACGGTTGAGCTGCTCGAATACTTCGCCGGACGCCCCGGCATGCACTCCCTCGCGGCGGTCCAGGAGGCCGTCGGCTACCCGAAGTCCAGCCTCTACATGTTGCTGCGCACGCTCGTCGAACTGGGCTGGGTGGAGACGGACGCGACGGGCACGCGGTACGGGATCGGCGTACGGGCGCTGCTGGTGGGCACCTCGTACATCGACGGCGACGAGGTGGTCGCGGCGGCCCGTCCGACGCTGGACCGGCTCTCGGACGACACGACGGAGACCATCCACCTGGCACGCCTGGACGGCACGAACGTCGTCTACCTGGCCACCCGCCAGTCCCAGCACTACCTGCGCCCCTTCACCCGGGTCGGCCGCCGGCTGCCCGCGCACTCGACGTCCCTCGGCAAGGCGCTGCTGAGCACGTACACGGACGAACAGGTCCGCAAGATGCTCCCGGAGACGCTCCCGGCGCTGACCGAGAACACCATCACCGACCGCGAGAAGCTCATCGAGGAGCTCCATCAGGTCCGCGAACAGGGCTTCGCCGTGGACCGCGAGGAGAACACCCTCGGCCTGCGCTGCTTCGGCGTCGCGATCCCCTACCGCACGCCCGCCCGCGACGCGATCAGCTGCTCGGTGCCGGTGGCCCGGCTGACCCCCGCGCACGAACAGATGGTGAAGGACGCGCTGTTCGACGCCCGGGACCGGCTGACACTGGCCACTCGTAGGCTCTGACCCCATGGATGTGGAACTGCGCGAGGTGCACGACAGCGATCTGCCGGTGTTCTACCGGCAGCTGAACGACCCGGAGGCCCTGCACATGGCGGCCTTCACCCCCAAGGACCCGGCCGACCGGGACGCCTTCGACGAGCAATGGCGGCGGGTGAGGTCCTCGTCGGCCGTCCAGCGCACGGTCCTCGCCGACGGTGACGTGGTGGGCAGCGCGGCGGTGTACGGGGAGCCGGGCGAGCGGGAGGTCACGTACTGGGTGGACCGCGCCTACTGGGGCCGTGGTGTGGCCACGGCGGCCCTGCGGGCGCTGCTCGCCGAGGTGCCCGAACGCCCGCTGTACGCACGGGCGGCGGCGGACAACGAGGGCTCGCTGCGGGTGTTGGGCAAGTGCGGGTTCCGGGTGACCGCGCGGGCGAGGGGCTTCGCGAACGCGCGGGGTGCCGAGATCGACGAACTGGTCCTGGCGTTGGAGGGCTGAGCACCTCGCCCCCGGGACGGAGCACCTCTCCCCAGGACTGAGCGCCTCTCCCCCGTACGGCGGAGAGGGATCGCCGTCGCGCAGGAGGTGCGCCGCCGTCGCCGCGCGGGAGCGTGGACGCATGACGCGGACACTCGCTCCCCGGAAGGTGACCCCCGCGGTCGGCGCCGCCCGGCCCCGTCGGCTGCTGCGGGCCGTCGCGATCGCCTCCTGTGTGCCGTATCTCGCGCTCAAGGTCGCCTGGATCGCGGGGAGTCGGCTGGGGATACCGCAGGGCAGCCGGCTGCTGGAGCACCGGGCGAGCATGGCCGTCGCCAACGGCGTCACCGTCCTCATGGACGGCGCGGTGATCGTGCTCGCCCTGGTGCTGACCCGGCCGTGGGGGCTGCGGGCGCCCGCGTGGCTGCTGGGCCTCCCCGCGTGGGTGGCCACCGGGCTGCTCGCGCCGATCATGGCCGGGTTCCCGCTCCAGCTCCTCGTCGACGCGCTCGGCGGCTCCCCCGCGACCCCTGCCGCCGGCGACGCCGAACCGTTCCTCGACGCCTGGGTCTTCGGGGTCGTCTACACCGGGTTCATCGTGCAGGGACTCACTCTGGGCGCCCTGTTCGCGCTGTACGCCCGTGACCGCTGGGGCCGGTTGTGGGAAGGGCGGGTCTGGGAGCTGCCGGTCGGCCTCATCGGGGCGGCCCAGCGTGCCGTCGCCGCCGCGGCGGCCGGGTGCGCGCTGCCGCCGCTGACGGCCCATGTCCTGTGGGCCTGCGGCGGCACGGCCGGTCTCGACGAGAAGCACGTCACCGACCGCGCCGGCGCTTTCCACGTCATGGAGGCCCTGTCCGCCGTGTTCCTCGCGATGGCCGTGACCGGCGGTGTCCTCCTGGCGTTCCGGCTCGGCCGGGCGCTGCCCGTCAGGCTGCCGCTGGCCCTCGCCTGGGTCGGCTCCGCCGCCACGGTCTGCTGGGCCGGCTGGCTGTCGCTGGCCCCGCTCACCGACGTGGCCGACGGCCCGACACCGCTGCTGAACCTCACCTACGCTGGTCAGATGATCGTCGGCATCCTGGTCGCCTGCCTCGGCGTCCACTTCCTCGCGGAGCGCTCGGCGTGCCGGAAGTCCCGTACGGCGTGAGCGAGTTGCTCCGCCCGCTGTTCGGACGGCGGGCGCGCCGGCGCTGGATCCATCTGATCCTCGGCGGCGCGCTCGCCATGCCGTACGTGTTCGTCGGCCAGCTGGTG
Source organism: Streptomyces sp. NPDC098781 (assembly GCF_044759995.1). Classification (NCBI taxonomy): domain Bacteria; kingdom Bacillati; phylum Actinomycetota; class Actinomycetes; order Kitasatosporales; family Streptomycetaceae; genus Streptomyces; species Streptomyces sp. NPDC098781. The sequence continues at coordinate 107,340 of NZ_JBIWAK010000002.1, forward strand.
GTCGGTCCGGCCACCGGCTCGCGGTACGTCTTCAACGAACTGCCCCTCCAACTCCTCTCCTTCGCCGTCGGGTTGCCCCTGGCCACCCTCACCGCCGCGCTGTTCCCGCTGACCCGGCCCCTGGAGGCGGGTGCCGTGCGGTCGCTGTGCGGGGTGGATCCGGCGCTGCTCGCCCGGGGGCCGGCCCGGTCGCGGGCGGCGAAGGGGCGGGCGGCGGCCTGGTTCACGCTGCATCTCGGGTTCGGCGGGGTCATCTCCGGGATGTCGCTGGCGGTGCCGCCGTTCGCCGGGTTCCTCACCGCGCTGCCCCTGCTGGTGTGGGCGGGCGGCAACGAGTTCGTCGGGCTGCCCGGCCCGCTCGACCGCCCGTGGGTGTTGGCGCTCGCGCCGGTCGCGGGGGTGGCGACGCTGCTCGCGCTGGCGGTGTGCGCGGCCGTCTCCGGTGTGCTCCTCGCCCGCTGGGCACCGGCGTTGCTCGGCCCGACGCCGGAGGACCGGCTGGCGGCGGCCGAGGCGCGGGCCGCCGACCTGGCCGTGCGCAACCGGCTCGCGCGTGAGCTGCACGACTCCGTGGGCCACGCGCTGAGCGCCGTCACCCTCCAGGCGAGCGCGGCCCGCCGGGTCCTCGACAGCGACCCGGAGTTCGTCCGCGAGGCGCTCGCCGCGATCGAGGACACCACCCGGCGCACGGTGGGCGAACTCGACGCCGTGCTCGGCGTGCTGAGGGAGGGCGACGCTCCCGGTACGGCCCCGGCGCCCACCCTCGGCACGGACCTGCCCGGCCTGCTGCGCCGCACCCGGGCGGGCGGGCTGCGGGTGACGGCCACGGTCGGCGTCGACCCCGACGCCCTGCCGCCGGTCCTGTCCCGGGAGGCCTACCGCATCGTGCAGGAGGGACTGAGCAACGCGCTCAAGCACGCCGGTGACCGCACGGACGTCACCCTGCGGATCGTGCTCGACGACGGCCACCTGGAGATCACCGTCGAGAACCCCCTCCCCGACACCCCCACCCACCGCCCCGGCGGCGGTCACGGCCTGCGCGGCATCGCCGACCGCGCACGTCTGCTCGGCGGCACGGCACAGGCCGGCCCCGCGCACCGGACCTGGCACCTGCACGTACGACTGCCCGCGAAAGGCCCCGCATGACGACCCCGCCCATCCGGATCGTGCTCGCCGACGACGAGCGCATGGTGCGTAGCGCGCTGCGCGCCATCCTCTCCGCCGAGGCGGACCTGGAGGTGGTCGGTGAGGCGGCGACCGGGGCCGAGGCGGTGGCCGTCGTGCGCGAGCTGCGGCCCGACGTGGTCCTGATGGACGTACGGATGCCGGAGATCGACGGCATCCGGGCCACCGAGCAGATCCTGGCCACGCTGGACGCACCGCCCCGTGTCGTCGTCGTCACGACCTTCGAGAACGACTCCTACGTGTACGACGCCCTGCGTGCCGGGGCCGCGGGGTTCCTGCTGAAGCGGGCGGAGGCCGACGCGCTCGTCCAGGCCGTGCGGCTGGTCTCGCACACCGACACGCTGCTGTTCCCGTCGGCCGTACGCGCCCTGGCGGCCGAGCACGCGCGCGCGTACGCCCCACCGCCGCCCTGGGTGGCGCGGCTCACGGGCCGGGAGAGCGAGGTGCTGCGGCTGATGGCGCGGGGTCTGACCAACGCGGAGATCGCGCGGCTGATGGAGGTCGGTCCGGCGACCGTGAAGTCGCACGTGGCGGCGGTCCTGGCGAAGACCGCCACCCGGGACCGCACCCAGGCGGTCATCGCCGCCTACGAGGCGGGCTTCATGAACGCCCGATGAGAAATCGGGGCGCAAGGGAACGATTGCCCCGATCGCGATCGTCCTCTTGAGTGGGATGAACAAGACGATCAGGCGGGCGTCCGTCTTCACGCTGCTCCTGGTGTTCGCTCTGCTGGTCAGGGCGACCTGGGTGCAGTTCTACGAAGGCCAGGCCCTCGCGGACGACAAGGACAACCGGCGGAACACGATCGCGCTGTACAGCGAGCCGCTCGGCAACATCGTCGTGGGCGGCGACGCGGTCACCGGGTCGGCGCCGACGAAGAGCGGTGACCTCGCGTACAAGCGGACGTACAAGGACGGCGCGCTGTACGCGGCCGTGACCGGCTACAGCTCACAGGCGTTCGGAGCCACCCAGCTGGAGGGTGTCTACCGGGACCTGATGGACGGCACCGACAACCGTCTGAAGAGCGTGCTGGACACGGTCACCAACAAGCGGTCGGATCCGGGCAACGTGATCACGACGATCGATCCGGACGTGCAGAAGGCGGCGTACGAGGCGCTCGGCGACAACAAGGGCGCCGCCGTCGCGATCGACCCCGCGACGGGGAAGATCCTGGCGACGGTCTCGACGCCGTCGTACGACCCGTCGCGGATCGCCACGGGCGACTCGGACGCCTGGCAGCAGCTGACCAAGGATGCCGAGAAGCCGATGACGAACCGGGCGCTGCGCCAGCCGCTGCCGCCGGGTTCGACGTTCAAGCTGGTCGTCGCGGCGGCCGCGCTGGAGGACGGGCTGTACTCGTCGGTGGACGACAAGACGGACAGCCCGGACCCCTACGACCTGCCGGACTCCAGCGACGACCTGGGCAACGAGAACCCGAACGCTCCCTGTGAGGACGCCTCGATCAGGGTCGCGCTCCAGTACTCCTGCAACAACGTCTTCGGGAAGATGGCCGTCGACCTGGGCCAGGACAAGGTCAGGGCGATGGCCGAGAAGTTCGGCTTCAACGACGAGGAGCAGGACGTGCCGGTGCGGGCGTACCCGAGTGTGTACCCCTCCGACATGGACCGGCCGCAGACCGCGCTGTCCGGCATCGGCCAGTTCGACGTCACCGCGACCCCGTTGCAGATCGCCATGGTGTCCGCCGCCATAGCCAACGGCGGCAAGCTGGTCTCGCCGCACATGGTGTCCCAGATCACCGACGGTGGCGGGGATGTGTTGGAGAACTACGACGACCAGGCCGACACCGAGGAGATCGTCAGTTCCGACACGGCCGAGCAGCTCCAGTCGGCGATGCAGACCGTGGTCGAGGAGGGCACGGGCACGAACGCGCAGATCCCGGGCGCGACGGTGGGCGGCAAGACGGGCACGGCCCAGCACGGCGAGAAGAACAGCAAGACGCCGTACGCCTGGTTCACGTCCTACGGGAAGGCCGACGGCAAGGAGGTCGCCGTGGCGGTGATCATCGAGCAGTCGAACGCCGCCCGGTCCGAGGTCAGCGGCAACGGCCTGGCCGCCCCCGTGGCCAAGGAGATCATGGAGGCGGCGCTCAAGAACTAGCCGGTCACTTGACGCCGAGGAGCTGCTCGATCGGGTTGATGGCGAAGTACACCAGGAACAGCGCCGAGGTTCCCCACATCAGCCAGTGGACGTCCTTCGCCCTGCCCAGCACGGTCTTGATCACGACGTAGGCCACGAAGCCCGCCCCGATGCCGTTCGTTATCGAGTACGTGAACGGCATGACGGCGATGGTCAGGAACGCCGGGATGGCGATCTCGTACTTGTCCCAGTCGATGTGCTTGACCTGGGTCATCATCAGGAAGCCGACGGCGACCAGGGCGGGGGCGGCCGCCTGGAGCGGGACGATGGTGAGCAGCGGGGTGAGGAAGAGGGCCAGGGCGAAGAGGCCGCCGGTGACCAGGTTGGAGAAGCCGGTGCGCGCGCCCTCGCCGACGCCGGCCGCGGACTCGATGTAGGAGGTCGCGGAGGACGACGAGGCCGCGCCGCCGGCGGCCGCCGCCGCGCCGTCGATGAGCAGCACCCGGCCGAGGTGGGGGACCTTGCCCTGCTCGTCCAGGAGCCCGGCCTCGGCGCTGATGCCGACGACGGTGCCCATGGTGTCGAAGAAGTCGGACAGGACCAGCGTGAAGATCAGCAGGACGACGGTGAGGGCGGTGGTCTCGCCGAACGCGCCGAACAGGCTGAAGTCGCCGATGAGTCCGAAGTCGGGGGTGTCGACCACCTGGTCGGGCCACGCGGGCGTCGTCAGGCCCCAGACCTTGATGTCGGCGATCGAGTTGATGATCATCGCGACGATCGTCATGGTCACGATGCTGATGAGGATGGCGCCTTTCATCTTGCGGGCGAGCAGCGCGATCGTCAGCAGGATCCCGAGGCAGAACACGAGGATCGGCCATCCGGTGAGCTGACCGGTGCCGCCGAGCTGAACCGGCACGGTGGTGTTCGCGACGTCCGGGATGCGGGTGACGAACCCGGCGTCCACGAAGCCGATGAAGGCGATGAAGAGGCCGATGCCGACGCTGATCGCCTGCTTGAGCGGTTGCGGGATGGCGTGCATCACGGCCTCGCGCAGGCCGGTGAGCACCAGCACGCAGATCAACAGGCCTTCGAGGACGACGAGTCCCATCGCGTCGTCCCACGCCATGAGCGGGGCGATCTGGAACGCCACGACGGCGTTCAGGCCGAGGCCGGCGGCGAGCGCGAGCGGGAGGTTGCCGCCGACGCCCATGATGATCGTCATGACGGCGGCCACCAGGGCGGTGGCGGTGGTGAGTTGGACGGGGTCCAGCTGGTCGCCGAACTTGTCCTTCGCGCTGCCGAGGATGATGGGGTTCAGGACAAGGATGTACGCCATCGTGAAGAACGTGGCGAGGCCGCCCCGTATCTCACGGGCGAAGGTGGATCCCCGCTCCGAGATCTTGAAGAACCGGTCGACGCTGTTCACGTGCGGCGGCGGGGCACTTGACCGGTCGGCCACCTTCTGGGATTCGGACATGGCGGTACTCCTTGTTGCCTGATGGATCGATGTGCGGATGCTGGCTGGATTGTTCCCGCGTTGAACGCGTTTCAGGTTTTCTCCGTGTTACGGAATCAGAGCCGCTCATGTGCGAGGCACCACACGCTGTTCGAGACCCCGTACAAGTCGGCCGTTCGATCGCTGCTACGCTTCCGCACCTCGACCGCAAGATCGCGAAATGACCGCCGGTCGGCCACATGTCGTTCACATGCCGCCGCGCAGGCAGGAGGGTCGCCCGTGGGCACGGTCGTCGACGACGCCGCCTCCGTGGAGTTCCATGCGTTCTTCGAGCGCCACTACGCCGAACTCGCCCGCCTGGCCCACTTGTTGACGGGCGAGGCGGATGCCGCCGACGATCTGGCGGCGGACGCGCTGCTGGCGCTGTGGCACCGCTGGGACCGGGTGCGCGCGGCCGACCACCCGGTGGCGTACGCGCGGGGGGTGGTGGCCAACCTGGCCCGCACCAGGATCCGCAGTGCGGTGCGGGAGCGGCGCCGGGTCGCGTTGTTCTGGTCGCAGCGCGAGGACAGGACGGAGAACCCGGACGTCGCCGGCGTGGTCGATGTCCAGGAGGCCTTGCGTAGACTCCCGTTCCGCAAACGCGCCTGTGTGGTGCTGCGGCACGCGTTCGACCTGTCCGAGAAGGACACGGCGCTCGCCCTGGGCATATCGGTCGGTACGGTGAAGAGCCAGACCTCGAAGGGGATGGCCGAGCTGCAACGCCTGCTCGGCACCCAGGGCGCCCCGCTCAAGGTGCACGCGGCGGCGATGGCCGCCCGCACCGGGGGCGCCGGAGGAAGGAACCGATGATGCGGCGGGACGTGCACGACGAACTGCGTGCCCGGCTGCACGGGGCGGCCGAGGCGCACGAGCCCGACCGAGAGCGGATCCTGGCCCGTGTCGAACGCGGCATGGCCGAGCGGACGCGCCCCGACCACTGGGCGACCCGTCCGCCGGTGTACGGCTGGTTCCGGGTGGTCACCGCCACGACCGCGGTCGCCGGCGTCCTCGCGGTCGGCGGGTACGCGGTGGCGTCCGCCGTGAAGGAGGACCGTCCACGGCAGTCGGTGGCCACCTCGCCGACGCCCACCGCGTCCCCGGACGCGACGAGCCACGCCCCGGTCCCGCCCGTCCCGTCGGCCGACCCCACGCCGGAGCGGACCCCTGAGTCCCGTGGGACGACGAAGCCGCCCACCCGGCAGCCGAGCGCCCCGGCCACGCCACCGGCCGCCGTCGGCGAGAAGGACGGCCCGCTGTGGTCGGACGGCTCCATCGACCCGCACAGCAACGACTTCTGGGCGCAGAGCAGCCTGACCCTCCGGACGGGCGAGCAACTCAGCGCGCTCACCGTGCGGTTGAGGATCGCGCAGACCGGCGGGGTCAAGAACGCCGGCGCCTGGCGCTCGCTTCCTGAGGACGACTTCTCACTGACGGTCGAGGAGCAGGACGGCTTCCTCGTCTACACCTGGCTGCTCAAGGAGGGCCGTACGGTCCGCGCGGGCGAGTGGGTGTTCGCGGGGCAGTACGACCATGAGCGCGGCGGCCGGGACGCCGCGGACGACCGGTACGCGATGACGGCGACGGCGGGCGGCGAACGGCTGTCCGTGGCGGGGGACTTCGCCTCGCACGACGGATGAACGGTGTCCGGACGCAACCTGCCGCGGGTTCTCGTCATCTGACAGCACGTACCAGCCACCACGCTGGTCATCGTTCTGCCGGTTCTGAGCCCCCCTTCGGCCCGGCAGAGCGGAACGCCCCGCCGGTGACGTCCGACGGGGCGTTCTCATACCCGGGTTCGGAACGGGCCGTCAGGTCGCCGGCTCAGTCCATCGTCGCCCCGATGGTGGTGCTGCCCGTCGTCAGGAACGTGGTCACCGGCAGCGCGCCGCCCGACTGCCGCGCGTTGTAGGTCGTCGAGGCGTCCGTCGACCGGAAGGCCGGAGTCGAGATCCCGGAGTCCCAGTTGTTGCCGGCCGAGACGACCGATGAGCCCTTGTTCACCGAGCCGCCGCCGTTGCTCACGGCGAGGTTCTTGCCGAGCCTGGCGGCACCCGTGGCGAAGTAGTAGCCCCACTTGCCGTTGGCGTACGCGGTGGTGCGGTTGATGACGATGGCGCCCTTGTTGCTGTTCTCGGTGAAGCCGTTGCCGGCGTTGTCCCAGGCCGCCGAGTTGTTGACGACGTGCGCGACGACCTCGCCGTCGCCGCCCAGTTTGTAGCCGTTGCCGTCGCCCGCGAAGGCCGAGTCGGACCAGCGGTTCCTGCCGTTGCCGAAGGCCCAGGTGTGCTCGACGGTGACCGGGGAGGAGAAGGACCAGAAGTCCAGACCGTCGTCCGAGTTGTTGTAGAGGCGGGCGCCGGTGATCAGGTTGCCGGTGCCGGAGCCGAACTTCACGGCGATCCCGTCGGCGTTCTCGCCGTGGTTGGCGGCGTCGTAGTGGCCGTAGGAGTCGATGTTGCGGACCGTGTTGTTGACGGTCCCGTCTCCGGTGAGGGTGAAGCCGGAGTCACCGCCGTTGATGGTCTTGATGTTGCTCCAGTTGGTGCCGGTGCAGGACTGGCAGACGACCGCGCTGTCCGGGGAGTTCTGGAAGGTGATGTTCGAGACGTTCCAGTAGTCGGCGGTCAGCTTGAGGATCCAGTCGCCGTCGGGCAGGTTCGTGCCGTCGATCTTCACGGTCTCCGAGCCGTACGCGGTGAGCGTGATCGGCGCCGACGAGGTGCCGTTGGCCGTGGACTGAAGCGTGGCCGTCGGATAGTAGGTGCCGCCGCGGACCTGGATGACGGTGCCGGCGGTGGCGTTCTTGATGGCGTTGGACAGGTCGGTCGAGTTGCCGACGACCACGGTCGCGGCCTGCGCATGGGTGGGGAGTACGGCCAGACCGGCGCCGAGGGTGAGGGCGGCCACGGTGGTGAGTGCGGTACGACGGGACATGGGGAGCGGGTCCTTTCTCGTGCGGGTGGGGGGATGGTTCACCGGACGGAGTCGAGCCGGTCGAGGACCTCGGCCGGCGACGGGTACGGGCACTCAGGGGCACTCATACGGCCGCCAGTCGCCCAGGTAGGCCCGCCGGGTGTGCGACGCGGCCTGCGCGGGCGTCAGCCGGGGACGGTTCTCCGGCACCGGGACGGCCGCCCCGGGACCGGAGTTGGCGTACTCCCAGAAGCGCATGCTCTGCCAGGGATGGGCGTCCCGCATGTTGGTGTAGGGCGCCACCGCGTCGGTGCCGGGGCCGATCCACGAGTCCCGCACGACGAGGGAGGGCCAGGCGGTGGTCTCGTACGACGGCACCCAGGGGCGGGCCAGCTTGTACGCCCCGTCCTCGGCAGCGGACGTGATCCGGGAGCGGACGGCCAGGATGCCGTGGGGGTTGGCGCGGGCCGTGGAGGGGGCGAAGACCATGCCCTTGGGGATGAAGTCCACGTCCCGCCGGAGCGTGTGGAAGCGGCACTCCTCGAAGACGGCCGTGGCCCGTCCGAAGACGAAGTCGACGTCGCCCTCGATGTGACAGCGCCGGAAGTACTGCCGGTCGAAGGCGTCGAGGGCGGTCGTGTCGGTGAAGAGGGTGTCCTGGTGGGCGAGGAGGCGGACGTTCTCGAAGGACGTCCGGTCGCCGGTGAGGTACGCGGCCACCGCCTGGGTGCCGGTGATCTCCGGGTGGTCGGCGCGCAGCCAGTCGTTGGCGAGGGTGAGGTCGCGGACGGTCAGTCCGGGCGCCGTCGAGGTGAAGGTGGCCGAGCCGGCGGTGCCGTAGGTGCCCGAACCGTCGGGCTTCGGGGTGCCGTTGGCGTTGTCGTACACGATGACGGTGTCGCGTGGGTTCCGGGTGGCGCCGCGCAAAGTCAACTCGGCCTTCTGCGGGGGTACTTCCACGACCTCGCGGTATGTCCCCGGGTGCACCACGATCGTCCAGCCGGGGCCGTCCACGGCGTCCACGGCGGCCTGCACGGTGTTGCCGGGGCGGACGTGCAGTACCCGGCGCCCGGTGTCGGCGGAGGCAGGGGTGGGGCCCGCCAGTGCCACGGCGATCCCGGCGCCGAGGAGGGTGCGTCTGCGCATCTCAGCGGCTCTCCTTCCATGGCGTCCAGTCCCCGAGGTACGCCTCGCGCGTCGCCGACTTCGCCTGTTCGGCGGTGAGTTGGGGACGGTTGGCGGGGACGGTGACGAGCGCGCCGGGGCCGGTGTTGCGGTACTCCGCGAAGCGCTGGTCCTGCCAGGGGAAGCTGTCCGACATGTTGGTGTAGGGGGCGACCGCGTCGATGCCGGGGCCGAGGTGGGTGTCGCGGACGGTGAGCGACGGGCGGGCGGTCGGGTCGGAGCTGGGCACCCAGGGGCGGGCCAGTTTGTAGTAGCCGTCCGGGGCCTCGCTGGTGACACGGCTCCGGGTCACCAGGCAGCCGCGTGGGTCGGCGCCCGCCGTCGAGGGGGCGAAGACGAAGCCGTACGGGGCCGAGGAGAGGTCGGTCCTGGTCAGGGTCCGGAAGTGGCAGCGCTCGTACACGGCCGTGGCCCGCCCGAAGACGAAGTCGACGTCGCCCTCGACGTAACAGTGCGCGAAGTACTGGCGGGCGAAGACGCCGAGGGCCATGGAGTCGGCGTACAGGGTGTCCTGGTGGCCGAGGAACCGGCAGTGGTGGAACGCGGAGCGGTCGCCCTGCACCTTGATGGCGACGGCCTGGGTGCCGCTGACGCCCGGATGGTCGGCGCGCAGCCAGTCGTTGGCGAAGGTGATGGCGCGGGCGGTGAAGCCGTCGGCCTGGACGAGGGTGGTGGCGGAGCCGGTGGTGCCGTAGGTGCCGCCGCCGGGCTTCGGGGTGCCGGCGGCGTTGTCGTACACGATGACGACGTCGCGCGGGTCGTCACCGGCCCCGAGCCAGGTCATCCCGGTGCGGGTCACGTCGACGGCGACCGTCTCCCGGTATGTCCCGGGCGCGAGGACCAGCGTCCAGCCGCTCCCGCTCGCCGCGGACACGGCGGCCTGGACGGAGGTGAAGTCGCCCTGGCCGGAGGGGTGGACGTACAGGGTCGTCGGTGTCAGGCGGGCGTTCGGCGAACCGTACCGGCCGAAGGGGCGGGGCCTGGCTCCGGTGACGGCCCGTGCGGGGGCCGAGGTGAGCGCGAGGGTTCCGGCGGCGCTCACGGTGAGGAATCCCCTTCTGGACAGGGGGAGTTTACGGTGGTGGGGCGAGGGCATGCGGGTGCTCCTTCGCGGGACGGCTTGTCGGGGATGGCCGCTGTGGGGAGGGGGCGCCTGGGCGTGCCCCCTCCCCCGTCGGGCCGGTCAGCGCAGCCGGCCGGCGCCCGCGCGGTGATCGACGATGGCGGGCACCGCCTTCGGGTTGTCGACCTTGGTCCGCAGGGTCGGCGTCCACCCGGCTCCCGACTGGAGCGTCTCGCCGGGGATCTCGGCGTTGTGGACGGCGATGAGGTCCGTGGCCCGGCCGTTGACGTAGTTGTGCTCGGCGGTGAGCGGGGCCTCGTTCCACTTCTTCAGCACCTTGCCGACGCTGACGCCCGGGGCCAGCGACAGGGCGTTGTGGGTGGCGTACAACTGTGAGGAGGCGCCGATGCCGAAGCCATACGCGAAGTTCTGGCCGCCGGTGACGACGAAGTGGTTGTTGTACGAGTCGACCTGCCCGAACCGCACCCGCGGCGCCCGCTCGACGATCCCCTCGAAGCGGTTGTGGTGCAGGGTGACCTTGAGCTTGCCGGTGTCGGTCGGACCTGCGCTGTCGCTGTTGCCGATCAGCATGGTCTTGTCGTGGTCGGCGAACGCATTCCAGGAGACGGTCACATGGTCGGCGCCGCGCACGATGTCGAGGAGCCCGTCGTGCTGCTGGTAGACCTTGCCGAAGTACGAGGGCAGGGAGCTGTCGGGGTAGCGGCCGTCGGTGAGTGTGTTGTGGTCGATCCACACATGGGTGGAGCCGTACACCACAACGCCGTCGTACTCGGAGTTCCAGGCACCGGTCCGGTTGTCGTCGGTCGGGTCCCACTGGGGGAAGCAGTCGACCGGGGCCTCGATGGTCAGGTTGCGCAGGATGACGTTGTCGACGCCCTTGATCTGGAGGCTGCCGCCGAGGATCCCGGAGCCCTTGCCGATCCCGACGATGGTGGTATTGGCGGGAACGTTCGCCTTGATGGCCTTGTCCTGCTCGGCGGCGGACGCGGCCCGCAGGTCCTCCTGCTCGCCGCTGACGGGGTTGTCGTGCCCCCACACCGCGGGGTCGTAGTCGGCGAGGTACCGCTGGAAGTCGTACCCGTCCGCGGCGAAGGCGTCGCAGCCCTCCGACACGGCGTCGATCATGCCGTCGACCTTGATGATCCGGGGCGCGCCCGCGTCGTCGGCGAGCGCGTGCCGGAACTCCGCCCAGGTGCTCACGGTGTACACATGCGCCGCGTCGGCGGTGGCCCCGCCGGTCGTCCCGGTCCCCTCGGAGGCCCAGCCGTCGTGCGCGCCGAGGACCTGGCGGCCGAGGTCGCGGGGCCCGGCCTGGGCGCCGGTACCGGTGAGGCCGAGGACGAGGGCCGTGCAGCCGATCAGAACGGCGGCTCTCCTTGTGACATGCCCATGCCATATCTGTGTGTTCATGGTGCGGCTCTCTCTTCTTCAGTCGGGGTGGTTAGGCGGCGGAGGCTTCCGGCCAGGTGATCCAGGACTCCGGGATCTCCTCGCCGAGCCTGCGCACGTCCTGCGGGCCGAGCACCCGCGTACGCAGCAGCTCCCGCACCACCAGACGCGCCACGGCGATCGCGCCCGGCGGGTTGAAGTGCGTGTTGTCCTGCTCGGTGGCGGTCCAGTTGAAGTACGTCTTCGTCTCCTCGACCCCGATCCGCTGCCACAGGGCGAGGGACAGCGCCTGGATGTCGAGCAGCGTGACCCGCTCCCGCCGGGCCAGCGCGCGCATCGCCGCCGGGTAGTCGCCGTGGGTCGGCAGAGCGTTGCCGTCGGCGTCGAACCTGCGGCGCTCGACGGCGGTGGCGAGGACGGGGCGGGCACCCCGGGCACGGGCGCCGTCGAGGTAGAGACGCAGGTAGTCCTGGTAGGTGGTCCAGGGCTCGGTGTACCGGGTGGGGTCGGTGGCCTTCTCGTCGTTGTGCGCGAACTGGATGAGCAGGAGATCTCCGGGCCGGATGGCGGCGAGGACGGCATCCAGCCGCCCTTCGTCGACGAAGCTCTTGGAACTGCGCCCGTTCACCGCGTGGTTGGAGACGGGCAGGTTCCGGCGCAGGAAGAAGGGGAGCGCCATGCCCCACCCGGTCTCGGGGGCGGCTTCGGCGTATTTCTGGGCGGCGGTGGAATCACCGGCGATGTAGAGGGTGCGGTTCCGCTGCGCTGCTCGGGCGATACCGGTGCCGCCGAGGGCGAGGGGGACGGCGGCAACGGCCGCGAAGGTGACCTGTCTGCGCGTAGGAGACACGGGGGGTGCCTTTCAGCAGGGGTGGGTTGTCCCACCTAGGGCCTGTCGTTACGCGACTTCCACTCGGCCTGAGCCTCGTTCAGCTGACCGGCGACCGTGTCCAGGAACTCCTTGGCGCTCATGTCCCCGTTCAGGACCTTCTGAAGGTTCGGCTCGTTGTCGGCCTTGGAGATGGTGTTCCAGTCGGGCAGGTAGTACGGCAACTGCACGATCGTCGTCGACCCGTCCGTCAACGCGGCGGCGGCCAGCTTCGTGGGCTCGGCCTCGGAAATCCACGCGTCCTTGGCCGCATCGTTGTTCGACGGCACCTGCCCGGCCGCCTTGTTGAACTTCGAGTTCTCGTCGTGCGACGTGGCGAACTCGATGAACTTCCAGGCGGCCTCCTTGTTCTTGGAGCTCTTGAACAGGCCCATCCCGTCCACCGGGTTGGACACCTGGACCCGCTTGCCGCCCGAGCCGACCGGCTGGGGAATGCCCCGGAACTTCTCGGTCCCGAGCGCCTTCACATGGTCCTGGTACGACCCCAGGTTGTGGTTCAGCATGCCGATCGTGCCGGAATCCCACTGGGCGACCATCTTGGTGAAGTCGTTGTTGAGGTCGGCGGCGGGAGTGACCTTCTTGTAGAGCGCGGCGTACTTCTCCAAGGCGGCCACGTTCGCGGGGTCGTTGACGGTCGTCTTCGCACCGCTGGTGTCCCAGAAGGAGGTGATCCCGGACTGCCCGTACATGGCGTCGAGCGCCTGCGCGATGGAACCGGCGCCACCGCGAATGGTGTACCCGAACTCGTTCTTCCCGGCGTCGGTCAGCTTCTCGGCGGCCTCGTAGAACTTGTCCCAGGTCGCCGGCTCGTCCAGTCCGGCCTTCTTGAACAGGTCGGTGCGGTAGTACAGCACACCGTTGTTGGCGGAGGTCGGCAGCGAGTACAGCTTGCCGTCACCGCCGCCCGCGGCCTTCAGGGAGGCGACCATGTCCTCGTTGAGCTTGCCGTTCAGAGAGGACTTGGCGAGCCGGTCGTCCAGTGGCTCCAGCGCGTTCTGCGCGGCGAACCCGGCGAGCATCGCGGCGCCGACGCCGCCGACGTCCGGCAGGCCGCCGCCCTGGATAGCGGTGTCGACCTTGGACTGGTAGTCGGTGGACGGGATCCCGACGTACTCGACCTCGATGTCCGGGTTGGCCTTCTCGAAGTCGGCGATGATCTCCTTCCAGATGTCGGTGCGGACACCGCCGTTGTTGTCCCAGAAGACGATCTTTCCGGTGCCGCTGCCCTCGGCGCCCTTGTCGCCGCCCGTGCCGCTGCCGTCGTCACCGCAGGCGGTGGCGGTCAGGGCGAGGACGGACCCTAGGGCGACGGCCGTGGCGGCGCGCCTGCTTCTACGGATGCTGATCTTCATCGGTCGGCTCTCTTCTTCTGCTGGATCCAGCGGAACTATGGAGTTGTGGGGGGTCGGCGACGGGCGTACGGCGCCCGGCCGTGTCACAGGGCGCTGACCCTGAACTGCGCGAAAGTCGCCGCGCCGGCGTGTCCCTGACCGGCGGGAGCGAGGGCGAACAGCCCCAGCAGGGCACCGACCCAGCGCCAGGGCGTGGCGGCGAACACCGGTCCCGAGGCGCGCGGCCCGTCGCCGACGTCGTGGAAGAACCGGCATCGCGCCCCGGCGCCGACCTCGATCCGCAGCCGCACCCGGCCCTCCGGCGCGAGCCGCGGGTGCTCGGCGTCCCGCTCCCGCCGCGCGACGGCCTCCGCGAACCGGTGCACGACCCGCACCTCCCCGTCCGTGCCGCGCTGGAGCCCGATCCAGCCGAACGCGTCCCCGAGCACCGCGAGCCCCGCCCGCGCCCCCGGCTCCGCGCTGTCCAGCCGCAGCTCGACCTCGATCGCGCAGGGTGTGCCGGGCAGCCGCTGGGTGAGGATGTTCGGCAGTCCGCGCAGGTCGTGCGCGTGGGCCGAGCGGACGCAGGCCAGTCTCAGTCCGTCGCCGGAGTGCTGGGTGGCCCAGCCGTCCTGGGGGTTGGCGGTCCACGACCACTGACGGCCGAAGCGTCCGCCGGGAAAGTCGTCGTCGGTGGCGGGCGCCGCGGTCGGCTGCGGCGGCAGGTCGGGCTTTCGGTGTACAGCGACGGGGGCGCCGTCGGACCCGAGCACCGGCCAGCCGTCGGCGCCCCAGCGCATCGGCTGGAGGTGGACGACCCGGCCGTACGCTCCGCGCTGCTGGAAGTGCAGGAACCAGTCCTCACCGGACGGGGTGCGCACCCAGCCGCCCTGGTGCGGGCCGTTGACGTCGGTGTCCTTCTGTTCGAGGACGATCCTCTCCTCGTACGGCCCGAAGAAGGCACGCGAGCGCAGGGCGCCCTGCCAGCCGGTCTCCACTCCCCCGGCGGGCGCGAGGATCCAGAACCAGCCGTCGTGCCGGTACAGCTTCGGCCCTTCGAGGGTGAACCAGCCGGGGATGCGGTCGCCGTCGACGATCACCTTGCCCTCGTCGAGGAGTTCGGTGCCGTGCGGGTGCATCCGGTGGCCGGTGAGGCGGTTCTTCACCCCCGACCGGGACCTGGCCCAGGCATGCACCAGGTACGCCTCGCCGGTCTCGTCGTCCCAGAGGGGGCACGGGTCGATCAGCCCCTTGCCCGCCTTGACCAGGTGCGGGCGGGTCCAGGGGCCGCGGATCTCGGGGGCGTTGACCTGGAGGATGCCCCGGTCGGGGTCGCCCCAGAAGATCCAGAAGCGGTCGTCGTGGTGCCGCAGGGAAGGGGCCCAGACCCCGCAGTCATGGCGTGGTTCGGTGAATTCCGGCGCCGGTTCCAGGCGTTCCAGGGCGTGGCCGATCAGCGTCCAGTTGACGAGGTCCCGGGAGTGCAGCAGGGGCAGGCCGGGGGCGCGGCCGAACGTGGAGGCGGTGAGATAGAAGTCGTCGCCGACGCGCACGACGTCCGGGTCGGACCAGTCGGCGTTCAGGACGGGGTTGCGGTAGACGTCGGCCGTCACTGGCTCACCGCCTTGCGGACCAGGGCCGCGGCCTCCGGGCGGGGAAGGTGTCCGTCGGCGACGACGGTGGCGATCCGCCGTACGACGGTCTCGCCCGGCTCGACGGTGAGCCGTTCCTCGGACGCCAGCGACGACCCGACGCCCGGGTACTCCTCGGCGCGCACGAACCACGGATCCCGTCGGGTCTGTTCGGTGGCCCCGGCGAAGACGAGCGTCCAAGTGCCGCCGACGAGGGCGACCCAGTCCGCGCGGGTGCCGTGGATCGCCGCCTCGCCCTCGCGGTCGGCGGTGAAGACCTCCGGGGGCCGCTGCTCCTTGCGGGCCCGCCAGAAGAATCCGCCGTAGGCCGCGCCGGGCCGTCCGTTGGTCGCCGGGCTGCCGATCGACAGCGGGCGTGCGGTCACATTGGTGAGGGAGAAGGTGAAGTCCAACGCCCAGGCCGTGGCGGTCAGTTCGGTGGCCGCGACCGTGCGGCGCTCGCGC
The DNA here is from genome assembly GCF_044759995.1 of Streptomyces sp. NPDC098781. Lineage (NCBI taxonomy): Bacteria > Bacillati > Actinomycetota > Actinomycetes > Kitasatosporales > Streptomycetaceae > Streptomyces > Streptomyces sp. NPDC098781. Next base: position 123,007 of record NZ_JBIWAK010000002.1, read on the forward strand.
AGCAGCTCGGCGCCCGCCGCCACCCAGCGCAGCTCCTCGACGAAGCCGTCGGGGTCGCGGAGTTGGAAGGAGCTGTGCCGCTGGGCGCCGTGGTTGTCCAGCTCGGTCGGGCCCCGGTCGCGGACGTAGGTGCGCCCGCCCCAGAAGTTGGCCCCCTCGACGTCGGGGACGGCGACACCGACGCCGAGGTGGTGTGCGTGGTCGGCGGGGCCGAGCTCGGTGACCGCCGTGCCGGCCAGGGTGGTGACGGGGTGCAGATACGGGCGCGGGGAGAGCCGGGCCGGCAGTTCCGGCCGGGTGACGTACCGGCCGACCGGCCGGCCCGCGACGCGCAGTACCGGGGTGTCGTGGGGGGTCATCAGGTGCTCACCTCTTTCGATCTCGCCGAAAGGGCCCAGGGGGCGCCCAGTTCCGAGTAGAGGGCGAGGGTGTCGGCGGCCGCCGCGACCAGGCCGTCGATGCCGGGCACGACCCGGCGCCGCTCGTCGGATCCGCCGTGCAGCAGGTGCCAGGCGTCGGAGGGCAGGGGGGTCGGGTCGGGGGCCCGTCGCACCGCTTCGACGACCCTCATGAAGGCGCCGGTCGCCTCGGGCGCGACCAGCAGGTCGGTGCCGTCGCCCAGGTGCTCGAAGAGGTTCTCGAGCAGGTCCGTGCGGCCGTACTCGAACTCCTCGGGACCGTGGCCCGCGCGCTGGAGCAGCACGCGGTCCCGCCTGTACCAGAAGGTGATCCGCCCTCGATCGCCGTGCACGACGACGTACGGCTCGTCGGGTTCCTCGGCGCAGAGGGTGGCGCCGACGACGATCCGGGGCCCGGTCGTGGTGACGCGGACACAGGAGGTGTCGTCGGACTCGATGTCGTTGGCCCGCAGCAGTTCGGTCTCGATGCCGGTGACGTCGTCCGCGTGGACGGTGCCGCCCAGGGCGAGCGCGGTGGCGACGGCGTGCGCGAGCGGGTTGGTGAGCACTCCGTCGATCACGTCGACGCCGTCGAGCGTGCGTCGGCCGGCCCAGGGCGCCCGCCGGTAGTACGCCTCGGGGCGCGCCCAGGCGCCCGCGCCGCCGATGCCGGCGATCTCGCCGATGGCGCCCTCGGCCATCAGCGTCCGGATCGCGGGCACCGCGCCCGAGCCCAGCGACTGGAAGCCGATCTGACAGCTGACCCCGGCCGCGGCGATCCCGTCGGCCATGCGCCGGAACTCGGCGTACGACGGGGCGGGCGGCTTCTCCAGCAGGATGTGCACGCCCCTGCGGGCAGCCGTCAGGGCCAGGTCGGTGTGGGTCGGGATCGGCGTGCAGATCACCGCGATCCTGGCGCCGGTGGAGTCGAGGAGGGCGTCGAAGTCGGCGGACTGATCCGGTGACCCGAGGCGTTCGGGCAGTTCGTCCTCGCTCAGCGGGGTCAGCTCGCAGAGCCCCGCCAGCCGCACGATTCCCTTGTCCTGGAGCCGGCGGATGTTGTCGAGGTGCCAGCGGCCGTGGCCGCGGGCGCCTGCGAGGACGACGGGTACGGCAGTGCTCATGGGAACCTCCCTGCGCCCGCGCCACGGGCCACCGCACGGTCGGGGGCCCCGGCGCTGTCGATCTTTGGGTGCAGGTTAGGTGCCCGGCCGACGTCGGCCGTGAGGCCGCGCGGCGCCGGCACGGCCCCGAGCACGCTGGTCCGACGGAGCCTCATCCCTTCACCGCCCCCGCGCTGAATCCCGTGATCAGCCACTTCTGGATGAAGGCGAAGACGATCACCACGGGTACGGCCGCGATGATGCCGCCCGCGGCGAGCGCGCCGAGGTCGACGCTGTCCGCGCCCATCAGGGTGTTGAGGCCGACCGGGATGGTCTGCTTCTCCTGGTTGTTGAGGAACATCAGGGCGAACAGGAAGTGGTTCCAGGAGTGCACGAAGGCGAAGGAGCCGACGGCGATCAGACCGGGCCGCAGCAGCGGCAGGACGACGATCCGGAACGCCGTCATTCGGTTGCAGCCGTCGACCCAGGCCGCCTCCTCCAGCGAGTACGGCACGTTCTTGATGAAGTTGCTGATCAGAATCATCGACAGCGGCAACTGGAACACCGTCTCGGCGATGATGACGCTGCCCAGCGAGTTGATCATCCGGAGCTCGGCGAAGATCTCGAACAGCGGTACCAGCAGCAGCGCGCCCGGCACGAACTGGGAGCACAGCAGGGCGAGCATGAAGGCACGCTTGACCTTGAAGTCGAAGCGCGCGAGGGCGTAGCCGCCGGCCAGGGCGACGAGGGTGGTCATCAGCAGGGTGACGACGCCGACGAGGACACTGTTCTGGAAGTACGTACCGAAGCTGCGCTCCGTCCAGACCTTCTCGAAGTGGTCGAAGGTCATCGGCCAGGGCACGAGTGAGGTCGAGCCGGCCGGGCGCAGGGAGAACAGCAGGATCCAGTAGAACGGGATCAGGGTGAAGACCAGGTACACCGACAGCGGGAGGTAGATCTGCCAGCGGGGGACCTCGTCCCAGGCGTGGTGCCTCTTCGTCGGACGCGGCGGTTCGGGGTCGGCGCGCGGGGGCGCGGGCGCGGCCTCGGTGGCTTCCTTCACGCTCACTTGTCCTGGCCTCCGAACTTGCTGAGCCGCAGATAGACGATCGAGCAGAAGAGCAGGATCACGAACGCGACCGTGGTCAGGGCGGACGCGTAGCCGAAGTTGTGGGCGTCGACGCTGGTGTTGGCGATGTAGAGCGGGAGTGTCGTGGTCACTCCGGCCGGCCCGCCGCCCGTCAGGGTGTAGAGCAGGTCGACGTTGTTGAACTCCCACACCGCGCGCAGCAGCGTGGACAGGACGATCGCGTCCTTGAGATGGGGCAGCGTGATGTACCAGAACTGCTTGATCCGGCCGGCCCCGTCGACCTCGGCGGCCTCGTAGAGGTCCTTGGAGACGGATTGGAGGTCGGCGAGGATGAGGATCGCGAAGAACGGCACCCCGCGCCACAGGTCGGCGACGATCGCCGCCGGGAACACGGTGGAGGTGTCCGACAGCCAGCTGGTGCCGTACGAGCCGACACCGACGTCCGCGAGGTAACGGGTGATGCCGGTCTGGGAGTTGTACAGCAGCACCCAGATCGCCGAGGTGAGCACTCCGGAGACGGCCCAGGGCGAGAAGACGAGCGCCCGGCCCAGCGCCCGGCCCGCGAACGTCTGGTTGACGATCAGCGCGAGTGCGAGCCCGAACAGCAGCTGCAAGCCGACCTCGACGACCACCCACTTGGCGCTGAAGACCAGCGTGTCCCAGAACAGCGGGTCCTCGGTGAAGGCGTGCACGAAGTTGTCGAAGCCCGTGAAGCCGTTCCGCCAGGGCTTGGTGGGGTTGTACTCCTGAAGGCTGTAGTAGAAGACGCTGATGACCGGGTAGGCGATGAAGCCCAGCATGAGCAGGGCGGCCGGGGCGATCAGCAGATACGGCAGCCTGCGCGGGGTGGCGGAGGCACGGCGCCGCCGGGGTGGCGCGGGCGGTTTCGCCACGGCTGCGGCTTGGGCCATGACTGTTCTCCGTTCTCGGTGAAGCGCTTTCCGATCATTGTTCGGGATCTCGACCAAGAGAAACCGGGCTGCGGTCGAGGGTGGTTCAACCGGCGTACGGGTCGCGCACCTTGCCCGGCCGCGCGAGGAACTCGAAGTCGCAACCGGTGTCGGCCTGGGTGATCTGCTCGTTGTAGAGCGCGCCGTAGCCTCGCTCGTAACGGGCGGCCGGCGGCACCCATGCGGCCCGGCGGCGCTCCAACTCGTCGTCGTCCACGTCGAGTTGCAGTGTGCGTGCCGCGACGTCGAGGGTGATGGCGTCGCCGGTGCGGACCAGGGCGAGCGGCCCTCCGATGTACGACTCGGGCGCCACGTGCAGCACGCACGCGCCGTAGCTCGTGCCGCTCATCCGGGCGTCGGAGATCCGGACCATGTCCCGTACGCCCTGCTTCAGCAGGTGGTCGGGGATCGGCAGCATGCCGTACTCGGGCATGCCCGGACCGCCCTTGGGTCCGGCGTTGCGCAGCACCAGCACGCTGTCGGCGGTGATGTTCAGCGACGGGTCGTCGATGGTCCGCTGCATCGTCTTGTAGTCGTCGAAGACGACCGCGGGACCGGTGTGCTTGAGCAGGTGGCGTTCGGCGGCGATGTGCTTGATGACGGCGCCGTCCGGGCAGAGGTTGCCCCGCAGGACGGCGACCCCGCCCTCGCTCGCGACCGGGTTGTCGCGGGGCCGGATGACGTCGTCGTCGTGGACGGCGGCTCCCTCGATCCGCTCGCGCAGGGTGCCTGTCACGGTCGGCCGGTCGAGGTGCAACAGGTCGGTGATCCGCGAGAGGAAGGCGGGCAGACCGCCGGCGAAGTGGAAGTCCTCCATGAGGTACGTCCGCCCGCCGGGCCGTACGTTGGCCAGGACCGGCACCGAGCGCGCGATGCGGTCGAAGTCGTCCAGGGTGAGCGGGACTTGGCAGCGGCCCGCCATCGCGATCAGATGGATGACGGCGTTGGTGGAGCCGCCGAGTCCGAGCACCGTGGTGACGGCGTCCTCGAAGGCCGCGCGGGTGAGGATCGCGGACGGCTCGAGCCCGGTCCAGGCGAGCTCCACGGCGCGGCGCCCGGAGGCGGCGGCCATGCGCTCGTGCCCGGAGTCGACGGCCGGGATCGAGGAGGCGCCGGGCAAGGTCATGCCGAGGGCTTCGGCCGCCGCGGTCATCGTGGACGCGGTACCCATGGTCATGCAGTGACCGGGCGAACGTGCCAACCCGCCCTGGAGTTCGCGCAGTTCACAGTCGGTCAGGTTGCCCGCACGGTGCTCGTCCCAGTACTTCCACATGTCGGTGCCGGAGCCGAGCGTCTCCCCGCGCCAGTGCCCCGGCAGCATCGGCCCCGCGGGCACGAAGATCGACGGCACGTCCGCCGAGGACGCGCCCATGAGCAGCGCCGGAGTCGACTTGTCACAGCCTCCGAGCAGCACCGCCGCATCGATCGGATACGACCGCAGCAGCTCCTCCGTCTCCATCGCGAGGAGGTTCCGGTAGAGCATCGGGGTCGGCTTCTGGTAGGTCTCCGAGAGCGTGGCGACCGGGAATTCGAGCGGGAAGCCCCCCGCCTGCCACACCCCCCGCTTGACCGCCTCGGCCCGCTCACGCAGATGGACGTGACAGGGGTTGATGTCGGACCAGGTGTTCAGGACGGCGATCACCGGACGGCCCCGGTACTCCGCCGCCTCGTACCCCAGCTGACGCATCCGGGCGTTGTGCGACCAGGTGCGCAGCTGCCCCTCGGTGCCGTACCACTGGTGGCTTCTGAGCTCCTCCGGGCGCTTCCTGTCGGTCATATGGACCACCCGGCGGCGATGGCGGCGACCTCGGCACGCTTGTCCTCGGGCAGTTCCCTGCTCGGCGGGCGGACGTCGCGGCGGCACAGGCCGAGGGAGGCGAGGGCCTCCTTGACGACGGTGACGTTGTCGGCGGAGCCGCCCGCGGCGCGCAGTTCCTCGAAGCGGCGGATCTGCTCCCAGACCTTCATCGCGCCGGGGTAGTCACCGGATCGAAGCGCTTCAATCATGTTCATGGAGACGGCGGGGGCGACGTTCACCAGCCCGGAGGTGAAGCCGGTGGCTCCCGCGGAGAAGTACGACGGCGCGTACGGCTCGGCGAGCCCGGCGATCCACACGAAGCGCTCCAGGCCGGCGTCCCGGGCGAACGCGGCGAACCTGGCGGCGTCCGGGACGGCGTACTTCACGCCGATGACGTTCGGGCAGTGGTCGGCGAGTTCGGCGAGGCGCTCGCCGCCCAGCTGGGCGTTGCGGAGGTACGGCACGACGCCGAGGTCGGGCACGGCGGCGGCGATGGCGCGGTGGTAGTCGACCCAGCCGCGCTGCGAGACGTACGGGTGGACGGGCTGGTGGACCATCACCATCCCGGCGCCGAGGTCGCGGGCGTGGCGGGCGGAGGCCACGGCGGTGGGCACGTCGTGGCCGACGCCCACCAGGACGGCGGCACGGTCACCGGCCTCCTCGACGGTCAACTCCGTGACGAGACGGCGCTCTTCGGGGGTGAGGGCGTAGAACTCGCCGGTGTTACCGTTCGGGGTGAGGGTGATGACTCCCCCGTCGAGCAGGCGACGCAGCAGGGCCCGGTGGGCGTCCCGGTCGACGGTGCCGTCCTCGGCGAACGGGGTCACCGGGATCGCCACCACGTCGGCCAGGGCAGTCCGCTGGGGCTCGAACGTCGTTGTCATGCCGGACCGTCCTCTCCCTGGGCCTCGACTCCCGCATCCGGGAAGGCCCGTCGCACGAACGACGCGATGTGGGCGTGCAGGGCGCGCGCGGCGCCGTCGGCGTCCCCTTCGAGCGCCAGCCGCAGGATCTCCCGGTGCTCGCCGGCCTCCCGCTCCCAGGAGGGCGATGCGGCCCAGGCGACGGCGGAGACGAGGGCGGCCTGGTCCCGCACCTCGTCGAGCATCCGGCCGAGCAGCGGGTTGCCGCACGGCAGGTACAGGGCCCGGTGGAACTCCCGGTTGGCGAGCGACCGTTCGGCGGTGTCGCCGGCCGCGTCGGCGCGGGTCAGCGCGTCACGGGCGGCGTCGAGGGAGGCGCCGCGCCTGACGGCCCGCTTGAGCGCCTCGGGCTCCAGCAGCAGCCGTACGTCGTAGACCTCGCGCGCCATGTCCGCGTCCACCATGCGCACCGTGACGCCCTTGTACTGGTTCATCACGACGAGGCCGGTCCCGGCGAGCGTCTTGAGCGCCTCGCGCACCGGTGTCTTCGACACCCCGAACTGCGCGGCGAGGTCGGTCTCCACCAGGGCCTGCCCTGGCGTCAACTGCCCGGTGAGGATGCGGCGTTTGATCTCCTCCAGCACGAACTGCGTGCGGGACGGGATCGGCGTGGGCACAGAGGTCATGCGCGCCTCTCGGATCTTCGCGGGGCCCAGGGGAGGGATCTCGCGTATCGGATCTCACGTATCGCGTCTCATATATGACGTACGAGGTACGACGCGATGAAGGTAGGAGGGGGCGCATGATTCGTCAACGCTTCTGACAAAGGAAGTTGAGGACGCGGCAGGGAAGTTGAGGGCGCTGTGCACCTTCTCGGCCCAGGGCTGCGCAGGTCAGACGAGGTCTCCTACGGCAGACGGAACCGGGGATGCCGCAGCCAGGCCGCGAGGAACTCGGCGTCGCCGACGTGCCGCAGCCGGGTGGGCGAGCAGGTCGTCGAAATCGACCGGTGCGCAGAAGGTCTCCAGCCACGGCAGCACAGCGGACACGACCTCCCGCGTGCTCCGGCGCCCTCCGAACAGTGGTTGTTCAGGCCGTGGCGCTGTTCCGGTCCTTTCCGGTACTCGGTTTCCGCCCTACGAACCCCGCTTCCAGCCCGGATCCCGGCCGCTCAGCCCCACCGCCCGGTCCAGCAGGGGTGCCTCGTCCGGCACCGGGACGACCGGGCCGAAGATGCCGCCGCCGCGGTCCCCCTCGTCGGCGGCGGCACGCAGGAAGTCGTGGGACATCTGGAGGGCGGCCGGGTCCGGGGCGTACGGCTGTCCCGTGGCGACGGCCAGGTCCCAGGCGTGGATCACCAGCTCGTCCACGGCCACCGCGCCGGCGACGGCACCGGGCAGCTCGACGCCGCCCGCGCGGGTCATGCCGGTCCACGCGTCCGGGGCACGCCAGACCTCGGCCAGCTCGTCGAGCACCTTGGGCAGTTCCTCGCGCCAGCCGGGGTCGATGTCCGGCAGGGCGGATTCCGGGCTGGTGTCGGTCGTGGCGCCCAGGTCCTTGCGGCCGGCGTCACGGAAGGCGACGGTCAGGCCGAGCAGATGGCCCAACATGTTGCGTACCGCCATGTCGGGGCACGGCGTCGGATCCGAGAGCTGCTCGTCGCCGACGGCGGCGGCGAGACGGGCGACGACGCGGGTCTGCGGTCCGAGGTCGAGGATCATGTCGGTCATGGGCGGGCTCCTCACGGCTGTGTTCCTGAGAGGTGGACCGACGGCGGGCACGAAACTCATCGGCGCCGCGGGAGGGGATCCGGCGCCGGGGGCAGGGGCACCGTCCGGGCTCCCCGCGCCCACTCCACGAGCTCCTTCGGCGTCCTCCCGCCCGCGAAGCACCACAGCGCGATCACCGGGTCGCAGATCGCGCAGCCCAGGGAGGAGGTGTGGGCGAAGGGGATGATCGGGTTGCCCTTGACGTGGTGGACGACGTCCCATGCGGTGTGCAGCAGCCAGGCGACGCCGATGAAGGTCCATGACTCCAGGCCGCGATAGGCGACGTAGGTGGCCACGACCGTGAACGCGAACTCCCAGCCACTCAGGCCTCCCCCGCTGAGATAGGCGGCCCCGGCTCCACCGACCATGATCGCGTTGAAGCGGCGGCGGTGCGGTTCCCGGATGAGGGACATCAGGAGGGCGTAGAGAAGACCGACGCCGATGGGCGCGACGTACTGCATGGAAGTGCCTTTTCCCGCGGGTGACTTGGACGGCTCACCACGCTATGAGCGGGCTCTCCCGCACCCAAGTGGCTGAAGCGACAGGTACCGACGGGTTCTCGCCGACAGCCCAACGGCTCAGGGGACCAGTACGCCGACCAGCAGGGCGAAGGGCAGGAAGATCAACGGAATCGACATCAGCCAGCCCATGCGCCAGGACGTTCGCGTTCCTACGAGGACGCAGAACGGCCCCATGAGGAGCACGTAGAGGAAGAACACCGCCAGCATGATCCCGCCCGCACCCGAACCCACGGTTCACTCCCCCATCGTCCGTCCGCCGGTCATATTTGAACACGTTCAAATGGAGCTCGTCCAGTAGCGATTAGGGCACATGACCGATCCCCCCACCCCCGCCTTACCCCCACAGTGGCCAGGCATGACGACCACCCCCACCCCGCGTTCCCTCCCCCGCGTCCTGCGCGATCGCAATGCCGGCCTCTGTCTCGCCGGTGTCGTGGTCTCCGGCTTCGGTACCTCCGCGCTGTGGCTGGTGGCCGGGGTCTGGGTCAAGGACCTCACCGGGTCCGACGGACTGGCCGCGCTGTGCATGCTCGCCCTGTGGGCGCCCACCCTGGCCGGCCCGCTGCTCGGTGCGCTCGCCGACCGTGTCCGGCGCAAGCCGCTGCTGATCGGCACGAATCTGCTGCTGGCGGCGCTGCTGCCGGTGCTGTTCCTGGTCGACTCGGCGGAACGGGTGTGGCTCGTGTTCGTCGTGCTGTTCGGGTACGGCGTCGCGGGCGTCGTGCACGACGCCGCCGAGTCCGCCCTGGTCGCCGCCGCCGTACCCGGCCCTCTCCTCGGCGACTTCAACGGGCTGCGCATGACCGCCACCGAGGGCATGAAGCTCCTCGCCCCGCTGGCCGGGGCCGCCGTCTACGCGGCGTACGGCGGTGCGGACGTCGCCCTGCTCGACGCCGTCACGTTCGTGCTCGCGACCGGCCTGTACGCCTGTCTGCGGGTACGGGAGAGCGGGCCCGAGCGCCCGGCCGGCGGATGGCGGGCACAGACCGCCGAGGGCGTCCGGCACCTGTGGGCCCACCCGACGTTGCGCCCGCTCGTCCTGGCCGGCGGCACCACCATGCTGTTCGCCGGTCTCAGCGGGGCGATGCTCTACGCCGTGATCGACGGCCTCGGCCATGCCCCGGCGTATGCCGGTGTGCTGTACGCCGTCCAGGGCGCCGGTTCGGTGGCGATCGGGCTGCTCTCGGGGCCGGCGCTGCGCCGTCTCGGCGAGCGCCGGTTCGCCGGGTACGGCATCGCCCTGACCGCCGTCGCCGCGGGACTGCGGGCCGTCCCGTCCGACGCGGCGGCCCTGGTGTGCAGCGCGGCCATCGGCGCGGGGCTGCCCTGCGTTCTGATCGCCGCGTTCACGGCCGTGCAGCGCGAGACACCGGACGCACTGCTCGGCCGTACGGCGGCCACGGCCAACACGCTCGTCTTCACACCGAACGTCATCGGGCTGGCGGGGGGCGCGGTCCTGGTGGAACTGTGCGACGTACGGCTGCTGTTGGCCGTACTGGGCCCGGCGTGGCTGCTGACCGCCGTACCGCTGCTTCAGAGCGCGGCGAGCCCCTCCCGTACCGCGGCCAGGTCCCCGTCCGACGCCAATCCCGCGTGATAGAGCCGGATCTCCGTGGCCCCCGCCTCACGCGCGCGTGCCGCGTCCGCGGCCAGCGTGCCGGGGCTGCCGCCCATCCCGGCGACCACACCGAGGTTGGCGGCGACGACCGCGCCGTCGCGGCCTTGCGCGGCGAAGGGGGCGAGCGGACCGGGTCCGCCCGCGCAGGGCACGACCACGCCGTCCGCCACGGAGAGGATGTGCTCGGGGTCGACGCCGGCGTTGGCGCCGACGTGGTACGTCACGGGGTCGGCGTGCAGCAGGACCTGGAAGCCGTCCGGGGCGGCGGCGCGGACCGCGCGGACCGCCGCCTCCTGGAGGGTGCGGGCGACTCCGTCCCGCCACGCGCGCGTGGCCGCCGCCGTGTCCGGACCGAGCAGCTTCTCGACGCCGGCCCACCCCCCGTCGTCCCGCGTCCCCTGCCACAGCGGCTCCAGGGCGGCGCGTACGGCGGTCGCCAGCTCGTCGGCGTCCAGGCCCTGACCGCCGTAGCCCTCCTCGCAGGTGGGGCAGAAGCAGAGCGCCATCAGGTACGACCCGGCGTCCCCCAGCGGGACTCCGGCCGTCTTGTCGTGCGCGTGCAGGTGCTGGAGGCCGTACCAGCCGAGGGACTCCAGTTCGGTGCCGTGGGCGCCGGGGCGTACGGCGGCCTCGGCGGCGAGGTCGACGAGGTACGCGCGCGTGGCGGGCTGGGCGATGCACGGGGCCCAGGGGTAGCGGTCGCCGTAGGCGTTGACGACGGAGGTCGCCGGATGTTCGGCGCCCAGGCGGGAGTTGTGCGCGAGGACCACCCAGGTGTGCACCTCCAGGCCCGCGTGCGCCAGCGCTTCGGCCGCCTCCCCGAAGGCGTCGCCGGGCGCCCAGTCGCCCGCGGGGTACGGGCGCAGCTCCCGGCCCTTCCAGCGGTCGTCCGTCGGGTAGAGCACGGCGGCGTGCTCGGCGGTGACGATGCGGTGGCGCGGGTGGCGGGGGGTGAGGGCGCGGGTGGAGTGGTAGGCGGCGGCGAGCGTCACCTGGGGAACGCCGAGGTCGGCGATCCTGCCGGGCGCCTCGGGGTCTTCGTTGACGTCCCAGGGGTAGACGAATGTCGACGCCTTCACTTGTCGTCCTCCGGCTTCTTCTCCAGCAGCGCGTGGCCGCGCTCGATCACCTGGGCGAGCTGCTTGACATGGTCCTCGCTCGGCTCGTGCAGCGGCGGCCGCACCGCACCGACGTCCAGGCCGCGCAGCCGTACACCGGCCTTGACGAGGGCCACGGCGTAACCGCGGCCCTGGGCGCGCAGTTCGACGAACGGGCGGTAGAAGCCGTCCAGGAGGCGGGTGGCCGTCGGCTCGTCGCCGGTCTCCAGCGCCTCGTAGAAGGCGAGGGCGATCTCCGGGGCGAAGCAGAACACGGCGGAGGAGTAGAGGGTGACGCCCAGGGCCCGGTAGGCCGGCTGGGTCTGTTCGGCGGTGGGCAGGCCGTTGAAGTAGAGGAAGTCGCCGGGCGCCTCGGTGCGCACGGCGCTGACGATCCGCTGCATGAGGTCCAGGTCGCCGAGGCCGTCCTTGAGGCCGATCACGCCGTCCGTGCGGGCCAGTTCGACGACGGCGTCCGGGGTGAACACGGCGTTGTCGCGCTGGTAGACGATGACAGGCAGCGCGGTCGCCGCCGCGATCTCCTTGTAGTGCCGCAACAGCCCCTCCTGCCCGGCGACCACGAGGTACGGCGGCATGGCGAGCAGCCCGTCCGCGCCCGCCGCCTCGGCGAGCCCGGCGAAGCGCACGGCGAGGGCGGTGCCGTACCCGGCGCCCGCGACGACCGGCACGCGTCCGTCCGCCGCCTCGACGGCCGCCCGTACGCACGCCTCGTACTCCTCGGGCGTGAGCGCGTGGAACTCGCCGGTGCCGCAGCACGCGAACACCGCGGCGGCGCCGGCCTCGACTCCTCGGCGCACATGGGTGCGGTAGGTGTCCAGGTCGACCGAGCCGTCGGGGCCGTAGGCGGTGACGGGGAAGAACAGCGGCCCGCCGGGGACGCTCAGGCGTGCGGCGAGAGGGGCTGACGTCACGGGCTCTCCCTAGGACGAGGACGACTGCGAGGTGCATGCGGGGCATGCGGCATTCTGATCAAAGTTTACGTTTATGAACGCGTGGCGCACCACCCTTGACGTGAAAGGTCGTTGATCCTTAGCTTGTCCACGAATGTGAATCCCGTGTATGAATACGGCTCTGGAACCCAAGGAGTACCGAGGATGCCAGCCCCCCGCACCGTTCTGCTCACCGGCGCCGCCGGCGGCCTCGGCACCCTGATGCGGGACCTGCTCCCGGCCTACGGCTACGCCCTGCGGCTGCTCGATCTGCGCCCGGTCGAGGGCGAGCCGGACGCGATCGTCGCCGACCTCGCCGACCGGGCGGCGCTGCGCGAGGCGGTACGGGGCGTCGACGCGATCATCCATCTGGCCGGCATCTCTCTGGAAGCGCCGTTCGAGAAGATCCTCAAGGCGAACATCGAGGGCACGTACAACCTCTATGAGGCCGCCCGCGAGGAGGGCGTCGCGCGGATCGTCTTCGCCTCGTCCAACCACGCGGTCGGCTTCACACCCCGCCCCCAGGGGGACGACCCCCTCATCCCCATCGACACCCCGCGCCGCCCGGACACCTTCTACGGCCTGTCCAAGTCCTTCGGCGAGGACCTCGCGCAGTTCTACTGGGACAAGCACGGCCTGGAGACCGTGTCCGTGCGCATCGGCTCCTGCTTCCCCGAGCCGACCAGCGTCCGCATGCTCTCGGTGTGGATGAGCCCCGCCGACGGCGCCCGTCTCTTCCACGCGGCCCTGACCGCCGAGAACGTCGGACACACCGTCGTGCACGGCTCCTCCGCGAACACCCGCCTGTGGTGGGACCTCACCTCCGCCCGTGCCCTCGGCTACGAGCCGCAGGACGACTCCGAACCGTACGCCGACAAGCTCGTCGCCGAACAGGGCGAGCTCGACCCGCGGAACATCGCGCACGCCTACCTGGGCGGCCACTTCGTCAGCGACCCGCCGATCTGGCCGTACTGACCGAAACAAGTCGGCGTGAAAGAGCGGGCGGGCACCGAACGGGCCCGCCCGCCCGCGCATTCGGGCGCCGCGCGCGCCCGATCTCACCCGCCCCGTCGCAACCGCGCAGGTCCGAGACGGGCACCGCACACGGTGAACGGGCACACACGGGCAGCATCGGGCACGCAACAGAGCTGGTCAGCGTCGGACCCCCGCTGTAGAACTTCCCCCATGGGCCGCACCGGGCCCGAACGGGCAGCCAAGCGGAGGGCAGGCGTCGGCCATGAGCACGAAGACGGCGGAAGAACGCCAGCGCGAGATCGTGCTGACCGCACGGCGTGACGGCTCGGTCGACGTCACGGAGCTCGCCACCTCGCTGGGCGTGGCCAAGGAGACCGTACGACGGGATCTGCGTGTCCTGGAGGACCACGGCCTGCTCCGCCGCACCCATGGCGGCGCCTACCCGGTGGAGAGCGCCGGCTTCGAGACGACCCTCGCCTTCCGCGCCACCAGCCATGTCCCCGAGAAGCGCCGGATCGCGTCCGCCGCGGCCGAGCTGCTCGGGGACGCCGAGACGGTCTTCGTCGACGAGGGCTTCACCCCCCAGCTCATCGCCGAGGCCCTGCCCACCGACCGGCCGCTGACCGTGGTCACCGCGTCCCTCCCGGTCGCGGGGGCGCTCGCCGAGACGGAGCACATCTCGGTGCTGCTGCTCGGCGGCCGGGTGCGGTCCGGCACCCTCGCCACCGTCGACCACTGGACCACGAAGATGCTGGCCGGATTCGTCATCGACCTGGCGTTCATCGGCGCCAACGGCATCTCCCGCGAACACGGCCTGACCACCCCCGACCCGGCCGTCAGCGAGGTCAAGGCACAGGCCATCAGGGCCGCGCGGCGCACGGTGTTCGCGGGAGTGCACACCAAGTTCGGCGCGGTCAGCTTCTGCCGGTTCGCCGACATCGGCGCACTGGAGACGATCGTGACGAGCACCCTGCTGCCGGCCGCCGAGGCGCACCGGTACTCGCTGTTGGGACCACAGGTCATCCGCGTCTGACAACCGAACCCCCTCCCCTCGGGGCACGCACGCACCAGCCGCCGCATGCCCCTTATGCCCTCTACGTCTCATCCCTCCATGCCTCACCCCTCTACCTCTCATCTCCCCATACGTCCAGGAGCGATCCATGCGAACCCAGAGCCGACGACGGCCACCGCGAGCCACGCTCGCCATGGCCGCCGCAGGGACGCTGCTCGCCCCGCTGCTCTCCGGCTGCTGGGTCGGCGCCGGCGGGGCGGGGTCGGGCGGCAACTCGATCAACGTCCTCATGGTCAACAACCCCCAGATGACCGAGCTCCAGAAGCTCGCCCCCCGCTTCACCGAAGAGACCGGCATCAAGGTCAACTTCACCGTCCTGCCCGAGAACGACGTCCGCGACAAGATCAGCCAGGACTTCGCCAACCAGGCCGGCCAGTACGACGTCGCCACCCTCTCCAACTACGAGATACCGATCTACGCCCGCAACGGCTGGCTCCAGGAGATGAACTCCTACGTCGCCAAGGACCCGGCGTACGACGAGCAGGACGTCCTCAAGCCGATGCGTCAGTCCCTGACCGGCGACGACGGCAAGCTCTACGGCCAGCCCTTCTACGGCGAGTCGTCCTTCCTCATGTACCGCAAGGACGTGTTCGACAAGGAGGGCCTCAAGATGCCCGCGCACCCCACCTGGCAGCAGGTGGCGGACCTGGCGGCGAAGGCGGACGGCGCCGAGCCCGGCATGAAGGGCATCTGTCTGCGCGGCCTGCCCGGCTGGGGCGAGGTGATGGCACCGCTCACCACCGTCGTGAACACCTTCGGCGGCACCTGGTTCGACAAGGACTGGAAGGCGCGTCTGGACTCCCCCGAGTGGGAGAAGGCGACGAAGTTCTATGTCGACCTGGTGCGCGAGCACGGTGAGTCGGGCGCCGCCCAGTCCGGCTTCGCCGAGTGCCTGAACAACATGACCCAGGGCAAGGTCGCCATGTGGTACGACGCCACCTCCGCGGCCGGTTCCCTGGAGGCGGCGAACAGCCCGGTCAAGGGCAAGGTCGGCTACGCCCCCGCACCCGTCGAGAAGACGGAGTCCGCGGGCTGGCTCTACACCTGGGCCTGGGGCATCCAGCAGGCGTCCCGCAACCCGGACAAGGCCTGGAAGTTCGTGTCCTGGGCCTCCGGCAAGCAGTACGAGCAGCTGGTCGGCGACGAGATCGGCTGGTCCAACGTGCCGGCCGGCAAACGCGCCTCCACCTACGCCAACCCGGCGTACCGCCAAGAGGCGGCGGCCTTCCAGGAGATGACGAAGGAGGCCATCGAGGGCGCCCGCCCGAACGACCCGGGTGTACAGCCACGTCCCGCGCCCGGCATCCAGTTCGTCGGCATCCCCGAGTTCACCGACCTCGGCACCAAGGTCTCCCAGGAGATCAGCGCGGCCATCGCCGGACGCCAGTCCGTCGACTCGGCCCTGAAGAAGTCCCAGCAGCTCGCCGAGAAGATCTCCGAGGAGTACGAGGGGCGATGACAGCGACCACCACGGCCCCCGTGGCCACGACTCCCGTGCACACGACGCGCCAACCCTCCGCCCGGCTGCGCGCCTGGGCGACCCGGGCTCCCCTGCTGCCCGCCCTGATCTTCATGATCGTGGTGACCCAGCTGCCGTTCGTGGCGACGCTGGTGATCTCGTTCTTCGACTGGAACTCCCTCTATCCGGACGCCCGCCAGTTCGCCGGCATCGACAACTACCGGGAAGTCCTCACCGACGCGGATCTGCGCCAGTCGGTGTGGACGACGGTGCTGCTCACGGTCGCGGTGGTGCTGGCGAGCCTGGTCCTGGGGCTGATCCTGGCCCTGTTGCTGGACCGGCGGTTCAAGGGCCGGGGAGTGGTCCGCACCCTGCTGATCGCCCCGTTCCTCGTGGTCCCCGTGGCTGCGGCACTGCTCTGGAAACATGTGCTCTACAACCCTGAATACGGCCTGTTCAATGGGTTGTTGCACTATGTGGGCGGCCCACAGCCCGACTGGATCTCCAACACACCGCTGCTGGCGGTGGAGGCCTCACTCGTGTGGCAGTGGACGCCGTTCATGATGCTGATCCTGCTGGCCGGCCTCCAGAGCCGCGACCACGAGCAGATCGAGGCGGCCCGGGTCGACGGCGCGAGCGACTGGCAGATCTTCCGCCACCTGACCCTCCCGCACCTGCGCCGCTACCTCGAACTCGGCGCGCTGCTGGGCTCGATCTACATCGTCCAGAACTTCGACGCGGTCTTCACGATCACGTCCGGGGGCCTCGGCACCGCCAACCTCCCCTACACCGTCTACCAGAGCTTCTACCAGGCCCATGAGAACGGCCTCGCCTCGGCCGCGGGCGTCCTGGTGGTCATCGGCTCGATCATCATCGCGACCTTCGCGCTGCGCGTGGTGTCGTCCCTGTTCCGCGAGGAGGTGTCGCGCGCATGAGTGCCGTGGCCGTACGACTTCGCAGCCGCCGCAAGGGAGCGGGCCTCGGCCTGGTGGCCTGGCTGCTCGGGATCGCGTTCTTCCTGCCGATCGCGTGGATGGCCCTGACATCCCTGCACAGCGAGGCGGACGCGGCGACCAACCCGCCGTCCTTCGCCGCGTCGCTGACGCTGGACGGCTACCGCGAGTTCTTCGGGGCGGGCGGTGGCGCGAGCCCCTGGCCCGCGCTGATCAACTCCACCGTGGCGTCGGTCGCTTCGACGCTGTTCGTCCTGGTCCTCGCCCTGCCGGCGGCGTACGCGCTGTCGATCCGTCCGGTGAAGAAGTGGACGGACGTCCTGTTCTTCTTCCTGTCGACCAAGATGCTGCCGGCCGTGGCGGGCCTGTTGCCGCTGTACCTGTTCGCGAAGAACACGGACATGCTCGACAACATATGGCTGCTGGTCATCCTCTACACCTCCATGAATCTGCCGATCGCGGTGTGGATGATGCAGTCCTTCCTGGCCGAGATCCCGGTCGCGGTGATCGAGGCGGCGCGGGTGGACGGCGCGAGGCTTCCGACGATCCTCACGCGCATCGTGGCCCCCATCTCGCTGCCGGGCATCGCCGCGACAGCCCTGATCTGCTTCATCTTCAGCTGGAACGAGCTGCTGTTCGCCCGGGTGCTGACCGGCGTGGTCGCGGAGACCGCCCCCGTCTTCCTGACCGGCTTCATCACCAGCCAGGGCCTGTTCCTGGCCAAGGTGTGTGCCGCGTCGCTCGTCATCTCCCTGCCGGTGCTCGCCGCGGGGTTCGCCGCCCAGGACAAGCTGGTCCAGGGCCTGTCGTTGGGAGCCGTGAAATGAAGGCCGCCGTCATCGAGTCCGTGGGCAAGGCCGTCGTCGCCGAGGTCCCCGACCCGACGCCGGGACCGCGCGAGGTCGTGGTCGAGGTCGCCGCCTGCGGCCTGTGCGGAACCGATCTGCACATCCTCCAGGGCGAGTTCGCGCCGAAGCTGCCGATCGTGCCCGGGCACGAGTTCGCCGGTTCGGTGGTCGGGGTCGGCACCCAGGTCACGGAGGTGTCGGTGGGCGACCGGGTCGCGGTGGACCCGTCCCTGTACTGCTACGAGTGCCGTTACTGCCGTACCGGCCACAACAACCTCTGCGAACGCTGGGCGGCGATCGGTGTGACGACGGCCGGCGGCGCGGCGCAGTACGCGGTGGCCCCGGTGGCGAACTGCGTGAAGCTGCCCGAGCACGTCCGCACGCAGGACGCCGCGCTGGTGGAGCCGCTGTCCTGCGCGGTGCGCGGCTACGACGTCCTTCAGTCCCGTCTCGGCGCACATGTGCTGATCTACGGCTCCGGCACGATGGGCCTGATGATGCTGGAACTGGCGAAACGGACCGGCGCGGCGAGCGTCGATATCGTGGACGTCAACCCGCAGCGCCTGGAGACGGCCCGCCGCCTCGGCGTCTCGGCGTCGGCGGCGAACCCGGACGAGCTGGACCGGCCGCAGGGGTGGGACCTCGTCGTCGACGCCACGGGCAACGCGGCGGCGATCCAGGACGGCCTGGACCGGGTGGCGAAGGCGGGCACGTTCTTGCAGTTCGGGGTGGCGGACTACGCGACGCGGGTGACGATCGACCCGTACCGCATCTACAACCAGGAGATCACCATCACGGGTTCGATGGCCGTCCTGCACAGCTTCGAGCGCGCGGCGGAGCTGTTCGCGAACGGTGTCCTCGACCCGGAGATCTTCATCAGCGACCGGATCCCGCTGGAGCGGTACCCGCAGGCGCTGGAGCAGTTCGCGTCGGGGGTGGGCCGCAAGATCGTGGTGGTGCCGTAGCCGCGGAAAAATCCGTTGGGGGCGCGGGCCCCGCGCCCGTACGATCCGGGCATGCCGCGCCCCCAGGGATTCCGCTACGAGGAACACGCCGACGACACCGTGCGGATCACGCACCACGGCCGCCCCGCCACCACGCTCCACGCGCCCCGCTCCGGCCAGTTCCTCGCCGAGGTCGAGGCGTCCTCCGACCCTCAGCTCGTCATGGCCCGCTGGACCGGGAACTACAAGCGGGGCAACGAGCGCACGGCCCGTAACCACCCGCGAAACCGCCGCTGAGCCGAACGGCCCCGGGTAAGGGAACGGTAAAGCGACCCCGCTCGTTCACGGGGCATGACAGCTATGACCCCCGGCTCGAACATCCCTCTTTCCGCCGCGCGCGTGACGGTGGACGTCGCCGCACCGGTGCGGCTCGACGTATCGGGCCTGCTGCTCACCGCCGACGGCAAGGTGCGCTCGGACGACGACTTCATCTTCTACAACCAGCCGGCCGGCCCGGGCGTGACGTACCGCTCGGGCGGCGGCACCGCCCCCGACGCGATCACCGTCGACACCTCGGCCGTACCCCCCGGCATCGAGAAGATCGTCGTCACCGCAAGCCCGGACGCCGCCGGCCAGACCTTCCAGGGCATCGAACCGACGGCCACCATCCGCAACGCGGACGACAACAGCGTCCTCGCCACCTTCACACCCCCGCAGCTGGGCACCGAGACCGCCCTGGTGATCGTCGAGGTCTACCAGCGCAACGGCGCCTGGAAGGCCCGCGCGGTCGGCCAGGGCTACTCCAACGGCCTGGCCGGCATCGCCACCGACTTCGGCGTCACGGTCGAGGAACCCGCCCCGGCCGCCCCCGTGGCCCCGCCGCAGCCCACCATGCAGCCCCCGGTCGCCCCGCCGGCCCCGCCCATGTCCACTCCCCCGGCGCCCCAGGCGCCGGCCGCACCCCCGGCCCCGCCGGCGCCGCCGGCCCCCGCCCCCGGCGCCGGAAAGATCAACCTCGACAAGGGCCGCGTCAGCCTCCAGAAGAACCAGACCGTCTCCCTGGTGAAGGGCGGCCGCCCGCTGCTCTCCCAGGTCAAGATGGGCCTCGGCTGGGAGCCGGCGTACCGCGGCAAGGACATCGACCTGGACGCCTCGGTCATCGCCTACGGACCGCAGCGCAACCACATCGACAGCTGCTACTTCGGCAAGCTCCAGATCGTGCAGGGCGCCATCCGCCACTCCGGCGACAACCTCACCGGCGAGGGCGGCGGAGACGACGAGGTCATCACCGTCGACCTGGGGCGCCTGCCGCAGGAGGTCACCGGCCTGGTCTTCACCGTCAACTCCTTCTCCGGCCAGAAGTTCACCGAGGTCGCCAAGGCCTACTGCCGCCTCCTCGACGCCACCACCGGCGAGGAACTCGTCCGCTTCGACCTCACCAGCGCCGAGCCGCAGACGGGCGTGATGATGGCCAAGCTGATCAAGCAGTTCTCCGGTGAGTGGGAGATGACGGCGATGGGCGACTTCGTGAAGTCCCGCACGGTGCGAGGGATGGTGAAGCCGGCCGCCCAGGCACTCTAGGCAGCAGTACGACGTCCAGGGCGCCCCCGGCGGCAGGGGGCGCCCCGGCCGTGCGTCAAGCGGACGCCCGTACCACCAGCTCCGGCACCACCCAGGCCTCGGCGCCGCCGATCGGATCCTCCCCCGCCCGCAACCGCGCCACCTGCTCCACGGCCAGCCGGCCCAGCTTCCGCTTGTCGATGTGCAGCGTGGTGAGGGCCGGCTGGACCAGCTCGCCCAGCGACAGCCCGTCGAAGCCCAGCACGGCCAGGTCGTCCGGGACCCTGCGGCCACGGCGCCCGGCCGCGCGCATCGCGCCGACCGCGATCAGATCGTTGAAGCCGAACACCGCGGTGATCTCGGGCCGCGCGTCCAGCAGCCGCTCCATGCCCTCCTCACCGCCCGCCACACTGTGCTCGGGGCACATGGTGACCCAGCCCTCGTCCACCGGCAGACCGTGTCGCCGGGCCTCCGCGAGGAAGGCGTGCCTCCTCGGGGCGGGCCCGTGGAAGCCGTCCAGCATGCCGATACGGCGATGCCCCGCACGGACCAGATGGGCCATGCCCTGTTGCAGGCCGGCCGCCGCGTCGATGCCCACGGCCGCGAACCGCGTCCGTTCCGGGCCGCGTTCCAGCAGCACCAGCGGCACGCCTCCGAGGTGCCGGGCCAGCACGTCCTCCGCGTTCCTGAAGTAGCCCACGACCGCGTCCGCCTGGTGGGAGAGCACGTCGAGCGCCTCCCGCTCACGCGCCTCGTCGGTCCGCGAGTCCCAGACGACCACCTGCCAGCCGCGCTGCTCGGCGGCCTCCAGCACTCCCGCGGCCACCTCGGGGAAGAAGGGGTTCATCAGATCCGGGATCACCAGCCCGGCCGTGACGGTCCCCTTCCGCACGAGCCCGCGCGCGAACCGGCTGGGCCGGTAGTCGAGCAGACGGGCCGCCTCCAGGACCCGCTGCTTGGTCGCCGGGTCGATCTCACCCTTGTCGTTCACCGCACGGGAGACCGTCTGACGTGACACTCCGGCCAGTTTGGCGACGTCGTGGATCGTGGCCCGGCGACGGGGGTCGTCGGCCCGGTCGACACCCGGCTCCCGCTGCTGTTCGTCCGCCAACACGCTGAGCACTGTATCCGGCCAGGTGGCAGCCGGGGCAGGTCCCGGTACCAGGACGGGCCCCGGGCGCCACCTCGCCGTCCGTGACCGACGGCCTAGAACAGCGCGCTGTAGGCGTTCAGCGCCGGCTGACCGCCGAGGTGGGCGTACAGCACGGTCGAGTCCCGCCCGATCTCCCCGCGCCGGACCAGATCGATCATCCCGGCCATCGACTTGCCCTCGTACACCGGATCCGTGACCATCCCCTCGGTCCTGGCCGCGAGCCGCATCGCCTCCAGGGTGGTCTCGTCCGGGATGCCGTAGGTGCCCGCGTGATAGCGCTCGTCGAGTTCGACGTCGGCCTCGGTCAGTTCGCGCTCGACGCCGATGAGCCGGCCGGTGGCGTGGGCGATCCGGGCGATCTGCTCGCGGGTGCGGACGGGATTCGCCGAGGCGTCGACGCCGAGGACCCGGCGCGGGCGGGCGCCCGCCTCCTCCAGGGCGGCGAAGCCGGCGACCATGCCCGCCTGGGGGGAGCCGGTCACCGAGCAGACGACCACCGTGTCGAAGAAGACACCCGACTCGCGCTCCTGCTCGGCGACTTCGTACGCCCAGCCGGCGAAGCCCAGCCCGCCGAGCGGATGGTCGGAGGCGCCGGCCGGGATGGCGTAGGGCTTTCCGCCCTGCTCCTCCACCTCGCGCAGCGCCTGCTCCCAGCTCTCCTTGAAGCCGATCCCGAACCCGGCCCGCACCAGCCGCACATCGGCTCCGGCGAGCCGGCTGACGAGGATGTTGCCGACCTTGTCGTACACGGAGTCGGGCCAGTCGACCCAACTCTCCTGGACCAGCACGCACTTGAGCCCGGCGCGGGCGGCGACGGCCGCGACCTGCCGGGTGTGGTTGGACTGCACCCCGCCGATCGAGACGAGCGTGTCGCAGCCCTTCGCGAGCGCGTCGGCGACCAGGTACTCCAGCTTGCGGGTCTTGTTGCCGCCGTAGGCGATACCGGAGTTGCAGTCCTCGCGCTTGGCCCACAGGGAGGCCCCGCCGAGGTGGTCGGTGAGGCGCTCCAGGGGATGGACCGGTGACGGGCCGAAGAGGAGGGGGTAGCGGGCGTACGAGGACAGGGACATCAGGCGCCTCCAGAAGGCAAGGGCGTCACCAGGAGTCGGCCAGGTCGGCGAGGGTGCGCCAGATCTCCGCCGTGACGCGGACCGCCGCGGCCACGTCACCGGCGGCGCACGCCTCGATCAACCGCTCGTGCAGTCCGGCCGAACGGCAGCTCCCGCCCTCGCCGAAGCGCCTGCGCTCCAGGCGGCGGATGAGCGGGGTGTAGCGGGCGACGGTGGCGGCGGCCGCGCGGTTGCCGCTCACCCGGACCAGGACGTCGTGCAGTTCGTCGTCGGCCCGCAGGGCGAGGTCCACCTCGCCGGCCGCGACGGCACCGGCGAAGCGGCCGTTGGCGGCGCGCATGGCCTCCAGGTCCCCTGCCGTCAGCCGGGGCACGGCGACCCGCGTCACCAGTTCGTGCAGGGAGCCGACGACGGCTGCCGCGTCCCGTACGTCGGCGGCCACGACCGGCGTCACCCGGGTGTAGCTCTGCGGCTTGCTCTCCAGCAGCCCGTCGTCCACGAGCCGCGAGAACGCCTCGCGCACCGGCGCCCGGGACAGCCCCAGCCGCTCGGCGAACTCGGCGTCCCGCACCACCGCGCCGGGCTCAATCTCCCCGGCCACGATGGCGTCCCGGATCGCCGTGTAGGCCTGGTCCCTGAGCAGGGTCCGGGCCACGGGTCGGATCGCCTCCATGAACTGAAATGTTAGATGTCAGCGTGCTGGGCGACAAGAGAGCGGCCCGCACTCCCCACGTGGTGCGGGCCGCTCTCCCTTCAGGCCACCCAGGGCCAGTCGGCGTCCCGGGCGGCCTCCAGCAGCGGAACCATCCGGAAAGCCGCGTCGGAAAGGCCACCGAAGGTGTGCCGGTTGCCCGACCCCGACGGACCGTGGCCCGCCAGGTACCCGGCGAGGTTCCAGGTGTAGACCGGCACATGGGCCGGGACCTGCTCGGTCGGGTCGCCGTGCCGGCTGGGCGCGTACTGCTCGTCGGTGACGATCAGCACCCGGTCGTGCTTCCGGTAGTGCCGGCGCACGGCCTCGGTGGTGTCGGTGCCGCCGAGGTCCCCGAACCGGTCCAGCACCTTCAGCACCGACTCGCCCTCGTGGAACGGGATCGCGTTGCTGGCGGTACCGAACTCGACGAGATCCGCGTCCGCCGCCCGCAGCGCGAGCGCCGTGCCGAAGATCGCCGCCGCGTCGGCCCGGTTGAGCTCCGAGCGGTCCGACAGCCGCGACCAGAACATCGAGCCCGAGCGGTCGACGAGCACCAGCGTGCGGCCGGGCAGCGCGGGCACGTTGGCCAGCGAGTGGCCGAGCGCCTGCTCCAGCGGGTACGCCCAGCGCAGCGACGGCGCGTGCCGGTAGGCGGCGAGATACCGGAAGGGGAACTGCCGCGACCGTGCGACCTGCGCCGGGTCGCTGATCCGTGCGGCGACCTGGACCGCCACCTCGTCGCGGACGCCGGCCTCGTCGAAGTTCCGCAGGTTCCGTACGAGCGCCATGGCACCCATCGACGGAATCACGGCCTCCCAGGCCTCCTTGTCCATCGGCCCCTGAAGCCAGCCCGCCAGCGCCTCCCAGGTCATCCCGGCCGCCGCGAGCCGCTCGGCCCCACCGTCCGACACGACCACCGCACGCCGCTCCTCGACGGGCAGCGCCATCAGCTCGCGGTGCGCGACCAGGGTGCGGTCCGAGGCGGGCGGCAGCGCGGTGTCCGGGTTGTGCCGGCGGTCGAGGGCGTACCGGAACAGCTCGCCCTGCCACGGCTTGTCGGCGTCCGGGGCCGCGTGCACCAGGTTGAGGATGTCGCCGAAGCGGTAGCCCCTGGACGCGGTGTCGTACTTCAGCAGCGACTTGCCGCTGTAGAGACGCCGTACGGCGTCGGCGATGCCGCGCTTGACGGGCTTGGGGACGTTACGGCCGTACAGCGCCGTCCAGTACGCGAGCAGTTCGCCGGGCTCGTCGGGCCGCTGGAGGACGGAGGCGATGACCTGACGGTTCGACGGGCCGTCGGTGGCCCGGGCGTCCAGACGTGCCTTGACGTACTCGGCGGCGCCCACGATCGAGGCGGTGCGCAGGTTGCCCTCGCCGCGCAGCCAGCCGAGCAGGCCGGCCGTCCACTCGGGGTCGGTGACGGCCAGTTCGCGCACGAGCCGTGCGAACCGGTCGTCGCGGTCGGCGCCGGTCTCGTAGAAGGCCTGCTGAGTGACGAAGTGGGAGACCGCCAGCAGGAAGAGCTCGGAGCGCGCGTCGCGCTCACGGCCGCGGCCGCCCTCGTACGTACGCAGTACCCGCCCCGTCGAGGTGACCCGCGAGGTCGGTCGCGCCTTCGCGGCGCGCGTGTTGAATCGCGCCATGGTGAATTCCCCCCGAATTCAATCGTGTTCCGGAGGAAGGCACAGCAAAAGATGGATGCCCGAGATCAGAAGTCGGCGACGGACTTTAGCCCGATGCTCTACCCAATTGAGCTACACCGACCCGAAGTCGATGACGGGATTCGAACCCGCAACCCTCAGATCCAATGAAGTAACCGTTGCCTGCGCACCGGGCACCCACCATGAGCTGCGCCTCCCGAGATCAAGTCGGCGGCGGCGTGGGATTCTCTTGCAAAGAAGTAGCCGCTGCCATCGCACCGGGAGGTGCGTGACGTTGTGATCTCACTGTAGGAGGCACAGCTCCGGCCGGGCGAACGAATTAAACGCACCCGTCGGTGGATTACCGCCGCTGCCGCTTCCAGGGCCCCGTGATGGCGAGCATGATGCCGGGGGTCTGGATGTTGGCGTAGAGGGTCCGGCCGTCGCAGGAGAAGGTGACGCCGGTGAACTCGCTGTACTCGGGCTCCTCCTCGGTGCCGATGTTCAGCTCGTTGCGGGCGATCGGGTAGGTACGGCCGCTGTCGGTGGCGCCGAACAGGTGCTGGACCCCCTCGCCGTCCTCGGCGATGACCAGGCCGCCGTACGGGGAGACGGTGATGTTGTCGGGGCCGTCGAAGGCGCCGTCCTTGGACGGGTCGGGGTTGACGCCGAGCAGGACCTTCAGGGTCAGGGTGCGGCGCTTGGGGTCGTAGAACCAGACCGAGCCGTCGTGCGGCTGCCCAGGGCTCTCCGCGCGGGCGTAGGAGGAGACGATGTACACGCCGCCGTCACCCCACCACATGCCTTCGAGCTTGCGGGCGCGGGTGACCTGGCCGGTGGTGAACTGCTTGCGCACGGCCGTCGTCTTCGCGTCCCGGTCGGGCACGTCGACCCAGTCGACGCCGTACACGGTGCCGATCTTCGTGGCACGGGAGAGGTCGTCGACGAACTTGCCGCCGGAGTCGAAGCACTGGAACGCCTGGAGCCTGCCCGCGTCGTCGGCGAGGGTGCGCAGCTTGCCGCGGCCGTGCCGGAAGTGCTCGGGCGGGGTCCAGCGGAAGAGCAGTCCGTTGGGGTTGGAGGCGTCCTCGGTGAGGTAGGCGTGGCCGCGCTTGGGGTCGATGACGACGGCCTCGTGGGCGTAGCGGCCGAACGCCTTGATGGGCTTGGGGTCCTTGTTGGCCCGGCGGTCGGCGGGGTCGACCTCGAAGACGTAGCCGTGGTCCTTGGTCATGCCGTTGGCGCCGGCCTTGTCCTCGGTCTCCTCGCAGGTGAGCCAGGTGTCCCAGGGGGTGCTGCCGCCGGCGCAGTTGGTGGCGGTGCCCGCGATGCCGACCCATTCGGCGACACGGCCGTCGGGGCGCACCTCGACGACGGTGCAGCCGCCGGACGCCGCCGGGTCGTAGACGAGGCCCTCGGTCAGCGGCACGGGGTGGGGCCACTGGGCGCGGGGTCCGCCGAGCTCGTGGTTGTTGACCAGCAGGGTGGTGCCGCGCGGGCCGTCGAAGGCGGCGGTGCCGTCGTGGTTGGAGGGGGTGAACTCGCCCGACTCCAGCTTGGTCCTGCCGCTGTAGGTGATGACGCGGTACTTGAAGCCCGCGGGCAGCGCGAGGAGACCCTCGGGGTCCGCGATCAGCGGTCCGTACCCGACGCCGCCGCAGTGGTGGGCGTCCGCGGACCGCTCGCTCGCGGCATCGGCTTCGGCCTCGGACTCGGTGGACGCGAGCGCGTTCGGGGCGGTGGCGAGGACGCCGGCGCTGCCGGCCAGCGCGACGCCGGTGACCGCGGATGTTCTGGCGAAGTCCCTGCGGGTGAGCGACATGGTGTCTCCCTGTGACAGTGAGTGCCGTGGAGGGTGGCGGACTTCGATCGGCGCCACATTCCCGCTCACGCGTTAACGCCGGTTGAACAACGTCCCAAGGGGCGCGGGACTGTGGCCGTATGCGGCCGCGCCCGCGAGGGCGCGACCGGTCCTACCTCTCAGGGGCCGCCACCCGGCGTCAACCCCCGTGCTGCGACCGCGCCTTGAACGCCGCCTTGCGTGCTTCCTTCGCGACCTTCTTGTCCGGATGCAGCCGCCCCATCGCCTCCAGCACATCCGCCGTGGCCGGATGGTCCACCCGCCACGCCGCCGCGAAGAACCCGCTGTGCTGCGCGGCGAGTCCCTCGACCAGCGCCCGCAGCTCGTCCGAGTTCCCCTCGGCGGCCAGCTGCGCGGCGACCGTGTCGACGGTCAGCCAGAACACCAGGTCCTGGGACGGCGCGGGAACGTCACCGAACCCCGCCTCGGACAGCCATACCCGGGCCAGCCCGCCGAGCTCCGGATCGTCGAGAACCTCCCGCAGGGCCGGCTCGGCCTCGGCGCCCAGCAGGGACAGTGCCTGCTGGCAGCGCAGCCGGCGCAGCGGCGCCCCGGCGTCCGCGCCCCGTGCCGCCGCGAGCAACTCCCGTGCGGCGGGGAGGGGTTCGCGTCGGGTCAGCCACTGCTCGGTCTCCGTCCGCGCGGCGGCCTGCGGGAAGGCGGCGGTGCCGTCGAGGAGCGCGTCGGCGCCCTTGTCGCTGAGCTCTCCGACGGCGGGCGCCTCGAACCCGGCCTCCAGCAGCCGCGCCCGCATCCCGTACCGTCCGAGCGGGGTGAGCCGCACCATGCCGTAGCGCGACACGTCGGTGTCGTCGTCGCTCGCCGCCTGTTCCTCCACGGCACTCTCGGCGTCCGCCATCAACGCCTCGTCGACCGGCTGGTACTCCACCAGGCCGACCGGCTCCAGCACCCGGAACTGGTCGTCCAGCCGCATCATCGCGTCGGAGACCTGCTCCAGCACGTCGTTCGTGGGCTCGCCCATGTCGCTGGGCACGATCATCGAAGCGGCGAGGGCCGGCAGCGGCACAGGTCCCTCGCCGGGGCCGTCCTCACTGACCGTCAGCAGATACAGGTTGCCGAGCACGCCGTCGAGGAACTCCGCCTCGGCCTCCGGGTCCCAGTCCAGCTCGGAGAGGTCGACCTCGCCGCCCTCGCCCATGGCCTCGACCAGGTCGTCGAGGTCGGGCACGCTCGCGTCGGCGAGCACCGTCTCCAGCGCGCCCAGCCACACCGCGAGCACGTCGTGCGGCGAGCCGCCGGTCAGCAGCGCGAGGTCCGCGCCGGCCGTCACGGTGCCCGCCTCCTCGTCGACGACCTCGACCAGCCCGGTGTCCACGGCCACCCGCCAGGCCTCACCGGCGTAGGCGGCGGCGTCGTCCCCGCTGAGCCCGAGCAGTTCCGCGGCCGCGGGCAACTGCTCGTCGACGAGCTCTCCGCCGGCGTCGACCCGGGTGTCGGGCCCGGCCCAGCGGGCCAGCCGCGCGGCACGGGAGAGCAGGGGCGTGGCCAGCGCGTCCCGCGCCAGCTCCGCTTCGGGGTGCAGCCGTACCGGTGGCAGGGGGGAGCTGTCTGACATCGGATGGTTCTCCTAGGGCGCTCTGCATGGCCGTACACGACACGGCCCTGGCCGCACACTTCACGGCTCAGCCGTCAGCCTAGACGGATTTCCACCCATGCCGCCCGGTTCATCTCCCCGTCAGGGGGCGTACATGGCCGAAACCTTGACAACTGGCCTGACCAGGCACGAGATTACGCGCGTAGAAACTTGGCGGACATTTGTTCACTGGACTTTCTACGCGCGTTGCCGCCCCACCGGCCGTGACCTCACGTTCCACGCACCACTCACGTTCGCTCTCGTCCCGGCACCCACGTATGTCCCCGGAGGGATCCCGTTGCCGAGCAAGAAGTCCGCGCGTCTCGCCGCGCTCACCGTCGCCGCCGTCTGTTCCGCGGCGTCCACCGTCGTTCTCACGGCGCCCGCGCACGCCGACTCCGTGCGCATCCATGACGTCCAGGGCAGCACCCGAATATCCCCGTACGCCGGCAAGCAGGTCGCGGACGTGGCCGGGATCGTCACCGGCGTACGCACCTACGGTTCGTCCAGAGGCTTCTGGATCCAGGACCCGAGCCCCGACGCCGACCCGGCCACCAGCGAGGGCGTCTTCGTCTTCACCAGCTCCATCCCGAAGGTCGCCGTCGGCGACTCGGTCCTGGTCTCGGGCACGGTCTCCGAGTACGTCCCGGGCGGTGCCTCCTCCGGCAACCAGTCGCTGACCGAGATCACCAAGCCGGTGATCACCGTGGTGTCCAGCGGCAACGCCGTCCCGGCCGCCAAGGTCATCGACGCCCGTTCGGTGCCGGCCGCCTACAGCCCGGAGGGCGACACCGCCGCGAGCGGCTCGGTCAACGGCCTGACGCTGCGGCCCGAGAAGTACGCCCTGGACTACTACGAGTCCCTGGAGGGCGAGAACGTCCAGGTCGCCGACACCCGTGTGGTCGGCGCCACCGACCCGTACACCGAGCTCTGGGTCACGGTGAAGCCGTGGGAGCACCGCAACCGCCGCGGCGGCACGGTCTACGGCTCCTACGACTCCCAGAACACCGGTCGGCTCCAGATCCAGTCCCTGGGCAAGGTCGCCGACTTCCCGGCCGCGAACGTCGGTGACGTCCTCAAGGGCGCCACGGCCGGGCCCTTGGACTACAACCAGTTCGGCGGCTACACCCTGGTCGCCAACCAGCTCGGCACCCTGAAGAGCGCCGGTCTGGAGAAGGAGACCACGCACCGGCAGTCGCGCCGCGAGCTCGCGGTCGCCACGTACAACGTGGAGAACCTCGACCCGTCCGACGCCACGTTCGAGGAGCACGCCTCCGCGATCGTGAACAACCTCCAGTCGCCCGACATCGTGTCCCTGGAGGAGATCCAGGACAACAACAGCGCGACCAACGACGGCACGGTCGCCGCCGATCAGACGCTGGCCAAGCTGACCGACGCGATCGTCGCGGCGGGCGGCCCCAAGTACGACTGGCGCTCCGTCGACCCGGTCAACAACGCCGACGGCGGCGAGCCCGGCGGCAACATCCGCCAGGTCTTCCTGTTCAACCCGGAGCGGGTCTCCTTCACCGACCGTGCGGGCGGCGACGCCACCACCGCCGCCGGGGTGACGAAGGTGCGCGGCAAGGCCGCCCTGACGGTCTCCCCGGGCCGGATCGACCCGGCGAACGCGGCCTTCACCAACAGCCGCAAGCCGCTGGTCGGCGAGTTCGTCTTCCGCGGCGAGACCGTCTTCGTGATCGCCAACCACCTCAACTCCAAGGGTGGCGACCAGGGTCTGACCGCGCAGTACCAGCCGCCGACCCGTAGCTCGGAGACCCAGCGCCACGCGCAGGCCACGGCGATCCACTCCTTCGTCAAGGACATCCTCGACACGCAGAAGAACGCGGACGTCATCGCCCTCGGCGACATCAACGACTTCGAGTTCTCCGACACCGTGGACATCCTCGAAGGCCGTGGCGAGCTGTGGTCGGCGATCAAGTCGCTGCCGCGGAGCGAGCGTTACTCCTACGTCTATCAGGGCAACGCCCAGACGCTGGACCAGATCCTGGTCAGCCCGTCGATCCGGCGCTCCTGCGACTTCGAGTACGACAGCGTGCACATCAACTCGGAGTTCAACGACCAGATCTCCGACCACGACCCGCAGGTGCTGCGCTTCCGCCCGTAACCTCCGGTGGTCTCAGGGCTGGCTGAACACACCCTTCAGCCAGCCCTTCCACATCTCCTCGTCCGCCTCGGCGTCCGCGTCCGGCGCGAAGTCGTGCACGGACATGCCGACCATGTAGCCCCAGTGATTGCGGCCGAAGAAGCGGATGAGCGCGTCGTCCGTGCGCAGCCCGAGGAAGTAGGGGCTGCGGAAGTCGACCACGGCGTCGAGGACCTTGCTCCCGGGGCCGCGCACCTGCACCCGCGCGCCCTCGGCGGTGTCGTCGGCCAGACCGAGCGCGCGGCCCACGGTGACCAGCGCGTCGGACGCCTTGGAGGCCTCGGGCCCGTCGAAGGTGGCGAAGCCGGTGACCGGGCGGCCCCGGAAGCGGGTGAGGTACTGGCGCAGGGTGTGCAGGTAGAAGTCGGTGTGCCGGCTGGCGCCGTCGTACTGGTTGTCCCAGTCGTCGACGAAGATCCCGCTGTGCACGTACCGCACCCAGGCGCGACGGCCCTCGTCGCGGGGCTCGATGGTGTAGTCGAGCTGGTTGAGGGTCTGCTCGGAGATGCCCTCCACGTCCTCGACGCGGTTGGTGTAGTGATGCGGCGGGTCCCACGCGGTCACGGTCGACCCGAAGGGGCCCTGGCCGCCCTCCCGGGGCTCGGGCGCCTCCATCGGCCACAGCCAGCCGCCGGTGCCGGCGGTCACGGCCTCCCACACCTCCTCGGGTGTGGCATCGACCTCGAACTCGCGGGCGATCTCGAATTCCTTGGACATGGTGGGCTCCTGGACTCCTGGGTGCGGTGCTACTGGTTCGGTTCGGGGGTGGGCTCGGGACGGGGCCGTGCCTCGACGGCGGGTTCCGCCGTGACCTCGGGCAAGGACTCGGCCGCCGCCTCGGCCGTGGGCTTCACCGTGGGATGGACGGCGACGACGATCCGGTGATCCCGGCCGCCGTCGGCGCCGGGCGCGTCGTACTTGCGGATCAGCGCGCTCACGCCGGCCGTCAACTCCTCGATGAACGCTGCTCGTTCGGCGGCGGAGGCGAAGCGGACCTCGCCGTCCAGCGCGAAGGTCGCCAGCCGTTTGCGCGCCTTGGTCGCGCCGGTGATCAGCGAACCGACGTCCCGCACGAGGCGGGCGCCGAGGGCGAGCAGCCAGCGCGCCGAGAGCTGGTCGC
Organism: Streptomyces sp. NPDC098781; assembly: GCF_044759995.1. Lineage (NCBI taxonomy): Bacteria > Bacillati > Actinomycetota > Actinomycetes > Kitasatosporales > Streptomycetaceae > Streptomyces > Streptomyces sp. NPDC098781. The sequence continues at coordinate 154,271 of NZ_JBIWAK010000002.1, forward strand.
GGAAGCGGTCCGGGTCCGGCTGCACGGAGGCGAGCGCGAGGGGGGAGATCACGTACGACGCGGCGGTCGCCCGCATCAGCCGCTCGGTGACGTTGCCCTTACGACGCTCTCCGGCCAGCTCGACCAGGCCGTGCCGCTCCAGCGCCTTGAGGTGGTAGTTCACCTTCTGCCTGGGCAGCCCGACCTTGCCGGCCAGCATGGCGGCCGACGCGGGGCCGACCGCCAGCTCGGCGAGCAGCCGGGCCCTTGTGGGGTCCAGGGAGACGGCTGCGGCCTCGGGGTCCTCGATCACGGTGACGTCCAACATGGAACCACCGTCTCACCGAAAACTTTTTTTGTCCAGGAAGTTCGAGTGTTCGGTGTGTTCGGTGTGGGTGTGGCCGGTGTGTTCCTCGTGGTCGGTGTGCTCGGCGCAGGAGAAGGCTCTGTGCCCTACCGGCGACCGGGCTCACCGGGAATCAGCCCGAGGGCGTACTCTACCGGTTGACCGTGCTGCTCTTGAGTCCCGGCCAGGTCTGCACGCGACGCCACGACTCCGTCGCCGAGCCGATGCCGTCGCCCGGGGCGGTGAGCGCGTCGATGTGGGCCTGGGCGGTCTCCCACTCGGCGTAGTTGAGGACCCTGGTGCCGTCGGTGCTCAGGTGGAAGTGGCCCGAGATGCCGCCCGGGTGGGGGTCGGGTTCGGCCGCCAGTGCTTCGAGTACGGCGTCCACCCAGGCGCGCTGCCGGTCGGGGTCGTGGCCCTCGAACTCGATGTCGACGATCACGATGCAGCCGGGGACGCGGGTGTCGTCCGGCCGGCGCGCGCTGCGGTAGGGGCGGTACCGGCCGAGGCCGAGCCGTTCGATGCCCGGAACGGCGGTGTCGATCTCGTCGACGCGCTCCTGGCGGTGGGCCTTCACGAAGGACTCGTAGGCCTGCTCACTGCGCCACTGTGAGTAGTGGAGGAGGGTGGAGCCGTCGTGGCCCGCGTAGACGTAGTAGCCGAGCAGGTCACCGGAGGGCCATGGACGGCGTTCCCAGGTGGCGCCGATCGCCTCGACGGTCTGCCGCTGCCGCTCGGGGGTGCCCACGCGCCAGGTACTGAAGAAGGGGGCGCCGGTCTCGGGGTGGGTGAGGTCGGGATGGGCGTCGGTGCGGCGGGACACGGGGCCTCCAGGGCTCGGTGGTCGAGTGCGTGCACCCACCACCCTTCGGCCTCAAGCGGACTTGAGGTCAAGTGAGCGGCGCGGGACCGATGCCCGGTCATGCACATCGGTCCCGCGCCGCTTCGCCATACCGGCGACCTCGCCGCCGCTTCAGCCGCGCCGCCGCTTCAGCCGCGCCCCTCGTGTCACCGCCGCTTCAGCCGCGCCCCTCGTGTCGCCGCCGCACCAGCCCGGCCGCGACCAGCGCGCCCACCGCCGCACCGACCACCAGCACCGGACGCGGATGCCGCAGCCCGGTCTGTACGAGGGTGCGGACTCGGCGCGGTACGCGGTCCTCCACCGTGTGGCCCGCCTGCGTCGCCGTGTCCTGGACGGTGTGACCGGCCTGGCTCGCCCGGTCCTGAACCACGTGCCCCGCTCGCGTCGCCCGGTCCTGCACGACGTGTCCGGCGCGCGTCGCCCGGTCCTGCACGACGTGTCCGGCCTGCGCGGCGCTGCTGCGCAGTTGCACGGTCATCGCGCCCGCCTTGTCCCGCAGGTCGGCGGCGCGGGCCATGGCGCGGCCCTTCACATCGGCCTTGCTCATCAACTCGGCCACGGTGTCGCCCAGTTCGCCGCGTGTCCGCTCGATCTGGTCACGTAGCTCGGCAGGCCCCTTGGCCCCGCCGGTCGCCCTCGCGGCAGCGCCGCGTATGTCACCGGCTGCCCTGTCCGTCATCGGTGCACCCTTCCTTTGATCTCGTCGACGTCCGTCCTGACACTGTCGAGAGCCTCCTCGGGCGTGGGAGGTGCGGCCCGGCGCAGTTGGGCGCGGCCGGTCGCCGCCAGCACGCCCGCGACGGCGAACAGCACCCCTGTCACGATGAGCGCCGAGGCCCACAGGGACAGCGTCAGCGAGAGCGCGGCGGTGGCGGTCGCGGCCAGGAACAGCAGCCCGGCGTACGCGAAGGCACCCGCCGCGCCCAGCAGACCGCCGCCGCGCCCGGCCCGTCGGCCCTTCTCCGCCAGTTCCTCCTTGGCGAGGGCGACTTCCTGTCGTACGAGTCGGGAGAGCTGTTCGCCGGCCTGCGCTACGAGTTCACCCACCGAGTGATGCTCGTCGTGCGCCGGCTCGTGGGCCGTGGTCCCGGTCACGGTGTTCCGCCTTCTCTCGGGTTCGGAGCACCCCGAGTACCCGGGGCGGGCCCCGCTATCCCTGTCCGGCGGCGCCGGGTCCGCGCTCGCCCAACCGGGCCAGCTGGGCCTGGAACCAGTCGAGGCGGGCCTGCAACAGCGCCGCCTCCGCAGTGAGTTCGGGAACGCCGAGCTCGTCGGCGACCCCGGCCACGAGGATCCCCTTCCCGGCGACGACCCGCAGCCCCTCCCCGGCCAGCCGCGCGAACCCGGCGAGCGAGACGGCCGTACGGCCGCGCAGACAGCCCACGCAGGACGCGGTGAGGGCCCGCCAGCCGGGGCGGCCCCAGCCGGCGTCGGTCAGGACGGCGGCGACGGTGCCGCAGGCGCAGGGGCCGACGGTGGCTGTGCGTACCCGCTGACGTGCGCAGCGGAAGCCGCGCTCGAAGCGGATGTAGCGGCCCAGCACGGTGACTTCGAGCAGTACGGCCGACCGGTGCTCGGCCGTGCACAGCAGCGCCTCGGCCGTCGTACGGTCGTGCACACAGTGGAAGCCGCAGTCGCAGCGGCGGCTCGGCGCGCGGTGCCGCAGGCCGTACACGCAGGACGCGTCGGCCAGGACTCCGTACGGCAGCGGGCCGCCCAGCGACACACCGGTGAACCCGGCCCGGGTGCCGTCCTGGGACAGCATCGGGTGGGCGATCTTGAATCCGGTCGGCGGCTCCGTCGGGCGTTCCTCGGGAAGCCGCAGTCTCATCGGGCGGACGGGACCTCTTCGGGCGCGACAGCGGCACCGTAGCCGGCCTCGGTAATCTCCCCGATCTCCCCGAGTCCCCCGATCTCCCCCATCCCCTCGGCGAGTTCGAGTGTCTCGTCGCGCTCCCGCGGGCGCTCCTCCGCCATTCCGGTGGCGAGTGCTTTACCGAGCTTCATGACGCCTCCCACAAGCAGGGGTCGTTGACCGTCCCGGCCATGGTGACCCATGGCGCCCCACTTGGACATAGGGCCTACGAGGCCGCAAAGACACCCACCCGCTCCCCCACTCCGCAGCATCGCTTATCAATACGTAGTAGAAGAATTAAGTGGAGCTACGGGATTTCCTTGCCGACACTACTCCCATGACGCCAGCCGCCTCCTCCCGTCCCTCCGCCCGTCCCTCCTCCCGTCCCTCCGCAGCTCCCTTCGGCCGCGCCCTGTGTGCCATGATCACGCCTTTCACCGAGACGGGAGCCCTGGATCTCGCGGGCGCGCGGCGGCTCGCCGACCGACTGGTGACCGAGGGCTGTGACGGTCTGGTGCTCTCCGGGACGACGGGCGAGTCGCCGACCACCACGGACGCCGAGAAGGCGGACCTGATCCGGGCGGTGCGGGAGGCGGTCGGCGACCGCGCCTCGATCGTCGCGGGCGTGGGTACCTCCGACACCCGGCACACCGTCGAGCTGGCCCTGGCGGCCGAAAAGGCGGGCGCCGACGGTCTGTTGGTGGTCACGCCGTACTACAGCAGGCCCCCGCAGGACGCCGTCGAGGCGCACTTCCGCGAGGTCGCCGACGCGGCCGGTCTGCCTCTCATGCTCTACGACATCCCGGGCCGCACCGGCACCCGCATCGAGCCGGAGACGGTGCTGCGGCTCGCCGAGCACCCCCGGATCGTCGCGGTGAAGGACTGCTCCTACGACTTCCTCGGCGCCCAGAAGGTGCTGGCCCGCACGGAGTTGGCGTACTACGCGGGCTGCGACGAGCACAATCTGGCGCTGTACGCGGTGGGCGGGACCGGGTACGTCAGCACGGTCTCTAATGTGATCCCCCGTCACCTGCTTGCGGTACTGGACGCGTTCGACGCGGGAGACACGGCGGGCGCTGCCCACCTCCAGCAACTCGCCACGTCACTCATCGAGTTGATGATGGCCGCCGGCCTCCCGGGCGCGGTCACCACCAAGGCCGTACTCAACGAACTCGGGCTGCCCGCGGGCCCGGTCCGCCCGCCGCTGCGGCCCGCTGACCGCGCCGCGGTCGACGCGCTGCTGGCGGCGTACGAGTCGGTCACCGCCGCCGCCTGATCACCGGCGCGAGAATCCCGCAGGAAACGCGGCCGGGGCCGATGCCGCAGGATGCCCTGCGGTCACCGGCCCCGTCCTGTGCGCCCGGCGGTGGCTCAGCCCCACTTGTACCCGTCGCCGAAGAGCAGGAAGTGCTCCAGCACGTCCTCCATCGGGTCGTCCACCTGCCCCACGTTGACGAGCCCGATGCGCGGCCCGTTGTGCGAGCCCGTATTGGTCTCGTCGGCGTACGCACTCCCCGCCGGCAACCAGCACACGGCCCCCACCCCCAGCACTCCGGCCACGAGGCGCAGTACGACCCGCCCCCGCTGGTTCCTCTTCACTCGACCCGTCATCGGCCCTCAGCCCTCATCTCGTCGGTTCGGCGTGTGATCGGAAACTGCGTCCACCCGTTCATCTGCCTGGACCGGGGCGAGGTCACGAGGAGTAACCCGTACGTGGGCGTGGCCCGCGGGCCGGCCACACGCATGAGCGCCCTCCCCGGCCGTCCTCGGGCCATGGAAGGGCTGACGCGCGTGCTGATCAGTTGTGGTGGTTCCACCAGTAGAGCGCGAATGCGGCAACCCCCCTCAGGCTGGCCTTCACCCCGGCCCGCACGAGTTCATATGTGGCGGAGTTGAGGAATCGGCGGAAGTGGCGGCGTGCTGCTCCGACCCGTTGGCCGCGTGGACCAGTCTGACGCACCCGACTAACAGCAAGTGCCCTTCGGCGTAACGGGATGACTAGGCATGTATTGGGAAGTGGCGGCTTCCCGTTGCTAGCGAAGGGGTGTCCTTCGCGCGGAGCTCGGCTGCGTTTCGCACCGCGAGCTTGTCAAGCCCCACTCGGTCATCTGACACCTACGTCTGACACCAACAGGCACGAACGCGAGCGAACGCCGCTGAACCTCTGCGTACCGTCGGTCGAGGCACAACAAGGGTTATGCGACCTCGGCGACCTACCGTGATCGACCTGATAAGGATGAGTCCAGGGAGAAAGATCCTTCCCTGGCCTCACAGGTCTTCGGCTCAGCCCTGCGGAGAGTCTTCAGTAGATGATGACTCTCCAGCGTTCGACCCACAGCAGCCAGTCACCGTCCGTACCGCGTACCTGGACGCGATCGGCCTCCACCTGCCAGGCGGTGCCGTAGAGCGTGGCGTCGGGGAGGTCAACCCTCACGGCGTCATAGACCTCCAGGTCATCCTCGACCGGCCGAGACCACGTGTGCGCACAGTGATCGCAGACGTAGCCGACCACATCGTGCCCCGCAACAGTCATCAGCCTGCCCGGACGGACCGCCTCGACGAAGCACCGAGGGCAGGGATCGGCGGTGTGTGCGCATACTGATCGGGACATCACTCGATCCTGCTGTACAGCAGCGAAGTACAGCAACCCCAGCAATCGATCCATCCGGTAGCGTCCCTTGAGGGCCGCAGCGTAGCCGGTGCGACCGTTCGCGACCGATCCACATAGAGCTACGGATTAGGAGTTCCCCGTGCCACTGCCGTGCCCGATCCAGCGGGGAGCCACGGGGAACGACGGTGGCCGGCGGGTGGGCGACCCTCGGTCCGCCCATGTGGACAGTTCGCAGGTCAGAGCGTCACTCACCTCACCTCGCTCCTAAAGCGGTGCTTCACATCTGGCGGGTGAGACCATCCATGGATGGCAGACGCACAGCTCCCCCCTGGATGGTCTCTCCAGCAGATCCGTGACGCATCCGGAGACAAAGAGGCTGTCGCCCTGGATCTAAACCGGGCGGTGAAGTGGGTAGCCCGCCCCGCAGCCCCTGACGAGGTCCTGCACCCGGAGATCGTTCTCCGATTCCACAGCCTGTGCCTCGTGAAGCCTATTCATGATGACGACTGGTACATGGGCAGCCTCTACGACGACGGCAGCATCGACTGTTGGGCAGCCTACGCCGATCTGTACGAGGCGCTGCGCGGTCTGTAGGGGGCCCAGGCTGGAGGCTTCCGACATCTACAGCTGACATCAACGACGCCGGACGGAGGCGTACACCAGCGTCTCTGTCCGGCCGTCGCGCCAGCCGTCGGCAGCAGCCGGTGCGGACGCGGATCGAACTCCTGATGCGGTGATCATGCACGAGCGCCCTCCCGGGCCGTCCTAGGGCCGTGGGAGGGCGCTCAACGCTGACCAACGCCGACAGCTACCGACAGCTCAGCAGCAGGTCAGGACGTTGATCGATAAGGCAGCCGCAGGTCACGGCCGCCGATGATCAGTTGTGGCTGTGCAGAACCTCGTTCAGCCCACCCCACACCGCGTTGTTCGGCCGGGCCTCCACCGCGCCCGTGACCGAGTTGCGGCGGAAGAGGATGTTGGACGCGCCGGAGAGCTCGCGGGCCTTGACGATCTGGCCGTCGGGCATCGTGATGCGGGTGCCCGCCGTGACGTACAGGCCCGCCTCGACCACGCACTCGTCGCCGAGGGCGATGCCGACGCCCGCCTCGGCGCCGATCAGGCAGCGCTCGCCGATGCTGATGATCACGTTGCCGCCGCCGGACAGCGTGCCCATCGTGGACGCGCCGCCGCCGATGTCGGAGCCGTCGCCGACGACGACGCCCGCGGAGATGCGGCCCTCGACCATGGAGGTGCCGAGCGTGCCGGCGTTGAAGTTGACGAAGCCCTCGTGCATGACCGTGGTGCCCTCGGCGAGGTGGGCGCCGAGGCGGACCCGGTCGGCGTCGGCGATGCGGACGCCCTTGGGGGCCACGTAGTCCGTCATGCGCGGGAACTTGTCGATCGAGGTGACCTGGAGGTGCAGGCCCTCGGCGCGGGCGTTCAGGCGCACCTTCTCGATGTCGTCGACGGCGACCGGGCCGAGCGACGTCCAGGCGACGTTGGCGAGGAAGCCGAACTGGCCGTCCAGGCTCAGGCCGTGCGGCTTGACCAGGCGGTGAGAGAGCAGGTGCAGGCGCAGGTAGACGTCGTGCGCGTCGATCGGCTTGTCGTCGATGGAGGCGATGACCGTACGGACCGCTACGACCTCGACGCCACGGCGGGCGTCCGGACCGATCGCCTTGGCGGCGCCTTCGCCGAGCAGCTCGACGGCCTTCTCGGCGGACAGCCGCTCGCTGCCGGACGGGCCGGGCTCGGCGACGAGCTCGGGCGCGGGGAACCAGGTGTCGAGAACGGTGCCGTCAGCGGCGATCGTGGCGAGGCCGGCGGCCACGGCGCCGGTGGTGCGAGGAGCAGTCGTGTCGGTCATAAGGGCAACCTAACCGGCCGGGGCGGGTCGGGGCGAACTCGGCCAGGCGGCGTCTCAGGGTGCGAGCCGCCGGGCAGGTGCGCCCACGGGCGCCCAGGTCCCGTCGGCTACGCCCGGACCCGGCACCCGACCCCCGACCAACCGGCGCCCGCCGACCCGCGCTCCCCGGGGCGGAACTCGGCCAGGCGGCGTCTCAGGGTGCGAGCCGCCGGGCAGGTGCGCCCACGGGCGCCCAGGTCCCGTCGGCTACGCCCGGACCACGGCACCCGGCCCCCGACCAACCCGCGCCGACCGACCCGCGCTCCCCCTCACGGCGCGGGCCGGCCCAGCCGGCGTCAGGTGTCAGGGACGCCGGCCCGCCTCGTCCACCACCGCCTTCGCCACGTACGCGTTGCCGCCGACGACTTCGCCGTCCTCGATCCTGCGCTGGCCGACGACCTCGAAGGTCACGGGGTCGAGCAGCCATTCGTCGGCGTGCTTCTCCCGCTCGCGGCCCGGCACGGGGAACCTGAGGGCAACGGCCCGGTGGCCGGCCTCGTCCTCCACCAGGTGGTCGACGAGCTCGCCGCCCGGCAGGGTGGCCAGCGCGCGGTACAGGCCCGCGAGGCCCGCGTGCGGTTGTACGTAGGCGTCGAGCAGGACCAGGATCTCGGTGTAGTCGTTGCCCGCCTGGGTCAGGCTCTTGTCATCGACCAGGGCGTTCTCCTCGCGCAGCGCCTTGAGCGTGCCCTCGCCGTCGGCCGGCAGGGTCGCCAGGAAGCGGTACAGCTGGCGGGGCGAGCGGTCGTCGTACTCGTCGCCGAGCCCTTCGAGGTTCAGCTCGGTCGTCTCGAGTTCGCCCGGGTCGTCCGCCCCGGGCCTGGGGTAGGAGACGAGCTTCGCACCGTCGTAGCGGAGCCACTTCTCCAGCTCGAAGTCCGCGTCGCCGTCGCCCTCCTGGGTCTCCTTGGCGTAGATCCACTGGTCGGCGCGCGGTTCGGCGACCGGCGGCTGACCTTCCACCGTCCGTGCCGCGAACTCCAGCAGCTCCGGCACGCTCATCCCCTTCAGATCCAGTCCCGGCGCCGTGGCGGGCGTGCTCACGCGTCCCGCCCGATGCCCGTTGACCAGCAGTGTCGCGGTGACGACGACCACCGTCACGGCGACGAAGACCGCGGCGACCATCAGCGGGCTCCGTCGTCCCCATGTCACCCGGCTCCGCCTCGCCGTCAGGGCCGCCTCGACCAGCCGGTCACGCCCCGGCGCCAGCCGCGCCCGGTCGGCCACGGGGGCGTCGGCGCGCAGTTCCCGCACCTGGGTCATCTCGTCCACGGTCACGCCACCTCCGCCGCGTCGCTCACGAATGCCGGATCGGCGCCCAGCGCCGTGCGTACCTTGCGCCGGGCTCTGTTGAGCCGGGAGCGGACCGTCCCCACCGGGAGGTCCAGTGCCTCGGCGACCTCCTGGTAGGTGAGGTCGGCCCAGGCCACGAGGAGCAGCACATGCCGGTCGCCCGCCGAGAGGGAGGCGAGGGCGTCGGCGAGCGGACCCTGCGTGGAGACACGGCTGTCGGTGTCCTCCACCCAGGAGGCGGCCACCGGGTCGTGCCCCGTGCGGGCCAGCGCCCGCAGCGCCCGTACCTCGGCACGGCGGTGCTTGCCGATGAGGTTGGCCGCGATGCCGTAGAGCCACGGCCGGGCGCTCGGGCGGCCGCGGTCGTAGCGGGCGCGGATGCGGAAGGCGGTCAGGAAGGTGTCGGCCGTGATGTCGTCGGCGGCCGTCTCCCCCAGTCGCCGTGCCGCGTAGCGGTGGATGTCGGACGCGTAGCGGTCGTAGAGCCGGGCGAACAGCTCGGGCTGTTCCAGCGATCCGGCCACGACCTCGGCATCGTCCGCCACACTTGCCGTCGTCGGCGGTGGTCCGCTCACAAGGCATCCCCCTGTCGTTCGTACCGGGCGTGTCACCCCCTGTTCCCCGCGGGACGGCAAAGAGTTCACGGCCGATCAGGGACCTCGTCCCGCAGGGCACTTCAGGGGATCACGCGGCGCAGCACATCGCGTGCGTACCCCTCGTCGTACGGCGTTTCCGTGAGCAGCACCTGGAGACAGATCCCGTCCATCAGCGCCACCAGCGCCCGTGCGGTGACCGGGTCCGTACGGTCGGACAGGCGGTCGGCGAGGTCGTGGGCCCATTCGGCGGCGACGGGGCGCAGGGCGGGGCGGCGCAGGGCGGCCAGGTACAGCTCGTACTCCAGTTCCACGCCCGTGCGGTCGCCCGCGAGCCACTCGCCCATCCATCCGGCCAGTTCGGCCGCGAGGTCGGTGTCCGGGTCCTCCAGGCCACCGCGCGAGGCGATGACCTTGGCGAAGCCCTCGTTCGCCTGGCGCAGCGCGGCGACCAGCAGATCGTCGAGGGTCTTGAAGTGGTACGTCGTGGAGCCGAGCGGTACGTCCGCCTCGGCGGCGACGGTGCGATGGCTCAGCCCCGCGATGCCCTTCTCCCCCACGACCCGGATCGCGGCGTCGATGATCCGCTGCCGCCGCTCAGGGTCGTAGCGCCGGGCCATCAGTGGGCGCCGCCCAGGTTCAGCACGACCACGCCGACGATGATCAACGCGATGCCGGCCGCCTTGGTGACCGTCATCCCCTCCCCCAGGAACGCGATCCCGATGGTGGCGATGGCGGCGGTGCCCACCCCGGCCCAGATCGCGTAGGCCGTGCCCACGGAGACGGTCTTCAGTGTCTGGGCGAGCAGCGCGAAGGAGACGAGGTAGCCCAGGGCGGTCAGCAGCGACGGCAGCAGCCTGCTGAATCCGTCGCTGTACTTCATGGCGGTCGTGGCGCCGACCTCGGCCGCTATGGCTCCGGCGAGCAGCAGGTATCCCATGTGTACGAGCGTACACACCGATGCGTACGGCCGTACACAAACGGTTCGTGAACCGGCGGCGGAGCTACGGCTTCCCCGCCTCGAAGCGGTGGCGCGACTCCTCGATGGCGCCGAGGTACCGGTGGGTCCAGTCGCACATGCCGTCGATGGTCACCCGCAGGGCCTGGCCGGGCTCGGTGAGGGTGTACTCGACGCGCGGGGGCACCGTGGGATACACCGTGCGCTCGATCAGGCCGTTGCGCTCCAGCATGCGCAGGTTCTGGGTGAGCATCTTGTGGCTGATGCCCTCCACATCGCCGCGCAGCTCACTGAAACGCAGGGTGCGCTCCCCCAGGGCCTCGATGATCAGCAGGGCCCACTTGTTGGCGATGTCCGAGAAGATCTCCCGGGCCAGGGAGTCCGCCCGCGTCACGTCCGCCTCGTCCAGCAGGCCGCTGGACTGCTTGGTTCCCATGAGGTTCCCCAGTCACTGAAAAGTGCGTTCTTCCATGTCAGGGCTCACTCTCCTACGGTTCCTGGGTATCCACAAGAGAGCGCTGGAGCCGCACGGACCAGAGCTCGTCGAGAGAGGCGGACCACCGCATGGCCATCACCCTGATGAACCCGACCGGACTGGTGGAGATCGATGCCTACCGGCAGGTGTCGATCGCGAGCGGGTCGAAGCTGGTCTTCGTCGCCGGGCAGGTCGCCTGGGACGCGGAAGGCACCACGATCGGGGCGGGCGACCTCGCCACCCAGGTCGAGCAGTGCTACCTCAATGTCGGCACCGCCCTGGCCGCCGCCGGCGCCTCCTTCGAGGACGTCGCGAAGCTCAACGTCCACGTCGTCGACTGGACCCCGGACAAGATGCCCCTGCTCATGGAGGGCCTGACCCGGGCCGCCACCAAGCTGGGGACCACCGCCGCACCGCCCGCCACGCTGCTGGGCGTCGCGGCGCTGGACGTACCCGAGCACCTCGTCGAGATCGAGGCCGTCGCGGTCCTCGACTGACGCGTCTTCGCCGGGAGTCGGGCCGCCCGGGTCAGCAGGTACGGCGGCGGTACCCGCTGTCCCCCGCCGGTACGACGTCCAGGTCCCGTTCGACCACCGACAGCCTGTCGCCCCACTCGGCGCACGCCGCGGCGAGGCCGTCCGAGCGGTACTCGATGACGAGGACCCGGTCGTCGTAGGCGCCCGCGTAGGCGCCGCACTCGTCGTACTGGCCGCACTCCTCGGCGACCGCGAAGTCGAAGCCGACGTCCCGGCCCTGGCGGGCCAGACCGGCGGCGTTCTTCTGGCCGATCGCCAGACCGGCGGTGTGGGCCCGGTCGGCGATCAGCTCGGCGAAGGCGACGTTGTCCTCGGGGGCCAGCAGGCCGTCGGACCGCTCGTTCGAATCGAGGTTGTCGGCCTCGATCGCCTGGAATCCGGCCGCCGCGCAGCCGTCGATCCACTCCCCCACCACCTCGGCGAGCCGCGCGCGCTTGGCGGCCGTCGAGATGTCCAGCAGGGCCTCGTCCCAGTCCCGGTCGACGACGAGCGCGCCCTCGTCGTCCCGGAGCAGCAGGTCCGGGTGGTGCGCCTCCCACCAGCGCTCACTGTCCGGCTGGGCCTGGAAGGCATTGACGTAGCAGATGTTGTACAGGCCCGCCGCGGGCTTCGCGGCACGGTCCCGGGACACCACGCGCACCCCGGCCGGCGGCGGGTAGGCGCCACCGATCTGGTAGTCGAAGGCGGCCCCCGGCTCGGGCAGTACGACCTTCCCCGAGCCACCCGGCGTCGAGGGGGCGGTGGCGCGCCCCGACGCGGTGCCGCCCTCGCCGTTCTCGCCGCCCTCGCCGCCGGAAGCCGTGCATCCGCCCACGGCCATGACGAGCGCGGCGCACAGCACGGCGGCCCCACCCGCTCGGCGGCGGGCACGCGGGACGGGGAGAACTCGGGGGACCATGATCGGGGGGCTCCTGTCGATTCATGACCGAAGTCGTGGCCTACTACACCGAAGTCGTGGCCCACGCCGTGATCTACGGTGCTGCCCGGCCATGATGCCCTGCTCCGTGCCCGGAGTTCACGGTGTGTTCGGCACACAGGCAGCCGACACCCCGCTCGATCCACTCCCGGCCGGCCCACTCCGGATGCCGCTCGATCAGCAGCGCCCGGACCTCGGCGACGATCTCTTCCTCGCCCATCGCGGAGTCCCGCCGCCGCCAGGTCTCGTCACGCAGCTCGCGCAGGTAGTCCCGTACGTCGGTGAGCACCCGGGGACCGCCGAGCTCGCCGTGGCCGGGGACCACGACCCGGGGCGCGCCCGCGGCGAGCCGGTCCAGCACCGTCAGCCAGCCCACGCCGGAGACGTCCGTGTCGTACGGCGGGAACCACGGGAAGATGGCGAACTGCCCGGTCTCGGCCAGGTCCCCGGTGAACAGCACCCCCGCGTCCGGCACTTCGACCACCTGGTCGCCCCGCGTGTGCCCCCGGCCGGTGGACCGCAGCCGTACGGTCCGGCCGCCGAGGTCCAGGTCGTGGCCGTCGTCGTAGACCACGTCGGGGGTGGGCGGCCGTACGCCTTCGAGACGGTCGGCGACCGGTCCGCCGAAGCCCCGGAACATCTCCAGGTAGCCCGGCCCCTTGGTGGTGAGGTCGTCGGCCTGTGCGCGGTTGACCAGGTAGGTGGCCTCACCGGCGAAGACATGGGCGCCGAAGGCGTGTTCGGGGTGGAAGTGGGTCGTGGTCAGGTAGAGCCGGCGGCCCTTGGCCACCTCGGAGGCGAGGGCGAGGACCTGTTCGGCGTTGGCGGTGCCCATGCCCGTCTCCACGACGAGTACGGCCCGACTGCCGCCGATGATGCCGATGTTGGGCACCAGCTGGACCCGTTGGTCGGGGATGACCAGCAGGTCGGGGGCGATCTCCTGAGCGTCCGCGGTCCGCACTTCGGGGTCCGGCAAGAGAACGCCGGTGGTTGATTGATCGGTCATGCCCAAAGTCCACCGCCGGCGTGCCGCGCTCGTCCAAGACCGATCCGGTCGTGCCGATACCGTACGGGTATCCTTGCTGGTCATGGAGCTGCGTACGCTGCGCTATTTCGTGGCCGTCGCCGAGGAACTCCACTTCGGCCGGGCCGCCGCCCGGCTGCACATGAGCCAGCCCCCGCTGAGCCGGGCGATCAGGCAACTGGAGTCCGACGTCGGAGCGCCCCTGCTGAACCGCTCCCCCGCCGGGGTCACCCTCACTCCGGCCGGAGCGACACTGCTGGACGAGGCGCGGGCCCTGCTCGACCGGGCCGACCAGGTGCGTGTACGGGTGGCGACGGCGGCCGGCGCCACCACCCTCACCGTCGGCTTCCTGGGCGACAGCACCGATCGGGGGGCCACACGGCTGGCGGACGCGTACCGCAGGCGTCACCCCGGGGTGGAGGTCCGGATCCGCGAGACCGACCTGACCGATCCGACCTGCGGTCTGCGCGCCGGTGTCGTCGATGTCGCCCTGACCCGGGGGCCGTTCGACGCGACCGGGCTGACCGTGCACGAGTTGCGCGCCGACCAGGTGGGCGCCGTCCTGCGCGCCGACGACCCGCTCGCCCAGCGCGACCATCTGACGCTGTCCGACCTGGCCGGCCGGCGCTGGTTCCAGTTCCCGGCCGACACGGACCCGCTCTGGCAGGCGTACTGGAACGGCGGCGAGCCCCGCGAAGGCCCTGTGGTGCGCGGCGTCCAGGAGTGTGTGCAGGCCGTGCTCTGGAACGGCACCGTCGGGATGGCCCCGCTCGGACACGAGATGCCCGGCGAACTGGCGGTGGTACCGGTCGTCGACATGGCCCCGAGCCGGGTGCTGCTGGCGTGGAACGAGGGCGACGGGAATCCGTTGATCCGGTCGCTGGCGGGGATCGCGGCCGGGGCGTACCGGCGCTGAGAGCACAGGGACACAGGGCGGAGCAGAGGCGCGGACACGGCGCGGGCGCCCTTCGGACGCCGTCGCCGCCCAACTCCCCGCGGGCCGGAACCGATCTGGATACGGCTCGTTCCAAACAGGTGCTCCAGGGCCACGGGGTCCACTAGTGTTTCACCGTTCACATACCGGTCCTTCGTAACCGCGGCTGTCGTCTCCTGACGCCGCTGGAGGAACACCGCATGCCTGGAAACAAGTCCCAGCCGGCTCAGGACCAACCCCCCTGGGAGAACGGCTGGGCCCCGGACACCTCGCGGGCGCCGGGAACGCGCCGTCTGTGGCTGGCGGGTGGGATCGCGGTGGCGACGGTCATCGCCTGTGTCACGGCGATCGCCTTGTCCGAAGGGGCTTCTGACGATACGTCGGCGGCTGCCTCACCCGCCGCCGAGGGCTCCGCGGTCCCGGGCCTGATCTCCTTCGCCACCCCGTCGGGGACCGCACCCCCGAAGGGCAAGAGCGGCCTGTCGACGGCACGCGGGACGAGCGAAACTCCCCGCCGGCACGACGCCACCACCTCCGCGCCCGCACCGGATCCGTCCAAGTCGGCTCCCCACGGGGCGAGTTCACCGACCGGCGCCGCCCAGCCCCCCGCCACCACCACCATCTGGCGGTCCATACGCGCGGTCAACTACCCCGACCGCTACTGGCATGTGAGCGACGGCCAGGTGAAACTGGACCCGGTCCGTGGCTCGGAGTCCCGCGAGGACTCCACCTTCAAGCAGGTCAAGGGACTTGCCGACAGCTCCTGTCAGTCCTTCGCCACACACGACGGCACGTACCTGCGCCACCGCAACTTCGTCCTGCGCGCCGAACGCCACGACGGCTCCGCCCTGTTCGCCCAGGACGCCACGTTCTGCCCGCGCGGCTCGTCGTACGGCTCCGACGCGACGATGCTGGAGTCGGTCAACTACCCGGGCTACTTCCTGCGCCACAAGAACTTCGTCGTCCGCCTCGAACGCTACGAACACAGCTCCCTGTACCTGGCGGACTCCTCGTTCCGGCTGGTGAACGGGCCGGCCTGAGCACACGAAAGCGGCGACACCCGGCAGGTGCCGCCGCTTTCCCGTGAACGGGGAGTCTCAGACGTTGAAGCCGAGCGCCCGAAGCTGCTCCCGGCCGTCGTCCGTGATCTTGTCCGGGCCCCACGGCGGCATCCACACCCAGTTGATGCGCAGCTCGCTGACCAGGCCGTCCGTGGCGGACTTGGCCTGGTCCTCGATGACGTCCGTCAGGGGACAGGCCGCCGAGGTCAGGGTCATGTCGAGCGTCGCGATGTTCGCGTCGTCGATGTGGATGCCGTAGATGAGGCCGAGATTGACGACGTCGATACCCAGCTCGGGGTCGACGACGTCGTACAGCGCCTCACGGACCTCTTCCTCCGAGGCCGGCTTCATCTCCACGGTGTCACTCATGCCGTCTTCCTTTCGGCGTCGGCGTCGGCACCCAGCGCCTGGGCCGTCGCGTCCTTCCACGCCATCCAGCTCAGGAGGGCGCACTTGACCCGGGCGGGGTACTTGGAGACTCCGGCGAACGCGACCGCGTCCTCCAGAACCTCCTCCATGGCGTCGTCGGGCTCCAGCTTCCCCTTGGACTGCATCAGCTCCAGGAAGGTCTCCTGGATCTTCTGCGCGTCGGAGAGGTCCTTGCCGACGAGAAGTTCGTTCAGTACGGACGCGCTCGCCTGGCTGATGGAACAGCCCTGGCCCTCGTACGAGACGTCCTCGATCTTCGTGCCGTCGTACCTCACGCGCAGGGTGATCTCATCGCCGCACGTCGGGTTCACGTGGTGCACCTCGGCGTCGCCATCCCGCAAGCCCCGCCCCTGCGGGTTCTTGTAGTGGTCCAGGATGACTTCCTGGTACATCGAATCCAGCTTCATGCGTCGCTCGTCCCGTCCCGTCAGCCGAAGAAGTTCCGGACGTGCTCCAAGCCGTCCACCAGAGCGTCGATCTCGGCCGGCGTGGAGTACAGATAGAACGACGCTCGCGTGGTCGCAGGAATTCCGTACCGCAGGCACACCGGGCGGGCGCAGTGGTGGCCGACCCGGACCGCGATGCCCTGCTCGTCGAGAACCTGGCCCACGTCGTGCGGGTGGATGTCGCCGAGCGTGAAGGAGATCGCGGCGCCTCGCTCCTCGGCCGTGGTGGGGCCGATGATCCTGAGGTCCGGCACCTCCGCGAACCGCTTCACCGCGTACTCGGTGAGCGCGTGCTCGTGGGCGAGGATCTTGTCCATGCCGATCGAGTTGAGGTAGTCGATCGCCGCGCCGAGGCCGATCGCCTGGGAGATCGGCGGCGTGCCCGCCTCGAACTTGTGCGGGGCGGGAGCGTACGTCGACGAGTGCATCGACACCGTCTCGATCATCTCGCCGCCGCCCAGGAACGGAGGCAGGTCCTCCAGCAGCTCCTGGCGGCCCCAGAGCACGCCGATGCCGGTCGGGCCGCACATCTTGTGGCCGGTGAAGGCCACGAAGTCGGCCTGGAGCGACTGCACGTCCAGCGGCATGTGGGGCGCCGCCTGCGAGGCGTCGATGCACACCAGCGCGCCGACCTCCTGCGCGCGGCGCACTATCGCCTCGACGGGGTTGAAGGTGCCCAGGATGTTGGACACCAGCACGAAGGAGACGATCTTCGTCTTCTCCGTGATGACCTCGTCGATGTTGGACAGGTCGAGCCGGCCGTCGTCGGTGAGGCCGAACCACTTCAGCTTCGCGCCCGTGCGCTGCGCGAGCAGCTGCCACGGCACGATGTTGGAGTGGTGCTCCATCTCCGTGATGACGATCTCGGTCTCGTGGTCCACCCGGTAGGGCTCGTCGGCCCAGCCGAGCATGTTGGCCACGAGGTTGAGCGACTCGGAGGCGTTCTTGGTGAAGATCACCTCGTCGCGCGAGGGCGCGTTGATGAACTCCGCGACCTTGTCGCGCGCGCCCTCGTACAGCGCCGTGGCCTCCTCGGCGAGGACGTGCACGCCACGGTGGACGTTGGCGTTGTGCTGCTCGTAGTACTCGGAGAGCACATCGAGCACCTGGCGCGGCGTCTGCGAGGTCGCCGCGTTGTCCAGGTACACGAGCTTCCTGCCGTCGTGGACGACACGGTCCAGGATCGGGAAGTCCTTGCGCAGCGCCTCGGTGTCGAGGAGGCCCGGCAGCTGTGTCACGCGGATACGCCACCCTTCACGTACTTGTCGTAGCCCTCGGCCTCGAGCTGGTCCGCGAGCTCCGCTCCGCCGGACTCGGCGATACGGCCGTTGGCGAAGACGTGGACGTGGTCGGGCTTGATGTAGCGCAGGATGCGCGTGTAGTGGGTGATCAGCAGGGTGCCGACCTCACCGGTCTCACGGACCCGGTTCACGCCCTCGGAGACGACGCGCAGGGCGTCGACGTCCAGGCCGGAGTCGGTCTCGTCGAGGATCGCGATCTTCGGCTTGAGCAGCTCCAGCTGAAGGATCTCGTGGCGCTTCTTCTCACCGCCGGAGAAGCCCTCGTTGACGTTGCGCTCGGCGAAGGACGGGTCCATGTTGAGGCGCTCCATGGCCTCCTTGACCTCCTTCACCCAGGTGCGCAGCTTGGGGGCCTCGCCGCGGATGGCGGTGGCGGAGGTACGGAGGAAGTTCGACACGGACACGCCGGGTACCTCGACCGGGTACTGCATCGCCAGGAACAGGCCGGCGCGGGCGCGCTCGTCGACGGACATCTCCAGGACGTCCTCGCCGTCGAGGGTGACGGTGCCCTGGGTGATCGTGTACTTCGGGTGACCCGCGAGGGAGTAGGCGAGAGTCGACTTGCCCGAGCCGTTGGGGCCCATGATGGCGTGCGTCTCGCCCTGCTTCACGGTGAGGTCGACGCCCTTGAGGATCTCCTTCGTGGCGTTGTCGGCCTCGACGGTGACGTGCAGGTCTCGGATTTCAAGCGTTGCCATGGGTGCCTCAGGACTCCTGGGTGAGGGAGACGAGAACGTCGTCCCCTTCGATCTTTACGGGGTATACGGGGACGGGGCGCGTCGCGGGGAGGCCGGACGGCTTACCGGTGCGGAGGTCGAACGAGGACCCGTGCAGCCAGCACTCGATCTGGCAGTCCTCCACCTCGCCCTCGGAGAGCGACACGTTCGCGTGGGAGCAGATGTCGTGGATGGCGAACACCTCGCCCTCGGTCTGCACGACCGAGACCGGCGTGCCGTCGAGTTCCACCCGCTTCGGGGTGTCCTCCTCCAGCTCGCTCAGCCCACAGGCGCGTACGAAAGCCGTCGGCCCGGTCATGACACGAACTCCAGCTCCTCGTCGATCTTCACGAGGAGGCGCTCTTCGATGTCGTCGACGCCGATCTGCTGGACGAGCTCGGCGAAGAAGCCGCGCACGACCAGGCGACGGGCCTCGTCGGCCGGGATGCCGCGGGCCATCAGGTAGAAGAGCTGCTCGTCGTCGAAGCGGCCGGTCGCCGAGGCGTGGCCGGCTCCGACGATCTCGCCGGTCTCGATCTCCAGGTTCGGCACGGAGTCGACGCGGGCGCCGTCGGTCAGAACCAGGTTGCGGTTCATCTCGTAGGTGTCCGTGCCCTCGGCCTTGGCCTCGATCAGCACGTCGCCGATCCACACCGCGTGCGCTTCGTCGCCCTGGAGCGCGCCCTTGTAGGCGACGTTCGACTTGCAGTGCGGGGTGTTGTGGTCGACCAGCAGGCGGTGCTCCTGGTGCTGACCGGCGTCCGTGAAGTAGAGGCCGAAGAGCTCGGCCTCGCCGCCGGTGCCGGCGTAGGCGACGCGCGGGTGGAGACGTACGAGGTCGCCGCCGAAGGTGACCACGAACGACTTGAAGGAGGCGTCGCGGCCGATCAGCGCGTTGTGCTGGCCCACGTGCACGGCCTTGTCGTCCCAGTCCTGGACGGAGACGACGGTGAGCTTGGCGCCGTCGCCCAGGATGTAGTCGACGTTGGCCGCGAGCACGGCGTCACCGGTGTGGTCGATGACGACGACGGCCTCGGCGAAGGCTTTGAGCTCCACGACCTGGTGGCCGTAGGCGACCCCGCCCTCGCCGTGCACGGCGATGCGGATCGGCTCGGTGAGGACCGTCTCCTTGGGGACGGTGATCACACCGGCCTTCTCGAACGCCGAGTACGCCTGGGCGGCGACGCGGTCCACGGGCATGCCCGCCTTGCCGAGGCGGGCGTCGTCGCGGCCGACGGTCTCGACGGTGACGCCCTCGGGGGCCTCTACGGTGACCTGGAGACCGTCGCCGGTCGCCACGGCGGTGCCGTCGTGCAGCCCGCGCAGGCGCTCCAGCGGGGTGAACCGCCACTCCTCCTCGCGGCCGTGCGGGACCGGGAAGTCCGCCACGTCGAAGGACGGGGGCGCGCTCATGCGCGTGGCGACGGTCGACTCTGCGGCCACCGCGATCTGGCCCGCGGTGGTGGAGCCCACGGGGATGTTCTGAGCCTCAGCCATGGCTGTCGGTCTGCTCTCTTTCCTACGTCAGAATTCGCTGGCTGCTGGTACGGAGACCGGTCTTAACCGACCGCGCCTTCCATTTGCAGCTCGATCAGCCGGTTGAGCTCGAGGGCGTACTCCATGGGCAGCTCCTTGGCGATCGGCTCGACGAAGCCGCGCACGATCATCGCCATCGCCTCGAACTCGCTCAGACCGCGGCTCATCAGGTAGAAGAGCTGGTCCTCGGAGACCTTGGAGACGGTCGCCTCGTGGCCCATGGACACGTCGTCCTCGCGGACGTCCACGTAGGGGTACGTGTCGGAGCGGGAGATGGTGTCGACGAGCAGCGCGTCGCACAGCACGTTGGACTTCGAGCCGTGGGCGCCCTCACCGATCTCGACCAGACCGCGGTACGAGGTACGGCCGCCACCACGCGCCACGGACTTCGACACGATGTTGGAGGAGGTGTTCGGCGCCATGTGGACCATCTTGGAGCCGGCGTCCTGGTGCTGCCCCTCGCCCGCGAAGGCGATGGACAGGGTCTCGCCCTTGGCGTGCTCGCCCATCAGGTAGACGGCCGGGTACTTCATCGTCACCTTGGAGCCGATGTTGCCGTCGATCCACTCCATGGTCGCGCCCTCGTAGGCGACGGCACGCTTGGTGACCAGGTTGTAGACGTTGTTCGACCAGTTCTGGATGGTCGTGTAGCGGCAGCGGGCGTTCTTCTTGACGATGATCTCGACGACCGCGGAGTGCAGCGAGTCCGACTTGTAGATCGGGGCCGTGCAGCCCTCGACGTAGTGCACGTAGGCACCCTCGTCGACGATGATCAGGGTCCGCTCGAACTGGCCCATGTTCTCCGTGTTGATGCGGAAGTAGGCCTGGAGCGGGATCTCGACGTGCACGCCCGGCGGCACGTAGATGAAGGAGCCGCCCGACCACACGGCGGTGTTCAGCGACGCGAACTTGTTGTCGCCGACCGGGATGACGGTGCCGAAGTACTCCTTGAAGAGCTCCGGGTGCTCCTTCAGGGCCGTGTCGGTGTCCAGGAAGATGACGCCCTGCTCCTCCAGGTCCTCGCGGATCTGGTGGTAGACGACCTCGGACTCGTACTGGGCCGCGACACCGGCGACGAGGCGCTGCTTCTCCGCCTCGGGGATGCCGAGCTTGTCGTACGTGTTCTTGATGTCCTCGGGCAGGTCCTCCCAGGACTCCGCCTGCTTCTCCGTGGAACGCACGAAGTACTTGATGTTGTCGAAGTCGATGCCGGAGAGGTCCGAGCCCCAGTTCGGCATGGGCTTCTTGTCGAACAGCCGCAGACCCTTGAGGCGGAGCTTGGTCATCCAGTCCGGCTCGTTCTTCTTCGCGGAGATGTCGCGGACGACGTCCTCGTTGATGCCGCGCTTGGCAGAGGCGCCGGCCGTGTCGGAGTCGGCCCAGCCGTATTCGTACTTGCCCAGGCCCTCGAGCTCGGGGTGGGCAGTCTCCGTGGGGAGAGTCATGCGGGGTTCCTCCCGGCCGTGCTTGCAGATGCGTTATCGGTGGTGTGGGAAATCTTGGGGATGAACGTCGTGCAGACGCCGTCGCCGTGCGCGATGGTCGCCAGTCTCTGGACGTGCGTTCCGAGCAGCTCGGCGAAGATCTCCGTCTCCGCCTCGCACAGCTGGGGGAACTGCTCCGCCACATGGGCGACCGGGCAGTGGTGCTGGCAGAGCTGCTCGCCTTTTTGAGGGAGGGGTGCGCTGCGCGCCGTAGCAGCGTACCCGTCGACGCTCAGGGCCTTGGCCAGCGCTTCGGCGCGTTGGTCCGGGCTGACGGCCTCGATCGCCTTGCGGTACGCGCGCGCCTGAGCGGCGATCCGGGCACGGGCGAAGGCGGCGACCGCCTCCTGCCCGCCCTCGCGCTCGGCGATCCACTTCAGGGCGTCCGCGGCGAGCTTGTCGTACGACTGGTCGAAGGCGTCGCGGCCGCAGTCGGTGAGCGCGAAGACCTTGGCGGGACGGCCACGCGTGCGCGTGCCGTACACCCGCTGTTCCCGGGCCTCCACGACGTCGTCCGCGACCAGCGCGTCCAGATGCCTGCGTACGGCGGCCTGGGTCAGCCCCAGCCGTCCGGCCAGCTCGGCGACGGTCGACGGGCCGTGGTCCAGGATGGATCGCGCGACGCGGTTGCGTGTGGAACGCTCCCCGGTCGCGAGCTCCTCCTGAGGGGCCCCCGTGGGGGTCTCCCGAGCCTCGCCGACGTTTTTCACAACGCCATTGTTGCGTAATTCCTCAGAGCCAGGCAAGCCGCGTCCGCGCACCCCGAAGGTGCCCTGCGTCACTTAGGCATACCTAATCTGACCTGCGGAAACGATCTTTGATCGATCAAACCACGGGTGCCACCGAGTCCTTTCCGCCGCACCCCCGAACCAAGCCCACACCCCCTCCGACCGGCCCTCTTGTCCCGTGAACCGCCGACGACCCAACCGCGAGCAGCACCTTGCTCCGTTCGTGGCAGGGGCCCATTTCGCGACGCCCGCCGGCCCGGCCGAAGGTGTCGATCACTCCGGAGCGATTCGCTGAGCGGGAGATCTGAACCCGGCCGTATGGGGGACCGGCCGCCTACCTAGACTCTTGAGCCATGCGAACTGAGCCCGTGCTCCAGGTCCAGGCCCTGATGAAGCGGTACGGCGACAAAACCGCGGTCAACGGTCTCGACCTGGTGGCCCAGGCGGGGATCACCGCCGTACTCGGACCCAACGGCGCGGGCAAGACGACGACCGTCGAGACCTGCGAGGGATACCGCAGGCCCGACTCCGGCACCGTGCGGGTGCTGGGCCTCGACCCGGTGAGACAGTCCGGCGCGCTGCGGCCCCGTATCGGCGTGATGCTCCAGTCCGGCGGCGTCTACTCGGGCGCGCGGGCCGACGAGATGCTGCGCCATGTCGCCAGGCTGCACGCGCATCCGCTGGACGTGGACGCCCTCATCGAGCGGCTCGGGCTCGGCGGCTGCGGCCGGACCACGTACCGCCGCCTCTCCGGCGGCCAGCAGCAGCGGCTCGCGCTCGCCATGGCCGTGGTCGGCCGCCCGGAGCTGGTGTTCCTGGACGAGCCGACCGCCGGACTGGACCCGCAGGCCCGCCGGGCCACCTGGGACCTGGTCCGGGACCTGCGCGCCGACGGTGTCTCGGTGATCCTCACCACCCACTACATGGACGAGGCCGAGCAGCTCGCGGACGACGTCGCGATCATCGACGCCGGACGGGTGATCGCCCAGGGCTCCCCCGAGGACCTGTGCCGCGGCGGGGCCGAGAACACCCTCCGCTTCACCGGCCGCCCCGGCCTCGACGTGGGATCGCTGCTCAAGGCGCTGCCCGCGGACTGCACGGCCGCGGAGCTGACGCCGGGCTCGTACCGGGTCGGCGGCAAGGTCGACCCCCAGCTGCTCGCGACGGTGACCTCGTGGTGCGCGCAGCACGGGGTGATGCCGGACCGGATCTCGGTCGAGCGGCACACTCTCGAAGACGTCTTCCTGGAGCTGACCGGCAAGGAGCTGCGCTCGTGACCATCGTCGGTACAGCTTCGGGTACGTACACCCCGAAGCCGGGCGCCGCCCCTCTCCCCCGCATGATCGGGGCGCAGGCGGCCCTGGAGACGAAGATGCTGCTGCGCAACGGCGAGCAGTTGCTGCTGACCGTCGTGATCCCCACCCTGCTGCTGGTGCTGTTCAGCTCGGTGGACATCGTCGACACGGGCGCCGGCGAGGCCGTCGACTTCCTCGCCCCCGGCATCCTCGCGCTCGCGGTGATGTCGACGGCGTTCACGGGACAGGCCATCGCCACGGGCTTCGAGCGCAGGTACGGCGTGCTGAAGCGGCTGGCCGCCTCACCGCTGCCGCGTTGGGGCCTGATGGCGGCCAAGACGGTGTCGGTGCTGGTCACCGAGGTCCTCCAGATCGTGCTGCTGACGGTGATCGCGTTCGCGCTGGGCTGGTCGCCGCAGGGCAACCCGCTCGCCGTCCTGCTGCTCCTGGTCCTCGGCACGGCCGCCTTCTCCGGGCTCGGGCTGCTGATGGCCGGCACCCTCAAGGCCGAGGCCACGCTGGCCGCCGCCAACCTGGTCTTCCTGCTGCTGCTCGTCGGCGGCGGGGTCGTCGTTCCGCTGGACAAGTTCCCCGACGCCGCCCAGGACGTGCTCGGCCTGCTGCCGATCTCGGCCCTGTCGGACGGCCTGCGGGACGTGCTCCAGCACGGGGCCGGGATGCCGTGGGGCGACCTGGGGATCCTGGCCGTGTGGGCGGTCGTCGGGCTGGCGGCGGCCGGCAGGTTCTTCCGCTGGGAGTAGCCCGGACACTGGGTGAGCGGGACCCTCGTGAAAGCGTGCACAAGCGGCCGCCTACGATAGGGCCCGTGCCAAACGTGACCCGCGCCGACGCCCTGGCGGCCGTGCGCAACCCGCTCGCCTTCATCGCCGCACGCTGGACCCCGACCCCGAGGACGGTCCGACGGGCGGCCCTCGCCGCGCTCGTGATGTCGGTGCTCATCGTGGTCACCGGCGGTGCGGTCCGCCTCACCGGGTCCGGGCTCGGCTGCCCGACCTGGCCCAAGTGCACCGACGACTCGCTCACCGCCACCAGCGAGATGGGCCTGCACGGCGCCATCGAGTTCGGCAACCGCATGCTGACCTACGTGCTGTGCGCCGCGGTCGGCTGGGCGATCATCGCCGCCCGCTCGGCGAAGCCGTACCGGCGCGGCCTGACCCGCCTCGGGTGGGCGCAGTTCTGGATCGTGATGAGCAATGCCGTGCTCGGCGGCATCGTCGTCCTCGTCGGCCTGAACCCCTACACGGTCGCCGCCCACTTCGTGGCGACGTCCGCCCTCATCGCGGTCGCCACGGTGATGTGGCAGCGCGCCCGGGAGAGCGACGCGGCACCCCGGCCCCTGGTCGGCAAGGCCGTGCGGCAACTGGTGTGGTTCCTGGTCGCGGCCTCGGTACTGCTGATCCTGGTCGGCACGGTGGTCACCGGCGCGGGACCGCACGCGGGTGACTCCAGCGAGGTCGAGCGGATGCCGCTCGACTGGGAGAACGTCACCAAGCTGCACGCCGTGCTCGCCTGGATCGTGGTGACGCTGACGTTCGCCCTGTGGTTCGTCCTCAAGGCGGTCGACGCCCCGAAGGGCCCGCTGAACCGCACCCGCGACCTCTTCCTGATCCTCCTCGCCCAGGGCGTCATCGGCTACGTCCAGTACTTCACCGACCTGCCGGAAGTCCTGGTCGGCCTGCACATGCTGGGCTCCGCCCTGGTGTGGATCGCGACCCTGCGGGTGCTGCTGGCACTGCGCGAACGGCCGCACGACGAGATCGGCATCCCCGGCCCGGCGGCCGAGGCCGCGGTGGGCACGCGCGCGTAAGGCTCTGCGGCGGGGCACGCGCGCGTAAGGCTCTTCGGCCGGGCACGCGCGCGTAAGGCTCTTCGCCCGACACGCGCGCGGCCCGCTCCGGCCGGGCTCACTCCAGCCCGTACACCCGCCTGGCGTTCCCCGCCGCCACCATCCCCGCCACCCTCTGCGCGTCCGCCGGTGACCACGACCCCTCGGCGACCCAGCCCCCGAGCACCCTGGCGAGGGCCTCGCGGAAGAGGCGGGCGCCCACCACGTGCAGTTCAGGCAGGCTCTGGGCGCCGCTGGAGAAGAGGATCTTGCCGAAGGGGGCCAGTTCCAGGATCTCGGCGAGGATGCCGGCCGCGCGGGCGCCGGTGCGGATGAGGGCGGCGCCGGAGTCGGCGTAGACGTGCGGGAAGACGCCGGCCAGGTGGGCGGCGTGGCGGTGGTACGGGTAGCCGTGCAGCAGGACCAGATCGGTGCCGAGGCCGGCCGTGGCGCGGACGAAGTCCGTGAGCAGCACCGGGTCGGTACGGTCGATGCGCAGCCCGGGCGCCCCCAGCCCCGCGTGCAGTTGCAAGGGCAGCCCCGACGCCACCGCGATCCACAGCAGATGCCGTAGCAGCACCGGGTCGCTCAGCTCGCCCCCCACGCCGCGCGCCGCCAGCCAGCGCCCCGCGGCGCCCCGCACCTCCCCGGGCCCCGGCGGCTCCGGCGCGAGCGCGAGGCCGTGCCGTACGCCCGCGACCGATGTGAAGGCCACCGCGTTCACCGCCGCGCCGTGCACCGATTCGGCGAGGTTGGCCAGGAAGGACTCGACGGTGCCGGAGGTGTCGGCGACCTGTTCGGCGAGGAGTTCCAGACGCACGATCTCGTGGGCGTCGGCGGAGGCCGCGGACGCCATCTCCGGGGGGCCGGTGAGGTCGCCGGGCAGACCGGTGTCGATCAGGTACGTGGTGATGCCGCTGCCGCGCAACAGCCTGCGGCCCGCTTCCAGGACGCCCAGTTCTCGGCGCCGGGCCAGATAGCGGGCCGGCGGACAGTGCGGTTCCAGGCCGAGCAGGGGCGGACACCAGCGGCGTACGGCGAAGCCCGTCTGGGTGTCGAAGAGGGTGGTGCCGGGTGCGGGCGGGCCCTCGGTGCGGGCCAGCTGGGCCTCGAAGGTGCCGAGGCCCAGCTCCGTGCGCAGCACCCCGTGGCAGTACTGGTCCACGAGGGACGGCGTGTCGATCATCCGGGCTCCCCGTGGTGGACGCTGTGCTTGCTCTACAGGTCCTAACGGGTGAACCGGCGACTTGGTGTTGCGGAAGGGGCGGGCTGTTCAGCCGCCGATCTGAATGCCGGCCATCCGCTTCCACTCGTACGGCCCGGTCTCCACCTTCGCGGCGAACTCGCCGTCGAAGGACTCGTGGCGCGTGACCCCGGCCTTCTCCACGGCCTGCCCGGCGATCTCGTACGACGGTGCGACCAGGTCGCCCCAGCCGCCGTCCTCGCCGACGAGCACGATGCGGGCGCCGCGCTCGCCGATGTACGCGACCTGGGCCTCGGCGCCGCCGTGGGACTTCGCGAAGTGGTTGATCTGCTTGGCCAGCTGGGCCACCTTGTCTGCCATGGCCAGGATGCTACTCGCGGGTAGATCAGCTGGCGAGAGCAGGGCCCTGTGACCTGCGTCAGCGCAGGAACGGGTCCACGGCCACCGCGACGAACAGCAGCGAGACATAGGTGATGGACCAGTGGAACAGGCGCATCTCCTTCAGCTTCGCGCCCGTCACCTCCGCCTTCGCGCGGGTCTGAAGCGCGTGCGCCTCCCACAGCCACCAGCCGCCGGCGCCCAGCGCGACCGCCGTGTAGAACCAGCCCGTGTAGCCGAGCGGCGTCAACAGGAGGGAGACCGCCACCATCACCCAGCTGTAGATGACGATCTGCTTGGCGACGACCTTGTTGGAGGCGATCACCGGGAGCATCGGCACGCCCACGCGCGCGTAGTCCTCTTTCACCTTCATGGACAGCGGCCAGTAGTGCGGCGGCGTCCAGAAGAAGATCACCATGAAGAGGATGAGCGGGGCCCACGACAGCGAGTTCGTGACCGCGGACCAGCCGATCAGCACCGGCATGCAGCCCGCGATGCCGCCCCACACGATGTTCTGCGAGGTGCGGCGCTTGAGGATCATCGTGTAGACGACGACGTAGAAGAGGAGTGCGCCGAGGGAGAGCCAGGCGGACAGCCAGTTGACCGTCAGGCCGAACAGCAGCGTGGAGACGACCGCCAGGCTGATGCCGAAGACCAGGCACTCGCGCGGGCTGACCATCCCGGTGACCAGCGGGCGCTGCGAGGTGCGGTCCATCAGCGCGTCGATGTCACGGTCGAGGTACATGTTCAGCGCGTTGGCGCCGCCCGCGGAGAGGTAGCCGCCCAGGCAGGTGAGGAGGACGAGGCCGAGGTCCGGCACCCCCTGCTCGGCCAGGAACATCACCGGAACGGTGGTGATGAGCAGCAGCTCGATGATCCGCGGCTTGGTAAGCGCCACGAACCCCTTGACCCGGGCCCCGACCGGCCGCCGGCTCGGGCTCTCGCTAGTCCCGATAACCCCCGCAGGACGGGATTCAACGGCCGTCACGCACACCCCTGACAGAGACATCCCAGCAAGCCCTCCCCGTGTGAAGTCCCGGTAAAGGCTCGCGCGTACCACGCCACTCTAGACGTTGCCCAGACCCGGACATTCGCGGGGGTGGGGTCGTGTTGGAGGGGGCGGTCCGACGGGCGCACGCCGGCTCGATTGAGCACCCGGATGAGCGGCTCCGTATTCACTTGCCGAATGCGGAACGTCCCAGTCGGGAGGCACATCCCGGCGACTCCCGGCAGTCTGGAATGAGTCGAAAAAACGCACGTACTTCCGGGGGTAGGCTCGACAACGGCCGGCCGACGCCGAGTACGCCGGCAGCCGGTGGGCTGTGTGCCCGTGACACCGGCAACCGACATGTGGAGAGGAGCCCTGACCCAGGGTGAGCACCAAGCCGACCACCACAGACCTCGAGTGGACCGAGTTGGACCAGCGGGCCGTCGACACCGCCCGTGTCCTGGCCGCCGACGCCGTACAGAAGGTCGGAAACGGCCATCCGGGTACGGCGATGAGCCTGGCACCTGTCGCCTACACCCTCTTCCAGAAGGTGATGCGGCACGACCCCGCGGACGCCGAGTGGGTCGGGCGCGACCGCTTCGTGCTGTCCGCCGGACACTCGTCGCTGACCCTCTACACCCAGTTGTACCTGGCCGGCTTCGGTCTGGAGCTGGACGATCTGAAGGCGTTCCGGACGTGGGGTTCGAAGACCCCGGGTCACCCGGAGTACGGCCACACCACCGGTGTCGAGACGACGACCGGTCCGCTGGGCCAGGGTGTGGCCAACGCCGTCGGCATGGCGATGGCGGCGCGCTACGAGCGCGGACTGTTCGACCCGGAGGCCGCCGAGGGCACCTCGCCCTTCGACCACTTCATCTACTGCATCGCCGGTGACGGCTGCCTCCAGGAGGGCATCTCCGCCGAGGCGTCCTCGATGGCCGGCCACCAGAAGCTCGGCAACCTGATCCTGCTGTGGGACGACAACCACATCTCGATCGAGGGCGACACCGAGACGGCCGTCTCCGAGGACACCGTCAAGCGGTACGAGGCGTACGGCTGGCACGTCCAGCGGGTCGCCCCGAAGCCGGACGGCGACCTGGACCCGCACGCCGTGTACGACGCGATCGAGGCCGCGAAGAAGGTGACGGACAGGCCGTCCTTCATCGCGATGCGCTCGATCATCGCCTGGCCCGCCCCGAACGCGCAGAACACCGAAGCCGCCCACGGCTCGGCGCTCGGCGACGACGAGGTCGCGGCCACCAAGCGCGTCCTCGGCTTCGACCCGGAGCAGTCCTTCGAGGTCGCGGACGAGGTCATCGCGCACACCCGGAGCGCCCTGGAGCGTGGCCAGGCCGCCCGTGCCGTGTGGGAGAAGGCCTTCCAGCAGTGGCGCGACAACAACCCGGAGCGCGCCGCCGAGTTCGAGCGGATCAGCAAGGGCGAGCTGCCCACCGGCTGGGAGGAGAAGCTCCCGGTCTTCGAGCCCGGCAAGGGCGTCGCCACCCGCGCCGCGTCCGGCAAGGTGCTCCAGGCGCTCGGCGCGGTCATCCCCGAGCTGTGGGGCGGTTCGGCCGACCTGGCCGGCTCCAACAACACGACGATCGACAAGACCTCGTCGTTCCTGCCGGCGGACAACCCGCTGCCGGAGGCGGACCCGTACGGCCGCACGATCCACTTCGGCATCCGCGAGCACTCCATGGCCGCGGAGATGAACGGCATCACCCTGCACGGCAACACCCGTGTCTACGGCGGTACGTTCCTGGTGTTCTCCGACTACATGCGCAACGCCGTGCGTCTGTCGGCGCTGATGCATCTGCCGGTGACGTACGTCTGGACGCACGACTCCATCGGTCTCGGTGAGGACGGCCCGACCCACCAGCCGATCGAGCACCTCGCGTCCCTGCGCGCCATCCCCGGCCTCAACGTCGTCCGCCCCGCGGACGCCAACGAGACCGCGATCGCCTGGCGCGAGATTCTCAAGCGCTACACGAAGGAGTTCGGCAAGGGCGCCCCGCACGGGCTCGCGCTGACCCGTCAGGGCGTCCCGGTGTACGAGGCCAACGAGGACGCCACGCGCGGCGGTTACGTGCTGTTCGAGGCCGAGGGCGGCGAGCCGCAGGTCGTGCTCATCGCGACCGGCTCCGAGGTGCACGTGGCCGTCGAGGCACGCGAGCGGCTCCAGGCCGACGGGGTGCCGACGCGGGTCGTGTCGATGCCGTGCGTGGAGTGGTTCGAGGAGCAGGACCAGGGGTACCGGGACAGCGTCCTGCCGCCCGCGGTCAAGGCTCGGGTCGCCGTCGAGGCCGGTATCGGTCTGACCTGGCACAGGTTCGTCGGGGACGCGGGTCGCATCGTTTCCCTGGAGCACTTCGGTGCTTCGGCGGACGGCAAGGTCCTTTTCCGGGAGTACGGCTTCACTGCCGAGAACGTGGCTGCCGTCGCACGGGAATCCCTGTCCGCGGCCCAGCGCTGACGCTCACATACGAGACGTAGGAGTTTGATTTTCCATGACAGACGCACTGAAGCGCCTCTCCGAGGAAGGCGTCGCGATCTGGCTGGACGACCTGTCGCGCCAGCGCATCACGTCCGGCAACCTCGCCGAGCTGATCGACCAGCAGCACGTCGTGGGTGTCACCACCAACCCGTCGATCTTCCAGAAGGCGATCAGCGGCGGTGACGGCTACGAGCAGCAGGTCGCCGACCTCGCCGCCCGCAAGGTGACGGTCGAAGAGGCGATCCGCATGATCACCACGGCGGACGTCCGGGACGCCGCCGACATCCTGCGCCCGGTCTTCGACGCCACCGGCGGCCAGGACGGCCGGGTCTCCATCGAGGTCGACCCGCGGCTCGCGCACAACACCCGCGCGACCGTCGCCGAGGCCAAGCAGCTTGCCTGGCTGGTCGACCGCCCGAACACCCTCATCAAGATCCCGGCCACCAGGGCGGGCCTCCCGGCGATCACCGAGGTCATCGGCCTCGGCATCAGCGTCAACGTCACGCTGATCTTCTCGCTGGAGCGCTACCGCGAGGTGATGGACGCCTACCTGGCCGGTCTGGAGAAGGCCAAGGAGCGCGGGCTCGACCTGTCGCTGATCCGCTCGGTGGCGTCCTTCTTCGTGTCCCGTGTGGACACCGAGATCGACAAGCGCCTCGACGCGCTCGGCACCGACGAGGCCAAGGCCGCGCGCGGCAAGGCCGCCGTCGCCAACGCCCGGCTCGCCTACCAGGCGTACGAGGAGGTCTTCTCCTCGGACCGCTGGAGCGCGCTGGAGAACGCGGGCGCCAACAAGCAGCGTCCGCTGTGGGCCTCGACCGGCGTGAAGGACCCGGCGTACAAGCCGACCCACTACGTCGACGACCTGGTGGCGCCGAACACGGTCAACACCATGCCCGAGGCCACCCTCCAGGCCACGGAGGAGAAGGGCGACATCACCGGCAACACCGTCGCCGGCACCTACGAGCAGGCCCGTGCGGACCTGGACGCCGTCGAGCGCCTGGGCATCTCGTACGACGACGTGGTGCAGCTGCTGGAGGACGAGGGCGTCGAGAAGTTCGAGGCGTCCTGGAACGACCTGCTCAAGTCGACCGAGGCGGAGCTGGAGCGCCTCTCCCCCGCGGAGGGCTGATCCCTTGCCACCCTTCAACGTCACTGAAGCGAACCCGCTTCGTGACGCCGCCGACCGACGGCTCCCGCGCATCGCGGGGCCGTCGGGCCTGGTGATTTTCGGCGTTACGGGCGATTTGTCACGTAAGAAGCTGATGCCGGCGGTTTATGACCTCGCCAACCGGGGTCTGCTGCCGCCGGGCTTCTCGCTGGTCGGGTTCGCCCGGCGCGAGTGGGCCCACGAGGACTTCGCGAACGAGGTCCACGACGCGGTCAAGGAGCACGCCCGCACGCCCTTCCGTGAGGAGGTCTGGCAGCAGCTCATCCAGGGCATGCGCTTCGTGCAGGGCACCTTCGACGACGACGAGGCCTTCGAGCGGCTGCGCGGCACCATCGAGGAGCTGGACAAGGCCCAGGGCACGGGCGGCAACTTCGCCTTCTACCTCTCGGTGCCGCCGCGCTCCTTCCCGGTGGTCATCCAGCAGCTGAAGAAGCACGGGCTGGCCGACCAGTCGTCCGGCTCCTGGCGCCGCGCGGTCATCGAGAAGCCCTTCGGCCACGACCTGAAGTCGGCCGAGGAGCTCAACAAGGTCGTGCACGAGGTCTTCGCCCCGGACCAGGTCTTCCGTATCGACCACTACCTGGGCAAGGAGACCGTCCAGAACATCCTGGCGCTGCGGTTCGCCAACACGATGTTCGAGCCGATCTGGAACCGGTCCTTCGTGGACCACGTCCAGATCACGATGGCCGAGGACATCGGCATCGGCGGCCGGGCCGGCTACTACGACGGCATCGGCGCGGCCCGTGACGTCATCCAGAACCACCTCCTCCAGCTCATGGCGCTGACCGCCATGGAGGAGCCCGCCTCCTTCGACGCGGACGCGCTGGCCGCAGAGAAGACCAAGGTGCTCGGTGCCGTACGGCTGCCGAAGGACCTGGGCCGGGACACCGTGTTCGGACAGTACGCGGCCGGCTGGCAGGGCGGCGAGAAGGCGGTCGGGTACCTCCAGGAGGAGGGCATCGACGCCAAGTCGAAGACCGACACCTACGCCGCGGTGAAGCTGGAGATCGACAACCGCCGCTGGGCGGGCGTCCCCTTCTATCTGCGCACCGGCAAGCGCCTGGGACGTCGGGTCACCGAGATCGCGGTCGTCTTCCAGCGCGCCCCGCACTCGCCGTTCGACACGACGGCCACCGAGGAGCTGGGCCAGAACGCGATCGTGATCCGCGTCCAGCCCGACGAGGGCGTCACGGTCCGCTTCGGCTCCAAGGTGCCCGGCACGTCGATGGAGATCCGGGACGTGTCGATGGACTTCGCCTACGGCGAGTCCTTCACGGAGTCCAGCCCGGAGGCGTACGAGCGCCTGATCCTGGACGTCCTCCTGGGTGACTCCAACCTCTTCCCGCGCACCGAGGAGGTCGAGCTGTCCTGGAAGATCCTCGACCCGATCGAGGAGTACTGGGACACGCACGGCAAGCCGGCCCAGTATCCGTCCGGTACCTGGGGGCCCGTCGAGGCGGACGAAATGCTCGCACGAGAGGGACGGAGCTGGCGCCGGCCATGAAGACAGACCTCACGGACACCACGGCCAGCAAGATCAACAAGGCGCTGGTGCAGGGCCGCCGTGCGATCGGCACGCCGGCCGTCGGCATGGTGCTCACGCTGGTCATCGTCACGGACGAGGAGAACGCCTACGACGCCCTGAAGGCCGCCGGCGACGCCTCGCGCGAGCACCCCTCGCGCACGCTGGTGGTCATCAAGCGCGTCTCGCGCTCGCCCCGCGACCGTACGACGTCCCGGCTGGACGCCGAGGTGCGGGTGGGCGCGGACGCGGGGACCGGGGAGACGGTGATCCTGCGGCTGTACGGCGAGGTGTCCGAGCACGCCCAGTCCGTCGTCCTGCCGCTGCTGCTGCCGGACGCCCCGGTGGTGGTCTGGTGGCCGGTGAACGCACCGCTCGACCCGGCCAACGACCCGCTGGGGGCGCTGGCCCAGCGCCGGGTGACCGACACCTACGCCTCGGAGCAGCCGGTACGAGATCTGTCGGCCCGCGCCGACACCTACACACCCGGCGACACCGACCTGTCCTGGACCCGGATCACGCCGTGGCGTTCGATGCTGGCGGCGGCTCTGGACCAGGTGGTCTGCGAGGTGCAGGCCGTCGAGGTGGAGGGCGAGGAGTTCAACCCGAGCTGTGAGCTGCTGGCGATGTGGCTCGCGGACCGGCTGGACGTGCCCGTGAAGCGGTCGCTGTCGTCGGGCCCCGGTCTGACGGCGGTCCGTATGGCCACCGACTGCGGCCCGATAGTCCTCGACCGGGCGGACGGCTCCCTGGCGACGCTGTCCATCGACGGTCAGCCGGACCGTGCGGTTGCGCTGAAGCGGCGGGAGACGGCCGAGCTGATCGCGGAGGAACTGCGGCGGCTCGACCCGGACGACACCTACGCCTCGGCGCTGCGGTTCGGGGTGGAGCGGCTGAACTCCGTGCCTGCTTCGGCGGTGCGGGGTGCCGAGGCCGCGGTGGCCAAGGCCGAGCAGGCGGTGGCGCTGGCGCAGGCCGCCGTGGCGAAGGCGGAGGAGGAGCCGGCGGGCGACGAGCGGCCGGCCGAACCGGCCAAAGGAGAAGCGGCCGGCTCTTCCGGCGAAGCCGCTGCGAAGGAAGCGGCGGCGCAGGAACCGCTGAAGAAGGCGGGGGCCAAGTGAGTACTCCCCAGCTCGTCGTCCACCACGACAAGGAGCTGATGGCGCAGGCCGCGGCGGCCCGGCTGATCACGAAGATCGTGGACGCGCAGGCCTCCCGGGGCTCGGCGTCCGTGGTCCTCACGGGCGGTCGCAACGGCAACGGCCTGCTGGCCGCGCTCGCGGCCGCCCCCGCGCGGGACGCCATCGACTGGGCCCGGCTCGACCTCTGGTGGGGCGACGAGCGGTTCCTTCCCGAGGGCGATCCGGAGCGCAACGACACACAGGCCCGCGAGGCCCTGCTGGACGCGGTGCCGCTGGATCCGAAGCGGGTGCACGCGATGCCGGCCTCCGACGGTCCGGCCGGCTCGGACGTGGAGGCGGCCGCTGCCGCGTACGCGGAGGAACTGGCGCGGGCGGCAGGGCCGGAGAACCATGGTTCGGTCCCCACCTTCGACGTCCTGATGCTGGGGGTCGGTCCGGACACCCATGTCGCCTCGCTGTTCCCGGAACTCCCCGCGGTTCGGGAGACCCAGCGCACGGTCGTCGGAGTGCACGGCGCTCCGAAGCCGCCGCCGACGCGAGTGACGCTCACGCTGCCCGCGATTCGTTCGGCACGTGAGGTCTGGCTGCTGGCGGCGGGCGAGGACAAGGCCGAGGCCGCGGCGATCGCGCTGTCCGGCGCGGGCGAGATCCAGGCGCCGGCGGCCGGGGCGTACGGTCGGTCCAGGACGCTGTGGCTCCTGGACGCGGCGGCGGCTGCGCAGTTGCCGCGGTCGCTGTATCCGCCGGCTTCTCCGTGAGGGTGGGGCGGCGGGGACGGGTTTCGCCCCCGCCGCCCCTACCCGTCCCGTCCTCCAGGGGCTCCGCCCCTTCGACCCCGCCAGTGGGCTCTGCCCCCTGGACCCCCGCTCCTCAAACGCCGGAGAGGCTGGATTTTCAGCCCGTCCGGCGTTTGAGGACGAGGCCCCTTCAGGGCCGACAGCGGGGGCCTGGGCAGGGGCGGCGGGGGCGAGGAACCCCCTATTTCACCGACCCGGCCATCACACCCTGCACAAAGTGCCGCTGGAACGCGAAGAACACCACGACCGGCACCACCAGCGACACGAACGCCCCGGGCGCCAGCACATCGATGTTGCTGCCGAACTGCCGTATCTGGGACTGGAGTTCAACGGTCAGCGGTTGCGCGGTGCTGTCGGCGAACAGCAGGGCGACCAGCATGTCGTTCCACACCCACAGGAACTGGAAGATGGCCAGGGACGCGATCGCCGGGCGCCCCACCGGCAGGACCAGCCGGGTGAAGATCCGCCACTCGCTGCCGCCGTCCATCCGCGCGGCCTCCAGCATCTCCTTCGGCATCTCGGCGAAGTAGTTCCGCAGCAGGAACACCGCGAACGGCAGCCCGTAGGCGACGTGGAAGAGCACGACGCCGGGAATCGTGCCGAACAGCCCCAGCTGGCCGAAGAGTTTGGCGACCGGAAGCAGGCCGATCTGCACGGGCACCACGAGCAGCGCCACCACGACCAGGAAGATCGCCTCGCGGCCGGGGAAGTCCAGCCACGCGAAGGCGTACCCGGCGAGCGCCGCGATGACCACCACCAGCAGGGTCGTCGGCACCGAGATCAGCACGGTGTTCCAGAAGGCCTGACTGATCCCGGCGTTCCCCAGCAGCGCCGAGTAGTTGTCGAAGGACAGCTGGCCGGGACTGGTGAACACCGTCCACCAGCCGCCGTTCGCCGTCTCCTCGGCCGACCGCAACGAGGACAGGAACAGTCCGGCCAGCGGGGTCAGCCACACCAGCCCGATCACCACCAGAAACGCCTGGACCAACCCGTTGCCCAGGCCCCGCCTGACCGCGTTCATCGCTGACTCCTTCGGAAACGGCGGACGTTGAACACCATCGCCGGAATGACCAGCAGCAGAAGCAGCACGCCCAGCGCACTGCCCAGGCCCTGGTTGTTGCCGCCGCCGAAGGACACCAGCCACATCTGGGTGGCGAGCACGGTCGCGTCCTCCTGCACCGGACCGGGCGCGATGATGTAGACGAGGTCGAAGACCTTCATCACGTTGATGACGAGGGTGATGAAGACGACCGTGAGGACCGGTGCCAGCAGCGGCACCGTGATCCGCCGGAAGATCTGCCACTCGTTCGCGCCGTCCATCCGCGCCGCCTCCAGCGCGTCCCGGGGCAGCGCCGACAGACCCGCACCGATCAGCACCATCGCGAAACCGGTCCAGATCCACAGGTACGCCCCGATGATCGCCGGTGTGACGAGCGTGGGACCGAGCCAGGAGACGCCCTCGTAGGGGGCGGCGAAGTTCGAGGCCGGCAGCTTCACCGTGTACGAGCCGTCGTCCAGGCCCTCGAAGCGGAAGGAGCCGTCGGACGCCGTGGTCGTCGAGGCGACGGTCTCCCCCGCTCGCACCGCCTCGACCTTCATCTCCGGCAGCCCGCTCTCCCGCCGGTCGACCTTGCCCTGCTCGCCTCCCCCGCCGGGTGTGAAGTCGAGGTACACCACCCCGCGCAGCTCACCGGCGCCCGCTTTCCGCCCGGCGGCCTGGTACGCCGGCTCGGTGCCGCCGGGCAGGTCGTCGGGCAGCACGCCGACCAGGCCGAGCGTCACCGCGTCGCCCGGGGACACGTTCGCGCCGGTGCGGTACGAGCCGTCGCCGTCCTTG
This sequence comes from Streptomyces sp. NPDC098781, assembly GCF_044759995.1. NCBI lineage: Bacteria > Bacillati > Actinomycetota > Actinomycetes > Kitasatosporales > Streptomycetaceae > Streptomyces > Streptomyces sp. NPDC098781. The sequence goes on from NZ_JBIWAK010000002.1 coordinate 190,934, forward strand.
GTCAGCCCCTGTCCGTCCCGCGCCCGTGCCGTCGGATACGTCGACGTGCCCTGGAAGGCGTCGTGCACGGAGACGACGGCGGCGTTCAGCACGCCCTTGTCCGGGTCCTCGTCGTAGGCGAGCCGGAAGATGATGCCGGCCGCGAGGAAGGAGACCGCCATCGGCATGAAGAGCAGCAGCTTGAACGCGGTCGCCCAGCGCACCTTCTCCACCAGCACGGCCAGGATCAGGCCGAGGCCGGTGAGCAGTGCCGGGGCCACCACGACCCAGATCGTGGTGTTGCGGATGGCCTTGAGCGTGGCCGGGTCACGGAACATCTCCGCGTAGTTCTCGCCGCCCACGAAACGGGTGCCGGAGGCGTCGAAGAAGCTGCGTCCGACGGAGAACAGGACCGGGTAGACGACCAGGGCGCCGAGCAGGAGCAGCGCGGGGAAGACGAACAGCAGGGCGATGATCCGGCCGCGCCGCCGCGTGCCCCGGCCCCGCGCCTTGCCGGTGCCCGCGGCGGCCCCCCGGCCCGCCTCTTTCACGAGTGTGGCGGTCATGTCGGGTCAGCCCTGGCCCTCGTACGCCTTGGCCGCTGCGGCCTCCAGCTTCGCCGCGGTGCCCTTCGGGTCCGACGGGTCGCGCAGGAAGTCCTGAAGGAGCTTCCACTCGCCCGCGCCCTTGGTGCCGCCGAACGCCGCCGGGGCCTGGTCGGACATGTCGAAGCGGACCGAATCGCCCGCGTCGATCAGGGACTTGGCGGTAGCCCGGGTGACGTCGTCGCCGTACGAGGCGGGATCGACGTTCTTGTTCGGGGACAGGAAGCCGCCCGCCTCGGCCCACACCGCCGCGGCCTCCGGCGTCGCCAGGTACTCCAGGAGTGCCATGCCGGCCTTCTGGTTCTTGCCGTCCTTCAGGACGACGGCCGCGTCACCGCCGCTGACCACGGGCGCGTCACCGCCGCCGACGGCCGGGAAGGGGAAGAAGTTCGCGTCCTCGCCGATCGACTTGCCGAACTGGTCCTTGGCGACGCCCGCGACGAAGTCACCCTCGTAGACCATGCCGGCCTCGGGCTTCGGCCCGAACACCTTCTCCACCGAGCCCGGGAAGTCGGTGTTGAGCGCGCCCTTCTGGCCGCCCGCTATCAGCTGCTTGTCCTTGAAGAGCTTGCCGAGGGTGGTGAGCGCCTCGACGACCGAGGCGTCGGTCCACTTCAGCTCGTGCGCGGCGAGGGCGTCGTACTTCTCCGGTCCGGCCTGGGAGAGGTAGACGTTCTCGAACCAGTCGGTCAGGGTCCAGCCGTCCTGTCCGGCGACCGAGAAGGCGGCGAGTCCGGAGTCGGAGACGGTCTGCCCGGCCTTCAGCATGTCGTCGTACGACTTCGGCGGCTCGACGCCGGCCTGCGTCAGGGCGTCGGGGCTGTACCAGACGGTCGACTTGTGGGCGGCCTTGAAGTAGAGGCCGTACAGGGAGCCGTCGACGCTGCCGTAGTCCTTCCAGACGGGGGCGAAGTTGGCGTCCACGGACTTCTGGGCGGCGGGGGACAGCGGCTTGAGCCAGCCGCTGGCCGCGAACTGCTTGAGCACCCCGACCTGCGGGACCATCACCACGTCGGGAGCGTTGCCGCCCTCGATCTTGCTGCCGACGACGGTGGAGACGTTGTCGCCGGTGGAGACGAACTGGGTCTTCGCGCCGGTCTTCTCCGTGAACGCGTCCAGCACCTTCTGGAAGTTCTTCTGCTCGCTGCCGGACCAGACACCGGCCACGGTGACCGTCTGGCCGCCGAGCGCCTTGTCGCCGCCGCCCGCGGACACGGGGCCGCCGCCGCAGGCGGTGGCGCCGAGCGCCAGGACGAGGGCGGTGCAGCCGGTGAGCAGGGTCGTACGTCGTCGCATCATCGTTGATGTCCCTTCGGGGATGGGGAGGTGACGGAGGGTGGTTCGGGGGTTCAGCGGTCGTTGATCCACCAGGCGGCGGTCGAGCCGGGCAGCACTCCGGCCGGGCAGGGGCCGCTCGACAGCAGCGGGGTGCCGGAGACGGGTGCGGGGGTGGGCGCCGTACCGAAGTTGACGGCGCAGACGAGGCCGTCGCCGCGTTCGAAGGCCAGCACGCCGGGCGGGGTGTCCAGCCAGCGCAGCGTTCCCTCGCCCAACTGCGGCAGGGCGGAACGCAGTTGGAGTCCGTCGCGGTACAGGTGCCAGAAGGAGCGGGTGTCGGCGAGGGCGCGGTCGGTGGCGTACTCGGCGAAGTACTCGGGCTGCGGCAGCCAGGGCTTGGCGCTCTCGGCGCCGGAGGTGAAGCCGAACGGCGACGCCTGCCCCGACCACGGCAGCGGCACCCGGCAGCCGTCGCGTATCCGGGCCCGGCTGCCGGTGCGGTGGAAGATCGGGTCGGTGAGCACGTCGTCGGGCAGATCGACGACCTCGGGCAGGCCGAGCTCCTCGCCCTGGTAGATGTACGCGGCTCCGGGCAGCGCCAGCATCAGCAGCGCGGCGGCGCGGGCGCGGGCGGCGCCGAGTCCGCTGCCCTCGGTGGCGGGTTCGCCGTACCGGGTGACGGTGCGGACCTGGTCGTGGTTGTTGAGGACCCAGGTGACCGTCGAGCCGGTGCCGGCTATGTCCTGCATGGCCTCGGAGATGACCTTGCGGAAGGCGTCGGCCTCCCAGGGGGCGCTGAGCAGGTCGAAGAAGAAGGCCTGGTGGAGTTCGTCGGAGCGGACGTACAGGGCGTGTTCACGGGCGCTCGGCACGGACACCTCGCCGACCAGGAGGCGCTCGCGGCCGTCGCCGGCGGTGTACTCCTCGCAGGTCGCGCGCCACTGGCGCCACACCGTGTGCACCTCGGGCTGGTTCCAGGCGAGCGGGTTGACCGAGTCACGGGTGCGGGCGTCGGCCTCCGGGTCGTCGGAGTCGGGCAGCTCGGGGTGCTTGTAGAGGCCGGCGGCGACGTCGATCCGGAAACCGTCGACGCCCCGGTCCAGCCAGAAGCGCAGGACCCGGTCGAACTCGGCGCCGATCTCGGGGTTGCGCCAGTTCCAGTCGGGCTGTTCGGGCGTGAACATGTGCAGGTACCACTGCCCGGCCCGCCCGTCCGCCTCGGTCACCCGGCTCCAGGCCGGACCGCCGAACATCGCGTGCCAGTTGTTCGGCGGCTCGGTCCCGTCGGCGCCGCGGCCGTCGGCGAAGTGGAAGCGGGCACGGGCCGCGCTGCCGGGTTCGGCGGTCAGCGCCTCCTCGAACCACCTGTGCTCGCTGGAGCAGTGGTTGGGGACGATGTCCAGCAGCACCTTGACGCCGAGCCGCCGAGCCGCGGCGACCAGCAGGTCGAACTCGGCAAGGTCGCCGAAGAGCGGGTCGACGTCGCAGTAGTCGGCGACGTCGTAGCCGTGGTCGTGCTGCGGGGAGGGATAGAAGGGGCTCAGCCAGATCCCGTCGACCCCGAGCTTCTTCAGATACGGCAGCCCGGCCCGGACCCCGGCGAGATCGCCGACCCCGTCGCCGGTGCTGTCCAGAAAGCTGCGGACGTACACCTGGTAGATCACCGCGTCGCGCCACCAGTGGTGCTTACTCAACATGCATGCATGTTAGGTAGCCGTATCGCGAGGGTGTCAATGAAAGAAACAAAGGATACTGGTGAGTTGGGCTGCCAAATTTGGACTTAGCCGGGCATTCTCACCACAGATGAGACTCCGCCGTTACCTAACAAGTAACTAGCGGCTGGAGACGGTCGCCAGCTCCCGCGCGAGCCTGCGCACCGCCGCCTCGGGCGTCTCGCGCCCGCTCATCGCGTCGTGCACGACCGCCTGCACCGCCAGGCTCACCTGGTCGTAGCGAGGGCTCTTGGGGCGCGGCGCGGCCGTGAGCACGCTCTCGCGCAGGGTCGGCAGATACGGGAACTCCCGCACCAGTTCCGGATCCTCGTACAGGTCGGCCCGCACGGGAGGCAGCGCGCCGCGGGTCAGGACCTGGCGCTGGACGCGCTCGCCGGCCAGGTACGCGAGCAGGCGCGCGGCTGAGTCGGGGTGCTCGGTGTGGGCGCTGACGGCCAGGTTGGAGCCGCCCAGCACGCTCGTCCCGGGCCCGTCCGGACCCGGCAGCGGTACGGCGCCGATCTTCCCGGAGACCGGCGAGCCCTCGGCCGACGCGCCGACATAGGCGTACGGCCAGTTGCGCAGGAAGAGCAGCCGGCCGTCCTGGAAGGCCTGCTTGGACTCCTCCTCCTTGAAGGTCAGCGCCCGCTTCGGGATCCAGCCCTCGCGCACACCCCGGGCGAGGAAGCCGATGCCGTCGCGGGCCGCCGTCGAGTTCACGGTGACCCGCTCGCCCTCGTCGCCGAGGATCGAACCGCCCGCCGAGTACACGGCCTCGGCGGCGTTGACGGTGAGGCCCTCGTACGGCAGGAACTGGCCGGCGTAGCCGTCGAGGCCGTACTTCGGGGCGATGGTCTTCGCCTGTTTCTCCAGCTCGGCCCAGGTGCGCGGGGGGTCGACGCCCTCCTTGGCGAGGATGTCCTCGCGGTACAGCAGCAGGCCGGCGTTGGTGACGTACGGGACCGCGTACAGCTGTCCGTCGTAGGTCGCCGTGTCCACGACCGGTGGCAGGAAGGTGTCCAGTGGGAAGCGGTCGCGGGCCAGCGGGCGGATCCAGCCGTGCGCGGCGAACTCCGAGGTCCAGCTGACGTCGATGTTCAGGATGTCGAAGCGGCTGCGCTCGCCGCCGCGCAGGTCGGTGGTCATCTGCGCGTGTGTCTCGTCGGCCGAGTCGGGCAGTTCGACGAGGGTGACCTTCTCGTCGGGGTGGGCGCGGTTCCAGCCGTCCAGCACGGAGCCGAGATAGCCGGTGAGGTCGCCTGCGGTGGCGAGGGTCAGGGGCCCTCTGCCGTCCGCGGGCCCCTCGTCGGCGCGCGCGCCGGAGGCGACGTAACCGGTCATGACCACGACGAGAACGAGAAGGCCCCTACCGGCGGCTCGGATCCACCGCATAGGTTCCTCCCTGTACACCGGCACCGGGCGTCCTCGCCCGTTGTCAGGGGCCATGTATACCTGTTAGGTATGGGCGATACTAGGGCCTGCGGCACATTGACTCGGGAGCGGGAGGAGAGCACGAGTGCGGCTGCCCCTCCTGGCCCTGCTGGCGCGCGGCCCGGCCCACGGCTATGAGCTGAAGCAGGACCTTGAGCTACTGCTGGGCTCCGCGTACCCTCAGCCGAACGTCGGCCAGATCTATGTCACTCTCGGCCGCCTCGAGAAGTCGGGGCTGATAGAGGGCGAGGACGTCGAGCAGTCGAGCCGGCCCAACAAGAAGGTCTACCACCTCACCGAAGCCGGGCGTGAGGCGCTGCGCGTCTGGTTCGAGGAGACCGAGGACGAGCCGCGCGTGCGGGACGAGTTCTTCATGAAACTGGCCCTCGCCCCGCAGACCGGTCTCGCCGACCAGGTCGCCCTGATCAACAAACAACGGCGCCAGTACCTGAACACCATGCGTCAACTGTCGAAACTGGCCGCCGCCGAGAACCGGGACAACCGCATCGCGCACCTGCTGATCGAGGGCGCGATGCTGCACCTCCAGGCCGACCTGGACTGGCTGGAACGGTGCCAGGAAGAGCTGGAGGAGTTGGAGTGAGCTCTGTGGAGAGCGCCGATTCCGCTGCCGTGCCGCGTGCCGGGAATCCCGTGCTGCGCGCCGAGGGCCTGGCCAAGACGCACTACGGCGAGGGCGCCCCGGCGCATGCCGTGCGGGGTGTGGACCTCTCGGTCCGGCGCGGCGAGTTCCTGGCCGTCACCGGTCCGTCGGGCGCCGGCAAGTCGACCCTGCTGCATCTGCTGGGCGGGTTGCAGCGGCCGGACGACGGAAGCATCTGGCTGGACGGCGAGTGCGCGGACCGGTGGAGTGAGGCCCGCTGGTCGGTGGAGCGCAGGAAGCGGATCGGGATCGTCTTCCAGTTCTTCAACCTTGTCTCCAACCTGTCCGTCGCCGACAATGTCGAGATGCCCGCCCTGCTGGCCGGCGTCCCGCCCAAGCGGGCACGTGTCGAGCGGACGGAGCTCCTGACCGAGCTCGGCCTCGCGGGCAAGGAGCGGAGCATGCCGGGCGAGCTCTCCGGCGGCGAGCAGCAGCGGGTCGCGCTGGCGCGTGCGCTGGTGAACCGGCCGCCGCTGCTGCTGGCCGACGAACCCGCCGGCAGCCTGGACAGCAAGGGCACCCGCGAGGTGATGCGGCTGCTGACCCGGTTCCACCAGCGCGGCCAGACGATCGTGCTGGTCACCCATGACGCCCGGCTGGCGAGCGCCGCGGACCGGGTGATCAGCTTCTTCGACGGCCGAATAGCCGACGACGCGGAACTGGACGGCGGCCCGCCGCCGCGCCGGACCGGCACGTCGGGTGTGCTGGAGCTCAGGGACTGAGATGCGAGCCAGCCTGCGATGGGCGCACTCCGATCTGCGCACACACCGTGGCGAGGCGCTGTTCCTGGTGCTGGCCACGGCCGGGATCGTCGTCTCGCTGCTGCTGGCCACGGCCCTGTTCGGCTACGCCACCAACCCCTGGCAGCGCGTCTTCACCCAGGCGAACGGCGCGCACGTATGGCTGCACACCGGCGCCGCCGCGGACACCGGGAAGCTGGCCGGCATCGACGGCGTCGAGTCCGTCGCGGGCCCCTACCCGACCACGTCCACGACCCTGACCTCCCGGGGCACCCGCGCCTCGGTCGAACTGCGCGGCACCCCCGAGCGCCCCGCCGTCGGCCGCCCCCTGGTGACCTCCGGCCACTGGCTGGACCCCGCGAACCCCGACGGCGTCGTCCTGGAGACCCGCCTGGCCCGGGCCCTGCTGGCCGCTCCCGGCGACACCGTCACCCTGCCCGGCACCGGCCGGAATCTGACCGTCCTGGGCATCGCCGACAGCGCCGAGCCGCGCTACCGGGCGGGCGAGCGTGCGGGCCTCGTCTGGGCGCCGCCCTCCGCTGTGCGCAACTCGGGCGGCCAGGCGATCGGGCTGCGCCTGACGGACCCCGACGACACCGACTACGCCGTCCAGCGAGCCGTGACCGTACTGGGTGCCGGTGCCATCGGCGAGGTCTCCACCTGGAAGCAGGCCCGCGCCGAGGCACAGACCGACAACCGGCTGCTCGGGCAGGTGCTGGGGCTGTTCGGGCTGGGCGCGCTGGTCGCCGCCGGGCTCGCCGTGCACGGGGCGATCGGTACCCGGATCCGGGGGCATCTGCGGGACATCTCGGTACTGAAGGCGATCGGCTTCACACCAGGTCAGGTGGTCCGCGTCTTCCTGCTCCAGCACCTCGCCTACGCGCTGCTCGGCGCCGTGGCCGCCGCCGCCGTCATCCAGGCCCTGGGCAGCCGTATCCCGGGCCGGCTCGGGGACGCGGTCGGGGTGTGGCACGGGCTGCCCGGTCACACGGTGGCGCTGTTCGCCATACCGGTGGCGGCGGTGCTGCTCATCGGCGCGACGACGGGGCTCGCGGCCTGGCGGGCGGGGCGGGTCCCCCCGGTGCCGGTGCCCCGGCGTGCCGCTCCGCTCGGCGGCCGGCTCTCGGGAGCGGCCCGACAGGCGCTCGGTCTGCGGCTGCCGCCGGCGCTGGTGCTGGGCTGGCACCAGGCGTTCACCCGCCGCCCGCGGTCCCTGGCCACCGTCGCCCGGCTCGCGCTGCCGCTGCTGCTGATCGTGGTGGCGATGAGCGCGTGGACCACCATCGAGCGCTTCGACAGCCGACCCGAGCAGGTCGGCCTGCCGACCGCCCTCACCGTCCACACCTCCGATCTGGCCGACGCCGAAGCCCGCATGCTGCTGGAACGCGACCGGCAGGTCGCCGCCGCCTACCCGGGCGTCGAGGTGGCCGCGCTGGTCCCGGGCCAGACCGCCACGATCGCCCTGCGCGGCCTCGGCACCCGTGCGGACCCCTATCCGTACGCGCTGGCCGAGGGCCGTGCCGCGGTGGGCCGCGACGAGGCGGTGGCCGGGCAGGGGCTGCTGGAGCTGCTGGACGTGAAGGTCGGCGACTGGGTGCGGATGACCGTCGGCGACCAGCCGCAGATCCTGCACATCGTGGGTCGCAGCATCGAACCGGAGAACGCCGGCCGGGTCATCTCCACCTCCCTGGACACCCTCCGCGAGAACGACCCCGGTCTCGGCCCCACCCTCTACGAACTGCGGCTCCGCCCCGGCGCGGACCCCGGTGAGGTCGGCGACCGGCTGGCCGACGCCGGCCAGGGGCGCCTGGACGTCCATGCCGTACCGAATCCCGCCGACGGGCTCTCCCCGCTGCGCGGAGTCGTCGTGGGCCTCATCGTCGTCCTGGCCCTGATCGGGCTCATCGAACTGCTCACCGCGATCGGCGGCACCGTGCGCGAGGGCGAGGGCGATCTGCTGGCCCTCAAGGCCATCGGTCTGTCCCCGCGGCAGATCACCGCCATCACGGTCACCTCCACCGCCTGCACCGCCCTGGCCGCGGTGGCCGTCGGCATCGCGGTGGGGGCGCCTCTCGGTCACTGGCTGATCGACTCCCAGGGCAGATCCAGCGGCATCGGCTCGGGGATCGCCCAGGGTCCGTCCCCCGCACTGCTGCTGCTCTTCGGCACGGCGGCGGTCGCGGGCGCGGCGGCCCTCGCCGCCGTGCCCGCGTCCCGCGCGGCCCGCCGCCGCCTCGCGGACACACTGAGCGCGGTGGCCTGACGGGCGGGATTACCGCGGGTTGTACGGGGGCGGCGGGCTGTAAGGCTGCTGCGGCGCGGTGTATGGCTGTTGCGGCGCGGTGTACGGCGGCTGCGGGCCCGGTGCGTAGGGGTTGCCCTGCGGCGGTACGAAGCCGTTGGGCGCGTACGGCGGTGGCGGAGGCATGGGCGTGGGCGTCGGCATCGGCATCGGCATCGGTGGCAGGACGGCCGGGTGGTCCGCCAGCCGGATGCCGTACCGGCTCCTGAGGCGGCCCATCTCCAGCAGGGAGATGGCCGTGACCGTCACCGGGGCACCCAGGATGAAGAAGACGCCGAGGGCGAGGCCGAGACCGTGCAGATCACCGGTGATGAGATCGGGGACGGCCATCAGCCATGACGTCACCGTGGCGAGCAGCGGCGGCAGACAGCGGTGCACTACGGCGGTGCCGAAGAAGTTCCCCCGAGATCCGGTAGGCGCCGGCGATCACGAAGAAGGCCAGCCAGAGCCCCACCGCGCTGAGCAGCAGGCCCCCGAGGGTGCCGAGGGCCCCGCCCAACCGGAAGACCAGCACCGTCCCGAGCGCCGAGCCGATGAACAGCAGCAGCAACTTCAGCGACCTGACGAGCGGCTCCCGCAGCTGCGCCACCGTGCCGCCGCCGGAACGCCGCCAGAGATACAGCATCACGCCGACCGTGAGGGGTGTGATGAACAGCAGGACCACACAGGCGGTCGCCGCGTTGTCCAGCATCTCGTCGAAGGCGAACCCGCCCTCGACGAAGGTGTAGACACCGAACGCCGCGACCGCCCCGGCGATGACCCGTACCCGCTTGAGCGCGTCCACCGACGGATCCAGTGACGGAGGGATCCAGGTCGGGTGGAACACCGCCCGCGCCACATGATGAGGCTTCAGGAACGACCGGGCGGTCAGCGTACCGCCGGTCCAACTCCCCCGTGGATAAGTCAACTTGCACTCCCCCGATGACCATTTCATGATCGCCGAGGGAGTCTACGGGAAGCGGACGGCAGCGCGCCGCCCGCTTTCCGTAGCAGAGGTCGCGAGGAGTCCGCGGTCACTGCCGCCCGCGCAGCTCCCGGTACTTGGCGACGAGCGCCTGCGTCGACGCGTCCAGCCCCGGCACCTCGGCGCCCTCGGTCAGCGCGGGCTCGACCCGCTTGGCGAGGACCTTGCCGAGCTCGACACCCCACTGGTCGAAGGAGTCGATGTTCCACACCGCGCCCTGCACGAACACCTTGTGCTCGTACAGCGCGATCAGCTGACCGAGCACCGACGGGGTCAGTTCGCGCGCGAGGATCGTCGTCGTCGGGTGGTTGCCCTTGAACGTCTTGTGGGTCACCAGCTCCTCCGGCACCCCCTCCGCGTGCACCTCCTGAGGGGTCTTGCCGAAGGCGAGCGCCTGCGTCTGCGCGAAGAAGTTCGCCATCAACAGGTCGTGCTGCGCCTTGAGTTCGTCGCTCATCTCGGCGACCGGCTCGGCGAAACCGATGAAGTCCGCCGGGATCAGCTTGGTGCCCTGGTGGATCAGCTGGTAGTAGGCGTGCTGCCCGTTCGTACCCGGCGTGCCCCACACCACGGGCCCGGTCTGCCAGTCCACCTCCCGCCCGTCCCGGCCGACGTACTTGCCGTTGGACTCCATGTCCAGCTGCTGGAGATACGCCGTGAACCTGGACAGGTAGTGGCTGTACGGCAGCACCGCGTGCGACTGGGCGTCGTGGAAGTTGCCGTACCAGATGCCCAGCAGGCCGAGCAGCAAGGGCGCGTTGTCCTCGGGAGGCGCGGTGCGGAAGTGCTCGTCGACAAGGCGGAAACCGTCGAGCATCTCGCGGAAGCGGTCCGGCCCGATGGCGACCATCAGGGACAGGCCGATCGCCGAGTCGTAGGAGTAGCGCCCGCCGACCCAGTCCCAGAACTCGAACATGTTGGCCGTGTCGATCCCGAAGTCGGCCACCTTCTCGCCGTTGGTCGACAGCGCCACGAAGTGCTTGGCGACGGCCTCCGGGCCGGCCTTCAGCTCGCCCAGCAGCCAGTTGCGCGCGGACGTGGCGTTGGTGATCGTCTCGATGGTGGTGAAGGTCTTGGACGCGATGATGAACAGTGTCTCGGCCGCGTCCAGGTCCCGGGTGGCCTCGTGCAGGTCGGCGCCGTCGACGTTGGACACGAAGCGGACGGTGAGGTCGCGGTCGGTGAAGCTGCGCAGCACCTCGTAGGCCATCGCCGGACCGAGGTCGGAGCCGCCGATGCCGATGTTGACGACGTTCTTGATCCGCTTGCCGGTGTGCCCGGTCCAGGCGCCGGAGCGGACCCGGTCGGCGAAGGCGGCCATCTTGTCGAGGACGGCGTGCACGCCCGGAACGACGTTCTCCCCGTCGACCTCGACCACGGCCTCGCGGGGTGCGCGCAGCGCGGTGTGCAGCACCGCCCGGTCCTCGGTGGTGTTGATCTTCTCGCCGCGGAACATGGCGTCCCGCAGCCCGAAGACGTCCGTGGCGGCGGCCAGCTCGCGCAGCAGCCGCAGTGTCTCGTCGGTGACCAGGTGCTTGGAGTAGTCGATGTGCAGGTCGCCGACCTGCAACGTGTACCCCGAGCCGCGGCCCGCGTCGGCGCCGAACAGCTCCCGGAGCTGCACCTCACCGAGCTCCTCGCGGTGCTTGGCCAGCGCGGTCCACTCGGGGGTCTGGTTGAGCCTGGTACGGCCGTCTGCGTTCATGTCCGACTTCAGCCTTCTTTCGTGCCTGTCCCAGCTGTTCCAACCTAATTGATCAGCGCGGGACGTGAGCGGTCATGGTCTCGTCGTCCGGCGCAACAAGAGGTACGTCCGGCTTGCGCCCAGGTATCAGCGCGATGACCGAAAGGACGAAGAAGCCCGCGGCGAGCAGGGCGGGCGTGTTCAGCCCCCAGGCCGTGGCGACGGCACCACCGAGCAGGGCGCCCAGCGGAGCGCCGGCCACGGCCAGGGTGCGGAAGGCGGAGCTGACCCGGCCCAGCATGTCGCTGGGGGCCCGGTGCTGCATCAGGGTCGTGGTGTTGACGTTCCACACCATGCCCATGAAGCCGAAGACGGCGAGGGCTGCCGCCGTCGCGGTCAGGCTCCGCACACCGCCCATGACGACGAGGGCGCCGATCTGCACGAGCCCGGCGATCAGCACGGCGCGCGTCGGTCCCAGCCGGGCGGCGATCCACCGGTTCCCCAGGCCACCGGCCAGGAAGCCGACGGTGTACGCGGTCGTCGCCACCGCGTATCCGGCGGTGCCCGCGTCCAGCCATCCGGTGACCAGCACGACCAGGGTGGCGATGAGAGCACCCATGCCGACGTTGCACAGCGCGGTCGCCGCGCACAGCCCGCGCAGTGCCCGGTCACGCCACAGGGTGCGCAGCCCGTCCGCGATCTCGCGGCGCAGGGTGCTGCCGGCCGGTCTCGCGTCGCGGTCGGGCGGCTCGATCCGCAGTGAGGCGACCAGCGCGGCGGCCGCCAGGAAGGTCGCGGCGTCCACCGCGAAGGGCACGGCGGCCCCGGCGGTGATCAGCAGCGGCACGGCGGGCGCCCCCATCAGGCCGCCGGTGATCTTCTGTCCGGTCATCAGCCGGGCGTTGGCGCTGCCCAGGGCCTCGGGGGCCACCAGGGCGGGCAACAGCGCCGTGGCGGCGTTGTCGAACAGGGTCTGGAGCGCGGTCAGAGTGAAGGCCAGCGCGATGAGCAGCCCGATCGAGGCGTGCCCCAGCGCCACGGCCATGGCGAACGCGCCGACCAGCAGGCCCCGTGACGCGTCGACCGTCCACATCGCGCGGCGCTGGTCCACCCGGTCGGCGAGGGCGCCGCCGAGCAGCCCGAAGACGATCCACGGGAGATAGCCGCACGCGGTGACGGCGGCGATCAGCAGCGGCCGGTCCGTCAGTGTCACGGCGAGCAGCGGCAGGGCGGCCGTACGCAGGGAGTCGCCGAAGCTGGAGAGCGCGGCGGCACTCCACAGCCGCCCGAAGCCACCGCGCCACGCGGGCGCACACGCGCCCTCCGCCCCGACCGTCGCCATGGCTCCCCCTCCTCGGTTGCTCGATCCTTCGGTCCGAAGATCGATACACAAACCGTAGAGGGCGCCACTGACAATCGGCCCCGGAGCGGCAGAGCGCCGGTGGTTCCGACAGGTCCGGCCGGGCACCCGCAGGTGGCCGGCCGGCCTCAATTCCTAGATCTCGCCGCGCAGTTTGGCGAGCGCTTCGGCGAGGATCGCCTCGCCGTCCGCGTCGCTGCGCCGTTCCCTCACATACGCGAGATGCGTCTTGTAGGGCTCGGTGCGCGGCGGGTCCGGCGGGTTGTCCCGGTCCTGCCCGGCGGGAAAGCCGCAGCGCGGGCAGTCCCAGGTGTCGGGGACCTGCGCGTCGCTGGCGAAGCTGGGCTGCGTCTCGTGCCCGTTGGAGCACCAGAAGGAGATGCGCAGCCGGGGCGCGGACTCGCCCCGCTCGGCCTCGCCCATCGGCCCCGCCCCGACCCGGCTTCCTCGGATCGCGTTGCCACTTGCCACGGTCGTAACTCCCTGCGTGATGGTGCCGCAAAGCGAGTCGGCGTTTCGCTTCGCTGCGAGCGCCTCAGTCTACGTAAGGCCCAACGCGCGTCCAGTGATTGGAGTTACAGAGCCCCTACACCAAGACGCAAGCCCCATGATAGGCCGCGCTCAGCTGCGCGTACCGAACATGGGGCCTTACGTATGGATTGTGCGTGCCGGTCAGTTGTTGACCTTCATCATGATGCCGAGTACGACAATGCACGCGAACCAGAGCAGACCGACCACCACGGTGATCCGGTCGAGGTTGCGCTCGGCGACCGAGGAGCCACCGACGGACGACTGCATGCCGCCACCGAACATGTCGGAGAGGCCGCCGCCCTTGCCCTTGTGCATCAGCACCAGCAGCATCAGCAGCCCGCTGAAGACGATCAGGGCGATCGAGAACCCCATAACCACGGCTGGACCAACTTCCTCGGATCTGGATGGACGACAGGGGCACAGCCTCAGGGCTGTGCCCCCGCAAGGGTACGACGGATCGCCGCTACCGCATACTCACTGGTCGCGGAAGCGCACGATCTTGACGAACTCGTCGGCGTCCAGCGAGGCGCCCCCGACCAGGGCACCGTCGATGTCGGCCTGCGCCATGATCTCGGCGACATTGCCCGACTTCACGGAGCCGCCGTACTGGATGCGGACCTGGTCGGCCAGGTCCTGCGAGTACAGCTCGGCGAGCTTGCCACGGATCGCGGCGCAGACCTCCTGGGCGTCCTCGGCGCCGCAGACCTTGCCGGTGCCGATGGCCCAGACGGGCTCGTAGGCGATCACGATGGACTCGGCCTGCTCGGCCGGGAGGTCCTTCAGACCGCCCTCGACCTGCGCGAGGGTGTGGGAGACGTGGTTGCCCGCCTCGCGGACGTCCAGCTCCTCGCCGACGCACAGGATCGGGGTCAGGCCGTGCTTGTACGCGGCCTTGACCTTGGCGTTGACGATCTCGTCGGTCTCCGCGTGGTACTGGCGGCGCTCGGAGTGGCCGATCGCCACGTACGTGCACTTCAGCTTGGCCAGCATCGGGCCGGAGATCTCGCCGGTGTAGGCGCCGGAGTCCTGGGCCGAGATGTCCTGGGCGCCGTACTTGATCTTGAGCTTGTCGCCGTCGACCAGGGTCTGCACGGAGCGCAGGTCGGTGAAGGGCGGCAGGACGGCGACCTCGACGGCCTCGTAGTCCTTGTCCGCGAGGGCGAAGGCGAGCTTCTGGACGTGCGCGATGGCCTCGAGGTGGTTGAGGTTCATCTTCCAGTTGCCCGCCATCAGCGGCGTGCGCGTGCTCATTGAGGTCAGTCCTCCAGTGCGGCGAGGCCGGGGAGCGTCTTGCCCTCGAGGTATTCGAGGGAGGCGCCGCCACCGGTCGAGATGTGGCCGAATGCATTCTCGTCGAAGCCCAGGATGCGGACGGCCGCGGCGGAGTCGCCGCCGCCGACCACGGTGAAGCCCGGGGTGTCGACGAGGGCCTGGGCGACCGCCCTGGTGCCCTCGGCGTAGTCGGGGTGCTCGAAGACGCCCATGGGGCCGTTCCAGAAGACGGTGCCGGCGTCGGCGAGCTTCGAGGCGTACAGCTTGCGGGTCTGAGGACCGATGTCCAGGCCCTCCTGGTCGGCGGGGATGGCGTCCGCGGCGACGGTCGTGGGGTTGGCCGGGGCCTTGGTCTTCAGGTCCGGGAACTCGGTGGAGATCAGCACGTCGACCGGCAGGACCAGCTCGACGCCGTTCTTCTCGGCCCGCTCCATGTACTCGGTCACGGCCGGGATCTGGTCCTCCTGGAGGAGGGAGATGCCGACCTCGTGGCCCTGGGCCTTGAGGAAGGTGTACGCCATGCCGCCGCCGATGAGCAGCCGGTCGGCCTTGCCGAGCAGCTGGTCGATGACGGCCAGCTTGTCGGACACCTTGGCGCCGCCGAGCGCGACGACGTAGGGCCGCTTGACGTCCTCGGTGAGCTTCTTGAGGACGGTGACCTCGTTCGCGATGAGGTAGCCGGCGTAGTGCGGCAGCTTGGCCGGAAGGTCGTACACCGAGGCGTGCTTGCGGTGCACGGCGCCGAAGCCGTCACCGACGTACACGTCGGCGAGGGCGGCGAGCCGGTCGGCGAAGGCGGCGCGCTCGGCGTCGTCCTTGCTGGTCTCGCCGGCGTTGAAGCGGAGGTTCTCGATGACGGCGACCTGGCCGTCGGCGAGGCCGGCGACGACGGACTGGGCGGACTCGCCGACCGTGTCGGTCGCGAACGCCACCTCGGCGCCGAGGAGTTCACCCAGGCGCGCGGCTGCGGGCGCCAGGGAGAACACGGGGTCCGGGGTGCCCTTGGGGCGGCCCAGGTGCGAGGCCACGACCACGCGCGC
This sequence comes from Streptomyces sp. NPDC098781, assembly GCF_044759995.1. NCBI lineage: Bacteria > Bacillati > Actinomycetota > Actinomycetes > Kitasatosporales > Streptomycetaceae > Streptomyces > Streptomyces sp. NPDC098781. The sequence goes on from NZ_JBIWAK010000002.1 coordinate 206,493, forward strand.
GCCCGCCTCGGCCAGTGCCTTGACGGTGGGCAGCACGGCGCGGATGCGGCCGTCGTCGGTGATGGTGGTGCCGTCCAGCGGCACGTTCAGGTCGGCGCGGACGAAGACCCGCCGGCCCGCGACTGACTCGGCGAGGAGTTCGTCGATCGTCTTCATGGAAGGGGACTCCCGAGGAGGGTTCGTATGCTCGGATCGCCAGTGATCCTAAGAGGCCTGGTCTGCACGTGAGTCAGGGCCCGGGCGGCGCGTCCCTGCGCCGCACGGGCCCTGCCCTACGTCAAGGTGCCTGCTCCGCCGATCAGAGCTGGTTGCCGACGAAGACCGTCAGGTCGACGAGGCGGTTGGAGTAGCCCCACTCGTTGTCGTACCAGCCGAGGATCTTCACCGATGTGCCCTCCTGGACCATGGTCAGGGAGGAGTCGAAGGTGCAGGACGCCGGGTCCCCGACGATGTCCGAGGAGACGATCTCGTCCTCGGTGTAGGACAGATAGCCCTGGAGCTCGCCCTCGGAGGCCTTCTTGAAGGCGGCGTTGACCTCGTCCTTGGTGACCTCGCGGGACAGCTCCACGACGAGGTCGGTGGCCGAGCCGGTCGGGACCGGGACGCGCATGGCGATGCCGTCCAGCTTGCCCTTGAGCTGCGGGAGGACCAGGGCGGTCGCCTTCGCGGCACCCGTCGTGGTCGGGATGATGTTCTCCGCGGCGGCCCGGGCGCGACGCAGGTCCTTGTGCGGGAAGTCCAGGATGCGCTGGTCGTTGGTGTACGCGTGCACCGTCGTCATCAGGCCCTTGACGATGCCGAAGTTCTCGTCGAGCACCTTGGCCATCGGCGCCACACAGTTGGTGGTGCAGGAGGCGTTGGAGATGACGTGGTGGTTCGCCGGGTCGTACTTGTCCTGGTTGACGCCCATCACGATGGTGATGTCCTCGTCCTTGGCCGGGGCCGAGATGAGGACCTTCTTCGCGCCACCGGCGATGTGCTTCGCGGCGTCTTCCTTCTTGGTGAAGATGCCGGTCGACTCGATGACGATGTCGACGCCCAGCTCGCCCCACGGGATGTCGGCGGGGTTGCGCTCGGAAAGGACCTTGATGGTCCTGCCTTCGACCGTGATGGTGTCGGCGGTGTGGGTGACCTCCTGCTTGAGACGACCCAGGATGGTGTCGTACTTCAGCAGGTGAGCAGTGGTCGCGGTGTCACCCAGGTCGTTGACAGCCACGATCTCGATGTCAGCACCCTGCTCCAGCAGTGCGCGGAAGTAGTTGCGACCGATACGACCGAAGCCGTTGATGCCTACGCGGATCGTCACGAACCGATCTCCTCGTTGGTACGCCGGCCATGCGGTGCCGGCGAGCTCTGTTTGGGATGTCCCCGACCGCCTACGACCCTACCTCCCTGAGGCCACGGTGGTGACATCCAGATGCCTCATACACGGCACGGCGGTCCGTACCCGTCAGTAGGGGTACGGACCGCCCCGCCCACAAGCCCGGATCACTCGATCCGGTCACTGTGCGTTGCACTCAGTTGACCTCGGCGTGTCACTCGTCAAGTGAGTCGAGAGCCTTGCCGATGAGCGCCGTTCGGTCGGCCGCCGCGGTGACGTGTTCCAGGCCGAAGCCGAGGAGCACCGTGTCGTCCGTGGTGATCGCGCCGTAGGTCTGGAACAGCGCTCCGGTGCGCGTCCAGTCCTTGAGCACGGCCGGGCTGCCCGCGGGCGGTCCGGTCACGCTCCAGGCGCCGAGCGAGGTCTCGAAGCCCTCGGTCTCGGTGGCCGTGCCGCCGACGACGAGCGAGGCCTGGTCGGCGAGGACGCCGCGTCCGCCGAAGCCCGGGTCGCTGACATAGCTGATCGAGAGCTCGACCGTCTTGCCCGCGTACGCGCTCAGGTCGTACTCGACCTGCTGCCAGCCCGCCGAGGCGCCGGTGAGCGCGTTCCACTGGCCGCTGGTGCCGGACGCGGTGCAGCCGGCGGCCGACTGCGTCAGGTAGTGCGCAAGCCAGGGGTGTTCGGCCATGTAGAAGCCGGCCTCGCACTCCGCCGGGACGGTGGCGCTGGTGGCGCCGCCCTTCTCGGGGAGTGTCGTCCAGTCCTCGGCCCCGGTGGTGTGGGCCTCGAACAGGACGTTGTCGTAGCCGGGCTCGACGTCCCAGAGCAGCTGGGTGCGCAGGGTCGGCTGCTGCGCCGCGGTCACACCGCTGAGGTCGACGGTCCTGGTGAGCCGCTTGTAGGCGTCGTCGGTGTGCACGGCGGCCGCCATCCACGAACCCGCGTACGGCCCGTAGGGGTTGACGGTGCCGGCGAACTGACCCGCCCCCGCGCTGGCGAACTGCGGGTAGGTGTCGACGGACAGCTGGTCCGAGGTGACGCTGTAACTCCCGGCCTTGTCCAGCGGGTTGCCGGTGGCCGCGCCGAGCGCCGCGGTGGTGCCGCCGAGCCGGCCGGATCCGGTGAAGCCGGTGGCGCCGGGGAGCGACGTACGGGAGTAGGCGCCCAGGTAGTACTGGCTGAAGTCGTTCGACAGGGTGCCGCCGCCGAGGTCGACGTTGCCGCCGGCCTGTTCGCCCGCCTCCATCAGCTTGCCGCCCTCGTTCAGGTGGGCACGCAGCTGGAGTTGGGTGGCGTTGCCCGGGACGTTGGCGCCGGTGTAGTGGACGACGGTGTCGAAGTGGCTCAGCACGCCGAGCGCGTCGGGCGCGCCCTGCGCGGCGACGTCCCAGACGATCGCACGGTGACCGTTGGCCTTGAGCGCGTCGACGTACTGCTGCGCGTGCGGGGCGCCGGCGCCCTCCTCGGCGACCACGAGGACGTCCGCGCGGGGCCGTTCGGCCACCGTGTACGTGAAGTGCTCGCTGGAGACCTTCTTGCCGCTCCTGGTCTCACCGGTGAACCACACCTCGACCTTGTCACCCTGGTCGCCGTCGGCGACCTTGGCGCGGTACTGGTCGAAGTAGAGGTTGTCCTCACCGCCGTACGTCTCGCCGCCCTTCCACGGCCTGAGCGCCATGTCGTGCGTACGGCCGCCGTTGACGCGGTACTTGAGCTCCTTGTCACGCACGGACTTGCGTGCCACGACCGAGACTTCCTGGTCCGCGCCGCGCGAGTACGACGTGGTGAACGGCGCCGGCGTGAAGTCGGCGGCCTTCGCCCCGATCGAGGACACGGGCTGGTCCGGGCGGGCGGCGCTCTCGGCGACGGAGAGCGCGAACGGCACGTTCTTGGCGAACTCCTGCTGGATCAGCTTCTCGTCGTCCGGGAAGTTGAAGACGGACTGGCAGTCGGCCGCGTTCCACTGGTCGTTCGGGTCGATCTGCGACGCGGTCTGACAGGTCGACATCTCCGGCGTGAACATCGCGATGCCGTTGACGTTCGCGGCATGGCCGTCGGCCTCGCCGTTGGTGGTGTACAGCTCCGAGGAGACCTGCGGGTGGTAGCCGGGGATCGCGGAGTTGTCCGGCGTACCGGCGAGTGCCTTGTACATCACGTCGTCGGGCGTGTCGGTGGCCACCTGCCAGCCGACTCCGTAGAGGAGGAGTTCGGCGGCGGAGTGGTAGTTGATGCCGTAGGCGAAGCCGATACGACGTTCGAAGGCGTCCAGTGCCTTGGTCTCGGGCTCGGAGGCCGGGGACGCGCCGCGGTAGGTCTCGCTGGTGGGGTTGGGGGACGAACCCTCGTCGTCGTAGCCCCACTTGTAGGTGAAGTTGCGGTTGAGGTCGACGCCGTCGCCGGTGCTGATGGTGCCGTCGCCGTTGATGTCCCGCAGGTTCTTGCGCCACAGACGGTTGGCGGAGTCCTGGAACGTGTAGTCGTAGCCGTCCGGGTTCGCGGACAGGACGAACCACAGTTCGGTCGAGTCGACGATCTTCTTGACCCGCTTGTCCGTCTTGTAGTTGTCCAGGTAGTGGTGCATCAGGCGCCGGGTCATCTCCGGCGTGATCCACTCCCGCGCGTGCTGGTTCGAGACGTACAGGACGGAGGGCTTGGAGCCGTCCTTGGTCTTCTTCGCGTTCTTGGTGAGCTTGAGAGCCAGGATGTCCTGGCCGTTGATCGTCTTGCCGATGGAGACGACCTTGGTGAGGTCGGGGTTCTCCTGTCCGGCCCGGACGATCTCCTCCTTGAGCCCTCCGCTCCCGCTGTACGGGCGGTACACGCCCTCCGCGGCCTTCTCGGTACGCGCCTCGGCCCTGGCGGAGAGGTCGTGCTCGGTGAGCTCGACGCCCTGCTTCTCCAGCTTCTTGGCCTGGTCGTCGGTGAGGTAGACCTCGACGGTGGTCGTGCCCTTCGCGGGCGCCTGCTCACTGAGTTCGTGGCCGTCCTGGCCGGCCGCCAGCAGCAGGGGTACCTGCTGTTTGCTGACCTCGGCCCGGAAGACCTTCACTTCGCTGGGGTCGGAATCCCGCGAACTTTCCGGTTGTGCCTGGGCGATGGGTGCGATACTCGCTCCACCTATGAGGAGCGCGCCGACAGCGAGGATCGATCTCGCTCTGGGTCTCATGTACCCCCCTAGCAGTGTTTCGCCACAGCGGCGAATGACTGCCAGGCTCATGCCACTTCACGCTTCCGTCAAGAGTGCGGCAAAGACCGACAAATACCGGCGCCGACGTCCCAAGTGCGCGTCGGCGCCGATCTGTTGCGGCCGGTCGGTTCACCCCACGAGGTTGTCCGCCAGCTCCTCGGAGAGGTTGGCCTCCGTACCGGGGATGCCGAGGTCCTGGGCCCGCTTGTCGGCCATGGCCAGCAGCCGGCGGATACGGCCGGCGACGGCGTCCTTGGTCAGCGGCGGGTCGGCGAGCGCGCCCAGCTCCTCCAGGGAGGCCTGCTTGTGCTCCATGCGCAGGCGTCCGGCGGCGGCGAGGTGCTCGGGGACCTCCTCGCCGAGGATCTCCAGGGCGCGCTGGACCCGGGCACCGGCGGCGACGGCGGCGCGCGCGGAACGGCGGAGGTTGGCGTCGTCGAAGTTGGCGAGGCGGTTCGCCGTGGCGCGGACCTCGCGGCGCATCCTGCGCTCCTCCCAGGCCAGCACGGACTCGTGCGCGCCGAGGCGGGTGAGCAGGGCGCCGATCGCGTCGCCGTCCCGGACCACCACCCGGTCGACGCCCCGGACCTCGCGGGCCTTCGCGGCGATCGACAGCCGGCGGGCGGCGCCGACCAGGGCGAGCGCGGCCTCGGGGCCCGGGCAGGTCACCTCCAGGGAGGACGAACGGCCGGGCTCGGTGAGCGAACCGTGCGCGAGGAAGGCACCGCGCCAGGCGGCCTCGGCGTCACAGGTCGCGCCGGAGACCACCTGCGGGGGCAGGCCGCGGATCGGGCGGCCCCGCCCGTCGACCAGACCGGTCTGGCGGGCCAGCTGGTCACCGCCGGCGACCACCCGTACGACGTAGCGCGAACCGCGGCGCAGCCCGCCCGGCGCCATCACGATCAGCTCGGAGCTGTGGCCGAAGATCTCCAGGATGTCCCGCTTGAGTCTGCGGGCCGCCATCGCGGTGTCCAGCTCCGCCTCGATCACGATGCGCCCGCTGACCAGGTGGAGGCCGCCGGCGAACCGCAGAATGGCGGAGACCTCCGCCTTCCTGCAACAGGTCCGGGTGACGGGGAGCCGGGAGATCTCATCCTTCACCGCTGCCGTCATCGCCATGGGCCGATCCTTCCATGCATCCGAAAAATACGGTCGTACGCGGCGGCGAGGAGCTCCGGGTCGTGCCGGGGCGTCCCGTCAGTCCGGGCCACCGGGGCCAGCTCGACCGCGGCACCGAGCCGCTTGGCCGCCTCGGTGAGCACTTCGCGGTCGGGCACGGCAGCCTCGTCGGCCAGCACCACGTCCAGGGCGAGTTTAGGGGCGTGTCGTCCCAAAACCTCCAAATGACGCTGCGGGGAGAAGCCCTCGGTTTCTCCGGGCTGCGGGGCGAGGTTCAGGGAGAGTACCCGGCGCGCCTTCGTCTCGATGAGCGCGTCCAGCAGTTCGGGCACCAGCAGATGAGGGATGACCGAGGAGAACCAGGACCCCGGGCCGAGCACCACCCAGTCGGCGTCCCGGACGGCGGCGACGGCCTCCGGGACGGCGGGCGGGTCGGACGGCACGACGTGCACCGACTGCACCTCACCGGGGGTGAGGGCGACGTTGGCCTGACCGCGGACGGTATCGACCGCCTCGGGCCGATCCGGGTCGTGCCCCTTGACCAGGGCCTGGAGCTCCAGGGGCACGGCGGACATGGGCAGCACCCGTCCGTGCGCGCCGAGCAGCTTGCCGACCAGGTCGAGGGCCTGGACGTGGTCGCCGAGCTGCTCCCACAGGGCGACGATCAGCAGATTGCCGACCGCGTGGTCGTGCAGGTCGCCCTGGGAGTGGAAGCGGTGCTGGATGACCCGGGCCCAGGTCTGGCCCCAGTCGTCGTCGCCGCACAGCGCGGCCAGCGCCTTGCGCAGATCCCCGGGCGGCAGGACGCCCAGCTCGTCGCGCAGGCGCCCGCTGGAGCCGCCGTCGTCGGCCACGGTGACCACGGCGGTGAGGTCGCCGGTGATCCGGCGCAGCGCGGCGAGCGAGGCGGACAGGCCCATGCCGCCGCCGAGGGCGACGACCTTGGGCTGGGTGCCCCGGCGGCGGGGCCTTGCGCCACGGGCCTCGGCGGGCCGGGAGGCGCGCGACTCGGGCATCGCGCGGCGCAGCCTGCTCAGCCGGGGAGTACGTCCCGTCATTCCCGTCCCATGTCCCGGTGCACGACCACCGTCTCCACGCCCTGGGAGGCAAGGCGCGCCGCGAGCTTCTCGGATGTGGCGACCGAGCGGTGCTTGCCGCCGGTGCAGCCGACCGCGATCGTCACGTACCGCTTGCCCTCACGACGGTATCCGGCCGCGATCAGCTGGAGCAGCTCGGAGTAGCGGTCGATGAACTCCTTCGCGCCGGGCTGGTTGAAGACGTACGCCGACACCTCCTCGTTGAGGCCGGTGTAGGCGCGCAGCTCCGGGACCCAGTGCGGGTTGGGCAGGAAGCGCATGTCCACGACCAGGTCGGCGTCGACCGGGAGGCCGTACTTGAAGCCGAAGGACATGACGGTGGCCCGCAGCTCGGGCTCCTCCTCGCCCGCGAACTGGGCGTCCATCTTGGCCCGCAGCTCGTGCACGTTGAGGCTGGAGGTGTCGATCACCAGGTCGGCGTCCCCGCGCAGCTCGCGCAGCAGCTCGCGCTCGGCGGCGATGCCGTCGACGATCCGGCCGTCGCCCTGCAACGGGTGCGGGCGGCGCACCGACTCGAAGCGGCGCACCAGGGCGTCGTCGGAGGACTCCAGGAAGACGATCCGGCGCGTCACACCCCGGGTGTCGAGGTCGGAGAGGGACTCACGGAGGTTGTCGAAGAAGCGCCGGCCGCGGACGTCGACGACCACCGCGATCCGCGCCACGTTGCCCTGGGACCGGGCGCCGAGCTCCACCATGGTGGGGATCAGCGCGGGCGGGAGGTTGTCGACCACGAACCAGCCGAGGTCCTCCAGACACTTGGCCGCCGTGGAGCGGCCGGCCCCGGACATGCCGGAGATGATCACCAGCTCGGGGATGGCCGCCTCGGGGGCCCCGGCTGTATCGCTACCCGTACTCACCTGTGCTCCGTCTTTCTGGAGTGCGTCCTGCTGGGTGAGATCCTCGCCGGTCTTCTTGTGCGTTTCCTGGGCCTGCTGATCTCGCTCGCCTGTGGGCTGTGTCTCGTGCTCGCTCATCTCTCCTGCCCCCGTCGTTCGTCCGAGGCGCCCGCGGACACGGGCTCCCCTGAGGTCTCCGCCGTCGTTTCGGATTCCTCGTCTTCCATGATCTCTCCAGTCGCCGTGTTCACGGCGGGTGCGGCCGGAGCCGCCGTGGCGAAGGCGGCTGCGACCGTCTCCGCCGTTTTGCGACCTATCCCCGGAACCTCGCAGATCTGGTCGATGGTCGCGGCGCGCAGCTTCTTCACCGAACCGAAATGCTTGATCAGCGCCTGCTTACGGGTCTCACCGAGGCCCGGCACGTCGTCCAGGGGACTCGCCCGGAAGCGCTTGCCCCGCTTGGTCCGCTGGTAGGTGATCGCGAAACGGTGGGCCTCGTCGCGGACGCGCTGGAGAAGGTACAGCCCCTCGCTGGTGCGGGGCAGCACGACCGGGTCGTCGTCGCCGGGCAGCCAGACCTCCTCCAGGCGCTTGGCCAGGCCGCAGACCGCGATGTCGTCGATGCCGAGCTCGTCCAGCGCCCGCCGGGCTGCCGCCACCTGCGGCTGTCCACCGTCTACGACGACGAGCTGGGGCGGGTAGGCGAAGCGCTTGGGGCGGCCGTCCTCGTCCTTGAGGCCGTTGGCGAGAGGGGCGGAGGAGGTGTCGGTGAGGCCGGTGGACGAGGTGCCGCCGACCGGGTCGGACGAGGAGTCCGTGTCGGCTCCGGAGGAGGGCTCGGTGAGGGAACCGCTGGAGTCCGGGCCGGAGGAGTCCGCGAGGGGGTCCTCGCCGTCGGCCCACTCGCCGGTCCGCTCCTTCTCGGCGAGGTAGCGCTTGAAGCGGCGGGTGATCACCTCGTGCATCGAGCGGACGTCGTCCTGGCCTTCGAAGCCCTTGATCTGGAAGCGGCGGTACTCGCTCTTGCGGGCCAGTCCGTCCTCGAAGACGACCATCGAGGCCACCACGTCCTCGCCCTGGAGATGCGAGATGTCGTAGCACTCGATCCTGAGCGGGGCGCTGTCCAGGTCGAGGGCGTCGGCGATCTCCTCCAGCGCGCGCGAGCGGGTGGTCAGGTCGGAGGCGCGCCTGGTCTTGTGCAGGACGAGCGCCTGCTGGGCATTGCGCTCGACGGTCTCCATGAGGGCGCGCTTGTCACCCCGCTGGGGGATGCGCAGCGACACGTTCGAACCGCGGCGGCCCGACAGCCACTCCTGCACGGGGTCCAGCGGGTCGGGCAGGGCCGGGACGAGGACCTCCTTGGGCACCGCGTCCCCGGTCTCCTCGCCGTAGAGCTGCTGCAAGGCGTGCTCGACGAGGGCGCCGGTGGTGATCTCCTCGACCTTGTCGGTGACCCAGCCGCGCTGGCCGCGCACCCTCCCCCCACGGACGTGGAAGATCTGCACGGCCGCCTCCAGCTCGTCCTCGGCGACGGCGATGAGGTCGGCGTCGGTCGCGTCGGCGAGCACGACCGCGTTCTTCTCCATGGCCTTCTTCAGGGCCTCGATGTCGTCGCGCAGTCGGGCGGCCCGCTCGTACTCCATCTCCTCGGCCGCCTCCGTCATCTGCTTCTCCAGGCGGCGCAGATACGTGTTCGTGCGGCCGGTCATGAAGTCGCAGAACTCCTCGGCCAGTTCCCGGTGGTCCTCGGCGGAGACGCGTGCGACGCAGGGGGCGGAGCATTTGCCGATGTAGCCGAGCAGGCAGGGGCGGCCGGTGCGGGAGGCGTTCTTGAACACGCCGGCCGAGCAGGTGCGGACCGGGAAGACACGCAGCAGGAGGTCGACGGTGTCACGGATCGCCCACGCGTGCGCGTACGGCCCGAAGTAGCGAACGCCCTTCTTCTTGTGACCGCGCATCACCTGCACGCGCGGGAACTCCTCGTTCATCGTCACCGCGAGATACGGGTAGCTCTTGTCGTCGCGGTATTTGACGTTGAACCGGGGGTCGTACTCCTTGATCCAGGAGTACTCCAGCTGGAGGGCCTCGACCTCGGTGGACACCACCGTCCACTCGACGGACGCGGCGGTGGTCACCATCGTGCGGGTGCGCGGGTGGAGTCCGGCCAGGTCCTGGAAGTAGTTCGCCAGGCGCTGGCGCAGGCTCTTCGCCTTTCCGACGTAGATCACCCGGCGGTGCTCGTCACGGAACCTGTACACCCCCGGAGAGTCCGGGATCTGTCCCGGCTTGGGGCGGTAGCTGGAGGGGTCGGCCATGTCTCACACCCTACTGGCGCCCGGTGACAGTCCGGCGAGGCTGTGGACAACCACCCGCCATGGTCAGCGGGACTCCGGGCAGGGCGGGGACCTCGCGCTCGCGGGCGCTGGGGTGGGGCGAGGGTCGTGGCGAGCGTGGGTCGTGGACCGGCGAGGGGGCGCCGTTCGAGCCGCCCCTGAGGAGACGGTCGAGCGTCTCATCGGGCCTGTCGACGGCCGGGCCCGCTCAGGTCACCGACCGGACTCACGCGGACCCGCACAGTGAGGTGAGCGGGTCCTCCGGGCCGCCTGTGCTGTCACACGGCCGGGAGCAGCGCGTGTCGGCGGCGGCAGCCCCGAGGTCAGGAGGCGATGTCTCCGACAAACGCCGGACAGGGTGCCGGCACGCCCCCGCACCGGGGACGGGGTCCAGGGGACGAATGGCACGACTTGAATCGGACGCATCGCGAGTCGGCCAGGAGTGCGTGGCGGTTGGGCATCAGGTGTTGTCGGGACTTGGTCAACACGCTTCAATGCGGGGGAACTCGGGGACTGAACGGCGGCGTACGGATGTGAAGACTCCCCACCGCGCCGACGGGGTGGCCTCGATCACTCGCGTGAACGGTCTGACCAGCCGTTGTGAACACCACAGAAAGGCCCCTCCATGCCGCACGCCACACAGCACGCGGACATCGCCGCCGTCGCCTCCGCGGAACTGGACACGGCTCTGCGAGGCGGCCCCTTCCATGTCGCGCTGCGCGCCGCGATAGCCGCGCGGGGGCTCCCGCTTCAGCGTGTGCAGCACCATCTGTCCCGTCGCGGTGTGAAGGTGGGCGTCACCAGCCTGAGCTACTGGCAACAGGGGGCCCGCCGCCCGCAGCGCCCCGAGTCACTGCGGGCGGTACGGGCGTTGGAGGAGATCCTTCAACTGCCGGAGGAGTCGCTGATCCGGCTGCTCTCCGAGGCCGACGACCACTCCTCTCTCCAGCAGCCCGCTGCCCGCTCCTACCGCTCTTTGATGGAGGCCTCGGGCGTGCTGGAGCGGCTGCTCGCCGAACTGAACTGCCCCGTAGACAGCGGACTGCACACCCTGGGCCATCACGAGCAGGTACGCATAGGTACGCGACGCGAACTCGCGGGCCGGGAGTCGCATCACATCGTGCGCGCCCACAGGGACGGTGTGGACCGCTTCGTGGCCGTCCATCACGGCGACCCGGGATGCGCCCCTGACCGCATGACGGTGCACGCCCTGGAGAACTGCCGTACCGGACGGGTGCGTTGGCACCACGACACCGGCATCCTCGTCGCCGAGTTGCTCTTCGGCACCCGCCTGCGGGCCGGTGACACCTATCTCTTCCGCTACGGCGTCGAGGACGGCACGGCCGACGTGTCCCGCGAGTACGCCCGTGGCTTCCATTTCGCGGGTGGCCAGTACGCCCTCCAGGTCCGCTTCGCCGAGAACGCTCTGCCGGCCCGCTGCCACCGCTTCGCCCAGCACTCGGCAGCCGCACCCCGCAGTGGCCGCCAGGGCCTGCTCCTCAGCGGGCCGCATCGCTCCGTCCACCTGGTCGAGCCCCGGGTGCGGACGGGGATCGTCGGCATCGGATGGGAGTGGGAATGAGCCGCGCCACCGATTCGGGGCGTGCCCGGCGGGACTGAGCGGCGCCTTCTGCTTGCGGCATGCCATCGCCTGGACTGAGCGCTGCCTTCTGCTTGCGGCATGCCATTGCCTCCGCTTGGCCTTTGGTGGTTCGGCCCGGCAGGGTCTTGCACCGTTCCTGGGTGGTCCGGCACGTAATCGCTTGCGTAAGCGTTTACGTGTGGCTCCGAATGGGATACGTTCCCCGCCAGAAGCAGCCCGGCGGCCCAGGGGAAGGGCGCCGCGCAGGGAGGGGATCTCGATGGCGACCATGGCCGACGTCGCGCGGAGCGCCGGCGTGTCCGTGGCGACCGTCTCCCATGTGCTGAACGGGACCCGTCCCGTGCTCCCCCACACCCGCCAGGCGGTGCTGGATGCCATGGATCAGCTCGGCTACACGCCCAACACCCTGGCCCGTTCCCTGGTGACCTCGCGCACCCGCTCCATCGGGCTCGCGGTGTCGGCGATCAGCAACCCGTACTTCACGGAGATACTCCAGGGCGTCGAGGCCGCCGCCCTGGAACACGGCTACAGCTTGCTCATCGCCGACCCCCACGACGACCCGGCGCATGAACGCAAGGTCGCCCAGCTCCTGCACGAGCGCCGCGTGGACGGCGTGATCGTGGCGCCCTCCGCCGACCCCGGGGAACTGCTGGCCTACCTCGGGCGCCACAAGGTGCCGACCGTCCTTCTCGACCGCGTGGTCGACGCCTCGGCGGACGGCTCGACGCGCTTCGACCAGGTCTGCGCCGACGGTGTCGCACCCATGGCCCAATTGGTCACCCACCTCGCCGACCTCGGACACCGACGGATCGGCCTGGTCGCCGGGCTGCCCGGACTCAGCACCACCGACGAGCGGATCACCGGATACCGGGACGCCCTGACGGCCACCGGGCTCGCCTACGACGGACGCCTCGTCGTACACGGCGACTCCGAGTCGGCCGGCGCCGAACGGGCCACCACCGCGCTGCTGTCGCTCGCCTCGCCGCCCACCGCACTCGTCACCGCCAACAACGCGATGACCATGGGTGCCTTGCGCAGCCTGCGCGATCACGGCCTGTCCGTGCCCGAGGACATCGCGCTGTGCTGCTTCGACGACTTCGCCTGGGCCGACCTGTTCTCGCCCCGGCTCACCGCGATCGCCCAGCCCAGCAGGGACCTCGGCGGACAGGCCGTGCGCGTGCTCCTGGACCGGCTCGCCTCGCCGGACCGGCCCGTGCGGACCGTGCGACTCGCGTGCACGTTCGTGCATCGCACCTCGTGCGGCTGCGCGGAGCCCCCGAAACGGCCGGGGAGGTCCGCCACGTGGACGGCACCCACGGTGTCCGAGAAACCCGAGGGCACCGCTGAGCCCCTGACATCCGACAGCCCCGAAGAGTCCCTGACGTCCGTGAAAGGAACCGTCTCGTGATCGTCGTCGCCGGTGAGGCCCTGATCGACCTGGTACCGCAGGGCACAGGCGCCCTCGCGAGCCTGAAGCCGGCGCTCGGCGGCGGCCCCTTCAACACCGCCGTGGCCCTCGGCCGCCTCGGCTCCCCCACCGCCTTCTGTTCCCGGACCTCCTCCGACGCGTTCGGCGAGGCCCTGCTCGACGGGTTGCGGGAGGCCGGGGTGGATGTGTCGGCCGTGCAGCGTGGCCTGGAGCCGACCACGCTCGCGGTCGCCACCATCGACGAGAAGGGCTCGGCCGCCTACTCCTTCTACGTCGAGGGCACCGCCGACCGGCTCTTCACCGCGCCCGCGGAGCTGCCCGCCGCGACCCGAGCGGTCTCTTTCGGCACCTGTTCGCTCGTCCTGGAACCGGGGGCGAGCGCCTATGAGGAGCTGATGCGGAGCGCGGCCGCGCGAGGGATCTTCACCGCGCTGGACCCGAACATCAGGGCCGGCCTCATCCCCGACCCGGACGGCTACCGGGCCAGGTTCAAGAGCTGGCTGCCGTCGGTGTCGCTGCTCAAGCTGTCGGAGGAGGACGCGCTGTGGCTGGGCGGCACGCCGACCGAGTGGCTGGCCGCGGGACCTGCGGCCGTCGTGATCACTCAGGGCGGTGAGGGTCTGACCGCCTTCACACGGGACGGCGGGGTGCACTCCGTGCCGGGCGAAGAGGTCGACGTCGTGGACACGATCGGTGCGGGCGACACCGTGAACGCGGCCCTGCTGCACGGCTTGGCCGCCCAGGACGCCCTGTCCGCCGAGGCGCTCGTGGGACTCGGCGCCGACGGCTGGACACGGCTGCTGCGGTTCGCGGCGCGGGCTGCCGCGATCACCTGCTCGCGGGCGGGAGCAGAACCGCCGTACGCCTCCGAACTGGGGGACTTCTAGGAGGCGTTCCGGGGGCCGTTCTCTTCTTCGATCCGCTGTTGAGGAGTCAAGGTCCGTCATGGCCGCCTGGATCGGGCGGCTGATCATGCAACGGGCGGCGCCCCGCGGGGAGTTCCCGCGGGGCGCCGCACTTTTTCGCAATGTGTCAGGACTCGTGGCCCGCCTGCCTCAGGCCTTGCGGGCCCTCGTCGTCTTCTTCGCCGGCGTGGCCTTCTTCGCGGCGGCCGCCTTCTTGGTCGCTCCGGCGGTCTTGTCGGTGGCCTTGTTGTTGACCGCCCTCGTGGTCTTGGCCGTCGCGGTCTTCTTCGCCGCCGACCCTGCCGCAACCGTCTTCTTGGCGGCCGCCTTGCGCGGGGCCTTCACCGAGGCCGCGTCGCTGATCCGGTCGGCGCCGAGGACCTCGCGCAGGAACTTGCCGGTGTGGCTGGTCGGAACCGCGGCAACGGCCTCGGGCGTGCCCTCGGCGATGACGAGGCCACCGCCGGCGCCGCCCTCGGGGCCCATGTCCACGACCCAGTCGGCGGTCTTGATCACATCGAGGTTGTGCTCGATGACGATGACCGTGTTGCCCTTGTCCACCAGACCGGCCAGGACCTTCAGCAGCTTGCTGATGTCCTCGAAGTGCAGACCGGTCGTCGGCTCGTCCAGGACGTAGACCGTGCGGCCGGTGGAGCGCTTCTGAAGCTCGCTGGCGAGCTTGACCCGCTGGGCCTCACCACCGGACAGGGTGGTCGCGGCCTGGCCTAGCCGGACGTAGCCGAGACCGACGTCGTTCAGCGTCTTGAGGTGTCGGTTGATCGCCGGGACGGCCTCGAAGAAGTCCATGGCCTCTTCGATCGGCATGTTCAGGACCTCGGAGATGGACTTGCCCTTGTAGTGGACCTCCAGGGTCTCCCGGTTGTACCGGGCGCCGTGGCAGACCTCGCACGGGACGTACACGTCCGGGAGGAAGTTCATCTCGATCTTGATGGTGCCGTCGCCCGCGCAGTTCTCGCAGCGGCCGCCCTTGACGTTGAAGGAGAAGCGGCCGGGCTGGTAGCCACGGACCTTCGCCTCGGTGGTCTCGGCGAACAGCCTGCGGATGTGGTCGAAGACGCCGGTGTACGTCGCCGGGTTCGAGCGCGGGGTGCGGCCGATGGGCGACTGGTCGACGTGTACGACCTTGTCGACGAGGTCGTCGCCGTCCACGCGCGTGTGGCGCCCGGGGACGTTGCGCGCGCCGTTGAGCTCGCGGGCCAGGTGTGTGTACAGGATGTCGTTGACCAGCGTCGACTTGCCGGAGCCGGATACGCCCGTGACCGCCGTGAACACGCCCAGCGGGAACGAGACGTCGATGTCCTGGAGGTTGTTCTCACGGGCGCCGTGCACCGTGAGCTGCCGGGACGGGTCGCGCGGGCGCCGGATGTCGGGCAGCGGGATCGCCTTCTTGCCGGCGAGGTACAGACCGGTCTGTGACTCGGCGTTGGCGAGCAGTTCCTTCAGGGAGCCGCTGTGCACGACCTTGCCGCCGTGCTCACCGGCGCCGGGGCCGATGTCGACGATCCAGTCGGCCGTCTTGATGGTGTCCTCGTCGTGCTCCACGACGATGAGCGTGTTGCCCATGTCGCGCAGCCGGACGAGCGTCTCGATCAGCCGGTGGTTGTCGCGCTGGTGCAGGCCGATGGACGGCTCGTCGAGGACGTACAGCACGCCGACGAGTCCGGAGCCGATCTGGGTGGCCAGGCGGATGCGCTGGGCCTCGCCGCCGGAGAGGGTGCCGGCCGCGCGGTTGAGCGAGAGGTAGTCCAGGCCGACGTCGACCAGGAACCGCAGCCGCTCGTTGACCTCCTTCAGCACGCGCTCGGCGATCTTCTTGTCGCGGGCGTTCAGCTTCAGCTCGCCCAGGAACTCCGCGCAGTCGCTGATCGACATCGCGGAGACCTCGGCGATCGACTTCTCCATGACCGTCACCGCGAGGACGATCGGCTTCAGGCGCGTGCCCTCACAGGTGGGGCAGGGCACTTCGCGCATGTAGCCCTCGAAGCGCTCGCGGCTGGCGTCGCTCTCGGCCTCGCTGTGCCGGCGCTTGACGAAGGGGACGGCCCCTTCGAAGGGCGTCGTGTACACACGCTCGCGCCCGTAGCGGTTGCGGTAGCGGACCTCGATCTGCGTCTTGTGGCCGTACAGCAGAGCCTTCTTGGCACGCTGCGGCAGGCCCGCGAAGGGGATGTCGGTCCGGAAGCCGAGCGCGTCCGCGAGGGCGCCGATCAGTCGGCCGAAGTAGTCCTTGGTGTGGCCGTGCGACCAGGGGTGGATGGCGCCCTCGTCGAGGGACTTGTCCTCGTCCGGGACGATCAGCTCGGGGTCGACCTCCATGCGCGTGCCGATGCCGGTGCACTCGGGGCAGGCGCCGAAGGGCGAGTTGAAGGAGAAGGAGCGCGGCTCCAGCTCCTCGAAGGAGAGGTCGTCGTACGGGCAGTACAGGTGCTCCGAGTACATGCGCTCGCGCTCGGGGTCGTCGTCGGGAAGGTCGACGAAGTCGAGCACGACCATGCCGCCGGACAGGCCGAGGGCGGTCTCCACCGAGTCGGTCAGGCGGCGCTTGGCGGAGTCCTTCACCGTGAGGCGGTCGACGACCACCTCGATGGTGTGCTTCTCCTGCTTCTTCAGCGTGGGCGGGCTGGACAGCTGGATCGTCTCGCCGTCCACCCGCGCGCGCGAGTAGCCCTTGGTCTGGAGGTCGGCGAAGAGGTCGACGAACTCGCCCTTGCGCTCGCGGACCAGCGGCGACAGGACCTGGAAGCGACTCCCCTCCGGCAGCTCCAGGACCTTGTCGACGATGGCCTGCGGCGACTGGCGGGAGATCGGGCGACCGCACTGGGGGCAGTGGGGCTTGCCGATGCGGGCGAAGAGCAGCCGCAGGTAGTCGTAGACCTCGGTGATGGTGCCGACCGTCGAGCGCGGGTTGCGCGAGGTCGACTTCTGGTCGATGGAGACCGCCGGCGACAGGCCCTCGATGAAGTCGACGTCCGGCTTGTCCATCTGACCGAGGAACTGCCGAGCGTACGACGACAGCGACTCCACGTAGCGCCGCTGTCCCTCGGCGAAGATGGTGTCGAAGGCCAGCGAGGACTTACCCGACCCCGACAGGCCCGTGAAGACGATGAGCGAGTCGCGCGGCAGGTCGAGCGAGACATTCTTCAGGTTGTGCTCGCGCGCGCCACGGACGATGAGACGGTCGGCCACGCCGGTCCGCACCTTTCTTGAGAGAAGTGACAGGGGGGCGAGGCCCCCCGTGTGTTCTCGGACTAGGCCCCCGTGTTTTCAGACTAGGGGGAGCCACTGACAACGCCGGTCGGATTCCCGGTTGTGACAACAATCCCGGGCCTTCCAGCATGCCCGACGCCACGACCGACCCTATAGCACGCGCATTCGATTTACGGCACCCGTTCACCACCTTCACCCAAAGGTGTGGCCGGGCTAGTGTCAGCACCATGATTGATCACGCTCGTGACCTGGTGTCTGTACGTGAAGCGACCGACCGACTGCTCATCGCAGCGGCCAAACTGGACAACGCCGCTGTGACCGAGCCGTCACGGCTTCCCGGCTGGAGCCGCGGCCATGTCCTCGCACACCTCGCCCGCAACGCGGACGCTCTGGTGAACGTCCTCCAAGGGCGCCCCATGTATGTCTCCGGCACCGCCCGGGACGCGGACATCGAGCGGGACGCCCCCCGTCCCCTCGACGTCCAGCTCGCCGACGTGCGCGAGAGCGGCGGGCGCTTCCAGGACGCGGGGGCCGCGCCCGCCGACTGGACACGCACCGTGGAGCTGCGCAACGGCGTCACCGACGCCGCTGCCCGGGTGCCCTTCCGGCGGTGGGTCGAGGTCGAGCTGCACCATGTCGATCTCGGCATCGGGTACGAGCTGGAGGACCTTCCCGCGGAATTCGTGGAACGAGAGATCGACTTCCTCGCGAACCGGTTCACCGGACACCCCGACGTACCGCCGACCCGCGTCACGGACGGCACGCGCGCGTGGAGCACGGGGCGGGAGGCGGACGCTGCGGAGATCACCGTTCGCGGCACGGCACCCGACCTGCTCGGCTGGCTCGCCGGGCGCCGCGACGGATCCGGCTTGACCGCCGAGGGGGGCACGCTGCCGTCGCTTCCCCCGCTGTAGCACCTGGGCGGTACCCGGGCCTCGGAAGCGCACGGTGCCTGGGCTGCTCGTAGGCCCATGGCGCCTGTACGGCCCAGGTACCGCTCTGCCGCTATAGGCTGCCGCCATGACGTACAGCGGACAGGTGACGGTCGGTGGCCCCGCCGACGTGCACGAGCTCAAGGACCTGATGATCACCAAGATCGCGGTCGGCCCGATGGACAACAACGCCTATCTGCTGCGCTGCCGGGCCACGGACGAGCAACTGCTGATCGACGCCGCCAATGACGCGGACACCCTGCTCGGCATGATCGGTGACGACGGCATCGCGTCCGTCGTCACCACGCACCAGCACGGGGACCATTGGCAGGCGCTCGCCGCGGTCGTCGATGGCACCGGCGCGCGCACCTACGCCGGCCGGGACGACGCCGACGGCATCCCGGTGCCGACCGACGTCCTGGTCGACGACGGCGACACCATCCGGGTGGGGCGCGTGGAACTCACCGCTCGCCACCTGGTCGGCCACACGCCGGGCTCGATCGCCCTGGTCTACGACGACCCGCACGGACATCCTCATGTGTTCACCGGGGACTGCCTCTTCCCGGGTGGGGTGGGCAACACCCGCAAGGATCCGAAGGCGTTCGCCAGCCTGATCCACGACGTCGAGACCAAGATCTTCGACATGCTGCCGGACGAGACCTGGGTCTACCCCGGACACGGCAACGACACGTCGCTGGGCGCCGAGCGTCCGCATCTGCCGGAGTGGCACGCGCGAGGCTGGTGAACCACGGGCCGACCCCGCTGAGCGGAGCCGGGGCGCGTGGTCGATGGCCTCGCGCCCCGCGCACGCGCCCCGTGTGAATCGTTCACACGCGCTGGTACCGCACACGCGCTCCCGGCGCGCGTCGTTGCGCGGTCAACTGGAAGCAGCCCCGCACAGGATGACGGCTCCTGAGCGGAAAGGGCCGCCGGTCCCAATCCCCGCCCTCGACCGGCGGCCCCGGCGATCTGCCGAGGGTCGCGTTCAGAGTGCCCCGTTCACAGGGCCGCAACACCCGTTCCCACTATGCGGACTTTCACCGTCGCGATCTCGACAAGGGCGAGGACGCGCTGCCAATCTCGCGCCATGCACCCTGCCCCCCGCACCCCGCGCCGCGCCGCCGCATTCGCGATCACCACCCTGCTGGCCACCGCTCTCGGTTGCGCCCCGCAGCCGGACGGGAAGGCCGCCGACGCGCCCTCGGGCCCGGCCGCGAAGACCTGCGTCAAGGGCGAGTTGGCCACCGAGTCCGCCGGAAAACTGACCATCGCCACCGACGAGCCGGCCTACGAACCGTGGTTCAAGGACGGCAAGCCCGCGAACGGCGAGGGCTTCGAGTCGGCGGTCGCGTACGCGGTGGCGGAGCGACTGGGCTACGACAGGGCCGCCGTCGTCTGGCAGAGCGTCCCGTTCAACAAGGCCTTCGCGCCCGGCGAGAAGACCTTCGACTTCGACATCAACCAGGTGTCGATCAGCGACGAGCGCAAGAAGGCCGTGGACTTCTCGTCCGGCTACTACGACGTCCGTCAGGCCGTCATCGCCCTGAAGGACAACAAGGCCGCCAAGGCGAAGAGCGTCGCCGACCTGAAGGACCTCAAGCTGGGCGCACAGGTCGGCACCACCAGCCTCGACTACATCGACGAGGTGGTGAAGCCGACCCAGCAGGCCGCCGCGTACGCCAAGAACGACCAGGCCAAGTCCGCGCTGAAGAACGGTCAGGTCGATGCCGTCGTGGTCGATCTGCCGACCGCCTTCTACATCACCGCGGCCGAGGTGACGGACGCGACGATCGTCGGCCAGTTCGAGAACCAGGGCGGTACGCCTGAGCAGTTCGGCCTCGTGCTCGACAAGGGAAGCGCGCTCACCTCGTGCGTGACCGATGCGGTGGACGCCCTGCGCGAGGACGGCACCCTGGACAAGCTCGAACAGCAGTGGCTGTCCGACGCCGTTGACGCCCCGGTGCTCAAGTGACGGTCACGAAGGAGGAGTCCGGCCAGGAGGGCGCGGACGACGACGGCACGTCCGGCGCGGGCGACGACTACGTCCCCTCGCGACGACGTCTCGACCGCGAGCGCTACAAGCGGGCCCGCGCCCGCCGCGCCACGGCCGTCGCCGCGCTCTCCACCCTGGTCTCCGGACTCGTCCTCTATCTGGTCGTGGTCAACGCACCGGGCTGGCCGCGCACCAAGGAGACGTTCTTCGACTGGGGCTACGCGCGCGAGGCGTTCCCCAAGGTCCTCGAAGGCCTCTGGCTCAACGTCCGGCTGCTGCTCATATGCGGGGCTGCCGTACTGGTCCTGGGCATGCTCATCGCCGTCGCCCGGACGCTGCGCGGCCCGGTGTTCTTCCCGCTACGGGCGCTGGCGGCCGCGTACACGGACTTCTTCCGGGGCCTTCCGCTCATCATCAACCTCATGATCGTCGTCCTCGGCGTGCCCGCGCTGCGCCTTCAGGGCGTGACCGTCGATCCGGTGCTGCTGGGCGGTACGGCGCTCACGCTGACGTATTCGGCGTATGTGGCCGAGGTGTTCCGCGCCGGCATCGAGTCCGTCCACCCCTCGCAGCGCGCCGCGGCCCGCTCCCTCGGCCTCACCAACCGGCAGGCACTGCGCCATGTCGTGCTGCCCCAGGCCGTACGTCGTCAGGTGCCACCGCTGCTGAACGACCTGGTGTCGCTTCAGAAGGACACCGGCCTCGTGTCGATCGGCGGCGCGGTGGACGCCGTACGGGCGGCCGACATCATCGTGGGTCGCAGCCTCAACTACACGCCGTACATCGTCGCGGGCCTGGTCTTCGTGGCGCTCACCATTCCGATGACCCGCCTCACGGACTGGGTGACGGCCCGGATGGACCGCCGACGCGCCCAAGGAGGAACCCTGTGAGCGACGCATCTGCCGGCGCCGCACCCGTGCTGCGGATGGAGTCCGTCCGCAAGACCTTCGGCGACTCTGTCGTACTCCGGGACATCGACCTGGAGGTCGCCCCGCACACGGTGACAGCGCTGATCGGTGCCTCCGGCTCCGGCAAGTCCACCCTGCTCAGGTGCGCCAACCTGCTGGAGGAGATCGACGACGGAGCCATCTGGCTGGACGGCGAGGAGATCACCGATCCGCGCGTCGACCAGGATGCCGTACGCCGCCGTATCGGCGTGGTGTTCCAGGCGTACAACCTGTTCCCGCACATGACGGTCCTGGAGAACATCACCCTCGCCCCGCGCCGGGTGCACGGACTGTCCCGTGCGGAGGCCGAGGCACGCGCGCGTGAGCTGCTGGAGCGGCTCGGGCTCGACGGCAAGACGGGCGAGTACCCGGACCGGCTGAGCGGGGGCCAGCAGCAGCGGGTCGCGATCGTCCGCGCCCTGGCCGTACGTCCCCGGCTGCTGCTGTTGGACGAGATCACCGCCGCCCTCGATCCGGAGCTCGTGGGTGAAGTCCTCGCCGTGGTGCGCGACTTGAAGGCCGACGGAATGACGATGGTGCTGGCGACGCACGAGATGGGGTTCGCCAGGGACGTCGCCGACCAGGTTTGTTTTCTGGACGGAGGCGTGGTGCTGGAGCGTGGCACGGCCGAGCAGATCTTCGGCGATCCGCAGCAGGACCGTACGCAGCGCTTCCTGCGGCGCATCGTGGAGGCCGGACGGCTGTAATGACCGCCCACCTGGGCGAGCGGTCCTTACACCTCCGTCCTGTCCGTGTACGTCAGGTGTCCGCCTGCCCCGCCCCCACCAGCGCCGCGACCCGCTCCACCCCGAACACGTACCCCTGCACACCGCACCCCGCGATGACCCCGTCGGCGCGCAGCGAGACGTAGGAGTGGTGCCGGAAGGACTCGCGCTTGTGGATGTTGGAGATGTGGACCTCCAACACAGGCAGCCCATCACAGGTGTTGAGCGCATCCAGGATGGCCACGGAGGTGTGCGAGTAGGCGCCGGGGTTGATCACGATCCCGCAGTGGTTCAGCCGTGCCTCGTGGATCCAGTCGACCAGTTCGCCCTCGTGATTGGACTGCCGGAGGTCGATCGTTCCACCGTGCGCGGCCGCCGCCTTGGCGCACATGGCCTCGACATCGGCGAGCGTCTCGGAGCCGTAGATCTCCGGCTGGCGCTGGCCGAGCAGGTTCAGGTTGGGGCCGTTGAGGATCATGATCGGGGCGTTGGCCAGGGTGCGGGGCACGGTTCCTCCGGTCCGTTCGAGGTGCGGCGGTCCGTCGATGACCGCTGCTCAGACCCGGTTTATCACGGGGCACCGGCCGCGCCGCGCCCCATTCCCCTTGACGCCCCTACGATTTGGGGGCGGTCGCCTGGAGATCGTCGGCTTGCTGCACACCGACCCCCAACTCGTGATCCCCTACGACGGTCTGGTCCACGTCGACGGCCGCGCCCGGCGCATCGCCGTCATGTACGGACCGAGCTCCAGCGCGCCCGTACGCCCCCGTAACTAGCGATCACTGTGGGTAGTTGACGCAGCATGCACGATGTACGCACAGTAAAGACACCCCCTTCCATGCTGCGGCTCTCGACCGCCTCGCTCGCCGGGACGGCCATCGAGTTCTACGACTTCTTCGTCTACGGGACCGCGGCGGCGCTGGTTCTGGGGCCACTGTTCTTCCCGACGTTCTCGCCGGTGGCGGGAACCCTGGCCGCCTTCGCCACGTTCGGGGTGGGATTCGTGGCACGGCCCCTGGGCTCGGTGCTGTTCGGGCACATCGGGGACCGGCACGGACGCCGGCCGGTGCTCGTCGCCTCACTGCTGCTGACCGGGGCCTCCACGGTCGCGGTCGGCTGCGTACCGACGTACGGGACGATCGGTGTGGCGGCTCCCCTGCTGCTGCTCGTGCTGCGCTTCCTCCAGGGGCTCGGACTCGGCGGCGAGTGGGGCGGGGCCGTGCTGCTGACCGTGGAGCACGCGCCGGCCGGGCGGCGCGGACTGTGGTCGAGCTTTCCGCAGGTCGGGCCCGCTCTGGGCTTTCTGCTCGCCAACGGTGTCGTGCTGGGGCTGTCGGCGACGCTGTCCGACGCGCAGTTCGCCGCCTGGGGCTGGCGGGTGCCGTTCTGGGCGGCGGGTGTGCTGGCAGCGGTGGGACTGTGGCTGCGGTCGTCGCTCACCGAAAGTCCCCGGTTCCTCGAACTCGACGACCACGCGCGCGTGCCGCTCGCCGAGGTCGTACGCGACCACTGGCGGCTCGTACTCCTGACCGCGGGGGCCCTGTCGGTCGGATACGCGATCTTCTACACCGTGACGACCTGGTCCCTTGCCTACGCCACGGAACGGCTGGGCGTGAGTCGCGGTGTCATGCTGACGTGCATCATGGGCGCGGTGGTCGTCAAGGGCTCGCTCACCCCGCTGGTGGCGATCCTCGGTGATCGTTATGGGCGGCGTCCGCTGTGCCTGATCGGGTGCACTGCGTCGGCGCTGTGGATGTTCCCGTTGGTCGCGCTGCTCGCCACGGGCGAGCCGCTGCTGATGTTCCTGGGCTTCCTCGGGGCGATGATCGCCTTCATCACGATGTTCGCCGTGATCGCCGCGTATCTGCCGGAGCTGTACGAGCCCCGGGTGCGGTGCACGGGCGCCGCCGTGGGCTACAACCTCGGGGGTGTCCTCGGCGGCGCGCTGACGCCGATCGTGGCGACCGCACTCGTCGAGCAGGGCGGCCGGGTGCCCTGGGGCGTGGGGGCCTATCTGACGGGAGTCGCACTGCTCTCCCTGGCGTGCTTCGTGCTGCTGCCGGAGACCCGTCCGGTGCCGGCCACCGCGGCGCAGCCCGCCACCGGGTGACGGGCTCCGCAACGACAGCGGCGGGGGCAGCGGCTACGGATTGATCGCGAGCTCCAGATACGCCGCGAACAGCACGAGGTGGACGCCGCCCTGGAGCGGCGTCGCCCGACCCGGCACGACCG
Organism: Streptomyces sp. NPDC098781; assembly: GCF_044759995.1. NCBI lineage: Bacteria > Bacillati > Actinomycetota > Actinomycetes > Kitasatosporales > Streptomycetaceae > Streptomyces > Streptomyces sp. NPDC098781. Next base: position 230,383 of record NZ_JBIWAK010000002.1, read on the forward strand.
TCAGCGAGCTCACCACCACCGTGAGGGCGAGCAGCACCATGTGGGTGGCGCCGAGGCCGAGGACGAGCGGCCCCGAGAGCCAGAGGGAGGCCAGGGCGACCGCCGGGATGGTCAGTCCGATGCTGGCCATCGCCGAGCCGAGCGCGAGATTCAGACTGGTCTGCACTCGGTCACGGCGGGCGGAACGCAGCGCGGCGATCGTCTCGGGGAGCAGCACCAGCAGGGCGATGATCACACCGACGACGGCATGAGGGAGGTCGGCGGCCGCCACTCCGGACTCGATGGTGGGCGACACCCCCTTGGCGAGGCCGACCACGCCGATCAGGGCCAGGCCCAGCAGCCCCAGGCTCAACAGCGCCGTGCGGGCGGAGGGCGCGTCGGCGTGGTCGTCCCCCGTGATGACTTCGCCCTGCCGGGTGATGGGGAGGAAGTAGTCACGGTGCCGCACGGTCTGGGTCGTCACGAAGAGGCCGTACAGGATCAGCGAGGAGATCGCGGCGAACGTCAGCTGCACGCTGGAGAACTCCGGGCCGGGCTTGCTCGTGGTGAACGTCGGCAGCACCAGGCTGAGCGTGGCCAGGGTGGCGACGGTCGCGAGGGCGGCACCGGTGCCCTCCGGGTTGAAGACCGCCGTGCGGTGCCGCAGCGAGGCGACCAGCAGAGACAGGCCGACAATGCCGTTGCAGGTGATCATGACGGCCGCGAAGACCGTGTCCCGGGCGAGGGTGGAGCTCTTGTCCCCGCCGTCGGCCATCAGGGTCACGATCAGGGCGACCTCGATGATCGTGACGGCGACGGCGAGGACGAGGGAGCCGAAGGGTTCGCCCACGCGGTGCGCGACCACTTCGGCGTGGTGTACGGCGGCCAGGACGGCACCCGCGAGAACCAGCGTCACCACCGCGACGAGCGCGCCGGGCAGGTCCCGTCCCCAGGTGAAGGCCAGCAGGACGACCGCGAGCATCGGCGCGAGGTACGTCCACCCTGTCGTGAGCGACCTGAGCCGATCGATCATGGAGCGATCGTCGCAGAGGGGTCGGGGGTTCGCACTCCGGTCCGTGGGCTTTTCGGGATGGTGGTCAGGCGGCCCCGCGCCCTCGGGATGCGGGGCCCCTGCACGTCGTATGTCGCTACGCGAGATCGGTCATCTCCTGTACGTCACAGTCCGTGAAAGACGGCGGCCGGGTGCACAGCGCGGCCATCTGCTCCGCGAACTTGGTCGTCTCGGGGTCGTCGCTGTTGCGCATGGCGTCCTCGTAGGAGTCGAACTCGATCACCACGAGGTAGCGGTTCGGCTGGCCCCGGTCCTTGAGGACGAATCGGCGCGTGGGGCCGCCGTTGCTGCCCGCCAGGCGCTGTTCCGACTCGCGGGCCAGCTCTCGCATCTCTTCGATGCGCTCGGTCTCGAAGTCGATGATCTGCATGAACTTCATGGGTGCGTCCACAGGTGCCTCCACCCCGGCCGTGGTGTCCCCGGCCGGGGACACCCAGCACCCAACGAAGCACCGGGAGCGGTGCTCGGCAATTCGCCGGGCACCACTCCTGGTGGTGGTTCTTCCTACGTCCGACGTGGTCAGACGTCGATGCTGTCCTTCGGAGCGCTTTCGCTCCCCTCCTGCGCCGCCTGCTTCTTGGAGGCCCTCAGGCTGGTGATCGTGGTGACGATCAGGACCGAGCAGATGACACCGAGCGAGACCGGGATGCTGATCTCGGGGACATGGACCCCGGACTCGTGCATCGCGTGCAGCACCAGCTTCACGCCGATGAAGCCGAGGATGATCGACAGGCCGTAGCTGAGGTGGACCAGCTTCTTCAGCAGACCGCCGATCAGGAAGTACAGCTGCCTGAGACCCATCAGCGCGAAGGCGTTGGCCGTGAACACGATGTACGGGTCCTGCGTCAGGCCGAAGATCGCCGGGATGGAGTCCAGGGCGAAGAGCACGTCGGTGGTGCCGATCGCCAGCATCACGACCAGCATCGGGGTCATGACCCGCTTGCCGTTCTCCTGGATCCACAGCTTGGTGCCGTGGTAGCGGTCGGCGACACCGAACCTGCGCTCGGCGGCCTTGAGCAGCTTGTTCTCCTCGTACTCCTCGTCGTCCTCGTCGGCGCGGGCCTCCTGGATGAGCTTCCAGGCGGTCCAGATCAGGAAGGCGCCGAAGATGTAGAACACCCACGAGAAGCTGGCGATGATCGCGGCGCCCGCGGCGATGAAGATGGCCCGCAGCACCAGGGCGATGAGGACACCGACCAGCAGCACCCGCTGCTGGTACTGGGACGGCACCGCGAACTTCGCCATGATCAGAACGAAGACGAAGAGGTTGTCCACGCTCAGCGATTTCTCGGTGATGAAGCCCGCGAAGAACTCGCCGCCGGCCTGTCCGCCGCCGAAGATCACCAGGCCGAGCCCGAAAAGGCCCGCCAGGGCGATCCAGACGATCGTCCAGATTCCGGCTTCCTTGATCGAGACGTCATGCGGCTTGCGGCCGATGAAGAAATCGACCGCGATCAGGGCGGCAAGGCCCACGATGGTCAGGACCCATAGGGTCGTGGAAACTTCCACTGCGCCTCCGGCAGTCGTAACGGCAAATGTCAGCGTCGTCGCGCGCCGGAGGTCTCTTCCACCCATGATGGGCCGACGCCCCGGGATCTGGCCGGATCCGTATTGACGGGTACGCCGCAGCAGACAGGGAGTACTCCCCTCCGTGTGAAGAAGAGTACCCCAATCACCAAGGAAAGGTAAAGCGCTTGGCAAAAGAAGTGCCAAGTCAGCAGGTCAGAGGCTCTTTACCGGTACTTGGCCCGAGCTGCCGCGACCTGGGTGAGCACCTGATGGAGGACCTGGCTGCCGGGCGGCACCACCGGGGGCTCGTAGGTCCATGCGTGGCCCACCCAGGGGTCGGCGAGGTGGTCGTCCGGCACCGGGGTCAGGCGCATCAGCGCCCGCCACAGCGGGTCGAGCAGCGGGCCGTAGCCCGAGGCCTCCTCGCGGTCCGCGACCATCATCAGGTGGACGCCCACCGCCGGCCCCTCGTCCGCGAGGTAACGCAGCTGGTTCACGGCCCTGTCGTCGAAGCCGTGCGGGAAGTCGTTGACGATCAGCAGTTGCTGGGAGGTGTCGAAGTCGGGCGGCAGGGAGTCGGGCGCTCCGGCGCGCAGCGCCATCTGCACCAGGTCGACGCGCTGGGTGAGCCGCGCGAGGACGTCCGCGACTCCGGCCGCGCCCATCGCGGGCGGGGCCGCCAGCACGCCGGTCTGCACCAGTGACGCGAGCGCCTGGGCGCCGGAACCGGCCGGATCGATCACATGCACGGTGAACTCGTCCGCCGGATAGACGGCGAGCAGCCGCGCCGCGTGCGCCACCGCCGTCTCCATCGCGAGGCGCCGCAGGTCATGAGAGTCCGTGAACGAACCGTCGAGTGACGCGCCGCGTCCGCTGTCGATCCACAGGCCGCGCTCCAGCGGCAGCCGGATCAGCATCGGGATACGCAACCCCTCGCTCTCCGGCAGGTGGAGGTCGCCCAGGCGCAGGGCCATGGGGATCTCCATCGGCACGCGGTAGCCGTGCCAGACGGGGTTGTCCCAGCGCGCGTAGGCGGCCGGCAGCGCGGGCTCGACGACATCGGACTCCGCCACCAGGTGGGCGAGGTCACGGTCGAGCGTCGCCCTGGCCTGGCTGACGAGCTGGGTGTGCTTGGCCTGGGCCGCCTCGCGCGCGGCGTCGCCCTGTCCGCCGATCCGGCTGCGCGGGTCCGACAGGACCTGGTCGAGCTCCTTCTCCATGCGCGAGTCGGCGAAGTCGACCGCGCTGCGGTACGCGGCGGTCGAGCGGGCCAGGTCCTCGAACATGCCCCACACCTGGTTGTAGAGCCGCTCGTCCATGGACCAGCCGGTGGCGTCGCCCGCGACGGGCTGCGCGGGCTGTCCGGGCTGAGCCGGGGGCGCGGTCGGCGGGGGCGGCGGCGGAGCCGCGTTCTGCCGGCCCGGATGGCTGTAGTTGATCGGGCCGCCGGCCGTGGGAGCGGACGGCTGGGTGGGGTCGGTCGGGTCGGCGCCGCCCTGGTACGGCGGCTGCACGGGCCCGCCCGGCATTCCGGGTGCCTGGCCGCCGTACGGGGAGTTCGGCGGTGTCGGCTGGCCGGGTCCGTAGGGTGACGTCGGCTGCGGGGTCGCCGCGCCCTGCTGCGCGGGGCCGCCGCCCTGGTCCGGGCCGTGCGCCGGTGCGGGTGCCTGCCGGGAGCGGTCGCCGTCCGCCCGTGGCGGAGGCGCCGGTATCGAGCGGGCCACCCCCTGGGCCACCGCCTCGTTGATGCCGCCGGCGAGCTGCTGCGCCTGGGGCAGGCCCTGATCGGTGAAGAGGGCGGCGAGGCCACCGGCGTACCCCTGGCCGATGGCGCGCACCTTCCAGGCACCCTGGCGGCGGTAGAGCTCCAGGGCGACGACGGCGGACTCGGCCGCCAGGCCGGTGACGGTGTAGCTGGCGACCTCGGCGCCGTCGAGGCCGGTGACCGCGACGAAGGGGGTGGGGACGGCTCCGAAACTGGTCGGGCCGCCGACCCCGGTCGGCAGGGCGAGCAGCACACTGACGCGGTGGACGGCCTCCGGCATGGCGTCCAGATCCACCGCGAGGCGATGGTCGGCGGCCGCCTGCCGGGAGACCTCGAGGCCGGGCAGGGTCGGTGCGCCGGGGTGGGCCACCCACTCGACGCCGTGGATCTTTCCCTGCTCGTCGCCGAGCGTGGCCGCGGCCACCATCGGCACACCGGCCGAGACCCGGATCTCCAGACGGGCCTGGGAGAGCGGGTGGTTCTGCCCCCGCACCAGCTCGGCCGTCATGCCTTCGTCCCCCTGCGTCAGTTGTCGTGTCGTGTGCGGCTCGCCGTGCCGCCTCGCGGGTCCTACAGGTGCGGCAGGATCGCCGGCATCAGGTCCTGGAAGGTACGGCCGTTGGCCGGCGTACCGAGGGCCGTCATGTTCCAGGACGAGCCCGCGCGGTGCACCTTGGCCATGATCTGGGCCGTGTAGGCGCCGCCGCCGGCGAGCGTGTAGCGGGCGAGCTCCTGGCCGTTGGTCTCGTCGACCAGGCGGCAGAACGCGTTCTGCACCTCCTGGAAGGTCTGGCCCGTGAAGGAGTTCACGGTGAAGACGATCTGGTCGATGTGGACCGGGATGCGCGCGAGGTCGACGAGGATCGCCTCGTCGTCGCCGCCCTGGCCGACACCGCCGACGAGGTTGTCCCCGGTGTGGCGGACCGAGCCGTCGTCGCTCACCAGGTGGCGGAAGAAGACGACATCGACCGGCTGCTTGTCCGCGAACAGGACGGCCGAGGCGTCGAGGTCGACCTCCCGCGTGCGCGTGCCGAACAGGCCGCGCCGGGGAGCCGCCTGCCAGCCGAGACCCATGCGCACCGCGGTCAGGCTGCCTCCGTCGTTCTTTTGCAGACTGATTGCCTGACCCTTGGTCATGTTGACGGTCACGTGCTGTTTCCCCTCTCGAGCTTTCCCCTGTTGGCCGCGGACCCCGCGGATGACGAGAACCCTACGCAGAGGCACTGACAGTGACGTACCCCGGTCCCCACTTTGTGTCGGTCTTGCAACACAGCGAGTACCGGGAGGTCTGCCGCCGCCCGTTCGCCGGCCTGTCAGGCCAGACCGGCCTCCTTCATCTGCCGTAGTTCCTTCTTCATTTCGGACACCTCGTCGCGCAGCCGGGCCGCGATCTCGAACTGGAGGTCCGCGGCGGCGGCGCGCATCCGCTCCGTCAACTCCTCGATCTGCTCGGCGAGATCGGCCGCCGGACGGTCGGTCGGCACCGTCTCCTTCGTCCTGCCCTTGGCGGACTTGGCCGCCTTCGCACCCTTGGCCGCCTTGTCGCCGAGGGAAGGCACGGGAGCCTTGGTGCCCCGGCCGTCCTTCTTCGCGCGGTAGCCGGTGCCCAGCAGCTGCTCGGTGTCGAGGTCCTCGCGGGCGATCTGCGCGACGATGTCGTTGATCTTCTTGCGCAGCGGCTGGGGGTTGATGCCCTTTTCCGTGTTGTACGCGACCTGCTTCTCCCGGCGGCGGTTGGTCTCGTCGATGGCCTTCTCCATCGCCGGGGTGATCTTGTCGGCGTACATGTGGACCTGGCCGGAGACATTGCGTGCCGCGCGGCCGATGGTCTGGATGAGGGACGTACCGGAGCGCAGGAAGCCCTCCTTGTCGGCGTCGAGGATCGCCACCAGGGAGACCTCGGGAAGGTCGAGGCCCTCACGGAGGAGGTTGATGCCGACGAGGACGTCGAACTCGCCGGCGCGCAGCTCGCGCAGCAGCTCGACACGGCGCAGGGTGTCGACGTCGCTGTGCAGATAGCGCACCTGGATGCCGAGCTCCAGGAAGTACTCGGTGAGGTCCTCGGCCATCTTCTTGGTCAGGGTGGTCACCAGGACGCGCTCGTCCTTCTCGACACGCTCCCGGATCTCGTGCACCAGGTCGTCGATCTGCCCCTCGGTGGGCTTGACGACGACTTCCGGGTCGACGAGGCCGGTGGGGCGGATGATCTGCTCGACGTGGCCGTCCCCGCGGGAGAGCTCGTACTTGCCCGGGGTCGCCGACAGGTAGACCGTCTGCCCGATGCGCTCCTGGAACTCCTCCCACTTCAGGGGGCGGTTGTCGAGGGCGGAGGGCAGGCGGAAGCCGTGGTCGACGAGGGTGCGCTTGCGGGAGGCGTCGCCCTCGTACATGGCTCCGATCTGCGGCACGGTGACGTGCGACTCGTCGATGACGAGCAGGAAGTCGTCGGGGAAGTAGTCCAGCAGTGTGTTCGGCGGGGAGCCGGGCGAGCGGCCGTCGAAGTGCATCGAGTAGTTCTCGACACCGGAGCAGCTGCCGATCTGGCGCAGCATCTCGAGGTCATAGGTCGTGCGCATCCGCAGGCGCTGGGCCTCCAGGAGCTTGCCCTGGTTCTCCAGCTCGGACAGGCGCTCGCCGAGCTCCTTCTCGATGTCGTTGGCGGCCCGCTCCAGGCGCTCGGGGCCCGCGACATAGTGGGTGGCCGGGAAGACGTACAGCTGCTCGTCGTCGCTGATGATCTCGCCGGTAAGCGGGTGGAGCGTGGAGAGCGCCTCGATCTCGTCGCCGAACATCTCGATGCGGACGGCGAGCTCCTCGTAGACCGGGAAGATCTCGATGGTGTCGCCGCGCACGCGGAACGTGCCGCGGCTGAAGGCGAGGTCGTTGCGCGTGTACTGGATGTCCACGAAACGGCGCAGCAGCTGGTCCCGGTCGACCTCGTCGCCGACCTTGAGGGGGACCATTCGGTCCACGTACTCCTGCGGCGTGCCGAGGCCGTAGATGCAGGAGACCGAGGCGACCACGACGACGTCACGGCGGGTGAGCAGTGAGTTCGTCGCGGAGTGGCGCAGGCGCTCGACCTCCTCGTTGATCGAGGAGTCCTTCTCGATGTAGGTGTCCGACTGCGGGACGTAGGCCTCGGGCTGGTAGTAGTCGTAGTACGAGACGAAGTACTCGACGGCGTTGTTCGGCAGCAGCTCGCGGAACTCGTTCGCCAGCTGGGCGGCCAGCGTCTTGTTCGGCGCCATCACCAGGGTGGGGCGCTGAAGCTTCTCGATCATCCACGCGGTGGTGGCGGACTTGCCTGTGCCGGTCGCGCCGAGCAGGACGACGTCCTTCTCACCGGCCTCGATGCGCCGGGCGAGATCGGCGATGGCCGTCGGCTGGTCGCCGCTGGGCTGGTAGGGACTGACGACCTCGAAGGGCGCCACCGTGCGTTCGATGCTGGAAACGGGCCGCATGGATCCACCGTACGACCCCCCACTGACAACGCGGTCCGATCAGTGGTTCTGCGGGGTCCTGGAGCCTCGGGTTCCGACGGTGCGGCGGGGGCGCAGCGAGGGACGGCGGGCCTGGTGCGGGACGGTGGCATGGGCGGGGACGCCCGGCTTGTGCTCGACGGGGGTCACCGTGGGCTGTCCCAGGACCATCTTGGGGTCGAAGAGCACCACGGCCCCGGCGAGCAGCAGGAACGCGAGCGGGCCGACCAGCATCGGGGCGAGCAGGCCGGCCGGCGAGTCGCCGGTGGCGGGAGCGTCCGTGCCGTGCAGATGGACGCTGAGGGCGGCCATGCCGGTGTAGTGCATGCCGCTGACGGCGAGGCCCATGACGAGGCTCGCGCCCACGCTCCACATGACGCCCCTGACCTGTCCGGCGGCCCACAGGGCGGCGGTGGCCGCGCCCATCGCTATGACGACGGAGGCGCTCACGGTGAACGTGTTGTACTCCAGCTTGCCGTTGAGCTGCATGCCGGCCATGCCGAGGTAGTGCATCGAGGCTATGCCCAGACCGGTGATGGTGCCGCCGGTGAACAGGGCCGCTCCGCGGGCTCCTCTGTAACCGACTATGAAGATCCCCACGCCCACCATGACGATGGCGACGGCCAGGCTGGCGAACGTCATCGCCTTGTCGTAGTGGATCGGGGTCTCCTCGACCGTGAACCCCATCATCGCGACGAAGTGCATCGTCCATATGCCGGAGCCGATGGCCGCCGAGCCGAGGGCGAGCCAGCCAGGGCGCCAGGACTGCGAGACGAGCATCGATCTGGTGGTGCAGCGAAGGCCGAGTGCGCCGCCGAGGCAGGCCATGACGTATGCCACCAGCGGTGTGACGAGTCCGTAGCTGAATCCGTCGATCGTGCCCTGCATACGCGGTTGCCCTTCCCGCCCACTTACGTCCCGGAACTCCGTGAAATGCCCCCCTCCCGGAACCGCCCGAGCGGCCAGGGTTGAGGCTGAGGGTAACCCCCACCGCAATGGTCGAACGATTTTCCGGCAAAGAAACACGGCCTTGCCCCAGTTGTGCCGCACGCGTGAGCGGGCATGGGCAACTCCATTCAATCTGTGGTCATTCTGTACTCCTCCGCCGTTGACCCTCTGCTGTCACAGTTGAGCTGTTCGTGATCGTCCGACGCGAGGAGTACGCATGCACGCGCGCGCTGTGGCCGCCACGACGACCGCGCTCCTGGGAACCGCCGCTCTTCTCCTTCCCGCCCCCGACGCCCGGGCCGGCGCCGAGCGGCCCACGGTCATCGCCCATCGAGGGGCCTCCGCCTACGCCCCCGAGAACACGCTCGTCGCCGTCGACAAGGCCGCCGAGCTGGGCGTCGACTGGGTCGAGAACGACGTCCAGCGCACCCGGGACGGCGAGCTGGTCGTCCTTCACGACGACAACCTCAGGCGCACCACAGATGTGGAGGAGGTCTTCCCCGACCGGGCTCCCTGGAAGGTGAAGGACTTCACGGCCGCCGAGATCGCGCGCCTGGACGCGGGCGGCTGGTTCGGCCCGGACTACGCGGGCGCGCGCGTGCCGACGCTGAAGCAGTACATGGACCGCGTGGAGCTGCACCACCAGAAGCTGCTCCTGGAGATCAAGAACCCCGAGCTGTACCCGGGCATCGAACAGCAGACGCTCAAAGTCCTGGGCAACGAGGGGTGGCTCGACGAGCCCCATCTGGCGACCCGGCTGATCGTGCAGAGCTTCAGCGCCGACAGCGTGCGGACCGTGCATGAGCTCAAGCCGGCTGTGAAGACCGGTTTCCTGGGGACGCCGCCGGTGGCGGACCTGGACCGGTACGCGGACTTCGCCGACCAGATCAACCCCTCGTACGGCACCGTCTCCATGGGCTACGTCGCCTCGGTCCACTCGGTCGAGGGGCCGCACGGCAAGCCGCTGGAGATGTTCGTCTGGACCGTGAACGACGCGAACAACGCCCGGCTGGTCGCCGGGTACGGGGTCGACGGGATCATCACGAACACTCCGGACGTGGTGCGGGACGCCCTGCCGGCGAAGTGAGGCACACAAGGCCCACACCCGCGCCCACCGGGCCGAACGGTTCCCCAACGGCCCGAACGGTCCTCGACCGGCCCGAACCGTCCCCCGCAGGTCCCGCACCGCGCCCGAGCCCGGCGGCGTTGTCAGTGCCGGGTCGTACGGTGGGCGCATGGACAGCCATGGGCAGTACGAGCAGCAGGTCGTGTGGACCGTCGTCGGTACCGACATCGGCCCGCTGATGCTGGCCGCGACCCGCGACGGCCTGGTCAGCGTCGTGTTCCACGCCACGCAGCAGGTGCGCGACAAGATGGTCGACCACCTCGCGTCCCGGCTGGGTGTCGAGCCGGTCGAGGCGCCCGACTCTCCACTGCTGGCCGAGGCGATACATCAGGTGGAGCAGTACTTCTCGGGTACGCGACGTGACTTCGAGCTGCCGCTGGACTGGTCGCTGATCTCCGGGTTCAACCGGCAGGTGCTGCGCGAGCTGGCGTCCGGTGTCCCCTTCGGCACGGTCGTCGGCTACGGCGATCTGGCCGGGCGGGTCGGGCAGCCGGGCGCGGCCCAGGCGGTCGGCATGGCGATGGGCGCCAACCCGCTGCCGGTCGTCGTGCCCTGTCACCGGGTCGTGGAGAGCGACGGCGGAATCGGCGGGTTCGGGGGCGGCCTGGAGACCAAGCGGAAGCTGCTCGCGCTCGAGGGAGTACTGCCGGAGCCCCTGTTCTGAGGGCTCCGCTATCGAGAGCTCCCCGCTTTTCGCGGGGTGGGCAGGCAGGAGATCAGGGGGGAGACTGCGCCTGTGACGACACCTTTCACCCACATGTCTGCGGCCGGTCCGCTGTGCTGTCCCCGGCCGGCCGGTCGGAGGCCTCGTAGTACCGGGTGTGCGGCGTGACCGCCGTCGAGCGGCAGGTCGTCGTGTCGGTCCCGGCCGACCGGCTGCCCGCCCTGCGGCGCCGAATCTCCGCCGTGCTGATCACCACGCAGATCCTGGGCGGCCTGGGCGTCGCCACCGGGATCGCGCTCGCGGCCGTGCTGGCCAAGGAGGTCAGCGGCACCGAGTCGCTGTCCGGGCTCGCGCCCACCGCCACCGTCGCCGGTACGGCGGTGCTGTCGATGCCACTGGCGGCGCTGATGACCGCTCGGGGACGCCGTCCCGGGCTCGTCCTGGCCTATCTCATCGGGGCTCTGGGCGCCGTCGTCACCGTGGTCGCGGCCCGCGTCGGAAGCTTTCCGCTGCTGCTGTGCGGGATGGCGGCATTCGGGGCGGCCTCCTCGGCGAATCTCCAGGCCCGGTTCGCGGCGGCGGACCTGGCCGAGCCGGAGCACCGGGCCCGTGCCATCTCCCTCGTCGTGTGGGCGACGACGCTGGGCGCGGTCCTCGGTCCGAACATAGCCGCGCCCGCCGGTCGCAGTGTCACGGGCCTCGGGATACCTGCGACGGCGGGTCCGTTCCTGTGGGCGGCCGGGATCTTCCTGATATCCGCGGTCGTGGTGGCCGTACTGCTGCGGCCCGACCCGCTGCTGACCGCGCGGGCGCTGGCGCCGCCCGAGGACAGTTCGCCCGCGGCGCGTTCGCTGCGCGCCGGGATGGCCGCCGTGGCCGCCTCGCCGCGGGCACGGCTCGCGGTGGTGACGGTCGCGGTGGCCCATACGGCGATGGTGTCGGTGATGTCGATGACCCCGGTCGACCTCGCGCACCACGGCGCGGGCATCGACCTGATCGGGCTGGTCATCAGCGGACACATCGCGGGCATGTACGCGTTCGCCCCGCTGATGGGGCGGCTGTCGGACCGGCTGGGGCGGTTGTCCGGGATCGGTCTCGCCGTGGGCCTGCTGGCCTGCGCGGTGTTCCTCGCCGGTACGGCGGGCGGCAGCCATGAGCAGACGGCCGTCGGGCTCTTCGTGCTGGGCCTCGGCTGGTCGGCGGCGCTGGTGTCCGGTTCGGCGCTGCTCACGGACTCCGTGCCGCAGCCCGCGCGGGCCGCCGCGCAGGGGCTGTCCGACCTCGTCATGAACGCGTCGGCGGGTATCGGCGGGGCCGCCGCGGGGCTCGTGGTCGCACAGGCGAGTTACGGCTGGCTGAACCTCGCGGCGGCGTGCCTGCTGCTCCCACTGGCCGCCCTGGCGCTCTTCACACGAGGCGGACGGGCGCAGGACGTTCCGGCGGGCGACTGACGTTACGCCCCGCTCTGCCTGGGAAGCCGGAGGCCGGGTGTGTCCTCCGGGTAGCCACGCGAAGGCTGGCCGGAACGGGGCGCCGGTAGCAGACTCCACCGTGCGCACAGCCGCTGGCATCCGACTGGCATCCGGAAGACACGGAGCCGAAGGGACGGCGATCACGCATGAGCGGAAACAGGGCAGTGGCGTATTTGAAGCCGGGCACGGTCGAGGTCAGGACCATCGACTATCCGACGCTCGAGCTTCAGGACGGACCGGGAGTCGCCTCCGCGAACATCGGCCGCAAGTGCCGGCACGGGGTGATCCTCAAGGTACTGGCCAGCAACATCTGCGGCAGTGACCAGCACATGGTGCGCGGGCGCACGACCGCGCCGGAAGGGCTGGTCCTCGGACACGAAATCACCGGAGAGGTCGTCGAACGGGGGCCGGACGTCGAGACCATCGACGTGGGCGACATCGTCTCCGTACCGTTCAACATCGCCTGCGGGCGGTGTCGTAACTGCAAGGAGCGCAAGACAGGTATCTGCCTGAACGTCAATCCGGCCCGTCCCGGAGCGGCGTACGGCTATGTCGACATGGGCGGCTGGGTCGGCGGACAGGCCGAGTTCGTCATGATCCCGTACGCGGACTTCAACCTGCTGAAGTTCCCCGACCCGGACCAGGCGCGCGAGAAGCTCGTCGACCTGACCATGCTGTCGGACATCTTCCCGACCGGCTTCCACGGAGTGGTGACCTCGGGCGCGGGTGTCGGATCGACCGTGTACGTGGCCGGGGCGGGCCCGGTCGGGCTCGCGGCGGCCGCTTCTGCGCATCTGCTGGGTGCCGCGGTCGTCATCGTCGGCGATCTGAACGCCGAACGCCTCGCCCAGGCGCGGAGCTTCGGCTGCGAGACCGTCGACGTCTCGCGTGGCGACGTGGGCGAACAGATCGCGCAGATCCTCGGTGAGCCCGAGGTGGACGCCGCGGTCGACGCGGTCGGCTTCGAAGCGCGCGGGCACGGCCCGGACGCCCAGGAGGCGCCCGCGACGGTCCTCAACTCGCTGATGGGCATCACACGCGCGGGCGGTGCCCTCGGCATCCCCGGCCTGTACGTCACGGACGACCCCGGAGGGATCGACGCGGACGCGAAGTCCGGGACGCTGAAGGTCCGGCTCGGCCTCGGCTGGGCCAAGAGCCACCGCTTCACGACCGGGCAGTGCCCCGTGATGCAGTACCACCGGGGTCTGATGCAGGCGATCCTGCACGAGCGGGTGCACATCGCCAAGGCGGTCAACGCGACCGTGATCGGGATCGAGGACGCACCGCGCGGCTACGCCGAGTTCGATCAGGGCGCCAGCCGCAAGTACGTGCTGAACCCGCATGGGGTGCTGGACGGCGTACAGCCGGTCTGAGGTCTGCACATCGGACCGGACAGGACGACGACTCCGGAGGGGGCCACGCGCGCGTGGCCCCCTTCGCCGCCGCGGCCGCTAGTCGTAGTGCCGGGCCTCGAAGACGTTGCCGTCGGGGTCGCGGAAGTAGAAGCTGCGCTTGGCCTTGCCGCGGGCGCCGAAGGAGTCGTGGGAGATGTCCGACACCGGTGCGGCGCGCTCCTCCAGGCGTGCGCGCAGGGCGTCGAAGTCGTCGCCGGGCAGTGCCAGGCAGACGTGGTTGACCGGGTGCCCGGCGCTCTCGGCGGCGCCCGGCAGCATCTTCATGCGTTCCGCCATGGTGAGCGGCATCAGGTCGAGGATCGTCTCCTCGTTGAGGCGCACGGAGGGGAACGGGACGGCCCCCGCGGAGAACTCCGGGAGCCTGACCGGCTCCATGCCGACCGCCTTCTCGAAGAAGTCGGCCGACGCCACCGGGTCACTCACCCAGAGGACGACATGGTCGAGACGTGCAGTGTTGTCCGTCATACGTCCAAGGCTGGTGTCGTGTCCCACAGGCTGCAAGGGGTTTGATCGGGCGCGGCGCCCGCCAGAGATGAGGGAAGACCGACGGACAGGAGGCAGGCGCGTGGTGCTGATGGTGTCGGAAGAGGTGCGGGAGGCGATCGACGCGCGTCGACCCGTGGTGGCCCTGGAGTCCACGATCATCGCGCACGGGCTGCCGCGCCCGCGCAATCTTCAGGTGGCGCGGGAGCTGGAGGATGTCGTACGGCGGGAGGGTGCTGTTCCGGCGACGATCGCCGTGCTGGACGGCCGGCCCCACGTCGGGCTGGACAAGGAGCAGCTGGAGCGGATCGCGAACGAGGACGGGATCCGCAAGCTGGGGCACCGGGACCTGCCGCTCGCCGTGGCCTCCAAGGCGAGCGGGGCGACCACGGTGTCGGCGACGGCGCTGCTGGCGGCTCTCGCGGGCGTCCGGGTGTTCGCGACCGGTGGGCTCGGCGGTGTGCACCGGGAGTGGACGGTGACGCAGGACGAGTCGGCCGACCTGGGGCTGCTCGCGCGTACCCGGATCACAGTGGTGTGCGCCGGGGTGAAGTCGATCCTGGACGTCCCGGCGACCTTGCAGCGGCTGGAGTCGCTCGGCGTCGCGGTGGCCGGCTACCGCACCGAGCGGTTCCCCGGCTTCTACCTCTCCGACTCGGGGCACCCCGTCGACTGGACCCTCGGCTCGCCGGCGGAGGTGGCCGAGGTGATGCGCGCTCAGGACGCCCTCGACGGGCCGGAGTCGGCTTTGATCGTCGCCAATCCGGTGCCTGAGGCGGAGCAGTTGGATCCCGGGCTGCACGCGCGCGTGCTCGCCGACGCGCTGCACGCGTGCGGGGAGGAAGGGATCACCGGGCAGGCCGTCACGCCGTTCCTGCTGGACTACCTCGTACGTCACACGGACGGTGCCTCACTGAGCGCGAATCTCGCGGCCGTACGCGGCAATGTGCGGCTGGCGGGGCGGATCGCGGCGGCCTGGGCCGGGACGTGAGCGGGACATTGTCCGACGGATCGGGAAGCGGACCGAGCGCGTCCGGCGGCGCCCGCGAGGGAGCGCTGCTGGTCGTCGGGGATGTGGTGACCGACGTCATCGCCCGGCATCGGGGGCCGCTCGCCTCGGGTACGGACACGGCGGCGGCGATCCTGACGGTGCCGGGCGGCGCGGGCGCCAATGTGGCCTGCTGGGCCGCGTATCGGGGCTGCGCGGAAGTCCGCCTGCTGGGACGGGTGGGTGCCGAGGCCGTCGAGTGGCATGAGCGGGAACTGACCGCGAGCGGTGTGCGGCCCTGTCTGGTGGTCGATCCCCAGGCGGCGACCGGCACGGTGATCTGCCTGGTCGACACGGGTGCCGCCGCCGAGCGGACGTTCCTGACCGACAGCGGTGCGTCGCTGCGGCTCGACCCGGGCGACTGGTCGGACGCGCTCCTCGACGGTGTCGCATGGCTGCATCTGTCGGGCTATCTGCTGTTCTCCGAGCAGGGCCGCGCGCTGGTCACCGTGGCGCTCGCGTCCGCACGCGCGCGTGGGGTGCCGGTCAGCCTGGATCCGGCGTCGGCCGGGTTCCTGGTCGAGCTGGGGGTGGACCGTTTCCTGGCGTTGGTGGGGGGCGTGGACGTCCTGCTGCCGAGCCGTGACGAGGCGTGCCTGCTCACGGGGTTGCCGGATGCGGCGGACGCGGCGGCCAAGTTGAGCCGCCAGGTACCGCTCGTGGTCGCGAAGCAGGGCGCGGACGGCGCGCTGGTGGCACGATCCGGCGCCGTGAGCGCCAACGTCCCCGCCGTACCGGCGACACCGACGGACACGACCGGAGCGGGGGACGCCTTCACCGGCGCTTTCCTCGCCGCCCTGCTCTCCGGTACGACGCCCGAGGAGGCGGCTCGGGCGGGCTGCCGGGAGGGGGCGCTGGCGGTGGAGCGGGTCGGGGGGAGGCCGCCTCGGCTGGGATGACGCGCGCTTGAGGGTGGGCGGTGTGACGTCCGCGGTGAGGGTCGGTCGGCGTTGGGGCACCGCCACCGGACGAACCGACCCCGGCGGGACCCGAGACCCCGGCGGCAAACCCTGCGCACTGACCAGCTGCCCAGGCCACACGCCGCGCCGACTACGCCTTGCGCCCCCACGCCGAGATCAGCGGTGCCGTGGCCAGGTCCATCGTGCCGGACGCGACGTTCGCGAGGTGGCGGTCGATGTCCTGGTCGGTGGCGATGCCCGCGGTGACGAGTTGGTCGCGGATCTGCCGGATCGTCGCGGACTCCAGGGCGGCGCAGGCAGGCGAGGTGACCGGGAAGTACGCGTCGGCGGTCACCTGGCGCAGACCGGCCTCGCGAAGCAGACGCGGAAGCCTGCGACCGTAGGAGAGGTCGGCACCCCGGTCGGCGAGGAGCTTGCGGAAGCCGTGGCGCAGCCGGTTGGCCAGTTGCTGCTCGGGGCCGTGCTCGTCGGGGCAGATGAGCGGCTGGAGGGCGGGGTCGGCGTCCTCGACCAGGAGCCGTCCGCCGGGGCGCAGGGACTCGATCATCGAGCGCAACGCCCGTTCCCGGTCCGGCACATGGACGAGCACGAGCCGGGCGTGGACCAGGTCGAACCCCTCCCCCGGCGGTTCCTCGGCGCTCACGTCGTGGACGCGGACCTCCACCGGCGGCCGGGCGGCGGGGGCGAGCTGCGAGGTCTCGATGTCGGTCGCTACGACTTTGCCGGTCGGGCCGACCTTCTTGGCCATCCAGGTCACGACGGACGTGCCACCGGCGCCGACCTCCCAGCAGCGCCAGCCGGGTCCGATGCCGAATCCTTCGAGGTGCCGGAAGGTCGTGGGGTCGAAGAGGGTGGCGAAGGCGTCGAAACGCTCGCCCGCCTCGGTCTGGCGGTTGTCGAGGAGATACCCGTCGTTTCGCGTCATGCCGCGATCATCCCAGTTGTCCCGCTCGCGAGGAGGGGGCGACGCGGCGGCCAGGGCGAGATGGCGGATGTAGGGCCTCGCGCTACGGTCCCTCGGCATCCGTCCCAGCCACGCACCACGGCTCCCGACTACTATCCGGCCACACACCACGCTCCCGACACTCGCCCGACCGCACCACAACTCCCCCTCCGCATCCGAACGGTCCGCCGCCGCGTCCTCCCTCGGTGGGCCGGTTGTCCACAGGCGGGAACAAGGCGGAATCCGCTGTTCCCACAGGCTTACCCGTCACTCACTTCCGGCTGGCAAACTGGCAGGCCAAGGCGCAGAGATGCGGCGCGAGGGATCCACACAAGGAGATCCAGATGTCCATGGCAGGGAATCTGCGAAAGGTCACGGGCCTCAGCAAGGTCGGCGGCCTGCGCAAGGTGGCACGGCTGACTCGACGCCGCCCCCGCGTCGACCTCAGCCACCCCGCCAGGTCCCCGCTGGGCTCCTCCGTGGTGAACTGCGTAACGTACCGGGACGGCGTGCGGGTCCCGGAGACCGGCGATCTGGTCGACGTCGTGCAGAGGGTGCGCAAGCGCGGCGGCGGCTTCGTCTGGCTCGGCCTCCACGAGCCCACGGACCAGGAGTTCGCGGGCATCGCCGAGTTGTTCGACCTGCATCCGCTGGCGGTCGAGGACGCGGTCGAGGCACATCAGCGACCCAAGCTGGAGCGGTACGACGAGACGCTGTTCGCGGTGTTCAAGACCGTCTGCTACGTCGAGCACGAGAAGCTCACGGCGACGAGCGAGGTCGTGAACACGGGCGAGATCATGGTGTTCGTCGGTAAGGACTTCGTGATCACGGTCCGCCACGGACGGCATGGCTCACTGGGCCCGTTGCGCGAGGGGCTGGAGTCGAACGCCGAGCAGCTCGCCAAGGGACCGGCGGCAGTGCTGCACGCCGTCGCGGACCATGTGGTCGACGACTACCTGAACGTCACGGACTCGGTGCAGGAGGACATCGACGAGGTCGAGACGGATGTCTTCGCGGAGAACGGAGCGCGGGCGGATCCCGGACGGATCTACCAGCTCAAGCGGGAACTGCTGGAGCTGAAGCGGGCCGTGGTTCCGCTGAGCCGGCCGCTGGAGGAGTTGGCCACCAGCCCGATCAGGGTCGTCGAGCCGGAGATACAGGCCTACTTCCGCGATGTGTCAGACCATCTGACGCGGGCCAAGGAGCAGATAGCCGCCTTCGACGAGTTGCTCAACTCGATCCTCCAGGCACACCTGGCGCAGGTCACCGTCGCGCAGAACGAGGACATGCGGAAGATCACGGCCTGGGCCGCGATCATCGCGATACCGACGATGGTGTGCGGGGTCTACGGCATGAACTTCGACTACATGCCGGAGCTGCGTTGGACGTTCGGCTATCCACTGGTCATAGGCGTGATATCCGTGGCGTGCGTACTGCTGCACCGGGGCTTCCGGCGCAATGGGTGGCTCTGAGGGCGCGATGCGTTGCTCTGAGGGCGACCACGCGACCACCTGCGGCCCGTCGTCCTAGGCCGGCACGGCCAGCCGCCAACCGGACGACCGAGCAGCAGCCCACCGGACGACCGGCCAGCGGCCCACCGGGACCGGCCGGCCGCCGACCGGACGACTGACCGTACGACCGACCAGTCGCGGACCGGACGACCGGACGGCCGGACGCGAACGGCAGCCGAACGGCACCCGAGATGGCAGGGCAGTCCGTCGCCGGCTCAGTGCCTCGACGGCGCCCCGGTCAGGGCGTAGACGCTCTCGGCCCAGAGACCGACGTCGCCCTCGGACAGGCTCCGGGCCAGATCGGCCTCGCTGATCATGCCGACCAGGCGCTTGTCGTCGATGACGGGAAGCCGACGGATCTGGTGCTCCTTCATCTCCTGGAGCACTTCGCTGATGTCGGCGCTCGCATCGATCCAGCGCGGGGTGCCCTGAGCCATCTCGCCGGCGGTGACCTTGCTCGGGTCGTGGCCCATGGCCACACAGCCGATGACGATGTCGCGGTCGGTGAGGATGCCGCAGAGCCGTTCGTTCTCGTCGCTGATGGGCAGGGCTCCGACGCCCAGCTCGCGCATCAACTGAGCGGCGCGGTCCAGGGTCTCGTGAGCCGGGATCCACTGGGCGCCTCGGTGCATGATGTCTCCGGCGGTGGTCATGGACTACCTCCCGATGCCGGACGGCCGGCGCGGCGCGGGACGCACCGCTAGTCCCGGCGCCCTTCATTCTCGCCGTGGCGTCCGGCCCCTGCACCTGGAACCGAGCGGTAACGACCGTGGGCGGCAGGCTGCGGGCGGTGATCAGGTGCTGGGAAGCGCACGATCTTGTACGGCATCACGCCGCACGATCCTGTGCGGCACGACGCGGATGATCACGTGGGTGTC
The DNA here is from genome assembly GCF_044759995.1 of Streptomyces sp. NPDC098781. Classification (NCBI taxonomy): domain Bacteria; kingdom Bacillati; phylum Actinomycetota; class Actinomycetes; order Kitasatosporales; family Streptomycetaceae; genus Streptomyces; species Streptomyces sp. NPDC098781. The sequence goes on from NZ_JBIWAK010000002.1 coordinate 249,595, forward strand.
GTCGTCGGGCTCGGCCGACGGGGCTTGGTGGATCACGTTCCTCCACCGTTCCACGCCGGGTGCCGGGGGTCGTCGGCACGCACCAGTACGTCGGCCGTGCCGGCCGGGTCGGTCTCCTCGTCGTAGCGCTCGTAGGCGGGGAGGGTCCAGTGCTCGGCCTCGGGGGTGCGACGGCGCAGGGCGCCGGGCGTGAGGAGGACATGGACGGACAGGTCGAAGGGGAACCAGTGGCGCAGCAGGAGGGGACCGTGCAGCAACAGGAAGCCGCCGGGCGGGAGTTGGACGTAGGGGGTGCGGGTGGCCCGGTCGGTGACCGGGTCCCAGAGGTCGGGCAGGACACGGCCGTCGCCGTCGGGTTCGAGGGGACCGAAGACCTCGCGCCACAGGGCACCGGTGTCGTACCAGCCGTTGTAGTAGGCCTCCAGGTCCCGGTGCCCGTACTCCAGGCGCACCGAGGCGGGGCGCAGGAAGCCCTCCATGCCGACGGCGAGCGAGGGACGGCCTCGTACGCGCAGCGCATCCGCGACCCGCTCGGCGAGATGGCCCGGGCGGGCGGCCGGGGCTCCGTCGAAGGCGACGCGCGGCCAAGGGCTGCCGTCGGCCGGCTTCAGGTCGAGCAGCCGCTCGGCGAGCAGATCGCCGAGCCGGTCCCAGGTGATCGCTTCCAGTCGCACACGGCCCATGATGCGACAGGGCGGGGGCGGGGTGCGTTTGCGGTCGGCGGGAAGGGGCGTTCGTCCAGGAGTTCCCCGGCCCTGGCCCGAGGGGAATGAACCCCTTATGGCACCGCGCACAACTCCCCCGCCCCGCACCGGCCTTCTCGTCATCCAGCCCCTCAAGCGGCGGCTCTGCGCGGAGTGCCATGCGGGGCCGTTGCAGATGCTGGTGCTGGAGGAGGGGGCGCCTCGGTGCTTGGACTGTGCCGACCTCGGGCATCTGGTGTTCCTGCCGCGCGGCGACACGGCGTTGACACGTCGGTCCCGGGAGGAGAGCGGGCTGTCGGCGGTGGTCGTACGGTTCAACCGGCGCAAGGGACGTTACGAGCGGCAGGGCGTTCTCGTGGAGGAGGCGGGGCTCGCCCGGGCCGAGGAGCGGTGCCTCGCGGACGCGGAGGCCCGGCGGCGGCGCCGGTCGCGTGATGCGCGGCGCCGGGCGCTGGAGGACGTGCGGTTCGCGGAGGCGTTCGCGACGGAGATCCTGCGGCTGTTCCCGGGGTGTCCGGCGGACCGGGCACGGGACATCGCCGCGCATGCCTCGGTGCGGGGCAGCGGCCGGGTGGGGCGGAGTGCCGCGGGGCGGGCGTTGTCGGAGGTGGCGGTGACGTCGGCGGTCGTGGCGTCGGTGCGGCACTTGGACACGCCGTACGACCACTTGCTGATGAGCGGGGTGCCCCGGCACGAGGCTCGGCGGCGGATCATGGCGGCGGTGGAGACGAGGTTGCGGGGATGGCGGGCGGAGGTGTCCGAGGTCGGCTGATGGTGGACGTGCCTGCCCCGACTGGACTCTCGCGTATGTGCTCGCGCCGCTCGGCCATGGTCACCGTTCTCGTACAGGATTTCACTTGAGGTGACGGATGGGCCGGGCAGGGATCCCGGCGGGATGCGGGAGTTGACGTTGACATGATCGATGGGCCGTACTTCGTTCTGGTCGTGATCGGTGTGGTCGGGACCGGCCTTGTGGCCGGGGTGTTCTGCGCCTTCTCGACCTTCGTGATGCGCGGGCTCGCCTCGCTGCCGCCCGCGCAGGGTGTCGCCGCGATGAGGGCGATCAATGTGACCGCGCTGATGCCGGCGTTCATGCTGGTGTTCCTCGGCTCGGCGGTGCTGTGCGCGGTGATCGCCGTGGTGACGTTCGTGCTCTGGCCAGACGAGGGGACGGTGGAGTTGCTGCTGGGCAGCGCGCTGTATCTGTTCGGTTCGTTCGGGGTGACCATGGTGGCGAACGTGCCCCGCAACAACGCGTTGCTGAAGCTGGAGCCGGGCACCCAGGAGGCCGCCGCCTACTGGCCGACGTATGTGCGGGAGTGGACTGCGTGGAACCACGTCCGGACGGTCGCCTCGGCCGCCGCGACGGTGTTGTACGTGCTGGCCATCGCCTGACCCGGGCGGCGGGGAGTGACCACCCTTCCGCGGCGGATCGGCGGGAGAAAGCGCTGTCCGCCCACTCTGCGCAGGTGGCCGACGGGACGTATCGTTGCGAAAAGAGCGCCGCACGACGACGCACGGCATCGGCACGTCCCGCGGCTCCGGCAGGCCTCAGGACTTCGGCAGATCTCAGGGCTTCAGCGGGCCTCGGAGCGCCGGCAGCCACGTCACACAGTTCCAGCAGCCACGTCCCACGGCTCCAGTACGTCGCATGACTCCGTACGCCGTCCGGCTCAGTACGTCACACGGCTCAGTACGTCACACGGCTCCATACGCCCCACGCGCACGAGGTAGACGGCCATGGCCGATCCCAAGGGTTTCATGACCACCCCCCGCCAGGACTGGCCCCGCCGGCCCGTGGAGGAGCGGGTGCGGGACTGGGACGAGGTGTACGTCCCGGGGGCGCTGCTGCCCATCATCAGCAAGCAGGCCGACCGCTGCATGGACTGCGGGATCCCCTTCTGCCACGACGCCTGTCCGCTGGGCAATCTGATCCCCGACTGGAACGACCTGGTGTCCCGGGAGGACTGGCGGGCCGCGGCGGACCGGTTGCACGCGACCAACAACTTTCCCGAGTTCACCGGGCGGTTGTGTCCGGCGCCGTGCGAGGCGGGCTGTGTGCTGGCGATCAACCAGCCGGCCGTCACCATCAAGAACGTCGAGTGCGCCATCGCCGACCGGGCCTGGGAGGACGGCTTCGCGCCGCCTCGGCCGCCGGACCGGCTGTCGGGACGGACGGTCGCGGTCATCGGCTCGGGGCCCACGGGGCTCGCGGCGGCGCAGCAGCTGACCCGGGCGGGTCACACCGTCGCCGTCTACGAGAAGGACGACCGGATCGGCGGGCTGATGCGGTACGGCATCCCCGAGTTCAAGATGGAGAAGCACCATCTGGATCGGCGGATCGAGCAGATGCGGGCCGAGGGGACCAAGTTCCGTACGTCGACGGCGGTCGGGCGGGACGTGGGGGCGGACGAGCTGCGGTCGCGTTACGACGCGGTGGTGATCGCCACCGGGGCGACTGCCTGGCGTGAACTCACCGTGCCGGGGCGGGAGTTGAGCGGCATCGAGCAGGCGATGGAGTATCTGCCGCTGTCCAACCGGGTGCGCGAGGGGGATCTGGAGACGTCCCCCATGTCCGCCGCCGGCAAGCATGTCGTCATCGTCGGCGGTGGGGACACGGGGGCCGACTGTCTGGGCACCGCGGTGCGGGAGGGCGCCGCGTCCGTGACCCAGCTGGACATCTACGCCCAGCCGGGCGCCGAGCGCGACGAGGACGCCGAGCCCTGGCCGACGTACCCGAAGATCTACCGGCTCTCGGCCGCTCACGAGGAGGCGGGCGAACTGGAGACCGCGCCCGCGGCGGACGCGGACGCTCGGCTGTTCGCGGCGTCCACGCTCCACTTCACGGGCGACGCCGACGGGCACGTGCGGTCGCTGCACCTGGTCGAGGTGGACGAGCGACGCCGCCCGCTGCCGGACACCGGGCGGACGCTGCCGGCCGACCTGGTGCTGCTGGCCCTCGGCTTCTCCGGGCCCGACCGCGCGGACGGACTGATCGACCAGCTGGGGCTGGAGATGGAGCCGCGCGGCACGATCACGCGGGACGCCGGGTTCGCGACGAACGCGCCCGGCGTGTTCGCCGCGGGGGACGCCGCCCGGGGGCAGTCGCTCATCGTGTGGGCGATCGCCGAGGGGCGGGCGGTGGCGGCGGCCGTCGACCGCTATCTCACGGGGAGTTCGCGGTTGCCGACGCCCATCTCGCCGTACGACCGGCCGATGACGGTCTGAGGACCGTCCGACACAGGGACCGGCGACACGGGGACCGCCGGCACAGGGACGCCGACACGTGGGCCGCCGACCAGAGACCGCCGGCTCAGGGACCACGGGCTACCGCCCCGGCGCGACCTGGCGCCGCTCGTCCGTCCCGGCCACCTTCCCCGTGGCCAGCGCCACCCTGTTCCAGGTGTTGATCGTCATGATCAGGGCGAGGACATGAGCCAGTTCCCCGTCGTCGAACTGAGCCGCCGCCTGGGCGTAGACCTCGTCCGGCACCCCTCCGTCGGCCACCAGGGTCACGGCCTCCGTCAGGGCGAGGGCCGCCTGCTCCTTCTCGGTGAAGAAGTGGCGGGCCTCGCGCCAGACGGCGACGAGGTGCAGACGGTCCTCGCTCTCGCCGGCCTTGCGGGCGTCGTTGGTGTGCAGGTGGAGGCAGTAGGCGCAGTGATTGAGGTGCGAGGCGCGGATCTGGATCAGCTCGACCAGTGCGGGGTCGAGGCCCGCGCGGGCGGCGGCGTCGAAGCCGACGATGGCGCGGAAGACCTTCGGGGCGGCCTTCGCGAAGTCCAGGCGGGTCCTCGCGGCCTCGGCCGCGGCGATGGCGGAGTCGATCTCGGAGTCGATCGCGGAGTCGTTAGCCGAGGCGATGTCGGAAGTGCCGTTCAGAGCAGTCGTGTTCGTCGTCATGCATGTAAATCTATGGCGCCCAAAGACCGACTGTAGGGTGCATTTCCATGGCTGATTCGTGGGTCAATTCATGGACCGAGTCCGCGGAGCGCATCGGCGCCGACCTGCACCTGGACCTCTCGGCGTCGCCGGGACCCGGCGGGCGGCGGGCCGCGTTGATCCGTGCGCTGCGCGAGGCCGTGCGCGGCGGGCGGCTCGCGCCCGGCACCCGCCTGCCGCCGTACCGCTCGCTCGCCGCCGACCTCGGGGTGGCCCGCAACACCGTGGCCGACGCCTACGCGGAGCTGGTCGCCGAGGGCTGGCTCACCGCGCGGCAGGGCTCGGGGACGAGAGTGGCGGAGCGTGCCGAGCCGCTGCGGCGCGCGGAGCGGGTGCCGCGGAAGGCGCCGCCTCGCGCGCGTGGCCCCCGGTACGACCTGCGGCAGGGCACGCCGGACGCGTCGGCGTTCCCGCGCGCGGCCTGGCTGGCCTCCTACCGGCGGGCTCTTCAGCAGGCGCCGAACGAGGTGTTCGGCCCCGGCGATCCCGCCGGCCGTCTCGAACTCCGGGAGGCACTCACCGACTACCTGGCCCGCGCGCGTGGCGTGCGCACGGAGCCGGGCCGGATCGTGATCTGTTCCGGCTTCGCGCACGCCTTGCGGCTGCTGTTCGGCCAGGACATCGGCCGGGACAGGGCGGGAGGCGGCGGCGTGCTGCGCGGCCCGCTGGCCGTGGAGGCGTACGGACTGGGCTTCCACCGGGAACTGCTCGCCGCGGCGGGCGTACGGACCGTCCCGCTCCCCCTCGACGAGAACGGCGCCCGCGTCGACCGGCTGGACCGCGAGCGAGCGGTGCTGCTCACGCCCGCGCACCAGTTCCCGACCGGCGGCCCGCTGCATCCCGAGCGGCGGGCGGCCGTGATCGACTGGGCACGCGCGCGTGGCGGCGTGGTCCTGGAGGACGACTACGACGGGGAGTTCCGTTACGACCGCAAGCCCGTCGGCGCGGTCCAGGGGCTCGACCCCGAGCGGGTGATCTTCATCGGTTCGGTGAGCAAGAGCCTGTCGCCCGCGCTGCGGCTCGGGTGGATGGTGTTGCCGGAGCGTCACGTCGGTGACGTGCTCGCGGCCAAGGGCGAGCGCGAGGCATGGGCGAGCGTCCTCGATCAGCTGAGCCTCGCCGACTTCATCGTCTCCGGGGCGTACGACCGCCACGTACGGCGGATGCGGCAGCGCTACCGGAACCGCCGCGACCGGCTGGTGGCCGCGCTCGCCGCGCACGCACCGGACGTCGAGGTCACGGGTGTCGCCGCCGGCCTCCACGCGGTGCTGCGGCTGCCGCCGGGCAGCGAGCGGTCCACGGTCAAGGCGGCCACCTGGCAGGGCGTCGCCCTGGACGGACTCGCCGAGTTCCGGCACCCGGAGGCGGCACAGGCGGACATGCCGGTCCGCGACGGCGTGGTCGTCGGCTACGCCACGCCCTCGGAGCACGCGTACGGGGCCGCGCTGGAGGCGTTGTGCGAGGTGCTGCCGCCACGTGAGGAGCCGGACGGTGCCGTAGAGGGCGGTGCGTAGACTCTCCGCCAATCTTCGCAGGGCACGGGCGGCACAGCGGTACGCGTCTGACAGCCACTCCGCGAGGCCCCGTGCGCACCGAACGCCGCACCGGATCGTCCCCCCGGAGGAGACCGCCCCGAGCGCGGTCCTGCTTCCGGAGGATCCGGAGGCCCGCTGCCGCCGGACGAGTCGTCCTCACCCGGCATACTGCCGCGCTCGGATTTGTTCTCCTATCTGTCCGAAAAGTGGCTTCCGGGCTACATGCAGTCGAACAGGAGTGGGATCATCGGAGCAGGAGGCGTGCTGTAGTCGCACCCTGATCGGGCCGGTGGCGGCTCGCCCCCATCCTTCGTTCCGTCGTCAGGCGCAGGGTCCACCCCGCGCGTCCCCCCTGTTGGCGGTCGGTCCTGGAGGGTGTGCGATGACGACGGTGGATGAACGTCATGGAGAAGGTGCCCGCGACAGGGAAGAGCACCAGGGCGACGTCGCCCTCGGCCGTGCCGAGGTGCACCGCCCGGCCGTGGTCCCGTTGGACGAGCCCGGCACCGCGCTTCCCCGCATCATGGGCTCCAAGGCCGCGAACCTCGCCCGCGCGGCTCGCGCCGGACTGCCCGTACTGCCCGGCTTCGTGATCCCGCACCAGGCTCGCGGCGACACGATCGCCCTGCGACGAGCCTGGGACGAACTCTCCGACGGCGGGTCCCGCCCGCTCGTCGTACGCTCCTCCTCGCCCCAGGAGGACACCGAGGAGTCGTCCCTGGCGGGTCAGTTCGCGTCGGTGCTGGACGTACGAGGCTGGCGGGACTTCCTCACGGCCGTACAGACCGTGCTGGACTCGGCGCGGCGGTCCGACGGATCCACGGCGCCCATGGCGGTGCTGGTGCAGCCCATGCTGGTCGCCGAGGTCGGCGGGGTGATGTTCGGAGCCGACCCGGTCGCCGGGCGGGCCGACCGGATGCTGGTCAGCGCGGTGCGCGGCGGACCGGACAGCCTGGTCGGCGGTACCCGGTCGGGCATCAGCTACTGGCTGAGCGAACGAGGAAGACTGCTGCGCACCGAGTCCGGCGAGGACGCGTGGACGGAGGCCGCGGGAGAGCCTCCGGTCACGCCGGCGGAACCGCCGGCCGAGTCGGTACCGCCGCCCGCCCCACCGTCGGACCGCCGAGTGAGGCGTACGGGCGTCGGCTCGTTGCTCTCGCGCGCGGACCTGTTCCGCCTGGCGCGGCTCGCGCGGCGGGTGCGGCGGGTGTTCGGCGGGCCGCAGGACGTCGAGTTCGGGTTCGACGCGGACGGGCGGCTGTGGCTGTTCCAGAGCAGGCCGATCACCGCGATGGCGACCCGGCCGGCGCGCGCGGCCCGGCTGCTCGGGCCCGGTCCGGTGGCGGAGACGCTGCCCGAACAGCTCGCGCCGCTGGAGGAGGACCTCTGGGTGGCGCCGATGGCCCGCGGCCTCGCCGCCGCGCTCGACATCGGGGGCACGGCACCTCGTCGGCTGCTCAGGTCGGTGCCCGTGGTCACGACCGTCGGCGGACGCGCGGCAGCCGATCTGCGTCTGCTCGGCACCGTGCCGCCACGGCACCGCTGGCTCGCGCTGCTCAACCCGGCGCCCGGAGCGCGCCGGCTCTCCGCCGCCTGGCGGGTGGGCCGCCTCGCCTCCGCCCTGCCCGGGCTGGCCACCGACCTCGCCGCCGACGTCGACCGCCGCCTCGCCGAGATCCCGTCGCCCGGCGCGCTCTCCGGCTCCTCCCTCGCCGCGGAGCTCCGCTGGACCCGCCGGGCCCTGGTCGCGCTGCACGCCCAGGAGGCTCTCGCGGGCGCCCTTCTGCACGAACCGCCGGACACCCGCACAGCGGCCGGCACGGCCCTCACCGCCCTCGCCGACGCCCGCGCCCGGGGCGTACCCGACGACCAGGTGGTGGCGTCGGATCCGGTCGTCCTGGCCCTCAGCGCACCGAGCCTGCGGGGGCGGGGGCGACTGCCGGAGACGCCCCTTCCGCCCGCGCCCGGACCTGGAACGACGCTCTCCGCGCCGGCGCCGGGCACGACACATGACGCACGACTGGCCCTGTACGCCGCCGCGCTCACAGGCACCACTAGGCCGACTCGGGCCACACCCCACCCCCGGGCGACCGCCCTCGCCCCCCACCCCCTCCCGATCGCCGCCCTCCCACCCCGCGAAGCCCTCCGCCTCAGGGTCCGCTGGGTGCAGGAACTACAGGTACGGCTGGTCCGTGACGCGGCGCGGCGGCTGGGGACCGGCGTCGAGCGGGTCAGCCTGTTGCGCTGGGCTGAACTGGCCGACGTACTGGACGGTGGCTGGCTGCCCGACGACCTCCACGAGCGCGCGCCGCGACCCGCGTCGCCCCCGCTGCCGGACGAGTTCCGGCTCGCGGACGGCCAGGTGGTCGTCGCCGAACGTGACACCCGCCGGAGCGACGGCGTGCGGGGCGTGTCCGCGGGGCGTGCCGTCGGGACCGTATGGGACGGGACGGGCCCGCGGCCCGCGGATGCCGTGCTGATCGTACGCACCCTGGACCCGGCGCTGGCCCCGCTGCTGCCCGGCCTGACCGGTCTGGTCGCGCAGACCGGCAGCCCGTTGTCGCATCTGGCCGTTCTGGCGCGGGAGTTCGGGCTCCCCGCGGTCGTCGGCGTGAGGGACGCCGTGCGCCGCTTCCCGCCGGGCTCGCGGCTGACGGTCGACGGGACCGCCGGTGACGTCGGACTGGGGGACGCGCCATGAGGAAGATCGCGTATGCCTTCGCAGCCCTCGCGGCGACCGGCGCGGGCACGTACCTGATCGTCTATCTGTATCGATGGCAGTGGCAGCGGGCCCTGATCTGCGGAGTGTTGCTCCTGGTCATCGAGGTGATGCTGTTCGGCCTGGTGACGCTGGGGCGGCTGAACCGGATCGAGGAGCGGCTGCGCGACAGCGACCGGCGGCAGCGGGAGCTGGACGCCCGCCAGGAGGACGTGCTGACGCGGCTGCGCGAGCCGGCCCTGGCCCGGGAGGAGACACGGTTCCGCTGGCTGGAGGACCCGGCGGACCGGTCGTACGTCTTCGTGCCGGTGCTGATGGTCGCCGGGGTGGTGCTGTCCGGGCTCGCCTGGGTGGTGCAGAAGGTCGCCACAGCCACCGCCAGACCGGCCGAGCGGCGCCTGGCCGGGCGGCTGGCCGTGCTGTCCGCGCCCGATCCGGCGGCGCCCGGCGATCTGGAGGACCTGCCCGCGCCGGGCACCGGTCCCGGCCGCCGTAGGGCACGGGTGACCAGCGCCGCCGTGCTGTCCGTCGCCCTGGTCGCCGCGCTGGTCGTGAGCCTCGCGGACCTCACGCAGACCCGGGCGGAGGAGAAGAACGAGCACCAGGCGACCTCAATGCTGGTCCAGGTCGACCTGCGGGGCACGGACGTGTCGGCCGCCCGCAAGGCACTGGCCGCGCAGCAGATCTGGGAGCGCTGCCGCGACTCCACGTCGATGCCGCTGCGGCACGCCCCGCTCGGCGACCTGGGCAACGGGATGTTCGCCGGCGTCGTGCGACCCGCGCTCACCGACCACGACCTGATGAGGCTGCGCGGCTGCCTGGAGGACGCGACGCTGGAGCGCGCCCATCTCACCGTGGTCGCCGTCAATGACATGGAGTCGGGCGACGACTCACGGTGACCGTGGGGAGCCGCCCGGACGGCCGGACATGACAAGTGAGATGTGTGGCACAAAAACGGACATAGTACCCATTGATCGCAATCCCCGGGGTACTCTTCCCTCTGCGCCCACGTCCCCTAGTCCCCCGGGTCGCCCATGGCTGTCCTCTCCACTGCTCTGCCCCGCCCTGCCCTCCGCCGACGCCCGCTGTCGCAGCGCGCACTGCGGGTGCTCGTCGGCATCGTGATCGGTTACCTCGTGGTGTGGGCGGTCGGCGCCGGCGGCATCCTGGGCCTTTCGTACCTGGCCCGGGCGGAGACCCCCGCACCCGCCGGGACACACGCCGTCCAGGGCGTGAACCACTTCCAGCCGGTGGACTCCGAGGGCCGCCTGTGGCGCGGTTCCGCGCCCTCCCCGGCCGGTTACCGAGCCCTGGCCGGCATGGGCATCACCACCGTCGTCGACCTGCGGGCCGAGCGGATGAGCGCATCCGAACTGGCCGAGCCGGGCGAGGCGGGGCTGAATGTCGTACGCCTGCCGATCCGTGACGGTCAGACGCCGGCGCCGAAGCAGGTGCAGCGTTTCCTCGACGTCGTCTCGTCGGCGTCCGGCCCGGTGTTCGTGCACTGCGGCGCGGGTGTCGGCCGTACCGGCGCGATGGTCGCCGCGTACCTCGTGAACACCGGTGAGGAGTCGCCGTCGCAGGCGGTCCGGCGCAACCTCGCGGTCGGACCGCCCTCGATCGAGCAGATCTTCTACGGGCTGAACCTCAGCCCGGCCAAGGCGGAGCAACCGCCGCTGCCGGTGCTGGTGGTCAGCCGCCTGGTGGACGCGCCGCGGCGCATCATGTCGTACCTGTAGGCGACCTGGTGGACGCGCCGCGGCGCATCATGTCCTACCTGTAGGCGACCTGGAAGCCGTGGCGTTACGGCTTGCGTCCCACCGCCCCGTACCCGGGAATGACCCCGTCGTCCTGCCCGGGCACGGGCTCGCCCAGTTCGGGGTGCCAGTGGTGGGGCACCACGACGCCGGGCTCGACGAGTTCGAGGCCGTCGAAGAAGCGGGTGAACTCCTCGCGGGAGCGCAGGGCCAGCGTCACACCGGCCGCCTTGAGCTTCTCCGTCGCCGCCTTCGACTCCTCGGGAGTGAAGTCGGCGCTCGCGTGGGTGACCACCAGATGACTGCCGGAGGGGAGTTCGGACAGCAGCCGGCCGACCAGTTCGTGCGCGCCGTCCTCGTCGCTGACGAAGTGCAGCAGCGCGATGAGCGAGAGAGCCACCGGGCGGCCGAAGTCCAGGATCTTCCGGGCGCCTTCGAGGATCGCGTCGGGGTCGCGCACATCGGCTTGCAGATACTCGGTGGTGCCCTCCTGCGTGCCGCGCAGCAGGGCGGCCGCGTGGGCCAGCACGATGGGGTCGTTGTCGCAGTAGACGACACGCGCGTCGGGGGCGACGCGCTGGGCGATCTGGTGGAGGTTCGGCTCGGTGGGGATACCGGTGCCGATGTCCAGGAACTGCCGTACGCCCTGCTGGGCCAGCCAGTTGGTGGTGCGGTGCATGAAGGCGCGGTTGACCCGTGCCATCACCGGGACGCGCGGGTCGAGGGCGAGCATCTGCCGGCCCATGGCCTCGTCGACGGGATAGTTGTCCTTCCCGCCGAGATACCAGTCGTACATCCGGGCGGGATGCGGCTTGCTGGTGTCGATCTCGGTCACAGGGCACTCCGTAAGACGCAATGGATTATCAACTAAGCACCAAGTCAAGGTAGTTGTACGAGAGACAGCGAGTCGGGCAAGGGCTGGAACGGCTCAGGACAGGAGGAAGTCCGCCTCCCCCGCCTTGGCTCCCTCGATGAACGCCAGCATCTCGTCCGTGGTGTAGATCAGCGCCGGCCCGTCCGGATCGGTCGACTGGCGAACGGCGATGCGGCCGTCGGCGAGTTTCATCGCCTCCAGACAGTTGCCGCCGTTGCCGCCGCTCCACGGCTTGTGCCAGCCCTCGCTGCCCAAGTCCCGCGCGGGCATGCCGTTGTAGACGCGTATGCGCGGCTTGATGCGATCCATTCACAGCTCCTTGCGGAGATCCCGCAGGATCTCCTTCGTGCGATGTGCCGTAGCGGCCTGCGCCGCCATGCGGTCCATGACCTCGAGATGGGTCGCCACCTCGGCGCGCGCGTCGAGATAGACGGCGCCGGTCAGGTACTCGCTGTAGACCATGTCCGGCAGTTCTGACATGGCGAATCGGAACAGCACGAAGGGCCCGTACGTGCCGGGGTGCGGCCCGTTCGCGAACGGGACCACCTGGAGCGTCACGTTGGGCAGCTTCGTGGCGTCGAGCAGTCTGCCGATCTGGGCACGCATCACCTCCGGGCCGCCCACCGGGCGGCGCAGCACGGTCTCGTCCATCACGACCCACAGCCGGGGCGCGTCCTCACGCGTGAGCAGTTGCTGGCGTTGCATCCGCAGGGCGACATGGCGCTCGATGTCGTCCGGGCTGGTCTGGCCGATCGCGCCCGACCGCAGCACCCCGCGGGCGTAGTCCTCGGTCTGGAGCAGACCGGGCACGAAGTGGGGTTCGTAGGACCGGATGAGCGCGGCCGCGCCCTCCAGGCTGACGTACATCGAGAACCAGCCGGGCAGGATGTCGTGGAACCGCTGCCACCAGCCGGGCCGGTTGGCCTCCTCGGCAAGTTGCACGAAACCCTCGGCCTCCTCGTCGGAGACGCCGTAGGCCTTCAGCAACAATTGGAGATACGGGATCTTGAGCGAGACCTCGGCCATCTCCATACGGCGGACCGTGGCGGGGGCGACACGGAGGATCCGGGCGGCCTCCTCGCGCTTGAGCCCGGCACGTTCGCGCAGGTCCAGCAGGCGCCGCCCCAGGACCACCTGACCGACCGTCGGCGCGGACCGCGGCTCGCTCACGCTCCACCTCCACGAATGAGAACCAAGCATCGCTATGGCTGCGCATCGCTGCCGATGCGCATGACCACGGATACGCAGGACCACGTATCCGTATCCGTACAGACCGACTGATGTTGACAGACGGTCGCAACCCCGGCGGAGCCACCGAACGCTGACAGGCCGACGGCGCCATTCGAAGATCTATTCGAAGATCGGGATGGATCTTCGGTGATCCCAACTGGCGCCGTTCGACATGCTGTTGCGAGCAGTGTGCCACGGCCTTCCAGAGAGTCACACAGCACTCTGCATTTTTCAGAGTGACACTTGCCAAGTGTTCACGCCGGGGCGATAGTGGCAAGCGTGATTCCGTCCCCGCCCTTAGGAACAGACGCCGCTGCGGTTCCCCACAACCTCGGTGTCGGCACGGGAATCGGCCCCCAGCGGGGCGCCGGTGCCGAGCGCCGGTTCCGGTTCGAACTGGCCGCTCATCCGGGGTCCCCGGCCCAGGCCAGACGACTGACCCGGGCACGCCTGAACGGGTGGGCGGTGTGCGAGGACACCTGCGACACGGCCGCCCTGGTCGTGTCCGAGCTGGTCACCAACGCGATCGTGCACACCGCCAGCGAACACATCGTCTGCGAACTGCACGACGGTCCCGAACTGCTGCGAATAGCCGTGCGTGACGAGGGGTGCGCTCCGGGTGAGCCGCATCCGTCGCCCGCGCGGCCCGAGGACGAGCAGGGGAGGGGACTGCTCCTCATCGAGGCTCTCTGTCATTCCTGGGGCGCCCTGGAGCACGCCTCCGGACTGGTCGTCTGGGCCGATCTGCCGCGCAGGGCCGACTCCGGGGGCGCCACCGGGCCGTACAACGACCTCGGCTGGGGCTCGCGGCCCAAACCGGGTCCGCCCGGCGGTTCGGACGAGGACGAGGCACAGGGCCGACACGACGGGGGAACGGGATCCGCATGGCTGTGAGCGGCGCGTTGGGCGGCGGTCAGGTGCTGAGCCTGGACACGCTGGTCCGCCTTCGCCGCGGCATGCGCACAGCGGCCGCCCCGCGCCGACTGCCCGTTCCGGAGGGGATGACCGCTCCCCTGGGCTGCGACGCGGTGGCGGTTCCCGCCCGCTTCGGTCCGCTGATCATGCCGCGACTGCCGCGGGTGGGGTGCGTGTACGCCGACGACGCGCACTGGTGGTGGATCGTCCCGTCCGACTCCGACTACGCGCTGGAGTGGCCGCCGTCGGTGCGGTACCTGACGGGGGCGGTCGTCGCGGACGTTCCCCGGCTGATCCACCGGCCGCAAGGGAACGTGCCGTACACCCCGCCGATTCCGCTGTATCTGGCGCTGTGCCGGGTCACCGGGACCACGCCGACCTGGTCCAGGCAGATCAGCGCCTAGAGTTCCGTCCGCCGCCTCTTTCCAGGCGCACGCCCGCGCGCACCCCCCACCGCTACTCGCGCCCTCCCCGGAACGCCCCCGCCCCGCCATAGTGGCCCTCCGTCACGGGCGGCCGTCGGGGGAGATGCAGGGTGGGGAAGAAGCGTGATGCCGGTGAACCGCGGGTCTCGGAGTCGGAGCGGCTGCTGTTCGGGGGTCCGCTGCGCTACGACATGGGGTGGAACCAGCACCGGGACGCCTTTCTGGAGCTGAGCTTCAGGGCCATGGTGACGCGGTTGCCGTCGCTGCTCGGGTCGAGCTTCCGGCTCGCCTGGCAGGCCGACCGGCGGGCCGCGCGGACCGTGCTGGTGGCCGAGGTGGGCCGTGGGCTGGCGCAGGCGGTCGGACTGCTCGCCGTCAACAGTGTGCTGGGGCGGCTGATCGAGGGCGGGGAACTGGCGCAGCGGCTGCGGGGCACGGTTCCGGCGCTGGTCGCCATGGCCGCCGTGATGGTGGTCTCCACGCTGCTGCGGGCCGCGTCGACGTACGCCACGGGGCGACTGGAGCCCAAGGTGGAGCGGGTGGCGACCGAGCTGTATCTGGAGCGGGCCGCCGCCGTGGAGCTCGCCGCGATCGAGGACCACGCCTTCCACAAGCTGCTGGACACCGCCCAGTACGGCGCCGCCTCCGCCCGCCGCATGATCTCGTACAGCGCCCGTGTCGTGAACGCGGCCATCTCGCTGATCGCCGCGGCCGGTGTGCTCACGGTGCTGCACCCCGCCCTGCTCCCGCTGCTCGCCACCATGACGCTGCCCAGCGCCTGGAGCGCGCTCACCAACGCCCGGCGCCGCTACGAGTCCTTCCACACCTGGGTGCAGCACGCCCGCGCCGGCCATCTGATCAGCGGGCTGCTCACCGAGCCCGCCGCCGCCCCCGAGATCCGGGTGCACGGTGTGGGTCCGTTCCTGCTGCGCCACTACCGGGCGATGTCGGAGACGGCGGAGGCCGAGCAGGCCCGGCTGGCCCGGCTCGCGGCGCGCACCGGGCTGATCGCGGCGGCCTGGACGGGCCTCGCGACGGTGGCGACGTACGCGACGCTCGGCGGGCTGCTGCTCGCCGGCGCCATGGCGCTGTCGGTGGCCGGTACGGCCGTCATCGCGATCCGGACCGGGTCCTCCAGCCTCGACAGCCTGGTCCTGGAGGTCAACGCGCTCCACGAGGAGGCCCTCTTCGTCGGCGATCTCCAGCGGCTGTACGTCGAGGCGGCCGAGCGGGCGATCCCGGTCGGGGGAGCCGCGTTGCCGGACGACCCGCAGGAGATCCGCTTCGAGAACGTCACCTTCTCCTACCCGGGTGAATCCGCCCGCCCCGCCCTCGACGACGTCACGCTCACCCTCCCCCTCGGCCGGATCGTCGCGCTGGTCGGCGAGAACGGTTCCGGCAAGACGACCCTGGTCAAACTGCTCGCCGGGCTCTACACACCGGACCGGGGCCGCGTCCTGTGGGACGACGTGGACGCGGCCGGCGCCGACCGGCACCAACTCGCCGAGCGCATCGCGATGGTGGCGCAGGACTTCAAGCGCTGGCCGTTCACCGCCCGGGTCAATGTCGCCGTCGGCCGTTCCTCCGCTCCCCTCACCGAGGAGCGGCTGTCGGCCTCGCTGGCCGAGGCGGGCGCCGAGGAGGTGGTGGCCGATCTGCCGCGCGGCCTGGACACCCTGCTGGCCCGTCAGTTCAACGGCGGGCACGAGCTGTCCGGCGGGCAGTGGCAGCGGCTGGGCATCGCCCGGGCCGCCTACCGGCGCGGGCGCATCCTCATCGTGGACGAGCCGACGGCGGCGCTGGACGCGCGGGCCGAACTGGAGGTCTTCGAGAAGATCCGCGCACTGGCCTCCACCGGCCAGACCGTCGTCCTGATCACCCACCGGCTGGCGTCCGTCCGCCACGCCGATCTGGTGCACGTCCTCGACCAGGGCAGGCTCGTGGAGTCGGGCTCACCGGAGGAACTGCTGGCCACCGGTGGCGTCTACGCCGAGCTGTACTCGCTCCAGGCCGAGCAGTTCACGGCACGGGTGCCCGCGCCGAAGGCGGGCTGACCGGGCCGCGCCCGCCGAGGGCTCACGCGGCGGCGTCGACCGTCCCGTCACCGCTGACGACCACCAGGAACGCGTCCGTCGCGAGGTCCATCACGACCTCCGCGGGCAGCCCTTCCATGCGTCGCGCGTGTGCGAACTCCTCCGCCGGCCACGATCCTCGCGGCCCGCCGGCGGGAAAGCGTTCGAGCACTGTTCGCCCGTTCACCATCCTGACCTCCGATAAGCGTCGTACTTGTAGGAGTTAACGCCTGGCGGAGGTGAAAGGCCTCGGTCGGTGACGGGACTGAGACGTAGTTGACACTCGTTCACGGCGATGTGTGAGCGCCTGATCACGCTGGATGATCAAACGCCACCCCTCGTGGCGCCTCTCTCACTCCTCGTACTCGTCGTGATACCTGACGCGCTCGCTGCCCGCGGGCGCCCCGAGCGCCGACGCGCGCCCCTTGGGCTCCTCCCACTCCTCCTGCCGGCCCAGGGCGGTGAGGTCCAGGAAGCCGGTGGTCGAACCCAGTCCGTCGAGGCCGCGCTCGTAGGTCGAGTAGGTGTGGAAGACCCGGTCACGGTCCCGCAGGAAGCAGCTGATCCCGGGCCGCTCCACCGGCTCCCCCTCGTGCTCCAGGGTCGCCTCGAAGTCGTGGTTGAAGTCGGTGCCGTACGACGAGTACCAGGGCAGCGTCCAGCCCATACGGGCCTTGAACGGCAGGATCCGGGTGAACGGCGCCCGGGAGACGGCGACCAGGGTCGTGCCGCGGGCCTTGAGATGGGCCAGGTGCCCGATCTGGTCCAGGAATCCCGAGCAGCTGCGGCAGCCGGCGTCCCACTCGGGGGCGAACATGAAGTGGTAGACGACGAGTTGGTGCCGCCCCTCGAAGAGGTCGAGGAGGGTGGCCTTGCCGTCGCCGCCCTCGAAGAGGTACTCCTCCTCGATCTCGACCATGGGAAGTCTGCGCCGCTCCGCGTTGAGCGCGTCACGCGCGCGCGTGGCCGCCTTCTCCCTGACCAGCAGTTCCTCGCGTGCCGCGCGCCACTGCTCGCGCGAGACGATCTCCGGAAGCGACATGGGGCGCCCCTCCTGTACAACGGTCCGTTCGGGGTGGTGACCGGTGTCAGGAGCGGAACTCATCGCCGCCGCGGAGAATTTCAGGAAACTTTCTCGGAGTACGACACCGGCAGCGCGGCCGGGCCACGAGCGCGCAGCGAGCGGCGCCACCGTACGTCCGTGTCCGCGAGGGCGAGTTCGGGGAACCGTTCCAGCAGGGCGGCCAGGGCGATCTCGGTCTCGGCGCGGGCCAGCGGCGCGCCCAGGCAGTAGTGGATGCCGTGACCGAGGGCCAGGTGGCCGGAGGCGTCGCGGGCGAGGTCCAGACGGTCGGGGTCGGGGAAGCGGGCGGGGTCGCGGTTGGCGGCGGCCAGGGACAGCAGGACGGTCTCGCCGGCCGGGACGGTGACGCCGCCGATGGTGACGTCCTCGGTGGGGAAACGGCGGATGGCGAGCAGGGCGGGCCCCTCGTAGCGGCTGAGCTCCGCCACGGCGGCCGGGAGTCGCGCGGGGTCCTCGCGCAGCGCGGCGAGTTGGCCGGGGTGCCGCAGCAGGGCCAGCACGGCGTTCCCGATGAGCTGCACGGTGTTCTCGTAGCCGGCGAACAGGATCAGAAAGGCGAGGGACATCAACTCGTCCTCGCTCAGCCGGTCGCCGCCGTCGCGGACCGCGATCAGGTCGGACAGCAGGTCGTCGGCCGGCTTCGCCCGCTTGTCCGCGAGGAGCCGGGTGAAGAACCCGAGCATCGCGCCGACCGCCTCCTTCGCGGCCCCCGGACGGGCGGGGTCCGGGGCGACCAGCGCGTCGGTCCACTCCCGGAAGTCCCGTCGGTGCGCGTCCGGGACGCCGAGCAGGTCGCAGATGACGATGATGGGCAGGGGTGCGGCGTAGGAGGCGACCAGGTCGGTGGTGCCGTGCGGGCCGAGCGCGTCGAGGAGATGGTCGGCGGTCCGCCGTACGGGACCACGGAGTTGTTCGACGCGGCGCGGGGTGAAGGCGCGGCCCACCAGTCGACGAATACGGGCATGGTCGGGCGGGTCCATGTTGAGGAGGTTGGCGTCGAGCGCGGGCGGCAGCGCGAAGCCCCGGTAACTTCCGGGCGCCGCGTTCCTCTTGTCGAGCGAGAGCCGCACGTCGGCGAGCGCCTCACGGACATCGCCGTACCGCGTGACGAGCCAGGCGGGACTGCCGTCGGGCCCGGCGATCCGACACACCGGCGCACTCTCGCGCAGGCGCCGGTACACGTCGTACGGGTGGTCGATGAGTCCGTCGGCGGGGTCCATGGGGACCAGCCTAGTGACGGGGGGATCAAGGGGTGTTGGACTGGGTGACACCCTGGGCGAGTTGGCCGACCACATCCACGACCCCGTGACCGAAGGCCGTCGGGGCGATCAGGATCCCGAACACCAGCACGATGACCACGGTCAACTTCTCGTCGTTCCGGCTGCGAGCCTGGGTTCGTCGCCCCAGACGCAGCACGATGATCACGGCGAGCAACACCGCCACGTCTATCGAC
The DNA here is from genome assembly GCF_044759995.1 of Streptomyces sp. NPDC098781. NCBI lineage: Bacteria > Bacillati > Actinomycetota > Actinomycetes > Kitasatosporales > Streptomycetaceae > Streptomyces > Streptomyces sp. NPDC098781. Next base: position 268,305 of record NZ_JBIWAK010000002.1, read on the forward strand.
AGCTCCACCCGGCCGGCCCTCCCGTCAGACGACTGCGTCCCGGCTCTCACATGTAACGCGAAACCACCCGGCGCGACCGCGCGGTTGCCGACGGTTGGCGTCAAAGGGCTGCTGTCAGGCCGATTCTCAGGCGTCGTACTCCTGGATCCGCCCCCCATGGCCGCGGTCCAACAGTGCCGGCAGTCGCTCCTCCAACTCCCCCACCACCGCGGGCACATCGATCGTCAGCAGCTCCCGGTCGCGCATCAGGATCCGTCCGTCCACGATGGTCGTGCGGACGTCGGAGGAGCGGGCGCTGTGTACGAGGGTGGCCGCGAGGTCGTGTACGGGCTGGGTGTGCGGGCCGCTGAGGTCGATGAGGACGATGTCGGCGCGGCGGCCGGGTGCGATGCTGCCGATCGTCTCCCCCAGGCCGACCGCTCGGGCGCTCTGGAGGGTCGCGTGGTGCAGGGCCTGACGGGACGTCAGCCAGCGTGGGTCGCCGGTGGCCGACTTCTGGATGAGGGCGGTGAGGGCCATCGCCTCCCAGACGTCGAGGGAGTTGTTGGAGGCGGCGCCGTCGGTGGCGAGGCCGACCGGGACGCCGATGTCGTGCAGGGCGCGTACCGGTGTGGTGGTGGGCCAGGCGAACTTGAGGTAGCCGCGCGGGGCGGTGGCGACGGCGACCCGGCCGGAGGCGTTCCGGAGCGCGGGCAGATCGCGGTCCAGGATGCCGGTGCCATGGGCGATGAGGACGTCGGTGTCGAGGATTCCGGTGCGCCTCAGGACCTCGATGGGGGTGACGCCGTGACGGGCGAGGCTGGCGTCGGCCTGGTCGCGGTTCTCGGCGGCGTGCAGATGGACGGGCAGGCCGTGGTCGCGGGCGAGTTCGGCGGTGGCGGCGAGGTCGGCGTCGTCGACGGTGTAAGGGGCGTGCGGGGCGAGGGTGGTGGTGATACGGCCGCCGGCGCCCCCGCGATGCCGTAGCGCGAAGTCCAGTGACCGCTCCCGGCCCTCGGCGCCCTGGGAGGAGAAGAACGCCTCCCCCAGATGTGCCCGCATCCCGCAGTCCTCGACGACGGCGGCGACGGCGTCCATGGAGAAGTAGTGATCGGCGAAACAGGTCACGCCGCCCCGGATCATCTCGGCGCAGGCGAGCCGCGCCCCCAACTCCACGTCTCTCTCTGCGAGGTTGGACTCGACGGGCCACACGACGTCGTTGAACCATTCCTCGATCGGCAGGTCCTCGGCGACACCGCGCAGGGCCACCATCGGGGCGTGGCTGTGGCAATTGACGAGGCCGGGCAGGGCGACCTGACCAGCGGCGTCGAGCCGCTCGACGGCGGCCCGCGCGCGTACGGCCCCGGCGGTCGTGACGGACTCGACGACGCCCTCGCGCACGACGATCGCGGCGTCCTCCTGGAACCCGATCCGCTCTTGCTCGTCGTGCACGAGGACGGTGCATCCGGTGATGATGAGGTCGGCGGGAGCTTCTGCGGGAGAAGGCGTCATCACGCCAACGTACGACGCGGTCGTCGACGCGCGTGAGGTGAACCGCGCATCCGGTCGCGGGTCTGTCGCAGGGCCCCGCCGCCCGGGCACGCTGGCCCCACCACGGCCGGCGAGACGGCTTGACGGCCCCCCTGCCCCACGGCTTCTGGAAGGAGCCCGGCATGCTCCTCGGCACCTGGAACCTGGAGAACCTCTACCGGCCCGGCGGCGAGTTCGGCCCCAAGGACAAGGCGGCGTACGAGACGAAGCTCGCGGCACTGGCGGCGGTCGTCGACGATCTCGACCCGGCACTGCTCGGCGTGCAGGAGGTCGGTGACCCTCAGGCCCTGCGGGACCTGGCCGGGATGCTGGGCGGCGACTGGCACCTGGCGCTCTCCGAGCACCCGGACGGCCGGGGCATCAGGGTCGGCTTCCTCGGCCGTACGGAGCTGCGGGTGCTGCACGACGTGTCCGCCTTCCCGAAGAAGCTGATTCCGGTGCAGACGGACGACGAGGGCGGGGCGACATCCCGGTCGGGCCGGGGCTTCCTCGCGGTGGAGACGGAGACGGGGAGCGGGCCGATACGAGCAGCGGTGGCCCACCTCAAGTCCAAGCTGCTGTCGTATCCCGGCGGGCGCTTCCAGCCGCGGGACGAGGGCGAACGGGCGCGCTACGGGGCGTACGCCCTCTACCGGCGGGCGGCCGAGGCGACGGCCCTGCGCGCGCTGGCGGACGTGCTGCTGGCGGGCGACGGACGCGAACACGACGTGGCGGTCGTGGGCGACCTGAACGACGAGGTGCAGGCGGCTACCACCCAGATCCTGCTGGGCCCACCCGGTTCGGAGATCGGCACGCCCGGTTTCCAGGTGAAGGACAAGGGCGACGCGGCCCGTCTGTGGAACGTGGCACCGCTGATCCCCGCCGAGCAGCGGTTCTCGCGCGTCAACTCCGGCCGGCGCGAGCTGATCGACCACATACTGTGCAGCCATCGTCTGATCCACCGGGTGACGGCGGCCGGCACGGGTGCGCCGGGGGCCGGCGCTCCGGACCTGCCGTCGGTCGGGGCGGATCCACAGGACCGGCGGGGCGAGGCGGGGTCGGACCACGCGCCGGTCTGGGTGCGGGTCGGGGACCGGTAGGTGCCGTGGCGCCGGTCCCGGAGCGCCTGACCTGGGCGGTGGAGAACCTGGACCTCGGGCCCGGGGACCGAGTGCTGGAGATCGGCTGCGGGCGGGGCGTCGCCATCACCCTGGTCTGCGAGCGGCTGACCTCGGGCACGGTCACGGCGATCGACCGGTCGAGTACGGCGGTGGAGGAGGCGCGGCGCCGTAACGCGCGGTGCGTGGCGGCGGGCCGGGCGGTCGTCCGGACGGCCGCGGTGGAGGAGGCCGACTTCCCCGCCGCGTCCTTCGACAAGATCTTCGCGGTGAACGTGAACCTGTTCTGGGTCCGGTCACCCGAGAGGGAACTGGCGGCGCTGAGGCGGTGGTTGGCGCCGGGCGGCGCGCTCTGCCTGTGCTGGGAGCCGCCCGGCCCCGGACGGGCCGAGGAGATCGCCGGGAAGGCGGCGGCGGTCGTGGCGGCGCGGGGGTTCGTGACGGAGGTGCGGACAGGGGTGACCGGCGGCGGGAACGCGCTGGTGTGCGTCCGGGCCACGCTGCCGACGTCAGCCGGCGAGGCGCACGTCGGACAGTTCCGGGACCTCGGGGATCCGTAGCCCGACCCGGTCGCGTTCCGCCGCGAGTTCCGCCAGCAACTCGGTGAGCTGGGCGGTGTGTCGGGGCGTGAGCCGGCCCGAGTCGTCGAGGTGCACGGCGCAGGCGGTGGTGGCGTCGACGAGCCGTTCCAGGGTGTGGACGACCTCGTCCGCGCCCTGCGTGTGCCGGGCGAGCGCGGGCAGTTCGGCGGCGGCGAGAGCGATGGCGGTACGGGCCTCGGCGAGCGCGCGATAGGCCTCTCGGCGCAGAGTCCAGCGGTGGGCGCGGGAGTCGGCGCCCTCGGCCTCACTCAGCACATGGGCGAGGTAGGCGTAGGCCGCGCGCCCCGCCGCCCCGAGCCGCGCCCGCACGCCCCCGCCCCGCTGCCCCGGCATCGGCAGATGCCCCACCACGAGCACGATCGCGCAGGCCAGCGACGTCTCCCCGATCCGGCTCACGGAGGCCTGCGGCTCGCCGCCCACCATGACCAGGGCCAGCACCAGGACGGTCGCCACGGCGGTCTGGGCGGCGAAGTGCCGGGTCGCGACGGGAATCAGGGCACCGCTGAGCGCCACGAGCGCGACGAGCCCTTCGGGCCGGGGCAGCACGGCCGCGAACCCGGCGAACAGCAGGGCGCCGAGCACGGTGCCGGCGGCCCGGCACAGCACCCGCGACACCAGCGGCCCGAGGTCGGGCTTGACGAGGAAGACGGCGGTGGCCGGGAGCCAGTACCAGTGCTCGTGCTGCCCGTACCACCGGGCGTGGTGCAGGGCCTGGGCGATTCCGGCACTGGCGCCGAAGCAGAGGGCGACGCGCAGTCCGTACTCCCGTCCGCCGGCCCCGAACACGGCCCGGACCAGCTCGCGGGCCGTACGACGCCTCGTGTGCAGGTCCCGGTCCCCCCGCCCCCGGTCGAACGCCTCGGCGGCGTGCAGCAGGGCGTCGTCGAGGGCCCGCAGGGCGGGCGCGGAACGGGAGGGCGCGGGGAGCGGGCCGGTGTGGGTGTTGCCGCGTACGGCGGCGGCGAGCCGGCGGGGCCCGGTGGAGGCACGGGCCGGAACCGGCTCCCCGGCCCAGGCGAGCGCGGTGGCGGCCTCGGCGAGCGGCAGGGCGGCGGCGTACTGCGCGTGCAACCGCCGCTCGGCGCCGGAGGAGGCGTACCGTCGCAGCCGGGGCCCGGTGAGGGCGTCCTGGGCATGGTCGAGGGCGGCGGTGAGGGCGACGCGGCGGGCGGTGGCGTGCGGGGTGCCGACGGCGTCAAGGAGCCCGGCGACGGCGTCGTACACCTCGGCGACGGCGTCGCGTTCCCCGTCGAACCGGAAGTCGCCGACGAGGGACCCGGGCGTGGGCAGGGCGAGCCGCAGCACGAGCAGCCAGGCGCCACCGACGAGATACGCCGCGGCCCGTTCCCACCCGCTGTCGGGCAATGGCATCCCGGCCCCGATGGCGGCGGCGACGAGAAGCTGCGTACCGGCGGCGGAGGCCACGGGCCCGACGGCACTGATGCCGCCGGCGGCGAGGCCGAGCCCGGTGAGCACGAGGGTGAGCGGCACGACTCCGAGGTGATCCCCGGCATACGTCCCACCGAGCAGCCCGACCGCGCCCACCGCGGCGGGCACCCCGAGCCGCTGAACGGAGACACGGCGGCTGCCGGGACGGTCGTTGATGCCGGCGAGCATCGCGGCGATGGCGGCGACGACACCGAGGGTGGTGTGGCCGGTGAGTACGGCGGTGAGGAGCAGAGGCCCGGCCGCCAGCGCCCCACGGGTGACCGCACTCCACGGCACGGGTCCGCGCTGGGCACGAAGAGCGTGCGCCAGCCAGGGCGGAAGGGCGAGAACCGGACGTGCGGGGCGGGTCACAGGGCTCCAGTCGGGGCGAGGGCGGGGGTGGGTGCCTTCGGGCGACGGTGGCCGGGCGGGGCGTCGGCCGTGCGGTTGCGGCCGGTGGTGTCCACGGTAGGGGTGAAACCTGGTGGGGATGGGGCGTTCGGGTTGCGGGGATGTGACGATGCCTGGAAACGCCACGTTCTTTATGAACGCAATCGCGGAACGGCGGCGTTCCCGGCTTGCGCCGGTCAAGGAGCAGCGGCGAGCACTGCCGAACGGAAGAGCGCTTCGGCCTCGGCGACGGCGGCCGTCAGGGAATCGGCGCCGGTTCCGCCCACTTGGGCCACGACGCGGTCGACGGCACGCAGCCCGGCCCGCTCCAGCAACCGCTTCTCGTTGGTCACCCACTCACCCCGCGCCGCCAGCACCGCGTGCCCCGTGTGTACGGCGGCCGTGGCGAGGGCGCCCACGACCTCGGTGAGGCGGCCGGCGGGGGCATGGTTGGCCTTCGCGTACGCCAGGGTCGCCCGGGCCGTGCCGTACCAGCGCTCGCTCGCCGCGCGCCGCAGCTTCTCCGGATAGTCGGCCGGTCGGGGCAGCGCTCCCCTCAGCACTCGGTTGATCGCCAGCTCCGCCACCACCAAGTAGCTGGGAATCCCGGCGAGATGGAAGAGCAACGGCTCCACCCGGAACCGCCCCGCCTTTGCCTCCGCCAACTCCCGCTCCACCACGTCGAGATCGCGGTAGTGGACGTCGACCCGCCGCCCCTCGATCGTGAGCCACGCTCCCCCGTTGAAGACGCCACCGCCCCAGCCGCCGACCTCCGACACCTCGCCCTCCCAGCCGAGGGCGCGCAGGTCCGCCGGGTCGAAGGCGCCGCGGTAGTAGACGGCAAGGTCCCAGTCGCTGTCGGGGCGGTGGGTGCCCTCGGCACGGGACCCGCCGAGGGCGACGGCTCGGACGGTGGGGAGGGCGGCCAGGCGGTCGGCCGTGGTGTCGAGGAAGGAGACGTCGTCGCGAGAGGGCATGCGTGCAGGGTAGGCAGGTGCCCGTGGGGCATTCACGCATTAAGGCAACGGTCGGCCTCGCCCGAGGGTCCGCGCCCTCGTCCCCATCACCTGGTCCCTCGTCCCCATCACCTGGTCAGGAGCCGCAGTCACGGCCGGCATCGCACTGCCGGCCGGAGAAATTCGTCATCCTCGGTGCCCACTTGCCCCTGGAGCGGGTCGGCCGGCACGGGCCGGGACCGGAAATTCGAATGCGCGCGGTCGAACGGGCACGGATGATCGGCGAGTTGTACGCCATGGGGCCTCGACGGGCCGGACCATGGCTCGTCGGCCCACCAGGAGCCCGCATGATCCGCCGCGTCACGTCCCCCACGCTCTTCCCTCCCCCCACCTACTCCCACGCCTCGATCGTGGAGGCGGGCGCGAGGATCGCGTTTCTCGCCGGTTCCGTGCCGCTCGACGGCGACGGGAACCTGGTCGGCGAGGGGGACCCCGTACGGCAGGCCGAGCAGGTGATCGCCAACCTCGACGAGCAACTCCGCTGCGTCGGCAGCGACTTGGCGCACGTCCTGTCGACCGACGTGTACGTCGTGAGCAGCGACACGGCCGTGCTGTCGGCCGTCTGGGAGGTCGTCGAGGCGTCCGGGCTCAGCGTGGGGCCGCACTCGTCGACACTGCTCGGGGTCGCCTGCCTCGGCTACACCGGGCAGTTGGTGGAGATCACCGCCACCGCCGTCGTTCCCGGCGAGAGTGCGGAGAGGGCCCGGTCATGACCGCCGTCGCCCTGCGCCGCGCCCTGCCCGCCGACGCCGGTGCCGCAGCCGACGTCTGGCTGCTCTCGTTCGCCGCGGCGCTGCCGACGGTCGTCCGGCGGCGTTCCGACGACGAGGTGCGGACGTATTTCCGCGAGGTCGTGGTGCCGCTGCGGGAGACCTGGGTGGCCGAGGCGGCCGACCGGGTCGTCGGGCTCATGGTGCTCGACGGCGACGTGCTCTCGCAGCTCTACCTAGACCCGGACTGGCGCGGGCGCGGCCTCGGCGACCGGTTCGTCGACCTGGCCAAGCGGAGCCGGCCGGGCGGGCTGAGCCTGTGGACCTTTCAGGTCAACAAGCCCGCCCACCGCTTCTACGAGCGGCATGGCTTCGTCCCCGTCGAGTACACGGACGGCAGCGGGAACGAGGAGCGGGAGCCGGACGTGCGGTACGACTGGCGGCCGGAACAGGCTCAGTCGGCCTGAGCGCCCCAGCCCCACCTCCGGCGCTTCGGCAACGGCCTCGCATACCCCCCGGCCCGACTCGTCCGCAGCCCCAACCTCACCAGTGACTCGGCGAGTCTGACGGCCGCGCCGACCCCGTCGACCACCGGAACCCCCAGCCAACAAAATCCTGGCCATGGCCGGCAACAGCCTGCTGACCTCGGTCATGGAACCGGTCGACGGCCGCCTGCGCCGGCTCACCCGGCAGAACGAGGAGTGGCCCCAACTCCTCGAAGAACACAAGGACTTGTACGAGGCGATCGCCTCCGGCGACCCGGAGCGCGCCCGCGTCCACACCCTCAGCCACGTACGGGCCAACTACCGCTCTACGGTCCGGCACCTCTTCGGCCAGGGCGAGGAACCTCACCGAGCGCGGCCGCCCGCGCCGCCGCCCCCAGCACCTCCCGCAGCATCTCCGGCGTGAGCCTGCCGGTGAAGGTGTTGCGCTGGCTGACGTGGAAGCAGCCGAAGAGCTCCAGCCCGTCGAGCGCGACCCGCGCCCCGTGCGCGAACGCCGGCCGCGGTCTGGGCACCCGCCACCCGGCCTCCGCCAGCGCGGGCAGCGTCGCCTGCCAGCCGAAGGCGCCCAGTACGACGACGGCGCGCAGCGTCGGCCGCAGCAGCCGCAGCTCCTGCACGAGCCACGGCCGGCAGGTCGCCCGCTCGCCCGGGGTGGGCTTGTTCTCGGGCGGGGCACAGTGCACGGGGGCCGTCACCCGGACGCCGTGCAGCTCCAGGCCGTCGTCGGCGGCGACGGACGTGGGCTGCGAGGCGAGCCCCACGTCGTACAGCGCTTGGTAGAGCACGTCGCCCGAGCGGTCCCCGGTGAACATCCGGCCGGTGCGGTTGCCGCCGTGGGCCGCCGGAGCGAGCCCGACGATCAGCAGCCGGGCGTCCGGCGGGCCGAAGCCGGGCACCGGGCGGCCCCAGTACGTCTGGTCGGCGAAGGCGGCGCGCTTGGTGCGGGCCACCTCTTCACGCCAGTCGACCAGCCGTGGGCAGGCCCGGCAGCCCGAGACCCGCAGGTCGAGATCGGCGAGGGCGTCCACAGCTCCACCGTAAGGCCTGCGTGGATCGGTACGGGGCCGTGGCCCGCGTCCGGGGACTAAGGTCGAGGCATGGCTTTGGAGGACGACGAGGAGAAGGGCGGCGACGCGGCCGAGGGGCGCCGCCCGGACGCGGCGGACGCCGAGCAGGCCGTGGACCCGAAGATCGCCGCCGCCGTAGCCGCGGCCGAGGCCGCCGGTCCGCAGAGCGGCGAGTCCGTGCGCGTCGACAGCTGGATCTGGGCCGTACGCCTGGTGAAGACCCGCTCCATGGGCGCCACCGCCTGCAAGGGCGGGCATGTGCGGGTGAACGGCCAGAACGTGAAGCCCTCCCACTCCCTGCGCGTCGGCGACGAGGTCCGGCTGCGGCAGGAGAACCGGGAGCGGATCGTCATCGTCAAGCGGCTCATCCGCAAGCGGGTGGGCGCCCCGGTGGCGGTTCAGTGCTATGTCGACAACTCACCCCCTCCCCCGCCGCGCGAGGCCGTCGCCCCGGCCGGTATCCGCGACCGTGGCGCGGGTCGCCCGACCAAACGGGACCGGCGCGAGCTGGAACGCCTGCGCGGCCTCATGGGCGGCGGCGCGGGACGCCCGCACGGACGCTGACATGCGCCGATGGCGTCCGGCTCGGCCTTCTCGGCCTGCCGGACGCCATCGGCGCACGCCGACTTGTCGACTTGGGCTCACGCGCGTCGTCGCACCAGCCGCAGCAGATCCGCGTTCGAACTCCGCCGCGCCCACGCGATCAGGGTGAGCGGCACGATCAGGATCAGCGGTGTCGCCGCGTTCTCGCCGCCGAACGCGGTGACGGTCACGATGAACGCGCCCACCATCAGCGCGCTGAGCGCCATCGCCGCCACCGACTGGAGCACCGGGATCAACAGCGCCACGGCACCGGCGAGTTCGAGTGCGCCGATGGTGTACATCCCCGCGCTGCCCCAGCCCAGCTCGTCGAAGCCCTCGGTGGCCGACGGGTGCGCGATCAGCTTGGGCAGGGCGCTCGCGATCCCGTAGAAGAGGGCGAGCACGATCTGAAGTCCGCGCAGGGCGATCCGTGCGCGGCGGCCACGCGGCGTCGCGGACTCGGCGATGACGGTGCGGGAGGTGCCGGCGGCGACGGTGGTGGCGGAGGCGGTGGTCTCGGACATGGGGGTCTCCTGTGTTCAGCGGTCCGTGGTGCTGTCACAGAGGTAGACCGGCACTCCCCGCCGAACTCATCGCCGTAGGAGGGGAATTCCTGCCTGGATGTCACCCGGATCCGTCGAACGGCAGCCACCCGTGCCCCACGTACCAGTGTCCGCCCGCCCGCAGATGGTCCCCGACGGCCCGCTCCACGGCCGTCCGCCGTGGCAGGCTCTCGATCGGCAGCTCCGGGTCGCCGAAGACGAACTGGACCGGCTCGGTGTCGGCCGGCTCCCGGTCCTCGACGCTGACGTGGAAACGCTCCTGGAAGCGGACGATGTTGGAGTCCGCCGGAAGGTACTCCCTGAGCTGTGGGTCCAGCAGCCAGGAGTGGCAGGTCGCCACGCGGTACCGCTCCCGGGGGAAGTGCCGCGGGAAGAACTCCCGGGCCAGCGCCAGCGACCGCTCGACGGCGGCCGGGGACATCGGCCCCTGGAAGTCGGGTATGTGCACGTGGAGACAGGGCGAGTCCGGGCCGAGGCCGTGCCCGGCCGCCTCGTGCCGCGTTCCCGCACGCTGCCCGAGCCGCGCCCGTTCGAACTGCAACCGGCCCAGCTGGTACAGCTCGCCGCGGAAGTGATGGATGAGCCACCACGGGGCCTGAAGGCCGGCCCGGCCGTGCCGCCTGCGGTGTACGGCCATGTTCCGCCCGAGGTCGGCGAGGGTGCGCCGGGAGACATCGGCCGGGATGCCGCGCTCGCGATGGTAGGCGCGGGTGTACGGAAGCGCCGCGACGAACACGTACACGGGGAAGCAGCGCCGCAGGGGGCCCGAGGCCCAGTCGAGGTCGGGCAGGTCGACCGGCCCGCCGACCTCCCCCATCCCCCGGACCAGCTCGTCGACGGACCGTTCCAGGAACTGCCGCAGCTCCGGGTCGTCCGTCACCCGCCGGCCCATCCGCACCAGGTCGTTGACGTCCTCGTGCGGGACGGAGAGGTCGAGCAGCACCTCGGCCAGTTCATCGGTGTCCGGCAGCACGGGGCCCCCTGTGAGGAGAACGAAGGGAACGAGGGGTACGGGGAGTACGAGGAGTACGTTTCAAGAAGGAGCGGTGAGGTGGATGCGTACGGGCAGTGAGCCTACGACGGCACGCAGTGCGCTGCGGGTCCGTTTCTGGCTGTGCGTGTGGGGTGTGGTCTGGGCGGTCTTCGGCACCGTTGCCTTCACCCTCGCCGGGCGTCCCGGCTGGGCGATCGCGTGCGGGGTGCTGTGGCTGGTGATCACGATCGACCTGGCCATGGTGCTCAGGCACATCCGCCAGGGCCCGCACTACCAGCCGGGCCGCGACATCCCGCCGTACGCTCCGCCGGAGAGCCGGCCTCACCGCCCGCCGACCGACCAGCGCCCTCCCGGGTCCCCGCCGCAGGACCGTTACCCCTAGGCGTCCCGAGGGCCGGCCGCCCCGGTGGCCGCTCACGCCTCGAACCGTGCCGCCTTCAGGTATCGGGGGTTCGGGTCCAGCGCTGCCGCCAGCCGGAAATGGCGCTTCGCCTGCTCGGGCCGGCCCTGGCGCTCATAGGTGCGGGCGAGCGCGAAGTGCGCGAAGGCGTTGTCCGGCTCGCGCTCCAGGACGATGGTGAACTCCAGCTCGGCGGGCCGCAGTTGCGCGGCGGCGAAGAAGGCACGCGCGCGCAGCAAGCGCGCCGCGGTGTTTTCCGGGTGCACGGCGATGACTCCGTCGAGCAGCTTCACCGCGCCCCGCGGATCCCGCGCGGCGAGCAGTTGCTCGGCGGCGCGGAAGTCGATGACATGCGTCTCCGGAGTACGTCCGGTCGAACCGCTGGTCTCGGGCACGGCAGAGTCCTTCCCTCGCTGGGAGGATTAAACGCGCGAACGGAACACGGCTATTCCTGGGCCGTCCCCGGCCGTTCCTCGCCCGGTCCCGTCATCAGTAGGTCACCGGGCGGCCTGCGCCCCGTGGGCCCGCCGCACGAGTTCGTCCCACACGTCCTTCACCCGCTGCTGGAGCTCCTCCAGCGGCACATCGTTGTCGATCACGATGTCCGCGATCTTCAGGCGTCCTTCCCGCGTCGCCTGCGCGGCCATGCGTGCGCGTGCGTCGTCCTCGGTCATGCCGCGCAGCGTGACCAGCCGGTGGAGCTGGGTCTCGGGGCTGGCGTCGACGACGACCACGACGTCGTACAGCGGTGCGAGGCCGTTCTCCGTGAGGAGCGGGACGTCGTGCACCACGACTGCGTCCTCGGCGGCGGCCTCCTCCAGCTCGTGGGAGCGGGCGCCGACGAGGGGGTGCACGATCGAGTTCAGCACGGCGAGCCGCTCGGGGTCGGCGAAGACGATCGACCCCAGCTTGGGCCGGTCGAGACCGCCGTCGTCCGCGAGCACCTCCTCGCCGAACGCCTCGACGACGGCGGCGAGCCCGGGGGTGCCGGGCGCGACGACCTCCCGCGCGATCCGGTCCGCGTCGATCAACACGGCCCCCTGCCGCACGAGCAGCCGCGACACCTCGCTCTTACCGGCACCGATGCCCCCGGTCAGGCCCACCTTCAGCATGCGTCGAAGCTTAGGCCCTGCCAGTGACAACGCGCCCGGCAGGACCGGCTCCGCTCAGCCCTCGCCCTCGCGCTCCGCCAGGAACCGCTCGAACTCGCGGCCGATCTCGTCCGCCGACGGGATGTCCACCGGTTCGGCGAGCATGTTGCCGCGGCTCTCGGCGCCGGCGACGGCGTCGTACTGGTGCTCCAGGCCCTCGACGAGGTTGGTGAGCTCCTCGTCGCCCTCGCGGATCTGGCGGTCGATCTCGTTCTGGGTGCGGTGGGCCTCGGTGCGCAGGGAGTGCGCGACGGCGGGCAGGACCAGTCCGGTCGCCGCGGTGACCGCCTCCAGGACGGTCAGGGCCGCGTCCGGGTACGAGGAGCGGGCGATGTAGTGGGGGACGTGCGCGGCGACGCCCAGGACGTCGTGTCCGGCCTCCATCAGCCGGTACTCGACGAGGGACTCGGCGCTGCCGGGCACCTGGGCCTCCTCGAAGGGGCTGGTGTGGCCCGGGACGAGGTCGGTGCGGTTGCCGTGCGGGGTGAGGCCGACCGGGCGGGTGTGCGGGACGCCCATGGGGATGCCGTGGAAGTTCACCGACAGACGCACCCCGAGCCGCTCGACGATCTCCTTGACGGCCGCGGCGAAGCGCTCCCACTCCACGTCCGGCTCGGGCCCGGACAGCAGCAGGAAGGGAGCTCCGGTGGCGTCCTGGACGAGCCGCACCTCTATCGCGGGCACCTCGTACCCGTCCCAGCGGTCGCGCTTGAACGTCAGCAGCGGGCGGCGGGCGCGGTAGTCCACCAGCCGGTCGTGGTCGAACCGGGCGACGACCTGGTGGGGCAGCGAGTCCAGGAGCCCGTCGACGATCTGGTCGCCGGTCTCACCCGCGTCGATGTATCCGTCGAAGTGGTAGAGCATGACAAGACCGGCCGACTCCTGGGCGAGCGCCATGTCGACCACGGCGAGGCCCTTCGGCTCCCATGCGTACAAACCCTGCGGATCAAGCACTGTGACCGCTCCTCCTCGTGTCCATAAGTCACAACGCCCTTACGCACGGGGGCATTCCCGAAGGAGGGACAAATGATCACGCCGGGCAGGAGAACGCCCTTCAGGGGCGCGGGGCTGTCTCGATGTGCGGCTCCGCCGCGGGGCGCGACAAACCCCCACCGGCCGGTCAGCCGAGAGACGACCTGCAAACCCTGAGGGGCCGCACCTCGAAAGGTACGGCCCCTCAGTCAAGAGCTATGGCTCAGTGGGCGTCAGCTCTGCCCACCAGCCAGCTTCTCCCGCAGCGCGGCCAGCGCCTCGTCCGAGGCCAGCGCACCGGAGTTGTCCGGGCCCTCGGAGGAGTACGAACCGCCACCGGACGCGGCCGGAGCCGCACCGGCGGCGTCGCCGCCCTCGGCAGCGGCAGCAGCGTCGGCCTCGCGGCTCTTGATGACCTGCTGCTGGTGCTGCTCGAAACGCTGCTGCGCCTCGGCGTACTGGGTCTCCCACGCCTCGCGCTGGGTCTCGTAGCCCTCGAGCCAGTCGTTGGTCTCGGGGTCGAAGCCCTCGGGGTAGATGTAGTTGCCCTGGTCGTCGTAGGACGCGGCCATGCCGTACAGGGTCGGGTCGAACTCGACCGAGGCCGGGTCGGCACCGAAGGACTCGTTGGCCTGCTTCAGCGAGAGGCTGATGCGACGGCGCTCGAGGTCGATGTCGATGACCTTGACGAAGATCTCGTCGTTGACCTGGACGACCTGCTCCGGGATCTCCACGTGGCGCTCGGCCAGCTCGGAGATGTGGACCAGACCCTCGATGCCCTCGTCCACGCGGACGAACGCACCGAACGGAACCAGCTTCGTGACCTTGCCGGGCACGACCTGGCCGATCTGGTGGGTGCGGGCGAACTGCTGCCACGGGTCTTCCTGGGTCGCCTTCAGCGACAGGGAGACACGCTCGCGGTCCATGTCGACGTCGAGGACCTCGACGGTGACTTCCTGGCCGACCTCGACAACCTCGGACGGGTGGTCGATGTGCTTCCAGGACAGCTCGGAGACGTGGACCAGACCGTCGACGCCACCCAGGTCCACGAAGGCACCGAAGTTGACGATCGAGGAAACGACGCCGGAACGGACCTGACCCTTCTGGAGGGTGGTGAGGAACGTCTGGCGGACCTCGGACTGGGTCTGCTCCAGCCAGGCACGGCGGGACAGGACCACGTTGTTGCGGTTCTTGTCCAGCTCGATGATCTTGGCCTCGAGCTCCTTGCCGACGTACGGCTGGAGGTCGCGAACACGGCGCATCTCGACCAGGGAGGCCGGGAGGAAGCCGCGGAGGCCGATGTCGAGGATGAGACCACCCTTGACGACCTCGATGACGGTACCGGTGACGATGCCGTCCTCTTCCTTGATCTTCTCGATGGTGCCCCAGGCACGCTCGTACTGGGCGCGCTTCTTCGAGAGGATCAGGCGGCCTTCCTTGTCTTCCTTCTGGAGGACAAGGGCCTCGATCTCGTCACCGACGGCGACGACCTCGTTCGGGTCGACGTCGTGCTTGATCGAGAGCTCGCGGCTCGGGATGACACCTTCGGTCTTGTAACCGATGTCGAGCAGGACCTCGTCCCGGTCGACCTTCACGATGACGCCGTCGACGATGTCGCCGTCGTTGAAGTACTTGATCGTCTCGTCGATCGCTGCGAGGAATGCTTCCTCGTTACCGATGTCGTTGACCGCAACCTGCGGGGTGGTGGCGGTGGTCTCGGTGCTGCTCGTCATGTGGGAAAGGGCTCCGGTACGGACATTGAAGTCGTAGGTACTGCTTACGCCGGGAGCCCGTTTCGCTCTGATGAAGCCGGACAGCCTAGGAAGCGCCACCCGAAAAAGCCGGCGGCGCCTCGACAACCGAGGGGACATACAACAGATGCGAGCGCAGCCTGCTACGTCTGAGGTGCGCAGGCCCGCAGCGCAACTTGTAGCATACGGGGGCAGCCGGACATGGTCAATGCGCGAAGCCGCCCACGCGGGGCGGAAGGCCGCATACCCGGCACAAGTCCCGTCTCCCGAGGCCACGCAGACGCGCTCTGGCCGCGTTCGTGGGACCACCTGGACGGCTGGACGGAAGAGTACGACGAGGGAGCCGATCATCCAAGAGCCCGAAGCGTCCGAACCCGAGGCCACCCGGCGCGACGCCGGTGTCGCCGAGAGCTCCCGAGCCAACCGGGGCTGGTGGGACCGCAACGCGGACGAGTACCAGATCGAGCACGGCACCTTCCTGGGCGACGACCGCTTCGTATGGGGTCCCGAGGGCCTGGACGAGGTGGAGGCCGAGCTGCTCGGCCCGCCGGAGGACCTCAAGGGCAAGGAGGTCCTGGAGATCGGCGCCGGCGCGGCCCAGTGCTCGCGCTGGCTGGCGGCGCAGGGTGCCCGCCCGGTCGCCCTGGACCTCTCCCACCGCCAGCTCCAGCACGCGTTGCGCATCGGGGGCGCGTTCCCTCTGGTGTGTGCCGACGCCTCTGCGCTGCCCTTCGCCGACGCCTCCTTCGACCTGGCGTGCTCCGCCTACGGGGCGCTGCCCTTCGTCGCCGACCCGGTGCTGGTCCTGCGGGAGGTGCGCCGCGTACTGCGCCCCGGCGGACGCTTCGTCTTCTCCGTCACCCATCCCATCCGCTGGGCCTTCCCCGACGAGCCGGGCCCGGAGGGCCTGTCCGTCGCCGCCTCCTACTTCGACCGCACGCCCTACGTCGAGCAGGGCGACGACGGCGGCGCGGTCTACGTCGAGCACCACCGCACCATCGGCGACCGGGTGCGCGACATCGTGGCGGCGGGGTTCCGGCTGGTGGACCTGGTCGAGCCGGAGTGGCCGGCCTGGAACACCGCAGAGTGGGGCGGCTGGTCGCCGCTGCGCGGGAACCTGATCCCCGGGACGGCGATCTTCGTCTGCGAGCGAAGCGAGATCGGGGCACCCCCGGCCGGAGGCTAGGGAGAGACTGAGAGCGTGATCCGTTACGACGCCCTGGACGCGCTGCCCGTACGCGGCGCCCTGCCCGGTCTGGGCGACGCCCTCGACGGGCACGGCACCGCGGTGCTGGTCGCGCCGCCCGGCACCGGCAAGACGACCCTCGTGCCGCTCGCCCTGGCCGGGCTGCTGGGCGAGGGGCGGGCGCGGCGGGTCGTCGTCGCCGAGCCGCGGCGGATCGCCGCACGGGCCGCCGCGCGGCGGATGGCGTGGCTGCTGGGCGAGAAGGTCGGCGAGAGCGTCGGCTACACCGTGCGCGGGGAGCGGGTCGTCGGACGGCACGCGCGCGTGGAGGTCGTCACGACCGGTGTGCTGCTCCAGCGGTTGCAGCGCGACCAGGAGCTCGCGGGCGTGGACGCGGTGATCCTCGACGAGTGCCACGAGCGGCATCTGGACGCGGACACGGTGGCGGCGTTCCTGTGGGACGTACGGCAGACGCTGCGGCCGGAGCTGTGGCTGGTGGCGGCGTCGGCGACGACGGACGCGCAGGGCTGGGCGCGGCTCCTCGGCGAGGCGCCGGTGGTCGAGGCGGAGGGCGTCTCGCATCCCGTGGAGGTGGTGTGGGCGCCGCCGACGCGTCCCGTACGGCCGCCGCACGGGATGCGGGTCGACCCGGCGCTGCTGACGCATGTGGCGTCGGTGGTGCGGCGGGCGCTGGCCGAGCGGGCGGGGGACGTGCTGTGTTTCCTGCCGGGTGTGGGCGAGATCGCGCGTGTGGCCGGTCAGCTGGGCGAGCTCGGGGACGTCGAGGTGCTCCAGGTGCACGGACGGGCGCCGGCGGCCGTGCAGGACGCGGTGCTGGCCGGCGGGGAGCGGCGCCGGGTGGTGCTGGCGACGTCGGTGGCGGAGTCGTCGCTGACGGTGCCGGGGGTGCGGTTGGTCGTCGACTCCGGGCTGGCGCGGGAGCCCCGCGTCGATCACGCGCGCGGGCTGAGCGCGCTGACGACGGTGCGGGCCTCGCAGGCCGCGGGGCGGCAGCGTGCGGGGCGGGCCGGGCGTGAGGCGCCGGGCGCGGTGTACCGCTGCTGGGCGGAGGCGGAGGACGCGCGTCTGCCGCGCTTCCCGTCCCCGGAGATCAAGGTGGCCGACCTGACGGCGTTCGCGTTGCAGACGGCGTGCTGGGGCGATCCGGAGGCATCCGGCCTGGCGCTGCTGGATCCGCCGCCGGGCGGGGCGATGGCGGCGGCGCGGAGTGTGCTGACGGCGATCGGGGCGGTGGACGAGGCGGGGCGGGCCACGGCGCGGGGCGCCGCGCTGGCCCGGCTGGGGCTGCATCCCCGGTTGGGGCGGGCGCTGCTGGACACGCCGGGTGCGGGCGCCGAGGTGGTCGCGCTGCTGAGCGAGGAGCCCCCGAGGGAGTACGGGGACGACCTGGCGGCCGCTCTGCGGGCGGCTCGGCGGGGCGGAGACGCCTATGCGGGGCGGTGGCGTGCCGAGGTGCGGCGGTTGCGGGCGGGCGCCGGGAGCGCGCCGGCGGCCGAGGCGAACGACCGCGACGCGGGCCTCGTAGCCGCCCTCGCCTTCCCCGAGCGGGTCGCGAAGGCCGACGGCGGCTCCTACCTGATGGCCTCGGGCACGCGCGCCGAACTCGCCGACGCCGGCTCGCTGCGCGGTGCCCCGTGGATCGCCGTGGCCGTGGCGGACCGGCCCGTCGGCAAGGGGCACGCGCGCGTGCGGCTCGCCGCCGCGGTGGACGAGGACACGGCCCGGTCGGCGGCGGCCTCGCTGTACCGCGAGAGCCAGGAGGTCCACTGGGCCGACGGTGATGTCGTCGCACGACGGGTCGAGCGACTGGGGGCGATCGAGCTGACGGCACGGCCGTTGCGCGACGCCGACCCCGTCCTCGTACGGAACGCCCTCCTCGACGGGCTGCGGCAGGAAGGGCTCGGCCTGTTGCGGTGGACGCCCGACGCCGGCGTACTGCGGGAGCGGCTCGCCTTCCTGCGTCTGCACCTCGGCGAGCCGTGGCCCGATGTATCCGACGAGGCGCTGCACGCGCGCGTGGACGAGTGGCTGGAGCCCGAGCTGGGGCGGGCCCGGCGGCGGGCCGATCTCGGGCGGATCGACGCGGGGCAGGCGCTCGGCCGGCTGCTGCCGTGGGCGTCCGGGGAGGCGGGCCGGATCGACGAGTTGGCGCCCGAGCGCATCGCCGTACCGAGTGGGTCCAGAATCCGGATCGACTACGGAAACCCCGAACAGCCCGTCCTCGCCGTGAAGTTGCAGGAGATGTTCGGGCTGCACGAATCGCCGGCCGTGGCGGGGGTTCCGCTGCTCGTGCATCTGCTCTCCCCCGCCGGGCGGCCCGCCGCCGTCACCGCCGACCTCGCCTCCTTCTGGAAGGACGGCTACAACGGCGTACGGGCGGAGCTGCGCGGCCGTTATCCGAAGCATCCGTGGCCCGAGGACCCCGCCGGCGCCGAGCCGACCCGGCACACCAACGCGCGGCTCAGGCGGTGACCGGTTCCGGTTCGGTGTCCTTCGTCGGTTCCGGGTCGCCGGGGCGGCGGCCGCGTGCCTCCAGGTAGAGGGAGAGAGCGAGGAGCAGCAGGCCCAGCGCCAGGAAGCCCCAGGGCAGGTACGACGTCAGCAGCAGGACCAGGGTGCGGTTGGACTTGACGAGGTCCACGGTGTGGTCGATGTAGTCCTCGCGCATCTTCACGTGGCCGGCGAACGCGGTCACCTTGTCGCGGCCGCCCAGCAGGCTGCCGCCGCGCAGTTCCTCCTGGTGGATCTCCTCGCCGTAGACCGGGGCGCCGGTGAGCGGTTCGACCCAGAACTTGCGGACCGTGGTGTACCAGCGGGTCGTGCCGGTCTTGGCGACGGACTCCGGGGTGATGCCCTCGACCGGCATCGTCCTGGGGAACGTCACCTTGGTCCACGGGATGGTCTGCTCGAAGTAGTAGACCTCGACGCCGCGGAAGTCCTGTGTGCCCTTGTAGTGGATGGGGGCGGTGATCCGCGCCTGGGCGTCGAAGTACTCGTAGTCCCGTTTCTCCGTCAGGAAGGGCCACTTGAACTCGATGCCCTGCCGCCTGACCGGATCGCCGTCGACCATCTCGCCGGTGGCGTGCACGGGTTCCTGGCTGTGGGCGTCGAAGATGTAGCGCTCGGGGATCTTGGAGACCATCTTGCCGTCGGGGCCCACGACATAGGACAGGCCGTCCCAGACGACGACGTCCTTGCCGGCCGTCTTCTCGATCTTCTCCGACTCCTCGACGTTGCCCTTCAGCGTCTGCACGATGGTGACCTTGGAGACCTTGCGGGCCTTCATGGTGCCGTAGTCGAGGAGGGTGGCGTCCTTCGCTTCCAGGACCATGTCCTGGTACTGGTTCGCCGGGATCTTGGCCAGGCGCGGGAAGGCGTACCAGCGCAGCAGCGGGGACAGCGCCGCGAAGAACACGGCGAGGGCGAGCAGGAGCAGACTGGCCTTGCGGCGCATCTCGGCCTCCCTCCCGGACGGGGTGGTTACGGGTGTGCGGGCACCGTCGTCAGCAGCGGCTTCGGGGATGTCTCGCCGGCCGGGCTGCCGAGCGCGGTGAGGGTGAACACCAGGGCGAGCGCGGCGGCGAGACCGGTCGCGGCGGCGATCAGGGCGCGCATACGGGCCTCCCGGCCTTCCGGAGCCGACACTTCCGACGCATCTGATACGTCGTCAGGTCCGGCACCGTAGCAACGGGCGGGCGAGATGAGAACACGTTGCACACACAGACGAGGGGCGCCCCGTCCGCCGGTGCGGAGGAGCGCCCCCTGTGTCGGTTCGCGTGAGCTCTACGCGGACGGGCTCGCCGAGGGCGAGGCGGTCTCCGACTGGGTCGGGGTCGGGCTGGGCGAGGGCGCGGCCTCCACCTTCAGCTCCACCGTCAACGTCGCGCCGCCCGCCGTGGTGACGCGGAGCAGGTAGGTGCCCGCGGTGTCGTCGGCGTACAGCTTGGGCAGCTTGAGCAGGCCGTTCGCGTCGGTCGTCAGGCCGGTCAGGGTGCGAACCGTCTTGCCGTCGGCGTCCTTGAAGTAGGGGCCCTTGTCGTTCTCGGCCGGGTCGTCCGCCGCCTTGACGAGGGTGGCGGTGGCCGCGACCTTATCGGCGACGGCGCCCTTGTAGGTCGCCTTCACCTCCACCTGGTCGGCGAACTCGCCGCCCGCGGTACAGGTCAGCGCGGTGTCGCTGGTGCGGGCCAGGGCGTCGGCGGCGCGCTCGGTGACCGTGGCCTTGTAGTCGAGGGTGACCGAACGGCCGACCAGGGTGGCGCGGACGACGAACTCGCCGGTCGTCTCGCCCGCCTTGAGCGCGGGCGCCTTGGCCTGACCGGTGGCGTCGGTGACGGCCGTGGCGTACTTCTCACCCGTACTGAAGACGGTGTCGGTGGAGCCGACGATCGTGAAGCGGACGCGGACCTTGGCGACAGGGGTGCCGACCCTGGTCTCGGCGCGGGTGCTGATCCGCTCGGTGAAGCTGTCGCCCGCCATCGCGGTGAGCTTCGCGGTGCCCGCGTTCTCCAGGTGGTGGACCGTGTCGGTCGGGGTGGGCGTGGGCGTCGGGTTGGACGAGCCGGGCGGCGACGGCTTCGGGCTGGGGCCGGTGGTGCCGCCGGGCTCGGTGCTCGGCGTCGTCGGCGACTTCGGGCCCGTGGGCGACGGCGAAGGACCCGTGCCGACCGCGTCGTCGCTGCGGTCGGTCGGGAGGGTGCCCGAGCCGTCCGGGATCTGGTGGGTGCCCTTGCGGTAGTACTCCAGCCACGTCAGGACGAGGTTGAGGTAGTCCTGCGAGTTGTTGTAGCTGAGGATCGCGCTGTCGAGGTCGGCCTGGGTGGACAGGTCCCAGTCGAAGCGGCACAGGTAGTGGCCGGCGGCGAGCGCGGCGTCGTAGACGTTGTTGGGGTCCTTCTTGCCGTCGCCGTTGCCGTCGCGGCCGGCCCACTCCCAGGTCGACGGGATGAACTGCATGGGGCCGACAGCCCGGTCGTACGAACTGTCCCCGTCGTACGCGCCGTCGTCGGTGTCGCTGATGTTCGCGAAGCCGACGCCGTTGAGCTGCGGGCCGAGGATCGGGGAGAGCGTGGTGCCGTCCGCGCTGACCCGGCCGCCGCGGGCCTGACCGGACTCCACCTTGCCGATGGCGGCGAGGAGTTCCCAGGGCAGGTTGCAGCCGGGCTTGTCCTGCTGCAACGCGGTCGCCGCCCTCTTGTAGGCGTCGAGGACGGTCGCGGGGATGCCCGCCTCGCTCTCGCCCGGGGTGACGGGCGTGGCGCCGGCGCTGGGCGAGGGGTTGGGGCTCTTGAGCGGCGGCAGGTCCGTGTAGTACGGCGAGTTGCCGGTGGCGCTGTCCTCGGCGGGCGCGTCGGGTGAGGGCTGGGTGCCGGTGGTGACTCTTCTGCCGGCGTCGTCGGTGGTCACTCCCGGAGCCTGCGAGGCCGCCAGTGCCGCTACGACGACGGCGGCGACCGTGGTGTTCACCGCGCCCTTGCGGAGCCTGCCGAATTGCGCCGACATGGAATGAACCCCTCCCGTGGACGCCCGAGCGCCCGTCTGTTTCTGCCGAGCCGGCCGTGCCCGCCCTTGGTAGGGACGATCGACCCGCCGCGACAGTTGCCCTCACGGCGCACGTTCGTCGCTGTTCATCTGTTCGACCGCTATCCCCCCGGTGCGGCGACCCAGGCGACCCTACGACAACTTCCTTTGCACGGTCACCCGTTGGCGCCCGATTTTTACCGCTTGGCCATGTGGGAGCTGTCCGTCGTATGTCCCTCATACTGGCTGCGCCGACACCGGGGCCGCCCCGCCCCTTCACGACCCCCCGCGAGGAGCCCCGTTGCCGTTCACGCTCAGCCATGCGGCGGCCGTACTGCCCGCCGTACGCACCGACGGAACCGGCCGGAGCACGCTCGTACCGGCCGTGTTGGTGGCGGGTTCCTTCGCTCCCGACATGACCTATTACGCGGCGAGTGTCCTGGACGGGGCGATGGAGTTCGGCGATGTCACGCACTCGTTCGCGGGCGTGTTCACGGTCGACGTGGTGATCGCCTGGGCGCTGGTGGGTCTGTGGCTCCTGCTGCGTGAACCACTGGTGGCACTGCTGCCGGCACGGCGCCGGCCGCGCCCGGCCGCGCTGCTGCGCTGCGGGGCGCCACGCGCGCGGGTACGTCCCTCGCTCGCGCTGCGCTGGTACGTCTCCGCCGTGCTGGGCGGGCTGACGCATGTCGTGTGGGACGCGTTCACCCATCTCGACCGCTGGGGAATGCGGCTGTTTCCCGTGCTGGGCGAGGAGGTCGCCGGGTCACCGCTGTACTGGTATCTCCAGTACGGCGGTTCGGCGGTGGCGGCCGTCGTCATCACCGCGTTCTTGATCGTGGCGCTACGGCGGGCCCCGGCCGTGGCACCGGTCGGGATCCCGGTGCTCTCGGTACGGGACCGCTGGCTGGCCGGAGCGGTGATCGGCGGGTTGGCCACGGTCGCCGCGTTGCACCGGGCGTCGCGCTGGTGGGCGTACTGGGGGTCGACCGCCAAGTACTGGGAGCTGATTCCGACCCTGTGCTTCGGGGCCGGCGCGGGGCTCGCCCTGGGGCTGCTGCTCTACGCCGTGGGCGTCAGGGTGTGGCGTCCGGTTCCGGGCCCTGACAGTGCCGGCTCGGATGCGGCCGGGAGGGAGCCGAGCCGGCCTGCGGCTCGGTGACGGTCCCGATGAACACGATGACTCTGCGGACGGGACGGGACCCTGGGAGCACGGTGCGGGCGAGGGCCAGACAGCCACGGACGGTTGTCGCCGTGCGCCGCAGGGGGCCGATGAGATCGGCGGGGATGCGGGCGGTGCTCGCGTCGGCGGCGAAGGGCGGTACCGAGGGCGGTGCGGTGGAGCGGGCGTCTTCGGTGTTCACGTTCGCCGGTGCGGGGGCCGTCCGGCGGTGAAGCGTGCGTATACCCATGCCCGCATCCTTACGGGCGTGACATGCGGGCGGCGCTTTTGCGGGGGCCACGCGAGTGACGGGTCCCTCCGGGGTGGGACGGGGCTCGCTGTGCGGTGGGAAGGGTCTCGCTGCCCGCGCAAGGGGGCCGGGTCTCGCTGCCCGCACAAGGAGGCCGGGTCTCGCTGCCCGCGCAAGGAGGCCGGGTCTCGCTGCCCGCGCAACGGGGCCGGGTCTCGCTGTCCGCGGTGACCAGGGGTCCTGGGCACCGCCGGCTCGTTCTCGCTGATCACGCGCGCGGCTGAGCCACACACCGTCGCCCGGGGGGGCGGTGCATGCCGGGCCGGATCGACGTCCGGCCCGGCATCGCGGTGATCAGTGCGCCGCCGACTCCCAGTCCGCGCCCACGCCGACCGATACCCCGAGCGGGACGCTCAGGTGGACGGCGTCGGACATCTCCCGGCGGACCAGTTCCTCCGCCGCGTCCCGTTCGCCGGGGGCGATCTCCAGGACGATTTCGTCGTGCACCTGGAGGAGCATGCGGGAGGTGAGGTTCTCCTCGCGCAGGGCCCGGTCCACATTGAGCATGGCGATCTTGACGATGTCCGCCGCCGTGCCCTGGATGGGGGCGTTCAGGGCCATGCGCTCGGCCGCCTCGCGCCGCTGCCGGTTGTCGCTGTTGAGGTCGGGGAGGTAGCGGCGGCGGCCGAAGAGCGTCGCCGTGTAGCCCGTCGCCCTGGCCTCGTCGACCGCGCGGCGCAGATAGTCCCGGACACCGCCGAAGCGCTCGAAGTAGGCGTCCATCAGGGCCCGGGCCTCGCCCGCGTCGATGTTCAGCTGCTGGGAGAGACCGAATGCCGACAGGCCGTACGCCAGGCCGTAGGACATCGCCTTGATCTTGCGGCGCATCTCCGCGTCCACCGCGCCGGGCTCCACCGCGAACACCTGGGAGGCGGCCGTGGTGTGCAGGTCCTCGCCCGAGGTGAACGCCTCGATCAGGCCCTCGTCCTCGGAGAGGTGGGCCATCACCCGCAGCTCGATCTGGCTGTAGTCGGCGGTCATCAGGGACTCGAAGCCCTCGCCGACCACGAAGCCCCGGCGGATCGCCCGGCCCTCGTCGGTGCGGACCGGGATGTTCTGGAGGTTCGGGTCCGTCGAGGAGAGGCGTCCCGTCGCCGCCACCGTCTGGTTGAAGGTGGTGTGGATACGGCCGTCCGACGCGATCGTCTTGATCAGGCCCTCGACGGTGACGCGCAGCTTCGCCTGCTCACGGTGGCGGAGCATGATGACCGGCAGTTCGTTGTCGGTCTGGCCGGCCAGCCAGGCCAGGGCGTCGGCGTCCGTGGTGTAGCCGGTCTTCGTCTTCTTCGTCTTGGGCAGCGCGAGCTCACCGAAGAGGACCTCCTGGAGCTGCTTGGGCGAGCCGAGGTTGAACTCGTGCCCGGCCGCCGCGTGCGCCTCCTTCACCGCCTGCTGGACGGCGCCCGCGAACATCTGCTCCATGGCCTCCAGGTGGGCCCGGTCGGCCGCGATGCCGTGCCGCTCCATGCGGGCCAGCAGGGCGGACGTCGGCAGCTCCATGTCGCGCAGCAGGTCCGCGGCGCCGACCTCCTGGAGCCGGCCCTCGAAGGCCTCGCCGAGGTCGAGGACCGCGCGGGCCTGGATCATCAGCGCCTCCGCCTCGGCGCCGTCGTCCGTGCCGAAGGCCAGCTGACCGTCGGCCGCGGCGGCCGGTGCCAGCTCGCGGTGCAGATACTCCAGCGACAGCGCGTCCAGGTCGAAGGACCGGCGGCCCGGCTTGACCAGGTACGCGGCGAGCGCGGTGTCCATGCGGACGCCCTCGATGCTCCAGCCGTGCTCGGCGAAGACCCGCATCGCGCCCTTGGCGTTGTGGAAGACCTTGGGCTTCGCGGCGTCGGCCAGCCAGGCCGCGAACGCCTTCTCGTCGGCCTCGTCCAGCTGTGCGGGGTCGAACCAGCCGGCCGCCCCGTCGGCCGCCGCGAGCGCGACCTCGGCGACCGAGCCCGCGCCCAGCGCCCAGGCGTCAACGGTGGCCACACCGAGCGTCTCGCCGTCGTGCTCGGCGAGCCAGGGCGCCAGCTCGCCGGTGCCGAGCACCGAGCCGTCGATCTCCACGCCGTCGGTGGCGATCGGGGTGACCTCGGCCTCCTCGGCACCGGGGTCGACGCCGAAGAGCCGCTCGCGCAGGGACGGGTTCCTGATCTCCAGGGTGTCCAGGATCATCGCCACGGCCTTGCGGTCGTAGGGCACGCGCGCGACGTCGGCGACGGTCTTGGGCAGCTCGACGGATCGCTCCAGCTCGGTCAGCCGGCGGTTGAGCTTCACCGACTCCAGGTGGTCGCGGAGGTTCTGCCCGGCCTTGCCCTTGACCTCCTCCACGCGCTCGACCAGCTCCGCGAACGAGCCGAACTGGTTGATCCACTTCGCCGCGGTCTTCTCGCCGACGCCCGGGATGCCCGGCAGGTTGTCGGAGGGGTCGCCGCGCAGCGCCGCGAAGTCGGGGTACTGCGCGGGCGTCAGGCCGTACTTCTCGAACACCTTCTCCGGGGTGAAGCGGGTCAGCTCGGAGACGCCCTTCGTCGGGTACAGCACCGTGGTGTGCTCGCTGACCAGCTGGAAGGAGTCACGGTCGCCGGTGACGATCAGCACCTCGAAGCCGTCGGCCTCGGCCTGGGTGGCGAGGGTGGCGATCACGTCGTCGGCCTCGAAGCCGTCGACGGCGAACCGCGAGACGTGCATCGCGTCGAGCAGCTCGCCGATCAGCTCGACCTGACCCTTGAACTCGTCCGGGGTCTTGGAGCGGTTCGCCTTGTACTCCGTGAACTCCTCGGAGCGCCATGTCTTGCGGGAGACGTCGAACGCCACGGCGAAGTGGGTGGGCGCCTCGTCGCGAAGCGTGTTGGCCAGCATCGACGCGAAGCCGTAGATCGCGTTCGTCGGCTGGCCCGTCGCGGTCGTGAAGTTCTCCGCGGGCAGCGCGAAGAACGCGCGGTAGGCCAGCGAGTGCCCGTCCATGAGCATCAGGCGGGGCCGGCTGCCGCCGGGGTTGCTGTCGGTCTTCTTCGATGCTGTTTCTGCCACGCCCCCGATCCTGCCACGCCCCACTGACAGTCGGTCCCCATCGGGGGCGCGGCCCTGTGGAGGGGATGTGCGGGCCCGTGCGGCGGGGGATCTCAGGTCCCGGGACCCCCCGCCGTGTTGTCGGTCCCACGTGCGAGGATCGGAGATGTAGCTCACACGTGTACGTGAAGGGGAGTGCGCGATGGCCACCAAGCCGCCCAAGGGTGATCCGGTTCAGGACGCGCCGCAGGTCGCCGAGCCGAAGCACGCGGCTGCCGGGCTGCCGGCCATCGGCCACACCCTGCGGATCGCGCAGCAGCAGATGGGCGTGAAGCGGACCATGCTGACGCTGCTCAGCGTCAACCAGAAGAAGGGCTTCGACTGCCCGGGCTGCGCCTGGCCCGAGCCGGAGCACCGGCACACGGCGGAGTTCTGTGAGAACGGCGCGAAGGCGGTGGCCGAGGAGGCGACGCTGCGCCGGGTCACCCCGGAGTTCTTCGCCGCGCACTCCGTCGCCGACCTCGCCACCAGGAGCGGGTACTGGCTGGGGCAGCAGGGGCGGCTCACCCACCCCATGTATCTCCCCGAGGGCGGCACGCACTACGAGCCGATCTCCTGGGAGCGCGCCTTCGACATCGTCGCCGAGGAGATCGCTGCTCTCGGCTCTCCCGACGAGGCCGTCTTCTACACCTCGGGCCGCACCAGCAACGAGGCCGCGTTCCTGTACCAGCTGTTCGCGCGCGAGCTGGGCACCAACAACCTGCCGGACTGCTCGAACATGTGCCACGAGTCGTCCGGGTCGGCCCTGTCGGAGACCATCGGCATCGGCAAGGGCAGCGTCCTGCTGGAGGACCTCTACAAGGCCGACCTGATCATCGTCGCCGGCCAGAACCCGGGCACGAACCACCCGCGCATGCTCTCCGCCCTGGAGAAGGCGAAGGCGGGCGGCGCGAAGATCATCACCGTGAACCCGCTGCCCGAGGCGGGCATGGAGCGGTTCAAGAACCCGCAGACCCCGCAGGGCATGCTCAAGGGTGCCGCGCTCACCGATCTGTTCCTCCAGATCCGCATCGGCGGCGACCAGGCCCTCTTCCGGCTCCTGAACAAGCTGATCCTGGCTGAGCACGACAGCGCCGCCGGCGCGGGGTCCGGCGCCGTCGACGAGGAGTTCGTGCGCGAGCACACGCACGGTTACGAGGAGTTCGCCGAGGCCGCCCGCGCCGCCGACTGGGACGAGACCCTCACGGCGACCGGTCTCACGCGCACGGACATCGACAAGGCGATGGCCATGATCCTGGCCTCACGGCGCACGATCGTGTGCTGGGCCATGGGCCTCACCCAGCACAAGCACTCCGTGCCGACCATCCGCGAGGTCGTCAACTTCCTGCTGCTGCGCGGAAACATCGGCCGGCCGGGCGCGGGCGTGTGCCCGGTGCGCGGCCACTCGAACGTGCAGGGCGACCGCACGATGGGCATCTTCGAGCGGCCCGCCCCGGCCTTCCTGGACGCCCTGGAGAAGGAGTTCGGCTTCGCGCCCCCGCGCGAGCACGGCTTCGACGTCGTACGGGCCATCCGCGCGCTGCGCGACGGCGAAGCGAAGGTCTTCTTCGCGATGGGCGGCAACTTCGTCTCCGCGACCCCGGACACCGACGTCACCGAGGCGGCCATGCGGCGCGCACGGCTCACCGTGCATGTGTCGACGAAGCTCAACCGCAGCCATGCCGTCACGGGCGCCCGCGCGCTGATCCTGCCGACGCTCGGCCGCACCGAGCGCGATCTCCAGGGCAGCGGCGAGCAGTTCGTGACCGTGGAGGACTCCATGGGCATGGTGCACGCCTCCCGGGGCCGGCTGGAGCCCGCGGGCGCGCAGCTGCTGTCCGAACCGGCGATCGTCTGCCGGCTCGCCCGCCGGGTCCTCGGCTCCGAATCCCGCACGCCCTGGGAGGAGTTCGAGAAGGACTACGCGACGGTCCGCGACCGCATCGCGCGCGTGATCCCCGGATTCGCGGACTTCAACGCGCGCGTGGCCCGCCCCGGCGGCTTCACCCTCCCGCACGCCCCGCGCGACGAGCGCCGCTTCCCGACGGCGACCGGCAAGGCCAACTTCACCGCCGCCCCGGTCGAGTACCCGGCGGTGCCCGAGGGCCGGCTGCTGCTCCAGACCCTGCGGTCGCACGACCAGTACAACACCACGATCTACGGCCTGGACGACCGCTACCGGGGGATCAGGAACGGCCGCCGGGTGGTCATGATCAACCCCGAGGACGCCCGCCTGCTGGACATCGCCGACGGCTCGTACGTCGACCTGGTGAGCGAGTGGCGGGACGGCGTCGAGCGGCGGGCGCCCGGCTTCCGTGTCGTGCACTACCCGACGGCCCGCGGCTGCGCCGCCGCCTACTACCCGGAGACCAACGTGCTCGTCCCGCTGGACTCCACCGCGGACACCAGCAACACCCCGGCCAGCAAGTCCGTCGTGGTGCGTCTGGAACAATCGGCGACCGACTGAGCGTTTGCTCAGTCGACCCGTACCGACTGAGCACCCCGAACGGAGCCGACCCATGGGCGAGCAGCAGCACGTGAAGTTCCCGCAAGAGGTCATCGACGAGTACGCCGCGCTCGGCGTCGACCTGCCGGCCCTGTTCTCCGCCGGACACCTCGGGACGCGCATGGGCGTACAGATTCTGGAGGCCTCCGCCGAGCGGGTCGTGGGGACCATGCCGGTCGAGGGGAACACCCAGCCGTACGGGCTGCTGCACGGCGGCGCGTCCGCGGTGCTCGCCGAGACGCTCGGGTCGGTGGGCTCGATGCTGCACGCCGGCACCTCCAAGATCGCGGTCGGCGTCGACCTCAACTGCACCCATCACCGGGGTGTGCGCTCCGGCCTCGTCACCGGGGTGGCCACACCGCTGCACCAGGGCCGCTCGACGGCGACGTACGAGATCGTGATCAGTGACGATCAGGGGCGGCGGGTGTGCAGCGCGCGGCTGACGTGTCTGCTGCGGGATGTTCGGCCGGGCGACGGGGAGCACCTGCGGACGAACTGAGGCCGACGCCCCGGCGACGACGACATGACCACCAACCGCCTTGCTCCCGGCTGCCGTTGAAACCCGGGTGCCGCACGGCATAACGTCGAGGCATGACGACGGGAGGACCCCGCCGGAGGGGGGTCGCGCTCGGACTGGCGTTGCTGGCCACCGCGTTGACGGCCGGCTGCGCCGATTCGGACGCGCGGGCCGGTGCGCCCGGGACCGGGGCGAGCGCCAACTCGCCCTCCCCGTCGGCGACTTCGCCCGCGCGGCTGTGCACCAGTGTCATCGGCTACTGGTCGCGGCGGTCACTGACCGGCGACACCTACGGCGACTACCAGTCGATGGGGCTGTCCGACGGGCAGTACGAGATCCTGCGCGAGGTCGTGGACGCGGCCCGGACCGAGCGTGAGCGCGCCGGAGCACAGGCGGCCGACCGCCTGATCGACCACAGGGCACGGGACTTGTGCGAGCGGCGGTACCGGAAGGGCGAGCCGACCGGGGGTCCATGGGGCTGAGGGAGAAATTCGCGATTCCGCTTTCGATGCCCTCTACATGAAAGTCCTGGATTCGGGAACCACCGCCCACATTCGTAACCCAGCGTAATACGGGTGCAATACGAACCAACAGTTCCTCCAGGGCGATCAACTTTCACCGGAGACCCCCTGGTAGCCTCCAGCAACGACCCTGGTAATCACCAAAACATGTGAACACTCGTGAAGAAGCTACGCGCGAACGCTGCGAGTTCTCACCATGTGGACAGGGCGAATCGGCCGGAAATCCGCTCTTCCCCCCACCGAGTACCGCTCTGCGTTACCCCGTGTCATAACAAGAGCGTCACAGCCTTGGTCAGGCCCTCCTCCATGTTCCCCGCACGCGCTTAGAGTCACCGCCAGTCACCGAGCTACCGGATTCGAAGTCACTTCGACCCAGCGCTCGACTCGGCGCGTTCCACGGGGAGCCGCCGTGCCAGGGAAAGGACCTGATTCGTGCGTCAACGTTCGATCATCGCCATAACCGCCGCGCTCGCGGCGGGATCGCTGACACTCACGGCTTGTGGGTCGCGTGACGACGACGGCGGCAGCAGCAACGGCGACAAGACCACTGTGGTGATCGGTGTCGACGCTCCGCTGACCGGCGACCTGTCGGCCCTCGGCCTCGGCATCAAGAACTCCGCCGACCTGGCCGCCAAGACGGCCAACAAGAAGGAGTACGTCAAGGGCGTCGAGTTCAAGATCGAGCCCCTCGACGACCAGGCGCAGCCCACCGTCGGCCAGCAGAACGCCCAGAAGTTCATCAGCAACAAGGACGTCCTCGGCGTCGTCGGCCCGCTGAACTCCAGCGTCTCGCAGCAGATGCAGAAGCCGTTCAACGACGCCGGCCTCACCCAGGTCTCCCCCGCCAACACCGGCACCGAGCTGACCCAGGGCGACGGCTGGAAGACCGGCGAGTCGGTCCGCCAGTTCAAGACCTTCTTCCGCACGGCCACCACGGACGAGATCCAGGGCGCCTTCGCAGCCGACTACCTGTACAACCAGGCGAAGCTGAAGAAGGTCTACCTGATCGACGACCAGAAGACCTACGGCGCGGGCCTCGCCGCCTCCTTCAAGGCGAACTTCACCAAGTTCGGCGGCCAGATCGTCGGCACCGACCACATCAACCCCGACGACCGTGACTTCAACGCCGTGGTCGCCAAGATCAAGAAGACCGGCGCCGAAGCCCTCTACTACGGCGGCGAGTACCCGGCCGCCGGCCCGCTGAGCCAGCAGCTCAAGGACAGCGGCCAGAACATCCCGCTCATGGGCGGCGACGGCATCTACTCCGGTGAGTTCCCGAAGCTGAACAAGAAGGCCGAGGGCGACCTCGCCACCTCCGTGGGCAAGCCGGTCGAGCAGCTCGACTCCGCCAAGACGTTCATCAAGGACTACGAGGCGGGCGGCTACGAGGACGACTACGAGGCCTACGGCGGCCTCACCTACGACGCCACCTGGTCGATCATCGAGGCCGTCAAGCTGGCGGTCGAGGGCAACGACGGCAAGCTCCCCGAGGACGGCCGCAAGGCGGTCCTGGACGCAATGGCCAAGGTCAAGTTCGACGGCGTCACCGGCACCATCTCCTTCGACGAGTTCGGTGACACCACGAACCACACGATGACCGCGTACAAGGTCAAGGACAACGCCTGGGCGCCGGAGTTCAGCGGCGAGCCCAAGCTGGGCTAGCAGAGGACGAGTAGAGAAAACTCCCCCATCACACATTGATCCAGGCCGCGCGGGAGCACCCATCAGCGCTCCCGCGCGGCGCCATATCCGAACCACTCCACGGAGGCCCTGCGGTGAACGAACTGCCGCAACAGCTGGCCAATGGACTCATCCTCGGCGCGATGTACGGACTCATCGCGATCGGCTACACGATGGTCTACGGCATCGTCCAGCTCATCAACTTCGCCCACGGCGAGATCTTCATGGTCGGGGGCTTCGGGGCCCTCACCGTCTGGTTGGTACTCCCCGAGGGCTTCGGCCTCGGGGCCGCAGTCCCCCTCATGATCATCGGCGGCGTCCTCGTCTCGGTCGCCGTCGGCACAGCGGCGGAACGGTTCGCCTACCGCCCCCTGCGCACCGCGCCACGACTGGCGCCCCTCATCACCGCCATCGGCCTGTCCATCGTCCTCCAGCAGGCCGTGTGGATGTGGTACCCGGACGCGAAGAAGGACCACCCCTTCCCGCAGTTCCACGGCGGACCCATCGAGATCCTCG
This sequence comes from Streptomyces sp. NPDC098781, assembly GCF_044759995.1. NCBI lineage: Bacteria > Bacillati > Actinomycetota > Actinomycetes > Kitasatosporales > Streptomycetaceae > Streptomyces > Streptomyces sp. NPDC098781. The sequence goes on from NZ_JBIWAK010000002.1 coordinate 300,042, forward strand.
GCGCCAACATCCAGCGCGGTGACCTCTTCGTCCTCATAGCCGCCCCGCTGTGCATGATCGCCCTGGGCCTCTTCGTCACGAAGACGCGCTCCGGCCGCGGCATGCAGGCCACCGCCCAGGACCCCGACACGGCCAAGCTGATGGGCATCAACACCGACCGCATCATCGTCATGGCCTTCGCCATCGGTGCCGCGTTCGCCGCCATCGCCGCCGTCGCCTACGGCCTGAAAAACGGTCAGGTCGGCTTCCGCATGGGCTTCCTGATGGGCCTGAAGGCCTTCACCGCGGCCGTCCTCGGCGGCATCGGCAACATCTACGGCGCCATGCTCGGCGGTGTCGTCCTCGGCGTCGCCGAATCCCTCGCCACCGGCTACGTCGGTGAGATCCCGGGCATGGACCTCTTCGGCGGCGGCGCCTGGAAGGACGTGTGGGCGTTCAGCCTCCTCATCCTCGTCCTGCTGTTCAGGCCACAAGGCCTGCTCGGCGAACGCGTCGCGGATCGGGCGTGATGCACATGACCACCGAGATCCCCATGGACAAGACCACCGACACCACCAAGGTGTCCACGGCCGATGCCACCCCCATCATCCCGCTGCCGCAGGTCGCGGCCCGCGGGCTGGTGGTCGGCGGCTCCGCCCTCGCCCTCATAGGCACCTTCCTCGCCTGGACCTGGACCGAGGAGTTCCCGGGCAACCTGACCGTCACCGGCTACCCGGGCGGCCTTCAGGTCCTCACCCTCTTCGGCTCCGTGCTCACCCTGCTGTTCGCCCTCTCCGGCTACGGCATCAAGGGCCTGGGCTGGCTCACCCCCGGCGGCAAGAACAGCCCCGTCCTGCTCGCCGCCCTCGGCGTGTTCGGCACCACCGGCTACGCCATCGGCGCCATCACCCAGGAACTCGGCGGCCTGGTCAACCTGGAGCCCGGCGCCTGGGTCTCCGGCATCGGCGCGCTCGTCGCCGTGATCGGCGCCCTCGGCCTCCCCGTCGACCAGCCCTACGACGCGTCGGACCCGAACCCGAACCTCTGGGGCCGTGTCCGACACTCGCTCACCGCCCCCGACCCCGGCCGGGCCAAGGAACTCTCCTCCTGGGTCGAGATCCTGATCATCGCCGCCGGCTTCGGCGTCGGCCTGTACGTCTTCGCGTACGGCATCAGCACCGAGTACTCCGAGCTGTTCATCGGCTTCCTGATCGTCGCGGCGTTCGGCTTCACCGCCGTCACCCGCGCCGGACTGCTCAAGCGACTGTCGGCCCTGACCGCCAAGCACCGCAACGTCACCCTCGGCGCGGCCTTCGCGGCGGCGATCTGCTTCCCCTTCACCCAGACCAACGACCAGTTCGCCCTCATCGGCGCGAACATCCTGATCTTCGCCACGGTCGCCCTGGGTCTCAACGTCGTCGTCGGCCTCGCCGGCCTGCTCGACCTCGGATACGTCGCCTTCCTCGGCGTCGGCGCCTACGCCGCCGCCCTGGTCTCCGGCTCCCCGTCGTCCACCATCGGCGTGCAGTTCCCGTTCTGGGCGGCCGTCCTCACCGGCGCCGCCGCCTCGCTGATCTTCGGCGTGGTGATCGGAGCCCCGACCCTGCGACTGCGCGGCGACTACCTCGCCATCGTGACGCTCGGCTTCGGTGAGATCTTCCGCATCACCATGAACAACCTGAACGGCAACAGCGGCCCGGACGTCACCAACGGCTCCAACGGCATCCCGCAGATCCCCGACCTGGAGATCTTCGGCTTCAACCTCGGAGTCCCGCACAACGTCCTCGGCCACGAGCTGACCCGCTCGGCCAACTACTACCTGCTGATGCTGGTGTTCACGGCAATCGTCGTAATGGTCTTCCGCCGCTCGGCGGAATCCCGCATCGGCCGCGCATGGGTGGCCATCCGCGAGGACGAGACCGCCGCGACCGCGATGGGCATCAACGGCTTCCGCCTCAAGCTCCTCGCCTTCGCACTCGGCGCCTCCCTCGCCGGTCTCGCGGGCACCGTGCAGTCGCACGTGTCGTACAGCGTCACCCCCGAGCAGTACCAGTTCGCCGGCTCCGTGCCGCCGAACTCGGCCTTCCTGCTCGCCGCCGTCATCCTCGGCGGTATGGGCACCATCAGCGGCCCGCTGATCGGCGCCGCGCTGCTCTACCTGATCCCGGCCAAGCTCCAGTTCATGGCGGAGTACCAGCTGCTGCTCTTCGGCATCGCGCTGATGCTGCTGATGCGCTTCCGCCCCGAGGGCCTGGTCGCCGACCGCAGGAAGCAGCTCGAATTCCACGAGACCGGACAGCTCGACGTACCGGAGGACAAGCCATTGCCCGAAGGCGCGACCGGCGTCGCGAAGGCAGGGGCGTGACCGCCATGACCACCACCACGACCGCACCCACCACCACAACGGTGCTCGACGCCACCGGCGTCACGATGCGCTTCGGTGGCCTGACCGCCGTGCGCGACGTGAACCTCACCGTCAACAGCGGCGAGATCGTCGGCCTCATCGGCCCCAACGGCGCCGGCAAGACGACCTTCTTCAACTGCCTCACCGGCCTGTACATCCCGACCGAGGGCAAGGTCGCCTACAAGGGCACCGTCCTGCCGCCCAAGCCGCACCTGGTCACCCAGGCCGGCATCGCCCGTACGTTCCAGAACATCCGGCTCTTCGCCAACATGACCGTTCTGGAGAACGTACTGGTCGGACGGCACACCCGGACCAAGGAAGGCCTCTGGTCCGCCCTGCTGCGGCTGCCCAGCTTCAGGAAGGCCGAGGAGGCGTCCCGGGCCCGCGCCATGGAACTCCTGGAGTTCACCGGTCTCGCAGCCAAGGCCGACCACCTCGCCCGCAACCTGCCCTACGGCGAACAGCGCAAGCTGGAGATCGCCCGGGCACTGGCGAGCGAGCCCGGACTGCTCCTCCTCGACGAACCGACCGCCGGCATGAACCCGCAGGAGACCCGGGCGGCCGAAGAGCTCATCTTCGCCATCCGGGACCAGGGCATCGCCGTCCTCGTCATCGAGCACGACATCCGGTTCATCATGAACCTCTGCGACCGGGTCGCCGTGCTGGTCCAGGGCGAGAAGATCGTCGAGGGACCCGCCGAGGTCGTCCAGGCCGACGAACGCGTCATCGCCGCCTACCTGGGCACACCCTTCGAGGGCGAGCCCGGCACCGCGGAAGCCGCCGAGGTCGAGGCCGCGGAGGCCGACGCGCAGAGCACCACGGAAGGGGATGACAAGTGACCGCACTGCTCGAGGTCGAGGACCTCAGGGTCGCTTACGGCAAGATCGAGGCCGTCAAGGGCATCTCGTTCAAGGTGAACGCGGGCGAAGTCGTCACCCTCATCGGCACCAACGGCGCCGGCAAGACCACCACCCTGCGCACCCTGTCCGGCCTCCTCCAGCCGCTGTCCGGCGACATCAAGTTCGACGGCAAGTCGCTGAAGAAGATCCCCGCCCACAAGGTCGTCTCACTGGGACTCGCCCACTCCCCCGAGGGGCGGCACATCTTCCCCCGCATGACGATCGAGGACAACCTCCGCCTCGGCGCCTTCCTGCGCACCGACAAGGAGGCCATCGAAAAGGACATCAAGCGCGCCTACGACCTGTTCCCCATCCTCGGGGAACGCCGGAAGCAGGCCGCCGGCACCCTGTCCGGCGGTGAGCAGCAGATGCTCGCCATGGGACGGGCGCTCATGTCCCGGCCGAAACTGCTCATGCTCGACGAGCCCTCCATGGGCCTCTCGCCGATCATGATGCAGAAGATCATGTCCACCATCAAGGAGCTCAAGTCCCAGGGCACCACCATCCTGCTCATCGAGCAGAACGCCCAGGCCGCGCTCTCCCTGGCCGACCACGGCCACGTCATGGAGGTCGGCAAGATTGTCCTCTCCGGCAGCGGACAGGACCTCCTGCACGACGAGTCCGTACGCAAGGCATACCTCGGCGAGGACTGACCCCCGCCCCCACGAGTGAGGCCCGTGCCCCCCGGTCAGGGGCACGGGCCTCACTCATGCATGCGGCTCGGGGAACGTCAGCCCTTGCCGGCCTTCTTCTCGTCGGCATCCTGGATGACCGCCTCGGCCACCTGCTGCATCGACATCCGGCGATCCATCGACGTCTTCTGGATCCACCGGAACGCGGCCGGCTCGGTCAGCCCGTACTCCGTCTGAAGAATCGACTTCGCCCGATCCACCAACTTCCGCGTCTCCAGACGCAGAGTGAGGTCGGCGACCTCCTTCTCCAGCTCCTTCAGCTCCGTGAACCGCGACACGGCCATCTCGATCGCCGGCACCACGTCACTCTTGCTGAACGGCTTGACCAGGTACGCCATGGCACCGGCATCCCGGGCCCGCTCAACGAGGTCGCGCTGCGAGAACGCCGTCAGCATCAGCACCGGCGCGATGGACTCCTCGGCGATCTTCTCCGCCGCGGAAATCCCGTCCAGCTTCGGCATCTTCACATCGAGGATGACAAGGTCCGGCTTGTGCTCGCGGGCCAGCTCCACGGCCTGCTCACCATCACCGGCCTCACCGACGACGGTGTACCCCTCTTCTTCGAGCATCTCTTTGAGATCGAGCCGGATCAGCGCCTCGTCCTCGGCAATGACGACACGGGTCGTCAGCGGAGGCACGTGCGACTTGTCGTCGTCGGGCGCGTCTACGGGCTGGGGCGACTCGGGGGCGGTCACGGGGGCTCCTCGTTCAGGGGCAGGGTGCTGCTGACAAGAGACTACCTAGCTGCGGTAAGGTGGACGGGCAGCGGGTCGAGGTCAACCTTCGATTCACCGGGCCCCGGTAGCCCAATTGGCAGCAGGCAATGGATTCAAAACCCATACAGTGTCGGTTCGAGTCCGACCCGGGGCACTTTTCCTTCAATTCGAAGGTCACCATCCTCAGGCGGATGTCCACGTTCTCGTGAACATCCGCTTTTTGCTGCGCGCCGCAACGATCAGTGACTCACAGTAGCCGCATGTATGACATCAGCACACGCAAGCGAGCCCTCACGCTGGTCGACCAAGGGCGCAGCTTGAACTCCGTCAGCAAGGAGACGGGGATATCCCGGGCTGCCATCCGCTCCTGGCAGCACCGTCTTGAGCCGATGCCCCGTATGGCAACTCCGGATCCCGGGCCGCCCGCTGACAACTGCGCGTACGCCTACCTGCTCGGCCTCTACCTCGGTGACGGCTGCATCAGCAGGCACGCACGCGGTACCGGCTACCACCTCCGCATCGCTTGCGCTGATGCCTGGCCCGGCCTTCTCCGACAATGCCGCGACGCCATCAAGCAGGTCCGTCCTGGCATCGGCGTCTACACCCTCCAGAAACAGGGATACAGCATGGTGACCAGCTACTCGCGACACTGGCCCAGCCTCTTCCCACAGCACGGCCCCGGCAAGAAGCACGAGCGCTCCATCACCCTCGAACCCTGGCAGCAGGAAATCGTCGAAGCCCACCCCTGGCAGTTCATCCGCGGTCTCATCCACTCCGACGGGTGCCGCATCACCAACTGGACCACCCGTGTCGTAGGCGGCGAGCCAAAGCGCTACGAATACCCCCGGTACTTCTTCACCAATCTGTCGGGCGACATCATGCGGCTCTTCACCACGACACTGGACCAGGTGGGTGTCGAGTGGAAGCCGGCGAACGCCCGCAATGTCTCCATCGCCCGCAAAGCCTCCGTCGCCCTCATGGACACCCACGTAGGCCCCAAGCACTGACCAACAGCAAAGGGCCCCTCCTCAAGAGGGGCCCTGCGCCGACTACTTGGGGCTGTCGTCCTCCCCGATGTGATGTACCCGGACCAGGTTCGTCGATCCCGACACCCCGGGCGGGGAGCCGGCCGTGATGACGACCGTGTCGCCCTTCTGGCAGCGGCCGTACTTCAGCAGCAGTTCGTCCACCTGCTCGACCATCGCGTCCGTGGAGTCCACGTGCGGGCCGAGGAACGTCTCGACGCCCCAGGTCAGATTCAGCTGCGAGCGGGTCGCCGGTTCGGGGGTGAAGGCCAGCAGTGGGATCGGGGAGCGGTAGCGGGACAGGCGGCGGGCGGTGTCGCCGGACTGGGTGAAGGCGACCAGGAACTTCGCGCCCAGGAAGTCGCCGATCTCGGCCGCCGCGCGGGCCACCGCGCCGCCCTGGGTGCGGGGCTTGTTGCGCTCGGTCAGGGGCGGCAGCCCCTTGGCGAGGATGTCCTCCTCGGCCGCCTCGACGATCTTCGCCATGGTGCGCACGGTCTCGATCGGGTACTTGCCGACGCTGGTCTCGCCGGACAGCATCACCGCGTCGGTGCCGTCGATGACGGCGTTGGCGACGTCCGAGGCCTCCGCCCTGGTCGGTCGGGAGTTGTCGATCATCGAGTCGAGCATCTGGGTGGCGACGATGACCGGCTTGGCGTTGCGCTTGGCGAGCTTGATCGCGCGCTTCTGGACGATCGGGACCTGTTCCAGCGGCATCTCCACGCCCAGGTCACCGCGGGCGACCATGATGCCGTCGAAGGCGGCGACGATGTCGTCGATGGCGTCGACGGCCTGCGGCTTCTCCACCTTGGCGATCACGGGGAGGCGGCGGCCCTCCTCGTCCATGATCCGGTGGACGTCCTCGATGTCGCGGCCGGAGCGGACGAAGGAGAGCGCGATGACGTCGAAGCCGGTGCGCAGCGCCCAGCGGAGGTCCGCCTCGTCCTTCTCCGACAGCGCGGGTACGGACACCGCGACGCCGGGGAGGTTGAGGCCCTTGTTGTCGGAGACCATGCCGCCTTCGACGACGGTGGTGCGGACGTGGGGGCCGTCGACGGAGGTGACCTCCAGGCAGACCTTGCCGTCGTCGACGAGGATGCGTTCGCCGGGGCTGACGTCGGCGGCGAGGCCGGAGTAGGTGGTGCCGCACTGGTGGCGGTCGCCTTCGGCGCCTTCCTCGACGGTGATGGTGAAGGTGTCTCCGCGTTCAAGGAGTACAGGTCCTTCGGTGAAGCGGCCGAGGCGGATCTTCGGGCCTTGAAGGTCGGCGAGGACGCCGACGCTGCGGCCGGTCTCGTCGGAGGCCTTTCGCACGCGCTGGTAGCGCTCCTCGTGGTCGGCGTGGCCGCCGTGGCTGAGGTTGAATCGGGCGACGTCCATTCCCGCGTCGACCAGTGCCTTTATCTGGTCGTACGAGTCGGTGGCGGGGCCCAGGGTGCAGACGATTTTCGCTCGGCGCATGTTTCGACTCTATGACTTACCGGCGGGTAGAGAATTGGTCCGGCATGACCACTCAACAACCTTTGCGTGAAGGGCTATTGACAAGTGTTGAATTGTGCGGAGGGGTGCTCCGATGAGCGTTCGAAGCATCCCCCGTACCGCGTCACCCTTCCTTTGCATTCGTATAGGAATTCGAATTGCCGCGTCGTCAGAGTCGCGGCGGTGTCATCGTGAAGCGCGCGTTGACCTGGGCGTGGACATGCTGACGCTGCGGTTCGAGGTCGAGCGGGGCCGCGGCGGCGTCCTCGGCGGCGCCGTAGGCCATGGAGCGCATTCGGCCGCCGGGGGCCTGCGGATAGGACGGCGGGGCGTTCTCCGCGCCGATGTCGGCGAGCTCGACCAGCGCGGCCAGGGATGCCCCCAGCGCCTCGGCGTACTCCCGGGCGCGCTGCACGGCCTCGCGTACCGCCTGCTGCCGGGCCTCCCGGTGGGCCGGCGAGTCGGGGCGCAGCGCCCACCAGGGGCCGTCGACGCGGGTGAGGTCCAAGTCGGCCAGTCGTGTGGTGAGTTCGCCGAGGGCGGTGAAGTCCGCGAGTACGGCGGTGATGTGGACGCGGCCGTGGTAGGCGTGGACGCGTTCGCCGCGGCCCTTGTCCTTGAGCTCGGGGCTGATGGAGAGGGCGCCGGTCTCCACCCGTTCGACCGCGTCGCCGTAGCTCTTGATGAGGTCGAGGACGGCGGCGTTGCGGCGGGTGAGGTCGTCGAGGGCGGCGCGGCGGTCCTTGCCGCGGGAGGCAACGGTGACGCCTATGCGGGCGATCTCCGGATCGACCTCCAGGTGGGCCTCGCCGCGGACGGCGATGCGCGGGGCGTCGGGGGTGCCGTAGGGGACGGCCGGCTGAAGTTCCTCTGAGGGGGCGGTCATACGTCCCACTCTGTCATCGCTTGCTGGGTTACGGCGCCCTCGGGTCATCAGATCGAAACCTGCGAGGACTGTTCCCACTCGCCATGAGCAGGTCAGAATCTACGCGCGTTGTTGAACCGTGCGCTGTTGACCACTCGCCCAGGAGAAGCACTCATGCCGTTGAACCGCCGGAAGTTCCTGAAGAAGTCCGCCGTGACCGGAGCGGGGGTGGCGATCGCCGGTGCTGCGGCTCCGGCGGCGCAGGCGGCTCAGGTCCCGGCGGCGGCCGGGAAGTGCGAGAAGCGGTACTCGCTGACCGTGATGGGCACGACCGACCTGCACGGGCACGTCTTCAACTGGGACTACTTCAAGGACGCCGAGTACACCGACGCCAAGGGCAACGCGCAGGGTCTGGCTCGGGTGTCGACGCTGGTGAACCGGATCCGTGAGGAGCGGGGCCGCCGCAACACGCTGCTGATCGACGCCGGCGACACGATCCAGGGCACCCCGCTGACGTACTACTACGCCAAGGTCGACCCGATCACCGCCGAGGGCGGCCCGGTGCACCCGATGGCGCAGGCCATGAACGCCATCGGCTTCGACGCGGTGGCGCTGGGCAACCACGAGTTCAACTACGGCATCGAGACGCTGCGCAAGTTCGAGGAGCAGTGCCGCTTCCCGCTGCTGGGTGCGAACGCGCTGGACGCCAAGACGCTGAAGCCCGCCTTCCCGCCCTACTTCATCAAGAAGTTCCGGGTGCCGGGCGCGCCGGCCGTGAAGGTGGCCGTCCTCGGTCTGACCAACCCCGGCATCGCGATCTGGGACAAGGCCTATGTGCAGGGCAAGCTGACCTTCCCCGGTCTGGAGGAGCAGGCGGCGAAGTGGGTGCCCAAGCTGAAGGCGATGGGCGCGGACGTGGTGATCGTCTCGGCGCACTCCGGTTCCTCGGGCAGCTCGTCCTACGGTGACCAGCTGCCGTACATCGAGAACTCGGCGGCGCTGGTGGCGCAGCAGGTGCCGGACATCGACGCGATCCTGGTCGGCCACGCGCACGTGGAGATCCCGGAGCTGAAGGTCACCAACGACAAGACCGGCAGGACGGTCGTGCTGTCGGAGCCGTTGGCCTACGCGGAGCGGCTGTCGCTGTTCGACATCGAGCTGACCTTCGCCAAGGGCCGCTGGTCGGTCGAGAAGGTGGCGGCGTCGGTGCTCAACTCCAACACGGTCGCCGACGACCCGAAGATCACCAAGCTGCTGAAGGACGAGCACGACAAGGTCGTCGCGTACGTCAACCAGGTCGTCGGCACCGCGACGCAGACGCTGACCACGGTCGAGGCCCGCTACCAGGACGCCCCGATCATCGACCTGATCACCAAGGTGCAGGAGGACGTGGTCAAGGCGGCGCTGGCGGGGACCGAGCACGCCTCGCTGCCCGTCATCGCGCAGGCCTCTCCCTTCTCGCGTACCTCGGAGATCCCGGCCGGCGAGGTGACGATCCGGGATCTGTCGAGCCTGTACGTGTACGACAACACGCTGGTCGCGAAGCTGATGACGGGCGCGCAGCTCAAGGCGTACCTGGAGTACTCGGCGGAGTACTTCGTGCAGACCGCCCCCGACGCGGCCGTGGACGTGGAGAAGCTGACGAACGCCGGCAACCGCCCGGACTACAACTACGACTACGTGTCCGGGCTGTCGTACGAGATCGACATCGCGCAGGCGCCGGGGTCCCGGATCAAGAACCTGGCCTACGACGGTGCCCCGCTCGCGGACGACCGGAAGTTCGTGTTCGCGGTGAACAACTACCGGGCCAACGGCGGCGGCGCGTTCCCGCATGTGGCGTCGGCGCAGGAGCTGTGGTCGGAGTCGACGGAGATCCGCACCCGGATCGCGGAGTGGGTGACTGCGAAGGGTGTGCTGGACCCGAAGGACTTCGCGTCGGTGGACTGGAAGCTGACGCGGAACGGTACGCCTGTCTTCTAGGCACGCGTCTTCCAGGCACGACTCTTCCAGGGCACACGTCTTCCAGGGCACGAGCACGGAAGGCCGGTGGCGGCGCCGCCGGCCTTCCGTGTCAGGGCAGGTCAGAGCAGGCCGGAGCAGGTCAGAGCATGCTGGTCACGCTGTTCTGAATGGCCGCCACGTCACCCGCGATCGCGGCCGTGGCCTCGACGCCGGGGGCGATGAAGCCCAGCCAGCGCAGCAGGGCGTTGCGGCGGGGTTCGTCCCGGGTGAGTTCGGCGTCGACCTGTTCGGCGGCGTGGACGAGATCCTCGCCGTCCTCGTACTGGTCCTGGTGGGTGCGCAGTTGCTCCAGCAGCAGCCGTGCTGCGGCGCGCAGTTCGGCGATGGCGGCCTCCCGGTCGGGGTCGGCCGGCGCGGTGGTGCTCGCGGTCGAGCGGTTGACGGCGACCGCGCTGTCGTCGATGCGGATGTCGCCGCCGGCCTGGATGCCACTGTTGTTCGGAACGGTCTCTGACATGACGTCACCTTCCTCGGTTCGCGGGCGGGGCCGCCCCGGGGGCGGCGGCCGACGGCGGTTGTCCGGGGCCGCCCGCCGCCTGGCCGCGCCGGAAGACTCCGGCGACACTGCCGCCGACGCCGACGGCCGAGCCGCTGACGGTGACGTCGCCGCCTGCGTACAGGCCGGAGTTGAAGATGGTGGTCTGTCGCTGCATCAGTTCGTTGGTGTCGATGTTGTGGTCCTCCAGGAACTCCACCAGGGCGTCCAGCACCCGGTGTTCGACCGTCTTCGCGTACAACTCCCGGTCGAGCTGCTGGAAGTAGCGGTAGTAGAGCTGGTCGCTGGCGGCGTCCCGGAGGCTGAAGGACGCTCCGTAGTCGAAGGTGCGGTGGCGGATCTCCAGTGCCTGGCGGCGCTGCTTGCTGCCCTGGTTGAGCGGTGCGAACAGGCCCGCCATGACCGAGACCGGCGATCCGATGAGCAGCAGGGGCGCGCGGAATGCGGCCTGGCTCACCAGGGTCCACCACTGGCGGAAGGTCGGGGATTCGAGGAGTTGGTCCGCGATGCGGTAGCGCTCGCGCACCGGTGCGAGCAGGGAGCTGCTGCCCTCGATGAAAAGCATCTTGCGGTCGGACATCAGCGCGCATCGCAGGAAGAAGGTGACGGCCAGCTCGCCGCTCCAGCCGGTGACGCGGATCGCCAGGTAGGGGCGGGCGCGGCCCTTGCCGTCCTCGCGCAGGGCCCGCAGCAGCTCCGGTGAGACCCGGGCGCTGGGCGGTCCGGCGGGGTCGGGCAGCAGTTCGGCGCGGGTGCGGTCGTCCACCTCGTACAGCAGGTCCTTGCCGTTGACCAGCAGCAGGTTCTCGACATGGACGCCCGGCAGCTTGAGGTCACCGACCCGGGCGGCGAGGTGGTCGTTGAGTTCGTGGACGGTGAAGGGCAGGACGTCCTTGCCTTCTTCGGGGCGCGCGGTGTCGAGTGCGAACGACCAGGTGCTGATGGGCGCGCCGTACCCGACGAAGGGGGCGTACAGCGAAGAGACGACGACGTTGCCCCGGTCGCGCTTCTCGATCTCCGCGATGCGCCGCCGGTTCTCTTCGCCCGTCGGCCGCGGGGCCCGGTCGGGCGCGAAGTTCTCTCGGCTGAGCTGTTTGGCGACCACGCCGTAGTGCACCGAGAGCGATTCGACGGCGACAATGATCCAGGCCGCGAGCCAGCCCAGGACGATCGCCGTGCCGAAGGTGATCGGCAGGGTGATCACCACGATCAGGAGCAGCACGGCGAGGAGGACGTCCCTCACGACCTGACGGCGGCGGGCCGCAAGGGCGTGCCGGAGGACGCAGCCGAGGTCGACGCCGGGCGACGAGGCGACCGCGCGGCGCGGCTCCTCCACGATCTGCTCGACGGCCCGGCGGGCGAACCTGGTGTCGGTGTGCACGGCGGTGCACAGGTACCGGGTGATGTCGGGGGCGAAGCGGGAGCCTGCGGTCGTCAGGGGGGCGTGGGAGGGTGCGGGCGGGGCGGGGACGGTGGACAGGGAAGGGGTCGTCCCTGCCATCGAGCGGACGGCGCGTTCGGTGCCGCAGTGGGCGCAGGTGGTGTAGGTGGGGTCGTTGTCCGCTTGGCAGCGCGGGCACTTGAGGGTGGGAGCGGTCATGGCTGTCTGCCTCCTCTCGGCGTACGGATGGGTGCGATGGGACGGTGCCGTGCCGGTTCCGGGGCGTCGATGGGGGCCGGTCGGATCCGGGGTCGTGCGGGCGGGCCGTGCCGGTCGTGCGTGGTCGTGCCGATACGACGGCGGACGGCTTTCGAGAGCGGCGGTGGAATTCGCGATGCCCTATTTCCGGTGGCATTTCCGGCGGCCGCGCACATGACCTTGCCCATGACCTCGTCCATGGCCTCGCCTATGAGCTCGCCTATGAGCTTCCTTATGGCCGTCGAGATCGTTTGGGCGCGGTCCGTTTCGGCCATTTCGGGGCTCGGAGGCGCGTCGGCGGAAAGTGAACGAGAGACGTGCGGGTGAATTCCGGGATTCGAGGAGGCACCCGGCGCCACCCGTCCGCCCCGAGCGGCCGTACCCATGTGATCGGCGTAGTCCAGCCGCTGCCGGACCGCCCGGGCCGGGTTCCCGCGGCCCGGCGGCACCGGTGATTCGCTTGCTAATCGAATGGAGTGATCTTTCTTCGCCGAACCGAACCCCCGTTGGCACCACATGAATCGGAAGATATCAGCGTGCCCAGGCGGAGGGGAGATGCTTGGGATATTCACGTGGCTCTTTCCGCGCCCTCTTCCATACTTCTTCACTTGAATCGCACAGGCGTCGAAAGCGCTGTGGTCGATGTGACGGGAGGGGCGGTGCACAGGACGACGGACTCTTCTCCTACCGGATGTCGACCAGGGGTGTGAGCACGGGTGCCTGGCGCGCGGAGGGGATCCTGGGTTCCTGCCCCTGGAGGCCGAAGGTGGTGAAGGCCGTACGGGTGGGGAGGGGGTAAGTCTCCTTGCCGGTCAGGGAGTTGAGGATGCCGGCGCTGCGCCAGGCCGCGAGGCCGAGGTCGGGGGTGCCGATGCCGTGGGTGTGGCGTTCGGCGTTCTGGACGTAGACCTGGCAGCCGGCGCCGGTGACGGACGGGTCCATGACCAGGCGGTGCTGGTCGTCGACGCGGGGGCGTTCGCGGCTGTCGCGGCGCAGGTAGGGGTCGAGGCCGGCGAGGATGCGGTCGAGGGAGCGCTCGCGGTAGCCGGTGGCGAGGACCACCGCGTCGGTGGTCATCCGCGAGCGGGTGTTCTGGTGGACGTGCTCCAGGTGGAGTTCGACCTTGGTCGTGGCGACCCGGCCGGCGGTGCGGACCCGCACCCCCGGGGTGAGGACGGTGTCGGGCCAGCCGCCGTGCAGGGTGCGGCGGTAGAGCTCGTCGTGGATGGCGGCCAGGGTGGTGGCGTCGATGCCCTTGTGGAGCTGCCACTGGGAGGCGAGGAGCTTGTCGCGGACCGGTTCGGTGAGGGCGTGGAAGTAGCGGGTGTAGTCGGGGGTGAAGTGCTCCAGGCCGAGCTTGGAGTACTCCATGGGCGCGAAGGCGGCGGTACGGCCGAGCCAGTGGAGCTTCTCGCGGCCGGCGGGGCGCAGGCGCAGCAGGTCCAGGAAGATCTCGGCGCCGGACTGGCCCGAGCCGATGACGGTGATGTGTTCGGCGGCGAGCAGCATCTCGCGGTGTTCGAGGTAGTCCGCGGCGTGGATGACGGGCACGTTCGGCGCCTCGACCAAGGGCCGCAGCGGGTCGGGGACATGGGGCTCGGTGCCGATGCCGAGGACGATGTTCCTGGCGTAAGTGCGGCCGAGGGCCTCGGCCTCCCCGTCGGGGGCGATACGGGTGAAGTCGACCTCGAAGACGTCGCGTTCGGGGTTGAAGCGGACCGCGTCGACCTGGTGGCCGAAGCGCAGTGCGGTGAGGTTCTCGCAGACCCAGCGGCAGTAGGCGTCGTACTCGGCGCGCTGGATGTGGAAGCGCTCGGCGAAGTAGAAGGGGAAGAGGCGGTCGCGGGCTTTGAGGTAGTTGAGGAAGGACCAGGGGCTGGCGGGGTCGGCGAGGGTCACCAGGTCGGCGAGGAAGGGGACTTGGAGGCGGGAGCCGTCGATGAGGAGCCCGGGGTGCCAGGCGAAGGCGGTGCGCTGTTCGTAGAAGACGGCGTCCAGTTCGGCGAGGGGCTGGGCGAGGGCGGCGAGGGAGAGGTTGAAGGGGCCGATGCCGATGCCGACGAGGTCCCGGGGGGTGTCGGGGTGCTGGCGTGGGGGGTCGGTGTGCGGGTCGGCAAGGGGGTTCGACTGGGGGCTCTGCGGGCTCATCCGGGGGTGTTTCCTTCCACCAGTTTCAGGAGGGCGGCCAGGTCGTCCGGGCGTGTGCGGGGGTTGAGGAGGGTCACCTTCAACCACAGGCGCCCGTCTATGCGGGCCCGGCCGAGGACGGCGCGGCCGTCGGTGAGGAGCCGGCGGCGTACGGCGGCGACCGTGTCGTCGGCGGCGTGTGCGGGCCGGAACAGGACCGTGCTGAGGGTGGGCCGGTCGTAGAGCTCGAAGCCGGGGTGGTCGTGGACGAGGGCGGCGAACTCGCGGGCGGTGTCGCAGACTTGCTCGACCAGTAGGCCGAGGCCGGTGCGGCCGAGGGTCTTGAGGGTGACGGCGATCTTCAGGACGTCGGGTCTGCGGCTGGTGCGCAGGGAGCGGCCGAGCAGGTCGGGCAGGCCCGCCTCGGTGTCGTCGTCGGCGTTGAGGTACTCGGCGTGGTGGTGCAGGACGGCGAGATCGCTCGGGTCGCGGACCGCGAGGAGGCCGGCGGCGACCGGCTGCCAGCCGAGTTTGTGCAGATCGAGGGTGACGGTGTCGGCGGCGTCGAGGCCGGTGAGCCTCTCGCGGTAGCGGCCGCTGAGGAGCAGGCCGCCTCCGTAGGCGGCGTCGATGTGCAGCCGGGCGCGGTGGGCCTCGCACAGGGCGGCGATCTCGGGGAGGGGGTCGATGATCCCGGCGTCGGTGGTGCCGGCGGTGGCGGCGACGAGGTGGGGGCCGGGCAGTTCGGTGAGGGCCTCGTCGAGGGCGGCGGGGTCCAGGGCACCGGCCGGCGCGGGGACGACGACGGGTTCGGGCAGGCCGAGCAGCCAGGCGGCGCGGGGCAGCGAGTGGTGGGCGTTGGCACCGTGCACCAGACGGACGCCGGCGCCGTGTGCCTCGCGGGCGAGGAGGAGGGCGAGCTGGTTGGATTCGGTGCCGCCGGTGGTGATCAGGGCGGCGGGGGTGGCGCCGGCCGGGCTCGCCGGGGCGGCGGTCCGGGTGCCGTACACCTCCAGCGCGAACGCCTCGGTCACCAGCCCTTCGAGCTCGGATGCGCCTGGTGCCTGGTCCCAGGAGTCCAGCGACGGGTTCAGGACGCAGACCGCCAGGTCGGCGGCGGTGGCGACGGCGAGCGGCGGGCAGTGGAGGTGGGCGGCGCAGAGGGGGTCCGCGGGGTCGGCGGCGGTGGCCGCGAGGGCGCGGACGAGGGTGTGGAGGGCGTCCGGATCGCCGTCGGCGGGCAGTACGTCGCCTGCCGCCTCCCGCATCCGCGCGGCGACCGCGTCCGGCCCGCCCGCCGGCAGCGGTCCCCCGCGCGCCCGGGCACCCTCGCTCAGCGCGCCGACGACGGTGTCGAGCAACGGCCGCAGGGCGTGGGGACCTTCGGGGCCTGAAGCGAGCGACGGCGACGTGCTCATCGGGGCCTCCCGGACGCTGGGCATGAGGGACTTCCAGCTTGTACGCGGATGCACGGTCGCGCCCGAAAAGCCCAATGATCAGAACCCGAAAGGGGGTATTTCCGTACGGGGAACGCGTGTCGGAGGGCGGGTGTCGAGGGAGCGGAGTAGAGGGGCGGGGAGTAGAGGGGCGGGGGTGCCGGAGCGGAGAAGCGCTTCGGTGCGTACGGCCGCCTCGGCGCCGGCTCAATCCCGCGAGTCCCGGTCCGTACGGTCGTCCCGTTCCCGGCTCAGTCCCGGAAGTCCCCCGAGTGGTCCTCGGCCCAGCGGGCGAACGTGCGGGCGGGGCTGCCGGTGATCCGGTGCACCGTGTCGGTGATCTCCGGGGGCGTGCCGACCGTGGCGGCGAAAGCCTTCAGCAGGGCCGGGATCATGTGCGGCGGGGCGAACGGGAAGAGGTCCGGGCCCACCTGGTTCGGCGGCACCTCGTGGAAGTCCAGGTCGCGGCCGAGAGCCCGCCCGATCGCCTGGACCTGACCGGCGTTGGAGATCGCCTCGGGTCCGGTGAGCCGGTGGACGGCGCTCTCGTGGCCGTCGTCGAGCAGGGCGCGTTCGGCGACGGCGGCGATGTCGTCCTCGTGGATCGGCGCGGCCATCCCCTCGGCGAAGACACCCCGGACGCGGTCGCCGGCCCGGATCTGCGGCGCCCACTGGAGTGCGTTCAGCGCGAAGGCGTTCGGGCGCAGGAAGGTCCACGCGAGGCCGCTGGCGTGGACCTGCCGTTCGGCGGTGGCGTGCATGACGTGGATGGGATGGGTCTCGTCGGCGCCCTCCTGGATGATCCCGGAGGACAAAAGGACGACGTGCCTGACGCCGGCCGAACGGGCCGCCGCCAGCAGGGCCCCGGTCTGCTCGCCGACGGCCTGGACGTACAGGAACAGCCGGGTCGCGCCCTCGAACATGGCGGCGGGCCGCTCGGGGTCGAAGCGGACCACCTCGGCGCCGGCGGGCAGTGCGGCACGCGCCGGGTCACGGGTCAGGGCCCGTACCGGCCGGTCCGCGGCGGCGAGACGTCCGACGAGGGCACGGCCGACGTTGCCGGTGGCGCCGGTCACTGCGATCACGGGTTCCTCCTTGGCGGGTCTGATCGTCCTTCGGACTCCTGCGAGCCTAGGAAGGAGGATCAGCCCACCGCATCGGCCGTGGGACCCAGTGCCGCCCTACATCGCAGGGCCTAGCCCTCCCGCACCCGCAACGCCCGTGCCAGGTCGTCGAGCTGGTCGGCCAGCCTGCGGCGCAGCGCCGGGATCGGTTCGCCGTCGCGCAGGCACTCCTCGCCCAGCCGCAGGTTGTCGGCGTCGACGGCGTACGCCGGGAAGGCGTAGCGGCCGACGGCGTCGGCGATGGCGGGGCCGCGGCGGGCGGCGACGGCGATGGCGTCCTTGTAGAAGCGCGGCACGTACTGCCGTACCAGCTCGGCCTGTTCGGGCTGCCAGAAGCCCCGGGCGGTGGCGCTGAAGAGGTAGTTGGACAGGTCGGTGCTCTCGTCGGTGGCGAACATGGCCTCCCAGGCCCGCGCCTTGGCCGCCTCGTCGGGCAGGGCGGCCCGGCAGCGCGCGGCGCCCTCCTGGCCGGTGGCGCTCGGGTCGCGCTCCAGCTCGGCGGCGACGGCGGCCTCGTCGACGGCGCCGAGCACCGCGAGCCGGCCCAGGACCCGCCAGCGCAGCTCGGGGTCGAGCTCGGGTCCGCCGGGCACGGTGCCGTCGGCGAGCCAGGCGGCGATCGTGTCCGGGTGGGCGGCGGCGTCGATGAAGTGGCGCACGGCGATCAGGCGCAGGCCGGGGTTGTCGCCGTCCTCGGTGCGGCGGATCAGGTCGCGGCACAGGGCGGAGAGGGTGGCCAGGGCGGCGGGCCGCTCCTCGGGGCTGAGGTAGCGGTCGGCGACCTGGGTGGTGGCGAAGGCGAGGACGCCCTGGACGACGGCGAGGTCCCGCTCGCGCGGCAGGTGGGCGCGGGCGGCCTCCAGATAGGCGGTGGCGGCCAGTTCGCCGTCGCGGACGGCGTCCCGCAGCGCGTTCCAGACGACCGCGCGGGTGAGCGGGTCGGGCAGGCCGGACAGGCTCGCGAGGACGGTCTCGAAGGACTCGGCGTCGAAGCGGACCTTGGCGTAGGTCAGGTCGCCGTCGTTGAGCAGCAGCAGGGCGGGGCGCTTGCCGACGGGCTGCGGGGCGGCCTGCGGGATGTCGAGGTCGAGGCGTTCGCGCAGGGCGAGTTGGCCCTCGTTGTCGCCGTGGTCCCGGGTGTACAGGCCGACGCGGACGCGGTGCGGGCGGCTGCCGGTGCGGTCGACGGTGAGGGTGTACGTGCCGTTGTCGCCGCGGGTGACGGCCGGGGTGAGGGTGTCGACGCCGGTGGTGCGCAGCCAGCTGTCGGCCCAGGCGTGCACGTCGCGCTCGGTGTTGGCGGCGAGGGAGTCGATGAAGTCGGCGAGGGTGGCGTTGGCGAACTTGTGCCGGGCGAAGTGGGTGTTGATGCCGGCGAGGAAGTCCTTCTCGCCGAGCCAGGTCACGAGCTGGCGCAGCGCGGAGGCGCCCTTGGCGTAGGAGATGCCGTCGAAGTTGAGCATGGCCGAGGCGGTGTCGTCGACGGCCTCGGGGGCCACGGGGTGGGTGGAGGGCCGCTGGTCGGCGTCGTAGCCCCAGGACTTGCGGGCGACGCCGAAGTCGACCCAGGTGTCGGTGAAGCGGGTCGCCTCGGCGCAGATCTGGTAGCCCATGTACTCGGCGAAGGACTCGTTCAGCCAGATGTCGTCCCACCAGCGCAGGGTGACGAGGTCGCCGAACCACATGTGGGCCATCTCGTGGGCGATGACCATGGCGCGGGTCTGCCGCTCGTTGTCGGTGACGGCGGAGCGGTAGACGAACTCGTCGCGGAAGGTGACGAGGCCGGGGTTCTCCATGGCGCCGGCGTTGAACTCGGGCACGAAGGCCTGGTCGTAGGAGTCGAAGGGGTAGGGCTCGTCGAACTTCTCGTGGAAGCGGTCGAAGCACTGCCGGGTGACCTGGAGGAGTTCGTCGGCGTCCGCGTCCAGGTGGGGGGCGAGGGAGCGGCGGCAGTGGATGCCGAAGGGCAGGCCGCGGTGCTCGGTGCGCACCGAGTGCCAGGGGCCGGCGGCGAGGGCGACGAGGTAGGTGGAGATCGGCGGGGTGGCCGCGGCCTGCCAGCGGCCGTCGCCGAGGTGCTCGGTGATGCCGTTGGCGAGGACGGTCCAGCCCTCGGGGGCGGTGACGGACAGCTCGAAGACGGCTTTGAGGTCGGGCTGGTCGAAGGCGCCGAAGACGCGCTGGACGTCCTCCATGAACAGCTGGGTGTAGACGTACGTCTCGCCGTCGGTGGGGTCGGTGAAGCGGTGCATGCCCTCGCCGGTGCGGGAGTAGCGCATGGCCGCGTCGAAGCGCAGGACGTGCTCACCCGCGGTGAGGTCGTTCAGGGGCAGTCTGTTCCCGTCCAGGGTCCGCGGGTCCAGGGGCTGGTCGTCCAGCGTGACGGAGCGCAACTCGGCCGGCTTGATCTCGACGAACGTGTCCGCGTCGGCGTGTGCCGTGAACGCGATGACGGTGCGGGAGTCGAAGGTCTCGTGCCCGGTCGTCAGATCGAGTTCGATCGTGTAGCGATGGACGTCGAGGAGCTGGGCACGGGTCTGCGCTTCGTCGCGCGTGAGTACGGACATGCAGGACATGCTGCCTGATGGCGCCGACATGGCACAGGGCCGGATCACTACGTGCGCTTTGTCCGGTTCCTCGTCGTCCGGTTCCCCGTCGCCGGTCTTCCGCCGGTCTGCCGCCGCTCCGTCGCCGTTCTGTCCGGTTCCCGACGTCCGCGGCGGCGGGCGCCGGGTGCGGCCCGGCTCAGGTCAGGTCCTTGGCCGAGGTCGCGGCGGGGCTGTCGCGCTGGGGCGGGACCCGGGTGCCGGGGTGGGGCAGGGCGGGGCGCGACGGGGGTTCCGGGGCGTCGGCGTGCCCCTTGACCAGGGCACGTAACTCCCGGACCTCCGCCTCCAGGGCGCGGTGGCGCTGGTAGGCGTCGTACAGGTAGCGGACCTTGGTGCGCAGCGCCCAGGGGTCGGTGGGCTTCATGACCAGGTCGGCGACGCCGAGGCCGAAGGCGGTGGCCGTCAGCTCGTGGTCGGCGCCGAAGCCGGTGAGCAGGATGACCGGTATGTTCTGGGTCTGCTCGACGCGCCGCATGTAGCGCACCACGTCCAGCCCGCTGACGCCGGGCATCCGGACGTCCAGGAGCAGCAGGCCGACCTGGCCGCGGAGCACTTGCTTGAGTGCCTCGTCACCGCTGGTGGCGCGGGCGAGCCGGTAGCCCAGCGGAGCCAGGGTGCTCTCCAGGGCGTACAGCGTTTCCTCGTGGTCGTCGACGATGAGGATCTTGGCATCCGACGGCATGGCCCGACGTCCCTCCCGCGTGGACATACAGAGTATGTCCGGGCGCTGACGGGGAGTGCTTGTCAGTTGGCTTGGAGTGCACAGCGCAGCATGCCCCTCGCGGGCCGTGGTGTCACTCCCCCGGGAGGGCCGGTGGGCGTCAGTTCGCCGTGGGCGCAGCGTCGTTGACCGTGTCCTCGGCGATGCTCTCGTGGTGCCGGATCACCTCGGCGATGATGAAGTTGAGGAACTTCTCGGCGAAGGCCGGATCCAGCTTGGCGTTCTCGGCGAGGGTGCGCAGCCGGGCGATCTGGCGGGCCTCGCGGTCGGGGTCGGCGGGCGGCAGCTGGTGGCGGGCCTTGAGGTGGCCGACCTGCTGGGTGCACTTGAAGCGTTCGGCGAGCATGTGGACGACGGCCGCGTCGATGTTGTCGATGCTGTCGCGCAGCCGGGCGAGCTCCTCGCGGACCGCGGGGTCGACGTCGCCCGGGGACATGTTGCTGGTCATAGGGGGTCAGCCTACGGGGCCGTCATGCCCGGTCGTCCGTTCGATCCTGGGCGGGTCCTCGGGGTCGGGCACCCGGTCGCTCCAGCCGCCGGGCACGGCGCGGCCCTGCTGGGCGCGGAAGCGGACCGGCGCGATGCCGACACGGCGGGTGAACAGGCGGGAGAAGTAGGCGGGGTCGTCGTAGCCGACACGGCGGGCGACGGCGGCGACGGGGAGCTCGGTTGCGGCGAGGAGTTCCTTGGCGCGGCCCAGGCGGATGCCGAGCAGATAGTCCTTGGGGCTGCATCCGGCACCGCGCCGCACGGCGGTGCGTAGTTCGGCGGGGGTCATGCCGTGCCGGGCGGCGTGGTCGGCGACCGTCAGCGGCAGACAGGCGTCGCGGGCGAGGGCCTTGAGGACGAGGTCGCCGTCCGGGGTGAGGTCGGCGCGGGCGCGGCGCAGGGCGACGAGGAGTTCGTGGACGGCGGCGCCGGTCTCGACCTCCAGGAGGGGGTTGTCGCGGCGGGCGGCGCGGGCCGTGCGGCCGATGACGGCACGCGGTCCGGAGGCGTCGGAGAGCGGCACGACGGGGCGGTCGGGCTCGATGTAGCCGAGGTCGGTGTACGAGGCGGTGGCGGGGCCGGTGAAGTCCACGAAGCCTTCGTCCCAGCCGGTTCCGGGGTCGGGCGCGTAGTGGTGCGGGACACCGGGGGTGAGCCACAGCAGGGCGGGTGCGGTGACGGTCGTACGGCGGCCGCCGGGGTCGGCGTACCATCCGCCGCCGGCGCTGATCACGACGGCCACATGGTGGTCGAGGACCCTGGGCCCGACGGTGGGCAGGGCGCCGTACTGGAGGCCGACGCCGAGGCAGACCAGGCCGAGGCGGTGGTGGGCGGGGCCGGGGGTGAAGAAGCGCATCCAGGTGCGGTACATCCGGCAGCCTCCGTCCCGCTTCCCTTCCGCGTCCTTCGGTCCAAGCAGCGCCGATCTTTGTCCATGGACCCCGGACCGCGCCAGGGGCGAGGGTGGGGCGTATGAGCGAGTTCAGGGTGGGGGACGAGGACTTCCTGCTGGACGGGCGGCCGGTGCGGCTGCTGTCCGGCGCGCTGCACTACTTCCGGGTGCACGAGGCGCAGTGGGGGCACCGGCTGGCGATGCTGCGGGCGATGGGCCTCAACTGCGTGGAGATGTACGTGCCGTGGAACCTGCACGAGCCGGCGCCGGGCCGGGTCCGGGACGTGGCGGCGCTCGGCCGGTTCCTGGACGCGGCCCGGGAGGCGGGGCTGTGGGCGATCGTGCGTCCGGGGCCGTACATCTGCGCCGAGTGGGAGAACGGCGGGCTGCCGTACTGGCTGACGGCCGAGGTGGGCGCACGCGCGCGTACCCGTGACGAGCGCTATGTGGAGCATGTGGCGAGCTGGTTCGGGCGGCTGCTGCCCGAGATCGTGCCCCGGCAGATCGACCGCGGCGGACCGGTGCTGATGGTGCAGGTCGAGAACGAGTACGGCAGCTACGGCTCGGACGCCGGGTATCTGCGCCGCCTGGCCGGCCTGCTGCGCCAACTCGGCGTCACGGTCCCGCTGTTCACCTCGGACGGCCCGGAGGACCACATGCTCTCCGGCGGCTCGGTGCCGGGCGTCCTGGCGACGGTGAACTTCGGCTCGCACGCGCGCGAGGCGTTCGAGACCCTGCGCCGGCACCGCCCCGAAGGGCCGCTGATGTGCATGGAGTTCTGGTGCGGCTGGTTCGACCACTGGGGCGGCGAGCACGCGGTACGGGAGCCCGGGGACGCGGCGGCGGCCCTGCGGGAGATCCTGGAGTGCGGGGCCTCGGTCAATCTGTACATGGCGCACGGCGGCACGAGCTTCGCCGGCTGGGCGGGCGCCAACCGGGGCGGCGGCGCGCTGCACGACGGTCCGCTGGAGCCCGATGTGACGTCGTACGACTACGACGCCCCGGTCGACGAGTACGGCCGCCCCACGGAGAAGTTCTGGGCCTTCCGCGAGGTCCTCGCCGAGTACGCCTACGGTCCGCTGCCCGAAGTCCCGCCCGCGCCCGCGCCGTTGGGCGAGCGGGCCGAGGTGGCCCTGACCGCGTGGACGGCCCTGGACGACGTACTGGAGGCGCTGGGCGGCCCGGAGTCGTCCGGTCCCGTGCCGCCGACCTTCGAGGAACTGGGCGTCGAGCGGGGCCTGGTGCGGTACGAGGTGACGGTGCCGGGGCCGAGGGAGCCGTATGCGCTGACGGTGCGCGGGCTGCGGGACCTCGCGGTGGTGTACGTCGACGGGGAGCGGGCCGGGGTGCTGTCCGAGGACGAGGCGTGCCTCAAGGAGCCCGTCGCCGGGCACGCGCGCGTGCGGCTGTGGGTGGAGTCGCTGGGGCGGGTCAACTACGGGCCGCGGCTGGGCGAGCCCAAGGGGATCACCGGGGGCGTGCTGCACGAGCGGCAGTATCTGCACGGCGTACGCGCGCGTGGGCTGCGGCTGGAGGCGCTGGACGACGGCGAGCGGGTCCGGGCGGTGCCCTCCCGCGAGCTGCCCGGGGACGGGGCCCCGGGGCTGTACCGGGGCACGGTCACGGTGCGGGGCGTCGGGGACGCGCGCCTGGAGCTGCCGGGCTGGACCCGCGGGTTCGTATGGGTGGGCGGCTTCGGTCTCGGCCGCTACTGGTCGGCCGGCCCCCAGCGTTCGCTGTACGTCCCCGGGCCCGTGCTGCGCGAGGGCCGCAACGAGGTGTGGGTGCTGGAGCTGGAGGGGACGGCCCGGCGGGGTTCCGGCGAGGCCGGTGCCCCGGTGCTCCGGGCCGTCTGACGCACCTGCGCGCGCCGGTCGCCTACAGGGCGGACGCCGCTCGGGCGATGTCCTTGGCGAAGTGGCTGACCTCGGTGTAGATGCCGGGCACACCGGTGCGGGCGCAGCCGTCGCCCCAGCTGACGATGCCGACCTGGATCCACTTACCGGCATCGTCCTTGCGGAACATGGGGCCACCGGAGTCGCCCTGGCAGGTGTCGATGCCGCCGCTCTGCCAGCCGGCGCACAGTTCCTCCTTCGACACCAGCCGGTTCCCGTAGTGCCGCTTGCAGACGCGGTCGGCGACGAAGGGAACGGTGGCCTTACGGAGCTTGGTCGTGCCCGTGTTGGCCCCCTCCTCCATGTCGCCCCACCCGGCGATGGTGAACGTGCCGCGGTTGTACTGGTCCGTGGTGGCGATCTTCAGCGTCGGCTTGTCGATGGGCCGGGCGAGCTTGATGAGCGCCCAGTCCTTGCCGCTGCCCTCGTAGCCCGGCGCCACCTTGACCTTCTTGGACTTGACCTTGATCGCCGCGGACGAGTTGAGGTCGTTGACGCCCGCGGTGACGGTGATGCTGGTGTTGTTGCCGGACCCCTCCATGCAGTGGGCCGCGGTCAGCACGACGTCCTTCTTGTAGAGCGCCCCTCCGCAGCCCATGGACAGATGGACCATGAACGGGAACTCGTTCTGCGCGGCGGTCGTCCCACCGACGATGCGGGTGGACGCGGCCTGCGCACTGACCGGCTGGAGGGAGGCCACCGCGAGCGCGACGGCGCCGACCGCCGCGGCTCTCCTGGCCAGGGTGATGCCGTTTCTCCGGGATATGTGATGGCTCAACATTCGTCCTTTCGTGGGGGGTTGAGCGACCCCGGAGTATGAAGATCGAACGGCGTGCATGACAAGGACGGATCTCACGTCCCGGGCAGGGAACCCCACCAGGGAAAAACCCCTCACATCCCCGTAGAGTGGAATCGGGTTCACGGCGTCTTGGGGGTATGGGCGTGGCGAACGGCGGACCGGTCCAGCACGGCTTCCCGCACCTGGAGACGGTGCGGGCCTCGATCACCGCGCTCTACAGACGGCTGTCCTACGACACCGTCCAGACCTTCGCGACCAGCGTGGCGCCGGCCGACGTGGCCTTCTGCGACACGGACGATCTCCATCTGGGCGCGCAGCGGGTGGCCCATGAGCTGGTACGGCACTACCGGCTGCCGGACGCCCGGATGATCGTCAGCTTCCGGGAGATGTCCCATGCGGCGAACGTCGAACTCGCCGCCGGACCGGAGTACTTCATCGAGCTGAACGACCGCTTCCGCACCCATCGCCGGGACATCGGCGCGGCCCTCGCGCACGAGGTGATGCATGTGTATCTGCACCGCCTCGGACTGTCCTTCCCGGGCACGCGCGACAACGAGATCCTCACGGACACGGCGACGACGTATCTGGGCGCGGGCTGGCTGCTCCTCGACGCCTACCGGGAGGACTCGGCGTCCTCGCAGAAGCTGGGCTATCTGACGCCGGAGGAGTTCGGGTACGTCCTCGCCAAGCGGGCGCTGGTCTTCGCCGAGGACCCGTCGGTGTGGTTCACCAGCCCCCAGGCCTACACGGCGTACGGGAAGGGCATGGCGGAGGCCCGCCGCGACGAACAGCAGCCCCCGCTGACGGCGGCGGGCTGGGCGGGTCGGCGCCGCTACGCCCGCGACCGGCGGCATGCGCAGGAGCAGCACGGGGCCGGGCCCCAGCCGGGGGTGCCGTATGCGTTCACGCCGGACGCCCGGGGGCCGTTGCGGGTGTCGTTTCCGTGTCCTACGTGTCAGCAGCTGATTCGGGTGTCGGTGCGGGGGCGCGTCCGCGCGCGCTGCGGGTTGTGCCGGACCGTGTTGGAGTGCGACACGTGAGTGCCTGTTGGGGTGGCATTTGATGTTGTCGGGCGGGCGGGGGTTTGTTGTGGCTGGTCGGGCGGTTCTCCGCGCCCGAGAAGGCCACCCGGGCTAAGCCCCGTACACCGGCCCCGGCGCCTGCGCTTCTCCCAACAGCTTCCGAGCGGTCTCCCCCGCCTCCTCCGGCGTCCACCGCGCTCCCTTGTCCGCCGTCGGCCCCGACCGCCACCCCTCCATCACCGTGATCCGGCCGCCCTCCGCCTCGAAGACCCGGCCCGTCACTCCCTCGCTCGCGGCCGAGCCCAGCCAGACGACCAGCGGGGAGACGTTCTCCGGAGCCATGGCGTCGAAGCCGGAGTCGGGGGCCGTCATCGTCTGCGCGAACGTGCGTTCCGTCATGCGGGTGCGGGCCGCCGGGGCGATCGCGTTGACCTGGACGCCGTAGCGGGCCAGTTCGGCCGCCGCGACCAGGGTGAGCCCGATGATCCCGGCCTTCGCGGCGCTGTAGTTCCCCTGCCCGAGGGAGCCCAACAGCCCCGCTCCGCTGCTGGTGTTGACGACCCGCGCGAGGGGTGCACGGCCCGCCTTGGCCTGCGTCCGCCAGTACGCCGCCGCGTGCCTGAGGGGCAGGAAGTGGCCCTTGAGATGGACGCGTACGACAGCGTCCCAGTCGTCCTCGTCGAGGTTGACCAGCATCCGGTCGCGCAGGAACCCGGCGTTGCTGACGAGCGTGTCGAGCCGGCCGTACGTCTGCACCGCGGCCGCCACCAGGGAGGCGGCGCCGGCACCGGTCGCCACGTCGCCGCCGTGCGCGACGGCCTCACCGCCGGCCGCGCGGATCTCGTCGACCACCTGCCGGGCCGGGCTGTCCGCGGCCGGGGTGCCGTCGAGCCCGACGCCGAGGTCGTTGACGACGACCTTCGCCCCCTCGGCCGCGAACGCGAGCGCGTGCGCGCGCCCGAGCCCGCGGCCCGCCCCGGTGACGACGACGACCCGTCCTTCACACATGCGGCTCATGTCATGCCTCCTTGTTGACCGTCGCGGCGTCCAGGAACGCGGGCCGCTCACCCCCGCCGTGCACGAGCAGGCTCGCCCCGCTGATGTACGCGGCGGCGTCCGAGGCGAGGAAGACGGCGGCCGCGCCGATGTCGGCCGGTTCGGCGAGGCGGCCGAGCGGGACGGTCCGGGAGACGCCCGCGATGCCGTCCTCGCCGCCGTAGTGGAGGTGGGCCAGTTCGGTGCGGACCATGCCGACGACCAGCGTGTTGACCCTGACCCGCGGCGCCCACTCGACCGCCATCGAGCGGGCCAGGCTCTCCAGGCCGGCCTTGGCCGCCCCGTACGCCGCCGACCCGGGTGACGGCCGGCCCCCGCTGACGCTGCCGATCATCACCACCGAGCCCCGCACACGCTCCAACTGTTCGTGGGCGGCCAGGGACGCCGTCAGCGGGGCCACGAGGTTCAGCTCGATCACGCGCGCGTGCCGCTCCGCATCCGCGTCCGTCAACCGCCGGTACGGTGTGCCACCCGCGTTGTTGACGAGGACGTCCACCCGGGGCAGGGCCGCGAAGAAGGCCCGTACCGCGTCCGGATCGCGCAGGTCGAGCGGCCTGAACTCGGCCCCGGCGAGGGGGACTTCGGGCGGTCGGCGGGCACAGGTCACGACCGTGGCGCCGGCCTCGGCGAACGCCCTCGCCACCCCGGCGCCGACGCCCCGCGTACCCCCCGTGACGACAACTACCTTTCCGTCCAGCCCCATTCGCGGCTACCCTCCACCTAACAAATGTTTGGTGGAAAGGTAGCTGATGCGGCCATGGGTGTCTCCACCTCGTCCCCGGAAAAGGGGTCCGAGCAGACGGGAATCGCCGTCGTCACGGTCGACTTCCCCCCGGTGAACGCCCTGCCGGTGGCCGGCTGGTTCGCCCTGGCCGACGCGGTGCGGGCGGCGGGCCGCGATCCGCTGGTCCGCTGCGTCGTACTCATGGCGGAGGGGCGCGGCTTCAACGCGGGCGTGGACATCAAGGAGTTGCAGCGGGACGGGAACAGCGCGCTGATCGGCGTCAACCACGCCTGCGCGGACGCCTTCGCCGCGGTCTACGACTGCGAGGTCCCGGTCGTCGCGGCGGTGCACGGCTTCTGCCTGGGCGGCGGCATCGGCCTGGTGGGCAACGCGGACGCGATCGTGGCGAGCGAGGACGCCACCTTCGGGCTGCCGGAGCTGGACCGGGGTGCACTGGGCGCGGCCACCCATCTGGCCCGGCTGGTCCCCCAGCACCTGATGCGCGCCCTGTACTACACCTCGCGCACGGCGACCGCGGCCGAGCTGCACACGCACGGCTCGGTGTGGCGGGTCGTGCCGCGCGGTGAACTGCGCACTGCCGCGCTGGAGTTGGCGCGGGAGATCGCCGCGAAGGACGGGCAGCTGCTGCGTCTGGCGAAGGCCGCGATCAACGGCATCGACCCGGTCGACGTCCGCCGCGGCTACCGCTTCGAGCAGGGCTTCACCTTCGAGGCGGGCCTGAGCGGAGTGGCCGACCGGGTCAGGGACGGGTTCGGGAGAGATTCGCAGAGGACGGTGACCGAGTGAGCGACAAGACGACGACCGCGGACCAGGCCGTGTCCCGGCTGCACAGCGGCATGACCCTCGGCATCGGCGGCTGGGGCTCGCGCCGCAAACCGATGGCCCTGATACGGGCGCTGCTGCGCTCCGACGTCACCGACCTCACCGTCGTCTCGTACGGCGGCCCCGACGTCGGCATGCTGGCCGCCGCCGGACGCATCCGGAAGCTGGTCACCGCCTTCGTCACCCTCGACTCCATCCCGCTGGAACCGCACTACCGCGCGGCCCGCGAGCGCGGCGCCTTCGAGCTGATGGAGATCGACGAGGCGATGTTCATGTGGGGGCTGCACGCCGCCGCCCACCGGCTGCCGTTCCTGCCGGTGCGCGCGGGGATCGGTTCGGACGTCATGCGGGTCAACCCGGGTCTGCGCACGGTGACATCGCCGTACGACGACGCGGAGACGTTCGTCGCGATGCCGGCCCTGCGTCTCGACGCGGCCCTGGTGCACGTCAGCCGGGCCGACCAACAGGGCAACGGCCGCTATCTGGGGCCCGACCCGTACTTCGACGACCTGTTCTGCGAGGCCGCCGACACGGCCTATGTCTCGTGCGAACGGATCGTCGACACGGCCGAGTTGACGAAGGAGGCGCCCCCGCAGTCGCTGCTGATCAAGCGGCACACGGTGACGGGTGTCGTCGAGGCCCCGAACGGCGCCCACTTCACGTCCTGCGCCCCCGACTACGGCCGGGACGAGGCCTTCCAGAAGACGTACGCCACCACGCCCTGGCCGGAGTTCGCGGAGCGGTATCTCGGCGGGGACGAGCAGAGGTACCAAGCGGCTCTCGGGGAGGGCTCATGACGGAGGTCACCCGCGCCGAGTACTGCGTGATCGCCTGCGCCGAGGCCTGGCGGGACAACGGGGAGGTGCTGGCGAGCCCGATGGGCCTGATCCCGTCCGCCGGCGCCCGGCTCGCGCGCCGCACCTTCTCGCCGGACCTGCTGCTGACCGACGGCGAGGCGATGCTCGTCACTCCGGACGGCACGGTGGAGGGCTGGCTGCCGTACCGGCAGCACCTCGCCCTGGTCACCGGCGGCCGACGGCACGTGATGATGGGCGCGAGCCAGATCGACCGGTACGGCAACCAGAACATCTCCTGCATCGGCGACTGGGCGAAGCCGAAGCGCCAGCTGCTCGGGGTGCGCGGAGCGCCGGTCAACACGCTGAACAACCCCACCAGTTACTGGATCCCGAAGCACTCCCGGCGGGTCTTCGTCGAGAAGGTCGACATGGTGTGCGGCGTCGGATACGACCACGCGGGCGACGCCCGCTACCACCGCATTCCACGCGTCGTCTCCGACCTCGGGGTCTTCGACTTCGCCACCCCCGACCACACGATGCGCCTGCTCTCGCTGCACCCCGGCGTCACCCTGGACCAGGTGAAGGAGGCAACGGCTTTCGAGCTGACCGTCCCGGCCGAGGTGCCGCAGACCCGGCCCCCCACCGCGGAAGAACTCCGCCTCATCCGCGAGGTGATCGACCCGGACAACACCCGCGCCCGGGAGGTCGCCGCATGATGCCGACCCCCCTGACCCGCCTGGTCGGCGTCCGCCACCCGATCGTCCAGACGGGAATGGGCTGGGTGGCGGGCCCACGGCTGGTCTCGGCGACGGCGAACGCCGGGGCGCTGGGCATTCTGGCCTCCGCGACGATGACGGTCGACCGGCTGCGGGAGGCCGTACGGGAGGTCAAGTCCCGTACGGACGCGCCGTTCGGGGTGAACCTGCGGGCGGACGCCTCGGACGCCGGTGACCGGGTGGGCGTCCTGATCGCCGAGGGCGTGCGGGTCGCCTCCTTCGCCCTCGCGCCGTCCCGTGAGCTGATGGCCGAGCTCACGGACGCGGGCGTGGTCGTCATCCCCTCGGTCGGCGCCCGGCGGCACGCCGAGAAGGTCGCCGCCTGGGGCGCGGACGCGGTGCTGGTGCAGGGCGGGGAGGGCGGCGGGCACACCGGCGAGGTGGCGACGACGGTGCTGCTGCCGCAGGTGGTCGACGCCGTGGAGATACCGGTGGTGGCGGCGGGCGGCTTCTTCGACGGACGGGGACTGGTCGCGGCGCTGGCCTACGGAGCGGCCGGCATCGCCATGGGCACGCGGTTCCTGCTCACCTCGGACTCGACGGTGCCGGACGCGGTGAAGGCGCGGTATCTGGCGGCGACGGTCAAGGACGTCACGGTCACGACAGCGGTGGACGGGCTGCCCCACCGCATGCTGCGCACGGACCTGGTCGACGCCCTGGAGCGCTCCGGCCGGGCGAGGGCCCTCCTCCAGGCGATCCGCAGAGCGGCGGGCTACCGCGGACTGTCCGGCACGACCTGGCGCCGGATGGTCCAGGACGGCCGCGCGCTCCGCCACGGCAAGGACCTGACCTGGAGCCAGGTCCTGCTCGCCGCCAACACCCCGATGCTGCTGAAGGCGTCCATGGTGGACGGCCGTACGGATCTGGGGGTGATGGCGTCCGGGCAGGTCGCCGGGGTGATCGACGACCTGCCGTCGTGCGCGGAGCTGGTGGAACGGATCATGAAGGAGGCCGAGGACACCTGCCGGCGCCTCACAGCCTCTCGATGATCGTCACATTGGCCTGTCCCCCGCCCTCGCACATCGTCTGGAGCCCGAACCGGCCGCCCGTACGCTCCAGTTCGTGCAGCAGGGTCGTCATCAGCCGCACTCCGGTCGCGCCCAGCGGATGGCCCAGCGCGATCGCGCCGCCGTTGACATTGACCTTCTCCGGATCCGCGCCGGTCTCCTTCAGCCAGGCCAGGACGACCGGCGCGAACGCCTCGTTGATCTCCACGAGGTCGATGTCGTCGATCGACAGTCCGGTCTTCTTCAGGGCGTGGGCGGTGGCGGGAATGGGGGCGGTGAGCATGCGGATGGGATCCTCACCGCGCACCGAGAGGTGGTGCACCCGGGCCCGGGGCGTGAGCCCATGCTCGCGTACTGCCCGCTCCGAGGCCAGCAGCATCGCCGCCGCGCCGTCGGAGACCTGAGAGGAACAGGCCGCCGTGACCGTGCCGCCGTCGATGACCGGCTTCAGCCCGGCCATCTTCTCCAGCGAGGTGTCCCGGCGCGGCCCCTCGTCCACGGCGACCGGCCCGTAGGGCACGACCTCCCGCTCGAAGCGCCCCTCGTCAACGGCCCGCAGCGCCCGCCGGTGCGAGCGCAGCGCGAACTCCTCCTGGTCCCGCCGGCTGATCCCCCACTTGGCGGCGATCATCTCGGCGCCGACGAACTGGTTGACCGCCTTGTCCCCGTACCGCGCCCGCCACCCCTCGCTGCCCGCGAAGGGCCCCGCGGTGAGCCCCAGCGGCTCGGCGGCCTGCCGGGTGGCGAAGGCGATCGGGATCATCGACATGTTCTGCACCCCACCGGCGACCACGAGGTCCTGGGTGCCCGACAGCACGCCCTGCGCGGCGAAGTGCACAGCCTGCTGCGAGGACCCGCACTGCCGGTCCACGGTCACCCCCGGCACCTCCTCGGGAAGCCCCGCCGCCAGCCAGCAGGTCCGCGCGATGTCCCCGGCCTGCGGCCCGACCGCGTCGAGACAGCCGAAGACGACGTCCTCCACGGCCACCGGGTCCACACCGCCCCGCGAGACGAGTTCCTTGAGCACATGCGCGCCCAGGTCGGCCGGATGGACCTTGCTGAGCCCTCCTCCGCGCCGCCCGACGGGCGTACGGACCGCTTCGACTATGTAGGCCTCGGCCATGGCAACTCCCGGATGGGAACAGTGGGTTAGGTGCGTACGGCGATCCCGTCCAGCACCATCGACAGGTACTGCCGGGCGATCTCCTCGGGACTGTGCTGTCCGCCGGGCCGGTACCAGGACGCGGCGACCCACACCGTGTCCCGCACGAACCGGTAGGTGAGCCGGACGTCCAGATCGGCCCGGAACACCTCGGCCGCGACCCCGCGCTCCAGCGTGGACAGCCACGCCTTCTCGAACCTGCGCTGCGACTCGGCGAGGAACGCGAACCGCTCCTGCGCCACGAGTTGGCGGTTCTCCTTCTGGTAGATCGCCACGGCGGCCCGGTGCCGG
The DNA here is from genome assembly GCF_044759995.1 of Streptomyces sp. NPDC098781. NCBI lineage: Bacteria > Bacillati > Actinomycetota > Actinomycetes > Kitasatosporales > Streptomycetaceae > Streptomyces > Streptomyces sp. NPDC098781. Next base: position 332,028 of record NZ_JBIWAK010000002.1, read on the forward strand.
TCGATCTCCCGGAACGACTCGGTGACCAGCGCCTGAAGCGTCTCGCGCGGGCCCAGCTCGGCCTCCAGGACGGCGTCGTAGCCGTTCCACAGCTCGTCGAGGAAGGTCCGCAGGATCTCCTCCAGCATCGACTCCTTGGAGTCGAAGTGGTAGTAGAGGCTGCCCGCGAGCATGCCCGCGTGGTCGGCGATCTTGCGTACGGTGGTGGCGTTGTAGCCCTGCTCGGCGAAGACCTCGGCGGCGGTTTCGAGGAGTTCGCGGCGCCGGGCGGCCGCGGCGGTCACCTGGGGCTTCTTCTTGGTCGGCACGGGTCCATTGTCGTCCTAGGCGCGCTGACTGCTGACGGAGACGATCTCTCCCGTCATGTACGAGGAGTAGTCGGAGGCCAGGAAGACGATCACGTTGGCCACCTCCCAGGGCTCGGCGTGGCGTCCGAACGCCTCGCGCGCGGTCAGTTCCTCCAGCAGCTCGGGGGTGGTGACCTTGGCGAGGTGCGGGTGCATGGCGAGGCTCGGGGAGACCGCGTTGACCCGCACCCCGTACTCGGCGGCCTCGATCGCGGCGCACCGGGTCAGTGCCATCACGCCCGCCTTGGCCGCCGCGTAGTGGGCCTGCCCGGCCTGGGCGCGCCAGCCGACGACGGAGGCGTTGTTGACGATCACGCCGCCGGTGTCGCGCATGCGGCGCAGGGCGGCCCGGGTGCAGCGGAAGGTGCCGTTCAAGGTGACGTCGAGGACTCTCGACCAGTGCTCGTCGGTCATGTCCACGAGCGTCGAAGTCCCTCCCAGGCCCGCGTTGTTGACGACGACGTCGAGCCGGCCGTGTGCCCGCACGGCGGTGTCGAACAGTGCCCGCACCTGCGCCTCGTCGGTGACGTCGCACACCGCGGAGGCGACCGCGCCCTCGAACTCCCGGGCCAGCTCCGCCTCGCACTCCTTCAGGCGCCGGGCGTGGGCGTCGCTGATCAGCACGCGGGCGCCCTCTTCGAGGAAGCGGCGCGCGGTCGCCCCACCGATGCCCGCACCGGCCGCCGCGGTGACGACGGCGGTGCGTCCGCGGAGCACTCCGTGCCCGGGAACGTACGCCGGCGCCTCGACGTTTGTCATAGCGGCACGCTAACCTACCAAACACTTGTTAGGGAAGACCCGCAGGGCTCCGAGGGGGAGGGCGACCGTGGACCTGGTCCACTCAGGCGCCGACGAGGCGTTCCGCGCCGAGGCCCGCGCCTGGCTGCGCGCGCATGTGCCGTCCGATCCGCTTCCCTCCCTGGAGACCGAGGAGGGCTTCGCGGCGCACCGGGCGTGGGAGGCCGAGCTGGCCGAGGAGCGCTGGTCGGTGGTGAACTGGCCGACGGCGTACGGCGGCCGGGACGCCTCACTCGTGCGGTGGCTGCTGTTCGAGGAGGAGTACTACGCGGCGGGCGCGCCGGGCCGCGTCGGTCAGAACGGCGTCAGCCTCCTGGCCCCGACCCTCTTCGACCACGGCACCGAGGAGCAACGCGCCCGTGTGCTTCCGCCGATGGCGACCGGCGAGGTGATCTGGGCGCAGGCCTGGTCGGAGCCGGAGGCGGGCTCGGATCTGGCCTCGCTCAGGTCGAAGGCCGTGCGCGCGGACGGCGGCTGGCTGCTGTCGGGCCAGAAGACCTGGTCCTCGCGCGCCGCCTTCGCCGACCGCGCGTTCGGCCTGTTCCGTTCCGATCCGGACGCCCCGAAGCCCCACCAGGGCCTGACCTACCTGATGTTCGACCTGCGCGCCCCCGGCGTCACCGTCCGCCCCGTCGCCCGCCTCGACGGCAAGCCCGCCTTCGCCGAGCTGTTCCTGGACGACGTGTTCGTGCCGGACCAGGACGTGATCGGCGCGCCCGGCCAGGGCTGGCGGATCGCGATGTCGACGGCGGGCAACGAGCGGGGGCTGATGCTCCGCTCCCCCGGCCGCTTCCTCGCGAGCGCCGACCGTCTGCACGGTCTGTGGCGGTCCCAGGGCAGCCCGCACGGCGCGCGGGGCCGGGTGGCCGACGCCCTGATCGGCGCCCGCGCCTACCAGCTCTTCACCTACGCCGCGGCCTCCCGCTTCCTCGACGGCGAGTCGCTCGGCCCGGAGTCCAGCCTGAACAAGGTCTTCTGGTCGGAGTACGACATCGCCCTGCACGAGACGGCCCTCGACCTCCTCGGCGCCGAGGGCGAGCCGGCCGACACCGACTGGTCTCAGCGGTATGTCTTCGCCCTGGCCGGCCCCATCTACGCGGGGACGAACGAGATCCAGCGCGACATCATCGCCGAGCGCCTGCTCGGCCTGCCGAAGGGCCGACGCTGATGAGATTCCTCCTCGACACCGCGCAGCGCGCCTTCGCCGACTCCCTGGACGCCATGCTGACGGCGGCCGACACCCCGGCGGTCGTACGGGCGTGGAGCCGGGGCGAGCATGCCGGTGGTCGTGCGCTGTGGTCCCGTATCGCCGAGGCCGGGGTGTTCGCGCTGGCCGTTCCCGAAGCCTACGAGGGGATGGGCCCCCGGCCCGTCGAACTCGCCGTCGCCTTCGTGGAGTTAGGACGGCACGCGGTACCGGGACCACTGGTGGAGACGGTCACGGCGGCGGCTCTGCTGGCCGGGCTGCCGGACCCCGGCCCGGCCAAGCGGCTCCTGCCGGCGCTGGCGGCCGGGGACGTCATGGCGACGCTGGCGTGGACGGCGCCGTACGCGCTGGACGGTGACGCGGCCACCACCCTCCTCGCGCTCACCCCCGACGGGCTGTACCTCTCCCCCGGCCATGGCCCCGTGCGCGCCTCCCTCGACCCGGCCCGCCGCCTCACCCCCCTCACCCCCGGCGGCGAACTGATCAGCGCCGACCCGCCCACCGCCCACGCTCTCACCCTCGCCCGTCTCACCACCGGCGCCCAGGCTCTCGGCGTCGGACTCGCCCTGCTCGACAGGACGGTCGCGTACGTCAAGCAGCGCACCCAGTTCGGCGTCCCCATCGGTTCGTTCCAGGCCGTGAAGCATCGCCTCGCCGACGCGAAGGTCGGCCTGGAGTTCGCCCGGCCCCTCGTCCTCGGCGCCGCGCTCACCCTGGACCCGGTCGATGTCGCCGCCGCCAAGATCGCCGCCTGCGAGGCCGCGTACGCCACCGCCCGCACCGCGCTCCAACTGCACGGCGCGATCGGCTACACGGCGGAGTACGACCTGTCGCTGTGGCTGACCAAGGCCCGAGCCCTGCGCACCTCCTGGGGCAGCCCGGACGAGTGCAGGGACACGGTGCTCAGTGGTGGTGATCGCCGCTGGTGATCTCCCGGTACTCCTCCTCAGTCGGCTTGGGGATGCGCGACCGGGGACCGAACATCGCCTCCGCCAGTCTCGCCCGCACCCGCTCGTGCACGGTGACCCGCCGCCGGACACCGTTCGCGTCGACCCGCGGGCCGATCTCGTACGGCGGATGCTCCTCGTGCTGGGTGAGGGTGAACAGCTCGCCCTGGGAGAGCGGCTCATGGATCTCGATGTACTCGCCCTGCGGGAGCCGTTTGATGGTGCCGGTCTCCCTGCCGTGCAGCACCTTGTCCCGGTCCCGGCGCTGGAGTCCGAGACAGATGCGCTTGGTCACCGAGTAGGTGACGACCGGCACCACGAACACCGCGACCCGCACGAACCAGGTGATCGAGTTGATGGACAGATGCAGATGCGTGGCCACGATGTCGTTGCCGCCGCCGATCAGCAGCACCGCGTACAGGCTCAGCCAGGCCGCGCCCAGCCCGGTGCGCACGGGCATGTTGCGCGGCCGGTCGAGGATGTGGTGCTCGCGTCTGTCGCCGGTGATCCAGGCTTCCAGGAAGGGATACAGACCGAGCGCGAGCAGGATCAGCGGGAAGAGCGAGAAGGGGATGAAGACGCCCAGTTCCAGCGTGTGGCCCCAGGCGTTCAGCTCCCATCCCGGCATCACCCGGATCAGGCCCTCGGAGAAGCCCAGATACCAGTCGGGTTGAGCGCCCGTGGTCACCAGGTCGGGGCGATAGGGCCCGAAGGCCCACACCGGGTTGATGCTGGCGACGCCGCCCATGAGCGCGAGCACACCGAAGACCAGGAAGAAGAAGCCGCCCGCCTTGGCCATGTACACCGGCAGGAAGGGCATGCCGACGACGGACTTCTGGTCGCGTCCGGGGCCGGGGTACTGCGTGTGCTTGTGGTAGAAGACCAGGATCAGATGGGCGGCCACCAGCGCCAGCATGATCCCGGGCAGCAGCAGGATGTGGATCGGGTAGAGGCGCGCGATGAAGTCCTCCCCGGGGAACTCCCCGCCGAAGAGGAAGAACGCCGCGTACGTCCCGATGATCGGGATGGACAGGATCGCGCCGTGCGCGAACCGCAGGCCCGTGCCGGAGAGCAGGTCGTCGGGGAGGGAGTAGCCGGTCAGGCCGGTGATGATGCCGAGCATCAGCAGCGTCCAGCCGAACACCCAGTTCAGCTCGCGCGGCTTGCGGAAGGCGCCGGTGAAGAACACCCGCATCATGTGCACCAGCATGCCGGTGACGAAGACCAGCGCCGCCCAGTGGTGGATCTGCCGGATCAGCAGCCCGCCGCGCACATCGAAGCTGATGTCGAGCGTGGACTCGTACGCCCTGGTCATCAGCACGCCGTTGAGCGGCTCGTAGGTGCCGTTGTAGACGACCTCGGCGGTGCTCGGCTCGAAGAACAGGGTGAGGTAGACGCCGGTGAGGATCAGCACCAGGAAGCTGTAGAGGCAGACCTCGCCCAGCATGAACGACCAGTGGTCCGGGAAGACCTTGCGCATGTTGGCCTTGGCCAGCGCGTAGAGCCCGAGCCGCCCGTCGGCCCAGTCGGCGACCCGCTCGCCCTTGCCCGGCGGCGCGGACCGCCGCGCCGCCGCCTCGTTCCCCGTTCGTGCGCCGTCCATACGTCGTCGCCTTCCCGCCGGATCACCTCAGGGTTACACGGCGGTAGGGGCTGAGCCAACAGGGCCGACGGGCCGAACCTCCCGGTCAGGAGGGCCGTACGATCCCCTGCGCCCGCGCCGCCACCAGCCACTTCGGGAACTCCTCGACCAGCCGGTCGTACAGCTCGGCGTCGGAGACGGTCCGCGGATCCGAACCGGCGTGGAAGAACCCGGCGTTGTCGATCACCCGTTTGTCCGGGACGGCCAGCTCGTCGAGCTTGCGCAGGAAGTCGAACTGCTTGCTGGTGGCGTCCCCGAACCCGATGAACTGCCAGAACAGCGGAAGCGGGGCCGCCTTGCACAGGTACCGCTCGGCGGCGAGCTTGTTGATCGGGCCGCCGTCGGTCTGGAAGACGACCAGGGCGGGGTGCTGCGAGCCGCTGTCGAGGTAGTGGTCGATGACGGCGTCCATGGCCAGGTGGTAGCTGGTCTTGCCCATGTGCCCGAGCCCGGACACGATCCGCTCGATCCGCCCCTGATGGTCGGCCAACGCGATCTCGGTCTCGGCGTCGACGTCGGTGGAGAAGAACACCACCGGCACGGTCCCGTCGTCGTCGAAGTGCGCCGACAGGCCGAGCACCCGGTCGGCGAGCGCCTGCACGCTGCCGTCCTTGTAGTACGGCTTCATCGAACCGGAGTAGTCGACCACCAGATAGACCGCGGCCCGCACCCCGCCGAGCCCGTGTTTGTGCAGCGACACCCCGGCGCTCTTGTACAGGCTGACCAGCGCGGGCGCGGTCTCCTCCATCTTGCTGAGACTGATCGCCGCCATACTCTCTCCCCCTAGGGCCTCACACCGGGTGCCGAGATTACGACACCACCGGCCCCTCCCCTCCCTCCGTCCACAGGCGTTCGATATTTTTGTCCGTCGCCGTCCCCACCGGCTCATCTTTCGTCCCGTCCCCAGAGGAGCCGGCCGTGGAGTCCGAGTCCACCGAGTCCGCCGTCACCACCTGCTTCCGCCATACGAAGGTGGAGTCCCACGTTCGCTGCACCCGCTGCGAGCGGTACATCTGCCCGGACTGCATGCGGGAGGCGGCCGTCGGCCACCAGTGCGTGGAGTGCGTGCGGGAGGGTTCCCGGTCGGTGCGGCAGGCCCGGACGGTCGTCGGCGGGCGGATCGCCGCGGCACCGCTGGTGACCTCGGTGCTGATCGGGCTGAACGTGCTCGCCTATCTGGCCGAGGTGGTGCGCCCGGAGATCCTGGACCGGTTCGCGATGGTCAGCGCCCGGCTGGTCGGGCCGGACGGCGGCTACTACGTCTACCAGCCCGGGTACCCGGCGGACTTCCATGCCGAGGGTGTGGTCGCCGGGCAGTGGGAGCGGCTGCTGACGAGCGGCTTTCTGCATCTGCCGCCCACCGAGGGCACCTTCGGGCTGCTGCACGTCGTGATGAACATGGTCTCGCTGTGGCAGCTCGGCCGGGTCGTGGAGCCCATGCTGGGCCGGGTCCGGTTCATCGCCCTCTATCTGCTGTCGACGCTGGGCGGTTCGGTGTCCGTGCTGCTGCTCACCGGCGTGAACGTCGAGACGGTCGGGGCGTCGGGCGCGATCTTCGGCCTGGGCGCCGCGTACTACGTCCTCGCCCGCCGGGTCGGCGCCGACCTGGGCGCCGTCAACCGGTTCATGGCGTTCCTGCTCCTGTGGCTGCTGCTCTCCGCCGGCCTCACCTCCTGGCAGGGTCACCTGGGCGGCCTGCTGACGGGTGCGGCGGTGACGCTGGCCTACGCGTACGTCCCGCGCGGACCGCGCCGGGCGCTGATCCAGACGGTCGTCTGTGCGGGGGTACTGGTGCTGCTGACGGTGGTCGCGTTCGCCAAGGTGGCGGAGCTGACGGGGAACGGAGCGGTCCAGTGAGACGTAGGGGAATCCTGCTGTTCGCGGCCGTCCCCGTGGCGATCACCGCCTCCGTGTACTTCCTCCTCCCCACCGACTCCGCTCAGAGCCCGGCCGAGCCCCCCATGGCCACCGCGCAGCAGTCCTCCCGCCAGGACGCCAAGAGCCGCGCCGAGCGGGAGCGGGCGGCGGACGACGAGGTGATCGCGAGCCTGCCGCCGGGTCTCGCCGACCCGGCGAAGAGGGAGCTGGCCCAGCAACTTGTCTCCTCCGCCGAGAACTCGACCCTGGACTGGCGCCGCGCCTACGGCTACATCGAGGACATCGGGGACGGCCAGGGCTACACGGCCGGCATCATCGGCTTCTGCACCGGCACCCACGACCTGCTCACGCTGGTCGAGCGCTACACCGACGACCACCCGGACAACGGGCTCGCCCGCTATCTGCCCGCCCTGCGCGCGGTGGACGGCTCCGACTCCCACGAGGGCCTCGACCCCGGTTTCACGGCGGCCTGGAAGGCGGAGGCCGAACGGCCGGACTTCCAGCAGGCGCAGCTCGCCGAGCGTGACCGCGCCTACTTCGACCCGGCCGTCCGCCTCGCCAAGCTCGACGGTCTCGGCACGCTGGGCCAGTTCATCTACTTCGACGCGATGGTCTTCCACGGTCCCGGCATCGACGGGGACGGTTTCTACGCCCTGCGGGAACGCGCCCTGCGCGAGGCGGACTCCCCGTCCCAGGGCGGCTCGGAGAAGGCGTACCTGGACATCTTCCTCGACATCCGCCGCACGGCCATGCGGGAGAAACGTCCCGGCACCGACACCACCCGCATCGACACGGCCCAGCGGCGGTTCCTGTACGACGGGAACCTCCGGTTGCGGACGCCGCTGGAGTGGCGGGTGTACGGGGAGACGTTCCGGGTGCCGTAGAGCCTGCCGGCAAAGGTGACGGCGCCTGCCCAGTCGTCCGGTCGGGGACTGTGGGGCAGGCGCCGTCTGTGTTCCGTACGCCTTTGTACGGGACGTTCTGTGGATGACCGTCAGGTCATCTTTTGTGCCGTCAGACCATCAGCGAACGGTCCGTCGGCCGGATCGGGGCCGGCAGGTCGCTCGCTCCGGTCAGGAAGCGGTCGCAGCCGCGGGCGGCCGAGCGGCCCTCCGCGATGGCCCACACGATGAGCGACTGGCCGCGGCCCGCGTCACCGGCGACGTAGACGCCCGGCACATTGGTCTGGAAGTCGGCGTCGCGGGCGATGTTACCGCGCTCGTCGAGGTCCAGGCCGAACTGCTCGACCAGGCCGTTCTCGCGGTCGGTACCGGTGAAGCCCATCGCCAGCGTCACCAGCTGGGCGGGGATCTTGCGCTCGGTGCCCGGCTTCGGGGTCAGCTTGCCGTCGATGAACTCCACCTCGGTGAGGTGCAGCCACTGGACGTTGCCGTCCTCGTCGCCCTCGAAGTGGGTGGTGGAGACGGAGTAGACCCGCTCGCCGCCCTCCTCGTGCGCGGAGGTGACCTTGTACAGCATCGGGAAGGTCGGCCACGGCTGGTGCGGCGCCCGGTCCTCGCCCGGCTGCGGCATGATCTCCAGCTGGGTCACCGAGGCCGCGCCCTGGCGGTGGGCGGTGCCCACGCAGTCGGCGCCGGTGTCGCCGCCGCCGATGACGACGACGTGCTTGCCCTCGGCCGAGATCGGGGTGGTGACGTAGTCGCCCTCCTGGACCTTGTTGGCCAGCGGCAGGTACTCCATCGCCTGGTACACGCCCTTGAGCTCGCGGCCGGGGACCGGGAGGTCACGGGCGGTCGTGGCGCCGGCGGCGATGACGATCGCGTCGTACCGCTTCTTCAGATCGGTGGCCTTGAGGTCCTTGCCGATCTCGATGCCGGTCCGGAAGCGGGTGCCCTCCGCGCGCATCTGCTCGATACGGCGGTTGATGTGCCGCTTCTCCATCTTGAACTCGGGGATGCCGTACCGGAGCAGGCCTCCGACGCGGTCCGCGCGCTCGTAGACGGCGACGGTGTGGCCGGCCCGGGTCAGCTGCTGGGCCGCGGCCAGGCCCGCCGGGCCCGAGCCGATGACGGCGACGGTCTTGCCGGACAGGCGCTCCGGGGCCTGCGGGGCGACGGTGCCCGCGTCCCACGCCTTGTCGATGATGGAGACCTCGACGTTCTTGATGGTGACGGCCGGCTGGTTGATGCCGAGCACACAGGCCGACTCACAGGGGGCCGGGCAGAGGCGACCGGTGAACTCCGGGAAGTTGTTGGTCGCGTGCAGGCGCTCGGACGCCGCCGTCCAGTCCTCGCGGTAGGCGTAGTCGTTCCACTCGGGGATCAGGTTCCCGAGCGGGCAGCCGTTGTGGCAGAACGGGATGCCGCAGTCCATGCAGCGGCTGGCCTGCTTGCTGATGATCGGCAGCAGGGAGCCGGGGACGTAGACCTCGTTCCAGTCCTTCTTGCGCTCCTCGACCGGGCGGGACTTGGCGACCTCGCGCCCGTGGTTCAGAAAGCCCTTCGGGTCAGCCATTGATCGCCGCCTCCATCATCTTCTCGGTGACCTCGGTCTCGGTCAGACCGGCTCGCTCGGCGGCGTCCTTGGCGGCGAGCACTGCCTTGTACGTGCTGGGGATGATCTTGCTGAAGCGCTCGACCGCGGTGTCCCACTCGGCCAGCAGCTTCTCGGCGACCGTGGAGCCGGTCTCCTCCTGGTGCCGGCGGACCACGTCGTGCAGCCACTGCTTGTCGGTGTCGTCGAGGGCCTCCACGGCACCGACGTTGCCGACGTTGACGTTGTCCCGGTCGAGGTCGATGACGTACGCGATGCCACCGGACATACCGGCCGCGAAGTTACGGCCCGTCTCGCCCAGGACCACCGCGTGACCGCCGGTCATGTACTCGCAGCCGTGGTCGCCCACGCCTTCGGAGACGACCGTCGCGCCGGAGTTACGGACACAGAACCGCTCTCCCGTGCGACCGCGCAGGAACAGCTCGCCGCCGGTCGCGCCGTACGCGATGGTGTTGCCCGCGATCGTCGAGAACTCGGCGAGGTGGTCGGCGCCCCGGTCCGGGCGGACGATGACCCGGCCGCCGGAGAGGCCCTTGCCGACGTAGTCGTTGGCGTCGCCCTCCAGGCGCAGCGTGACACCGCGCGGGAGGAAGGCGCCGAAGGACTGGCCGGCCGAGCCGGTGAAGGTGATGTCGATGGTGTCGTCGGGCAGGCCCGCGCCACCGAACTTCTTCGTCACCTCGTGGCCGAGCATGGTGCCGACCGTGCGGTTGATGTTGCGGACCTTGACCTGGGCGCGCACCGGCTGGGCGTCGGTCGCGGAGTCCGCGGCCAGCGCGTCGGCGGCGAGCTTGACGAGCTCGTTGTCGAGCGCCTTCTCCAAGCCGTGGTCCTGCTCGATCAGCTGGTGGCGCACCGCGCCCTCGGGCAGCTCGGGCACGTGGAACAGCGGCTCCAGGTCCAGGCCCTGCGCCTTCCAGTGGTCGACGGCCCGCGTGACGTCCAGCGTCTCGGCGTGGCCGACGGCCTCCTCGATGGTGCGGAAGCCCAGCTCGGCGAGGATCTCACGGACCTCCTCGGCGATGAACTGGAAGAAGTTCACGACGTACTCGGCCTTGCCCGTGAACCGGTCGCGCAGCGTCGGGTTCTGGGTGGCGATGCCGACCGGGCAGGTGTCGAGGTGACAGACGCGCATCATGACGCAGCCGGAGACGACGAGCGGCGCGGTCGCGAAACCGAACTCCTCGGCGCCGAGCAGCGCGGCGATGACGACGTCACGGCCGGTCTTCAGCTGGCCGTCGGTCTGTACGACGATCCGGTCGCGCAGGCCGTTGAGCAGCAGCGTCTGCTGGGTCTCGGCGAGGCCGAGCTCCCAGGGACCGCCCGCGTGCTTCAGCGAGGTCAGCGGGGAGGCGCCGGTGCCGCCGTCGTGGCCGGAGATGAGCACGACGTCCGCGTGGGCCTTGGACACACCGGCCGCGACCGTGCCGACGCCGACCTCGGAGACCAGCTTCACGTGGATGCGGGCCTGCGGGTTGGCGTTCTTCAGGTCGTGGATCAGCTGGGCCAGATCCTCGATGGAGTAGATGTCGTGGTGCGGCGGCGGGGAGATCAGGCCCACGCCCGGCGTCGAGTGACGCGTCTTGGCGACCCACGGGTAGACCTTGTGGCCGGGCAGCTGGCCGCCCTCGCCGGGCTTGGCGCCCTGGGCCATCTTGATCTGGATGTCGTCGGCGTTGACCAGGTACTCGGACGTCACACCGAAGCGGCCGGAGGCGACCTGCTTGATGGACGACCGGCGGGCCGGGTCGTACAGCCGGTCCGGGTCCTCGCCGCCCTCACCGGTGTTGGACTTGCCGCCCAGCTGGTTCATGGCGATGGCGAGGGTCTCGTGCGCCTCCTTGGAGATGGAGCCGTACGACATGGCGCCGGTGGAGAAGCGCTTGACGATCTCGGAAGCCGGCTCGACCTCGTCGATGGAGATCGGCTGCCGGTCGGACTTGAAGCCGAACAGCCCGCGGAGCGTCATCAGCCGCTCGGACTGCTCGTTCACGCGGTCCGTGTACTTCTTGAAGATGTCGTAGCGGTTCGCACGCGTCGAGTGCTGGAGGCGGAAGACCGTCTCCGGGTCGAACAGGTGTGGCTCGCCCTCGCGGCGCCACTGGTACTCGCCGCCTATGTCGAGGGCGCGGTGGGCCGGAGCGATGCCGCTCGCCGGGTACGCCTTCGCGTGGCGGGCGGCGACCTCCTTGGCGATGACGTCGATGCCGACGCCGCCGATCTTGGTGGCGGTGCCGTTGAAGTACTTCTCCACGAAGGCGTCGTCGAGACCGACGGCCTCGAAGACCTGGGCGCCGCGGTAGGAGGCGACGGTGGAGATGCCCATCTTGGACATGACCTTCAGAACACCCTTGCCGAGGGCGTAGATCAGGTTGCGGATGGCCTTCTCGGACTCCATGCCGGGCAGGAAGGTACCGGCCCGGACCAGGTCCTCGACGGACTCCATCGCCAGGTACGGGTTGACCGCGGCGGCGCCGAAGCCGATGAGCAGCGCGACGTGGTGGACCTCGCGGACGTCGCCGGCCTCGACCAGCAGGCCCACGTGGGTGCGCTGCTTGGTGCGGATGAGGTGGTGGTGGACGGCCGCGGTGAGCAGCAGCGACGGGATCGGCGCGTGCTCGGCGTCGGAGTGGCGGTCCGACAGGACGATCAGCCGGGCGCCGTTGTCGATGGCGGCGTCGGCCTCGGCGCAGATCTCCTCTATGCGCGCGGCCAGCGCGTCGCCGCCGCCGTGCACCCGGTACAGACCGGACAGGGTCGCGGCCTTGAAGCCGGGCATGTCGCCGTCGGCGTTGATGTGGATGAGCTTGGCCAGCTCGTCGTTGTCGATCACCGGGAAGGGCAGGGTGACCGAGCGGCAGGAGGCGGCCGTCGGGTCGAGCAGGTTGCCCTGCGGGCCCAGCGAGGAGTTCAGCGAGGTGACGAGCTCCTCGCGGATGGCGTCCAGCGGCGGGTTGGTGACCTGCGCGAACAGCTGGGTGAAGTAGTCGAAGAGCAGACGCGGGCGGTCGCTCAGCGCGGCGATCGGCGAGTCGGTGCCCATCGAGCCGATCGGCTCGGCACCGGCCTTGGCCATCGGCGCGAGGATGACGCGCAGCTCCTCCTCGGTGTAGCCGAAGGTCTGCTGGCGGCGGGTGACCGAGGCGTGGGTGTGCACGATGTGCTCACGCTCGGGCAGGTCGGAGAGCTCGATCTCGCCGGCTTCCAGCCACTCGCCGTACGGCTGCTCGGCGGCGAGGCCCGCCTTGATCTCGTCGTCCTCGATGATGCGGTGCTCGGCGGTGTCCACGAGGAACATGCGGCCGGGCTGGAGGCGGCCCTTGCGGACGACCTTCGCGGGGTCGATGTCGAGGACGCCGACCTCGGAGCCGAGGACGACGAGGCCGTCGTCGGTGACCCAGTAGCGGCCGGGGCGCAGGCCGTTACGGTCGAGCACGGCGCCGACCTGGGTGCCGTCGGTGAAGGTGACACAGGCCGGGCCGTCCCAGGGCTCCATCATCGTGGAGTGGAACTGGTAGAAGGCGCGCCGGGCCGGGTCCATGGAGTCGTGGTTCTCCCACGCCTCCGGGATCATCATCAGCACGGAGTGCGGCAGCGAACGGCCACCCAGGTGCAGGAGTTCGAGCACCTCGTCGAAGGACGCGGAGTCGGAGGCGTCCGGGGTGCACACCGGGAAGATGCGCTCCAGCGCCTTGCCGTCCGGTCCGAACAGGTCGGAGACCAGCTGCGACTCACGGGCGCGCATCCAGTTGCGGTTGCCCTTGACGGTGTTGATCTCACCGTTGTGCGCGACGAAGCGGTACGGGTGCGCCAGCGGCCACGACGGGAAGGTGTTCGTGGAGAAGCGCGAGTGGACCAGCGCGATGGCCGAGGCGAAGCGGCGGTCGGACAGGTCCGGGAAGAAGGGCTCCAGCTGGCCGGTGGTCAGCATGCCCTTGTAGACGATGGTGCGGGCCGACAGCGACGGGAAGTAGACACCGGCCTCGCGCTCGGCGCGCTTGCGCAGCACGAAGGCCTTGCGGTCGAGGGCGATGTCCTTCGAGGAACCGTCCGAGACGAAGACCTGACGGAAGACGGGCATCGTCGAGCGGGCCGTGGCACCGAGCAGCTCGGGAGCGACGGGCACCTCACGCCAGCCGAGGACGGTCAGACCCTCCTCGGACGCGATCGTCTCGATCTGCGAGACGGCGTCCTGGGTCCCGTCCTCCGGCAGGAAGGCGATACCGACGGCGTACGCACCGGCCTCGGGGAGCTCGAATTCGGCCACCTCGCTGAAGAAGGCGTGCGGCACCTGGGAGAGGATGCCCGCGCCGTCGCCCGAGTCGGGCTCGGAGCCCGTGGCGCCGCGGTGTTCGAGATTGCGCAGAACGGTGAGCGCCTGCTCGACCAGCGTGTGGCTCGCCTCGCCGGTGAGGGTGGCCACGAAGCCGACGCCACAGGCGTCGTGCTCGTTGCGGGGGTCGTACATACCCTGCGCAGCAGGGCGAGCATCCATGAACGACCAGTTCTGGCCATTCGCGGAGTGCTGGGACGGCTGGCGCGGCGTACGCATCGGCTCTCCCGTCGTCGTCATGTGGCATATGCAGATTGCCGAGGGACGACGTTGGCCCTCTGCGTGAGTGCAAAATTTCGTGCAGGTTACATGATGGGGCGGTTCTCGGGAAGCGGGATAATCCGTTCCATCATGCGGACACCACGGGCTGCGGCAGGGGTTCCGCGCACATGGCTCGAAGTATGTGGGGACCGAGCAGGACAGGTCGATGTCCGACGATCCGAGGGGCAGGGAAGGCGTCGTCGCCGACCCCGCGAGTGTGCCGCAGGCTTCATTGCCCCCAGCGCTTACGGCTCATGCCCGCTGGTCATGCATCCGAAACCAGCGAGTAACGGCTACTTATGCGGCCCAACGCATAAGTGCGAGCCCAGCTATCCTACGGCCGTTCCGAACAGACCACCCAGGGCGTACGTCACACCGGCCGCGGCGCCACCGAGGGCGAGCTGCCGCAGCCCGCTGTACCACCAGGTCCGCGCGGTCACCTTGGCCACGACGGCACCGCAGAGGAACAGTCCGAGGAGCGCGAGCAGCACGGCCGGCCACAGCGCGGTCGCGCCGAGCAGATACGGCAGTACGGGCAGAAGGGCGCCCAGCGCGAACGAACCGAACGACGAGACGGCCGCGACCAGCGGCGACGGCAGATCGCCGGGGTCGATGCCGAGCTCTTCGCGGGCGTGTATCTCCAGGGCCAGCTCGGGATCGCGGGAGAGCTGCCCGGCGACGGCCCGCGCGAGCTCCGGTTCGACACCCCGGGACTCGTAGAGCGCCGCGAGCTCGGCCTCCTCGTCCTCCGGGTGCTTCCTCAGCTGCCGGCGCTCGACGTCCAGCTCGGCCTCGACCAGCTCACGCTGGGAGGCGACGGAGGTGTACTCGCCGGCCGCCATGGAGAAGGCGCCGGCGGCGAGCCCCGCGAGACCGGTCAGCACGACGGTCTGATGGCTGACCGCACCGCCCGCGACGCCGGTCATCAGGGCCAGGTTGGAGACCAGCCCGTCCATCGCACCGAAGACCGCGGGCCGCAGCCAGCCGCCGTTCACATCGCGGTGGGTGTGGTTGTCCCGGTGCGCCTCGTGCAGTGGCGCCTCGGTCTCGATGATGGCCATGAAGGTCCCCCAGAAGATCAGGTAAGGCTGTCTTTAGACGCGTTCTATTCTTCGACAACACCAAATCTACGCCTCCGAATTCCTGCTCGCCAGCAAGGAAAGGCTGGGCTAACCTGCGGTTTTCCTCTAGAACGCTCATTCGTGTAGGGGCCCGCACAAATGTCGACCGGGTGACACCAGGGCTTCCGAGGCTCAGGTCAACCGCCGACGGTGGGACATATCCGCAAGGGGCTCCGCACCCTGGGCGGAGCCCACGGAGGAGAGGCCGCGCATGCCATCGATCGCCTGCATCCCCTCGGTCCCGGCGCCCGGGGACGCCGCCGAACTCCGCGGCAGGGCACGCGGCGCACTGCTGGGCCTGGCGGTCGGCGACGCGCTGGGCGCCCCGGCGGAGAACATGAAGCCCTCCGAGATCCGCGCCCGCTGGGGCCGTATCACCGGCTTCGTCACCGACAACCCCTCCGGCACGGACGACACCGAGTACGCGATCTTCTCGGGACTCCTCCTCGCCCGGCACGGCTCGGCACTCACCGCCGCCCATGTGGAGACGGCCTGGCACGAGTGGATCGCGGACCGGGCGGAGGGTCCGTTCAGGGGCGCCGGCTTCAGCGAGCGCGGCACGCTGGAGAACCTCCGCCGGGGCCTGGCCGCCCCCATCTCCGCCCAGCACCGGCACGCCTGGAGCGACGGTCTCGCCATGCGGGCGGCGCCCTTCGGCGTCTTCGCGGCGGGCCGCCCGGCCGAGGCGGCCCGGCTGGTGGCGATCGACGGCTCGGTGAGCCATGACGGCGAGGGCATCTACGGCGGCCAGGCGGTGGCGGCGGGTGTGGCGGCGGCGATGGCGGGAGCGCCGACGATCGCCGTGGTGGCCTCCGCGCTGGCGGTGGTCCCGGACGACTCCTGGACGGCCCGCTCGCTGCGCCGGGCCGTGGCGGTGGCCCACCGCGGCGAACGCGCGGTCCGCTCCGCGGTCGTCATCGGCGGCTACCCCTGGACCGACCTGGCCCCCGAGGCGGTCGCCCTGGCCTTCGGGGCGTACGCGGCGGCGGACGGCGACTTCGTCCAGGCGGTCCTGACGGCCGTCAACATGGGCCGCGACGCGGACACGACGGCGGCGGTCGCGGGGGCACTGGCCGGGGCGACGCTCGGTGAGTCCTCGATCCCGGCGGAGTGGGCGGCGGCGATCGGACCGGCCCGGGGAAGCTGCCTGCCGTCGATGGCCGGGCACCACGTGCTGGATGTGGCAGAGCTACTGGTGCCGGGGGAGGGCGGGAAGTGGGGGGCGGGGGGAGCCGTATCGGGTGAGGCCGCGGTCCCGGGCGAAGGAGTACGCCGATGACGCCGCCCATCCCCTTGGACGAGGGAACCCCGATCGCGGCACCCCCGGAGCCGGCCCCGACCCCCCTCACCCACCCGACCGAACCCCTGACCACGGACACCGGCCACCCCACACCGGCACCTCCTGCACCCGCCGACGACGAACAGCCCACACCACCCGCACCCGCCAACGGCGAACACCCCCCACCGGGGCCACCCGCACCCGACGACGAAAGCCGCACGGGCGGTGCGGGTCGGAGACAACCGGCCGAAGGCGAAGCCGAGGCCGGACAACGCATCACCGGCCTCCTCCTGGGCCTAGCCGCAGGCGACGCCGCCGGCTGGCCGGCAGCCCGCCACAGAGCCGCCCGCATGCCCGAGTGGACACGAAGGCTCACCCGCGAACTCGACACCTTCGCCGAGCACAACGCCACCACCACCCTCCCCCTCCCCCTCGCCCTGAACCAGCCCCCGGAACCCCTGCGCCTGGGCCCCTCCGACGACGCGGAATGGGCGGCCTTCGCAGCCGAGGCACTCCTGCGCGCCGGCGACGACACCGCCCTGGGCGACCTCAGCCGGGAGCGCCGCACCCGGGCCGCGATCGACCTGACCTGGAACGCCGTGGCCAGCGAGGTGGCCGCCGCGGCCGACCGCGCCCCCGAGGTCGAGTCGGCGATCCTCCCCCTGCGCGCCCGCATCTCCGTCCGCGCCGGCCTCGGCAACCTCGCCACCGGCCTGCGCCCACCCGCGACCGGCCACGACAACCCGCACTACTTCGACGACGCCGCCTGCGTACGCGCCTGCGTCCTCGCCGTCGCCCACCCGGGCGACCCGCACGCCGCCGCCGACCTCGCCGAGTTCGACGCCCGCTACACCCAGGACGGCGACGGCGTACACGGCGCGCGGGCGATGGCGGCGGCCGTGGCGCTCGCCCTGACCGGCGCCGACGCCGGGACCTGCGTGGCCGCGGCACTCGCCGAGCTCCCCGAGGAGACGGAGATCGGCCGCAACGCCCGGCACGCGCTGCGGCTCACGCAGGACGCCGACAGCGCCTTCGCGCTGATCCCGCTCCTCGAACACCAGATCGTCGACCACGTCTACAGCTACGGCATCGCCGCCGCCGAGACCGTCCCGGTCGCCCTCGCCCTCACGGTCGCCGCGCACGGCCGTATCGCCGAGGCCGTCCCCGCCGCCGCGTGCCTGTCCCGCGTCGCGGACTCGGCACCGGCCCTGGCGGGCGCGCTGACCGGGACGCTCGGCGGCGGTACGTCGATCCCGGCGTCCTGGCGGGACACCTGCCGCACCCTCTCCGGCTGTGCACTCCCCCGCCTCACCGGTACCGACCTGGTGGAACTCGCCGAACTGCTGGAAGCCACACAACCGGCCCGACCAGGAGGATGATTCGGGGCATGACGCCCAAAGCACAAGAAAGCAGTGGTCCGTGTCTCGACGAGCGGATCACCGGCGCCGTGGTCGGCGCGGCGGTCGGGGACGCCCTCGGCGGCCCGGTGGAGGGCTACTCCCCCGACCAGATCCTTCAGCGCCACGGCGGCCGGGTGCACGGCATCGTCGGCCCCTGGAACGGCGACGCATGGCGCACGGCCCGCCCCATCGCGCCGTACCACAAGGGCGACGGGCACGTCACCGACGACACCTTGATGACGCACGCGCTGATCCGGGTCTACGCGCAGGTCCGCGACCACCTCGACGCGTACGCGATCGCCGACCACCTGGTCCCGGACCTGATGACGAACCCGCGCTGGATCCCGGAGCTGGAGTCGGAGGCCCTCCCCCTCCAGCGCGTCTTCCTGGCCGAGAAATGGCTGGTCGCGCGCCTCCACTACGGCCATGTGGATCCGCGGGAGGCAGGCGTCGGCAACATCGTCAACTGCGGGGCGGCGATGTACATGGCCCCGGTGGGCCTGGTCAACGCGGCCGACCCGCGGGGCGCGTACGCGGAGGCGCTGGACATCGCGGGCGCCCATCAGTCGTCGTACGGCCGTGAGGCGGCGGGCGTCCTCGCGGCGGCGGTGGCCGCGGCATGCGCCCCGGGGGCGACTCCGGCCAAGGTCGTGGAGAGCTGTCTGTCCCTGGCGAAGGACGGCACGAGGGCAGCGATCGAGAAGGTCTGCGAAGTGGCGGGCGACCACACCGAGTTCGAGTCGGCCCTCGCTCCGCTCCGAGAGGCCGTCACCCCGTACGACACGGTCGGCCCCGACTACCGCCGGCCCTCCCTCGGTGCCCGTCGCCCCTCCCGGCTGCACGCCATCGAGGAACTCCCGATCGCCCTGGCCATGGTGCTGATCGCGGACGGCGACTACCGCCGGGCGGTCCTGGGCGCGGTGAACTACGGCCGCGACTGCGACTCGATCGCCACGATGGCCGGTGCTCTGGCCGGCGCGCTCGGCTCACCGGTCCCGCAGGACTGGTCGAAGGCGGTCGCGGAGGCCAGCCGCCTCGACCTGGGGGAGCCGGCCCGCACGCTGACCGAGGTGACGAGGGAGATCCACGAACGGGACGTACGCCGGCGCCGGGCGCACGAGGCGGCGTTCACCGCGCTGGGGGGCCGAGGATGCTCCGACTGACCTGGGTCCAGCCGGAGGACCTGATCGGCCACGAGTTGCGGCAGGCGGCCCTGGACGGCCGGGAGCCGTCGGCGATCGCGGCGCGCTGGAGAGCGGCGGGCGGCACCGAGGCGCCCACGCGCGCGGGCGCGTCACCGCACCCCGCGTCACGCTACCTGCGGACTCTGGCCGAGGACCTGCTGGACGAACTGGCGGACCTGCCGAGCAGGCTGGCGGACAGCGAACCCACCGACCTGGCGAGGATCAGGGCAAGCTGTCCGTCCTGGCCCGAGCCCACCCCGGCCGCGCCCACCCCGCACCACTACGAGGCCGCCTGGCTGGGCCGGGCGGTCGGCTGTCTGCTCGGCAAGCCCGTGGAGAAGCTGCCCCTCGAAGCGATTCGCCGGCTGGCGGGCTCCACCGGCAACTGGCCCCTGCGCACGTACTTCACGGCCAAGGGAGTCCCCGAGGAACTCCTCGCCGCCCACCCCTGGAACCGCCGCTCGGCGACGACCTCCCTCGCCGAGAACATCGACGGGATGCCCGAGGACGACGACCTCAACTACCCGCTCCTCAACCTCCTGCTGCTGCGTCGCCACGGCAGCGACTTCACCACCACCGACGTGGCCCGCCTCTGGCTCGACGAGCTCCCGGCCGGCCGCACCTTCACGGCCGAACGCATCGCCTGCCGCAACCTCCTGCTCGGCATCGAACCCCCGCACACGGCCCGCCACCGCAACCCCTTCCGCGAATGGATCGGCGCCCTGATCCGCGCGGACGTGCACGGCTGGACCAACCCCGGCGACCCGGCCGCCGCGGCCGATCAGGCCCATCGCGACGCCACCCTCACGCACACCGCCAACGGCGTGTACGCGGCGATGTTCACGGCCGCCGTCATCGCGCGGGCGGCGACCGGCTCCGCCGACATCCACACCTGTCTGCGCACCGGCCTCATGGTGATCCCCCCGAGGTCCCGCCTCGCCCGGGCCGTCGACCACGCGATCCGTTTGGCCCGCACCCACGAGGACTTCGACACGGTCGTCGACGAACTCCACGCCACGTACGCGCGCACCCACCACTGGGTGCACGCCATCCCCAACACCGCGTTGATCGCCGCCGCCCTCACCCACGCGGACGGCGACTTCACCGGCTCCATCTGCCGTGCCGTGTCGGGGGGTTGGGACACCGACTCCAACGGTGCCACGGCCGGCAGCGTCGCCGCCCTCCTCGCCGGGTCCCCCGCCGCGCTCCCCCACCACTGGACGGCCCCCCTCAAGAACCGCCTCGCCACCTCCGTCGCCGACTTCAACGGCACCGGCTTCGACGCGCCCGCCCGCCTCACCCACGACCTCGCCCACCGGCTCACCCCCCTGGAGGCAGCCCGCCCATGACCGACATCGTCGTGCTCGGCAGCACGAACATGGACCTCGTCACCTACGTCGAGAAGGCCCCACAGCGCGGCGAGACCGTGACCGGCCGGGAGTTCCGTACGACCCCCGGTGGCAAGGGCGCCAACCAGGCCATCGCCGCCGCCCGCGCGGGCGGCATGGTCTCGATGATCGGC
Organism: Streptomyces sp. NPDC098781; assembly: GCF_044759995.1. Lineage (NCBI taxonomy): Bacteria > Bacillati > Actinomycetota > Actinomycetes > Kitasatosporales > Streptomycetaceae > Streptomyces > Streptomyces sp. NPDC098781. The sequence goes on from NZ_JBIWAK010000002.1 coordinate 352,461, forward strand.
GCCGTCGGCAACGACCCGTTCGGCACCCGGCTGCGCTCCACCCTCGAACACTCCGGCGTGGACACCGACGACCTGCGCACGGTCGAGGGCCCCTCCGGCACCGCGCACATCGTCGTGGACGACCAGGGCGGCAACGCGATCGTGGTGATCCCCGGCGCGAACGGCACCCTGGACCACCTCAGCCCGGGCGACGAGGGCGTCATCGCCGCCGCCGACATCCTGCTGCTCCAGCTGGAGATCCCGCTGGCCGCGGTGCTCGCCGGCGCCCAGGCGGCCCACCGGCACGGCGTCCGTACGGTCCTCACCCCGTCCCCCGCGCAGCCGCTCCCGGACGAACTCCTCGCCACCATCGACCTGTTGGTCCCCAACGAGCACGAGGCCACCACCCTCACCGGCCGCACCGACCCCCGCGAGGCCGCCACCGCACTGCTCGACCGGGTGCCCGAGGTCGTCGTCACCCTGGGCGCCGCCGGCAGCCTGTACGCCGGCCGCGACGCCGATCCCCTGACGGTCCCCGCGCCGAAGGTCACCGCGGTCGACTCGACCGGCGCCGGCGACACCTTCGTCGGCGCCCTCGCGGTGGCGCTCGGCGAGGGACGCCCGATGCCGGAAGCGCTGAAGTGGGCGTCGGCGGCGGCCGCGCTGTCGGTCCAGCGCGAGGGTGCCACCGTGTCGATGCCGTACCGCCCCGAGATCGACGAGCGGTACGCGTCATGACCGAGTCGGCCAAGGCCCCCTTGACCGGTATCCGCGTCCTCGACCTGGCCACGCTCTTCGCCGGCCCGCTCGCCGCCACGATGCTCGGCGACTTCGGCGCGGAGGTCATCAAGGTCGAGCACCCCGAGAAGCCGGACCCCTCCCGCGGTCACGGCCCGTCGAAGGACGGCGTCGGCCTGTGGTGGAAGGTGCTCGGCCGGAACAAGCGGACGATCACGCTCAACCTCTCCAAGCCCGGCGGTCGCGCCACCCTTCTGCGCCTGGTCGCGACCGCGGACGTCGTCATCGAGAACTTCCGCCCCGGCACCCTGGAGAAATGGGACCTCGGCTGGCCGGAGCTGGCCGCCGCCAACCCCCGCCTGGTCCTCGCCCGTATCACCGGCTTCGGCCAGTTCGGCCCCTACGCCCACCGCCCCGGTTTCGGCACCCTCGCCGAGGCGATGAGCGGCTTCGCCGCGCTCACCGGCGAACCGGACGCGCCGCCGACGCTGCCGCCCTTCGGCCTGGCCGACTCGATCGCGGGTCTGGCGACGGCGTACGCCGTGATGACCGCCCTCGCCGCCCGCGAGCGCACCGGCGAGGGTCAGGTCGTCGACATGGCTCTCATCGAACCGATGCTGCTGGCGCTCGGGCCCCAGGCGACCTGGTACGACCAGCTCGGCTACGTCCAGGAACGCACCGGCAACCGCTCCGCCAACAACGCCCCGCGCAACACCTACCGCACCGCCGACGGCACCTGGGTCGCCGTCTCCACCTCGGCCCAGTCGATCGCCGAGCGGGTGATGCACCTGGTGGGGCGACCCGACCTGATCGACGAGCCGTGGTTCGCGACGGGCGCCGACCGGGCTCGCCACGCCGACGTCCTCGACAAGGCGGTCGGCGACTGGATCGCCCGCCACACCCGCGTCGACGTCCTCGCGGCCTTCGAGAAGGCGGAGGCCGCGGTGGCCCCGATCCAGGACGTACGGGAGGTGATGACCGACCCGCAATACGCGGCGCTGGACACGATCACCACCGTCGACGACCCCGAGCTGGGCCCGCTCCGAATGCAGAACGTGCTGTTCCGGCTCTCGGCCACCCCCGGCACGATCCGCTGGACCGGCCGCCCGCACGGCGCGGACACGGACGAGATCCTCACCGACCTGGGCCTGACCCCCGCCGAGCTGACGGCCCTGCGTGCGGAGGGCGCCCTGTGACGCCCCCGCAGAAGACCGGCACCTACCCGCTGACCTGGCTGTACGCGCCCGGCGACCGCCCTCGGGTGGTGGCCAAGGCCCTGCTGTCCGGTGCGGACGTCGTCATCGTCGACCTGGAGGACGCAGTCGCCCCGGACCGCAAGGACTACGCCCGCGAGGCCACCGCCGAGCTGCTCTGCGAGCCGGACCACCCCGTGCCCGTCCAGGTCCGGGTGAACGCCCTGGACACGCCGCCTGCGGCGCGGGACCTCGCCGCGCTGGCGGCGCTCCCTGGGCTGTCCGGCCTGCGTCTGCCCAAGGTGACCTCCGCCGAGCAGGTCATCCACCTCGCCCAGACCGTCCCGCCCGTCGCGCCGGGCAGGACCCCGCTGCACGCCCTGATCGAATCGGCCCTCGGCATCGAGCACGCGTACGCCATCGCCGCCGCCCACCCCTCCCTCCACGGCGTCTCCCTCGGCGAGGCAGACCTACGGGCCGACCTGGGCGTACGCGGTGACGCGGGCCTCGACTGGGCCCGCTCCCGCGTGGTGGTGGCCGCGCGGGCGGCGGGCCTGCCGCCGCCGTCCCAGTCGATCCACCCGGACATCCGTGACCTGGAGGGCCTGATCGCGTCCTGCGCGCACGGCCGCACCTTGGGTTTCCTGGGCCGGGCCGCCATCCATCCACGCCAGCTCCCGGTGATCGAACGGGTCTACCTCCCCACGGAGGAGGAGCTCGAACAGGCGGAGACCATCATCAAGGCGGCCACGGCGGACCGGGGCGCGCAGGCACTTCAGGACGGAACGTTCATCGACGCGGCGGTGGTGGCGGCGGCCCAGCGGACCCTGTCGCTGGCACGCCGGCGCTGACCGGCGCCGTCCCGGCCCGTCCCGGCTCGAACACGACGAGGGCGCCCGGAAAACTCCGGGCGCCCTCGTCCGAGTGGAACCGAGCCTCAGGTCTTCTTCGTCGCCGACCCGGCCTCGTCCTTGACCTCGTCGTTCTCGACCTCGGGATCAGGATCGGGATCGGGATCGGGATCGGCGTCCTTCGCGTCGTGGTCCTTCGCGTCGGCGTCCTTGGTGTCGGCGTCGGCGTCCGCCTCCGCTTCGGGGGCGGTTTCGGCCTCCGCTTCGGCTCCGGCGTCGGAGGCGCCGGGCTCCACCACGGTCTCCCGGCCGGGCCGCTTCTTCGCCGACACCACGATGTAGACCACCGCGAGCAGGAAGACGATCAGCGCGGTCCAGTTGTTGAGCCGCAGTCCGAGGATGTGGTGGGCGTCGTCGACGCGCATGTACTCGACCCAGAACCGGCCCACGCAGTACGCGGCGACGTACAGCGCGAACGCCCGCCCGTGCCCGAGCTTGAAGCGGCGGTCGGCCCAGATCACCAGCAGCGCGACACCGATGCACCACAGCGACTCGTAGAGGAACGTCGGGTGGTAGGTACCCGGCACCCGGCCGTCCGTCGAGGACGTGATCTTCAGGGCCCAGGGGAGGTCGGTCGCCCGGCCGTACAGCTCCTGGTTGAACCAGTTGCCCCAGCGTCCGATGGCCTGCGCGATGGCGAGACCGGGGGCGACGGCGTCGGCGTACGCGGGCAGCGGGATGCCCCGGCGGCGGCAGCCGATCCAGGCGCCCAGCGCACCCAGCGCGATGGCGCCCCAGATGCCGAGCCCGCCCTCCCAGATCTTGAACGCGTCCACCCAGTCACGGCCCTCGCTGAAGTACAGCTCGTAGTCCGTGATCACGTGGTAGAGGCGCCCGCCGACCAGCCCGAACGGCACGGCCCAGACCGCGATGTCGGCGACCGTGCCGGACCGCCCGCCCCGGGCGATCCAGCGTTTGTTGCCGAGCCAGACGGCTACGAAGACACCGAGGATGATGCAGAAGGCGTAGCCGCGCAGCGGAATGGGACCGAGGTGGATCACCCCGCGCGACGGGCTGGGAATGTAGGCAAGTTCCATGGCAAGGTCGACGCTACCCTGCCGGGCGGCAGCGATGGCAAGCAGCCCGGCTACGGGTCCATAACAGGCGGCGCGCTCAGCTCTTGGCGGCCTCCTGCACCATCTGCTTCAGCTTGGCCGGGGTCATCGTCTGGTCCTGGTAGATGTTCTTGCCGTTCAGCAGGACCGTCGGTGTACCGCTGAAGCCGCCCTTCTTGAAGGCGTCGTTGGACTTCTCCACCCAGCTGTTGTGGGTGCCGTCCTCGACGCACTTGCGGAAGGCGGGCGTGTCCAGGCCCTTCACCTTCTTGGCGAGCTCGAAGAGCTTGCTGTTCTTGGCGAAGGCGTCGTCGACCTCCGGCGGCTGGTTCTCGTACAGCACGTCGTGGTACGCCGTGAACTTCCCGGCGTCCTGGGCGCAGGCCGCGGCGTTCGCCGCGTTGCGGGAGCCGGTGCCGCCCATGTTGCCGTCGATGATCGTCGCCAGGTGGTACTCGACCCTCAGCTGGCCGGCGTCCGTCAGCTCGTGGATCGTCGAGCGGTAGGCGTCCTCGAAGGACTTGCAGGCCGGGCAGCGGAAGTCCTCCCAGACCGTGAGCGTGGACTTGGCGTTCTCCTGGCCCACCGGGATCGCGAGACCGTCCTTGCCCTGGGCTCCGGAGGGACCCACCACCGGTCCCGCGTCGCTGCTGTCGTCCTTGCCGGCGTTCGCCGCGACGACTCCGACCACCGCCGCGAGTCCCAGCACGCAGACGACGCTCGCGCCGACGATCAGCGCGCGGCGCCGCTTGTCGGCCGCCTTCTGCTTCTCCCGCTCGACCGCCAGCCGCTCCCGGGCGGTCCGCTTTCCGTCACGATTCTTTTCGCTCACACCCGCAGAACGAACCGGGGAGGCGCAGCGCGCCTCCCCGGCCCCAGGTCCACCCTTAAGAGGGACCTGTATGAAATCCCGCTTGGTTGATCCGGCCTGGTCAGGCCGTCCCGCGCACGCCCTTCGCCAGCTCACCGGCGAGCGCGCGCACCGCCTCGACACCGGCCGCGTCGTCGGGTGCGTCCAGCATCCGCTTGACGAAGGCCGAGCCCACGATCACGCCGTCGGCGAAGCCGGCGACCTCGGCGGCCTGCGCGGCGTCGGAGACGCCGAGGCCGACGCAGACGGGCAGTTCGGTGCCGGTGGCCCGGGTGCGTTCCACCAGGTCCTGCGCCTGCGTGCCCACGGACTCCCGGGTGCCCGTGACACCCATCAGCGAGGCGGCGTAGACGAAGCCGCTGCCCACCGCGGTGATCTGGGCGAGCCGCTCGTCCTTGCTGCTGGGCGCGACCACGAAGACCGTGGCGAGCCCGTGCTTGTCGGCGTGCTCGCGCCACAGCGCCGACTCCTGGACCGGCAGGTCGGGCAGGATGCAGCCCGCGCCGCCCGCTTCCGCCAGCTCGGCGGTGAAGCGCTCGACGCCGTAGCGGTCGATGGGGTTCCAGTACGTCATGACGAGGATCGGCTTGCCGGTGGCCGCGTGCGCCTCGCGGACGGTACGCATGACATCCGCGATCCTGACCCCGCCCTTGAGGGCGATGTCGTCGGCGGTCTGGATGACGGGACCGTCGAGGACGGGGTCGCTGTGCGGCAGCCCGACCTCCACGACGTCCGCTCCCCCGTCGAGGGCGGCCTTGATCGCCTCGATGCCGCCGTCCACGGTCGGGAACCCGGCCGGCAGATAGGCGATCAGGGCGGAGCGGCCCTCGGACCTGGCGGCGTTCAGGGTGTCCGTCAACAGCTGGATGTTTCCGCTCACTTGGCGTCACCCTCGATCTCGGCGGTGTCGGCGTCCGCGTCGGCGGCGACCTCGGCGTCGGTGTCGTAGAGGCCGAAGTAGCGCGCGGCCGTGTCCATGTCCTTGTCGCCGCGCCCGGACAGGTTGACGACGATCAGCCCGTCCTCGCCCAGCTCGCGGCCGACCTCCAGGGCGCCGGCGAGCGCGTGGGCGCTCTCGATCGCCGGGATGATGCCCTCGGTGCGCGACAGCAGGCGCAGGGCCTGCATGGCGGCGTCGTCGGTGACCGCGCGGTACTCGCCGCGGCCGCTGTCCTTGAGGTAGGAGTGCTCGGGCCCGATGCCGGGGTAGTCCAGACCGGCCGAGATCGAATACGGCTCGGTGATCTGGCCCTCGTCGTCCTGGAGGACGTAGGAGCGGGAGCCGTGCAGGATGCCGGGCTCGCCGGCGGTGAGGGTGGCCGCGTGCTCGCCGGTCTCCACGCCGTGCCCGGCGGGCTCGCAGCCGATGAGGCGTACGTCCGTGTCGGGGATGAAGGCGTGGAAGAGGCCGATGGCGTTGGAGCCGCCGCCGACGCAGGCGATGGCGGCGTCGGGGAGCCGGCCGGCGCGCTCCAGGAGCTGGCGGCGGGCCTCGACGCCGATCACGCGGTGGAAGTCGCGGACCATCGCGGGGAAGGGGTGCGGGCCGGCGACCGTACCGAACAGGTAGTGGGTGTGGTCGACGTTGGCGACCCAGTCGCGGAACGCCTCGTTGATGGCGTCCTTGAGGGTGCGGCTGCCGGACTTCACGGCGATGACCTCGGCGCCGAGCATGCGCATCCGGGCCACGTTGAGGGCCTGGCGCTCGGTGTCGATCTCCCCCATGTAGATGGTGCAGTCGAGGCCGAAGAGCGCGCAGGCCGTCGCCGTCGCCACGCCGTGCTGGCCGGCGCCGGTCTCGGCGATCACCCGGGTCTTGCCCATCCGCTTGGTGAGCAGGGCCTGGCCGAGGACGTTGTTGATCTTGTGGGAGCCGGTGTGGTTGAGGTCTTCCCGCTTCAGGAAGATCCGTGCGCCGCCCGCGTGTTCGGCGAACCTGGGGACCTCGGTGAGGGAGCTGGGCCGGCCGGTGTAGTTGACCAGCAGGTCGTCGAGCTCCCGGGCGAACTCGGGGTCGTGCTTGGCCTTGTCGTATTCGACGGCCACCTCGTCGACCGCCGCGACGAGGGCCTCCGGGATGAACTTGCCGCCGAACGCCCCGAAGTAGCCTTCGGGGCTGGGGAGTTGACCCTCCGGGTCGGGGATGAAGAAGGTGCTGGGCATGCGGATACCTCACGGTGAGTTTGTGGAGTTCACTAATCGCCGTGGGGGCGGGGCTTTGTCAGTCGGCTGACGGCCGGCTGTGGCTTGTCGCGCCTGCGCGGCGGTAGCCGCAAATCAAACAGAGCCCCGCGCCCCTGAAGGGGCGCTGCCATCGACGGCCGTTGACCTGTCCCGGTTCGTCACCGATGACGTACCTGACCCTGCGGCCGTGCACGCGACGCGCCGGGGCGCGGCAGCCCCGGGGGCGGCAGCCGCGCGCCAGGCGGGCATACCGGTCCACAGTGGTCACGGTGAGAGTCATCGGGGTCAGCCTAGCGGGTGATCAGCCGCGGCCGTGCCGGAGCGCGGGGTGCTCGCCCGCCGCCACCAGGTCGGCGACCGCGGTCTTCGGGTCCTTGCCGGTGACGAGGGACTCGCCGACCAGGACCGCGTCGGCGCCGGCGTTGGCGTAGGCGATGAGGTCGTGGGGGCCGCGGACGCCCGACTCGGCGATCTTGACGATGCTGTCGGGGATCTCCGGGGCCACGCGCTCGAAAGTGCCGCGGTCGACCTCGAGGGTCTTCAGGTTGCGCGCGTTGACACCGATCACCTTGGCTCCGGCGTCCACCGCGCGCTCGACCTCGTCCTCGTCGTGCACCTCGACCAGCGGCGTGAGGCCGATGGACACCGAGCGCTCGATCAGGGACTCCAGGGCGGGCTGGTCGAGGGCCGCGACGATCAGCAGCACCAGGTCGGCGCCGTAGGCGCGGGCCTCCCAGAGCTGGTACGACGTGACGACGAAGTCCTTGCGCAGGATCGGGATGTCCACGCGGGCGCGGACGGCCTCCAGGTCGGCCAGCGAGCCGCCGAAGCGGCGCTGTTCGGTGAGGACGGAGACGACGGCCGCGCCGCCCGCCTCGTAGTCCGCGGCGAGTCCGGCCGGGTCGGCGATGGCGGCCAGCGCGCCCTTGGAGGGGCTGGACCGCTTGACCTCGCAGATGACCTTGACGCCGTCGCCCCTGAGGGCGGCGACCCCGTCCTTCGCCGCGGGTGCCTTGGCCGCGCGCTCCTTGAGCTCGTCGAGGCTGACGCGCGCCTGCCGCTCCGCGAGGTCGGCACGGACTCCGTCGATGATCTCGTCGAGCACACTCACGCGAGCGGCCCCCTTTCGGACGGTGGCCTGTGAAGCCGTACGGAAACGGTGGTCACTGCGATGGTATCCGGAGCTGGGCGTCGGCCTCGCATCCGGTTGACGGCGGTCCCATTACCTGGACATTCACCAGTTGATCAAGGGTGCAGCCAGCCACCGAAGGGCAGGTTCCGGACAACGGTGAAGGCCAGCAGCAGCGCCCCCGCGGTCCACAGCTGCACCGGCGACAGATCGAGCCGGACCGGGCGCCCGCGCACCGACCGGATCAGCCAGAGGGTCCACAGCACGGCGAAGAGCGCGTAGCCGACGACAGCGAGCGCGTTGTCCTGGAGGGCCGCCAGGAAGTCCCCGTGGACCACCGCGTGCGCGCTGCGCAGACCGCCGCAGCCGGGGCAGTAGAGGCCCGTGTACTCCAGGAGCGGGCAGGCGGGGTAGTGGCCGGGTTCATTGGGGTCCACCGCGCCCACGTACGCGAAGGCGCCGACGACGGCCGCGAGGATGCCCACCGGTACGGCCGCCCGGGCGGACAGGGCGCCGGGCCGGGGCGTGCCCTGGCGGTCGGTCGCCCTCGTGCTGTCGGCGTTCACGTCATGCATTGTGCCCCGCGGACACGCGTGAGGGGCGTCCCCCGGCACCCATCGGTGCCCGGGTCGCCCCTCGGCGCGGTCGTACGAGGCTCAGCTCTGGGCGCTCGCCGGCTCCCGCTCCTGCGACGTGAGCAGCGCCTTGTGCGCGTCCTTCGGCTGGCCGAGCCCCATCGAGCTCATGATCCAGCCGACGATCCCGCCGAGGACCACGACGCCGAGGCCGGCCCAGAAGCCCGCGGGCTCGGCCAGCACCATGAACGCGCCGGAGACGCAGAACCCGATGAAGGCGATCGTGACACCGGTCCAGGCGGCCGGGGTGTGACCGTGGCTGCTGCCCGCCATTGCTTGCTCCTCGTTGCTGTGTACGTGTCGTACGTGGGTGAGCCGGTGGCTCGGTGTCATTGTCCCGCACGCGTGCGGGTGCGGTGATCGGGGGTCAGGACGCGGCGTGGGTCATGCGCCCGTCGGGTCCTCGCCCCGGTCGAGGGCCTTCCAGATCTCCTCGGGCCGGTCGGGGTCGGCGGCCCGGGTGCTGCGGCGCGGCCTGGGGGCGCCACCGCGCTCGTAGCGGCCGGACATGCCGGGCCACAGCTTGCCGTAGCGCAGGGCCAGCAGTCCGGCGAGCAGGATCAGACCACCGCCGACGGCCGCGACGTACGGCCAGGCGGTGTGGCTGAGGGCGTCGACGGTGGCCGCGGTGTCTCCTGAGGCCTGGGCGGCCTTCTCGTCGAGCGCGGAGCTGTCGGAGGCGCCGAGCAGGGCGGCGGCGACGGTGCCCGCGCCGGAGAGCGCGAGCAGGGCGGCGACCATGAGGCGGCCGGCCCGGCGGACGGCGAAGACGGCGACGAGCGCGGCGAGCCCCACTATGGCGAGGGCCGCGGGGACGCCGGTGACGTCGCTGCCCTTGGCGATCAGCGGGAACGGGCCGCCGGCCACCGTCACGGTGCCCTCCGACCAGCGCTGCCGGGTGGCGAGGAGTGCCACGGCGGCGCCGAGCGCCCCGCACAGCAGGGCGACGGCGAGGCTCATCCGGCCGGCCCGGGCGGCGGCGGGGGCTTCGGAACGGGGGTGCGGTACGGCAGTCACGTACTCCACTATCACCCGAACCCCCGGCGATCGGTCACCCGGGGTTCAGATGAAGCGGCCGGCGGGTTCACCCGAGCCGGTTCGCCGTGTGCACCGCGCGCAGTACCGCCGCCGCCTTGTTACGGCATTCGGTGTCCTCGGCGACCGGGTCCGAGTCGGCGACGATGCCCGCGCCCGCCTGGACGTAGGCCGTGCCGTCCCGCAGCAGGGCCGTACGGATGGCGATGGCGGTGTCGGAGTCGCCCGCGAAGTCGAGGTAGCCGACGCAGCCGCCGTACAGGCCGCGCCTGGACGGTTCGAGTTCGTCGATGATCTGCATCGCGCGCGGCTTGGGGGCGCCGGAGAGGGTCCCGGCCGGGAAGCAGGCCGTGAGGACGTCAAAGGCGGTGCGGCCCGGCGCCACGCGTCCGGTGACCGTGGAGACGATGTGCATCACGTGCGAATAGCGCTCGATGGACATGAAGTCCACGACCTCGACGGAACCCGGCTCGCAGACCCGGCCCAAATCGTTGCGGCCGAGGTCGACCAGCATCAGGTGCTCGGCGCGCTCCTTGGGGTCGGCCAGCAGCTCGTCGGCGAGGGCCTGGTCCTCCTGCGGGGTGGCCCCGCGCCACCGGGTGCCGGCGATCGGGTGGACCATGGCCCGCCCGTCCTCGACCTTCACCAGGGCCTCGGGAGACGAGCCGACGACATCGAAGCCGTCGAAGCGGAACAGGTACATGTACGGCGAGGGATTGGTCGCCCGCAGCACCCGGTAGACGTCCAGCGCGCTCGCCGTGCACGGCGTCTCGAAGCGCTGGGAGGGGACGACCTGGAAGGCCTCCCCGGCCCGGATGCGCTCCTTGACGTCCTCGACGGCAGCCTGGAAGTCCTCGCCGCCCCACAGGGCGGTGTACTCGGGCAGCTCGGAGGGCGGCAGCACGGCCGGGGGCTGGGCGACCGCGCGCGAGAGGTCCGCCTCCATGGTGTCGAGGCGGGCGACGGCGTCCGCGTGGGCCTCGTCGACGCCGGTGTCGAGGTCGTTGTGGTTGATCGCGTTGGCGATCAGCAGGACGGAGCCCTCCCAGTGGTCCATGACGGCGAGGTCACTGGTGAGCAGCATGGTCAGCTCGGGCAGCTTCAGGTCGTCCCGCTCGCCGGGGCCGATCTTCTCCAGGCGGCGCACGATGTCGTAGCCGAGGTAGCCGACCATGCCGCCGGTGAAGGGCGGCAGGTTCAGGTCGTGGGCGAGGTCGCGCGGGGTGTGCAGGGCCTCGATGGTGGCGCGCAGCGCGGCGAGCGGGTCGCCCTCGACGGGGACGCCGACGGGCGGGGCGCCGAGCCAGTGGGCCTGGCCGTCGCGCGCGGTGAGCGTGGCCGCGGAGCGTACGCCCACGAACGAGTAGCGGGACCAGGACCGGCCGTTCTCCGCGGACTCCAGCAGGAAGGTGCCGGGGCGCTCGGCGGCGAGCTTGCGGTAGAGCGCGACCGGGGTGTCGCCGTCGGCGAGGAGCTTGCGGGTGACCGGGATGACACGGCGGTCGGTGGCGAGCTTGCGGAAGGTCTCGAGGTCCATGGCGGCCGACCCTACTGAGCCGAGGCCGGTGCGCCGGAATCGGCGTCGCCGTCCTTGAGCAGCACGTCCTCGTCGAAGCAGGTCCGCGCGCCGGTGTGGCAGGCGGCGCCGACCTGGTCGACCTTGACGAGCACGGTGTCGGCGTCGCAGTCGAGGGCGACGGACTTGACGTGCTGGAAGTGGCCGGAGGTGTCGCCCTTGACCCAGTACTCCTGGCGGCTGCGCGACCAGTAGGTGCAGCGGCCGGTGGTGAGCGTGCGATGCAGCGCCTCGTCGTCCATCCAGCCGAGCATGAGCACCTCTCCGGTGTCGTACTGCTGGGCGATGGCGGGCAGGAGCCCGTCGGCGCTGCGCTTGAGGCGCGCGGCGATCTCGGGGTCCAGTCGGCTGGGCCGGCGGGGCGTGCTCGTGGTCATGCCTGCCATTGTGCCGCGCGCGACTGACAACTCTCGGTGACCGTCCACTGGGCGGACCTGGTGGGCGGTCGTAGGCTGACTCCATGTCGACCTTCGCCAAGCGTGAACGACTTCTTCTGGCCGACCTCTTGGAGGCCGAGGGTCCCGATGCCTCGACCCTCTGCGAGGGCTGGACGACCCGTGACCTGGCCGCGCACGTGGTCGTGCGCGAGCGCCGCCCGGACGCCGCCGCCGGCATCCTGATCAAGCCGCTCGCTCCGCGGCTGGACAAGGCGATGGAGGAGTTCGCCGGGAAGCCGTACGAGGAGCTGATCCAGCTCATCCGCACGGGGCCGCCGCGCTTCTCGCCCTTCCAGCTCAAGCAGGTCGACGAGGCGTCGAACACGATCGAGTTCTACGTCCACACGGAGGACGTCCGCCGCGCCCAGCCGGACTGGACGCCACGCGAACTCGACCCGGTCTTCCAGGACGCCCTGTGGTCCCGGCTGGAGCGCTCCGCCCGCCTGGTGGGCCGCAGCGCCCCCACCGGCCTGGTGCTGCGCCGCCCCGACGGCCAGACGGCCGTGGCCCACAAGGGCACGCCGGTCGTGACGGCGACGGGCGAACCGTCGGAGCTGCTGCTGTTCGTGTACGGCCGGCAGAGCGCCGCGAAGGTCGAGCTGGACGGCGACCAGGACGCCATCGCCAAGCTGAACGAGGCCAAGCAGTTGGGCATCTGAGGACCCGTCCCGGCACTTCGGCGACGCCGGTCACTGGGGGAGCTCGGCGCGGCGCAGACCCGGCACGCCCAGGGCGATCACCCCGCCGAGCCCACACACCACCGCGCTGCCCACGAAGACCGGTCCGGCGCCCCAGGCGCCGATGGCCGCGGCGGACACCGGCATGCTGAGCGGGGCGAGGCCGAGGCTGACGAGACCGGAGACGGACGGCGACATCGCCAAGCTGGCCGAAGCCAAGCAGTCGGGCATCCGAGGACCCGCATCCGAGGACCCGTCCCGGCACTTCGGCGACGCCGGTCACTGGGGGAGCTCGGCGCGGCGCAGACCCGGCACGCCCAGGGCGATCACCCCGCCGAGCCCACACACCACCGCGCTGCCCACGAAGACCGGTCCGGCGCCCCAGGCGCCGATGGCCGCGGCGGACACCGGCATGCTGAGCGGGGCGAGGCCGAGGCTGACGAGACCGGAGACGGCCGTGACGCGGCCCAGGTAGCGGGGGTCGGCCTGGGTCTGGAGCAGGGCGCCGCACATGGTGCCGCTGAGCCCGGCGAGCAGGCCCACGAGCAGGGCGACGCCGGCCGCCGCGAGGACACCGGGAGCGTAGGCCAGCGCACCGATCGCGACCGACCCCGCGAGGATGGCGTACCCGGCCACCTGCCCGGCGTGCGGCAGGCGCCCGCGCACGGTCAGCAGCAGGGACGCGGCGCCCGCGCCGACGCCGAACCCGGCGAGCACCCAGCCGATTCCGGAGGCGCCCCAGCCCCGCTCGTCGGCCAGCAGGGCCAGGCCGACGTTGAGCGGGCCGACGAAGCCGAGGTCGCCGAGGGCGATGGCGAGCATCAGCGGGGCGAGGACCCGGTGCCGGCGGATGTAGGCGAGACCACCCACCAGGTCGCGCCAGGCCGTGTCGCCGCGCGCGGGTGCCGTGTCGTCGGCGGGCAGTTCCCGCATCCGTACGGCCATCAGCAGCGGCACCGACACCGCGATCAGCAGCCCCGCGAGGCCGAACGCGGCCGCCTCGCCCCCTACCGCGACGCCGAGCCCGCCCAGCGGGCCGCCGACGACGCTCGCGAAGCGGATGGCGAGGCCGCGCATGCCCTGCACGCGCGCGAGCTGCCCCCGGCTCGTCACGCGCGCGGGAAGGGCGCCCACCGCCGGCATGAACACGGCGTCGACAGTGCCGAAGACCAGGGCGAGCACGGCCAGCGGCCACAGACCGGGAGTGGTGAAGTACAGCAGCCCGGCCACCGCGAACACGGCGGCGCAGCGCACCACGTCGCTGCCTATGACGACTCTGCGCGGCCCCAGCCGGTCGGCAATCACTCCCCCGCCCAGCATCAACAGGGCCCGGGGCAGCGCGCTCACCGCCATGACCACTCCGGCCTGCGAGGGCGAACCGGCCTGTACGGCCGCCCAGGACAGGGCGATGTAGTAGACGCTGTCGCCCGTCATCGAGGCGGTGTAGGCGGCGAGCCAGCGCAGGACGTTGCCGTCGCGGTGGGCGGGTCTGTCGGCGATCTCGGCCGGGGCCGTGCGCGTGGCGGTCACGGGCGAGGGTCCTCTCAGACACGGAATCAGACGCGAAATCCAACGCGGGATCAGACGCGGGATCAGACGCGGGATCAGACGCGGGATCAGACGCGGGATCAGACGCGGGATCAGACGCGGGATCAGACGCGGGACGGGAATCCGAACACGTGCGGCGCGGCGTTCTCGCGCCCCTCGGCGTCGCCGACGAGCCTGCTCACCGCACGGGGTGGCCCGCCCCCCGCAAGGCGTCCTTGACCTCGCCGATCCGCAGGTCCCCGAAGTGGAACACCGACGCCGCGAGCACCGCGTCCGCCCCGGCCTCGACGGCCGGCGAGAAGTCGGTGAGCTTGCCGGCGCCGCCGGAGGCGATCACCGGGACCGTCACGTGCTTGCGCACGGCCTGGATCATCTCCAGGTCGTAGCCGTCCTTCGTGCCGTCCGCGTCCATCGAGTTGAGCAGGATCTCGCCCGCGCCCAGCTCGGCCGCGCGGTGCGCCCACTCGACGGCGTCGATGCCGGTGCCCTTGCGGCCGCCGTGGGTGGTGACCTCGAAGGTGCCTTCGGGAGTGCGCCGCGCGTCCACCGAGAGCACCAGCACCTGGCGGCCGAAGCGCTCGGCGATCTCCCGGATGAGCTCCGGGCGTGCGATGGCCGCCGTGTTGACGCCCACCTTGTCCGCGCCCGCGCGCAGCAGCCTGTCCACGTCCTCGGCCGTGCGGACGCCGCCGCCGACCGTGAGCGGGATGAACACCTGCTCGGCCGTGCGGCGCACCACGTCGTACGTCGTCTCGCGGTCGCCCGACGAGGCGGTGATGTCCAGGAACGTCAGCTCGTCGGCGCCCTCGGCGTCGTACACCTTGGCCATCTCGACGGGGTCGCCCGCGTCGCGCAGGTTCTGGAAGTTGACGCCCTTGACGACCCGGCCGTTGTCCACGTCCAGGCAGGGGATGACTCGGACCGCCAGGGTCATGAATCCACGGCTCCTCTGAATGCTTCTATTTCCACTTCGACCAGGATGCGCGAGTCCACGAAGCCCTCCACGACCAGCAGGGTCGAGACGGGGCGCACCGCGTCGAAGAACTCCTTGTGGGCCCGGCCCACGGCGTCCACGTCCCGCGCATGGGTCAGGTACATCCGCGTACGGACCACGGACCCGACGTCGAGCCCGAACTCGCCGATCGCCTCGACCGCGTTGGCGAAGGCCACCTTGGCCTGTTCGTACGGGTCGCCCTCGCCGTACAGCACATCGCCCTTGAAGGACGTGGTGCCCGCCACCAGGACACGGTCGCCCGCCGCGACGGCACGTGCGAAACCGAAGGACTCTTCCCAGGGACTTCCGCTCTGCACGCGCCGTACGGCATCGGATGTCATGACGACACAGCCTCCAGGGCCTCTTCGAGAGTGAACGCCTTCGCGTACAGGGCCTTCCCGACGATGGAGCCCTCGACACCGAGCGGGACCAGCTCGGCGATGGCCCGCAGGTCGTCCAGGGAGGACACGCCGCCGGAGGCGACCACCGGGCGGTCCGTCGCCGCGCACACGTCGCGCAGCAGCTGGAGGTTCGGGCCCTGGAGGGTGCCGTCCTTGGCGATGTCGGTGACGACGTACCGCGCGCAGCCCTCGTTGTTGAGGCGCTCCAGCGTCTCGTAGAGGTCGCCGCCGTCGCGGGTCCAACCACGGCCGCGCAGGGTCGTGCCGCGTACGTCGAGTCCGACGGCGATCTTGTCGCCGTGCTCGGCGATGACCTTGGCGACCCACTCGGGGGTCTCCAGGGCGGCCGTGCCGAGGTTCACGCGCGTGCAGCCCGTGGCGAGCGCGGCGGCCAGGGACGCGTCGTCGCGGATGCCGCCGGACAGCTCGACCTTGATGTCCATCGCCTTGGCCACCTCGGCGATCAGCTCCCGGTTGTCGCCGGTGCCGAACGCGGCGTCCAGGTCGACCAGATGCAGCCACTCGGCGCCCGACCGCTGCCAGGCCAGGGCGGCCTCCAGCGGGGAGCCGTAGGACGTCTCGGTGCCGGACTCGCCGTGCACGAGGCGGACGGCCTGGCCGTCGCGGACGTCGACGGCGGGGAGGAGTTCGAGCTTGGCCATGTCTCTACAGGGTTCCGATCCAGTTGGTGAGCAGCTGCGCTCCGGCGTCGCCGGACTTCTCGGGGTGGAACTGCGTGCCCCACAGGGAGCCGTTCTCCACGGCGGCCACGAAGGGCTCGCCGTGTGTCGACCAGGTGACCTTGGGTGCGGTCATCAGGGGGTTCGCCGTCTCCAGCGTCCAGTCGTGGACGGCGTAGGAGTGCACGAAGTAGAACCGCGCGTCCGCGTCCAGACCGGCGAACAGCTCGGTGCCCGGTGCCGCGTCGACCGTGTTCCAGCCCATGTGGGGCACGACATCGGCCTGCAACGGCTCCACCGAGCCCGGCCACTCGCCGAGGCCCTCGGTCTCCACGCCGTGCTCGATGCCGCGCGCGAACAGGATCTGCATGCCGACGCAGATCCCCATCACGGGACGGCCGCCGGACAGCCGGCGGTCGATGATCCAGTCGCCGCGGGCCTCGGTGAGCCCCTTCATGCAGGCCGCGAAGGCGCCGACGCCCGGCACCAGCAGGCCGTCGGCGTTCATGGCCCGGTCGAAGTCACGGGTGATCTCGACGTCGGCGCCGGCGCGCGCGAGGGCGCGTTCGGCGGACCTCACGTTGCCGAAGCCGTAGTCGAAGACCACGACCTTCTTGGTGCTCAATTCCACACCTCCAGCCTCAGGACGCCCGCGAGCAGACACATCGCGGCGCCTATCGAGAGCAGGGTGATGAGGCTCTTGGGCATCCCCTGCTTGGCGAAGGAGATGATGCCGCCGACCAGGAAGAGGCCGACGACGATCAGGATGGTGGACAGCCCGTTCATGGGTTACAGCGCGCCCTTCGTCGAGGGAAGGATGCCCGCCGCGCGCGGGTCGCGCTCACTGGCGTAGCGCAGGGCCCGGGCCAGCGCCTTGAACTGGCACTCCACGATGTGGTGCGCGTTGCGCCCGTAGGGCACGTGCACGTGCAGCGCTATCTGCGCCTGCGCGACGAACGACTCCAGGATGTGCCGGGTCATCGTGGTGTCGTACTCGCCGATCATCGGCGCCATCTTCTCGGGCTCGGTGTGCACGAGGTAGGGCCGGCCGGACAGGTCGACGGTGACCTGGGCGAGGGACTCGTCCAGCGGGACCGTGCAGTTGCCGAAGCGGTAGATGCCCACCTTGTCGCCGAGGGCCTGCTTGAAGGCGGCGCCCAGCGCGAGGGCGGTGTCCTCGATGGTGTGGTGCGAGTCGATGTGCAGGTCGCCCTCGGTCTTCACGGTCAGGTCGAACAGACCGTGCCGGCCGAGCTGGTCGAGCATGTGGTCGTAGAAGCCGACGCCGGTCGACACATCGACCTTGCCGCTGCCGTCGAGGTCGATCTCGACGAGCACCGACGTCTCCTTGGTGACTCGCTCGACGCGTCCTACGCGGTTCATGCGCTCTGCTCCTTCTTCAGTTCACGTACCGCGTCGAGGAACGCGTCGTTCTCTTCGGGGGTTCCGGCGGAGACCCGCAGCCACCCCGGGATGCCGTTGTCGCGGACCAGCACGCCCCGGTCGAGGATCCGCTGCCAGGCGGTGTGGGAGTCCTCGAACCGGCCGAACTGCACGAAGTTCGCGTCGGACTCCACGACCTCGTATCCGGTCGCCCGCAGCTCGCTCACCAGCCGGTCCCGCTCCGACTTCAGCTGCTCGACGTACTTGAGCAGCGTGTCGGTGTGCTCGAGGGCGGCCAGGGCGGTCGCCTGGGTGACGGCCGACAGGTGGTAGGGCAGTCGTACGAGCTGGACGGCGTCCACCACCGCCGGGTGCGCGGCGAGGTAGCCGAGGCGCAGACCGGCGGCGCCGAAGGCCTTCGACATCGTCCGGGAGACGACCAGATTCGGCCGACCTTCGATCAGCGGCAGCAACGAGTCGCCGTGGCTGAACTCGATGTACGCCTCGTCGACCACCACCATCGACGGCTTCGCGGCCTGCGCGGCCTCGTACAGTGCGAGCACTGTCTCGCGCGGGACGGCGTTGCCGGTGGGGTTGTTGGGCGTGGTGATGAACACGACGTCGGGCCGGTGCTCGGCGATCGCCTGCGCGGCGGCGACGACGTCGATCGTGAAGTCCTCGTTGCGGGGACCGGAGATCCAGCCCGTCCCGGTGCCGCGCGAGATGAGACCGTGCATCGAGTACGACGGCTCGAAGCCGATCGCCGTACGGCCGGGGCCGCCGAAGGTCTGCAACAGCTGCTGGATGACCTCGTTGGAGCCGTTCGCCGCCCAGACGTTGGGCAGGCCGACCTCGTGGCCGGAGGTGTCCGTGAGGTACTTGGCGAGCTGGGTGCGCAGCTCCACCGCGTCCCGGTCCGGGTAGCGGTTGAGGTTCCGGGCCGCCTCGCGCACGCGCTCGGCGATCCGCTCGACCAGGGCCTCGGGCAGCGGGTAGGGGTTCTCGTTGGTGTTCAGCCGTACGGGGACGTCCAACTGGGGCGCGCCGTAGGGGGACTTGCCGCGCAGCTCGTCCCGTACGGGGAGATCGTCGATGCGTACGTCGCTCACTTGCTCTCGGGTACCTTCCAGCCGAACCTGGCCTTGATCGCCGCGCCGTGCGCGGGCAGGTCCTCCGCCTCCGCCAGCGTGACCACGTGATGCGCGACCTCGGCCAGCGCGTCCTTGGTGTAGTCGACGATGTGGATGCCGCGCAGGAAGGACTGGACGGACAGACCCGAGGAGTGGCAGGCGCAGCCGCCGGTGGGCAGCACGTGGTTGGAGCCGGCGGCGTAGTCGCCGAGGGAGACCGGCGCCCAGGGGCCGATGAAGATCGCGCCGGCGTTGCGCACCCGGTCGGCCACGGCGGCCGCGTCGGCCGTCTGGATCTCCAGGTGCTCGGCGCCGTACGCGTCGACCACCCTGAGGCCCTCGTCCACGCCGTCGACCAGGACGATCGCGGACTGCCTGCCCTTGAGGGCCGGGACGATCCGGTCGTCGATGTGCTTGGTGGCCGCGACCTGCGGCTCCAGCTCCTTCTCCACCGCGTCCGCGAGCTCCGGGGAGTCGGTGACGAGGACGGCGGCGGCCAGCGGGTCGTGCTCGGCCTGGCTGATCAGGTCGGCGGCGACGTGCACCGGGTCGGCGGTGGAGTCGGCCAGGATCGCGATCTCGGTCGGGCCCGCCTCGGCGTCGATGCCGATCTTGCCGGTGAAGTAGCGCTTGGCGGCGGCGACCCAGATGTTGCCGGGGCCGGTGACCATGTTGGCGGGCGGGCAGGACTCGGTGCCGTGCGCGAACATCGCGACGGCCGTGGCGCCGCCGGCCGCGTACACCTCGTCGACGCCGAGCAGCGCGCACGCGGCGAGGATCGTCGGGTGCGGCAGGCCGCCGAAGTCGGCCTGGGCGGGCGAGGCGAGGGCGATCGACTCGACACCGGCCTCCTGGGCCGGGACGACGTTCATGACCACGGAGGACGGGTAGACCGACCGGCCGCCGGGCGCGTACAGCCCGACCCGGTCGACCGGCACCCACTTCTCGGTCACCGAGCCGCCGGGCACGACCTGGGTGGTGTGCGCCGTACGACGCTGCTCACGGTGGACGACACGGGCGCGCCGGATGGACTCCTCCAAGGCCGCGCGCACGGCCGGGTCGAGTTCCGCGAGGGCCTTTTCGAGCGCCTCGGCGGGCACCCGCACCTGGTCGAGCCTGACCCCGTCGAACTTCTCGGCGAAGTCGATCAGCGCCGCGTCGCCACGATGATGCACGGCCTCGCAGATCGGACGCACCTTCTCCAGGGCGGCCGCAACGTCGAAGTCGGCTCGGGGCAGCAGGTCGCGCAGGGCGGGGCCCTCGGGAAGGGCGTCGCCGCGCAGATCGATTCGGGAGATCACGGGCTCAATTCTCTCAGACCCGGGTCCGGCGTCGTTCGCGCGTATCAATGGCTGATACAGATCCCTGCCGGAACCCGGAAGATCACCTTCACGTCTAGCGTTCGGGGCGTCACTCAGCGGGCATGAACGGTTGTACTAAACCCACGAGTAGCCGAGGGGGATGGAAAAGACGTGACCGAGGGGGCCGGCATCCGGGACGGGGACCCGCCGGACGATCTGACCGCCGCCGAGATAGGCATGTGGCAGGCCTTCCGCAACGGCAGCGTGTACGACCTGAGCAGCGGCGACACCCTCGCCGACGATCCGCACGGCGGGCACCCCTGGGGCGACGAGCGGACGGTGCGCGCGCGCATCATCTGCTGGCTGCTGCTGGACGGGCCGCCCGCCCTGGCGGGCCGGGTGGCCTCGCTGAAGCTGGTGGGCGTGCGGATCGCCGACACGATGGACCTGGCCGGCGGCACCGTGGAGCCGTACGTCGAGATGCGCGGCTGCCGCTTCGACCGCGAGGTCCGGCTGCCGGAGGCCCACTTCACGACCGTACGGCTGGTGGACTGCGCGGTGCCGCGCCTGGAGGCAGCCCGGGTGCACACCGAGGGCGATCTGCATCTGCCGCGCTGCCGGTTCCACAACGGCGTACGGCTGACGGACGCCCACATCGGCACGGATCTGCTGCTCAACCAGGCGATCGTCTACCGCGACCGCAGCGGCCGCTCGATCGCGGCGGACGGCATCAGCGTCGGCCAGGACCTCCAGGCCGAGATGCTGGAGTCGCACGGCGAGCTGAGTCTGCGCGGCGCCACCGTCGGCGTGTCGCTGAGCCTGCGGGGTGCGCGCCTGGTCAACCCGTACACGCGGCTCGCGCTGAACGCCCCCCAGCTGACCGTCGGGCGCACGCTGTACCTGACCCCGGCGGGCGTCGGCAGCCCCATGCTGAGCGGCCGCACCCCCGCGCGCGGGACGCGCATCCAGCGCTTCGCCTGCCAGGGCGGGGTGCGGCTGGACGACGGGCGGTTCGGGGACGCGGTCGACCTGGAGCGGGCCCGGTTCACCTTCACGGACGAGCAGGAGCTGTCGCTGCGCCGGATCCAGACGCCCGAGCTGCGCTTCCTCGGCGAGGGGCCGGAGCGCGGCGGGGTCGTGCTGTCGGGGGCGCGGGTCGTCAACCTGATGGACCGGGCGGACGCCTGGCCGGGCCCGGGACTGCTGCACATGGGCGGGTTCAGCTACGAGAACCTGGTGCCACGCGGCCCGTTCCCGCTGGAGCGACGGCTGGAGTGGGTGGCGGCGGCGACCGCGGAGTACAACCCGGAGCCGTACGAGCGGCTGGCCACGGTCCTGCGCAACGGCGGCGAGGACGAGGACGCGCGCGAGGTGCTGCTCGCCAAGCAGCGCAGGCGCCGCGAGACGCTGCCGCCCGCGGCCAAGCTGTGGGGGTACGCGCAGGACTGGATGGTCGCCTACGGGTACCGGCCGGGCCGGGCGGCCGTGTGGATGGCGGTGCTGTGGGCGGCGAGCTCGGTGGCCTTCGTCTACGCCGACCCGCCGCCGCTCAAGGGCGCCGAGCATCCGACCTGGAACCCGCCGCTGTTCGCCCTGGACCTGCTGCTGCCGGTGATCGACCTGGGCCAGGTCGGGTTCTGGCAGCTGAGCGGCGCCTGGCAGTGGCTGGCCGCGGCGATGATCCTGCTGGGCTGGATCCTGGCCACGACGGTGGCCACGGGGGCGACCCGCATGCTGCGCCGCAACTGAGACCACCCTTCGAGGCCGGAGGGGTTCGACGGGTCGGTGGGGCTCGACGGTCGGTGGGGCTCGGCGGGTCAGTGGGGCTCGACGGGTCGGGGGGCTCGGCGGGGCAAGCGGGGCAAGTGGGGTTCATGTGACGACTGAAGCGATTTCATGGATATCCGACAGTTGTTGAACACTGGACCTTTACCCGTTCTTGACCTGCCCGCGTACAACTTTCCATATCTTGGCCGTTCCCTCTGGCGCGGGCGTGACCAGCGGTCCTTCAATGGTCGACACCATGGCTCTCATGCTGCCGTTCGGCCGGGCGTCCCGGTCGGCAAGGACCGCGCAGCACCCCGCCGTCGGCCTGCCCGCCGACGACGAGGTGCTGCTCGACGCGCCCGACGACCGCCTCGGCCCCGCCCTGGTCGCGGCCGGGCAGGGCGACCACGAACCGGCCGCCGCACTCCTCGCCGTCACCCGCCGGCAGGCGCAGTGGGAACACCGGGACAGATACACCCTGCACCTCGCGGCCTTCGCACGCTCCCGCCCGGAGTGGCTGGAGACCTGGTACGCGACCGCCCCGCACGACCCGGACGCGCTGCTGATCAGGGCCCAGGTCGCGGTGGACCACGCCTGGCGGTCACCGGCCCGGGCCGAGGTGCTGCGCGGGGTGAGCCCGCTGATCACCGCCGCCGCGCGGGGCGACGACCGCGACCCGGTGCCGTGGCGGATCGCCCTGGACCACGCGCGCGGCTCCCGCGCCGGCCACACCTACTTCGGCGAGCTGTGGGAGGCGGCCCTGCGCCGCGCCCCGCTCCACTACGGCTGCCATGTGGCCGCCCTGCGCTATCTGGGCTCCGCGTGGCACGGCTCGCACCGGGAGTGCCTCGACTTCGCCGACCGCGCGGCCCAGGACGCTCCGGCCGACTCGCTGGTCCAGGCGCTGCCGACCCGAGCGGCCCTCTCCTACCTGGAGGACGGCTGCGGTCCTGGCGTGCCGCCCGAGCGGCTGCACGCGGCCGCCGACCGGGCCGTCGAGCTGTCCGCCCGGTTCCCCGCGTCCGACCTGTGGCCGGCCGCGATCCGCAACAAGCTGACGTACGTCCTGGTGCGGCTGGGCCGCTGGGAGGACGCCCTGGGCCAGCTGCGCCTGATCGGGCCGTACGCCACCTCCTTCCCGTGGAGCCGGGGCTCGGACGACCCGCTGGCTCACTTCCTGGAGGTGCGCGAGGAGGTCCGGCTGCGGACGGCCGGCGTGGAGCGCGGTGGGCGCGGCGGGCATCCACACAGTGGGCGGGCGGAACGCGTTCACCCCGGTGACCATTAGGCTTTGGCGCCGTGACCGTCCGTCTTCCGCTCTTCCCCCTGAACTCGGTGCTCTTCCCGGGCCTCGTGCTGCCGCTCAACGTCTTCGAGGAGCGCTACCGCGCCATGATGCGCGAGCTGCTGAAGACCCCTGAGGAGGAACCGCGCCGTTTCGCCGTCATGGCCATCCGCGACGGCCACGAGGTGGCCCCCAGCGCCCCCGGCATGCCGGACCCGACGGCCCAGCCCGACCGCGGCCCGGCGGCGGGCTTCGGCCCCGACCCGGCCAAGTCCTTCCACGGCGTGGGCTGTGTGGCGGACGCGGCGACGATCCGGGAGCGGGCCGACGGCACCTTCGAGGTGCTGGCGACGGGGACGACGCGGGTGCGGCTGGTGTCGGTGGATGCCTCGGGCCCGTTCCTCACCGCCGAGCTCGAAGAGCTGCCGGAGGAGCCCGGCGACGAGGCGGGGGCGCTGGCGGAAGGGGTGCTGCGGTCGTTCCGGCAGTACCAGAAGCGGCTGGCGGGCGCCCGTGAACGCTCCCTGTCCGCCACGGCCGACCTGCCGGACCAGCCCTCGGTGGTCTCGTACCTCGTGGCGGCCGCGATGATGCTGGACACCCCGACGAAGCAGCGCCTGCTCCAGGCCCCGGACACCGCGTCCCGGCTGCGCGACGAGCTGAAACTCCTTCGCGCCGAGACCTCGATCATCCGTACGCTGCCGTCACTGCCGGCGTCGGACCTGACGCGCGGCCCGACGAGCCTGAACTGACGCACGACCTCTGGGGAACCGGCCACATGGCGAAGAAGCCGAAGAAGCAGCAGCCGGGCGGCACGCCCGCGACGGTGGCCCTCACGGCCGCGGGCATCGAGTACACCACGCACTCCTACGACCACGACCCCTCCCACCCCTCCTACGGCGAGGAGGCGGCGGAGGCCATGGGGGTGTCCCCGGACCGGGTCTTCAAGACCCTGGTGGCGGACGTCGACGGCAGCCTGACCGTGGCCGTCGTCCCGGTGGCGGGCCAGCTGGACCTCAAGGCCCTGGCCTCGGCGGTCGGCGGCAAACGCGCCACGATGGCCGACCCGGCCCTCGCCGAACGCACCACGGGCTACGTCCGGGGCGGCATCTCCCCTCTCGGCCAGCGCAAGAAGCTCCCCACCGTCCTGGACGCCTCGGCCTCCGCCCACCCCACCATCTGCGTCTCGGCGGGCCGCCGCGGCCTGGAAGTGGAACTCTCCCCCGACGACCTCACCACCCTCACCCGAGCGGTCCTCGCCCCCATCGGACGTGCGTGACCTCTCGACGGGAGCGGTGTCCTCGGTTAAGTACGAGGGACATGTCGAAGAAAACGCGGAAACGAAAGTGGCGCGTCAAGAAGGGCCGCTCGAACCACGGGCGACGCCCGGCTTAGTTCCTGAGCACGCGCGACGCGAGCACCTGGGCCGATGATGGAACTGCCGTCGCCCGTCAGGACGGCGGGGCAGGCAGGCGGCGACCAGGCACGCCTCTGCCCCCGGCCCGGTCCGGGGGCCGGGAGGATGTGGGACAGATGACGGATGCGACGCACAGGACGGCGCTGGTGACCGGGGCGTCGCGAGGAGTCGGACGCGCCATCGCCGAGCGACTCGCCGCCGACGGCGTGTTCGTGGCCGTGCACTACGCCCGTCAGGACGCCGCGGCGCAGGAGACGGTCGCGGCGATCGAGAAGGCCGGCGGCCGCGCCTTCGCCGTCCGGGCGGAACTCGGCGTGGACGGCGACATCGACACACTGTTCACGGGGCTTGAGGAGGGGCTGCGCGGACAGCCGCTGGACATCCTGGTCAACAACGCGGGTGTGGCCGTGCCGAAATCGATCGACGAGATCACCCCCGAGGAGTTCGACCACATGCTCGCGGTCAACGTCCGCGCGCCGTTCCTCATCATCCGCCGGGCCCTTCCGCTGCTGCGCGACGGCGGGCGCGTCATCAACATCTCCTCCGGAGCCACCCGGATCGCCCTGCGCGAGCACGCCTACGCGGTGACCAAGGGCGCGCTGGACACCATGACCCGCACGCTCACCATGACCCTCGGCGCGCGCTCGATCACCGTGAACACCGTGGCGCCGGGCATCACCGAGACCGACATGAACCCCTGGCTGCGCGACAACCCCGAGGCCGCGGCCGCGGTCGCCGGCGTGACCGCGCTCGGCCGGACCGGCCGGCCCGCCGACATCGCCGACGTCGTGGCGTTCCTCGCCTCCGACGACGCGCGCTGGGTCACCGGCCAGTGGCTCGACGCCACCGGCGGCCTCTACCTCGGCCCTGGAGGATTCCGGCCGTAGGCCACTGCGGCCCTACGCCGGCGGCACCCCGTACGGCCCGGACGGCCGCCCCTCACCCGGCTCCTGCTGATAGGGATCCACGTCCCGGGGCCCGAACAGCGCCGTCAGCCCCAGATGCACCACCAGCGCGGCCAGCGGCCAGGCCAGCCACACCCCCTTCGCCCCCAACTTCAGCGGCGCCGGGAACGAAACCCCCTTGCCCACTTCCTTCGCGTGGGCGATCACATCCTCGGTGGGCCCGAGCCACACGCCGACCCGCCAGGCCAGCAGCGACCCGAGAAAGCTCCCGACGGCCAGCGCGACCACCAGCGGCACGCCCCCACGCCGCCGCCACAGAAAGACAGCCGCCGCACTGACCAGTCCGAACGCGAGCGCCAGCAGAGTGAACGTTCCGTCGACGCCGACGGCCTGCTCCCCCTCGGAGTCCTTGAAGTAGACGACCCACCCGTTGCCGACGACGTCCCCGACCAGCGGCACACT
Source organism: Streptomyces sp. NPDC098781 (assembly GCF_044759995.1). NCBI lineage: Bacteria > Bacillati > Actinomycetota > Actinomycetes > Kitasatosporales > Streptomycetaceae > Streptomyces > Streptomyces sp. NPDC098781. Next base: position 378,154 of record NZ_JBIWAK010000002.1, read on the forward strand.
CGGCGCCAGCCACCACCACAGCACCCCCAGCAGCGCCCCGAACAGCGCCACCACCACTGCGACCAGGCCGGCCTCGCGCACTTCGGTCTTCATTCCGGGACCGTCCTGTTCGTACGAGCCATATATGCCGTACGGACCTGGAGAGCCGTGCGGCCCCCGCGCCCCTGGCGGGGCGTCGGATATGGCGTCATGCGGAAGGGCAGCCGCATGCCCGGCAGCGGGCGGCTGCCACCCCCCGTTGGGAGACGGTTCACGCGGCGGCGGTGGCGGAGTCAGCGGAGCGGTCACCCTGCCATCGTGCCAGGCCGACCTGTGCGGCGCGTCACCGGACGGCCGCCCGACGGTACGCCCAGGTGGCGACGGCCAGCGAGACGACACCGACGACTCCGCACACGGCCAGGTCCCCGAGCACGAACGCCCAGTCCGGCCGCTCGCCGAAGGTCCGCGCGAACGCCTCGACCCCGTACGTCGAGGGCAGCAGATCCCGCAGGAACCGCACCGCCTCCGGCATCCGGTCGGCGGGCAGCACGCCCAGCAGCAGCGCCGCCGACATGCCCAACTGCCCGAGCAGCGTCGCCAGTTCGGGCCGCGGCGCGAGCAGCCCGAGCGCCGCGCCGAGCCCGGCGAGCGCCGCCCCGGCCAGCGGGATGACCGCCACGAGCACCCACAGATGCGCCACCGGCAGCCCGAAGAGCGCACAGCCGAACAGGGCCGTGACCACGGTCCCCGGCACGGTGAAGGAGGCGTACGCCCCCGCCGCCCCCAGCACCACCGCGGCGGGCGGCACCGGCAGCGTGGCGTAGTGGTCGAGCCCGCCGCTGGCCCGCAGCTGGCCGAAGTACTGGGCGAGCAGGTTCAGCGCGACGAAGGCCACGACGAGCACCGCCGACCCGGCCACCACCGCCTGCGCCTCGGCACCGCCGTCGACGACCCCGCGCATCAGGACCATGATCCCGATCGACTGGAAGGTCGCCACGAACAGCAGCGGAATGCGCGCGACCCGCGCCCGGGACAGCTGCGCCCGGTACACGGCGCACAGCGACGGCCACAGCCGCGCGCGCGGCCCGAGCTCGGCCGCGGCCGGCGCGGCCGTCTCCTCCACGGCCAGGGCGCTGCCCGGCAGAACCTCGGCGGGTACGACACTCACGTGGCGCTGCTCCCTTCCACACAGGGGATCACTGGGGAGGTAGCCCTGTTCTGTACGGATGCAGATACGGATGCAGATACGGATACGACGGACTGCGTGCTCAAGCCTTCACCAACCCCTGCTGCGCGGCCCCGCCCAGCGCCAGATACACGTCCTCCAGGCTGGGCGTGGCGAGCGTGAAGTCGTCGAGCGCGGCGAACGCGGCCCCGCCGGTCACGGTGGCGACGACCGCGCGGGCCTCCTCGGGTGCGAGCCGCAGCGTCCAGCGCCGCCCCGACTCCACGACCCGGTCCTGGAGCGCGGCGACCTCGGGCACGTCCAGCGGCGCCCGGTCCCGCCAAAGCAGTTCGACCCGCACCTCGCCGGCGACCTGTTCCTTGAGCCCGGACGGCGTGTCGCAGGCGATCACCCGTCCCCGGTCGAGCACGGCGACCCGGTCGAGCACGGTCTCGGCCTCGATGACGTTGTGGGTGACCAGCAGCACGGTCGTCCCGCGCTCGGCCCGCCGCCGGTCCACGGCCGACCACACGGCGCGTCGGGCCACCGGGTCCATCGCCGTGGTCGGCTCGTCGAGCACGAGCAGCGGCCGCTCCCCCACGAGCGCGGCGGCGAAGCAGGCCAGCCGCCGCTGTCCGCCGGACAGCTTCTTCAGCGGACGCCCGGCGAGCGGGGTGAGACCCAGCTCCTCGAGTACGGCGTCCCGCTCGTCCCGCGCCTGCCGGGCCTCCAGGCCGCGCAGCCGCCCGGTGGTCTCGGCGGCGAGCGACACGGTCAGCTCGTCGAGTGCGGTGGACTCCTGCCCGAGGTAGGCGAGGATCCGCGCGGCCCGTTCCGGATGGCGTACGACGTCGTGGCCGAGGATCTCCACGCTGCCGGCGTCGGGCCGCATCAGCCCGGTGAGCTGTCGTACGAGGGTGGTCTTGCCGGCGCCGTTCGGCCCGAGCAGCCCGAAGATCTCGCCGCGCCGGATGTCCAGCCGTACGTCGTCGGTCGCCCGCACCTCGGGCGTGCCCGGCGCCCCGCGCCGGCCGCGTACGGCGGGATAGGTCTTGGTCAGCCCGCGCACGGCACACACGACGTCGCCATCGTGCCGAAATACCTGTGCCGCGCGCGTACTCACAAGGGACGAGACTACGGGGTCCGGACCCCGCTTCCGTCCTCGGGTCGGCCACTCGGCACATTTCGTCCGCGAAGCGTCATAGTCCCACTCACTGCCCCGGACCCGATCGCCGCCCCTCGACCAGGGGGCCCGGCCGTGCGACGGGCGTCCGGTCCGGCTCACTCACCCGCGGGCGCGTGCTCCGCGGCAGTCCGCACATCGATCTCGCGCCAGAACCCGGCCCGGATCGCATAGCGGTCATGCTCGTCGATCTGGTCGTCCTTGTGCGCGAGCAGTCCGAACCGGGCCGCGTACCGCAGCAGCTCGCCGTCGATCCGATGCGGAATCCGCGGATACATCCCGGACAGCTTGTGCATATGGCTCTGGTCCCCCAGCCGCCCCATCCACCGCCGCGCGAACACCTGCCCCACCTCGTAGGGATCGCCGCCGACCGTGGTGATGTCCTCCTCCCGGTCGGCCCACCGCTGCTCCGCGGTGGTCAGCTGGGCGAGCGTCGGCATGGACGCGACCTCCGGCGCCTCGGCGGCGCCCCCGGGCCGGTCGACCCACCCCTTGTCGGAGGACCAGCGCAGGGTGGCGCTCGCCGGGTGCTGGGTCGGCTGGACGCCGGGCGCGCGCAGCGCCGCGAGGTCCTTCGGCGTGGGCACGCCCTTGGGCGCCGACACCCGCTCCTGCGTGCCGTTCTCCGAGGCGGCGACCACGGGCGCGTGCTCGACCTCTTCGGCGGTTCGCTCGGCCGTGGCGCCGAGCGCGGAGTCGGGCAGCGGCGCGGACAGGATCGCGGCGATCTCGGGCCGCGGCACGGGCGGCGGCGCGCACACGCCGGTGAGCTCCTTGGCGCGTACGGCCTTGGTGATCCACGTACGGTCGAGCACCCGCCGTTCGTCGGCCTCGGCGACCAGGTCCTCGGACTGGTTGTAGTCACCGTCGGCGGCCTGCACGGCCCACAGGTGTACGGCGACCCCGTGCTCCTTGGCGGCCATCATGCCCGGCAGCAGATCGCCGTCGCCGGTCACCAGCACCACGTCCGAACAGGCGCGGTTGCGGGCCAGTTCGGTGAGCTCGGCGTGCATCGCGGCGTCCACGCCCTTCTGCGCCCAGCGGCCGTCGCTGCGGGTCAGGGCGCCCAGCCGGACGGTGACCCGGGGCATCACCCGCAATCTGCGGTGCTCGGGCTGGGGGACGCGGTCGGGAGCGCCGTCGAACCAGTAGATGCGCAGCAGAGGCTGTTCGGTGTCGGACTCGGCGCGTTCGCGCAACCCCTGGATGAGGGCGGCATGGTCGACGGTGATCCGGGACCGGGACGGTTCCCCGGCGAGCAGGCTGGCGGCGGCCCCCAGCAGATACCCGGCGTCCACCAGGACGATGCAGCGGTCCACGCGACTCACCCTCTTCCCGGGAGGTTTGCTTCGGGCTTCCTTCGAGTCTGCCCGACCGCGCGGGGGTTAACGGGCCGAACTCGATCTTCGGCGTGGCGTTTCGAGGTATCGGTTCGACGGCGCACCACGCCTCACGCCCCGACAACCGCTGTCACACACGGTAATTATCCGAAATGCGTTCTTTATCAGCCTATGTGAATCTGGTCGCGGCCCTGGCCCCTAGATCCCCCACAGGAGGCAGATCACCATGGCCAAGAACAAGAAGCAGGACCGTAAGCAGCCGCAGTCCGAGCGTGGTCAGCAGCAGGCACAGCACTCCTCCATGGAGGCGCAGACCGAGCCGCACATGGCGCAGGTGACTCCCGCCGACATGGCGCGCAAGGGCAAGCAGAAGCGCTTCGGCCACAACTGACATCCGCAGGACGGGCCGTTGCGGCCCGGGCACACGATGAGGGGCGCACCCGACGCGCGAGGTGCGCCCCTCTCGTACGAGTTCGGCTCAGCCGGCCAGGCAGGACGGTCCGAGCAGCACCTTCAGGTCACCGAACAGCGCCGGATCGGGCTTCACCCGGTGCCGGTCCAGCCGGAGCACCGTCGTCTTCGTCGGGCCCTGGAGCTTGATGCGGACCTCGCTCTCACCCTTGTGGTGGGTGAGGATCTCGCCGAGCCGGCTGACCATCGGCGGAGTGACCCTGGTGGCCGGGATGGTGAGGATCACGGGCGCGTTGGTGCCCGCGTTCGACAGGTCGGGGACCTGGAGTTCCATCGCGACCAGCCGCGGCACGTCCTCGCGCTTGTCGAGGCGGCCCTTGACGAACACGACGGCGTCCTCGACGAGTTGGGTCGACACGAGCTGGTACGTCGCCGGGAAGAACATGCACTCGATGGAACCGGCGAGGTCCTCGACGGTGGCGATCGCCCAGGCGTTGCCCTGCTTGGTCATCTTGCGCTGGAGGCCCGAGATGATGCCGCCGATGGTCACGACCGCGCCGTCCGAGTGCTCACCGCCGGTCAGCTGGGCGATGCCCGCGTCGGCCTTGTCGGACAGCACGTGCTCCAGGCCGAAGAGCGGGTGGTCGGAGACGTACAGACCGAGCATCTCCCGCTCCTGGGCGAGCAGATAGGTCTTGTCCCACTCGTCGTCGGTGAAGACGACGTCGAGTCCGAAGCCGGGCTCACTGCTCTCCTCCTCGCCCATCCCGCCGAAGAGGTCGAACTGTCCCTCCGCCTCCTTGCGCTTGACCGCGACCACGTTGTCGATCATCGGCTCGAAGTGCGCGGTGAGGCCCTTGCGGGTGTGTCCCAGGCTGTCGAACGCACCGGCCTTGATCAGGGATTCCGTGGTCCGCTTGTTGCACGCGGTCGCGTCGACCTTGTCGAGGTAGTCGGGGAAGGAGGCGTACTTGCCCTTGGCCTTACGGCTCTTGATGATCGACTCGACCACGTTGGTGCCGACGTTGCGCACGGCTTCCAGGCCGAAGAGGATCACGTCGTCGCCCTGGGCGGCGAAGTTGTGCACCGACTCGTTGACGTTCGGCGGGAGCACCCGGATGCCCATGCGGCGGCACTCGTTGAGGTAGATCGCCGACTTGTCCTTGTCGTCCTTGACGGACGTCAGCAGCGCGGCCATGTACTCGGCGGGGTGGTTGGCCTTGAGGTAGGCGGTCCAGTACGACACCAGGCCGTACGCGGCGGAGTGCGCCTTGTTGAACGCGTAGCCGGCGAAGGGGACCAGCACGTCCCACAGGGCCTGGATGGCCTCGTCGCTGAAGCCCTTCTTGCGGGCGCCCTCCTGGAAGAGGACGAAGTTCTTCGCCAGCTCCTCGGGCTTCTTCTTGCCCATCACGCGGCGGAGGATGTCGGCCTCGCCGAGCGAGTAACCCGCGATGATCTGGGCGGCCTTCTGCACCTGCTCCTGGTAGACGATCAGGCCGTAGGTGACGTCCAGGACCTCCCTGAGGGGCTCCTCGAGCTCCTTGTGGATCGGGGTGATCTCCTGGAGCTTGTTCTTGCGCAGGGCGTAGTTGGTGTGCGAGTCCATGCCCATCGGGCCGGGACGGTAGAGCGCGGAGACGGCGGAGATGTCCTCGAAGTTGTCGGGCTTCATCAGCCGCAGCAGCGAGCGCATGGGGCCGCCGTCGAACTGGAAGACGCCCAGGGTGTCGCCGCGCTGGAGCAGTTCGAAGGTCGTCGGATCGTCGAGCGGAAGGCTCAGCAGATCGATGTCAATGCCCTTGTTGGACTTCACCATCTTGACGGCGTCGTCCATGATCGTCAGGTTGCGCAGGCCGAGGAAGTCCATCTTCAGCAGGCCGAGCGACTCGCAGCTCGGGTAGTCCCACTGGGTGATGGTCACGCCGTCGGAGTGCCTGACCCAGACGGGCACGTGCTCCGTGATGGTCTCGCTGGACATGATCACGCCGGCGGCGTGCACACCCATCTGCCGGACCAGGCCCTCGACGCCCTTGGCGGTGTCGATGACCTTCTTGACGTCCGGCTCGTTCTCGTACATCGAGCGGATCTCGCCGGCCTCGCTGTAGCGCGGGTGCGACGGATCGGTGATGCCGTTCAGATCGATGCCCTTGCCGAGCACGTCGGCGGGCATGGCCTTGGTGAGGCGGTCGCCCATGGCGTACGGGTAGCCCAGCACGCGCGCGGAGTCCTTGATGGCGTTCTTCGCCTTGATCTTGCCGTAGGTGCCGATCATGGCGACCTTGTCGGCGCCGTACTTCTCGGTGACGTACCTGATCACCTCGACGCGCCGGCGCTCGTCGAAGTCGATGTCGACATCGGGCATGGAGATGCGCTCGGGGTTGAGGAAGCGCTCGAAGATCAGGCCGTGCGGGATCGGGTCGAGGTCGGTGATGCCCATGGCGTAGGCGACGATCGAGCCGGCCGCGGAGCCTCGGCCGGGGCCGACCGCGATGCCGTTGTTCTTGGCCCACATGATGAAGTCGGCGACCACGAGGAAGTAGCCGGGGAAGCCCATCGAGATGATGACGTCCATCTCGTACTCGGCCTGCCTCTGGCGGTCCTCGGGGATGCCGCCGGGGAAGCGGCGCTCCATGCCGCGGCGGACCTCCTCCTTGAACCAGGTGACCTCGGTGTAGCCCTCGGGGATGTCGAACTTGGGCATCAGGTCGCGCTTCTCGAACATGCCGGTGGTGTCGACCATCTCGGCGACCAGGAGCGTGTTGGCGCAGCCCTCCTGCCAGGCGTCCGAGGAGTCGATGGCGTACATCTCGTCCGTGGACTTCAGGTAGTAGCCGGTGCCGTCGAACTTGAAGCGGTCCGGGTCGGAGAGGTTCTTGCCGGTCTGGATGCACAGCAGGGCGTCGTGGGCGGTCGCCTCATGCGCGTACGTGTAGTGCGAGTCGTTGGTGACCAGCGGGGGGATGCCGAGCTTCTTGCCGATCTCCAGGAGGCCGTCGCGGACCCGGTGCTCGATCTCGATGCCGTGGTCCATCAGCTCCATGAAGTAGCGGTCCTTGCCGAAGATGTCCTGGTAGTCGGCGGCCGCCTTGAGGGCCTCGTCGAACTGTCCCAGGCGCAGCCGGGTCTGGACCTCGCCGGAGGGGCAGCCGGTGGAGGCGACGATCCCCTGCGACCACTGGGCGATGGTCTCCTTGTCCATCCGGGGCCACTTCTGGAGCCAGCCCTCGGCGTAGGCGTCGGAGGAGAGCCGGAAGATGTTGTGCAGGCCCGTCCTGTCGGTGGCCCACATCGTCTTGTGGGTATAACCACCGGAACCGGACACGTCGTCGCGCTTCTGGTGCGGCTGGCCCCACTGGATCTTGCGCTTGTTGCGCCGGGACTCGGGGGCGACATACGCCTCGATACCGATGATCGGAGTGATTCCGGCATTCTTGGCAGTATGGAAGAAGTCGTACGCCCCGTGGAGGTTGCCGTGGTCGGACATGGCGATGTGGGTCATGCCCATCTCGTTGCACGCGTTGAACATGTCCTTCAGCCGCGCGGCGCCGTCCAGCAGGGAGTACTGGGTGTGGACGTGCAGGTGCGTGAACGGCGGCTTTGACACGGTTTCGGCCTCCAAGGCGAACGGACGTCGACAAGATCCGGACCAGATCCCGACGGGTTGCGGACAGTCTGGGGGACAGCGTCGAAGTCTATGCCTCGGCACTGACACCGGGGCCGGTTCCCCGCGTACCTTCATCCGAAGAAAGCGGGCACTCCCACGGACCGTCGCACGTTGCCACGAGGGGAGGATCCGCCCCACCACGTCATGCACCACCTGCACCAGGAGGCACCCAGCGATGTCGGTCCCCCAGCTCAACGACGAGCAGCGCGGCGACGAGATCCTCGCCGTCTTCGACACCGCCTTCGGCGAGCTCCTGGCCGCCGATCCGGCCGCGTTCCGCGTGAAGTTCCGGAAGATGGCGGCCTCGGCCTTCGCCTTCTACCGCGGCACGGCGTGCCTCTTCTACCACGACCTCGACGCCGAGAAGCGCGGCGGCCCGTTCCTGGACGAGCGCACCTCGCGGGTGTGGATCCACGGCGACCTGCACGCGGAGAACTTCGGCACGTACATGGACGCCAACGGCCGCCTGGTCTTCAACGTCAACGACTTCGACGAGGCGTACGTCGGCCCCTTCACCTGGGACCTCAAGCGGTTCGCCGCCTCGGTCGCCCTCATCGGGTACGCCAAGGCGCTCAGCGACGAGCAGATCACCGAGCTGGTGGGGATCTACGCGGGCGCGTACCGCGAGCGCGTGCACGCGCTGGCGACCGGCGCCAAGAGCGACGAGGTGCCGCCCTTCACCCTGGACACCGCGCAGGGCCCGCTCCTGGACGCGCTGCGCGACGCCCGCGCGCTGACCCGCTTCGGACTGCTGGAGTCGATGACGGAGATCCGTGACTTCGAGCGCCGCTTCGCCCCGGGCGGCGGCTCCATCGAGCTGGACGCGGCCACCCGCTACAAGGTCCTCGCGGCCTTCGACGGCTACCTGGAGACGCTGCCGGACGCCTCGCTCGCCCGCCCCGACTCCTACCGGGTCAAGGACGTCGTCGGCCGGCGCGGCATCGGCATCGGCTCGGCCGGGCTGCCGTCGTACAACATCCTGCTTGAGGGCCACACCGACGCCCTCGAGAACGACGTCGTGATCTACATCAAGCAGGCCCAGACCCCCGCTGTCTCGCGTCACATCACCGACCAGGCGATCCGTGACTACTTCGAGCACGAGGGCCAGCGCACGGTGATCTCGCAGCGCGCCCTCCAGGCGCACGCCGACCCGTGGCTGGGCTGGACCGAGCTGGACGGCTCGGGCCAGCTGGTCGCCGAGGTCTCGCCGTACGCGGTGGACCTGGACTGGGGCGACATCGACGACCCGGAGGAGATCGCGGCGGTCGTCGCCGACCTCGGCCGGGCCACGGCCGCGATGCACGCGGCGGCGGACGACACCTCCGGCGAGTCCCTGGTGCCGTTCTCCACCGAGCGCGCCATCGACGCGGCCATCGCGGCCGACGAGGACGGATTCCCGGAGCTCCTGGTCGACTTCGCCCACGAGTACGGCGCACGCGCGCGTGCCGACCACCACATCTTCGTGGACCTGTTCCGCAACGGCCGGATCCCGGGTCTGTGACGGAAAGGTCGCACAGAGCCCCCGCCCGGCCGCTCACAGGCACCCTTTAAGGGTCTCTTACAGGCCCACGTGACACACTCTCCTCCGCTATGGACATAACCGGGACCCAGCTGCGAGCCGTGCGCGCGGCGCTGTTCACGTCACTCGTCGTGACGCTCAGCACCGCGTCGCACGTGCTGCTGTCCCGCGCGCCGCTGCCGCTGAACACGGTGGCCCTGGTCGCGGCCGTCGTGTTCGCCCTGGCGTACGCGCTGGCCGGCCGGGAGCGGACCTTCGGTCGGATCGCCGCCCTGCTGATCCCGCTGGAGCTGGCCGCCGACACGGTCCTCACCACCGGCCAGCACGTCTGCTACGGCAGGGCGGGCGGGCCGGTCGCGGGCCCGCTGGCCTCCGTCGGCTGGGATGTGCTGTGCGGCGACGGCACCCAGGTCGGCGCCCCGCTCGCGCAGGTCACCGGCACCGACCCCGATCAGCTCGGCGGTCTCCTCGGGCACGTCGACCCGGTCACGGCCTGGCTGCTGCTCGGCGCCCACATCGGCGTCGGCCTCCTCGCCGCCGCCTGGCTGCGCCGCGGCGAGCGGGCCCTGGCCCAGCTGCTGCGCGCGGCGACGGCCACCACGTTCCGTCCGCTGCTGCTGGCGGTCGCGGCGGTGCGGGTGCGCACGACCACGCCGGCCCGCCGCCTGCCGCGTCCCACCGGCCGTACCGTCTCGACCCGCAGCCTTCTGCTCGTGCACTCCCTGGGACGGCGTGGACCGCCGTGCTCACCCGCCTTCACCCGCGCGTGAACAGCGTCTGAGCACCACAGCCCACCCCTACGTATTCCGCACACGACGTGTGCGCGTCCCCATGGAGATCACCAACATGAGCAAGCGGAACAGCCAGGCCGCGAAGACGGCGGCCCGAGAGCGGCTGCGCGTCGAGCGCGAGCGCGAGGCCAAGCGCGCGAAGACGCGGCGGCAGATCATCGTCGCCGCCTCGGTCGTCGGCGTCCTGGCGGCGGCCGGCGGCATCGGCTACGCGGTCGTGCAGGCCAACAAGCCCACCCACTGGGAGTCGGCGAAGGACGACAAGGTCGTCGCGCCGGCCAACACCACGGGCACCAACGGCACGACCGTCGTCATCGGCAAGGACAGCGCCAAGAAGACCCTCAAGATCTACGAGGACCCGCGCTGCCCCGTCTGTGCCTCCTTCGAGCAGGCCGTCGGTTCGACCGTCGACAAGGACGTCGAGGACGGCAAGTACAAACTGGAGTACATCGGCGGCACGTTCATCGACGGCGACCAGCTGAAGGACGGCAAGATCGGCACGAACGGCGAGGGCTCCAAGAACGCGATGAGCGCCATGGGCGCCGCGCTGAACGTGAGCCCGGAGGCGTTCCTCGCGTACAAGAACGCCCTCTACTCCGCGAAGTACCACCCTGCGGAGACCGAGGACAAGTTCAAGGACGACAGCTACCTGATCGAGGTCGCGGACACCGTCCCCGCTCTGAAGGGCAACGCCAAGTTCGAGAACGCGGTGAAGAAGGGCACGTACGACGGCTGGGCGCTGGCGATGTCGAAGCTCTTCGACACCAACAAGGACGGCGTCACCGGCACCCCGAGCTTCGTCATGGACGGCAAGATCCTCAAGACCGCCGAGGACCGCCAGCCGATGACGGTGGCGGAGTACCGCCAGGTGGTCGACGCGGCACTCAAGGGCTGACGCCGACGCCTCACCCGGCGACCGTGTGAAGAGCGGGCGAACTTTTGCGAGTTCGCCCGCTCTTGGTCATACCAGTCAGTAACCTGATCGGCTGTGACCAGTCGATACAGATCATCCGAGCAGCACAACTCCCTTACTCCTCGCCGCCGTACGGTCGTCAAGGCCGCGGCGGCGACGGCTGTCCTGGCCGGTCCGCTCGCCGCCGCGCTGCCCGCCGGCGCCGTCGAAGCGGCCCCCGCCTTCCTGCACGGCGTCGCCTCCGGTGACCCACTGCCCGATGGTGTCCTGCTGTGGACCCGGGTCACGCCGACCGCCGACGCGACGCCCGGCTCCGGCCGCGGGCCGGACACCGAGGTCAGCTGGATCGTGGCCCGCGACAAGGCGCTGATGAACGTCGTCGCCAAGGGCTCGACCACCGCGACCGCCGTCTCCGACCACACCGTCAAGGCGGACATACGTGGTCTGGAGCCGGCCACCGACTACTGGTTCCGCTTCTCGGCCGGCGGCACGGACTCCCCGGTGGCGCGCACCCGCACCGCGCCGGCGGCGAACGCGTCCGTCGCCGGCCTGCGCTTCGGCGTGGTCTCCTGCGCCAACTGGGAGGCCGGCTACTTCGCTTCGTACCGCCACCTCGCCGCCCGCGGCGACCTGGACGCCTGGCTGCACCTCGGCGACTACATCTACGAGTACGGCGCCGGCCAGTACGGCACGCGCGGCACGTCCGTGCGGCAGACCGCGCCGACCCACGAGATCCTCACGCTCGCCGACTACCGCATCCGGCACGGCCAGTACAAGACGGATCCGGATCTCCAGGCCCTGCACGCGAAGGCGCCGACCATCGCGATCTGGGACGACCACGAGGTGGCCAACGACGCCTGGTCGGGCGGCGCCGAGAACCACACCGAGGGTGCCGAGGGCGCCTGGGCCGCACGCCAGGCCGCCGCGAAGCAGGCGTACTTCGAGTGGATGCCGGTGCGCCCGGCGATCGCCGGCACCACCTACCGCCGGCTGCGCTTCGGCAAGCTCGCCGACCTCTCCCTGCTGGACCTGCGCTCGTTCCGCTCCGAGCAGGTCAAGGTCGGCAACGGCGAGGTCGACGACCCGGACCGCACGCTCACCGGCCGCGCCCAACTCGACTGGCTGAAGGCCGGTCTGAAGTCCTCCGACACCACCTGGCGGCTGGTCGGCAACTCGGTGATGATCTCGCCGTTCGCGATCGGCTCCCTCACCGCGGACCTGCTCAAGCCGCTGGCCAAGCTGCTCGGCCTGCCGCAGGAGGGCCTCGCCCTCAACACCGACCAGTGGGACGGGTACACGGACGACCGCCGCGAACTGCTGGCGCACCTGCGCACCAACGCCATCCGCAACACCGTCTTCCTGACCGGCGACATCCACATGGCGTGGGCCAACGACGTGCCGGTGGACGCCGGTACCTACCCGCTGTCGGCGTCCGCCGCCACGGAGTTCGTCGTCACGTCGGTCACCTCCGACAACCTCGACGACATCGTGAAGGTCCCCGAGGGCACGGTCTCCGCCCTCGCCTCGCCGATCATCCGGGCGGCCAACCGGCACGTCCACTGGGTCGACACCGACCGCCACGGCTACGGCATCCTGGACATCACGGCCGACCGCGCGCAGATGGACTACTACGTCCTGTCCGACAAGACGAAGCAGAACGCGACCGCGTCCTGGGCGCGTTCGTACCGCACGCGCAGCGGCACGCAGAAGGTCGAGCGGACGTACGACCCCGTCTGACGGGTCCCGCGCAGTCCCGCACCGGCCTGCGCAGCCCTACCGGACCGCCCGATCTAGAGGGTTTCGAGGAAGCCGAGCGCCACCCGCCAGGTGGCCTCGGCGGCTTCCTCGTCGTAGTCCGGCAGATCGCGGTCCGTGTAGAGGTGACCCGCCCCGGCGTACCGGTACACCTCCACGTCGGCGCCTGCTCTGCCCATCTGGAGGTACCAGGCGCTCAGCCAGTCGTCCGTCTCGAACGGGTCCGGCTCGGCCACATGCAGCTGCACCGGCAGATCGTCCACGAAGGCGCTCGGCGCGATGTCCGACGTGCCGTGCAGCAACAGCAGTCCGCGCGCCTTCTCGTCGCCGAGCGCGAGGGTCTGCGCGATGGACGCGCCGAGCGAGAACCCGGCGTACACAAGACCGCGCTCCGAGTACGGCGCGGCGGCGAGCACGGCCCGCTTCAGCAGCTCGTCCTTGCCGATCCGCTCCTTGAACTCCATGCCCTCCTCGACCGTCTCGAAGGTGTGCCCCTCGAAGAGGTCCGGCGTCCACACCTCGTGTCCGGCGGCGCGCAGCCGGTCCGCGGCGTCACGCACCGCGGGCCTGAGACCGAAGGTCGAGTGAAAGAGCATGATGTTCATGAGGCCATGGTGCCAGCCGGGTACGACAACACCGTGACCACCGCCTCATGGACGCGGATGTTCATGACCCCCCTCAGCTGGTTACGTTCGGAGGCATGGAGAACATACTCCGCCCGCTGATCGTGATCGGCGGCTCGGTCCTGCTCACCCTGCTCATCGGGTGGGCCACCGACCGCCTCATGCGCAAGGCCGACCAACGGCACAGCGAGACCCCGCTGTGGGGTCTGTTGCGCCGCGCCCGCGTGCCCTACCAGCTCGTGCTCTGCACGGCCCTGCTCAGAGGGTCGTACGACGAGACCGAGCTGTTCCAGGAGTACCGGGTCGCCATCGGCCGGGTGCTGACGCTGGTGCTGATCGGGGCAGCCGCCTGGCTGGCGATCGGCATAGCCGCGGCGGTCGTGGAGACCTCGTACAGCCGCTACGCCCGGGTCCACCGGGATCCCGCCCGGGTGCGGCGGGTGCGCACACAGGTGACGTTGATCATGCGTGTGGTGTCGGCGGTGGTCGGCGTCGTGGCCGTGGCCGCGATGCTGCTGACGTTCCCGGCCATGCGCGCGGCCGGCGCCTCACTGCTGGCCTCGGCCGGCATCCTCGGCATCGTCGCCGGTGTCGCGGCCCAGTCCACGCTGAGCAACATGTTCGCCGGGCTCCAGATCGCCTTCGGCGACATGGTGCGCATCGGGGACACCGTCGTGGTGGACGGCGAGTGGGGCACGGTCGAGGAGATCACGCTGACCTTCCTGACCGTGCGGACGTGGGACGAGCGCCGGATCACGATGCCTGTGTCGTACTTCACGTCCAAGGCGTTCGAGAACTGGTCGCGCGGCGGCGCCCAGATGACCGGCACCGTCTTCCTCCACGTCGACCACTCGGCCCCGATGGAGGCGATGCGCGAGAGGCTGCGCGACATCCTGCGCGAGTGCCCCGCGTGGGACGGGCGTGACTACGGCCTGGTCGTCACCGACTCCACGCCGAGCACCATGGAGGTGCGGGCGCTGGTCACGGCCAAGGACGCCGACGACCTGTGGACGCTGCGGGTCACCGTGCGCGAGCAGCTGATCCGCTGGCTGACCGACCAGCACCCCTACGCGCTGCCGCGGGTCAACGCGGCGGACGCGGCCGTGCCGCCCGGCTTCCCCGTCCCCGGGCGCGTCCCGGGCGTCCGGCGCACCTTCCAGCACGACCACCAGCCGACGGCGCGGCCGGAGCGCCCCTGACCGAATCAGTGGCCGCGCTCGGCCCCACCGTTGACCTGGATGATCTGGGAGGTGATGTGCCCGGCGCCGTGGGACGCCAGCCAGTGCAGGGTCGCGGCCACGTCCCCCGGCGTGCCGGCCCGCCCGGTCGAGGTCTCCGCCACGCGCCGGGTCCGCCGTTCGTCGTCCATGCCGTCGCCGAAGAACTCGGTGTCCTCGACATAGCCGGGCGCGACCACGTTCACGGTGATCCCGCGCGGCCCCAGCTGCCGGGCCAGATCATGGGCGTACGGATGCAGCGCGGCCTTGGACGCCGCGTACGCCACGTTGCCGGACCCCCGGAAGGCGGCGATGGAGCCGAGGAACAGCACTCGCCCGCCGGGGTCGGCGAGCCGGTCCTTCAGGGCCTCGGTGAGCAGGGCCGCGGTCAGGGTGTTGAGGCCGAAGTTGAGGGTCCAGTTGTGCAGGACGTGGTCGAGGGGCTCGTCGCTGTCCACGTTGGGCTCCAGGTGGCCGGAGCCGCCCGCGCTGTGGATCAGCACGTCCACGGTGCCGAGCTCCGACGCCACGAACCGCTCGACCCCCCGCGCCCCGCGCGGCCTGCTGAGGTCCGCGGCGTAGGCGAGGGCGCCCGGCACGCCGGCCTCCTCGAGCACCTCGGCACGTCTGCCGAGCAGCAGCACGCGGTCCCCGTCGGCCGCGAACAGCCGGGCCGCCGCGAGGCCGATTCCGGTACCGCCTCCACTGATGACAACATTGCGAGCCATGATCAGATCGTACGGAGGGACAGCCACCGGCGGCGAGGTCACCGTAGGCTGCGCACGTCCAAATGCCGCAGCACCCGGTCCACCACCTCCGGGTCTGCCCCCGGTTCGCTGCGCGCCGCCAGCACCTCGTGCCGCGCCGCGCTGAGCATCTCGCCCTGGATCCGCCGCACCCGCTTCAGCCGCCGCACCCGCTGCTGATGCGCCTCCCGGCGCTCGTCCTCGCCCATCTCCGGGCTGATCCGCACCCCGATCTCGAACGCCCGCCGCAGCATCTGCTCGGACAGTTCCTCGGGCAGGTCCTCAACGGCCTCGATCTCCCGCAGCCTCCGCTTCGCCGCCTTCGCGGCGCGGACCGCCAGCTGTTTCTCGAACTCCTTCTCCCGCTCGCTGTCCGCGCGCACCCCGAGCCGTTTCACCAGCCAGGGCAGGGTCAGCCCCTGGAGCAGCAGGGTCGCCATGATCACGCCGAACGCGATGAACACGATCTCGTTCCGGTCCGGAAAGGGGGCGCCCGAGTCGGTCTCCAGCGGGATGGCCAGCGCCAGCGCCACCGAGGCGACGCCGCGCATCCCCGACCACCACATCACGACGGTCTCCCGCCAGCTCATCGGGATCTCCTCGTCGTAGTCCCGCCGCGCGTGCAGCCGTTTGGTGAGCCAGGTGGCCGGCAGCAGCCACAGCAGTCGCACCAGTACGACGACACCGACCACCGCGGCCGCCCAGCCGAGCATCTCCTGCCAGCGCCCGGACGCCGTGCGCACCGCGATGTGCAGTTCGAGCCCGATCAGCCCGAACGCGACGCCGGTGACCAGCGTGTCGACGATGTCCCAGAAGGCGTGCCCGGCGAGCCGCGTCAGCACGTCGTCGGCATCGGTGGCGTACTCGGCCAGGAACAGGGCGGTGACCAGCACGGCGAGGACCCCGGAGCCGTGCAGTTCCTCGGCCAGCACATACGAGGCGTACGGCACGAGCAGCGAGAGGCCGATCTGGAGGGTGGCGTCCCCGAGCAGATCCATGAGCTTGTTGGCGCCCCACCCCAGGGCGAGCCCGACGGCCAGCGCCACCACTGCGGAGAGCACCAGGTCGAGTCCGGCCTCCCACGCGGTGAAGCTGCCGCTCACGGCGGCGGCGATGGCCACGTGGTACAGCACGATGGCCGTCACGTCGTTGAAGAGGCCCTCGCCCTCCAGGATGGAGACCAGACGCCGGGGCAGCCCGAGCTGCCCGGCGACGGCGGTCGCGGCCACCGGGTCGGGCGGCGCGACGAGCGCGCCGAGCGCCACGGCGGCGGCCAGCGGCAGCCCCGGCACGATCGCGTGGGCGACCGCGGCCACGGAGAACGTGGTGACGAACACCAGGGCCACGGCCAGCAGGAAGATGGGCCGCACATTCGCCGCGAACTGCCGCCACGAGGTCCGTCGCACGGCGGCGTACAGCAGCGGTGGCAACAGCAGCGGGAGGATCAGGTCCGGCGGCACGTCCACGTTCGGCACGAAGTCGAGCAGTGCCAGGACGATCCCGAGCAGGGTCATCAGCACCGGTGCCGGCAACCCGAACCGGTCCCCCACCGGGACACTCACCACAGCGCCGAGCAACAGCACGAACAACAGGGCCAACTGATCCACGGTCAGCGCTCCGGTGACATCGGCATCCACAAGGCAGGCCCCAAGCCTGCCACGCCGCCTCTCTCACCAGCGGCTACGGGCCCCTCGGCTACAGAGCGCGCCGCATCGCCCGGTGCGGTATCCCCGCGTCGGGGAACTCCGGCCCGTACGCCACGTATCCCAGCCGCTCGTAGAACCCGAGGGCATGCGTCTGTGCGTGCAGGTCGACGGCCGCGAGGCCACGCGCGCGTGCGGCCTCCTCGATCGCCCGCACCAGGGCCGCCCCGACGCCGAGCCCGCGCGCCGCCTGGTTCACCGCGAGCCGGCCCAGCGACCCGACCGACGGATCGCCGTCGACCTTGGCCGCGGCCGCCTCGCCGTGCAGCAACCGTCCGGTCCCGAGCGGCACGCCGTCCTCCCGGATCGCCAGCACATGCACGGCTTCGGCGTCGTAGGCGTCGTACTCGATCTCCTGCGGGACGCCCTGCTCGACCACGAAGACCTCCTTGCGCACCGCGAAGCACGCCTCCCGGTCGGCGGGGTCGTCGGCCTCGCGTACGACGTAGGACGGTGAGGTCATGCCCAAGTCTCCTCGCGCACCTGGTCCAGGGCCTGCTGGAGGTCGGCCGGGTAGTCGCTCTCGAACTCGACCCACGCCCCGTCCCCCGGGTGCTCGAAGCCGAGCCGCACCGCGTGCAGCCACTGGCGGGTCAGCCCGAGCCGCTTGGCGAGCGTCGGGTCGGCGCCGTAGGTGAGGTCGCCGACACAGGGGTGGCGGTGGGCGGCCATGTGGACGCGGATCTGGTGGGTGCGTCCAGTCTCCAGCTTCACGTCGAGCAGCGAGGCCGCACGGAACGCCTCGATGAGGTCGTAGTGCGTGATCGACGGCTTGCCGTCGGCCGTGACCGCCCACTTGTAGTCGTGGTTGGGGTGGCGGCCGATGGGCGCGTCGATGGTGCCGCTGGTCGGATCGGGGTGCCCCTGGACGAGCGTGTGGTACCGCTTGTCGACCGTGCGCTCCTTGAACTGGCGTTTGAGCGAGGTGTACGCGTACTCGGACTTGGCGACGACCATCAGGCCCGAGGTGCCCACGTCGAGCCGGTGCACGATGCCCTGGCGCTCGGCGGCCCCGGACGTGGAGATCCGGTACCCGGCCGCGGCGAGCCCGCCGATGACCGTCGGCCCCGACCAGCCGGGGCTCGGGTGCGCGGCGACGCCGACCGGCTTGACGATCACGACGATGTCATCGTCGTCGTGCACGATGTCCATGCCCTCGACCGGCTCGGCCACGACCTGCACCGGCGCGGGCGCGCCCGGCATCTCGACCTCGAGCCAGGCCCCGCCGTGCACCCGCTCGGACTTCCCGACCACCGAGCCGTCGACCGTGACCTTCCCCGCCGCGGCGAGCTCCGCGGCCTTGGTACGGGAGAAGCCGAACATGCGGGAGATGGCGGCGTCGACGCGCTCGCCCTCCAGTCCGTCGGGCACGGGCAGGGTTCGGATCTCGGGAATCGTGCTCACCCGTCGAGTATGCCGGACGGGTGAGACAGTCCCGACCGCGCGCTCAGTCCTTGTGGACGGTCCCGTCCGGGTCGAGCCCCCTGAACGACAGCAGCACGATCAGGATGCCGCCGCACACGATCGCCGAGTCCGCGAGGTTGAACACGGCGAAGTGCTTGGGCGCGATGAAGTCCACGACCGCGCCCTCGAAGACGCCCGGCGAGCGGAAGATCCGGTCGGTGAGATTGCCGAGCGCCCCACCGAGCAGCAATCCGAGCGCGATGGCCCAGGGCAGGCTGTACAGCTTGCGTGCCAGCCGGGCGATCACCACGATCACGGCCGCCGCGATCACCGTGAAAATCACGGTGAAGGCCTCGCCGAAGCCGAAGGCGGCGCCCGCGTTGCGGATCGCCTCGAACTTCAGCCAGTCCCCGATGATCTCGATCGGCGGGTGGTGCTCCAGCTTGGCGACCACGATCATCTTGCTGACCAGGTCGAGGGCGTACGCGAACGCGGCGACCCCGAACAGCACCGCGATCCGGCGCTTGCCCCTGGGCCGCTCGGCCGGAGCATCCGTCGCGGCGTCACCGTCGGCCGACTCGCCCGACGCCGTCTGCCCGGCGTCGCCGGCGGCCTTGGCGTCCGCGTCGGACTGCTCCGGCTCGGCTCCCGCCGGCTCTGGGGTATCCGGCGTACCGATGATGCGCTCCGCCTCTGCCACGTGAGTCCCTCGACCTAGGTACCTGACTGAGGACGAGAGTACGGCACGTCCCGCGGCCCCCGGGTACCGGTCAGCCGCTGTTCCGGTCAGTACCGCCGTTCCTGCTTCTGCTTGCACTCCACACACAGGGTCGCGCGCGGAAATGCCTGCATACGGGCCTTTCCGATCGGGTTGCCGCAGTTCTCGCACAGGCCGTAGGTGCCCGCGTCGAGCCGCTCCAGGGCCCGCTCGGTCTGGGTGAGCATCTCCTGGGCGTTGGCGGCGAGAGCCAGCTCGTGCTCGCGCGTGATGTTCTTGGCGCCGGTGTCGGCCTGGTCGTCGCCCGCGCCGTCCCCGGAGTCCCGCATCAGGCCGACCAGGGACTGCTCCGAGGACGTGATCTCGTCCCGGAGCCGCATCACCTCGGCCATCAGCTCGGCCCGTGCCTCCTCGACCTCCTCCGGCGTCCAGGGGTCCTCACCGGGGCGCACCGCGAGCTCGCCGGGCTCCACCGCCGCGGCGACGCGTGCCTTCGGAACAGCGGTCTTGGCCGCCGTGGCCGTGCCAGGAGTCTTCTTCGCAACCACCGTCGTGGCTCCCGTCTGCTCCGCGGCCTGCGCCGCGCCCACCTTCTTGGCCCTGCTCCCGGCGACCGCACCGGCCCCGGCCGCCCCGTGCGCGCCCTCGCTCTTCCCGGCGGCGCTCTTCTTGGCGGTGCTCTTCTTCACCGCGCTCTTCTTGGCGGTGCCCTTCTTGGCGGTGCCCGGCTCGGCGGCGCCGTCCTTGGCCGGCCCGGCGGCCTTCTCCGACCGGGCCGCCTTGCCCCCGGCAGCGCTCCCGGCACTCTTGGAAGCGGCGGCCTTCTTGGCAGCGCCCTTCTCGGCGCCCCCCTTCTTGGCCGCGGTCTCCTTGGCCGCGATCTCCTTGGGAACGGTCTCCTTGGGAACGGTCTTCGACACGGCGGCCTTCCTCCCGGCCCCCTCGATCGCCTCCGCCTTCGCGGCGACGGCCTTCTTCCCGGCCGCCTGTGTCCCCTCCCCCTTCGTGGCCTCCCCCTTCTTCACGGCCTTCTTCACGGGCTTCTTCCCGGCCGTGCCGGAGCCCTCGGCGGCAGCCCGAACCGTCTTCACAGGCTTCCCGCCCCCCGCCTGGCCGGTCGCCGCCTGCGCGGCCTTCTTCCCACCCGCATCCTTGGCCGCACCGCCGGAGGCACTGGTGGACCTGCTCGACGCCGACTGCTGTACGGCGGTCTTCTTCGCCACCATGCCGCGGCCCCTTCACATATTGTGATCTTGCACGCGAATCGTGCTGGGACGATAAATCGACTTGAGTCCCGCGGCAACGGGGCACACCGCCCGATTCGCCCGCCTCGCGCATGTCGCGCGGCCGACCTGCATGCGTTGTGCCCAGCTCCCCGCCGGGTATGCAGCCGAGCCGGACGTCCCAGAATCCGAACACGCGTACCGCACCATTCGGGTCACCGCGGACCGAAGCCTCCCCCCGCCCCCACACCCCGGAAATCCGGTCGGCCGCTGTCCGTGCGGCGCCGTACACTGGGCGGAGCGAAAAGCGTGGATGGGGACGAGTAGCGGCGTACGCAGCCCAGAGCGACCCGGGGACGGTGGAAGCCCGGGGGCGAGCGCGACGTGAAGATCACCCCGGAGCCGCCGGAAGAAAGCCTCCCGAGGCCAGTAGAACCGGCATCGCGACCCCAATGAGGGGGCTCGCCGACGCACACCCCGCGTCGGAGGGCCAAGGAGGGTGGTACCGCGGGAGCGCGCCGCAACCGGCGTAGGGAATGACTCGGCTCTCGTCCCTCCGGACGGAAGGCAGCAAGTCCGCCGGAGGAAGCTCGCTGATGACAACGCCGACGTACCGCCAGGTGCCCGCCCAGGTCGACCTGCCCGCGCTCGAGCACGCGGTGCTCGAATTCTGGCGCGAGCAGAAGATCTTCACCAAGAGCCTGGAGCAGTCCGAGGGCCGCCCCGAGTGGGTGTTCTACGAGGGCCCGCCCACCGCCAACGGCATGCCCGGCGCCCACCACATCGAGGCCCGCGTCTTCAAGGACGTCTTCCCCCGCTTCCGCACCATGCGGGGCTACCACGTGGCCCGCAAGGCCGGCTGGGACTGCCACGGCCTCCCGGTGGAGCTGGCGGTGGAGAAGGAGCTCGGCTTCTCCGGCAAGAAGGACATCGAGGCGTTCGGCATCGCCGAGTTCAACGCCAAGTGCCGTGAGTCCGTGCTGCGCCACACCGACGCCTTCTCCGACCTGACGACCCGCATGGGCTACTGGGTCGACCTCGACGAGGCGTACGTGACCATGGAGCCCGAGTACATCGAGTCGGTCTGGTGGTCGCTGAAGGAGATCTTCAACAAGGGCCTGCTCGTCCAGGACCACCGCGTCGCCCCCTGGTGCCCGCGCTGCGGCACCGGCCTGTCCGACCACGAGCTGGCGCAGGGCTACGAGACGGTCGTCGACCCCTCGGTGTACGTCCGCTTCCCGCTCACCTCCGGCCCGCTCGCCGGCGAGGCCGCGCTCCTGGTGTGGACGACCACGCCCTGGACGCTCGTCTCGAACACGGCCGTGGCCGCGCACCCCGAGGTCACCTACGTCGTCGCCACCGACGGCGAGGAGAAGCTCGTCGTCGCCGAACCGCTGGTCGCCAAGGCGCTCGGCGAGGGCTGGGAGACCACCGGCCAGACCTTCACCGGCGCCGAGATGGAGCGCTGGACGTATCAGCGCCCCTTCGAGCTGGTCGAGTTCCCGGAGACCGACGGCGGCACCCACTACGTGGTCAACGCCGAGTACGTCACGACCGAGGACGGCACGGGCCTGGTCCACCAGTCCCCCGCCTTCGGTGAGGACGACCTCAAGGTCTGCCGCGCGTACGGCCTGCCCGTGGTGAACCCGGTCCGCCCCGACGGCACCTTCGAGGACGACGTCCCCCTGGTCGGCGGCGTCTTCTTCAAGAAGGCGGACGAAAAGCTCACCGAGGACCTCCAGCAGCGTGGTCTGCTCTTCCGGCACATCCCGTACGAGCACAGCTACCCGCACTGCTGGCGCTGCCACACCGCGCTGCTGTACTACGCGCAGCCGTCCTGGTACATCCGCACCACCGAGGTCAAGGACCGCCTCCTCCAGGAGAACGAGAACACCAACTGGTTCCCGGAGACGGTCAAGCACGGCCGGTACGGCGACTGGCTGAACAACAACATCGACTGGGCGCTGTCCCGCAACCGCTACTGGGGCACCCCGCTGCCGATCTGGCGCTGCGAGGACGACCACCTCACGGTCGTCGGCTCGCGCGCGGAGCTCACCGAGCTGACCGGCACCGACCAGTCGGACCTGGACCCGCACCGCCCGTTCATCGACGACGTCACCTTCGCCTGCCCGCAGTGCGCGAAGACGGCCACGCGGGTGCCGGAGGTGATCGACGCCTGGTACGACTCGGGCTCGATGCCGTTCGCGCAGTGGGGCTACCCGTACAAGAACAAGGAGCTGTTCGAGGCCCGCTACCCGGCGCAGTTCATCTGCGAGGCCATCGACCAGACCCGCGGCTGGTTCTACACGCTGATGGCGATCGGCACGCTGGTCTTCGACAAGTCGTCGTACGAGAACGTGGTCTGCCTCGGCCACATCCTCGCCGAGGACGGCCGCAAGATGTCCAAGCACCTGGGCAACATCCTCCAGCCGATCCCGTTGATGGACCAGCACGGCGCGGACGCGGTCCGCTGGTTCATGGCGGCCGGCGGCTCGCCCTGGGCGGCCCGCCGCGTGGGCCACGGCACGATCCAGGAGGTCGTCCGCAAGACCCTCCTGACGTACTGGAACACGGTCGCCTTCCAGGCCCTGTACGCCCGTACGTCGAACTGGGCGCCCTCCGCGGCCGACCCGGCCCCCGCCGACCGCCCGGTCCTGGACCGCTGGCTGCTGTCCGAACTGCACGCGCTCACCGACCAGGTGACGCAGGCCCTGGACACGTACGACACCCAGCGCGCCGGCAAGCTGCTCTCGGCGTTCGTCGACGACCTGTCCAACTGGTACGTCCGCCGCTCGCGCCGCCGCTTCTGGCAGGGCGACAAGGCGGCGCTGCGCACCCTGCACGAGGTCGTCGAGACGGTCACCAAGCTGATGGCCCCGCTGACCCCGTTCATCACCGAGCGGGTGTGGCAGGACCTGATCGTCCCGGTGACCCCCGGTGCCCCGGAGTCGGTCCACCTCTCCTCCTGGCCGGAGGCGGACCTGTCGGCGATCGACCCGGAGCTGTCGAAGCAGATGGTCCTGGTCCGCCGGCTGGTCGAGCTCGGCCGTGCCACGCGCGCGGAGTCGGGCGTCAAGACCCGCCAGCCGCTGTCCCGTGCCCTGATCGCCGCCGGCGGCTTCGCAGCCCTCGACCCCGAGCTGCACACCCAGATCACCGAGGAGCTGAACGTCGAGTCCCTCGCGTCGCTGTCCACGGTCGGCGGCAGCCTGGTGGACACCACCGCCAAGGCCAACTTCCGCGCCCTGGGCAAGCGGTTCGGCAAGCGCGTCCAGGACGTGGCGAAGGCGGTCGCGAACGCGGACGCGGCGGCGCTCTCCCTGGCTCTGCGCGAGGGCACGGCGTCGGTGGAGGTCGGCGGCGAGACGGTCACGCTGGCGCCCGACGAGGTGATCATCACGGAGACCCCGCGCGAGGGCTGGTCCGTGGCCTCGGACTCCGGCGCGACGGTCGCGCTGGATCTGGAGATCACGGAGGAGCTCCGCCGGGCGGGCCTCGCCCGTGACGCGATCCGTCTGATCCAGGAGGCCCGCAAGAACAGCGGCCTGGACGTGGCCGACCGGATCGCCCTGCGCTGGACGGCGACGGACCCGGCGACGATCGCGGCGCTGACCGAGCACCGTGGACTCATCTCCGACGAGGTCCTCGCCACGGACTTCGCCCAGGGCGAGGCGGACGACAGCTACGGCTCCCCGTTCACGGACGAGGGCCTGAGCCTGACGTTCCGCCTGCGCAAGCAGTAGCCGGCCCCCGGCCGAACGACCGAAGGCCCGGAACCACCAAAGAATCTTGGTGGTTCCGGGCCTTCGGCGTTGTGTACGTCGGACACCACACCCAACCCCGAACAAAGACCGCAAACCCCGTGAACACGCGTAGCAAAAGGGCGGGGCCCCGGATCAAATCCGGGGCCCCGCCCTGAACGCTGCCGACGCCTGAGGCGTACTACCAACCGTCAGTTGTCGTCCTCGTCGATGAGGAACCCGCGCATCGGCGACGGGGCCTGACCCATGGGGCCGGGACCCTGCGGCCGGACCGGAGCCATCGGCTGGGTCATCGCCGGGGACATCTGCTGCTGACCGCCGTAGGACGGAGCAGCCGGGGACGGGGCGCCGCCCATCGTCTGGTTGCCGCCGTAGGACGGGGCACTCGCGCCGGCCGGTGCCATGGAGGGCGCCGGGGACGGCGGGAGGGACGCGGTGGCCGGGGTGCGCGGCGGGGCGAGCGAGTCGTCCGCCTGGGTCTCCAGCTGACGCAGCTGGGACTCCAGGTAGGACTTCAGCCGCGTGCGGTACTCGCGCTCGAAGCCGCGCAGGTCCTCGACCTTGCGCTCCAGCGTGGCGCGGGCGGACTCAAGGGAGCCCATCGCGACGCGGTGCTTCTCCTGCGCGTCCCGCTCCAGGGCGTCGGCCTTGGCACGGGCGTCACGCTCGAGACCCTCGGCACGCGAACGCGCCTCGCCGACGATCTTGTTGGCCTCGGAACGGGCCTCCGCGATCGCCTGGTCGGCGGTCTGCTGGGCGAGCGACAGAACGCGCGCGGCGCTGTCGCCACCGGGGCCGCCCTGACCGGGACCGCCCATCGGGCCACCCATAGGACCGCCCATCGGGCCGCCCATCTGCTGCATGGGGGGCTGGCCCATCGGCCCCGGACCCTGGCCCATCGGACCGGGACCCTGCGGGCCACCCTGACCGCCGGGACCGGCGGGCAGCTGCGGGGCGCCGCTCGGCAGCTGGGGCGGACCACCCATGGGGCCACCCATCTGCTGCTGCGGCGGGCCCGATATCCCGGCGGGGACGGGAGCCCCGGGACCACGCATGCCCTGCTGCGGCATGCCACCCTGCTGCGGCATTCCGCCCTGCTGCATTCCGCCCTGCTGCTGGTCCTGCGGACCGCCGGGCCCCTCCGGAGGCTTGCGCATGTTCTGCTGGTTCTGGGCAGCAGCACGCGTGGCCGCGGCCAGCTTGGCGCGCAGGTCCTCGTTCTCGCGGAGCAGGCGCGTCAGTTCGGCTTCGACCTCATCGAGGAAGGCATCGACCTCGTCCTCGTCATAGCCTTCTCGGAGGCGGACGGTCGTGAACTGCTTGTTCCGCACGTCCTCGGGGGTCAACGGCATCTCTTCACCTCAACGTAGTCGTCGGCAGTCGGCAAGACCGTATCTGTCACATCGTTCACATCGCGCCCCGTACCAACGTGATCAGGATGTAGACGACGATCAGCAGTACGAAGAAGGACAGGTCGAGCGCCACGCCCCCGAGACGCAGCGGCGGGATGAACCGCCGCAGAAGCTTCAACGGTGGATCAGTGACAGTGTAGGTGGCCTCCAGAACGACCACCATCGCCTTGCCGGGTTGCCATGAGCGGGCGAACTGGAAGACGTAGTCCATGACCAACCGGAAGATGAGCACGATGAGGAACACCATCAGCGCGATGTAAAGAACCTGCAAGACCACGCTCATGACTGGTGCTTCCCTCTCCCCTGTTCCGTGCTGTTCTTCCGGTGGTGCGTCTCAGCTCTGGTTGAAGAACCCGCCCTCTGCGATGCGGGCCTTGTCCTCCGCCGTGACATCGACGTTAGCAGGAGACAACAGGAACACCTTCTGGGTCACCCGCTCGATGCTGCCGTGAAGACCAAACACCAAACCGGCCGCAAAGTCGACAAGTCGCTTCGCGTCTGTGTCATCCATCTCAGTCAGATTCATGATCACCGGGGTGCCTTCACGGAAGTGTTCCCCGATAGTACGGGCCTCGTTGTAGGTCCGCGGGTGAAGTGTGGTGATCCGGTACGGCTCTCGTTCCGACACGACCTTGGGCATGATCACCGGTGCGTTCTTCTCCAGGCTTGCGCGTTCTTGTGTGATGGATGCCACGGGCGCGATACGCGCCGGACGACTCGATTCAGCGGCTAGCGAAGCCGCTCGGGCCACCGGTTCACGCGGTGCGGGCGGCTGAACGATTCGCACCTCTTCGTCCCTTTGGGACTGATGTGCGCTGTGTGACTGATGCGACGGCTCGTGCCGTCGGTGGTCCCGCTCGGGCTCCGGGTCCAGTTCGGGCTCGAAGTCGTCATCGGGGTCGAACCCCCGGCCGTCGTACCCATCGTCCTCCACGAGGCCGAGGTAGACCGCCATCTTGCGCATCGCGCCGGCCATGCTCTGAGTCCTCCGCTCTGTGGTGGATCGGCGACTGCCAAGTGCCTGCGATCCACACGGTCGTTACGCCCGCCTTTCGGCGACATTGACCATATTTTCTGCTGTGGTCCGACTTCTTGGCGACGTTACCGGAGCCTGGGGCGGACTCCGAGTACCGCAGTGCCGACGCGCACATGTGTCGCACCCGCCGCCACCGCCTCTTCGAGATCCGCACTCATTCCTGCCGACACCATGTTCGCAGCCGGATGGGCTCTGCGCAGGTCGGTCGACAAATCCATCAACCGCTCGAACGCCGCCTGTTGGCGACCCGCGTACTCACCGGTGAGCGGGGCGACGGTCATGAGTCCGTCGAGCCGCAGCCCCGGTGCCGACGCGACGACGTCGGCCAAGTCCGCGATGCCGCCGGGCGCCACACCACCCCTCTCGCCCCTCTCGCTCGCCCCCGCGTCCAGGGCCACCTGGATGAGACAGCCCACCTCACGCTCCTGCCGTACGGCCTCCTTCGACAGGGCCGTCACCAGCTTGGAACGATCGACGGACTGCACGAGGTCCGCGTAACCGACCACGGATCGCACCTTGTTGGTCTGCAACTGGCCGACGAAGTGCCAGGCGAGGGGCAGGTCCGAGCAGGCGGCGGCCTTGGGTGCCGCGTCCTGGTCGCGGTTCTCCGCGACATGGCGCACCCCGAGCTCGGAGAGGATCCGCACATCGCTCGCCGGGTAGGTCTTGGTGACGACGATGAGAGTCACCTCCTCGCGCTTGCGCCCGGCGGCGACGCACGCGGCGGTGATTCGTTCCTCCACCTTCGCCAGATTTGTGGCGAGTTCGCCCTTGCGGTCCGTCATGTCTCTCAGTCCAACCAGACATATCCCGCGAGTCGCCCCGTGGTGCGCTCGCGGCGATAGGAGAAGTGGTCACCCGACTCCAGGGTGCACACGGGCGACTGCGCACGGTCACGCAATCCGAGGCGCGCGAGCTGCGCGTGCACCCCGGCGGTCACGTCCACCGCGGGCGTGCCCCAACTCGTCTCGGCGTACGCCGTGGGCTCGACGGCGGCCACCTCGGCGCGCATCGCCTCGGGCACCTCGTAGCACCGGCCGCAGACGGCCGGGCCGGTACGGGCGACGATCCGGGCCGGGTCGGCGCCGAGTTCGGTCATCGCGCGTAGCGCGGCCGGGACGACCCCGGCGATCATGCCGGGCCGCCCCGCGTGGGCCGCCGCGACGATCCCGGCGACCGGGTCGGCCAGCAGCACCGGCACGCAGTCGGCCGTGAGGACCGCGAGGGCCAGACCCCGCCGCGTCGTGACGATCGCGTCGACGTCGGGCACCGGACGATCGCGCCAGGGGCCGTCGACCACCACGACATCGCTGCCGTGCACCTGGTTCATCCAGACGACGTCACCCGGAGCGAGTCCGAGCGACTTGGCGGCGAGCTCGCGGTTGGTCCGTACCGTCCCGGGGTCGTCGCCGACCGCGCCACCGAGGTTGAGCTCCTCATACGGAGCGGCGCTCACCCCGCCCCACCTGTCGGTGAAGGCGAAGTGCGCGCCGCTCACGGTGTCACGCTGTGCTATCACGTCTGAAGGATCACTTAAGGAAGTCCGGGACGTCCAGTTCCTCGGCCGCGCTGTCGGCGTAGCTGCGCGACGACGGGACCGGCGGGGCCACCGGGATGTCGGCCACCGGCTCCGGCGTGGGCTCCGGCTCCTCCTTCGGCGTGACGCTGCCGAGCGAGCCGAAGGACGGACGGCTCTCGGGCTGCTGCCGTACCGGAGTGGGCTCCTCGCGGCGGGCCGAGGACGAGGTGGAGCCGAGGACGTTGTCCCGGCGGGCCGGCGGCTGGCCGCCGTCGAAGCCGGCCGCGATCACGGTGACCCGGACCTCGTCGCCGAGGGCGTCGTCGATGACCGCGCCGAAGATGATGTTGGCCTCGGGGTGGGCGGCCTCGCTGACCAGCTGGGCGGCCTCGTTGATCTCGAACAGACCGAGGTCCGAGCCGCCGGAGATGGAGAGCAGCACGCCCCGGGCGCCGTCGATGGAGGCTTCCAGCAGCGGCGAGGAGATCGCCATCTCGGCCGCGGCCACCGCGCGGTCGTCGCCGCGGGCCGAGCCGATGCCCATGAGGGCCGAACCGGCCTCGGACATGACCGACTTGACGTCGGCGAAGTCGAGGTTGATGAGGCCAGGGGTGGTGATGAGGTCCGTGATGCCCTGGACACCGGAGAGGAGGACCTGGTCGGCCGACTTGAAGGCGTCGAGGACCGAGACCTGACGGTCCGAGATGGACAGCAGCCGGTCGTTCGGGATGACGATGAGGGTGTCGACCTCTTCGCGGAGTTCGGCGATGCCGTCCTCGGCCTGGTTGGCGCGACGCCGTCCCTCGAAGGTGAACGGGCGGGTGACCACACCGATGGTGAGGGCGCCCAGGGAGCGGGCGATGTTGGCCACGACGGGCGCGCCGCCGGTGCCGGTGCCGCCGCCTTCACCGGCCGTCACGAAGACCATGTCGGCCCCCTTGAGGACCTCCTCGATCTCCTCGCGGTGGTCCTCGGCGGCCTTGCGGCCGACGGCCGGGTTGGCTCCGGCGCCGAGTCCGCGGGTGAGTTCACGGCCGACGTCGAGCTTGACGTCGGCGTCGCTCATCAACAGCGCCTGTGCGTCAGTGTTGATGGCGATGAACTCGACGCCCTTGAGACCGACCTCGATCATCCGGTTGATGGCATTGACACCACCGCCGCCGACACCGATGACTTTGATGACTGCGAGGTAGTTCTGCGGTGCTGCCACGTCGAAGGCCTCTCGCCTCGAGTTACGGGTCGTCGGATCGCGAGAAGCGCTGTGCTTCGCGAACCGGCGACTGATGCCGAATGGGACGGTCCGTAGCGCCGACCCGAACCCTAACCCTGAAGTTTAGGGTTACCAGTGTGTCTGTTCCTTGAAGTCTTCTGAACAGGACACTAAGTCGACAAGTGGCGCACGTTCAACGAACACGCCGAACCTCCCGTTTTTCTTTTCACCCTATGTGATCAGCCATGTCGCTGCCCAACCAGGGTGCTGGCCTGCGCTGATGTGCGTCAACTCCCGGCTGACGCAGGGGCGGTGGGAACGCTGACATCGAAGTGCCGCGCATCCGGCGAGGCTTTCATGAGAGCGTTGAGTGCCCGAGCCTTCGCCGCGCCCTTCTCCCCGCTTCCCCAGGCGACCGTCGTGCCGCCACTCAGTACCAATGAGATGTCGTCGTAGGAACGGACCTTGACGACCTGGGTGCCGCGCGCGACGGCGGCCGGAAGAGCGTCGGCCACCCGCACCGCTTCCCGCACCAACCGGGCCTCGCCGAAACGGCGCAGGCTCGCCGCGGCGGAGCTGGACCGGGACACCGCCAATTCCAGTGCGGGAACGTCTTTCGGGGCCGTAGAAACTGTGGCGAAACGGACACCTTCATCGTCCACTTCGATGAAGTTTCCGCCCTTTTGAACGACGAGAACCGGAGTACGCTCCATCACTTTCAGGCCGATTCCATGGGGCCAGGAGCGGACGACGTCGACCTCGTCAATTCGCGGCAATTTCCGGCGCAGTCGGGCCTCGATCGAACCGGTGTCGACGGAAATCAACGGCTGCCCGACGGGGACGTCGGCCGCTTCGAGGACCTGCTCGGGCGTCAGAACCCGGGTCCCGGCCACCGATACGCGCTCGACGCGCAGCCATTGGGAACCATAGAGGGCCCAGACCGATCCGCCGCCGAGAAGCGCGAGCACAGCAACAAGAATGATCATCGTACGAAGGCGGCGCAGCCTCAACCGCCGCCGGGCGAGGGGCGGGTCGGACGACTCCTGCTGGCTCTCACCGCGCTCGGCGGTCGTCGGTCCGGCCACGCTCCCTGCCCTTTCGTCCATACGCTTCCTAGCGGCGCTGCGAGGCGATCGCCTCGTACACCATGCCGACGAGCAGGTCGTCGGCGTCCCGGCGGCCGAACTCGCTTGCGGCGCGGGACATCTCGTACAGCCGGTGCGGGTCGGCGAGCACGGGCAGGACGTTGTGCTGCACCCACTCGGGCGTCAGTTCCGCGTCGTCGACCAGCAGTCCGCCGCCGGCCTTGACCACCGGCTGGGCGTTCAGCCGCTGTTCGCCGTTGCCGATGGGCAGCGGGACATAGGCGGCCGGGAGTCCGACGGCGGAGAGTTCGGCGACGGTCATCGCGCCCGCGCGGCAGAGCATCATGTCGGCCGCGGCGTACGCGAGGTCCATCCGGTCCACGTACGGTACCGGGATGTACGGGGGCATCCCCGGCATCTGGTGCACCTGCGGCAGTTCGTTCTTCGGGCCGACCGCGTGCAGGATCTGGATTCCGGCCTGCTGGAGCCAGGGCGCGACCTGCTGGACGACCTCGTTCAGGCGGCGGGCGCCCTGCGAGCCGCCGGAGACCAGCAGCGTGGGCAGGTTCGGGTCGAGCCCGAACATCGCGCGGGCCTCGGGGCGGGCGGCGGCCCGGTCGAGGGTGGCGATGGTGCGGCGCAGCGGGATACCGATGTAACGCGCGTTGCGGAGCTTGCTGTCGGGAGTGGAGACGGCCACCTGGGCGGCGTACCGCGAACCGATCTTGTTGGCGAGGCCCGGGCGGGCGTTGGCCTCGTGGATGATGATCGGCACACCGAGGCGCTTGGCGGCGAGATAGCCGGGCAGCGCGACATAGCCGCCGAAGCCGACCACGGCGTCCGCCTTGGTGCGCTCCAGGATCTGCTCGGTCGCCTTGATCGTGCCGCGCAGCCGGCCCGGGACGGTGATCAGTTCGGGGGTGGGCTTGCGCGGCAGCGGTACCGCCGGGATCAGCGCGAGCTCATAGCCCCGCTGTGGAACGAGCTTGGTCTCCAGGCCGCGTTCCGTGCCCAGGGCTGTGATCCCCACGGTCGGATCCTGCCTGCGCAGGGCGTCCGCGAGGGCGAGCGCGGGCTCGATGTGGCCGGCGGTCCCCCCACCGGCGAGTACGACATGCACCGAAATTCACCGCTCTCCGGACGTACGCGCCGCCGAGGCACGCCGTCGCATCGTGTTCCATCTCCGAGGCCCCCGGTCTCGCGCGGCGCCTCCCGCACGCTTTCTACCAAAGCGGGGTTGCCGCACGGAAAGCGCTGCCCGCGCAGCGGGCTCGTCGCGTGCGAAGGCGATCAGCAGCCCGATGGCGAACATGGTCGGCAGCAGGGCTGATCCTCCGTACGAGAACAGCGGGAGAGGGACTCCGGCGATCGGCAGCAGACCGAGCACCGCACCGATGTTGATCACTGCTTGCGCGGTGATCCAGGTGGTCACGCCTCCCGCGGCATATCTCACGAAGGGGTCCTCCGTGCGTCCGGCCACGCGGATACCCGCATAGCCTAGAGCCGCGAAGAGGGCGAGCACCGACAGCGTCCCTGACAGGCCCAGTTCCTCACCGGTGACGGCGAAGATGAAGTCGGTGTGGGCTTCGGGGAGTTGACCCCATTTCTCCACACTCGCACCCAGCCCGGAACCGAAGATTCCGCCGGACGCGAGCGCATAGATGCCGTGCACCGCCTGCCAGCAGTCGACGGCTCCGCCACGCGGTTCGGTGGCGCCCAGGCACTGGAGCCGGGCCATACGGTTCTGGCTGGTCTTGATCAGCACCAGGCCGATCAGACCGGCGACCGACAGCACGCCCACGAACAGCCTGGTCGGCGCCCCCGCCAGCCACAGCAGGCCGAACAGGATCGCCGACAGGATGATCGCCGTACCCATGTCACCGCCGAGCATGATCAGCCCGAGCAGCATGAAGGCGACCGGCACCAGCGGCACCAGCATGTGCTTCCACTGGCTCAGCAGCTTCTTGTCCTGCTTGCGGGCGATCAGGTCGGCACCCCACAGCACCAGCGCCAGCTTGCCGAACTCGCTGGGCTGGATCTGGAAGGAGCCGCCGAGGGCGATCCAGTTCTGGTTGCCGTTGACCGCGACTCCTATCCCGGGCACCTGCACCAGCGCCATCAGGAAGACGGCGCCCGCGAGGATCGGGTAGGCCAGCGCCCGGTGCAGCTTCACGGGCATGCGCGAGGCCACGAACAGCAGCACGCTGCCGATCACGGCGGCCAGCAACTGCTTGCGGAAGAAGTACGACCCCGGTTTGGACAGCTGGAGCGCGGTGATCTGGGAGGCCGAGTAGACCATCACCAGACCGAGCACGGTGATCAGCAGACTGCCGCCGAGAATGAGGTAGTACGCGGTCAGCGGCCGGTCCCACGCCCGGTGCAGGCGCGTGTGCAGCCGCCGTACGGCGTTGTCGCGCGACGGCCGCTGAGCGACGGGCCGGCGAACGGCTCGCTGTACGGGCGGCCGTCCCGTACGGCTAGTGGGCATCGGCGCTCACCGCCACGCCGTGGGCGTACGAACCGTCCGGCCACATCCGAGTCACGCGTCCCTCCAAGGGTCCCGAAGCACCCGCTGTGGCCGAGACCCGCCGTCAGGCGCCCGCGCCGAGTTCGCGAACCGCCTCCGCGAACGCGTCACCGCGCTTGTTGTAGTTGGCGAACATGTCCATCGAGGCACAAGCAGGTGCCAACAGCACCGTGTCTCCGGCAACAGCGAGTCGCCGGGCCTCCTGGACTGCCGCGAGCATCGCCCCAGTGTCGGTCCGGTCGAGGTCGACGACGGGTACTTCCGGCGCGTGTCGCGCCAGGGCTTCACGGATCAGGCCACGATCGGCGCCGATCAGGACGACCCCGCGCAACCGCTCGGCCGACTTGGCGACCAGCTCCTCGAAGACGGCGCCCTTGGCGAGCCCGCCCGCGATCCACACGATGGACTCGTACGCCGCCAACGACGCTTCCGCGGCGTGCGTGTTGGTCGCCTTGGAGTCGTCGACGTAGGCGACCTGGTCCACGTCCGCCACGTGCGCGATGCGGTGGGCGTCCGGGGTGAAGGCCCGCAGCCCGTCCCGTACGGCCGTGGGGGGCACCCCGAAGGCGCGGGCGAGGGCCGCCGCCGCAAGGGCGTTGGCGATGTTGTGCGGGGCCGGCGGGTCGACGTCGGAGACCTCGGCGAGTTCCTGGGCGTTCTTCTGCCGGTCCTCGACGAAGGCGCGATCGACGAGGATGCCGTCGACGACGCCGAGTTGGGACGGAGCCGGGGAGGCCAGTGTGAAGCCGATGGCCCGGCAGCCCTCCTCGACGTCCGCCTCGCGCACCAGGTCCTCGGTGGCCTTGTCGGCGACGTTGTAGACACAGGCGACGCGATTGCCCTCGTAGATACGGCCCTTGTCGGCGGCGTACGCCTCCATGGAGCCGTGCCAGTCGAGGTGGTCCGGGGCGAGGTTCAGCACCGCGGCCGAGTGGGCGCGCAGCGAGGGCGCCCAGTGCAGCTGGTAGCTGGACAGCTCCACGGCGAGGACGTCGTACTGCTCCTCGCCGAGGACCGCGTCGAGCAGGGAGACGCCGATGTTGCCGACGGCGGCGGTGCGCAGGCCCGCCGCCTTCAGGATCGAGGCCAGCATCTGGACGGTCGTGGTCTTGCCGTTGGTGCCGGTGACGGCCAGCCAGGGCGCGGCGTCGGGGCCGCGCAGCCGCCAGGCGAGCTCGACGTCGCCCCAGATCTCGACGCCCGCTTCACGAGCCGCCGCGAACAGCGGCTTGTCCGGCTTCCAGCCGGGCGCGGTGACGATGAGTTCGGTGCCTTCGGGCAGGGTGGCTCCGTCGCCGAGGCGGACGGCGATGCCGAGCGCCTCCAGCTCCTCGGCCTGGGCACGCGCGCGTGCGTCGTCGCCGTCGTTGACGACGGTGACCTTCGCGCCGAGGCCGTGCAGCA
Organism: Streptomyces sp. NPDC098781; assembly: GCF_044759995.1. NCBI lineage: Bacteria > Bacillati > Actinomycetota > Actinomycetes > Kitasatosporales > Streptomycetaceae > Streptomyces > Streptomyces sp. NPDC098781. The sequence goes on from NZ_JBIWAK010000002.1 coordinate 412,465, forward strand.
CCTTGGCCGCCGGGATCCCGGAGACGCCGAGCCCGGCGACGGTGACGATCTTCCCCTGCCAGTCGGTCACTTGTCCGCTGCCCATCCCGCGTAGAAGAGGCCCAGTCCGACGATCACACAGATGCCCTGAATGATCCAGAAGCGGACCACTACCAGTACTTCTGACCAGCCCTTGAGTTCGAAGTGGTGCTGGAGTGGCGCCATTCGGAAGACGCGCTTCCCGGTGAGCCGGAAGGAGCCGACCTGGATGACCACCGACATGGTGATCAGCACGAACAGGCCGCCGAGGATGGCGAGCAGCAGCTCGGTGCGCGAGCAGATGGCGAGACCGGCGAGCGCGCCACCGAGGGCCAGCGAACCGGTGTCACCCATGAAGATCTTCGCGGGCGAGGTGTTCCACCACAGGAAGCCGAGGCAGGCACCCATCAGCGCCGAGGAGACTACGGCCAGGTCGAGTGGATCTCGTACCTCGTAACAGGCGCCCGGGTTGGACAGCGTCTGCGCGTTGGCGCAGGACTCCTGGAACTGCCACACGCCGATGAAGGTGTAGGCGCCGAAGACCAGCACGGAGGCGCCGGTGGCGAGGCCGTCCAGACCGTCCGTCAGGTTCACGCCGTTCGACATGGCGAGGATCATGAACAGCGCCCAGATGACGAACAGCACCGGGCCGATGGTCCAGCCGAAGTCCTGCACGAAGGAGAGCTTGGTGGAGGCCGGGGTGTTGCCGCGGTTGTCCGCGAACTGGAGCGAGAGCACCGCGAAGGCGATACCGCCGAGCAGCTGGCCGGCCATCTTGGCCTTGGCCCGCAGACCCAGCGAGCGCCGCTTGACGATCTTGATGTAGTCGTCCAGGAAGCCGACCAGGCCCATGCCGGCCATCAGCCCGATGACCAGGACGCCGGAGAACGTCGGCGGCTTGCCGGTGATCAGCTTGGACAGGAAGTACGCGGCGATCGTCGCCAGGATGAAGGCGATACCACCCATGGTCGGCGTACCGCGCTTGCTGTGGTGCTCGCGCGGGCCGTCGTCCCGGATGTACTGGCCGTAGCCCTTGCGGGCCAGCAGCTTGATCAGCAGCGGGGTGCCGACCAGGGTGAGGAAGAGACCAATGACTCCTGAGAACAGGATCTGATTCATCATCGGGCGGCAACCTCACCCTCGGTACCGCCCGCGAGCAGCGCCTCGGCGACACTCTCCAGACCGACCGAACGGGACGCCTTCACGAGCACGACGTCCCCCGGGCGCAACTCGCTGCGCAACAGGTCGACCGCCGCCTGTGCGTCGGACACGTGCACCGACTCCTCACCCCACGAACCCTCGTTATATGCGCCCAGTTGCAGCCAGGACGCTTCCCTGCCCCCGACCGCGACGAGCTTGCTGACGTTGAGCCGGACGGCGAGCCGTCCGACCGCGTCGTGCTCGGCGAGCGCCTCGTCCCCGAGCTCGGCCATCTTGCCGAGCACCGCCCACGTACGGCGCCCGTTGCCCATGGCCGCCAGGGCCCTGAGGGCGGCCCGCATGGACTCGGGGTTCGCGTTGTAGGCGTCGTTGACGACTGTCACGCCGTCCGGGCGCTCGGTGACCTCCATACGCCAGCGGGAGAGGGAGCCCGCCTCGGAGAGCGCGGTGGCGATCTCACTTGCGGACATGCCCAGCTCATGGGCGACGGCGGCCGCGGCGAGCGCGTTCGACACGTGGTGCTCACCGTACAGGCGCATGGTCACATCGCTGCACCCGGAGGGTGTGTGAAGCATGAAGGAAGGCTGTCCGCTGTCCGTGAGTCGGACGTTCTCGGCGCGTACGTCCGCTTCGCCGGACTCTCCGAAAAGGATCACCTTCGCCTTCGTACGGGACGCCATGGCCCGTACGAGGGGATCGTCGGCGTTGAGGATCGCCGCGCCGTCCTCCGGAAGGCTCTCCACCAACTCGCCCTTGGCCTGGGCGATCTGCTCACGGCCGCCGAACTCGCCGATGTGGGCGGTGCCGACGTTGAGCACCAGGCCGATCCGCGGGGGCGTCAGGTCGGTGAGATAGCGGATGTGGCCGATGCCCCGGGCGCCCATCTCCAGGACGAGGAACCGCGTCTCGTCGGTGGCGCTGAGGGCGGTGAGCGGCAGCCCGATCTCGTTGTTGAACGAGCCCGGCGTCCAGACGGTCGGCGCCTTGCGCTGGAGCACCTGGGCGATCAGGTCCTTGGTGCTGGTCTTGCCCGCCGAGCCGGTCAGGGCCACGAGGGTCGCGCCGAGCCGCTGTACGACATGGCGGGCGAGGGCGCCGAGGGCCTTCTGGACGTCCGCCACGACGATCGTCGGCAGGCCCGTGGGCCGCGAGCCCAGGACGGCGACCGCGCCGGCCGCCACGACGGCCTCCGCGAAGTCGTGGCCGTCCACGCGCTCGCCGACGAAGGCGACGAAGAGGCTGCCGGGCTCCACCTCTCTGGAGTCCCGGACGACGGGTCCGGTGACCTGGACCGACGGATCCGGTATGTCATGCGTCTGCCCGCCGACGACTTCTGCGATCTCGGCGAGAGAGAGGGCGATCACAAGTTCATCCCCTGGATCATGCGGGATTTCATCCCTGGGTCTTCTGGATGGCTTCGCGAAGCACCTGGCGGTCGTCGAAGGGACGGACCACTCCGGCGATGTCCTGGCCCTGCTCATGGCCCTTGCCCGCGACCAGCACGGTGTCCCCGGGCTGTGCGCGCGCGACGGCGGCGGCGATCGCGGCGGCCCGGTCCTCGAAGACCTGGACCTCGCCACGCTCGTGTACTGGCACGGACGCCGCGCCCTGGAGCATGGTTGCGAGGATCGCGAGCGGGTCCTCGGAGCGGGGGTTGTCGGAGGTCAGTACGGCGGTGTCGGCGAACCGGGCCGCGGCGGCGCCCATCGGCTCCCGCTTGGTCCGGTCACGGTCCCCGCCGCAGCCCAGCACGATGTGCAGGCTGCCCTCGGTGACCTTGCGCAGCGCCTTGAGCACCGACTCGACGGCGTCGGTCTTGTGGGCGTAGTCCACGACCGCGAGGTACGGCTGTCCGGCGTCCACCCGCTCCAGCCGGCCCGGCACACCCGGCACGGCGGCGATGCCGTCGGCGGCGGTCTGCGGGTCGAGGCCGGCCGCGGCCAGGGCGACCAGGGCGGCGAGGGAGTTCGCCACGTTGAAGGGGCCCGGCAGCGGGGACTTGGCGGCGATCCGCTCGCCCTTGGGGCCGATCACGGTGAACGTCGAGTCCAGTTGGCCGACCTCGACGTCCTCGGCCCGCCAGTCGGCGTCGGGGTGGCCCTCGGCGGAGTAGGTGACGACCGGGACGGTGGCCTCCTCTGCCAGCCGGCGGCCGTACTCGTCGTCGACGTTGACGACGCCGAACCTGCTGCGTTCCGGCGTGAACAGCTGCGCCTTGGCCCGGAAGTAGTCCTCCATGTCGGAGTGGAACTCCATGTGTTCCGGGCTGAGGTTGGTGAACACCGCGATGTCGAAGACACAGCCGTCGACCCGGCCGAGGACCAGTGCGTGGCTGGAGACCTCCATGGCGACCGCGTCGACGCCGCGCTCGCGCATGACGGCGAACAGGGCCTGGAGGTCGGTCGCTTCGGGCGTGGTGCGCTCGGACTTGATGCGCTCGTCGCCGATGCGCATCTCGACCGTGCCGATCAGGCCGGTCGACCGGAGCGTCTTCAGGCCGCCCTCGACGAGGTAGGCGGTGGTGGTCTTGCCGGAGGTGCCGGTGATGCCGATCTGGAGCAGATCGCGGCCGGGGTGGCCGTAGATCGTGGCCGCCAGTTCGCCCATCCGTCCGCGCGGGTCCTCGACGACCAGGGCCGGCAGGCCGGTCTCGGCGGCGCGCTCGGCGCCGGTCGGGTCGGTCAGCACGGCGGCCGCGCCCAGGCCGGCGGCCTGGGTGACGAAGTCGGCGCCGTGCAGGCGGGCGCCCGGGAGGGCGGCGTACAGGTCGCCGGGGCGGACGGCGCGCGAGTCATGGGTGATGCCCGTGACCTCGGCGGAACCGTCGTCGCCGGTCGGCGCGGGGATACCCAGCTGGTCGGCGAGCTCCGCGAGGGGTGTGGCGGAGACCTGGGCCGGCCTGGGCGGTCCCGGATACGTCACGGGGTGCCCCTTCTGGGTGGTTTGGGACTGATCAGCGTGTGGCACGGCGGTGAGCGTACCGGGCGCACCGGCATGAGAGCGAAGTGAGGGGCGGGGCTCGCCCTGGTTCCCGGAATCGGGGGTGATCGTTGTCACGAGGTGGTTCCTGGCTGCTCGGTGCTGATCGGGGTGGTCAGGGTTTGTAGGCGACCGGGAGCTTGGCGGGCTTGGCTCCGGTCGGCGGGACCTGGAGGGTCTTCAGCGCGAACTCCATCACCTTCTTGTAGATGGGGCCACAGATCTGGCCGCCGAAGTAGTTGCCCTGGGTGGCGTTCTGGATGGCGCAGTAGACCGTGATCCGGGGCTTGTCGGCGGGCGCGAAGCCGGCGAACGACGAGGTGTAGCCGCGGTACTTCCCGGTGGCCGGATCCACGCGGTTCGCCGTACCCGTCTTGCCCGCGACCCGGTAGCCGGGGATGCGCGCCTTGGTGCCGGTGCCCTCCCGGTCGTCCACGACCGACTCCAGCATCTGGGCGAGCGTCCTGGCCGTCCTGGCACTGATGACCCGGGTCTTCTCGGGCTTCGCGGCCTCGGTGAACTGTCCGTCGGGACCCTTGGTGCCGCGCACGAGCGAGGGTTCGACGCGTACGCCGCCGTTGGCGATGGTCGAGTAGATCGAGGCCGCCTGCATCGCGTTGAGGGACAGGCCCTGGCCGAAAGGAATCGTGTACTGCTGCGAGGTCGACCACTTGTCCGGGGCGGCGAGGATGCCCCGCGTCTCGCCCGGGAAGCCCAGCCCGGTGTAGCTGCCGAGGCCGAACTTGCGCAGATAGTCGTAGAGGACCTTGTTGGACTGCGGCTGGGTCTTGCCGAGCTGGCCGGTGGCCAGGATGGTGCCGATGTTGCTGGACTTGGCGAGCACGCCGTTGAGCGTGAGGTTCCAGGTCTCGTGGTCGATGTCGTCCTTGAAGAGCCGGTCGCCGCGGTGCAGCCGGTTGGGCACGATGACATGGGTGCCGGGCGTGGCCACGTTCTCCTCCAGTACGGCGGCCATCGACATGACCTTCGCGGTGGAGCCGGGCTCGTAGGCGTCCTGGAGGGCGGCGTTGCCCATGTTGGCGCTGGAGGCCTCGGAGAGGTCGTTCGGGTCGAAGCCGGGCGAGTTGGCCATGGCGAGGATCTCGCCGGTGCGGGTGTCCTGGACGATCACATAGCCGCGGTCGGCCCGGGACTCGGCCACCTGCTCGGTGATCGCGTTCTGGGCGGCCCACTGGATGTCGCGGTCGATGGTGAGTTCCACGTCGCTGCCGGGCACGGCGGGCGTCTCGGTGGAGCCCACGGTGGGCACCTGACGGCCGCCGGACTGGGCGTAACGGATCTCGCCGTCCTTGCCGGACAGCTCCTTGTTCAGCTGCTGCTCGACACCGCCGCCGCCCTTGCCGTCGGCGTTGACCCAGCCCAGTATCCCGGCGGCGAGATCGCCGTTCGGGTACACCCGCTTGCTGCTGGCGACCGACAGGACGCCGCCGAGGACGTTGACCGCGCTCTTGTCCGTCTCGGCCTTGGTGGCCAGCGCGTTCTTCAGGTCCTTGATCTGCTTCCAGACCTGCGGGGTCTGGCGGCTGGCCAGCAGGGTGTAGCGCAGGTTCTTGTTCGCGGGCCGCAGCTTCCTGACGATCGTCTCCGGCTCCTGGCCGAGGATCGGCGCGAGGAGGGCGGCCGCCTGCTCGGGTCCGTCGTCGATCTTCAGCTGCTCGCGGGAGAAGAGCGTGGGGTCGGCGGTGATGTCGTACGCGTCCACGCTCGCCGCGAGTGCCACGCCGTTGCGGTCGGTGATGCCGCCGCGCTCGGCGGCCAGGGTGTAGCCGACGTAGCGGTTCTTCTCGGCCTTGGCCGCGTAGGTGCTCGCGTCGACGCCCTGCACCTGGAGCAGCCGTACGACGAAGGCGATCAGGACGAGGGTCAGGGCCAGGCCGACCATGCGCAGCCGCGGACGGGGGCTGCCGAGCCGGATGGTGCTGGGGGCCCCGGGGCGGGGCCGTGCCGGGCGGCGGGCCGGGCGGGCGCCTGGGCCCGGGCGCCGCTGGGCGCCACCGGCACGGGCGGGCTTGGCGGGTCCGGGCACACGGCGGCGCGGCGGTTCCCTGTCGGACACTTCCTCACCTGCCGGGGGTCGGGTACGTGGAGGACTGGGCGGACGGGGCGGACTGCTGGGCGGGGGGTGCGTACCCGGGCACGGATCCGGAACTGCCCTGGGTGGCCGCGGGTTGGGGGGAAGCGCCCGGGGTGGTCGCGGAGGTCGGGCTCGGTGCCGGCGGCATCGCGGGATCGCCGGCGAGGGCCTCGGGGGCGAGGACGAAGGGGCTGCGTCCGAGGATCTGCCCGGTGGGCGCGGCGCTGGGGACGCCCTTGACCGTGCCGTCGGAGTTGAGGAACGCGGGGTCCCCACCGGGGACCATGCCCAGTTCACGGGCGCGGCGCTGGAGCGCGTCGGGTGCGGAGTAGGCGTCGATGTCCCGCTGGAGGGACTGTTCCTCGTCGGTGAGGGACTTCGACTCCCGCTCGATGTCGTCGAGCCTGAACGCCCCCTCGCTGAGCGCCGAGTTCAGCATGAGGAGGCCGATGAGGCCGCCGCCGAGCAGCAGGACGACGAGGAGGACGAAGGGGGCGCGGGCGGCCTGCCCGGCGCCCGGCGGGAAGAGCCGGGCCAGCCGGGCGGCCCGGCCCCTCAGTTCGGGTTTCCTACTCACTCGCCCTCCCCCAGGTCCGGATTTCCAACTCACGTGCTCGGATCCCGGACCGGGACGCCCGCCCCTGCCTCACGTCCGTCATTCGATGGACTCCCTGATGCGCTCGGCCCCGCGCAGGCGCGCCGGTGCCGCGCGCCGGTTCTCGGCGACCTCTTCCTCGGTGGGAAGTTCGGCACCCCGCGTCAGCAGCTTGAGCCGGGGCTGGTACTGCTCGGGGACTACGGGCAGGCCGGGCGGCGCGGTGTTGGCGGCGCCGGCCGCGAACACCTGCTTGACCAGCCGGTCCTCCAGCGAGTGGTACGACAGGACGGCGATCCGCCCGCCGACGTCGAGGGCAGCCACCGCGGCCGGGATGGCCCGCTCCAGCACGGAGAGCTCGCCGTTGACCTCGATGCGCAGCGCCTGGAAGGTGCGCTTGGCCGGATTGCCGCCGGTGCGCTTGGCGGCCTGCGGCAGCGCGTCCCGGATCAGCTCCACGAGCCGGGCGCTGTGGTCGAACGGCTCCTTCTCACGCTCCCGCACGACGGCGGCCACGATCCGCTTGGCCTGCTTCTCCTCGCCGTACGCGCGCAGGATCCGCACCAGCTCACCGGGCGGGTAGGTGTTCAGGACCTCGGCGGCGCTGATGCCGGTCGTCTGGTCCATGCGCATGTCGAGCGGGGCGTCCTGGGCGTAGGCGAAGCCGCGGTCGGCCTCGTCGAGCTGCATGGAGGAGACACCGAGGTCGAACAGGACGCCCTGTACGCGCGTGAGGCCGAGCCGCTCCAGGACCTCCGGGAGCTCGTCGTAGACGGCGTGCACCAGGCTCGCGCGCTCTCCGTACCGGGCCAGGCGCTCCCCGGACAGCCGCAGGGCCTCCTTGTCGCGGTCGAGGGCGACGAGCCGGGCCTCGGGGAACTGCTCCAGGAGCGCTTCGCTGTGGCCGCCGAGCCCGAGCGTGCAGTCGACGACGACGGCTCCGGGCCGCCGAAGGGCGGGGGCCAACAGGTCCAGGCACCGCTGGAGCATCACCGGGACATGTCGACTCTGACTCAAGGGGCCCTCTCTGATCCGGCGCCGTACGCACCGCCGGGTCCCCGCCCATCCCCGGTGAAAGGGGCGGCCTGCCGGCGCCGGAAGCGTCAGCCGACCGGGAGCGGGAGGAGGCCGAGCCGTACGTACGCGCCGCGCACGCGGGGAGAGCTCCGGAAAAAACGCCGGGGTCTCCGGGGAAAACAGTCCAGCAGGGAGTCTCCACTCCCGCTCCGCGTCACTTTAGTCCACGGGGTCGCACGGTCAATCAACCGGCCTGCGCGTCGCCGCTCGGGGTTCCGCGGGAGTCCCTCGGCCCGGAAAATGGCTCGTATGGGCGTACTCACGCCACCCCTGTGGGTTAGCTCACAACAAGGCTCGCTGACGTTCTTTGTCCCCTCCCACAACAGGACCGGTCTCGACGTGACCAGTAACGTCATGGGTATGACGACTTCTGCATCGGTTCCCACTGGCCCCGACAGCGCGATAGCCCCCAGCGGCACGGTCACCGACCGCCTCGTCGACGCCAATGAGCGCTATGCCGCCGCCTTCACCGACCCGGGCATGGACGCCCGCCCCGTCCTCCAGGTGGCCGTCGTGGCCTGCATGGACGCCCGCATCGACCTGCATGCCGCGCTCGGCCTGGAGCTCGGCGACTGCCACACCATCCGCAACGCCGGCGGAGCGGTCACGGACGACGTCATCCGCTCGCTGACGATCAGCCAGCGCAAGCTCGGCACCCGCAGCGTCGTCCTGATCCACCACACCGGCTGCGGGCTGGAGAGCATCACCGAGGACTTCCGGGGCGAGCTGGAGCTGGAGGTCGGGCAGCGGCCCGCGTGGGCGGTGGAGTCGTTCCGGGACGTCGACCAGGACGTACGGCAGTCGATGCGGCGCGTGCGCACCTCGCCGTTCCTGCTGCACACCGACGACGTGCGGGGCTTCGTCTTCGACGTGCGGACGGGTCTGCTGCGCGAGATCGACCCCGCGTAGCCGCTCGCCGCACGCCACGTAACGTTCCGCCGTAGCTGTCGTTCCGCTGTCAATTTGCGCTCGGGCGTGCCAAAAAGGTCGTAAGACGCGACATAACGCAGGCAGTTGTCCACAGGCGAGTGACACGAATCGGTAACGGCAGCAAGAATGCGAGTGTGGCAACACGCGGAACGTTTCACGCGTGGTGTCCGTGTTCCAGGGGTGGGCCGGTCCGCGTGAAAGAGCGTCGGCCCGGAAAGAACGGGCCGAGGAGGGCCGGGTGACGACCTATGACGATCGAGCGAGCCTCACTGATCTGACCGCCACTGTGGAGCGCGTCCGCAGTTCGGTGGAGGGTGTGATCGAGGGCAAGCCCGAGGTCGTACGGCTTTCGCTGACCGTACTGCTCGCCGAGGGACATCTTCTGATCGAGGATGTCCCTGGCGTGGGCAAGACCATGCTTGCGAAGGCGTTGGCGCGGTCCATCGACTGCTCGGTGCGGCGTATCCAGTTCACGCCGGACCTGCTCCCGTCGGACATCACGGGTGTGTCCATCTGGGACCAGCAGCGCAAGGACTTCGAGTTCAAGCCGGGCGCGATCTTCGCGCAGATCGTGATCGGCGACGAGATCAACCGCGCCTCGCCGAAGACCCAGTCCGCGCTGCTGGAGTCCATGGAGGAACGCCAGGTCACGATCGACGGGCAGACCTACGAACTGCCGAGCCCCTTCATGGTGGTGGCCACGCAGAACCCGGTCGAGATGGAGGGCACGTACCCGCTGCCCGAGGCCCAGCGCGACCGCTTCATGGCCCGTGTCTCCGTCGGCTACCCCAGCGTGGAGGCCGAGCTACAGATGCTGGACGTGCACGGCGGGGTGTCGCCGCTGGAGGACCTCCAGCCGGTGGCGCACGCGCACGACATCGTGAAGCTGATCGACGCCGTCCGCGGCGTCCATGTCGCCGAGCCGGTCCGGCGGTACGCGGTGGAGCTGGTCTCGGCCACGCGCAACCACCCCGACCTCAGACTCGGTGCCTCCCCGCGCGCGACGCTGCATCTGCTGCGCGCGGCGAAGGCCTCGGCGGCCCTCAGCGGCCGGGAGTACGCGCTCCCGGACGACGTGCAGGCCCTCGCCGTGGCCGTCCTGGCGCACCGCCTGCTGCCCACCGCCCAGGCCCAGCTGAACCGCCGGACCGCCGAGCAGGTCGTCCAGGAGATCCTCCAGCGGACCCCGGTACCCGCCTCGCCGCAGCAGCAGAGCGGCTTCGGCGGCCTGGGCCGCGGCACTCCGGGGTACGGCCAGCAGCCGCCGCGGAGGATGTGATGACCTCCGGCAGTACGGGCCAGGTCGAGCCGGACCGCGGTGAGAAGAGCGGGGTCCGTACGGCACTGGCCGGTCTGACCACGCGCGGCCGCTCCTTCTTCGCCGCCGGCGTCGCGGCCGCCATCTGCGCCTATGTCCTCGGCCAGAGCGACCTGCTGCGGGTCGGCCTGCTGCTCGCGGTGCTGCCCCTGGTCTGCGCGACGGTGCTGTACCGCACCCGCTACCGGGTCGCGGGCAGCCGCCGGCTCTCCCCCGCGCGCGTGCCCGCCGGCAGCGAGGCCCGCGTCCACCTGCGGATGGACAACGTCTCCCGGCTGCCCACGGGCCTGCTGATGCTCCAGGACCGGGTGCCCTACGTCCTCGGCCCGCGGCCCCGCTTCGTGCTGGACCGGGTGGAGCCGGGCGGCCGCCGGGAGGTGTCCTACCGGGTCCGCTCCGACCTGCGGGGCCGCTATCCGCTGGGACCGTTGCAGCTGCGGCTGAGCGACCCGTTCGGCATGTGCGAGCTGACCCGCTCCTTCTCGACGTACGACACCCTGACCGTCATCCCGCGCGTGGAGCCGCTGCCGCCGGTGCGCTTCGGCGGCGAGGCCAAGGGGTACGGCGACGGCCGGCAGCGCTCGCTGGCGCTGGCCGGCGAGGACGACGTGATCCCGCGCGGCTATCGCTACGGCGACGACCTGCGCCGCGTCCACTGGCGGTCCACCGCGCGCTACGGCGAGCTGATGGTGCGCCGCGAGGAGCAGCCGCAGCGCTCCCGCTGCACGGTGCTGCTGGACACCCGGGGCACGGCCTTCCAGGGCGCGGGCCCGGACTCGGCCTTCGAGTGGGCCGTGTCGGGCACGGCTTCCGTGCTGGTCCACATGCTGGAGCGGGGCTTCTCCGTCCGGCTGCTGACCGACACCGGAAGCTCGGTGCCCGGCGAGGGCGCCGACGGCTTCGCGGGCGCGAGCCAGGAGTCGGCGGACGCGGCCGGGCTGATGATGGACACCCTCGCGGTGATCGACCACTCCGACGGCGCCGGCCTGTCGCGGGCGTACGACGTGCTGCGCGGCGGCAACGAGGGGCTGCTGGTCGCCTTCTTCGGCGACCTGGACGAGGAGCAGGCGACGGTGGCCGCCAAGATGCGCCAGCGCAGTGGCGGCGCGGTGGCCTTCGTGCTGGACAGCGGGTCCTGGGTGCGGGAACCGACCGATGTGCCGGGCGCGTCGGACAGGAGCGAGGAGCGGCTTCGGATGCTGCGGGAGGCGGGCTGGACGGCCCTGAGCGTGCCGCGGGGCGCCCCGCTGAACGAGTTGTGGCGCCAGGCGGACCGGGAGCGCACCGGGCTCGCCGCCACCGGTGGTGGGGAGGGACGGGCATGAGCGGGCGCACCCGGATGGCGCTGTGCGCCGCGGCGGCCACGCTGATGGCCGCGTGCGCGCTGGTGCCGCTGGTCTCCCCGGCCACCTGGCTGTTGCAGGCGATCTTGCTGCTGGCCGTCCAGACAGCCGTGGGCATGGCGACCCGACGGGTGCCGCTGGCCCGGCCGCTGACGGTGGCCGCACAGGCTCTGGTCGCGCTGATGCTGCTGACCCTGATCTTCGCCGGCCGGCAGGCGATCATCGGTGTGATCCCCGGTCCGGAGGCCTTCGCCCACTTCGGCGACCTGCTGCGGGCCGGCGCGGACGACGTCAGCCGGTACTCGATCCCGGCGCCGCTGTCGGACGGCATCCGGCTGATGCTGATCGGTGGCGTCCTGATCATCGGCCTCGCGGTGGACACCCTGGCGGTGACGTTCCGCAGCGCCGCGCCGGCCGGGCTGCCCCTGCTGGCGCTGTACTCGGTGGCCGCGGGGCTGTCCGAGGGCGGCGCGGACTGGCTGTGGTTCCTGGTCGCCGCCATGGGCTATCTGATGCTGCTCCTGGCCGAGGGCCGCGACCGGCTCTCGCAGTGGGGCCGCGTCTTCGGCGGGGCGCCGAAGACACCGGGTGCGGAGTCGAGCGGCGCGGTGGCGCCGGTCCGCACCGGCCGGCGCATCGGCATGGTCGCGCTGGGCATCGCCCTGGTGGTGCCGCTCGGCCTGCCCGCGATGAACGGCGGCCTGCTGGACGCCGCGGGCACCGGGGTGGGATCCGGCAGCGGGGGCGGGGGCACCATATCCGCGGTGAACCCGCTGGTGTCGCTGCGCGACAGTCTGAACGTGGACGAGGACCGCGAGGTCCTGTCCCTGAAGACCAACACGGCGGACCTGTCGAACCTGTACCTGCGGATCGTGTCCCTGGACGACTTCGACGGGACGACCTGGCAGCCGTCCAAACGCAACATCGAGGCCGTGCCGGACAAGTTCCCCACGCCCTTCGGCCTCGGCCCCGACGTCCGCCGCGCGGAGATCGAGACGACCGTCTCGGCCGCGGACTGGTACGCCCAGAACTGGCTGCCGATGCCGTACCCGCCGAGTGACGTGGACGTCGACGGCAGGTGGCGGTACGAACCGCTGGGCATGACGGTCGTCGGCGACCGCCGCCAGACCACCCGCGGCGTGACGTACACCGTGCGCAGCCTCGATGTGCAGCCGACGGCCAAGCAGCTCGCCGGCGCCCCGGAGCCGCCGGCCGCGCTGAAGCGCGAGTTCACCGAGCTCCCCGACTCACTGCCCGCGGCGGTGGCCCGCACCGCGCGCCAGATCACCAAGGGCGCGACCAGCCACTACGACGAGGCGGTCAAGCTCCAGGAGTACTTCGCCACCACCGGCGGGTTCCAGTACGACACGAACGTGAAGGTCGGCAGCGGCCCCGAGGCCATCTCCCGCTTCCTGCGGGACAAGCAGGGCTTCTGCGTCCACTTCTCCTTCGCGATGGCGGCGATGGCCCGCTCACTGGACATACCGTCCCGGGTCGCGGTGGGCTTCGCGCCGGGCACCCCGCAGGGCGACAACTCGGTGTCGGTCGGACTGAGGGACGCGCACGCCTGGCCCGAGCTGTACTTCGAGGGGGTGGGCTGGACCCGCTTCGAGCCGACGCCGACCCGTGGCTCGGTGCCGTCGTACACCCAGTCGGACGTCCCTGGCTCCACGCTCCCGGACGTGGCGCGGCCCTCGCAGTCGACCAGCACCGGGCCCTCCGCCACTCCCTCGACGAGCCAGGGCTGCGCGGGGCGGAACGCGGAGCTGTGTGCCAGCGAGTCCCCGGAGGCCGTGGTGGCCGCGGGCGGCGACGGCCCCAGGTGGTACGTCCTCCTGGCGTGGGCGCTCGGCGGGGCCGCGGCGCTGTTGATCCCGTCGGGGCCGATGCTGTGGCGGCTGCGGACGAGAGCCGTACGGCTGGGGGCGCATGGGCGCACCGAGTCGGAGGTGTCGCTCCACACGCTGGCGGTCTGGCAGGAACTGACGGACACCGCCTGGGACTTCGGCATCCCGCCGGACGACTCCCAGACGCCCCGTAAGACGGCCGCGCGCATCGTCCGACTGGGCCATCTCGACCCGTCGGCCGCGGACTCGGTGCACCGGGTCGCCGACGCGGTGGAGCAGGTTCTCTACGCCCCGAGCCCCCGGCCGCCGGCCGGTCTCGCGGAGGATGTGCGCCGCGTGGCGGCCGAGCTCCGGTCCAAGGCGAGCCGGACGGCCAACCTGCGGGCTCTGCTGGCGCCTCGGTCCAGCGCGCGGGCGGTGTGGGCGCTCACCGACTGGTGGACCGACATCAAGAGGCGCGCGACCGCTGCCCGGCCTACACTGCGCAGGACTTCGGCGTCGGGGCAGCAGCAGGGCTGATGGTTCGGCCCGACCGGGCCGAACCGTGTGTCCGGGTCAAGGACATGCGTCAGGGGGTGACCACCCAACCGGTGGTCACCCCCTGCGTCTGCCTAGGAGCTGCTCGTCGAGCTAATGGCCGCCCTGCTCGTCGCGGCGGCGCTGCCAGCGCTGTTCGATACGGTCCATCACGGAGCGCTTCTGACGTGGCTGGCGACGGGCGTGCGGGCCGCCGGCGGGCTGTTCACCCGGCTTGGGGGCCTTGCGCCATCCGGTCACCGCGAGTACCGCACAGCCCAGCATGACGAGGAAGCCCACCACGCTCAGCCACACCTGCTTGGCGACCATTCCAGCCATGAGGAGCGCGATACCTACGAGGAAGCCCGCGACCGCCTGGTAGACCCGTCGCCGGGTGTACGTACGCAGCCCGCTTCCCTCAAGCGCTGTCGCGAACTTGGGATCTTCGGCGTACAGCGCTCGCTCCATTTGCTCGAGCATTCGCTGCTCGTGCTCCGAGAGCGGCACGGAGTCCTCCTCATCGTGCAGTCGCCGGGGCGACCCGGGGGGTCCCTTCAGGATAGGCAGGGAATCGCCCCCGTGAAACCCGCCCCTCTACGCCAATTGGCCAACCGGGCTCCGGCATGGACGCTCCGGCTCGCTGAGATCTTCATTCCCCAGCAGCCGGCCCGTCATGCCGGAACGGTCTCCCTCGATCATACGGCGACGAGCGTCCGATCGGGGGGCCTGTGGCGTACTCCATGTGCAGCCAAGTCCCTGATCAAGGCGCACCCCTGCGGCACGCTCACAGCGGGCGGCTCAGGCCTCCGCGGTCTCCCCCGTCTCGCCGAGCACATGGAGCTGGGTGGCCACGGCATGGAACGCGGACAGCTCGGCCGCCGCCTCTTCCAGCTTCAGCAGCGCTTCCAGAGCCCCGGGCTCGGTGTCCACCAGGACGCCGGGGACGAGGTCGGCGAAGACCCGCACCCCGTGCACGGCCCCGACTCTCAGCCCGGCCCGCTCGACCAGCTCGGTGAGCTGCTCGGCGGTGAACCGGCGCGGCATGGGGTCGCCCTGGCCCCAGCGGCCGGCCGGGTCCCGGAGGGCCTGCTTGGCCTCCTTGAAGTGACCGGCCAGGGCCCGCGCCAGCACGGCACCGCCCAGTCCGGCGGCGAGCAGGCTGAGGACGCCCTCGGAGCGCAGGGCGGCCACCGCGTTGCGCAGGCCCTCTGCGGGGTCGTCGACGTACTCCAGGACGCCGTGGCACAGCACGACGTCGTAGCCGCCGCGCTCGACCACGTCGAACAGGCCGTGGGCGTCGCCCTGCACGCCTTGCACCCGGTCGGCGACCTCGGCCTCGGCGGCACGCCGCTCCAGGGCGAAGAGCGCGTTCGGGCTGGGGTCGACGACGGTGACACGGTGGCCGAGGCGGGCCAGGGGCACGGCGAAGTTGCCGCTGCCGCCGCCGGTGTCGAGGACGTCCAGCGCCTGCCGCCCCGTGGCCTTCACACGGCGGTCCAGGGCGTCCTGGAGGACCTCCCACACCACTGCTGTACGGAGAGCTGCGCGGGGGCGCATCGGGTCCGACACGGCGTATGACTCCTCGGCGCGGCACCGCCGTCTGCACGGCGGAGCGAACGGGCTGAACGGATGCCTGCCCCGGCCCGGGTCACGGGTGCGGGAAGGCTTCAGGCGCCCTCCACCCTATTGCCTGCGGCGTCCCACCCCGCCATCGCGGTGCCGGGTGCCGCCGTGCGTCTCGCCCGGCGGACAGGATCGGCTCCGCTAACGGCCCGGCGTCGGCACCCGACGGCGGTCAGGGGCCCCGGGAAGGGCGCCGTCCCCGGTGCGGCACGGCGCCCGCCGGTGGCCCCTCAGCCCGCGTCCGGCATCTCCTCGCGCCCACGACCAACGCCGCCCACCTCCCCCGCCTCTGCATCCGTGTCGGGGCGGGGCTGGGGCAGGACCGGCTGGAGCACCAGCATCCGCTCCACCAGGCGCAGGAACATCGCCACGTCGCGTATCAGGTCGTCGGCGTCCCGGCGGCTGGCCGCGCCCTGGATGCCCGCCTCGGCCCGGGCGCGGCGCCGGGCGCCCGAGGCGAACAGGGCACTCCACTCGGTGAGTTCGGGCGCTATCTCGGGGAGCACTTCCCAAGCGCTCCTGATGCGGGCCCGGCGCTTGGGCGTGGGCTCCGCCCGCCCCCGCGCGGCGAGCACGGCGGCGGCGGTGCGCAGGGCGGCCAGGTGGGCGGTCGCGTAGCGCTCGTTCGGCGTTTCCAGAACGGTGGCCTCGTCCAGTCCGGCACGGGCCTGGGCGAGCAGGTCGAGGGCGGCGGGCGGGGCCGTGGTCCGGCGGAGCACGGGGTGCACGTCGCTCGCCGGGCCGGTCAGTGAGGGGGCAGGGCCGGTGGCGCGGCGCCGGCGGGCGGCTGCTGCGTGATAGCTGGCCATGACGAACCTCCTGTCGTCTGTGTGACGGCATGCCCGATACGGGATGCCGTATGTGCCCATCGTGAGGTATGGCACTGACAATCCGTTCTGACCTGCACTTTTGCTTCGATCGACAGTTCGGACTAAGTTTTGCACTGACCAGTCAGTTCAATTGGGGAATGGGGGCAGGGATGGGGGGAACCGTGGCCGGAGTCGGCGTCACGGCCCTGGGTCTCGGGCTCGAAGGGCCCCGCGGATGGGCGTTCCGCGGGGTCTCCTTCGAGGCCGAGCCCGGCTCGCTGATCACGATCGAGGGGGCGTCGGGCACCGGCCGTACGTGCCTGTTGCTGGCCCTCACGGGCCGGATGAAGCCCACCGAGGGCACGGCCGCAGTGGGCGGGACGGCACTGCCCAAGCGCATGGCGGCGGTACGGCGCGTCAGCGCCCTGGCCCATGTCCCGGGTGTGACCGACCTGGACCCGGCCCTGACCGTCGCCGAGCATCTGCACGAACGGGCGCTGCTCCAGCGGCGGTTCGGCGACTCCGTGCGCGGGCTGCTGCGCCCCCGTGCCGAGTGGCGGGCCGACGAGAAGCGGCGGATCGAGGACGCGCTGACGGCCGCGGGCCTGGACCCGGACGCGCTGCCCAAGGGCGCCCGTACGGCCGTACGCGATCTGGACCGTCCGGAGGCGCTGCGGCTGTCGATCGCGCTGGCGCTGATCGCCCGTCCGCGGCTGCTCGGCGTGGACGACACCGACCTCAAGCTCTCGGACGCCGAACGGGCCGACATCTGGGCGGTGTTGACGTCGATCGCCGAGACCGGGACCACGGTCGTGGCGGTGTGCAGCGAGGCTCCCGACGGCACGGTCAAGGTCTCCACGGAAGCGGCTGACGAGGCGTCACCCACCGGGGAATCCCCGGAATCCCGGCCCGCACAGGAGGCCCAGGACTCGCAGGACACCCAGGACTCGCAGAACACGCAGGACTCGCAGGAACCCGGAAAGGAGGCCGCCGATGCGCTCGCCGAGGCTGGCCGCGCTTGAGCTGAGGCGCTTCGGCCGGGGGAAGCTGCCGCGCGCCGCCCTGGTCGCGCTGCTGGTGCTGCCCCTGCTGTACGGCGCGCTGTACCTGTGGTCGTTCTGGGACCCGTACGGCCGTCTCGACCGGATCCCCGTGGCGCTCGTGAACGACGACAAGGGGGCGGCCGTCGAGGGGAAGAAGCTCACGGCCGGCGACGACATCACCAAGGGGCTGCGCGAGAGCGATGTCTTCGACTGGCGCGAGGTGAGCGCCGCCGAGGCCAAGAAGGGTGTGGAGGACGGCACTTACTACCTGTCGCTGACCATGCCGGCCGACTTCAGCGAGCGGATCGCCTCCAGCTCGGGCGACTCGCCGGAGACGGGCGCCCTCCAGGTGCGTACGAACGACGCGAACAACTACATCGTCGGGCAGATCTCACGGACCGTCTTCGGCGAGGTGCGCGAGGCGGCGTCCACCAAGGCGTCGCGGTCGTTCCTGGACCGGATCTTCGTGTCGTTCTCCGACATCCACGGTGCGACGGTCAAGGCGGCGAACGGCGCCGACCGGCTCGAAGGCGGCATCGGGAAGGCGGAGAAGGGCTCCAAGGACCTCGCCGACGGGCTGAAGGACGCCAAGCAGGGCAGCGGCAAGCTGTCGACCGGCCTGAAGAAGCTCAACACGGGCGCGGGCGATCTGGAGGACGGCTCCCGGCGGGTCGCGGAGGGCACCCGGACGCTGGCCGACAAGGTCAACGGCGTCGATCAGAAGATCGGCCCGTTCCTTCAGGACAACGAGAAGACCATCGGGGACACCGCCCAACTCGTCGCCGACACCTCGGGAGCCATCCGGAACAACCTCGACGACCTCGCCGAGCGCGCTCCGGGTGCCGCCAAGGGCGCCCACAAGGCCTCCGACGCGCTGAACGTCATCTACAAGGCGCGCTGTGAGGACGCCGTACTGCCGGACCCGGCCTGCTCCGATCTGAAGAAGGCGAAGCAGTCGGTCGCGGACGTGGCGTTGATCGCCGACGACCTCAACAGGCTGATCGCCGACCAGGACGGCGACCTGAAGACGCTGGACAAGCACCTCGCCACCCTCCAGAAGCAGGCCCAGGCGCTCGCCGACCGCGCGCCCCGCCTCTCCGAGAACCTCGATGACGCCGTCACCCGGATCAACAAGCTGAACCAGGGCGCCGCGAAGGTCGCCGCCGGCGCCAAGAAGCTGCACTCCGGGCTCGGCGACGCCCGGACCGGCGCGGCCGACCTGGACACCGGTGTGGGCGAGCTGAAGACCGGCGCGTACGACCTCAACGGCGGCATCTACAAGCTCGTCGACGGCTCCGGCAAGCTCTCGGACGGGCTGCACGACGGTGCGGGGCGCATCCCCGACTACGACAAGCAGGACCGCGACCAGCGCACCGAGGTCATGGCCGACCCGGTTCAGCTGCTGTCCAAGGACCTGCACAAGGCGCCCAACTACGGCACCGGGTTCGCCCCGTACTTCATCCCGCTGTCCCTGTGGGTCGGCGCGATGGTGGCGTACATGCTGATCGCGCCGATGAACCGGCGCGCGCTCGCCGCGGGCGCCCCGGCGTGGCGGATCGCGCTGGCCGGGTGGCTGCCCGTGGTGGCGATCGGGGTGCTCCAGACGGTGGCCCTGATGTCGGTGCTGCACTGGGCGATCGGGCTGGAGATGGCGCGGGCGGCCGGGACGGTGGGCTTCCTGTTCCTGGTGACGGCGTGCTTCGCGGCGATCGTGCAGTGGCTCAACGCGCGCTTCGGTGCGGCCGGCCGGATCCTCGTCCTGGCGTTCCTGATGCTCCAGTTGACCTCGGCGGGCGGCACCTACCCCGTGCAGACCAGCCCGGGCTTCTTCAACGCCATCCACCCCTTCCTGCCGATGAGCTACGTCGTCGAGGCGCTGAGGAGGCTCATCACGGGCGGCGGGCTGGGACCGGTGTGGCACGCGTGTGTGGTGCTCGCCGCCTTCACCGCCGGCGCCCTCGCGCTGACCGCGCTGTCGGCCCGGCGCCGCCAGGTGTGGACGCTCGACCGGCTGCACCCGGAGCTGAGCCTGTGACCGCGCGCGGGACAATCAGGCCCATGGAAAGCAGCAACGCCGCGTCGGGCGGCAGCACGCGCCGTGAGGCCACCCGGCAGAAGCTCTACGAGGCGGCCGTCACGCTCATCGCCGAGCAGGGCTTCTCCGCCACCACGGTGGACGAGATCGCCGAGCGGGCCGGGGTGGCGAAGGGCACGGTCTACTACAACTTCGCGAGCAAGTCGGTCCTCTTCGAGGAGCTGCTGCGGCACGGAGTGGGCCTGCTCACCGCGTCGCTCCGGGAGGCAGCCGATCAGACCGCCCGGGACGGCGGTGACAAGGTGGACGCCCTGGACGCGATGATCCGCGCGGGGCTGGTCTTCATCGACCGCTACCCGTCCTTCACCCAGCTGTACGTCGCCGAGCTGTGGCGGACCAACCGGGCCTGGCAGTCCACGCTGATGGTGGTCCGTCAGCAGGCCGTGGCGGTCGTCGAGGGCGTGCTGCGCGAGGGCGTTCAGAGCGGGGAGTTCAGCGACGAGATCGACGTCCCGCTGACCGCCGCCGCGCTGGTCGGCATGGTCCTGGTCGCCGCGCTGGACTGGCAGTCCTTCCAGCCGGAGCGCTCCCTGGACGACGTCCACGCGGCGCTGTCCCGGCTGTTGCAGGGCCGGGTGAGCGGACGCCGCTGAGGCGTTCGGCGCGCGCACGCGCGCACACGAAAACGCCGGTCCGAGCCTGGCCGCGTCCCCCGCGGGCCACGCTCGAACCGGCGCCCTCTCGTGCTCCCCCGTTCCCCCGTACTCCCCCGTGTCCCCCTGGACCCCCGTTGGGCCGTCCCCCGGGTCCCCCGTCTCACTCCCGCCGACACCGGGCCGGCGGAAGGAGCGGATCCGGGGAAGCCCCGTTCCGGCGCCCCGTGTCGCCGGTACCGGAGCCGATCCCCTTCTCCGTGCCTCCACTCTCTCGTTCACGCAGGTCGCGCCCCATCCGCGCGCGTACTCATCTCACCGGCTAGGTACGCGTACTCAGGGCTGCGCACGCACGCCCAGGCCCCGGTGCGGCCGACTGGCTACGATCGCCCCCGTGTCTGTACTCCCCTTGGTGTTCACGAGCGGCTGGGCCAGCGGTATCAACGCCTACGCCGTGGTCCTGCTGCTCGGCATATTCGGCGCGACGGGGCTGACCGACGAGGTGCCCGAGGCGCTGCAACGGCCCGACGTCCTGATCGCGGCCGGTGTGCTGTTCCTCTGCGAGGCCGTGGCCGACAAGATCCCGTACGTGGACTCGGCGTGGGACTCGGTGCACACGGTGATCCGGCCGGTGTCCGGGGCGGTCGTCGCGGCGCTGCTCGCCGGGCAGAGCGGGTCGGTGCCGGAGCTGGCGGCCGGGGCGGTCGGCGGTTCCACGGCGCTGGTGAGCCACCTGGTCAAGGCGGGGACGCGGATGGCGGTCAACACCTCGCCCGAGCCCTTCAGCAACGTCGTGGTGAGCCTCGCCGAGGATCTCGGGGTGGCCGCGGTCATCACCTTCGCGATCTTCCATCCGGTGGCGGCGGCCGCGGTCGCGGGAGTCCTGCTGCTCGCCGGGGTGTTCCTGCTCTGCTTCCTGGTCTCGCGGATCCGCCGCTTCCTCCGGCGCAGGGCCGAGCGCCGGGCGCGCAAGCGGCTCGCCCGGGCAGTGCCCCAGCAGCCCGGCTGAGCTGCCCTCCGAGGCCCGGCGGCCGATGTCAGTGGCGGCCGATAAAGTCCCTGACATGGCAAGGATTGCGGTGATCGGCGCCGGGATGGGCGCCATGGCGGCCGCTGCCCGGCTGGCCGTCGCGGGCCACCGGGTGGCGGTGTACGAGCGTACGGAGACGTACGGCGGAGCGGTGCGCCGCTTCGAGCGTGACGGCTTCGGCTTCGACACCGGACCGGGGCTGCTCCCGCTCCCCGCCGTCTACCGCGATCTGTTCCTCAAGACCGGCAAGGAGCCGCTGGAGGCGTGCGTCGAGCTGGTCCAGGTCGACCCGTCCGCGCGGCACATCTTCGCGGACGGCATCGAGGTCTCGCTGCCCAACGCCTCGCGCGCGGGTGTGGTGGCCGCCCTGGACGAGACACTGGGCGGCGGCACGGGCGGGCGCTGGGGTGACTTCCTGGTCCGGGCCCGCGAGGCCTGGGACCGCACACGCAGGCCGCTGCTGGAGGAGCCCCTGTGGCCGAACTGGCAGGTGCTGGCCGAGCGCGAGCCCTATCCGTCCGTCCCGCACAAGCGACTCCTGCGCACCCGCCGGGCCGGCACGCTCGCCGAGGTCGGCGCCTGGGAGCTGCGTGACCCCCGGCTCGTCGCCCTGCTGGAGAGCCACGCGGTGGCGTACGGCCTCGATCCCCGCGAGACCCCGGCGAGCGCGGCGGTGCTGCCGTACCTGGAGCATGCCTTCGGGACCTGGTATGTGCGCGGCGGCATACGGGAGTTGGCGCGGGCGGTGTACGAGCGCTGCGTGGCCCGGAAGGTCGAGTTCAGCTTCGGTGCGGAGGTCGCCGGGGTGCTGGAGAAGGACGGTCGGGCGGGGGGGCTGGAGCTGGCCGAAGGGCCCGTGGTCGAGGCCGACTTCGTGGTCTGCGGGGTCGCGCCAGGCGTGCTGGACCGCCTGGTCCGGGGTACGGCGTTGCGCGGCGAGGGCGAGGTCGCGCCCCGACGCACGGCGGCGAGCAGACTGACGGTGCAGCTGGCGCTGCGCGGTGGCCGCCCGGAGGGTACGGCGCACCGCACGGTGGTGCACGCACCGGACCGCGAGGCCGAGCTGGACGCCCTGTTCGGCACAGCGGCCGGGGGCATGGCCGAGCGGCCCACGGTCACCGTGCTGCGGCCCGACGACCCGGCACTGGTTCCGGACGCCGGCCATGAGGCGATCACACTCACGTCGACGGTTCCGGCGGGGGCCGAGGGGAGCCGGGCGGCAGCGGAGCTCTTCGACCGGCAGGCCGAGCACCTGATCTCGGCGGCCGAGCGTGCCGTGCCGGACCTGCGGGACCGTCTCCTCTGGCAGGAGGTGCGCACCCCGGCCGACATCGCGGAGACGACGGCCGCCGAGGGCGGAGCGGTTCCGGCACCGGCACTGGCCGCGGCCGACGGGCGTCTGCTGTATCCGTCCAACAGCACGGCCGTGTCCGGTCTGTTCACCGTTGGCGGCTGGTCCCACCCGGGCGGCGGGCTCCCGCACGCCGGTATGTCGGGCGCGCTGGTGGCGGGGCTGATCGTGGAGGGGCCGGAGTTCCGCGGCTCTCAGTGATCCGCGCGGGGGCGGGGCGGCGCGGGGCCGTCAGAAACGGTACTGCTCGTCGTACCCCTGCCCCTGCCCCTGGCCCTGCCCGTGCTGCTGGCCGTTGGGGTCGTAGCCGTACTGCTGCTCCGGCGGGAGTTCGCCGCCGTAGGCCTCGTCGGTGCGCTGCTGCGGGACCCAGACCCCGCCGGGCGGGGTCGTCTCACTGTAGGTGCCGGTGGCGTACTGGTCCTGGCCATAGCCCTGCTGGCCGTACTGCTGCTGGCCGTAGGCGTCGTAGGAGGCGCCGCCGTAGGTCTGATTGCCGATGTACGGGTCGGAGTAGGCGGCGTACTGCTGCTGGCCGTTGGGGTCGTAGCCGTACTGCTGCTGGTCGTAGCCGGCGTAGGCGTCGTACGCGTAGCCCTGGTCGGCCGTCGCGTACTGGTCCTGGGGCTGGCCGGCGGCCGCGTAGTTCTGGTCGGCGGCGGCATAAGCGGGGTCGTTGTATATGCCGTACGAGCCGGTGTCGTCCGGCATGGGCTGCGGTTCGTAGACGGCGGTCGTCTCCGCGGCCGAGGGCTGTGCGCGCGAGGGGGTGAAGACGTCGTCGCGGTCGTAGTCGTCGCCGTAGCCGGCGCCGTCCTGGCCGTACCTGTTCCCGTCGCCCTCGAAGCCGTGCTCGGACGCCTCCAGGTCGGAGACCTCCAGGGTCGGCTCCTGCCGGTCCGGTTCGTCGCGGCGGCGCTTGCTGCCGAGGGGGCCCAGGGCCGGCGCGGAGACCGCCCAGCCGGCCGAGAAGCCGCGGCGGAACGACAGCGTGACGTAGGTCTGACCGACAGCGAAGGCCGCCGCGCCCAGACCGATGACGATGACGGACGGGATCAGTACCCCGACCACGACGCCGAGGAAGCCGACGAATGCGAGCAGCCGCCAGCGCAACCGCGCCTTGTACTGCAACAGCACTTCGCCCAGCAGCCACAGCGCGACGATGCCGAACGCGATGTAGAGGACCGTCCAGCCCATGTACGCCCCTCTCCCAGTGGCCGCCTACGCAGTGTGACGTATATCAGGACGGCCGGTCTAGGCCTGCGGGGGTTGGTGCAGGCCCAGGTTCTCGTAGATTTCCAGCGTCGCCGTGGAGTTGTTGAGCGTGATGTAGTGCAGTCCTGGCACTCCTTCGGCCAGTAGCTGCGCGCAGAACTCCGTGGCGAACTCGATCCCCATGGAGCGTACAGCCGCGGGATCGTCCTTGGCTGTGAGGATCCGCTCTTTCAGGGCGGCCGGGAAGGCGGCGTTGGTGAGGGAGGGGATCCGCTCCAGCGACCGTACGCTGGTGATCGGCATGATCTCCGGGATGATCGGGGTGTCGCAGCCGGCGGCCGACACCCGGTCGCGCAGCCGCAGATAGTCCTCCGGTTCGAAGAACATCTGCGTGATCGCGTAGTCCGCGCCCGCCCGGCACTTGTCGACGAAGTGCGCGACGTCGGTGTCCCAGTCGTCGGAGCGCGGGTGCATCGCCGGGAAGGCGGCGACACCCACACAGAAGTCACCGGAGGCCTTGATCAGCTCGACGAGCTCGGCGGCGTAGCGGAGGCCCCGCGGGTGCCGCACCCAGTCGCCCAGCGGGTCGCCGGGCGGGTCGCCGCGCAGCGCCAGCATGTTGCGGATCCCGGCGTCGGCGTACTGGCCGATGATGTTGCGCAGGTCGGCAACCGAGTGGTCGACGGCGGTGAGGTGGGCGATCGGGGTGAGCGTGGTGTCCGAGGCGATGGCCTCGGTCGCCTTGACCGTGCCGGCACGGGTGGAACCGCCCGCCCCGTAGGTCACGGACACGAAGTCGGGTCCGACGGCCTCGACCCGGCGCAGAGCGTTCCACAGGTTCCGCTCGCCCTTCGGGGTCTTGGGGGCGTAGAACTCGAAGGAATACGTCGTCTTGCCGGTCGCGAGCATCTCGCGCACGGTACGAGCGTGGTCCGACCTGATGGATGCGGTGCCGAGGGCCATACTCGCAGGTTAGCCAGGGGGCCCCGGTCCCCCAACCGGACAACGGATATTTGCCTGATTTGTCGGACTGTTGTCCGCCCCTTGGACAAACAAGGGCGGAATTCAAGCCCAAGTCCACCGGAACTCGAGCGCGCGGACCACAGAGTGAGACGCGAGGGCGGGTTACCGCCGTGCGGCGTGGTCGTCCGCCCGGACCTACGCCTGCCGCAGCCGCTTGGCGAACTCCGCCGCGGCGGCGCCCGGGTCCGTGGCCTCCGTGATCGCCCGCACGACGACGACGCGGCGGGCGCCCGCCTCCAGCACCTGGTCGAGGTTGCCGAGGTCGATGCCGCCGATGGCGAACCAGGGGCGGTCCGTGCCGAGGGCGGCGGTGTGCCGGACCAGGTCGAGGCCGGGGGCGTGGCGGCCGGGCTTGGTGGGGGTGGGCCAGCAGGGGCCGGTGCAGAAGTAGTCCACGCCGTCCTGGGCGGCGGCCGCGTCGGCCTCGGTGTCGGCGTGTGTGGAGCGGCCGATCAGGATGTCGTCCCCGAGGATGGCGCGGGCGGCGGGGACCGGGAGGTCGCCCTGGCCCAGGTGCAGGACGTCGGCACCGGCGGCGTGCGCCACGTCGGCGCGGTCGTTGACCGCGAGGAGCTTGCCGTGCCGGGCGCAGGCGTCGGCGAAGACCTTGAGGTGCTCCAGCTCCTCGGCCGCCTCCATGCCCTTGTCCCGCAACTGCACGATGTCGACCCCGCCCGCCAGCACGGCGTCCAGGAACTCCACGAGGTCGCCCTGCCGCTCGCGGGCGTCCATGCAGAGGTAGAGCCGGGCGTCGGCGAGCTGACTGCGGACGCTGTCTGCGGTGACGGTGTCGGACATGCGGTGCCCCCTGTGGTCGGGTTGCCGGGCGGGTGGGTCGGGCGGGTGCCGGACGGAGGCACGGTAGCCGGAGCCGAGCGCGCGGACGGCACCTGCCGGCGGCTGCGGCGGTGCCGTCGTGGCGGTGGCGTACGGGTCGGGCCCAGGGCCCCGGCCACCTGTGCGGCGGCCGTTCGGTCACCCGCGCGGCCCGCCGGGCACTGTGCCTCGGCCTGCCCGGAAACCGGGCGCGCTGTACCGCGACCGCGGCCCGCGAGCCCGGCCCGTACGCCGGACGATGTTCGGATTCGCTGGTTCGGATCAGACGGCGAGCGCCTGGGCGCGGCGCTTCACCTCCGTGCCACGGTTCTCACTGAGGGCCTGCGCGGGGGTGCCGGGCAGGCTCTCGTCAGGGGTGAAGAGCCACTCCAGCATCTCTTCGTCCGTGAAGCCGTCGTCCCGCAGCAGCGTCAGGGTCCCGGACAGGCCCTTGACGACCTTGTCCCCGTCGATGAAGGCGGCAGGGACGTGCAGCGCGCGGTTCTCACCACGGCGTACGGCGATGAGCTGGCCCTCCTTGACCAGCTGCCGGACGCGCGTCACCTCGACGCCGAATTGTTCGGCGATGTCGGGCAGGGTGAGCCAGGCGGGGACGAGAGCATCGATCTTTGCGTCAATCTCGGTCACGGAACAAGCCTGCCATCTGCCACTGACAGTAGGAAGTCAGGCCGGTCCGCGAGGGCGGGGCTGTCGCCTCAACGCGCTACGCCTTCGCCGCCTTCAGCGGCCTCGCCGGGTCCGCCAGCAGCCGCGCGTCCATCGGCGTGCCCGACTCGATCAGCCGTCGCCCCTGGGCGAGATCCCTCGGCCGGCCCACCGCCAGGAGGGCGACGAGACGGTCGTCCCGCAGCCAGCAGACGCTCCACGCCGGGCCCGACGGGTCGCCGCGCCACAGGGTCGCGTCGGCGGCGGCGTGATGACCGGCGTACTGGACGAAGCGGCCGAACTGCTCGGACCAGAAGTACGGCACGGGGTCGTAGATCGCGGCGGTCTCGCCGAGGACGTTCGCGGCGACCGTGCGCGGGCCCTGGAGGGCGTTGTCCCAGTGGTGGACCAGCAGACGCTCGCCGTAGCGCCCCGAGGGGAAGGAGGCGCAGTCGCCGACCGCGTAGACGTCCGGCACGGAGGTGCGCAGGCGTTCGTCGGCGAGGACCTCGCCGTGCGCGCCGAGCTCGATTCCGGAGCCCGCCAGCCAGGCCGTGGCGGGCCGGGCCCCGATGCCGACCACTACGGCGCCCGCGGGCAGCCGTGAGCCGTCGTCCAGGACGACCGCGCCGGGCTCGACGCGCTCCACGCGCGTGCGCGTGCGCAGCCGGGTTCCGCTGTCCGAGTACCAGGTGGTCATCGGCGCGGCCACCTCGGCGGGCAGCGCGCCCGCGAGCGGCCGGTCGGCGGCCTCCACGACCGTCACCGCGCAGCCCGCCTCGCGCGCGGCCGTGGCGAACTCCGCGCCGATCCAGCCGGCCCCGACGACCACGATGTCGTGCTGTCGGGCGAGCACCGGCCGCAGCCGCTCGGCGTCGTCCAGGGTGCGCAGCAGATGCACGCCGGGGACCCCCTCCGCGCCCGGCAGCCGGATCGGTTCGGCGCCGGTGGCGAGCACCAGGACGTCGTACGGGACGGGCCCGGCCTCGGTGTCCAGTTCATGGTCGGCGGTGCGCACGCCCGCCACCTCGCGACCCAGGCGGAGGTCGATGCCGAGCGCCTCGAAGTCGACGTCGAAGGCGGAGCCCTCGGCCTTGCCGAGCAGTACGGCCTTGGACAGGGGCGGCCGGTCGTACGGCTGATGGGGCTCGGCGCCGATCAGCGTGATGGTGCCGGTGAAGCCCTGTTCGCGCAGGGCGACCGCCGTCTGCACACCGGCCATGCCAGCGCCGGCTACGACCACGGACCGCTGCGACTGCGTCGTCTGCTCGCTCACCTGATCACCATAGACAACTGACAATTTGTCAGTCAGGAGTCGTGCTCAGTGACCTGCTCCACAACGCTGGTGCCGCTGCCCGCCCGAGACTCCCACTCCCAGGTCTCCTCCAGCCGCACCCGGCCGTCGGCGAGCTCCACCACCGTCGACACACAGTGGCCGGACGCGGTCGTCCCGTCGCGCTTCAGCTGCACGTAACGGAAGTCCAGCCGGTCGCCTTCCCTCGCGCCCACCAGGTACCCGCGTACGACGTCGCCGCCCGCGTATTCGGCCCAGATCTCCCCGTCCTTCTCGTGGTAGGTGAACCGGGTGCGCGTACCCACCTGACCTGGGGCTTGGTCGGCGACAGGGGCGAGTACGAGACCGTCGAGCGAGCGGGCCATGACGACGAGCTCCCTTACAGAGGCGCGGAACCAAGAGCTAGGGTGGCCAACGTAAAGCACTCGCGGGAGCCCGGACGCACCGGGCTGAGAGGGAGGCTGGCGGCCTCCGACCGTACGAACCTGATCCGGGTCATGCCGGCGAAGGGAGGGGCTGGACGCCCATGTCGCCTACGTCCGACACAGCAGACGTCCTTGTCATCGGGGGCGGAGTCATCGGCCTTGTCACGGCCTGGCGGGCCGCACAGCGCGGCCTCGCCACGGCCGTCGTGGACCCCGAACCGGGCGGCGGGGCCGCACAGGTGGCGGCCGGGATGCTGGCCGCCGTCTCGGAGGTGCACCACGGCGAGCAGCCGCTGCTCGCCCTGAGCCTCGCCTCGGCCCGCCGTTACCCGGATTTCGCGGCCGAGCTGACCGATCTCACCGGCCACGGCCTCGGCTATCGCCGGTGCGGCACCCTCGCCATCGCGCTGGACGCCGACGACCGTGCCGACCTGCGCGAACTGCACGCGCTGCAACGGCAGTCGGGGCTGGAGGCCGAGTGGCTGTCCGGGCGGGAGTGCCGGCGCCTGGAGCCGATGCTCGCGCCGGGTGTGCGCGGCGGGCTGCGGATCGACGGGGACCACCAGATCGACCCACGGCGCCTCTCGCAGGCCCTGGTGACCGCGTGCGAGCTGGCCGGGGTGGTCTTCCACCGCTCGTGGGCCGAACGGCTGTCGGTGGTGCGGGAGCGGGCGGCCGGTGTCGTGCTGCGCGACGGCGCGACCGTGAGCGCGGGGCAGGTGGTCCTCGCGGCGGGCAGCCTGAGCGGTCGGCTCGCGGGCGTCCCGGACGGCGTGCTGCCGCCCGTGCGGCCCGTGAAGGGACAGGTGCTGCGGCTGTCCGTGCCCGAGCGGTACGCGCCGTTCCTGAGCCGCACCGTGCGGGCCGTGGTCCGCGGCAGCCATGTCTACCTGGTGCCTCGCGAGGACGGCGAACTCGTGGTCGGCGCGACCAGCGAGGAGCTGGGCTGGGACACGACGGTGACCGCGGGCGGGGTGTACGAGCTGCTGCGCGACGCCCATGAGCTGTTGCCGGGCATCAGCGAACTGCCGCTCACCGAGACGCGGGCGGGTCTGCGCCCCGGCTCCCCCGACAACGCGCCGCTGCTCGGCCCGACCGAGCTGGCGGGGCTGTCGCTGGCCACCGGGCACTACCGCAACGGTGTGCTGCTCACGCCGGTCACCGGGGACGCCATGGCGCACGTCCTGACCACCGGTGAACTCCCGGAGGAGGCCCGGCCGTTCACTCCCCGGCGCTTCGACGCCGCCGCACTCGTGGAGCAGCCCGCATGAGCGAGCAGATCACCATCGCCGTCAACGGCGAGCACCGGCGGATCGAGCCGGGCACCGTCCTGGACGCTCTCGTGCGCTCCCTCACCGCGGCGCCCTCCGGAGTCGCCGCCGCCCTGAACGAAACCGTCGTCCCGCGCGCGCAGTGGCCGTCGACGCCCCTCACCGAGGGCGATCGCGTCGAGGTCCTCACCGCCGTCCAAGGAGGCTGACCCATGGCCGACGATCCCTTTGTCATCGGCGACACGTCCTTCACGTCCCGACTGATCATGGGCACCGGCGGGGCGCCCAGCCTGGACGTCCTGGAGCGGGCGCTGGTCGCGTCCGGGACGGAGCTGACGACGGTCGCGATGCGCCGGGTGAACCCCTCGGTGCACGGGTCGGTGCTGTCCGTGCTGGAGAAGCTCGGGATCCGGGTGCTGCCCAACACCGCGGGGTGCTTCACCGCGGGCGAGGCCGTGCTGACCGCCCGCCTCGCGCGCGAGGCGCTCGGTACGGAACTGATCAAGCTGGAGGTCATCGCCGACGAGCGGACCCTGCTGCCGGACCCGATCGAGCTGCTGGACGCCGCCGAGACGCTGGTGGACGACGGGTTCACCGTGCTGCCGTACACCAATGACGATCCGGTGCTGGCGCGCAAACTGGAGGACGTCGGCTGCGCGGCGATCATGCCGCTGGGCTCTCCGATCGGTTCGGGGCTCGGCATCCGCAATCCGCACAACTTCCAGCTGATCACGGAGCACGCGCGCGTGCCGGTGATTCTGGACGCGGGTGCCGGTACGGCGTCGGACGCGGCGCTCGCGATGGAGCTGGGGTGCGCGGGTGTGATGCTCGCCTCGGCGGTGACGCGGGCGCAGGAGCCGGTGCTGATGGCCGACGCGATGCGGCACGCGGTGGAGGCGGGGCGGCTGGCGCACCGAGCGGGCCGGATTCCCCGGCGGCACTTCGCGGAGGCGTCGTCGCCGGTCGAGGGCATGGCACGGCTGGACCCGGAGCGCCCCGCATTCTGAACACGCGTTCGATGGAAAGCCTTCGGCCATGAGGCGTCCGTCACAGGTCCGCTTCAGTCCCGCCCCGATCCCGGCCGAACCGAGAGCCGTGTCAGTGTCGGCTCGTACACTCACCTGCGTGGATACGACCCTTCAAGACCCTCTGGTCGGGCAGGTGCTCGACGGCCGGTATCGCGTGGACGCGAGGATCGCGGTCGGCGGGATGGCCACGGTCTACCGGGCCGTGGACACCCGCCTGGACCGCGTGCTCGCGCTCAAGGTGATGCATCCCGCGCTGGCGGTCGACGGGGTGTTCGTCGACCGGTTCATCCGGGAGGCGAAGTCCGTCGCCCGGTTGGCGCATCCGAACGTGGTGCAGGTCTTCGACCAGGGCACCGACGGGTCGTACGTCTATCTCGCCATGGAGTACGTCGCCGGCTGCACCCTGCGTGACGTGCTGCGCGACCGCGGGGCACTCCAGCCCCGGGCCGCCCTGGACATCCTGGAGCCGGTGCTCGCCGCGCTCGGCGCCGCGCACCGGGCCGGGTTCGTGCACCGCGACATGAAGCCGGAGAACGTCCTGATAGGGGACGACGGCCGGGTCAAGGTCGCCGACTTCGGGCTCGTGCGGTCCGTGGACACCGTGACCAGCACCACCGGTGCCGTGCTCGGCACCGTCTCCTATCTCGCGCCGGAGCAGATAGAGCAGCCGGGCGCCGCCGACGCCCGCGTCGACGTGTACGCGTGCGGTGTCGTCCTCTACGAGATGCTCACCGGCGACAAGCCGCACGACGGGGACTCCCCGGCCGTGGTGCTCTACAAGCACCTGCACGAGGACGTCCCGCCGCCCTCGGCCGCCGTTCCGGGCCTGGCGTACGAGCTGGACGAGCTGGTCGCGTCGGCCACCGCCCGCACCCCGGACCTCCGCCCCTACGACGCCGTGGCCCTGCTCGCGCAGGCCCGGGAGACGCGCGCCGCGCTCAGCGAGGACCAGCTGGACGCGGTGCCGCCGCAGGCACTGTCGGCGGAGCACAGCAACGCGGACGACCGTACGAGCGTGCTCCCCCGGGCCCTGAACATCCAGCGCCCCCTGCCGGTGAACGACGACGAGCCCGAGGCCGTCTTCAACCGGACCAGCCGGCTGGAGTCCCCGCCGCCGCTACCGCCCCGGCGCCGGTCGCGCACCTCGCGCGCGCCGCGCGGGCCGCTCGTCGTGGTCGCCGCCGTCCTGCTGGCCCTCGGCCTGGGCGTCGGCATCTGGTACATCAACTCCGGCCAGTTCACCCAGGTCCCGCCGCTGCTGTCGAAGACCGAGGCGCAAGCCCGGGACCGGCTGGAGGAGGCCGGGCTCGACGTCGGCAAGGTGGAGCGCTCCTACAGCGACACCGTCAAGCGCGGCACCGTCATCAGCACGGACCCGAAGACCGGCGCCCGGATACGGCACAACGACTCGGTGTCGCTGGTCATCTCGGCCGGACCGAAGACGGTGAAGGTGCCCGACCTCCAGGGCTACCCGCTGGCCAAGGCGAGGAGCGAGCTGAAGGAGAGCGGCCTCCAACCCGGCATGGTCACGCGGGAGTTCGACGAGGACGTCACCCGGGGCTCGGTGATCTCCTCCGAGCCCGGCGACGGCACCGAGGTCCGCTCCGGCTCCGCGGTCGCGCTGACCGTCAGCAAGGGCAGCCCGGTCGACATCCCGGATGTCACCGGTGAGAGCCTCGCCGACGCGAAGGCCGACCTGGCGGAGACCGGTCTGAAGGTGAAGGTCGCCGCCGCGCGGGTCAACTCCGAGTTCGACGCGGGCCAGGTCGCCCAGCAGTCACCGGCGGAGGGCAAGCAGGCCGCCGAGGGCGACACCGTGACGCTCACGCTGTCCAAGGGCCCCGAGATGATCGAGGTCCCGGACGTAATCGGCGACAGCGTCGAGGACGCCACGGCCGCGCTGGAGGGCGCCGGCTTCGAGGTCGACGAGGACCGCGGCCTGCTCGGCCTGTTCGGCGACACGGTCAAGAAGCAGTCCGTGGAGGGCGGGGAGACGGCACCGAAGGGGTCGACGATCACGATCACCATCCGGTGACACGGTCCCGCCGGGGCCGGCCGGTGGTCGGGCGGTGATCGAGCGGGCCGGACCGCATGACACCCTGAACGGGTGAGAAGTCAGCAGTCCGGTACCGCCCTGACGGGCCCCTCCCGCAATCCCGTCGGCGGCCATGTCCCGGTGGCCGGCGGCCTCAGCTCCGTCGGGCTCACCTACGCCCACGACCTCAGGGCCGAGACGGTCCAGGTCTTCGTCGCCAACCCGCGCGGCTGGGCCACCCCGGCCGGGAATCCCCGGCAGGACGAGGAGTTCCGCGCGGTGTGCGAGGCCGAGTCGATCCCGGCCTACGTGCACGCGCCGTATCTGATCAACTTCGGCTCGCACACCGAGGCGACCGTCGAGAAGTCGGTGGAGTCGCTGCGGCACTCGCTGCGGCGCGGGCGGGAGATCGGCGCGCTGGGCGTCGTCGTGCACACGGGCAGCGCGACCGGCGGCCGGGAGCGCTCGGTGGCCCTGAAGCAGGTACGGGAGCACATGCTGCCGCTGCTGGACGAGCTGACCGACGACGACCCCTTCCTGCTGCTGGAGTCGACGGCCGGACAGGGCTTCTCGCTGTGCTCGCGCACCTGGGACTTCGGGCCGTACTTCGAGGCGTTGGACGCCCATCCGAAGCTGGGCGTCTGCCTGGACACCTGCCACATCTTCGCCGCCGGCCACGACCTGACCGGCCCGTCCGGGATGCACCAGACGCTCGACCTGCTGGTGGACACGGTCGGCGAGGGCCGGCTGAAGCTGATCCACGCCAACGACTCCAAGGACGTCGTGGGCGCGCACAAGGACCGGCACGAGAACATCGGCGCGGGTCACATCGGCGAGGACCCGTTCCGGGCGCTGATGACGCACCCGGCCACCGAGGGCGTACCGCTGATCATCGAGACGCCCGGCGGGAAGGAAGGGCACGCGGCTGACGTGGAGCGGCTGAAGAAACTTCGCGACGCGTAGACCGTTACGGAATACCCCAGGGGGGTATACGGTTCTTGCTCGGTGCAGGAACCGTGACCTGACATTGGGGGCACTCATGCGGCACGAGGCGCACACGGCACACGCTCACCACCACGAAGCAGCGGCCACCAGCAGCTGGGCGATGGCCGCCCAGGCCACCCTGCACTGTCTCACCGGCTGTGCCATCGGTGAGGTGCTGGGCATGGTGATCGGCACCGCGCTCGGCTGGGGCACCGTACCGACGTTGATCCTGGCGATCGCCCTGGCCTTCTTCTTCGGCTACGCGCTCACCCTGCGCGGCGTGCTGAAGGCGGGCGTCGGCCTGCGTGCCGCGCTCAAGGTGGCGCTGGCGGCGGACACC
The DNA here is from genome assembly GCF_044759995.1 of Streptomyces sp. NPDC098781. Lineage (NCBI taxonomy): Bacteria > Bacillati > Actinomycetota > Actinomycetes > Kitasatosporales > Streptomycetaceae > Streptomyces > Streptomyces sp. NPDC098781. The sequence continues at coordinate 445,985 of NZ_JBIWAK010000002.1, forward strand.
CTGTCCATCGCGGTGATGGAGCTGGTCGACAACGGTGTGATCGTGCTGTGGCCGGGCGCCATGGACGCCGAACTCACCGACCCGCTGTTCTGGTGGGTGCTGGCCATCGCGCTGGCGGTGGCGTTCGCGCTGACGACCCCGGTCAACAAGTGGATGATCGGCCGCGGCAAGGGGCACGCGGTGGTGCACCAGTACCACGGCTGACCAGGGACGGAGTCAGAGCTCGGGGCCGTCCCCGGGCTCCTCCTGGTACGAGTACCGCTGTTCCTTCCAGGGATCGCCGATGTTGTGATAGCCGCGCTCCTCCCAGAAGCCGCGGCGGTCGGCGGTCATGTACTCCACGCCACGGACCCACTTGGGGCCCTTCCAGGCGTACAGATGAGGGACGACCAGACGGAGGGGGAATCCGTGCTCCGCCGTCAGCAGTTCGCCGTCCTTGTGGGTGGCGAAGATCGCGCGGTCGGAGGCGAAGTCGTCCAGGCGGAGGTTGGAGCTGAAGCCGTACTCGGCCCAGACCATCACATGGGTGACGGCCGGCGCGGGCGGGGCGATCTCCAGGATCGTTCGGGCCGGGATGCCGCCCCACTCCGCGCCGAGCATGCTGAACTTCGTGACGCAGTGCAGATCGGCGACGACGGTGGTGTACGGCAGGGCCGCGAACTCCTCGTGGGTCCAGCAGTGCTTCTCGCCGTCGGCGGTGGCCCCGAACACCCTGAACTCCCAGCGTTCGGGACGGAACTTCGGGACCGGGCCGTAGTGCGTGACCGGCCAGCCGCGCTGCAACCGCTGGCCCGGCGGGAGCTCGGAGTGTGCTGCTGTTCCACCTTCGCGCTCCACCGGCTGACCCATGGCTCCATCCTGACAGACCGGAAGCAGTGCACCTGACCTCACCCTCCGCGATACCCGTCAAACCGGGCTAAGCATGCACTTACTTACTAAGTGAAGACTTACTGGACGATCTTTCCCGCCGGTGCAATCATGCGGCGCAACCTGCCAGTTCCCCCGCTTGGAAGGAGCCTCTGCGATGCAGGGCGACCCCGAGGTCCTCGAATTCCTGAACGAGCAGCTGACCGGCGAGCTCACCGCGATCAACCAGTACTGGCTGCACTACCGGATCCAGGACAACAAAGGCTGGACCAAGCTCGCCAAGTACACGCGTGAAGAGTCCATCGATGAGATGAAGCACGCGGACAAGCTCACCGAGCGCATCCTCATGCTGGACGGCCTGCCGAACTACCAGCGGCTGTTCCATGTGCGGGTGGGCCAGACGGTGACCGAGATGTTCCAGGCCGACCGACAGGTCGAGGTGGAGGCGATCGACCGCCTCAAGCGCGGTATCGAGGTGATGCGCACCAAGGGCGACATCACGTCCGCGAACATCTTCGAGTCGATCCTGGAGGACGAGGAGCACCACATCGACTACCTGGACACCCAGCTGGAACTCATCGACAAGCTCGGCGAGGCGCTCTACATCGCGCAGCAGATCGAGCAGCCGAGCTAGGCGGCTTCGTCGAGCTCTTCCAGCTCTTCGAGCTCGGAGAGCACCGGCTCACCCCGGTCGACCAGGTCGCGGCGCGGGCACGCGCCTCTGCCCAGGATTGCCTGAATACGGCGTACGCACGAGCCGCAGTCCGTACCCGCCTTGCAGGCGGACGCTATCTGGCGGGGGGTGCAGGCGCCGTCCTCCGCGTGCTTCTTCACCTGCTGCTCGGTGACCCCGAAGCAACTACAGACGTACACGCGGTTCACCTCCCGGCGGGATCGAAGTGCCATCCCCTTGATCGGTGAGGCTAACCTAACCTTACCCGTCGCACAGGAACCGTAAAAGTGGGGTGGGGCGCGGATCGAATGTGATCCGCGCCCCACCACTTGTTTGCTGAAGCATCCGGTAACAGGCGCCCCGGCTACTGGTCCCTGTACATCTCCGCGACGAGGAACGCCAGGTCCAGGGACTGGCTGCGGTTCAGGCGCGGGTCGCAGGCCGTCTCGTACCGCTGGTGCAGATCGTCGACGAAGATCTCGTCGCCGCCGCCCACGCACTCGGTGACGTCGTCGCCGGTGAGCTCCACGTGGATGCCGCCCGGGTGGGTGCCGAGGGCCTTGTGGACCTCGAAGAAGCCCTTGACCTCGTCGAGCACGTCGTCGAAGCGGCGGGTCTTGTGGCCGGAGGCCGCCTCGAAGGTGTTGCCGTGCATCGGGTCGGTCACCCAGGCCACCGTGGCACCGGACGCCGTGACCTTCTCGACCAGCTCGGGAAGCCGGTCGCGGATCTTGTCGGCGCCCATGCGGACGATGAAGGTCAGCCGGCCCGGCTCCCGCTCGGGGTCCAGGCGCTCGATGTACTGCAACGCTTCCTCGGCCGTCGTCGTCGGGCCGAGCTTGATGCCGATCGGGTTGCGGATCCGCGAGGCGAACTCGATGTGCGCGTGATCCATCTGCCGGGTGCGCTCACCGACCCACACCATGTGCGCGGAGACGTCGTACAGCTGCCCGGTGCGGGAGTCGACCCTGGTCAGCGCCGACTCGTAGTCCAGCAGCAGCGCCTCGTGCGAGGAGTAGAACTCGACCGTCTTGAACTCCTCCGGGTCGGCCCCGCAGGCGTGCATGAAGTTCAGCGCCTGGTCGATCTCGCGGGCGAGCTGCTCGTAGCGCTGGCCGGACGGGGACGACTTCACGAAGTCCTGGTTCCAGGCGTGCACCTGGCGCAGGTCGGCGTAGCCGCCGGTGGTGAAGGCGCGCACCAGGTTCAGCGTGGAGGCGGACGCGTGGTACATCCGCTTCAGGCGCTCGGGGTCCGGGACGCGGGCGGCCTCGTTGAAGTCGAAGCCGTTGACCGAGTCGCCGCGGTACGTCGGCAGGGTCACGCCGTCGCGGGTCTCGGTGCCCTTGGAGCGCGGCTTGGAGTACTGGCCGGCGATCCGGCCGACCTTCACGACCGGGACCGAGGCGGCGTACGTGAGCACGGCGCCCATCTGGAGCAGGGTCTTGAGCTTGTTGCGGATCTGGTCGGCGGACACCGCGTCGAAGGCCTCGGCGCAGTCGCCGCCCTGGAGGAGGAACGCCTCTCCCTTGGCGACGGCCGCCATCCGGGCGCGCAGCTGATCGCACTCGCCCGCGAAGACGAGCGGCGGATACGACTCCAGCTCCGCAACGACTGCGCGCAGAGCCTCAAGGTCGGGGTACTCGGGCTGCTGCGCCGCGGGCAGGTCTCGCCAGGTGTTGCCAGCGCTGGCGCTGGTCTTAGCGTTCACGGTCACGCCTCAACATTACGGGGTCGTGTCGGGCGTCCAGCCCCATGCCCAGCAATTGAGACACGAGGTACACGACTCGGACAGCGGACCTGGGGTAGGGTGCGGGGCATGTTCGCGCACTCGATCCAGAACTGGTGGTGGACCGCTCATCCGGCGGCCCGCTGACTGCGCGTACGAAGACTTCGCGAAGGCCGCCCGAGGGGCGGCCTTCGGTGTTTCCCGGGGTCGTTCCTCTCCACCGCATCCACAGATCCACGGAGAAGGAGCACGGACCCATGAACCTGCTCGGCTTGCTGGACGATCCCCGCCCGTTCGCCCTGCTGCGCCGTCGCACCCCGGGCCACGACCAGGAACTGATCGAGGTCCTCGTCGGCCCGGTCGCCACCTGCGACCGCCTCGCCGACCTCCCCGAGGAGGGCCTGGCGCTCGTCCCCTTCCGGCAGATCCGCGAGCGCGGCTTCGACGTCCGCGACGACGGCACCCCCCTGGCGGTGCTCACCCCCGAGGAGTCGTACGGCGTCCCGCTCGCCGAGGCCCTGGAACAGCTCCCGTCACACGACGTGCGCGTCGAGAACGGCGCCTTCGACGTGGCCGACGAGGAGTACGCGCAGATCGTCGGGCGGGTGCTGCGGGAGGAGATCGGGCGGGGCGAGGGCGCGAACTTCGTGATCCGGCGGACGTACGAGGGGGAGATCCCGGGGTTCGGGCGGGCCGACGCGCTGGCGCTGTTCCGGCGGCTGCTGGAGGGCGAGCGGGGCGCGTACTGGACGTTCGTGGTGCACACCGGGGAGCGGACGCTGGTCGGGGCCAGCCCGGAGGTGCACGTCCGGATGTCCGGCGGGACCGTCGTGATGAACCCGATCAGCGGGACGTACCGCTATCCCGCCGAGGGCCCGACGCCCGAGCATCTGCTCGGCTTCCTCGCCGACGGCAAGGAGATCGAGGAGCTGTCGATGGTCGTCGACGAGGAGCTCAAGATGATGTGCACCGTCGGTGACATGGGCGGGGTCGTGGTCGGGCCCCGGCTCAAGGAGATGGCGCACCTCGCGCACACCGAGTACGAGCTGCGCGGGAAGTCCTCGCTGGATGTGCGGGAGGTCCTGCGGGAGACCATGTTCGCGGCGACCGTCACCGGCTCACCGGTGCAGAACGCCTGCCGGGTGATCGAGCGGCACGAGGTCGGCGGGCGCGGGTACTACGCGGGCGCGCTGGCCCTGCTCGGCCGCGACTCCGGCGGGGCCCAGACCCTCGACTCCCCCATCCTGATCCGTACCGCCGACATCGGCCCCGACGGCGGGCTGCGGGTGCCGGTCGGCGCGACCCTCGTGCGTGGCTCGGACCCGGCGAGCGAGGTCGCGGAGACGCACGCCAAGGCGGCGGGCGTACTGGCGGCCCTGGGCGTACGGCCGGGTCGGCCGCGGGAGGAGCACGCGCGCGTACGTCTCGCCGACGACCCGCGCGTGCGTGCCGCGCTGGACGGGCGCCGGGCCTCGCTGGCCCCGTTCTGGCTGCGGATGCAGGAGCGGTCGGCGGAGCTCGCCGGACATGCCCTGATGGTCGACGGCGAGGACACCTTCACGGCGATGCTCGCCCATGTGCTGCGCGCCGGCGGCCTGGAGGTGTCCGTCCGGCGCTACGACGAGCCCGGGCTGCGGGACGCGGTGCTCGCGCACGAGGGGCCCCTCGTGCTGGGCCCCGGGCCGGGTGATCCCTCCGATCTGACCGACCCCAAGATGCGCTTCCTGCGCGACCTCACCGCCGAGGTCGTCGGCGGCCACCGGCACGGCGTGCTCGGCGTCTGCCTCGGCCATGAGCTGATCGCGGCCGAGCTGGGCCTGGACATCGTGCGCAAGGAAGTGCCGTACCAGGGCGCGCAGACCACGATCGACCTGTTCGGGCGGCAGGAGACGGTCGGCTTCTACAACAGTTTCGTGGCGCGCTGCGACGACGAGGCCCGGCAGGAGCTCGCCGCGCACGGCGTCGAGGTGAGCCGCGCGGACAACGGGGAGGTGCATGCCCTGCGCGGGCCCGGCTTCGCCGGTGTGCAGTTCCACCCCGAGTCGGTCCTCACGCTGAACGGGGCCGCCGTGGTGCGCGAGCTGGTGGCTCAGTTGCGCGGCACCAGCACGTTCTCGGAGCGGCGGCCCGCCGTGTAGTCGAGGACGTTCTTCAGCGTGGCCTCGACGATCTGACCGACCGCGTCCTCGGTGTAGTACGCCTGGTGCGAGGTGACCAGGACGTTCGGGAAGGTGACAAGGCGGGCCAGGGTGTCGTCCTCGATCGCCTGGAGGGACTTGTCGAGGAAGAACAGCCCGGCCTCCGCCTCGTAGACATCGAGGCCGACCCCGGTGAAGCGGCCCTCGCGCAGCTCGGCGACGAGGGCCGCGGTGTCGATGAGGCCGCCCCGGCTGGAGTTGACCAGGATCGCGTCGTCCTTCATCGCCCTCAGGGCGTCCGCGTCGATCAGCCGGCTGGTCTCCGGCATCAGCGGGACGTGCAGGCTGACCAGGTCGGACTCGGCGAGAAGGCGCTCCTTGGGGACGTAGCGCATGCCGAGCTGCATACAGGCGGGGTTCTCGGCGACGTCCCAGCCGAGCAGCTTCATACCGAAGCCGTGGGCGATGCGGGCGAAGGCCTCGCCGATCTTTCCGGTGCCGAGGATCCCGGCGGTCCGGCCGTGCATGTCGCGGCCCATCAGGCCGTCGAGGCGGAAGTCGAAGTCGCGGGTGCGCGTGGAGGCGCGCACGATACGGCGGTTCACCGCCATGGCGAGGGTCCACGCGAACTCGGCCACGGAGTACGGCGAGTAGTACGAGACCCGGGCGACGGTCATGGCGAGGCGGCCGGCGACCTTGAGGTCGATGTTGTTGAAGCCGGTGGAGCGCTGGGCGACCATCCGGGTGCCGCCAGCCGCGAGGGTCCCGAGGACGTGCTCGCCGAGGTCGCAGTTGACGCTCGTGCAGACGATCTCGTGGCCGGTGGCGATGGGAGCGGTGTCCCGGTTGAGGAAGACGTCCAGGCAGCGGATGTCGTGGTGGCCCTGGAAGGCCCGCTCGATCAGGGGCCTTTCGTCCGCCTGAACGCCGAAGGCGAGAATCTCCAAGGCTGCTCCCGTTTCACTGGGCCGTGGGCCGAATATACGGCCCACGGCCTCCCGGGCGCCCGGTGAGCCGAGGCGGGCCCGGACCTCAGCCGAAGAACACCCCGACCTCCTCGTACAGCTTCGGGTCCACCGTCTTCAGCTTGGCCGTGGCGTCCGCGATCGGGACGCGCACGATGTCCGTGCCGCGCAGGGCGACCATCTTGCCGAAGTCACGGTCGCGGACCGCCTCGATGGCGTGCAGGCCGAAGCGGGTGGCCAGCCAGCGGTCGAAGGCGCTCGGGGTGCCGCCGCGCTGGATGTGCCCGAGGACCGTGGTGCGGGCCTCCTTGCCGGTGCGCTTCTCGATCTCCTTGGCCAGCCACTCGCCGACCCCGGACAGCCGGACATGTCCGAAGGAGTCCAGCGACTGGTCCTTGAGGACCATGTCGCCGTCCTTGGGCATGGCGCCCTCGGCGACGACCACGATCGGGGCGTACGACGCCTTGAAGCGCGAGGTGATCCACGCGCAGACCTTGTCGACGTCGAAGCGCTGCTCGGGGATGAGGATGACGTTGGCGCCGCCGGCCAGTCCGGAGTGGATGGCGATCCAGCCGGCGTGACGGCCCATCACCTCACAGACCAGGACCCGCATATGGGACTCGGCGGTGGTGTGCAGCCGGTCGATGGCCTCCGTCGCGATGCCGACGGCGGTGTCGAAACCGAAGGTGTAGTCGGTGGCGGACAGGTCGTTGTCGATCGTCTTCGGCACACCGACGCAGGGCACGCCGTACTCGTCGGACAGCCGGGTGGCGACGCCCAGGGTGTCCTCGCCGCCGATGGCGATGAGCGCCTCGACCTCCTGCTTGGCGAGGTTCTCCTTGATGCGCCGGATGCCGTCCTCCTGCTTGAGGGGGTTGGTGCGCGAGGAGCCGAGGATGGTGCCGCCGCGGGGCAGGATGCCGCGCACGGCGGGGATGTCGAGACGGACGGTGTCGTTCTCGAGCGGACCTCGCCAGCCGTCCCGGAAGCCGACGAAGTCGTAGCCGTACTCCTGGACGCCCTTGCGGACGACGGCCCGGATGACGGCGTTGAGACCGGGGCAGTCGCCGCCTCCGGTCAGTACTCCGACCCGCATGGAAATGTCCCTTCGCCGCGGTTGCCTGGTGAGGCCACGCTAATGGTGAGCCAGGTCACAGCGGGATGGGTCGTACCGGCAATTCCGGTGAATGGCCGGGTGTCCGGTTTACGCGGCGTCAAGCCGACGCCGGTGGGTCACTCGTCGTCGAGTCCGCGCTCGATCGCGTACCGCACCAGCTCCACCCGGTTGTGCAGCTGGAGCTTGCCGAGGGTGTTCTGGACGTGGTTCTGGACCGTGCGGTGGGAGATGACCAGGCGTTCGGCGATCTGCTTGTAGCTCAGGCCCTTGGCGACGAGCCGCAGTACTTCCGTCTCACGTTCGGTGAGCTGCGGGGCGCCCGGCTGGTCGGTGTCCTGGGCGGCGGGCGCCGGTTCGGAGGCGAGGCGGCGGTACTCGCCGAGGACCAGACCGGCCAGGCCGGGCGTGAACACCGGGTCGCCGACGGCGGTGCGGCGCACCGCGTCCAGCAGTTCCTCCGTGGACGCCGACTTCAGCAGATAGCCGGTCGCGCCGGACTTCACGGCCTCCAGGACATCGGCGTGCTCGCCGCTCGCGGACAGGACCAGGACGCGCAGCGCCGGGTTGTGGCCGACGAGTTCCTTGCAGACCTGGACGCCGGGCTTGGCGGGCAGGTTGAGGTCGAGCACCAGGACGTCGGGGGCGGCGGCCTTGGCGCGGCGTACGGCCTGGTCGCCGTCGCCCGCCGTGGCGACCACGTCGAAGCCGGACTCGGTCAGGTCGCGGGCGACCGCGTCGCGCCACATGGGGTGGTCGTCGACGACCATGACCCTGATCGGGTCCTGCTGGGCGCTCGTGGTGTCCGTCATCGTTGCTCCGCCTTCCCCCGGGAAGCGCTGCTGTCCTTCGGTACCTTCAGTTCCACCTCGGTGCCCTGCCCGGGCACCGAGAGCAGCTCGGCGCTGCCGCCGAGGTCGCGCAGTCGTCCCCGGATCGACAGAGCGACTCCGAGCCGCCCCTCGCCCTCGGCCTGCGCGAGCCGGCCCTCGGGGATGCCGGGGCCGTCGTCCCGGACGGTGACGATCACCTCGTCGGGCTCGTCCTCGACGAGGATCCACGCGCGCGCGTGCTCCCCCGCGTGCCTGCGGACGTTGTCCAGGGCGGCCCCCACGGCGGCGGCCAGCTCGCGCGCGGCGACCGCCGGCAGCGGCACCGGCGCCCCCGGCTCGGCGAGGCTCACGCTCGCACCGGCGTAGGGGGCGAGCAGCGCGCGGACGTCGACGGGACCAAAGTCGTCGTCCGGCTCCCGCACGGCCCGTACGACGGCACCCTCGGCGGCGTCCTCCGACACCCGCGAGACGGGCACCAGCCCGCCCGAGACCAGGGTGCGCAGCGCCACCTCCTGCTCGCCGGCCATCCGGCCCAGCTCGGCCGCCTCGCCACCGATGACGGCGCCACGGCGCTGCACCATCGCCAGCACCTGGAGGACGCTGTCGTGGATGTCCCGGGCGAGGCGCTCGCGTTCCCGGGTCGCCGCCTCGATCTCCAGGGCGCGCGCGAGGGTGCGCTCGGAGGCGCGGGCCACCTCGACGACGTAGCCGATCGCGATGGAGGCGATCCAGACCAGCAGCACCATGTGGACGGTGTCGCGGGTCGGTACGCCGGAGCGGTGGACCAGGTTGGCGGCGGCGACCAGCGTGGAGGCGAAGGCCGCCCAGCGCCAGCCGCCCTTGATCGCGAACGCCAGCACGGAGCCGGCGGTCCATATCGACGGCAGCGTCGGTGCCCCGGCATCGATCCGCTCCGGTGACTCGGCGATGCGGGTGAGCAGGATCCCGGCCAGGGCGATGGTGAGGTCCGCCGTCAGGAAACGCTTGGTGCAGTTCGCGGCGTTGGCGACGCGTGGCAGCGTGGCCAGCGTCCACACGGACAGTACGGCGAAGTACGCGACGGCCACCCAGGGGCGGGCCACCTCGTCGTAGGCGCTGACGAAGAGTCCGATCGCGTACACCATCGTCAGCACCCGGTATCCGGTGAGCGCACGCCACAGCGGCTGCTCCACGGACATGCGCATGACCCGCTCACGCTCGGCCACGGCCCCCCACCCCCCTTGTCATCGGGCCCCCCGGCCCGCTACTTCTCCTGCTGGGCCTTCTTCGCCTGTTCCTTCTCGGCCTTTGCCGCGTCCGCGATCTGCCGCTTGGCGGCGGTCGCGTACATGTCGACGTACTCCTGGCCGGAGAGCTTCATGATCTCGTACATGACCTCGTCGGTCACCGCGCGGAGCACGAACCTGTCGTGCTCCATCCCCTGGTACCGGCGGAAGTCCAGGGGCTTGCCGATCCGGATGCCGGGGCGCATCAGCTTGGGCATGACCTTCCCCGGCGGCTGGATCTTCTCCGTGTCGATCATGGCGACCGGAAGCACCGGCGCCCCACTGGCGAGCGCGACCCGCGCGAGGCCGCCGGGCTTGCCCCGGTAGAGCCGGCCGTCGGGCGAGCGGGTGCCCTCGGGATAGATGCCGAACAGCTCACCGCGCTCCAGGACGTCGAGGCCGCTCTTGACGGCGGCCTCACCCGCGCCGCGCGCTCCGGAGCGGTCCACGGGCAGCTGACCGACGCCCTTGAAGAAGGCCGCCGTCAATCTGCCCTTGACGCCGGGGGTGGTGAAGTACTCGGCCTTCGCGATGAAGGTCACCTTGCGGTCGAGGACCGCGGGCAGGAAGAACGAGTCGGAGAACGAGAGGTGGTTGCTCGCCAGGATCGCGGGGCCCTCGGCGGGAACGTTCTCCAGACCCTCCACCCAGGGCCTGAAGGCGACCTTCAGCGGTCCCCCGATGGTCACCTTCATCGCGCCGTACAACAACCGAGTGCCTCCTGTTTGTGTCGCTCAGACCTTAACCCGGAGCGCTGTCAATGAGCCCGACGGCCCTGGTCGGTGTCAGTGCGGTCGCGTACGGTGAAGGACACCTGCTGTATCGATCGGCGGCTCCGCCGCGTGGGTTCATCTCGTCGCACCCGTCCATGCCGTCCCTCTCATGAACAGGAGACCGTAAGGTGCCGGTCCTTCCTGGAGCCGAGCCGTACCGCCACGAGGGCGGGGAGGTCGGGGTCCTCCTCTGTCACGGCTTCACCGGTTCCCCGCAGTCGCTGCGCCCGTGGGCGGAGTATCTCGCCGAGCGCGGGCTCACCGTCTCGCTGCCGCTGCTGCCGGGGCACGGCACGCGCTGGGAGGACCTGCGGCTCACCGGCTGGCAGGACTGGTACGCCGGGGTGGACCGCGAGCTGCGCAACCTGCGCGACCGCTGCGAGCGGGTCTTCGTCGCCGGGCTGTCCATGGGCGGCGCGCTGGCCCTGCGGCTCGCCGCGAAGCACGGCGCGGAAGTCGCCGGCGTCATGGTCGTCAACCCGGCGATCAAGGTGCACGGAGCGGCCGCGTACACCCTGCCGGTCTCCCGCCACTTCGTCCGTACGGTGCCGGGGATCGCCGGCGACATCGCCAGGGAGGGCGGTGTCGAGATCGGGTACGACCGGGTGCCGCTGCACTCGGCCCACTCGCTGCGGCTCTTCTTCCGACAGGTCGACGGCGAACTGCCGCAGGTCACGCAGCCGCTGCTGCTTCTGCGCAGTCGGCAGGACCACATCGTGCCGCCCGTGGACTCCGCGCGGATCCTGAGCCGGGTGTCCTCCACGGACGTAACGGAGATCGTGCTGGAACAGAGTTATCACGTGGCGACGTTGGACCATGACGCGGACCGGATCTTCGAGGAGAGCCTCGGATTCATCGGCCGGGTCGCGACCGGTGTCGGCAGAGAAGGGACGACCGCAGGTGGCTGAGCACGACTCCGACCGCGAGAGGCGCGAGGACCGCGACGATCGCGAGCCGGAAGAGCAGCACGTCCCGTTCGACGAGGACGCCGCCTGGGCCGCGATCGTCGCCGGCTACGGCGACGAACCGACCGACCCGCCGGGCGCGAAGCCGTTCAAGTCCATCGAGGACCTGGCGTTGCCGGACTCCGGAGCGAACGACGAGACGAGCGGCGGGACGGACAGGAGTCCGACGGCCGAGAAGACCGAGACCGGCGAGCGGGCCGAGCAGCCCGAGCAGCGGGACGAGCCCGGCGAGGCCGAGCCTGCCAAGCCGCTCGGCAGCTCGGTGTCGTTCGCGCCCGGCGTCGGTGGCCCCCGCGACTACAGCGTGCCCGAACCGTCCGAGGACGACTTCGACGTCGACGACGAGGGCCACTTCGTCCCGCCGGAGCCGCCGCCGCTGCCCGCCGCCGACCCGACCGCCAAGTTCGCCTGGCTCGCGGTGATCGGCGGGCCGGTCCTGCTGCTGCTCGCCGTACTGCTCGGCTGGGACATGACCTGGTGGCTGGCCACGCTCGGCATCGGCGGGTTCCTGGGCGGGTTCGCCACGCTGGTGATGCGGATGAAGACGGACGACGAGGACGACGACGATCCGGGGCGCGGAGCCGTCGTCTAGGACGCCGGGATTCTGAGGGCGGCCAGGACCGGAAGATGGTCCGTGGCCGCCCTCAGGTCGGTCTGGGTGATGCCGGGATACCCGACGGGCACTCCGCAGCCGAGCACCTCGACGCCCTCGGCGGCGAAGATCGCGTCGATGCGCTGGTGGGGGTCGAGCGGGGTCGAGGTGTACTCGTCGCCCCAGGGTGCGGTGGCCCAGCAGTCCTGGAGGGCCCCGGCCAGGCGGCGGAAGGTGCGGCCGGTGGGGCGGTCGTTGAGGTCGCCGCCGGCGACCGCGTGCTCCACCCCCATGCCGGCGAGGCGGTCGAGCAGCATGCCGGCCTGTTCGTAGCGCTCGTCCTTCTGGAGCGAGAGGTGGCAGCAGAGCACGCCGAGGCGGGCGCCGCCGAAGCGGACGACCGCCGTGGCGAAGCCGCGCCGGTGCTGACCGGGGGTGAGCGGGAGCAGCACGTCCTCCGAGAACTCCACCGTGGCCCGGAGGTTGCACAGGATCGCGGGGCCCGCGGCCGTGGCACCGCCGGTGAGGATCACCAGGTTCGACGCGCGGGCCAGGCGGGAGAGCTTCTTGCGCCAGCGGAAGAAGCGGGGGGCTTCCTGGATGAGGACCAGATCGGGGTCGCAGGCGCTGATGACACGGGCCAGGGCGGCTGTGTCGTCGCGCATGGAGCGGATGTTGTAGCTGAGGACGCGGACGACCGCGGAACCGTCGGGGTCGGTCTGGGACTCGGGCAACAGCGCCATGTGGATCAATGTACGCCCGATGGCTCGGGGCGCGAGGCCGGTGCGCGACAGCCGGTTCGTTGTGGCTGGTCGCGCAGTTCCCCGCGCCCCTGAGGGCCGGCAAAGGCCCTATGGACCGAGAAGCCGGCTACATGATCGGGTCGGGCTCGCGGGCCAGGTCCGCGGCGCCCACCAGCCCCGCCTCGTTGCCCAGTTGGGCGGCGATGACGTCGGCCACCGGACGCCAGTTGCCGCCCACCAGCCAGCGCTTGTAGGACTTGCGGATGGGGTCGAGGACCAGTTCGCCCTCGTCCGAGAGGCCGCCGCCGACGATGAAGGCGGACGGGTCGAACAGGGACGCCAGGTCGGCGAGGCCGGCGCCGGCCCAGCGGGCCAGCTCGCGGTAGGAGTCGACGGCGACCGGGTCGCCCTGGCGGGCGGCCATGGAGATGTGCTTGCCCTCGATGCCCTCGGGGCTGCCGTCGCCCAGGCCGAGCAGGATCTCGGCGTTCTCCGGGGTGGCGTTGGCGCGCTGCTTGGCGTAGCGCACGAGGGCGCGGCCGGAGGCGTACTGCTCCCAGCAGCCCTGCGAGCCGCAGCCGCACAGCAGGCCGTCCGGCACCATGCGGATGTGGCCGAACTCGGCGGCCACGCCGTAGTGCCCGCGGCGCAGCTTGTTGCCGATGATGATGCCGCCGCCGAGACCGGTGCCCAGCGTGATGCAGATGACGTTGCGGTGGCCCTTGCCGGCGCCGAACTTGTACTCGCCCCACGCGGCCGCGTTGGCGTCGTTCTCCACGACGACGGGGAGGCCGACGCGGGCCTCGACCTTCTCCTTCAGCGGCTCGTTGCGCCAGTCGATGTTCGGCGCGAAGTAGACCTCGGAGCGCTGCCGGTTCACGTAACCGGCGGCGCCGATGCCCACGCCGACGATCTGGTGCCCGGCCCGTGCTCCCTCGACGGCGGAGGCAATGGCGTCCACGATCCCGTCGGGCGTACCCGGGGTCGGCACCTTGTGGGTCGAGAGGATGTTGCCTTCCTCGTCGACCACACCGGCCGCGATCTTGGTACCGCCGATGTCGACGCCGATGGTGAGTCCCATGAATCCCTCAGTTTCGGTCGAGCCCCGCTACGGCCAACCGTACCCGAGGCCCTCCCGAGGGATTCCCGTCGTCCGCCCGGCGGACCGGCTCGCAGAGGGGGTCGTGCTCCGCGTGGTGCTCCGTCAGTCGAGGTCGATGCGCTGGCCGGGGCCGGTGCCCTCACCCGGGTCGCGCTTGTCGTCGTCGAGTTCGTCCAGTTCCTGGGTGTCGTTCGGGCCGCTCGTCCAGCGCCGTTCCTGGTTCTGGACCGCGGAGCGGTAGGCGGCGAGGAGTTCGTTGCCGGCCGCCGCGAGGTGGTCGAAGACGTCCGGGTTGCGGTCGATGACGGGGTCGACGGCGGCCTTGGCCTGCTGCACGACCTGCTTGACCACCTGCTGGGCGGCGGGGCCGGCGACCGAGCCGAGCAGCGGGGACTGGATCGTGGACAGCTTGTCCGCCACGGCGTCGACGAACTTGCGCAGCTCTTCGGCGGCCGAGCCGGGCGGCGTCCCGTACTCGGCGCGGCGGCGGGCCTTCTCCTCGGCGAGGTCCTCGGCGCACGCCGTCGCCCAGGCGTCGGCGTCGGTCGCCCGTACCTCGTCGACGGCCTCGGGCTCGGTGGCGTCGGACGGGGGGAGCTCTTCGCTCATGACGGACTCCTGACTACGGTTCGTCTCTACGACGTTACCCGAACGGGCGTACCTGCTTCACCGGGTCCGAGGCCACAGAGCGGGATCCGGCGCGAACCGGATCCGCAGCTCGCCCTCGCGCAGCGCGGCCCCGTCCACGGCGCACCGGCGCAGGGCGGACGGCAACGGCACGATACGCCGGAACTGCCCGGCGGCCAGCACGAGTTCGTCGCCGCGCCGGATGAGGTCGAGCTCGTCGCGTACGGCGCCGGGCAGCGGGATGTGCCAGACGAGGACGCCCTCCTCGGCGAGCCGGTCGGTGACGGGCCACTCGACGGTGGAGGACGTGGCGTTGACGGCGGGCACGGCGAGCGCTTCGAGGTCGTCGGCGCCGCGCGGGTCCCGTCCGAGGTGGGCGACGCCCCGCACGTCGTGACCGTCCTCCCGCCATTCCTCCAGGACCTTGCGCTGCTGGACGACGGGCCCGGCGAGCCAGCTGCCGGCCGGCGCCTCCCGCTCCGGCAGCACCCGGTTGGCGATCAGCACGTCGGGCCGCAGTCCACGCAGGGCGAGGGCGAGGCCGGCGGCGCGCACGGCGTCGGCGCCGCCCGGTCCGGGTTCGGCGACCAGCCGTACGACGGTGTGGGGGTCGGCGACGACGGCCTCGGTCGCGGCGAGCTCGACGTCCCAGCGGGCGGCGGTCTCGTACAGCCACTCCGCGGGCATCGGGACGCCGGCCAGCTTCCCCAGGACGGGCCGCAGGGCACGCGCCGCCTGCCGTTCGGGCGGGAGCAGCCGGCGCAGATAGCGGCGCAGTTCCTCGGGGAGGGAGAGCAGGGCGAGGGCGTGCGGGGTGGCGGGCAGATCGACGACGAGGAGGTCGTGGGCCTCGGCGAGGGCCGCGTCCCGCAGGGCTCGCAGCAGCGCGAGTTCCTCGGCGCCCGGGAGCGGGGTGACCTCCTCCGGGTCGAGCCGGGAGGCGCCGAGGAGGTCGAGGGCGGTGGTGGCGCGTTCCTGGAAGGCGGCGAGGTCGTCCCGGAAGCCGGTGGCGGCGTCGGGGCGCCAGGCGGAGAGGTTCTGGGCGACCCGGGTCGGGGCCGGTCCGGTGCGGGCGCCGAGTGCCGCGCCCAGGGTGTCGGTGCGGTCGGCGCTGAGGACGAGGGTGCGGGTGCCCGCACGGGCGGCGGCGAGCGCGGTGGCGGCGGCGACAGTGGTACGGCCGCTGCCGCCGGGGCCCGTGATCAGGATGGTGCGCATGGGGCTGAACCGTAACGGACGTCGGAGCAGGTGGCTGGACGGTCGCAACCGCGTACCCCACGCACCCGGGAGCGAACCCCTACCTCTCCGACTCCACCCGCTTCTTCAGCCCCGCCAGCGCCCGGTCGATGATGACCTTCTCGGCCTTGCGCTTGATCATGCCGAGCATCGGGATCTTGACGTCCACCGTCAGCCGGTAGGTGACCTCGGTCGACCCCGCGCCGGCCGGCTTGAGGATGTACGAGCCGTCCAGGGAGCGCAGCATCTGGGACTTCACCAGGGTCCAGGAGACCTCGTGCGGGCCGGTCCAGGTGTAGGCGAGCACCTGGTCGTCCTTGATCGCCCCGGCGTCCATGACCAGGCGGACCTGCTCGGCGCGGCCCTGGTCGTCGGCCGCGAGGACCTCCGCCTCCTTCACCTCGCCGGTCCAGTCCGGGTAGCGGGCGAAGTCGGCGATCACCCCCATCACGTCGGCCGGTGCCGCCTCGATCGTGATGCTCGAGCTGGTGTGTTCCGCCATCGCCGTGGCTCCTCCAGATGCGGGCCGGTAGGAAGTCGTGGTGCGCACGCGTGCGCAGCGTGAAGGCTACCGCGCGCCCGACCGGCCCAGTTCACCCCCACCTGCGCCCCCGTCGCGAAAGCGCGCGCCGCCTCCGCGATCGCTCACCATTCCAGCGCCCACGGCTTGCCCGACCCGGCGAAATGCCCGACGTTCACGCACTCCGTCGCCCCGATCCGCATCCGCCGGACCAGCGGCTGATGGACATGGCCGAACAGGGAGTAACGGGGACGGGTCCGGCGGATCGCCTCCAACAGTGCCCTGCTCCCCCGCTCGAAGCGCCGCGCGACCGTGTCGTACACGAGTTCCGGGACCTCCGGCGGAATGTGCGTGCACAGCACGTCCACCTCGCCGACGGCCTCGATCTTCGCCGCGTACTCCTCGTCGCTGATCTCGTACGGCGTACGCATCGGGGTGCGCAGCCCGCCGCCCACGAAGCCGAAGGTCCAGCCGCCGATCTCGACCCGCTCCCCGTCCAGCACGGTCGTGCCGGGCCCGGCGTATTCCGGCCACAGAGGCGGTATGTCGACATTGCCGTAGGTGGCGTACGTCGGTGTCGGGAACGCCGCGAACAACTCGGCGTACTGCTTGCGCACCGCCTTCTCGATCACCCCGCGCCGGTCCGAGCCGACCCCGGCCCACAGGCGCGCCCCGAACTCACGTGCCTCCTCGAAGCGCCGGGCGGTGCGCAGCTCCACGATGCGGTCGGCGTTCTCCACCCCGAACAGGTCGGGGAAGATGCCGCGCGAATGGTCGGCGTAGTCCAGGAAGAGCACCAGGTCGCCGAGGCAGATCAGGGCGTCGGCGCCCTCGCCGGCCCTGGCCAGGTCGCGGGCGTTGCCGTGGACGTCGCTGACCACATGAACGCGGGTGCTGCGGTTTCCCGTCGGTGTCGGTGCCATGGCGATCAAGGGTAGGCGTGTGCGGCATACGTGAACAGTGGCGGCCGAACCGACGGTTACTGGCCAGTCGTCAGAGCGCTCGACTACTGTGCGCGCAGAAACACCAATCCGTGTGACGCGGCGAACATCTCGCCGGACCCCCCTGTCGAAGAAGCCATACCGGCGGGTAACGTCCGGGCAGTCCAGTCGTGCTCAGGATTTCAACATGTGAATCCCTGAGCACCTGCCCGAGCCTTGGACCGCACCGTCGCATCGCACAACGTCGTGGCGCCGGCGCCCTATGAGGAGCAGCAGTCTTGCGCGAGTTCAGCCTTCCGGCTTTGTACGAGGTCCCTGCGGACGGCAATCTGACCGACATCGTCCGCAGAAACGCCGCGCAGCACCCGGACGTGGCCGTCATCGCCCGCAAGGTCGGCGGTGCCTGGCAGGACGTGACTGCCACGGCGTTCCTCGCCGAGGTGCGCACGGCCGCGAAGGGACTCGTCGCCGCCGGCGTGCAGCCGGGCGACCGGGTCGGCCTGATGTCCCGCACCCGCTACGAGTGGACCCTGCTCGACTTCGCGATCTGGTCGGCGGGCGCGGTCACCGTGCCGGTCTACGAGACCAGCTCGCCGGAGCAGGTGCAGTGGATCCTCGGCGACTCGGGCGCGACCGCCATGATCACGGAGCTGGACGGGCACACCGCGGCCGTCGAGTCGGTGCGTGACCGGCTGCCCGCGCTCAAGCACGTGTGGCAGATCGAGGCCGGCGGTGTCGAGGAGCTGGGCAGGCTCGGGCAGGACATCAGCGACGCCACGGTCGAGGAGCGCAGCTCGCTGGCGAAGGCCGACGACCCGGCCACCATCGTCTACACGTCCGGCACGACGGGCCGCCCCAAGGGCTGTGTGCTGACGCACCGCAGCTTCTTCGCGGAGTGCGGCAACATCGTGGAGCGGCTGCGGCCGCTCTTCCGCACCGGCGAGTGCTCGGTCCTGCTCTTCCTGCCGCTGGCCCACGTCTTCGGCCGCCTCGTGCAGGTCGCGCCGATGATGGCGCCGATCAAGCTGGGCACCGTACCGGACATCGCGAACCTCACCGACGAGCTGGCCGCGTTCCGTCCCACGCTGATCCTGGGCGTGCCGCGGGTCTTCGAGAAGGTCTACAACTCGGCGCGCGCCAAGGCGCAGGCCGACGGCAAGGGCAAGATCTTCGACAAGGCCGCGGACACGGCGATCGCCTACAGCAAGGCGCTGGACACCCCGTCCGGCCCGGCCGTCGGCCTGAAGATCAAGCACAAGGTCTTCGACAAGCTGGTCTACAGCAAGCTGCGCGCGGTCCTCGGCGGCAAGGGCGAGTACGCCATCTCCGGCGGCGCCCCGCTCGGCGAGCGGCTCGGGCACTTCTTCCGCGGCATCGGCTTCACGGTCCTGGAGGGCTACGGTCTGACCGAGTCCTGCGCGGCGACCGCGTTCAACCCCTGGGACCGGCAGAAGATCGGCACGGTCGGTCAGCCGCTGCCGGGTTCCGTGGTGCGGATCGCGGACGACGGGGAGGTGCTGCTGCACGGCGAGCACCTGTTCAAGGAGTACTGGAACAACCCGGGCGCGACCGAAGAGGCGCTCCAGGACGGCTGGTTCCACACCGGTGACATCGGCACCCTCGACGAGGACGGCTACCTCCGGATCACCGGCCGCAAGAAGGAGATCATCGTCACCGCGGGCGGCAAGAACGTCGCTCCGGCCGTGATCGAGGACCGTATCCGGGCGCACGCGCTGGTCGCCGAGTGCATGGTCGTCGGCGACGGCCGGCCGTTCGTGGGCGCGCTGGTCACCGTGGACGAGGAGTTCCTGGAGCGCTGGTGCGCCGACCACGGCAAGCCGGCCGGCTCCACCGCGGCGTCGCTGCGCGAGGACACGGACCTGCTGGCCGCGATCCAGTCGGCGATCGACGACGGCAACGCCGCGGTGTCGAAGGCGGAATCGGTGCGGAAGTTCCGTGTTCTGCCCGCCCAGTTCACGGAGGACTCGGGTCATCTGACGCCGTCGCTCAAGCTCAAGCGCAACGTCGTGGCGAAGGACTACGCGGACGAGATCGAGGCGATCTACGCCAAGTAGCCGACCTGCCCGCTGATGGCGCGGTGTCCTCCACGAGGACCCGCGCCCTCGTGCGTCCGGCGGGCGATCCGCGCGGGCGTCGCCCTACAGCAGCGTCTGGAGCTTCTCCGCCAGCAGGTCCCAGCGCCACTTCTCCTCGACCCACTCCCTGCCCCGCTCCCCCATCCGGCGGCGCAGCTCCGGGTCGCCGAGGAGTGCGGTGATGCGGTCGGCCGCCTCCTCCGGGGAGCCGCCCCGCACCACCCAGCCCGTCTCGCCGTCCAGGACGGCGTCCGGCGCGCCCCCCGAGTCGCCCGCGACCACCGGCAGGCCCGTCGCCGAGGCCTCCAGGTAGACGATGCCGAGGCCCTCCACGTCCAGGCCGCCGCGGCGGGTGCGGCACGGCATGGCGAAGACGTCGCCGGCGCCGTAGTGGGCGGGCAGTTCGGACCAGGGGACGGGGCCGGTGAAGTGGACGGAGTCCGCGACGCCCGTCTCGCGGGCCAGCCTGCGGAGGTCCTTGTCGTACGGGCCGCCCCCGACGATCAGCAGCACCGCGTCCGGCTCGGCGGCCAGGATGCGGGGCATGGCCAGGATCAGGGTGTCCTGCCCCTTGCGGCGCACCAGCCGGGACACACACACGACCACCGGCCGGTCCGTCAGCCCCAGCCGCGCCCGGACCTCGTCGCCGCCCGACCCGGGATGGAAGGTCTTCTCGTCGACGCCCGGCGGCAGCTGCACCATCCGCGAGGCCGCGTCCGGCGTCAGCGCGGTCGCGATCCGCGAGCGCGTGTACTCGCCCAGGTAGGTGATCGTGTCCGTCGACTCCCCGATCCGCCCCAGCAGTTGCCGGGCCGCGGGCAGCTGGGCCCACCCCGCCTCGTGGCCGTGGGTCGTGGCCACGAGGCGCTCGGCGCCCGCCTTGCGCAGCGCGGGCGCCATCAGGCCGAGCGGGGCGGCGGCCCCGAACCACACCGACGTACAGCCGTGTTCGCGCAGCAGCCCGACCGCGCGCCGGGTCGCCCCGGGCGTCGGCAGCAGCATCGTCGTACGGTCCCGTACGACCGTGAAGGGCTGCTCGGCGTCGAAGGCGGCGGTGGCCTCCACGCCCTCGCGGCTCCGCTTCCAGGTGGAGGCGTAGACGACCAGCCGCTCCGGGTCCAGCCGCAGCGCCATGTTGTGCAGGAACGCCTGGATGCCGCCGGGGCGGGGCGGGAAGTCGTTGGTCACGATCAGGGTCTTGTGCATCGCCGCCGACCTTATCGAAGGCGCTGTTCACAGCGGGGCCCGGCCGCGTGTGTGGCCCGCTCACAGCCGGACACGACATCATGTCCACTCAGGCGGGAAGCGAGCGGCAGGGGATCTGGTGGAGACGACGGGCACGCGGCGGTCCCTGGCGCGGCTTCTCGCGATCTGGGCCCTGACCAGGGTGATCCTCCTGCTCTTCGTGTTCAAGGTGTACGTCTTTCCCGGCCCGGACGTGACCAGCGACGTGTCGGTGATCTACCAGGGCTGGTACGACGTGCTGCGCACCGGCACGTTCCCGCTGAACGACGTCACCTGGCAGTACCCGCCGGCCGCGGCCCTGCCGATACTCTCCCCGGCGCTGGTGTTCTGGCTGGACTACCCGTCCGCCTTCTTCGTGCTGGCCTTCACCGCCGACCTGGCGGTGCTGCTCCTCCTGCTGTACGCGGGCCTGCGCCCCGGCCGCAGCGTGCGCGGGGCCTGGGTGTGGGTGGCGGGCGTACCGCTGCTCGGACCGACCGTGTACGCGCGCTACGACGTGATGGTCACCGCCGTCGCCGTGGCCGCGCTGCTCGCGGGTGCCCGTCGTCCCCGGCTGATGGGCTCGCTGGCCGCCTTCGGCGCGATGCTCAAGGTGTGGCCGGTGCTGCTCCTGCTGGCGGCTCGTGGGCGCGCCGCCTGGGGCTGGGCGGCGCTGACCGCCGGCGCCCTGTCGGCGGTGTTCGCCTTCACCATGCCCGGTGCCTTCGCCTTCCTGACCTTCCAGCGGGACCGGGGCACCGAGGTGGAGTCGCTGGGCGCGCTGGTCTTCCATGTGGCCCGGCAGTACGGCTGGGACGGCCAGGTGCTGCTGAACTACGGCTCGGTGGAGTTCCTCGGCCCGTATGTCGACGTGGTCAGCTCGGCCGCCCTGGTCCTGAGCGGGCTCGCCTTCGGCTGGCTGCTGCTGTGGCGGCTGCGGGCGAGGCGGTTCGAGGCGCGCACGCTCGCGGACGCGGCCTTCGTGGGGGTGCTGATGTTCACGACGACGAGCCGGGTCATCAGCCCGCAGTACCTGGTGTGGCTGGTCGGCCTCGCCGCGGTGTGCCTGTGCTTCCGGGAGAGCCGGATGCGGCTGCCGGTCTCCCTGGTCCTCGCGGCATCGCTGGTGACGGTCCTGGAGTTCCCCGTCTACTTCTCGCATGTCGTCGCGAGCGACGGCCTCGGCGTGACCCTGCTGTTCCTGCGCAACGGCCTGCTGGTCGCGGCCACCCTCCTCGCCGCCCGCGAACTCTGGCGCACGACGGCCGCCCGTCCGGCCCCCACGCCCGTACCCGCTCAGCCGGCCCGCGCGAGGGAAACGTCCCTGCCCTCCTGACGCCGGCAGCCGCCGGATCAGACGAGCTGAGCCCGCAGGTACTCCCGCCACTCCGCCGTGAACTTCTCCAGCGATGTCCCCAGTACGTCCTCCAGGGCGGCCTCGACCGCGCCCGCCCGGCGGTCGTGGGCGCCGACGGAGCGGTAGAACTCGGCGAGTCTGACCTCTCCCCAGCGGTCGGCGATCATGCGGCAGGCCATCCAGCCGCCCTCGTAGGCCCGGGCCAGCCGGGTGGCGTCGCCCGCGAACTCGAAGTCGGCGTCGGCCGGGAGGCCCTCGGGTGTGCGGTCCTCGGCGACCGCGCGGCCCAGTTCGGGGGCCGCCTGGGACGGGGAGCGGCCGCTGCCGAGGTAGCCGACCCAGTCGGCGTACCCCTCGGAGAGCCACAGCGGGGTGGCGGGGGCGGTGTGGGCGCGGGTGGCGACATGGGTGGTCTCGTGGGTGAGCACGACCTGCTTGCCGGTGTCGCCGAGCACGCCGTACGCGTCGGGGTTGAGGATGATCCGGTCCGCGGGGGCGCCGGCCCGGGCGCCGGTCTCGCCGGTGGTGACCGCGGCGATCCCGCGGTAGGAGGACTCGGGCGCCCCGAGCAGCCCGGCCATGCCGTTCAGTGACCTCGGCACGAGGACGACGACATGCCGGGACCAGTTCGAGCCCCAGGCCTGGGACACGGCCGGCACCGCGTGGTCGGCCAGCCGCGCGAACGACCGCAGCCGGCCGGTGGACTGCCCGACGCCGAGGACGAGGCTGTGCTCGCCCCGTACGACGCTCACCTCGCCCTGGTCCCACAGCTGCTCGGCGGAGCCCTTCGCGGGCCGCTCCGACTCGACGTACCAGTGGCCGGACGCGTCCAGCTCCAGGTCCAGGGTGCGGCCGACCCGGACGGGAGCCCGGTCGTAGCCCTGGACGCGGTAGCGGAGCTCGGCGTCGGCGCGTGCGGTGTCGCCGGTGCGGCTCAGTCCGGTGAGCCGGTACGACCAGTCGGCGAGGGGCACCGCGCGCAGGTTGTCGAACCGGTCCCGCGCGCCGGTACGCAGATACGCCGCCTCGTCGTGGTCCACCACCGCGGCGGCCCGGTGGTCCAGGAGGCGCTGTACGTCGGTCCTGGCGCCGTCGCTCGTGGGCCGCCCGCCGCAGCCCACCAGAGAGACGAGCAGCAGACAGAGCGCCACGACGACTCGCGTTCCCGACGCCCGCCTTCGACCAGCCACTTCCCGATCGTACGGCGGCGAGGGCGCGGAGGTCAGACCCTGGTGACCGTCGCCCCGGGGATCATGCCCACCGGGTCGTAGCGCACCGGCGCCCCCGGGTAGGGCGCGTGGATCACCTGGCCGTTGCCCATGTACATCCCGACATGGCTGGCGTCGGAGCGGTAGGTGACGATGTCGCCGGGCTGGGCCTGGGAGAGCGGGACCTGCCGGCCGGCGTGGCGCTGGCCCTGCGAGGTGCGCGGCAGCGAGACGCCGGCCTGCGCGTACGACCACTGGATCAGGCCCGAACAGTCGAAGCCGGAGGGCCCGTTGGCGCCCCAGACGTACGGCCTGCCCAGCGCGGCCTGGGCGGCGGCGACGGCGGCCGCGGCGCGGCCCGAGGCCGGGACGGCGCCCCCGAGGCCCTCGAAGCCCGCCATGGCGGAGCGCCCGGAGCGGGAGGCCCGGTCGTAGGCCGCACGGTCGCCGGCGTCGAGGGAGTTGAGGAGCCTGCGGGCCTCGGCGAGCTTGCGCTCGACGGTCCGCTTGTGGACGGCGACGGCCTTGCGGCTCTTCTCCAGCTCGACCAGCTTCCCGGCCGCCTCGCTGCGCTCCTGGGCGAGTTCGCGCATGGCGTCCTGGAGCTTCCTCAGCTCGCCGGCCTGGTGCGCGGTGATCCGGGCGAGCGCGGCGGCCTTGTCGAGGTAGTCCTCCGGGTCGTCGGAGAGCAGCAGCGCCAGGGAGGGGTCGAGCCCGCCGGAGCGGTACTGGGCGCCGGCCAGCGAACCGAGCACGTCCCGCATGGAGTTGATGTCCTCCTGCTGACGGGCGATCCGGTCCTGCGCCCGGCGCACCTGCTCACGCAGCCCCTCGGCGCGCTCGTCGGCCTTGTTGTAGGCCTCGGTGGCCTTCTCGGCCTCCTCGTAGAGGCGGTCCACCTTGGCCCTGGTGTCGTCCTGAGGCGCGGCCGTGGCCGGTGTGACCCCGAGGGCCGCGGCGGCGGCCGACATGACGCAGAGCGCTGCGTTGGCGCCCCGGTCGAACCCGGGCGATGCAAGGCGACGATGGGACCCCACGGGAAGCCGCGCTCCTTCCGCTGACGACAAGGACCTTCCCCGGGCCGCCGACGGGGGCGACGGGGAAACGCGGCAGACAGTAGCTCCGTGCGGGGGCGGCGACCAACGACCGCCGTGGGCACGCAAAGTGACGCCCCGCCTCTGACGCAGGTCATCGGCGGGGCGTGGGGTCAGGCGGCGGTGCCGGAATTCGCTCGTTCGGGCGGCACCCTGTGTTGATCTTGCGGGCGTTCGGCCGGGGTCAGATGCGGACGCCGAACTGGAACGGCATGTTGTTGATCGACTCGTAGCGCACGACCGTGCCGGTGCGCGGCGCGTGCAGGACCTGGCCGTTGCCCGCGTAGAAGCCGACGTGGTGCTGGTCGTTGTAGAAGATGACCAGGTCGCCGACCTTGAGCTCTGACTGGCTGTAGATGCGCGTGCCGTAGTTGGCCTGGGCCTGCGAGGTGCGCGGGATAGCGACGCTGGCCTGGGCGAAGGCCCAGGAGGTCAGGCCCGAGCAGTCGAAGGAGGACGGGCCGGAGGCGCCGTAGACGTAGGGCGAGCCGATGACGCTCTGGGCGGCCTGGAAGGCGGCCATGGCGCGGCCGGAGGCGGCCCCGGTGTTGCCGAGGTCGACACGGTCGGCGGCGGAGCGGCTGGCGCGCTGCTCCTCGGCGGCGAGGGCGGCCTTCTCGGCGGCCGTCAGGGAGTTCAGGAGCTTCTGGGCCTCGGCGAGCTTGCCCTGGACCTGCTTCTTCTTCTTGCCCAGCTCGGTGCGGGTGGAAGAGAGGTCCTTGAGCTTCTCGGCGGCCTCGGAGCGCTGCTGGGACAGCTCGCGCTGCTTGTCCTGGACCTTCTTGAGCTGGTCGACCTGCTGGGCGCTCAGCTGGTCCATCGTGGACGCCTTGTCCAGGTAGTCGTCCGGATCGGACGACAGGAACAGCTGGACGGAGGAGTCGATGCTGCCGGTGCGGTACTGGGCGGCGGCGGCCAGGCCCATGGAGTCGCGCAGCTCGTTCAGGTCTTCCTGACCGCGGGCCACGTTGTCCTGGATGGTGGAGATCTCCTTCTGGAGCTTCTCCTGCTTCTCCTTGGCCCCGTTGTACTTCTCGGTGGCCTGCTCGGCCTGCTCGTAGAGCTTGTCGACCTTGGCCTTGACCTCGTCCTTGCTCGGCTTCTCGCTGGGGGCCGCGTTGGCCGCCTGCGCACTGATGGCCACGGCAGCAGCCGCCGCGGTGGTCAGCACGGTCACGCGTGCTCGGCTCGGCTGCTTGGGTCGACGGTGGGACGCCACTGAGGTGAAACCCTTCTTGTGAGTGATCACCCGCTCGGAGGTTCGACGCCCGACCCTAGTGACCCGGTTGTGATCAGATCAAATCCTCACACGAAAAATCTCGTCACACACGTCATTCTTTACACACAACTCACATGCGGTGACGCGCGCTTGACGCTACGTTGCGTGACGACCGGTCCAATTCGGGCAATGCGCCTGTACGTTGACCTATTCAGGACAGGCGCTTCAGAAGCACCACAGAAGCCACCGGCCGCGCTCCGGCGCGCGCCACCCCGTCGGCGACCTCGCGGTCGGTCGAGGCGACGATGACCGGACGGCCCGGCGGCTCGGCGCGCACCAGCTGGCGGATCAGCTCGTCGGCGGTCACTCCGGGCTTGGAGAACAGCACCCGCACCCCGCGCGGCGGGGCCAGCAGCACCGGCGCGGCCAGTTCGGCCCCGTCGAAGACACAGGTCACCTCGGCGCCGGTCTGCGCGGCGAGCTGGGAGAGCTGGCCGAGCAGCCGCAGGCGCTGCTTCTCCAGCGGCATCTGCGGATAACCCGTCTTGGTGACGTTGTAGCCGTCGACCACCAAGTGCGCCTGCGGCAGGGCGAGTAGCTGGTCGAGGATCGCGGGGTCGTTCTCGGACAGAGCCCGCGCGGCGATGTCCTTCGGGGTCATTCGTCCCGGTTCGACCGCGTCCACGGTCTCGGCGGGCCGAACCGAGACCGGCGGCAACGCCAGCTCCCGGCGCAGCCCTTGGGCGGCGTCCAGCAGGGTGTCGAGGAGCAGCCGTACCCGCATGTCCTCGACGCTGCGCCCCTCGCGCGCCGCCCTGCGGGTGGCCTCCAGGGCCGCCTCGGCCTCGCTGAGCCGCGCCTTGAGCCGCCGGGTCTCGCTCTCGGCCGCGGACACCTGGGTGTGCCCCTCGGCCCGTACGCTCTCGATCTCGCCCTGGACCTTGCGCAGGGCGGCCTCGCCGCGCTTGACGTCGCTGAGCGCGGAGCGCAGCTTGCGGTGAAGCGATTCGGCTTCCTTCTTGGCCGCGTCCAGCTCGACGCGCAGCCGCTCGGTCTCGTGCCGGGTGTGCTCGCGAGCCTGGGCGAGCTCCTCGCGCAGCCGCTCCAGCTCGGCCCGGCTCTCCTCGTCGGCACGCTCGGCGTCGGCGCGCTGAGCCTCCTCGCCGGCCGCGGTGACGAGCTTGACCCAACCGGTGGGCCGCAGAACATAGGCCGCGGCCGCCACGTCGAGCGGGTCCGCGGCCGGGGGCGCAGAGCCTGAGTCGAGGGCGCCGGTGAGCTCCGGCTGGACCTCTCTGAGCTTCTCGCCGATGCGCTGGCGGAACAGCGGATCGGTCTCCAGCGCGGCGGCCATCGCGTTGCCGGCGAACTTGGCCCGCCGGTTCGGCGCGAATCTGGCGTACTGCCGAAGCTGTGCGGGCAGTTCGCCGACGGTCAGCCCGCCGAAGCCGTCGGACACGATCTGTACGACCTTGCGCCGCACACCGTCGGGCAGCGGACGGTCGAGCACCTCAGCGGCGCCGTCGTCCGGCCCCCCGCCTTGTGTCTCCACCATCCGTCACACCCCAATGCCTGTGCGGGACCGGCTCCCCTCAGGAGTCGGCGCCCGGCCTGTCCACGAGTTCCACCTTGTCGACCGCGTTGCACCAGCGGCAGCGCACCGACTCGATCGTCTCACTGAGCACCTCACGCTCCTCGATCTTCGGCTCACCGGCCAGATCGAGATGGACGTACTCCACGACCTTGGACGAGCGCGTCACGTCGAAACGCGTGAGGTTGCCGCAGAGCGTGCAGCGCCACCGCGTCGTGTCGGTCGGGAGGGGAACCGTCATCGTGACTGCGCTCTTTTCTTCCAGGCCTTCTATTGTCTGTGACGCGCCGTGCCCGGTGCGTGTGGCTCGTAACCCTACGGCCTGGCGGGTACTCGTCGCCCGCCTGTGCCCGGCGGCGAGGCGGTCTGTGCGGCTGCGTCCGGTTACGTCATGCTCTGTACTCATGATCGGCAACTGGAGCGTGGCGCGTTTCGGAGCTCGGTGCGGCAGGGCGGGCCGCTCGGTCCGTGCCGCGCTGCGCTCACCGGCGCCGGTGACGTACGGCCTGATCGCCCTGTGCTGCCTGTTGTTCCTGGTCGGACCGGCTGCGGGGGTCAATCCGGCGTACGGCTCGGGAGAGGCGCTGGTCGCCGCGCAGCGGGCCTATTTCCACCGCTGGGGTGTGGTGCCCGTCGAGCTGTTCCAAGGCTCCCCCCGGGCCGCCCTCACCCCCGCTACGGCGCTCTTCGTGCACGGCAGCTGGGTGCACCTGCTCGGCAACATGCTCTTCCTCTATGTGTTCGGTGTGATGACCGAGGAACGGATGGGCCGCGTCCAGTTCACGCTCTTCTACCTGGGCTGCGGCTATCTGGCCCTGCTGGGCTACGCCGCCGCCAACGACGACTCCGCCCAGTCCCTGGTCGGCGCGTCGGGGGCGATCTCGGCGGTCCTCGGCGCTCTTCTGTTCCTCTTCCCCGGAGCGCGGGTGACAAGCCTGCTGCCGTTCCTGCTGTTCCTGCCGCTGCGCTTCCCGGCCTGGGTGGTGCTGCCCTTCTGGGTGGCCGTGCAGTGGGTGGCCGCGGGCCGGGCGGCGCCGGGGCCGGGGGTGGCGTATCTGGCGCACCTGGTGGGCTTCGGGCTGGGCTTCGGCTATGCGTGGGCCCGGTTCGGGCGGCCCGCTGCCGCGCCCTCCCCGGGGCCGACCCCCGGACCCCCGGCGGAAGGACCGGGCGGGCCGGGCCGCGAGTAGGGTGAGAGCCCCAGCAATGGCCCCCGAGGGAGAGAACCAGCCGTGATCACCGCGATCGTCCTGATCAAGACCAGCGTGGACCGGATCCCCGAGATCGCGGAACGGATCGCCTCGCTGGAGAGCGTGACCGAGGTCTTCTCCGTCACCGGCACCTACGACCTGATCGCGATGGTGCGGGTGACGGAGCACGAGGACCTGGCCGAGGTCATCCCGGGCCGGATCAGCAAGATCCCCGGCGTCGAGGGGACCGACACGCACGTGGCGTTCCGGACGTACTCCCAGCACGACATCGAGGCCGCGTTCGCCATCGGACTGGACAGCTGACGCGGTGACGCGGTGACGCGGTGACGCCGCCCAGGGTGACGCGTTCTTCATCCTGGGCACATCCCGGCGGCCGGGTGCCGACGACACGACCACCTTCCAGCCGAGGCCGCCCGACGTCGCTCCCTCCCCCACGCCGACGCCGAGCGACGAGGCCGTCTCCCGGCCCCCGGTGACCGACCGGACGGCGTGCGCCGCGTGCCGCCGGACGCCGTGATCGGCCTGATCCGGCTGGTGGTCGCCGACGAGCGTACGGCCACCGCGCCTGGCCGTCGTGGAGATGGCGGCGGTGGCCGGGCTCCCCCTCGTCCCGCACGCCCCGCGCGACCCGGGCGCCACGACGACGTACGGCGTCGGCGAGCCGATCCGCGCCGCGCTGGACACCGGCGTACGGCGGATCCTGATCGGCTGCGGCGACTCCGGTACGTCCGACGGGGGCGCCGGCGCGCTCCCAGACCCTCGGCGCCCGCCGCTGGACGCCGACGGCTTCGAGCTCCCCCCGGCGGAGGCGCGCTGACGCGGCTCGCCCGGATCGGCCAGTCCGGCCCGGCTCCTCCCCCGCTTCGACGTCCTCCGCGACCACCTCGACCTCCACGCCCGGCTCGGGCGCGCTGATCTGGTGGTCACCGCCGAGGGCGCCCTGGACCACCGGACACCCAAGGGCAAGATCCCGGCCTAGGTGGCCCGCCGGGCCGAGGTGTACGGCCGGCCGGGGCTCGCGCCGGCGGGCACGCTGGGCGAGGGCGCGCACGACGTGCCCGGCGTGGACGCGTTCAGCGGATCCTGCCGGCTCCGACGGCCCTCGCGGAGGCCCTGGTGCCGGCCTCCGGACTCCTCGCGGACGCGGCCGGGCCAGCCCTGCGGATGGTCCTGTTGGGCGCCCGGCTATCGGTTCACGCGGAGGTGTCCGGTACGCAACGACCGTCCTCCGTGCGGTAGTTCCACCGGGCGCCGTCCGTGACGAGCTCCTTCACGGCGGTCACGAACCGCTCTACGTGCTCGTCCGGCGTGCCGGCCCCGAAGCTCACCCGGATGGCGTTCAGGGACTTCTCGCCCGGCGCGGCCTCGGGGGCGCCGCACTCGCCCTGGGCCTGCGGGTCGCTGCCGAGCAGCGTCCGGACCAGCGGGTGGGCGCAGAACAGCCCGTCGCGCACGCCGATGCCGTACTCGGCGGAGAGGGCGGCGGCGAAGTGGGAGCTGTTCCAGCCGTCGACGACGAAGGAGATCACACCGACGCGGGGTGCGTCGTCGCCGAAGAGGGAGAGGACGCGGACCTCCGGCACCTCGGCGAGGCCCGCGCGCACCTTCTCGATCAGGTACCGCTCACGGGCGACGAGCGTGTCGAAGCCCGCCTCCGTCAGGGCCTTGCACGCGGAGGCGATGGAGTAGGCGCCGATGACGTTCGGGGAGCCGGCCTCGTGCCGTGCGGCGCTGTCGTGCCACTGGACGTCCACTCCCCCGTCCTCGCGCCGGGTGACCTTGCGGCTGGCGCCGCCGCCCGCGAGATACGGCTCGGCCTCGCGCAGCCAGTCGGCGCGGCCGGCGAGGACGCCGGAGCCGAACGGGGCGTACAGCTTGTGGCCGGAGAAGGCGACCCAGTCGACGTCGAGGTCGCGGACGCTCACCGGGTGGTGCGGGGCGAGTTGGGCGGCGTCGAGGACGATCCGGGCGCCGTGCGCGTGCGCCGCCGCGGCCAGCTCCCGTACGGGCCACAGCTCGCCGGTGACGTTCGAGGCGCCGGTGACGCAGACCAGGGCCGGGCCGTGGGGGTCGCGGTCGGCGAGGGCGCGCTCCAGGGTCTCGACGGCCTCGCGGGGGGTGCGGGGCGCGTTGAGGTAGGTGACCTGGGCGTCGCGCCAGGGCAGCAGGGAGGCGTGGTGCTCGGTCTCGAAGACGAAGACCTGGCAGTCGACCGGGAGGGCGGCGGCGAGGAGGTTCAGCGAGTCGGTGGTGGACCGGGTGAAGATCAGCTGGTCGTCGTCCCGGCAGTCCAGGAACTCGGTGACCGTGCGGCGGGCGTTCTCGAACAGGTCGGTGGAGAGCTGCGAGAGGTACCCGGCACCGCGGTGGACGCTGCCGTAGTACGGCGCGTAGGCGGCGACGTCGTCCCAGACGCGCTGGAGGGCGGGGGCGCTGGCGGCGTAGTCCAGCGCCGCGTAGGTGACCTCGCCGCCCGTGACGAGCGGGACGGTGACATCACCCCCCAGAACGGGCAGCGGGGCACAAATGCCCTGGACGGAGGCAGCAGTGGAGACAGACATGGGAGGGCTCCCGACAGGTGAGGGAAGAATCAAGATTCCGGAACAGGTGAAATGGGTGTGCGGAGGCGGGGCTCGGCGGCCCTATCGCATTCGCTTGCTCACGGAAGACTCCCTCGAACGACCAGGACCCCTGGTTTCGAGAGGGGCCCGCGCTTGCCGTAGACCTCACTGCCTACGGCCTGGTCTTCACCCGGGGCACCCCGCCACGGACGGAGGGTTGCCGGACAGTCGGCCGGGGCCTCATGACTGTCACTCATGACCTGGTCAAGGACGCTACGTCAAATGATCGTCGTCCCGCAACCCATGTCCGGATCGCGGGACGACGTCGATGCGGGCCAGGACCTGTCGTTTGGATCATGCCGGCGTCCAAACGACAGGCCCTACGCGTTGCTCGCGGCCACCCAACGGTCCAGCGTCCGCTTGGCCGCTCCCGAGTCGATCGCCTCCGCGGCCTTCGCCATGCCGAGCCCGATCTGCTCGGCGAGCGGCGCGTCCGTCGGCTCCAGCGCCACCAGGGCCGCCGCCGCGTTCAGCAGGACGGCGTCCCGCACCGGCCCGGTCTCGCCGTTCAACAGGCGCAGTGCCACATCCGCGTTGTACGAGGCGTCCGCGCCCCGCAGCGCCTCCACCGGCACCAGCTCGATGCCGACGTCACGCGGGTCGAAGGACTCCTCGGTCACCTTGCCGTCGCGCACGACCCAGACGCGGGAGGTGGCCGTCGTGGTCAGCTCGTCGAGGCCGTCGTCGCCGCGGAACACCAGCGAGGAGTTGCCGCGCTCGGCGAAGACGCCCGCGACGATCGGTGCCATGCGCGGGTCGGCCACGCCGACCGCCTGGGCCCGCACCTTCGCCGGGTTGGTCAGCGGACCGAGCACATTGAAGGTGGTCCGGATGCCCAACTGCCCGCGCGCGGCGGCCACATGGCGCAGCGACGGATGGAACTTCACCGCGAAGCAGAAGGTGATCCCGGCCTCCTCGGCGACCTGAGCGACCCGTCCGACGGGCAGCTCCAGATTGACGCCGAGCTTCTCCAGCACGTCCGAGGCACCCGACGCCGACGACGCCGCCCGGTTGCCGTGCTTGACGACCTTCGCGCCGGTGCCGGCGATCACGATGGCCGACATGGTGGAGATGTTGACGGTCTTCGCGCCGTCGCCTCCCGTGCCGACGATGTCGACGGTCTGCCCCGGCACCTCGATCACGTTGGCGTGCTCGTACATCGTCCGCACGAGTCCGGTGATCTCCTGCACCGTCTCGCCCTTGGCCCGCAGCGCCACGACGAACCCGGCGATCTGCGCGTCCGTCGCCTCGCCGCGCATGATCAGGTCCATCGCCCACGCGGTGTCGTCGGCGGCCAGGTCCTGACCGTTCAGCAGGCCGTTCAGCAGCAGGGGCCAGGAGCGGCCCGCCGCGGTGTCGCCTCCAGCGGGGGTCACAGCGCTCATAAGCCGCTCCAGGATCAGGCGTCCCGCACTACGGGACGAGAATCTCAACGAGGTCCACCCTATCCACCCGGGGAACCCGGAGAACGGCCCCGCCCGAAGACCGGACCAGGGGCCCGTCTGCACAGCCCCAGGGGATGCCCAGGGCACGGCGAAGGGCCCCGTCCGTACAACGGACGGGGCCCTCAACCGTGGCGTGCGCTGCGATCAGTGGTGGCCGTGGCCGCTCGTGATCTCCTTGTACTCGTCGACCGTCGGCTTGGGGATCTGGCCGTCCTCGCCGAAGTACGACTTGCTGAGCTTGGCGCGGAGCTTCTCGGAGCCCTTCACCTTGCGCTCGACGCCGTTCTCGTCGACCGTCGGGCCGATCTCGGCCGGCTGGTACTGCTCGTGCGCGGTGAGCGTGTACAGCGCGTCCTGGCTGAGCGGCTCGTGGACCTCGATGAACTCACCGTGCGGCAGGCGCTTGATGATGCCCGACTCGCGGCCGTGCAGCACCTTGTCCTTGTCCCGGCGCTGAAGGCCGAGGCAGATCCGCTTGGTGATGATGAACGCGAGGACCGGTCCGACGAAGAAGCCGATCCGGACGAACCAGGTGACGGCGTTGATCGACAGGTGGAAGTGGGTGGCCCACAGGTCGTTGCCACCACCGACCAGGCCGATCATGTAGACCGTGACCCAGGCGACGCCGAACGCGGTACGCGTCGGGGCGTTGCGCGGACGGTCCAGGATGTGGTGCTCGCTCTTGTCGCCGGTGACCCAGGACTCGATGAACGGGTAGATCGCGATCGCCATCAGCACCAGGCCGAACAGCACCAGCGGGATGAACACACCCAGGACCAGCGTGTGGCCCCAGAAGTTGATCTCCCAGCCCGGCATGTAGCGGACCAGACCCTCGGCGAAGCCCATGTACCAGTCGGGCTGGGCGCCGGTGGACACCATGTCCGGACGGTAGGGGCCGATGGCCCAGACCGGGTTGACCTGTGCGATGGCCGCGATGACCGCGATGACACCGAAGACCAGGAAGAAGAAGCCTCCGGCCTTGGCCATGTACACCGGCAGCAGGGGCATGCCGACGACGTTCTTGTTGGTCTTTCCGGGGCCCGCGAACTGCGTGTGCTTGTGGTAGAAGACCAGGATCAGGTGGCCGACCACCAGACCGAGCATGATGCCCGGCAGCAGCAGGATGTGGATCGAGTAGAACCGGGCCACGAAGTCGACGCCCGGGAACTCTCCGCCGAAGAGGAAGAACGAGATGTACGTGCCGACGATCGGCATGGACAGGATCGCGCCCTCGGTGAAGCGGACACCGGTGCCGGAGAGCAGGTCGTCCGGGAGCGAGTAGCCGGTGAAACCGGTGAACATGCCCAGGACGAACAGCAGGAAGCCGAACAGCCAGTTGATCTCACGCGGCTTGCGGAACGCGCCCGTGAAGAACACACGCATCATGTGCACGAACATGCCGGCGAGGAAGATCAGCGCCGCCCAGTGGTGGATCTGCCGGATCAGCAGACCACCGCGCACGTCGAAGGAGATGTGCAGCGTCGAGCTGAACGCCTCACTCATCAGCTGGCCCTGCATCGGGACGTAGCTGCCGTGGTACTCCACCTCGTTCATCGACGGGTGGAAGAACAGCGTCAGGTACACACCCGTGAGGATGATGATGATGAAGCTGTAGAGGCAGACCTCACCCAACATGAACGACCAGTGGTCGGGGAAGATCTTGCGCATGTTGGCCTTGGCCAGGGAGTAGATCCCCAGCCGGCCGTCGGCCCAGTCGGCTACGCGCTCGCCGGCCGGCGCCTTCCCGCGAGAGCGGGACTCGGTGGTCTCTGTAGTGCTCATCCGCGCTCCCAGAATGCAGGACCGACGGGCTCTTCGAAGTCGCCGAGCGCCTCGAGGTAGCCCTCGTCGTTCACGCCGATGCGCAGCTGCGGCAGGGCGTGGCCGGCGGGGCCGAAGATCACTCGGGCACCGTCGGCGAGGTCGAAGGTGGACTGGTGGCAGGGGCAGAGCACGTGGTGCGTCTGCTGCTCGTACAGGGAGATCGGGCAACCGACGTGGGTGCAGATCTTCGAGTACGCGAGGATGCCCTCGTGTGACCACTCGTACGACTGCTTGTCCTTGATGTCGTCCGGCTGGATCCGGACGATCATCAGGGCTGCCTTGGCGATCTCGTTCTGGAAGTCGTGGTCGTGCTCCTCCAGGCCCTCCGGCTTGACGAAGGTGAGGGAGCCGACCGCGACGTCCGAGGGACGCAGCGGCTCGTTGGTGTTCATGTTGACGAGCAGCTTGCCCTTGGACCAGAGCGTGTGGCGCAGCTTGGTGCCGGGCAGCGGGCCGAGGTCACGCAGCAGGACGATGCCGGAGAGCGGGAACAGGGCCAGCGCGCCGAACATCGTGTTGCGGATCAGCTTGCGGCGACCCAGCGCGGACTCCTTGGCGCCCTGCTTGAAGTCGGCCATGACCTTGGCCTTGACCTCGGGCTCGGCCGCGATGGCGTGCCGGTCGTCCGCGACCTCCACGTCGGACATCAGGGTGCGGGCCCAGTGGACCGCGCCCGCGCCGATGCAGAACAGCGCCGCACCGAGGGTCAGTCCCAGCGCGAAGTTCAGCGCGTTGAGGTGACCGATCGGGAAGACGAAGATCGACTTGTCGTGCGGGATCGCGACGTACGAGGCGATGAAGCCGACGGTGGCCAGCATCGACACCGTGAACAGCAGGGCGACCGTGCGCTCGGACCGCCTGGCGGCCCGCTCGTCGATGTCCTGGACCCGGTGCTCGTGGGGCGCCAGGCCGGGGTCGGCGAAGGGGTTCTTCTCGTCGGCCACGGCTACCCGAGCGTCGTGCTCGGCGGGCAGGTTCTCTTCTGGAATGTCTTGGCTACTCATGACTTCTTGGCCTTTGCGGTCCGAGCGGCGACCCAGATGGCGACCGCGATCAGGGCGCCGAGACCGAAGATCCAGGCGAAGAGGCCCTCACTGACCGGCCCGAGGCCGCCCAGTTCGAGTCCACCCGGGTTCACCGTCTCGTCGCTGTTGACCGCGTGCAGGTACGCGATGATGTCCTTCTTGTTCTGCTCCGACAGCGTGGTGTCGGGGAAGGACGGCATGTTCTGCGGGCCGGTCTGCATGGCCTCGTAGATGTGCTTGGGGTCGACACCCTCGAGGCTCGGGGCGTACTTGCCCTTCGTCAGCGCGCCGCCCTTGCCGGTGAAGTTGTGGCACTGGGCGCAGTTGTTGCGGAAGAGCTCGCCACCCTTGGCGATGTCCGCTCCCTCCGGACCGTACTGCTCCTCGGTGGGGACGGAGGGACCCGCGCCCAGCGAGGCGATGTACGCGGCGAGCTGGTCGATCTCGGCCTGCGAGTAGATGTTCTTCTTCGCCGGGACCTGGGCGCCCTGGGAGGTGGCGGCCGGCATACGGCCCGTCGACACCTGGAAGTCGACGGCGGCAGCGCCGACGCCCACCAGGCTCGGCCCGTCAGAGGTGCCCTCACCACCGGTTCCGTGGCAGCTGGCGCAGCCGACGGTGTAGAGCTTCTTGCCCTCCTCGATGGTGAGGGACTGGGCGGTTTCCTCGGCCTGCGCCTTGTCCGCGGGCGCGAACACGGCGTACAGCCCCCCCGTGCACGCCAGCGCGAGGAGTAGGACGACGATCGCCGCCAGCGGATGGCGTCGTCGTGCGGAGAGCTTTTTCACGGATTACCCCGGTGTCAGGATCTTCTGCGTCGATGCTTGCGGTATGTGCGTTTGTTGAACGCGCGCGGGATCGGGCCCGACTACTTGATCATGTAGATCGTGGCGAACAGGCCGATCCAGACGACATCGACGAAGTGCCAGTAGTAGGACACGACGATCGCGGCGGTCGCCTGCTCGTGCGTGAACCTCCGAGCCGCGTACGTGCGGCCGAGGACCAGCAGGAAGGCGATGAGACCGCCCGTCACGTGCAGGCCGTGGAAGCCGGTGGTCAGGTAGAAGACCGAGCCGTAGGGGTCGGAGGAGAGCGAGAGCCCGTCCTTCTTGACCAGCTCGGTGTACTCGAACACCTGACCGCCGATGAAGATCGCACCCATGATGAAGGTGACGATGAACCAGCCCCGGAGCTTCTTCACATCACCGCGCTCGGCGGCGAAGACGCCGAGCTGGCAGGTGAGAGAGGAGAGCACCAGGATCGTGGTGTTCGTCGCCGAGAACGGGAAGTTCAAGGCCTCGGCCTTCTCACTCCAGAACTCGGGGCCTGTCACCGATCGCAGGGTGAAGTACATCGCGAAGAGGGCCGCGAAGAACATCAGCTCGGAACTCAACCAGATGATGGTTCCGACGCTGGTGAGGTTCGGCCGGTTGACCGACGGGTGCGCGTGCCCGGTTTCTACTGTCGTTGCTGTCGCCACGACCGACATTATGTCGGTCGCTTATCCCGCCCTCACTCCGGGGGGTGCCGTTCGGAGTGTCTCGGCCGTTCATACCGGTGTTGACGTGGTGTTCAGAGGAGTAGCATCCGGCCCAACGGGCCTGTCCCCTAGGACGCAGACGTCACGGAGGAACAATGCAGCCGACCGCCACGGTGCTGGTCTACAGCGACGACTCCAACACCCGCGAGCAGGTGCGGTTGGCCACCGGGCGCAGGCCCGCTCCGGACGTGCCTGTGGTGCAGTTCGTGGAGTGCGCGACGCCGGCCGCCGTCATCAAGGAGCTGGACAAGGGCGGGATCGACGTCTGTGTGCTGGACGGTGAGGCCGTACCCATGGGGGGCATGGGGGTCTGCCGGCAGATCAAGGACGAGGTGTTCAACTGCCCGCCGGTGCTGCTGCTCATCGGGCGGCCGCAGGACGCGTGGCTGGCCACCTGGAGCCGCGCCGAGGCGGCTGTGACGTTGCCTGTGGAGCCGGTGGAGTTCGCCGAGGCGCTCGCCGCTCTGCTGCGGACCAAGAGACTTCAGAGCGCCTAGGGTTTCGATGCGGCGGCGTCACCCCTGAGACGTT
The DNA here is from genome assembly GCF_044759995.1 of Streptomyces sp. NPDC098781. Lineage (NCBI taxonomy): Bacteria > Bacillati > Actinomycetota > Actinomycetes > Kitasatosporales > Streptomycetaceae > Streptomyces > Streptomyces sp. NPDC098781. The sequence continues at coordinate 483,054 of NZ_JBIWAK010000002.1, forward strand.
CAGACGCTCTGTGGCCTCAGCCTTGCTCGCTCCGACGGGCTGGGGCCGTCGGGGGCGCCGTTGACCAGGGCGCTGCCGCCTCGCCACTTCTTCCAGTCGAGGTTCCAGTCGCCGAAGCCGTTGCCGAACGGCTCCATCGTGTTGCCGTACGAGTTGACGACCTTCACGATGTCGCCCTCGCGGACGTTGTCGAAGAACCACTCGGCGTTGGCGGTGCTCATGCCGGTGCAGCCGTGGCTGACGTTGGCCGAGCCCTGGGAGCCGACCGACCAGGGGGCCGCGTGGACGTACTCGCCGCTCCAGGTCACCCGGGTGGCGTAGTAGACGGGTAGGTCGTAGGACTCCGCGGAGCCTTCCGCTATGCCGATGCTCGTGCCGCGCATCCGTACGAAGTACTCCTTGCCCAGCACGACCTTGACGCCGTTGCGGGTCTCGAAGCCCGCCTTGCCGGTCGTGACCGGTATGGACCTGACCTCCTCGCCGTTGCGGTAGAGCGTCAACTGGTGCGAGCCGGCGTCCGTGACGGCGATGACCTGGTCGCCGGTGGTGATTCTGAGCGGCTTGACCTTGCCGCCCCACAGACGGTCGCTGATCTTGATGCCCTCCAGGTTGCTGCGGGCCTGGATGCTCGCTCCGGCCGGCCAGTACTCCTTGGGCCGGTAGTGGAGTTCCTTGTCGTCCACCCAGTGCCAGGAGCCCTCGACCGCGGGTACGGACTCGACCTTGAGGGCCCGCTCGACGATCGCGCGCTGCTTCTTGTCCTTGACCGGCCGGCTCAGTTCGGCCGTGACGGGCTGGCCGACGCCGTACTTGCCCGCCTTGGGACCGAAGGTCGCCGTCAGGTGCTTCTTGGAGGTCGGCTTGCTGGTCTCGAAGGTGAGGACCTTGCGGCCGGGCGCGCCGTCCTCGTCCTCGGTGCTCACACGGACCGTGTAGCGGGCGTTGGCGGCGAGCGGGGAGGTGCTGTGCCACCGGGTGCCGTCGGCGGAGAGTTCGCCCGCGACATGGCGTCCTGAGGCGTCCCTGGCGGTGACGTCCGTGATCCGGCCGTCCGAGTCCTCCGCGGTGACCTCCAGAGGCTTGTCGGGGTCGGCCTTCTCGCCGTCGCCCGAGGGGCCGTTGAAGGCGATCTGGTCCGCCGCGTCGTACGGCTCGGCGGACAGCGGATTGCCGTCGCTGCTGCATCCGGCGGCGCCCGCGCCGACCGCGGTCAGCAGGAGCGCGCAGCCTATGACGGTGCCCTTGCTCGGTATTTTGCTCATGGCCTCACGCTAGGAAGCGGCGTCGGCCACGGCGCGCCGGATAAGGCGTACGGGTGATCGTGACTACGGCAAACGCAGGAACCCGGACCCTCCTGACGGAGTGTCCGGGCTCCCGATGAGCTCAGCTCGTGTTACTGGGTGCGGTTCTCACCGCGGTAGTACTCGAAGACCCAGCCCCAGATGCCGACCAGCATCAGCGGGAAGGAGAAGTACAGCAGCCACCAGCCGACCGCGATGGCCAGGAAGGCGAGCGCTCCGCCGATCGCGAGGGAGAGCGGCTGCCAGCTGTGCGGGCTGAAGAACCCGACCTCGCCGGCGTCGTCCGCGACGTCCGCTTCCTTGTTGTCCTGCGCGCCCGCGTCGACCCGCCGGGCGGTGAAGCCCAGGTAGAAGCCGATCATGATGCACAGGCCGAAGGCCAGGAAGAGGGCCGTGGTACCGGCCGGCTCCTTCGACCACACGCCGTAGACGACCGCCATGGCGAGCACGAAGAAGCTCAGCCACATGAACATCCTGCCCTGGATCTTCACTTGCCGGCCTCCTTGCCACCAGAAAGGGCCTTCTCACCGTGAGGGGCGTTCTCGAGCTGGTCGAGAGCGGCGATCTCAGGGTGGTGCAGGTCGAACGCCGGGGATTCGGAACGGATCCGCGGCAGGGTGAGGAAGTTGTGCCGCGGCGGCGGGCAGGACGTGGCCCACTCCAGCGAGCGGCCGTAGCCCCACGGGTCGTCGACCTCGACCTTCTTGCCGTACTTGGCGGTCTTCCACACGTTGTAGAAGAACGGCAGCAGCGACGCGCCGAGCACGAACGAGCTGATCGTCGAGATCGTGTTCAGGGCGGTGAAGCCGTCGGCCGCGAGGTAGTCCGCGTAACGACGCGGCATGCCCTCGGCGCCCAGCCAGTGCTGGACCAGGAAGGTGCCGTGGAAGCCGACGAACAGCGTCCAGAAGGTCATCTTGCCGAGCCGCTCGTCGAGCATCTTGCCGGTCATCTTCGGCCACCAGAAGTGGAAGCCGGAGAACATCGCGAACACCACCGTGCCGAAGACGACGTAGTGGAAGTGCGCCACCACGAAGTACGAGTCGGACACGTGGAAGTCCATCGGCGGCGAGGCCAGGATGACACCGGTCAGACCACCGAAGGTGAAGGTGATGAGGAAGCCGACCGCCCAGAGCATCGGTGTCTCGAAGGACAACGAGCCCTTCCACATCGTTCCGATCCAGTTGAAGAACTTCACGCCGGTCGGTACGGCGATCAGGAACGTCATGAAGGAGAAGAACGGTAGGAGCACGCCTCCGGTGACGTACATGTGGTGCGCCCACACCGTCACGGACAGACCCGCGATCGCGATGGTCGCCGCGATCAGACCCATGTAGCCGAACATCGGCTTACGCGAGAAGACCGGGATCACTTCGGAAATGATTCCGAAGAATGGCAGGGCGATGATGTACACCTCTGGATGGCCGAAGAACCAGAAGAGGTGTTGCCAGAGCAAGGCCCCGCCGTTGGCCGAGTCGAAGACATGGGCGCCGAACTTGCGGTCCGCCTCCAGCGCGAAGAGCGCCGCCGCGAGGACGGGGAAGGCGAGCAGGACCAGGACGGCCGTCAGCAGCACGTTCCACACGAAGATCGGCATGCGGAACATGGTCATGCCGGGGGCGCGCATGCAGATGATGGTGGTGATGAAGTTGACCGAGCCGAGGATCGTGCCGAAGCCGGAGAAGGCCAGACCCATGATCCACATGTCGGCGCCGATGCCCGGGGAGCGGACCGCGTCCGACAGCGGGGAGTAGGCGAACCAGCCGAAGTCGGCCGCGCCGTCCGGCGTGAGGAAACCGCCGACCGCGATGAGCGAGCCGAACAGGTAGAGCCAGTAGGCGAACATGTTCAGCCGCGGGAACGCCACGTCCGGCGCACCGATCTGGAGCGGCATGATCCAGTTCGCGAAGCCGGCGAACAGCGGCGTCGCGAACATCAGCAGCATGATCGTGCCGTGCATCGTGAACGCCTGGTTGAACTGCTCGTTCGACACGATCTGAAGACCGGGCCGGGCGAGTTCGGCGCGCATGACGAGCGCCATCACGCCACCGATCACGAAGAACGCGAACGACGTGACGAGGTACAGCGTTCCGATCGTCTTGTGGTCGGTGGTGGTGAGCCACTTGACCACGACGTTGCCGGGTTGCCTGCGCCGGACCGGCAGCTCGTTCTCGTACGAGTCCTCAGCTGCCGCGGCACCCTGGGGTTCGTTGAGGATGCTCACAGGTTGTTCGTCTCCCGGTTCTTCTCGTGGCTCGTCTGCGCGATGCCGGCGGGAACGTAACCGGTCTGCCCCTTCTTGGCGAGGTCCTTGAGGTGCTGCTCGTAGCGCTCGGGGGAGACGACCTTCACGTTGAACAGCATCCGGGAGTGGTCGACGCCGCACAGCTCGGCGCACTTGCCCAGGAAGGTGCCCTCACGGTTGGGGGTCACCTCGAAGGCGTTGGTGTGGCCCGGGATGACGTCCTGCTTCATCAGGAACGGCACCACCCAGAAGGAGTGGATGACGTCGCGCGAGGTGAGGACGAAGCGGACCGTCTTGCCCTTGGGCAGCCACAGGGTCGGGCCCGGGTTGCCCGTCTGCGGGTTCCGGGTGCCGGGGGTGCCGGCGTCGTAGACACCGCCCGCGTTCGCCGGGAAGTCCTCCTTGAACCGGTCCGGAATGGCCGCCAGGTTCTTGTCGGTCTTCGCGTTGCCCGTGGAACCGTCGACGGGCTGGACGTAGTTGAAGGCCCAGCTCCACTGGTAGCCCACGACGTTGACCGTGAGGTCGGGCTTGTCCTTGAGGCTGAGCAGCTTCGTCTCGTCGCGGGCCGTGAAGTAGAAGAGCACCGAGACGATGATGAGCGGGACCACCGTGTACAGCGCCTCGATCGGCATGTTGTACCGGGTCTGCGGAGGAACCTCGACCTTGGTGCGGCTGCGCCGGTGGAAGACGGTGCTCCACAGGATCAGGCCCCAGACCAGCACGCCTGTGGCGAGCGCGGCCGCCCACGACCCCTGCCACAGGGAGAGGATCCGGGGAGCCTCTTCCGTGGTCGGGGTGGGCATACCAAGACGGGGGAAGTCCTCCCAGTTGTACGAGCAACCGGTGGCTGTAGCCAGGACCAGGCCCGCAGTCATGCCTTGCAGCAGCTTCCGCCGCATCGGGCGCCGCGGCGAGCGGTCGGAGCCGTTGGGACTCACGTAGCGCCTTCCCGAGAGTCTCGCCCGCGCGGATCGGCTGCGGCCTGGCCTTCTCGCTGGTCGGTCGCCGCCCTGCGTCGGGCAGGGGTTTGGATGTTTATGCGGACCAAACCCTAGCCGACGCCCTCCGGGGGTTCGCGGGGAGGGGGGCCTACTCGAGTGGGGGGTTCGCTTGATTGGCGGCTGAAGGCCCGTCGCGGCTTGTCGCGCCCCGCGGCGGAGCCGCAGATGTCACCGCCCCGCGCCCCTTTTGGGCGCCCCGGCGAACGGACGTCTAGCGTTGCCGTGTGGCCTACTTCGACGCTGCTTCCAGTGCTCCTCTTCATCCTGTCGCCCGGCAAGCTCTTCAGGCGTCCCTCGACGAGGGGTGGGCTGATCCCGCCCGTCTGTACCGGGAGGGGCGACGGGCGCGCATGCTTCTCGACGCCGCCCGGGAGGCGACCGCCGAGGCCGTGGGGTGCAGAGCCGATGAGTTGGTGTTCACCTCATCGGGGACAAGGGCCGTCCACTCGGGTGTGGCCGGGGTGTTGGCGGGTCGCCGTCGCGTCGGACGTCACCTGATCGTGTCCGCCGTCGAACACTCCTCTGTGCTCCATGCGGCTGACGCGCACGAGGCCGGCGGGGGTTCGGTCACTCAGGTGGTGGTGGACCGGGGCGGGTCGGTGGCCGTGGGGGCGTACCGGGAGGCCCTGCGTGCGGACACCGCCCTGGCGTGTCTTCAGTCGGCCAACCACGAGGTGGGCACCGAGCAGCCGGTGGCGGAGGTGGCCGCCGCGTGCCGGGAGGCCGGGGTGCCGCTGCTGGTGGACGCGGCCCAGTCACTCGGGTGGGGGCGCGTCGAGGGTGACTGGTCGGTGTTGACCGGGAGTGCTCACAAGTGGGGTGGTCCGTCGGGGGTCGGGCTGCTCGTCGTACGCAAGGGCGTGCGGTTCGCCGCTCAAGGGCCCGCGGACGAGCGGGAGTCGGGGCGGGCGGCCGGGTTCGAGAACATCCCGGCGATCGTCGCCGCGGCGGCCTCGCTGCGGGCGGTGCGGGCCGAGGCGGCCCAAGAGACGGTACGGCTGCGGGAGCTGACGGAACGGATCCGGGCGCGGGTGCCCGCGCTGGTGCCGGACGTGGAGGTGGTCGGCGATCCCGAGCGGCGGCTGCCCGGTGTCGTCACCTTCTCCTGTCTCTATGTCGACGGGGAGACTTTGCTGCACGAGCTGGACCGGGCCGGGTTCTCGGTCTCGTCGGGTTCCTCGTGCACGAGCAGCACGCTGACGCCCAGCCATGTGCTGAAGGCCATGGGGGTGCTGAGCGAGGGGAACGTGCGGGTGTCCCTGCCGTTCGGGACGGCGGCGGAGGACGTGGAGCGGTTCCTGGAGGTGCTGCCGGGGGCGGTGGCGGGCGTGCGGGAGAAGTTGGGGGCGCCGGCGGCCGAGACCCTCATGAGGGACGACGTCCTGGTCGTGGACTCCCTGGGCAAGCTCTGCCCGATCCCGGTCATCGAGCTGGCGAAGGTCATCGGGGACGTACCGGTGGGCGGGCTGGTGTGGGTCCTGTCGGACGACGAGGCCGCCCGGCTGGACATTCCGGCGTGGTGCGAGATGCGGGGACAGGAGTACGTGGGCGAGGAGCCGACGGAACGAGGGACGGCGTACGTCGTGCGCCGGGTGAGCTGAACGCCCTGCTCCCAGGGGCGCGGGGACCTGTGCGACCGGTCCCCACGCACCCGCAGTCGACGACGGACCCGCGGGCTCAGCCCAGGTGCGCCCGCACTTCCTCACCGGCGTCATGCCCGTACGCCTTGGTGAACCGGTCCATGAAGTGCGCCCGGCGCAGCTGGTACTCCTGCGTGCCCACCGTCTCGATGACGAGCGTGGCGAGCATGCAGCCGACCTGCGCGGCGCGCTCCAGGGACACGCCCCACGCCAGTCCGGACAGGAACCCGGCGCGGAAGGCGTCGCCGACGCCCGTGGGGTCGGCCTTGCGCTCCTCCTCGGGACAGCCGACCTCGATCGGGTCCTCGCCCCGGCGCTCGATGCGTACGCCCCGGGCGCCGAGGGTCGTGACCCGGTGGCCGACCCTGCCCAGGATCTCCTCGTCCGACCAGCCGGTCTTGGACTCGATGAGCCCCTTCTCGTACTCGTTGGAGAAGAGGTAGGTCGCCCCGTCCAGCAGTATCCGGATCTCGTCGCCGTTCATCCGGGCGATCTGCTGGGAGAAGTCGGCGGCGAAGGGGATCGCGCGGGAGCGGCACTCCTCGGTGTGCCGGAGCATGCCCTCGGGGTCGTCGGCGCCGATGGAGACCAGGTCGAGGCCGCCCACGCGGTCCGCGACGGTCTTCAGCTCGATCAGCCGGGCCTCGCTCATCGCGCCCGTGTAGAAGGAGCCGATCTGGTTGTGATCCGCGTCGGTGGTGCAGACGAAGCGGGCGGTGTGCAGGGTCTCGGAGATGCGGACCGAGCCGGTGTCGACGCCGTGCCGGTCCAGCCAGGCCCGGTACTCGTCGAAGTCGGCGCCCGCGGCGCCGACCAGGATCGGGTTCGTGCCCAGCTGGCCCATGCCGAAGGCGATGTTCGCGCCTACGCCGCCCCGGCGTACGTCCAGGTTGTCGACCAGGAAGGAGAGCGAGACCGTGTGCAGCTGGTCCGCGACGAACTGGTCGGCGAACCGGCCGGGGAAGGTCATGAGGTGGTCAGTGGCGATGGAGCCGGTGACTGCGATGCGCACGGCGTGGAGTCTCCTGCGGGGAGGTTGGGTTGACATTCCACGCTACCGTTCGTGAACGGGACGTAGAAGCAGGCAAAACTACCCGATAGTAGATCTTTCTTCGCGGGCTCCAGCGTGCCTACGGTGCCGCTATGACGAAATTCGAGGTCCGCTCCCCCGCTCCGGTAGACCCGGAGGCCGGCCTGGCGTCTTTGCTCGGTGACTGTGCGCGGATGGCTCCGCACTGGGCCGTTCCCGACCGTGCGCTCTCCCGTCCGGTCTCCCCGTCGCGTATCCACGGCGTGAGCGTGCCGTCGAGGTCGGCGCGGCTGCTGGACGCGATGTCCGACTACGGGGACTGACCGGGCCGGCCCGATCGGACGACCGGTCGGGCCATCTGTGGGGCTTCCAAGGCCGAATCCGCGCGGTTCGGCGGCTTCGGCGCGAGTTCGGGGAACCGTGCGCTCCCCCGCTGCGTCCCATCGCTGTCCCCCGTAAAGGGGATGCGGGATACGACCCGATGGACCGACCTTCTTGGCAGGGGCGGGTCAGGGTCATGGGACATGTGCGCAGCCGAAGGAGCGATGCGGTGAACACCGAGCGACCCGACAACGACGACGCGGGCGCCTCCGGCAAGGACGCGGAGGAGGCACGGGCGCGGCAGGACTCCGTCGGTGCCGAGGGGCTCGCCGCCAAGGACGAGGAGAAGGAGAGGGCCGCCGAGGCCGCCGACGCCGCTGAAGCGTCGGACAGCGCCTCGGACGGCGTGCCGGAGACCGACGAGGCCTCGGCGGAGTCCGCGGAGGCCTCGGAGATTCCCGTGCCTCCCGTGCCTCCCGTCGGCGACGCCACCCCCGACCACGAACACCACGACGACACCGGCTCCCGTCGCCGCTCCCCCGCGATCATCGCGTCCGTCGCCGCGGCCGTCCTGCTCGTCGGGGGCGGCGGCGCCTACATCGCCGCCAACACGGCCGGCGGGTCGGACGGCGGTACGTCGTCCGGGGCGTCCGGCGACGACACTCCCCCGCTGCTCCACCTCGACGGCTACACCGGGGGCGACAGCGAAGGCGGCAGGAGCGGTATCGCACCCGGGGAGCCCAACCCCTACGGCGTCACCTACAAGGCCGACGGCGAGCTGCCGGACGGGCCCGGGTCGGCGCCGGTGTACCGGGCCGGGGGCGAGGTCGGCGCGGACGAGGTGGCGCGGCTGGCCGAGGCGCTCGGGGTGGAGGGGAAGCCGGTCGCGCAGGGGCAGACCTGGAAGGTCGGGGCGACGGACGGGGCGGGGCCCAGCCTCCAGGTGAACAAGCAGGCGCCGGGGACCTGGACCTTCTACCGGTACGCGGCGGGCCCGGACGCCTGCGAGAGCACCACCGTCTGCGCGAAGTCCCCGGCCGGTCAGGGCGGCGATCCGGTGAGCGAGGCCGTCGCGAAGAAGGCCGCCGCTCCGGTGCTCAAGGCGGTGGGTCAGGACGACGCGAAGCTGGACGCGAGCCAGGTCATGGGCGCCCAGCGGGCGGTGAACGCCAACCCCGTGGTCGGCGGGCTGCCCACGTACGGCTGGACGACCGGGGTGACGGTGAGCGCCCAGGGCGAGGTGGTGGGCGGAAGCGGCCAGTTGAAGGCGCCGGTGAAGGGGGACACGTACCCCGTGCTGGATGCCGACAGGACGCTCGGCCTGATGAACGCGGCGCCGGGGACCGACCACCGCATGGGCATCGGCGGCTGTGCCAGCCCCGTACCGCTGAAGGACCGGATGGAGGCGCCCTGCGGTGACACGGGGGCCTCGGCGAGTGCGCCGTCCAGGGAGACCGTCACGGTCGAGAAGGCGGTGTTCGGGCTGGCCACGCACTATGTGAACGCGCGGCAGACGCTGGTGCCGTCCTGGCTGTTCGAGGTGCGGACGCCGGGCGCTCAGGACAGCTTCACGGTGACGCATCCGGCGGTCGACCCCAAGTACCTGGCCTCGTCCACTCCCTCGCAGGAGCCGTCGGGGCAGCCGACTCCGCGGCCGAGCGACCCGAAGGACGAGCCGACCTCGGCGCCGGTCACGAAGAACGTGCCGGTGGACGCCTACACCGTCGACGGCAAGGAGCTGACCGTGGCCTTCACGGGCGGTGTGTGCTCCGAGTACGACGTGAAGGCGAGCGAGAGCGGGGACCGGGTGACGGTCCGGGTGACCGCGACCACGCAGCCGGACACGGTCTGCATCATGATCGCCAAGGTTTTCCACGAGACCGTTCGGCTGGACGAGTCGCTCGGTGACCGCGAGGTCGTGGGATCGGACGGTCAGCAGGTCCCGCTGGAGAAGCCGGGAGCCCGGCTGCCGGAGACGTCCGGGGCCCGGTAGGGGCTCTCGGACACGGGAAGGCGGCGACCCCGTCGGAGGGGGTCGCCGCCTTTCTGCGGGTGGGCGGGGCTCAGCTGAAGGAGTCGCCGCAGGCGCAGGAACCCGTCGCGTTCGGGTTGTCGATCGTGAAGCCCTGCTTCTCGATCGTGTCCACGAAGTCGATGGACGCGCCGCCCAGGTACGGAGCGCTCATGCGGTCGGTGACCACCTTGACCCCGCCGAAGTCCTTGACGACGTCGCCGTCGAGCGAGCGCTCGTCGAAGAAGAGCTGGTAGCGCAGGCCGGAGCAGCCACCGGGCTGAACGGCGACCCGCAGCGCGAGGTCGTCGCGGCCTTCCTGGTCGAGCAGCGCCTTGACCTTGGCCGCGGCGGCGTCACTGAGGATGATGCCGTCGGTGGCGGTGCTGGTCTCGTCCGATACGGACATCTACATCTCTCCCGGGTTGTACGGAGACTGCTTGCCGACGGTTGCAACCGGCGGGGCCGCGGATTCATTCCGGGCCGGGCACTTGTCTTTTCGGGTCCTCTTCATGCTCGCACACGCCGCGCGCAGCGGAAAACGTCTGATGCGGGAATACGGGGGCTCGCCCCGGGATTCACGTCACATCGACATGATGGCCGTCGTCAAACTGACGTGAAGCGGTTATGATAGATAACGTCAATCCGACGAGAAGTCGTAGTAGATGCCCCGCTTGACCCGCCGGGTCCGGACTTTCCCGGTGCCGGCGAGCCGCAGAACAGAAAGGGTGCGTGTCGTGACCACCGCCCAGACCCAGGAGCTCGACGTACAGCCGACGCCCCTCGCCCTGCTGCTGCTCGGCCGTGAGGCCGACCCGAGGAGCGAGCGTGGCGTCGAGTGCCCGGGCGACCTCCCCTCGCCGTCCGACCCGGACCTGGTCGAGCGCGCCCGCGCGGCCAAGGAGAAGCTCGGCAGCAAGGTCTTCGTGCTCGGCCACCACTACCAGCGCGACGAGGTCATCCAGTTCGCCGATGTGACCGGTGACTCGTTCAAGCTGGCCCGGGACGCGGCTGCGCGCCCGGAGGCGGAGTACATCGTGTTCTGCGGCGTGCACTTCATGGCCGAGTCGGCGGACATCCTGACCTCCGACGACCAGAAGGTCGTCCTGCCCGACCTCGCCGCCGGCTGCTCGATGGCCGACATGGCGACGGCCGAGCAGGTCGCCGAGTGCTGGGACGTGCTGACCGAGGCCGGCATAGCCGAGCAGGTCGTGCCGGTGTCGTACATGAACTCGTCCGCGGACATCAAGGCGTTCACGGGCAAGCACGGCGGCACCATCTGCACCTCGTCGAACGCGAAGCGGGCTCTGGACTGGGCCTTCGAGCAGGGCGAGAAGGTGCTCTTCCTGCCGGACCAGCACCTCGGCCGCAACACCGCCGTCCGCGACATGGGCATGTCCCTGGAGGACTGCGTCGTCTACAACCCGCACAAGCCGAACGGCGGGCTGACCGCCGACGAGCTGCGGGCCGCGAAGATGATCCTGTGGCGCGGCCACTGCTCGGTGCACGGCCGCTTCAGCCTGGACTCGGTGAACGACGTGCGCGAGCGCATCCCGGGGGTGAACGTCCTGGTCCACCCGGAGTGCAAGCACGAGGTCGTGGCGGCGGCGGACTACGTCGGCTCGACCGAGTACATCATCAAGGCCCTGGAGGCGGCCCCGGCCGGCTCCAAGTGGGCCATCGGCACCGAGCTGAACCTGGTCCGCCGGCTGGCGAACCGTTTCGCGCCCGAGGGCAAGGAGATCGTCTTCCTGGACAAGACGGTCTGCTTCTGCTCGACCATGAACCGCATCGACCTGCCCCATCTGGTCTGGGCCCTGGAGTCGCTGGCCGAGGGCAACCTGGTCAACCGGATCGAGGTCGACAAGGAGACCGAGGCGTTCGCGAAACTGGCGCTGGAGCGGATGCTGGCGCTGCCGTAGCCGGCGCGGGCAACGCGTGAAGGGGGCCGCACCTCGCAAGGTGCGGCCCCCTTCGTCATGGCGTCAGACCTGCGCCGGTTCCGGCGTGGGCTCCGCCGCGGCCTGCGACTTCGCCTGCCGCTTCGCCGCGCGCTTCTTCGCCCGGCGCTCCTTGCGGAGCTCCAGCATCGCGTAGAGCGTCGGGACCAGGAGCAGCGTCAGCAGGGTGGACGTGATCAGACCGCCGATCACCACCACGGCCAGCGGCTGGGCGATGAAGCCGCCCTCGCCGGTGACACCCAGGGCCATGGGCAGCAGGGCGAAGATGGTCGCGAGCGCGGTCATCAGGATGGGCCGCAGACGGTGCCGGCCACCCTCGATCACCGCCTCCACGACGCCGTAACCCTGCTTCCGGTACTGGTTGATGAGGTCGATCAGCACGATCGCGTTCGTCACCACGATGCCGATCAGCATCAGCATGCCGATCATCGCGGGGACGCCCATCGGCGTGCCGGTCGCCAGCAGCAGACCGATCGCGCCCGTCGCCGCGAACGGGATCGAGACGAGCAGGATCAGCGGCTGGACCAGGGAGCGGAAGGTCGCCACCAGCAGCATGAAGACGATCGCGATCGCCGCCAGCATCGCCAGGCCCAGGTTGACGAACGCCTCGTCCTGGTCCTCGGAGACACCGCCGATGGAGGCCGTCGCGCCCGCCGGGAGCGTCAGCTGGTTGATCTCGGACTGGAGGTCCGCGCTCACCGCACCCGTGTTGTCGCCGGTCGGCTTCGCCGTGATGGTGGCGGCGCGCTGGCCGTCGATCCGGGTCATCGCGACGGGGCCGTCCACCAGCTTCACATCCGCGATGTCGCCCAGCTTCACCGGGCCCAGACGCAGGTCCTGAAGCTCCTTGAGCGTCGTCGCCGGCTTCGCCGACTTGATGACGACGTCCCGCTCGGTGTCGTCGAGGGTCGCCTGGGCCGCCGTGTTGCCACGGACCGCCTGGGCGACGGCGAGGCCGAGGGTCTGGTCGTCGAAGCCCGCCGCGGCCGCCTTGTCGTTGGCCCGCACCGAGATCCGCGGCACGCTCTGCGACAGGTCGCTCGTGACGTCCGTGACGTGGTCCAGCTGGGCCACCGCCTCGCGGACCTGCTCGGACGCCTTGCGCAGCACGTCCGCGTCGGCCGCCTTCACTACGACGCTCAGGTCCTGGGCGCCGAAGCCGTCACCGGCGGCGATCGTGGTGGTGCCGATGCCGTCGAGCTTCTTCAGACCGGACTCGATACGGTCCTGTACGTCGTCGTAGGACGCCGAGTCCTCCAGCATCACCTGGTACGACGCCTGGTTGGTGTCGGTGCCGCCGCCGAAGGCCGCCATGAAGCCGGACGAGCCGACCGTCACCTGGTAGTTCTTGACACCCTTGGTGTCGGCGAGCAGTCGCTCGACCTTCTTCGCCTGCTCGTCGGTCGCCGAGAGGCTGGTGCCCGGCTTCAACTCCTGCTTGACCGTGAGCACTTCCTGCTCGCCCTGGTCGAAGAAGTTCGTCTTCAGCAGCGGCGCCATGCCGAACGTGCCGATCAGGATCACGATCGCGAGCAGCACACTGGTGAGCCGGCGCCGGGTCGCGAACCGCAGGACGGGGACGTAGATCCGCTGGAGCCGGCTCTTCGCCTCCTTCTCCTCCGCCACCCGGCGGGCCTCGTCGGCGTCCTGCGGAGTGCCCTTGGGGGCGCGCAGGAACCAGTACGACAGCACCGGCACGACCGTCAGGGAGACGATCAGCGACGCCAGCAGGGCCGCCGTCACGGTCAGGCTGAACGAGCCGAACAGCTCGCCCACCATGCCGCCGACCAGGCCGATCGGCAGGAACACGGCGACCGTGGTGAGCGTCGACGACGTCACCGCGCCGGCCACCTCGCGGACCGCCTTGAGGATGGCGTCCTCGCGCTCCTCGCCGTAGCCGAGGTGGCGCTTGATGTTCTCCAGGACCACGATCGAGTCGTCGACGACCCGGCCGATGGCGATGGTGAGCGCGCCCAGCGTCAGCATGTTGAGCGAGAGGTCGCGCGTCCACAGCACGATCAGGGCCAGGACGACGGAGAGCGGGATGCTCACCGCCGTCACCAGCGTCGAGCGGATCGACGCGAGGAAGACCAGGATGACCAGGACGGCGAAGAGCAGACCCAGCGCGCCCTCGGTGGTCAGGCCGTCGATGGACTTCTTCACCGCCGGGCCCTGGTCGCTGACCACGGTGACGGTGGCGTCCGAGCCGAGGTCCTTGCGCATCTTCGCGAGCTTGTCCTCGACCGCGTCCGAGATGGCGACGGCGCTGCCGTCCCGGTCCATCGTGACGGTGACGGCGAGGGACGGCTTGCCGTCGGTGCGGGTGATGGAGTCCGCCGGGGACTGCTCCTGCTCGACGGTGGCGACGGAGCCGAGGCGGACCGGCTTCTTCCCGTCCTCGCCGGCGACCATCAGGTCCTCGATCTGCTGGAGCGAGGTGAAGCCGCCGCCCACCTGGACCGTGCGGTTGTCGCCGTCCTCGTCGAAGGAGCCCGCCGGGACGGTGGCACCGCCGGCCTTGAGCGCCTCGGAGAGGGCCGCCGAGGTCAGGCCGGCCTTCGCCAGCTTCGACTCGTTCGGGGTGACGGTGACCTGGAGGTCGCGTACGCCGTCGACGGTGACCTGGCCGACGCCGTCGATGTCCTTCAGGTCCGGCACGACGGTCCGGTCGACCCGGTCGGCGAGGGCCTGCTGGTCGTCGCCGGAGGTGACGGCGAGCACGACGGTCGGGATGTCGTCCGTGGAGCCGGCGATGACCTGCGGGTCGACGTCGTCCGGGAGCTGCGCGCGGGCCCGGTTGACGGCCTGCTGGACGTCGGCGACGAGCTGCTGGTTGTCGGGGCCGTAGTCGAAGGACGCCATGATGACGGCGTTGCCCTCGCTGGCCGTGGAGGTGACGCCGGTGATGCCGTCGACGGCTTCGAGGCTGTCCTCGATCGGCTCGACGACCTGCTTCTCGACCACGTCCGGGGAAGCGCCCTGGTACGGCGCCAGCACGGACACCATGGGCAGTTCGATGGAGGGCAGCAGCTGCTGCTTGAGCTGGGGGATCGCGATGGCGCCGAAGGCGATCGCGATGATCGACATCAGGCCTATCAGGGCACGTTGGGCGAGGCTGAATCGGGACAGCCAGGACATGGGTGAGGGTCTCTCTTCTGTGAGCCGCAGAAGTTTGCAGGAGTGGCAGGAGCGACTGTGGCGCACATGTGAGCGCCCGCCCCTACACCCTGAGCCATCGCGGAGGCCCTTTTCCTAGGCCCCAGGTCCATTTCCTTATCCCGCGCCTACTCCCGGCGCAGTATGCGCCGTCGAGTTCACTCCACCCTTGGACGTACCAGCCCCGACTCGTACGCGATCACCACGAGCTGCGCCCGGTCACGGGCGCCGAGCTTGGACATGGCCCGGTTGACGTGGGTCTTCACGGTCAGCGGGCTGACCTCCAGCCGCTCGGCGATCTCGTCGTTGGAGTGCCCGCCGGCCACCTGGACCAGGACCTCGCGCTCGCGGCCGGTGAGGGCGTCGAGCCGCTCGGCGCGGGCCGGGTCGCGGCCGTCGTCGGCGTGGTCGCCCTGGGCGAGGAAACGGGCGATCAGGCCCTTGGTGGCGGCCGGGGAGAGCAGCGCCTCGCCACCGGCGGCGATACGGATGGCGGCGAGGAGTTCATCGGGTTCCGACCCCTTGCCGAGGAAGCCGGAGGCCCCCGCGCGCAGCGACTGCACGACGTAGTCGTCGACCTCGAAGGTGGTCAGTATGACGACACGGACCTGGGCGAGGGACGGGTCGGCGCTGATCATGCGGGTGGCGGCGAGGCCGTCGGTGCCGGGCATCCGGATGTCCATCAGTACGACGTCCGCGCGCTGCTCCTTGGCCAGCCGCACCGCCTCCGCCCCGTCGGAGGCCTCGCCGACGACCTCCATGTCGGGCTCGGAGTCGACCAGCACACGGAAGGCGCTGCGGAGCAGGGCCTGGTCGTCGGCGAGCAGGACGCGAATGGTCATGCGGGGTCCTCTGCGGGGCGGTGGCGGTGATCGGTCGTCATACGGCGGTGGGGGTGCGGCCCGCGCGGACCCGGCCCCTGGTCATACGGCTCCCTCCGCCGGTCGTACGGCCTCTTCCACCGTGCGCGTTCGGCTCTTGACCGGCAGGATCGCATGGACCCGGAAGCCGCCTCCGTAGCGGGGGCCGGTGGTGAGGGTGCCGCGCAGGGCGGTGACGCGCTCGCGCATGCCGAGCAGGCCGTGGCCCCCGCCGTCGGTCGTGTCGTCCTCGCCGGCGCCGTCGTCGAGGACGGTGATCTCCACGTTCGGGCCCACCCGGACGACACTGACCTCGGCCTTGGCGTCCGGGCCCGCGTGCTTCTGCACATTGGTCAGGGCCTCCTGGATGACCCGGTAGGCGGCCAGGTCGACGGCGGCCGGAAGCGCGGTGCCCTGGTCGGCGCGGGCGACCTCGATGCGGAGACCGGCGCTGCGGAAGGTGCCCGCGAGTTCGTCGAGGCGGTCCAGGCCGGGAGCGGGTTCGGTGGGGGCCTCGGGGTCGCCGGACTGCCGGAGCAGGCCGACGGTCGCGCGCAGTTCGTTGAGCGCGGAGCGGCTGGCCTCGCGTACGTGGGCGAGGGCCTCCTTGGCCTGGTCGGGGCGCTTGTCCATGACGTGGGCGGCGACGCCGGCCTGCACATTGACCAGCGCGATGTGGTGGGCGACGACGTCGTGCAGGTCGCGGGCGATCCTCAGGCGTTCCTCGGCGACGCGGCGGCGGGCCTCCTCCTCGCGGGTGCGCTCGGCCCGTTCGGCGCGTTCGCGGATGGCGGTGACGAAGGCACGGCGGCTGCGGACCGCGTCGCCGGCGGTGGCGCCGATGCCGGTCCAGGCGAAGATGGCGAGGTTCTCCTGGGCGTACCAGGGCAGCGGGCCGGCGAGCATCGCGGAGCCGGTCAGGACGGTGATGGTGAGCAGGCCGACGCGCCAGGTGGTGGTGCGGTCGGTGGTGGAGGCGACGGTGTAGAGGGCGATCACCGCGGACATGGCGACGGGGGCGCGGGGGTCGCCGGTGACGGACTCCACCAGGGAGACGGCGCCGGTGACGGCGAGGACCTTCAGGGGGGCGCGGCGGCGGAAGACCAGGGCCGCGGAGCCGAGGGTGATGAGCAGCAGGCTGAGCAGGTCCGGGGTGCGCAGGGCCCAGGTGACCCCGTCGTCCCGGTGCGGGTCCACGAACGAGCCGGCCACCATGCACGCGAGCACACCCACGGCCAACGCCGCGTCCAGCGCCAGGGGGTGCGCCTTCAGATGGCGCCGGGCTCGTTCGAGGATGCTCACGTCTGATTACGGTACGGCGTCCGTCCGGTGCTCGGAACGAACGGGCCTCGTCCGCGAAGACCGGACGGGCCGGGACGGGACGGCTCAGCCCGGGATCAGGCCGTCGTCGCTCAGCAGCTCCCGGACCTCCTCCAGGGTCGCGTCCGGGGACGGCAGGATCAGTTCCGACGGTTCCAGGGAGTCGTCGGGCAGGGGCTCGCCCAGTTCGCGGACCTTGGACAGGAGTGCGGTGAGGGTGCGGCGGAAGCCGGGGCCGTCGCCGTTCTCCATTTCCGCAAGGAGCTCGTCGTCGAGCTTGTTCAGCTCGGGCAGGTGGCTGTCGGACAGCTGCACCTGCCCCTCACCCATGATCCGGACGATCATGTCGCCCATCTCGCCCTCCTCGGCGTGGCCCCGGCCGTCGGCTACTGCTTGTCGAAGCGCGGGGTGTCCTGCGGCTGCTGCTGGGACTGCTGCTGCGACTGGCCCGAACCGCCTTCGATGGCCTGCTGGCCGGCCGACGAACCGCCCGCCAGCTCCGCCTTCATGCGCTGTAGCTCCAGCTCTACATCCGTACCACCGGAGAGCCGGTCCAGCTCGGCCTGGATGTCGTCCTTGTGCATGCCGGACTGGTCGTCCAGGGCGCCGGAGGCGAGGAGTTCGTCGATGGCTCCCGCGCGGGCCTGGAGCTGGGCCGTCTTGTCCTCGGCACGCTGGATCGCCAGGCCGACGTCGCCCATCTCCTCGGAGATGCCGGAGAAGGCCTCGCCGATCCGGGTCTGGGCCTGGGCCGCCGTGTACGTGGCCTTGATCGTCTCCTTCTTGGTGCGGAAGGCGTCGACCTTGGCCTGGAGGCGCTGCGCCGCGAGGGTGAGCTTCTCCTCCTCGCCCTGGAGGGTCGCGTGCTGGGTCTCCAGGTCGGTCACCTGCTGCTGGAGCGCGGCGCGGCGGGACAGCGCCTCACGGGCCAGGTCCTCGCGGCCCAGCGCGAGCGCCTTGCGGCCCTGGTCCTCCAGCTTCGTCGACTGCTGCTGGAGTTGGTTCAGCTGGAGTTCCAGCCGCTTGCGCGACGTGGCGACGTCGGCCACGCCCCGGCGTACCTTCTGGAGCAGCTCCAGCTGCTTCTGGTACGAGTAATCGAGGGTTTCGCGCGGGTCCTCGGCCCGGTCAAGGGCCTTGTTCGCCTTCGCGCGGAAGATCATCCCCATACGCTTCATGACACCGCTCATGGGCTTCGCGCGCCCCCTTCTGACGGACTCCAACCAGCTCCTGCGACAGAACCCACAGTACGGGCCCTGCAACCATTACCGCACTGTTCGGGGACGGATGCGCTCATCCCCAAGGACGACTGCCGACGGTCCCGCTCCGGCGTAAGGAGTAGGTGACCCCCGGGTGGCTCATGGGCGGGCCCATGGGTGACCATCCGGTGCCGCCCAGGTGCCTCCCCCGTGGCCGCCGGACGAACCGTCTGCAACGTCCCCTCTGTCCCCCTACGACGACTGGTGTTGCCGGATCGTTCCCCATGGGGCTGGGGTCCAACCCCTGGCACCCCGTACCCTTGGGTTTTGTGTTCCGTAGCCGTGCGAAGGAAGAGAAGGCCCAGTCCGCCGACAAGGCGCTGGTGACCGACTCCACTCAGACCCGTCACCCCGAGGCCCCGAAGGGCCGCCCCACGCCCAAGCGCAGTGAGGCCCAGACCACCCGTCGCAGCGTCGCCCAGACGCCGTCGACGCGTAAGGAGGCCGCCAAGCGCGGGCGCGAGGAGCGCCGGGCCGCCCTGGAGAAGCAGCGCCAGGCGCTTGCCGGGGGCGACGAGCGGTATCTGCCGGCCCGTGACAAGGGTCCGGTCCGCCGGTTCGCGCGCAACTTCATCGACTCGCGCTTCAACATCGCGGAGTTCTTCCTCCCGATGGCCGTGGTCATCCTCGTGCTGAGCCTGGTCCAGGTGCCGGCGTTGCAGAACATCGCGCTGCTGCTGTGGCTGATCGTGATCGTGCTCATCGTGCTGGACTCGTTCGTCACGGCCTTCCGGCTGCGGAAGCAGCTCGCCGAGCGCTTCCCGGACGAGAACAAGCGCGGCGCGGTCGCCTACGCCCTGATGCGTTCCCTCCAGATGCGCCGGCTGCGGCTGCCCAAGCCGCAGGTCAAGCGTGGAGAGCGGCCCTGAGCGCTGCGGCTTTCTCCGGGGGTGCGGCCGAGGCGTGGCTCAGCGGGCTGGGTGGGTTGCGTGACGTCGTACGGCAGGAGCTGGTGGCCCGCCAGCTCGACGAGCAGATAGCCGGGCGGTTCCCGGTCGGACAACGGCTGCGGGTGCTCGACGTGGGGATGGGCCAGGGCACGCAGGCGCTGCGGCTGGCCCGGGCCGGGCACCAGGTGACCGGCGTCGAGCAGGACCCCGGCATGATCGCGGCGGCCCGCGAGGAGCTGGCCGGTGAGCCGGAGGGGATCCGGGAGCGGGTCCGCCTGGTCCAGAGCGACGGACGCGACACCGGTGTGCACTTCCTGCCGGGCAGCTTCGACCTCGTGCTGTGCCACGGCGTGCTGATGTACATCGACGAGCCCGATCCGATGCTGGCCGGGCTGGCCCGGATGCTGGCCCCGGGCGGGCTGCTCTCGCTCCTGGTGCGCAACGGCGACGCGCTCGCCATGCGGCCGGGGCTCGGCGGGGACTGGGCCGGGGCCCTGTCGGCCTTCGACACCACCGCCTATCGCAATCGGCTGGGCCTGGACGTACGGGCCGACCGGCTGTCCGACCTGACCGCGACGCTCGCGGGGATCGGGGCTCCGCTGCACGCCTGGTACGGGGTGCGGGTGTTCACCGACACGGCCGCCGACGAGGCGGAGGTCCCGGCGGACCCGGAGGCGTTGCTGGCGGTCGAGGAGCGGGCCGGGAAGACCGACCCCTATCGCGGTGTGGCGGCGCTGCTGCATCTGTGCGGAGTGCGCGGCTGATCCCGTTCGGGTGAGCAGCACGCGCCTGACCCCCCTCCCGCGGCGAGACTCGGGGCATGGATCCTCGGCGTTTCCGTGCCCGGTGGCCGTCCGTCTCCGCCTGCGCCCTCCTGTGCTGCCTCGGCCTGGTCTCGGCCTGCACGTCCACGTCCTCGTCCTCGCGGGAGGAGGACTCGACGACGCAGGCCGCGGTGCCGAGGACGGTCACGGCGGCCGACGATCTTCAGGACGGCTATCTGAAGGTGATCAAGGATGTGCTGCCGTCGGTCGTGCAGATCCAGGGCCCGCAGGATCTGGGGTCGGGCGTGGTGTACGACGACCAGGGGCACATCGTCACCAACGCGCATGTCGTCGGTGACGAGGAGACCTTCCGGGTGACGACCGCCAACAGCGAGAACCAGCTCACCGCGAACCTCGTCTCCTCGTACCCGCAGCAGGACCTCGCCGTCATCAAGCTGGACGACCCGCCGGACGGGCTGCGGGCGGCGAGGTTCGGGGACTCCTCGGACGTCGAGGTCGGGCAGATCGTGCTGGCCATGGGCTCGCCGCTGGGTCTGTCGTCCAGCGTGACGCAGGGCATCGTCTCGGCGACCGGACGGACCGTCACCGAGGGAGGCGACGACGGCGGTACGGGCGCGACGATCGCCAACATGGTGCAGACCTCGGCGGCCATCAACCCCGGCAACAGCGGGGGCGCGCTGGTGAACCTGGACAGCGAGGTGGTCGGCGTGCCGACCCTCGCCGCCACCGACCCCGACCTGGGGGGCGGTACGGCACCCGGCATCGGGTTCGCGATCCCTGCCTCCACGGTGCGGACGATCGCCGGGCAGATCGTCCAGGACGGCAGGGTGACCGACTCGGGCCGGGCGGCGCTCGGCATCACCGGGCGGACCGTCGTGAACGACGACCTCCAGGCCGCGGGCGTGGCCGTGGTGGAGGTGCAGTCGGGAGGTGCGGCCGACAAGGCCGGTCTGGAGCCCGGGGACATCATCACCCGGCTGGGCGACACGGACATCACCACCATCACCTCGCTGTCCGAGGCGCTGGCCACCGAGCAGCCGGGAGAGCGGACGTCGGTGACGTACACCCGTGACGGCGACGAGAAGAAGGCGGATGTGACGCTGGGCGAGCAGTGACGGGGTGGGCGAGGGTCCTGGGACCCCCGCCCGACCGGCTAGGCCTCCGCGGCGCTCAGGCTCATCGGACCGTAGATCTCCGTGGCGTCCTCGAACAGCCGCACCTGTTCGGCACCGCCCTCCAGCAGCGCCTTCCAGTGCTCCCCGATCCAGGATTCGGCGTCGCCCTGGGTGGTGAACTCCTCGGGCTGCACCGCGGGCTGGACCTCCGCCCCGTCGGCCTTCTCGAACCGCCACGTCCATGCCGCCATGTACGCCTCCAAGGTCTCAGCACAGGCAGAGTGAAAGCCGGATCTTGGTCCGGCTCCTCTCCTGAGCCTAGTCGGATGCGCGAGACCTGCGCGGACACGAGAAAATCGGTCGCGTGGAACTCACTCTCCTCGGCACCGGTGCCCCCGCGGGACTCCCCCGCCCCGACTGTCCGTGCGCGGCTTGTGCCAGTGCGCTCGGCGATGACGCGCGGGCGGCCACCGCGCTGCTGGTGGACGGGGCGCTGCTGCTCGATCTGACGCCCGGGGCGGCGTTCGCGGCGGCCCGGGCGGGGCGTTCGCTGGCGAACGTACGGCAGGTGCTGCTGTCGCATCCGCACGACGGGCCCGCCGTCGAGGTGCCTGCGGGGGTGCCGCAGCCCGGGCGGGTGCCGGACGGGCGGGAGTTGGCGCTGCTGACGGGGCATCGGGTGCGGGCGGTGGCGATGGACGCGCCGGGGACGGGGTACGCGGTGACCGGGCCGGACGGGCAGCGGCTGCTGTATCTGCCGCCGGGGGGTGCGCCGGCGGGGCTGGAGGAGCGGGCCACCGGGATGTACGACATGGTGGTCGCCGATGTCGTGGGGCGGCCGGACGCGCTGGCCAAGCTGCGTGCGGTGGGGGCCGTCGGGCCGACGACGGATGTCATCGCCGTCCATCTGGACCATGACGTGCCGCCCGGCGCCGAGTTGCTGCGGCGGCTGGCCGCGGCCGGGGCGCGGGCGGTGCCGGACGGGACGACCCTGATGGTGGGGGCGTACGAGGACGTGCCCGACGTGCCGCGGCGGACCCTGGTGCTGGGCGGCGCCCGGTCCGGGAAGTCGGTCGAGGCGGAGCGGCGGCTGGCGGCCTTCCCCGATGTGCTGTACGTCGCGACCGGCGGCACCCGGGGCGGGGACCACGAGTGGGCGACGCGGGTCGCCGTGCACCGGGAGCGGCGGCCGGGGTCGTGGCGTACGGCGGAGACGTGTGACCTGGTGCCGGTTCTCTCCGAGGGTGGGGCGCCGGTGCTGATCGACTGTCTGTCCTTGTGGCTCACGGATGCGATGGACTCCGTCGGGGCCTGGGACGACGCGATGTGGGCGGACGGCGGGGAGAAGGCGCTGCGGGAGCGGGTGCGGGAGCTGACGGAGGCGGTGCGGGCGACTCGGCGGACGGTGGTGGCCGTGTCCAACGAGGTGGGCTCGGGGATCGTGCCGGCGACGGCTTCGGGGCGGCGGTACCGGGACGAGCTGGGGCGGCTGAACGCGGCGTTCGCGAGTGAGTGCGAGCAGGTGGTGCTGGTGGTGGCGGGGCAGGCGGTGGTGCTTCGCGGGTGAGGGTGCCGCGGATCGTCGTCGGGCCGCTGCGGGTGCGTGGTGGCTGGTCGCGCCCGCGCGGCGGAGCCGCGTATCGATACGGCCCCGCCCCGCGCCCCTATCGGGGCGCTTCGGCTCGGGTTGGTTCCTTACGGGCGATGACCCGGTAGGCGTTTGCGAAGCGGGTGTGGCGCAGGAACGGGGCCAGGAGGTGGTCCAGGGTCCAGGCCACGGCCACCAGGGGGGCGCCCAGGCTCGACAGTACGGAGGGCAGCAGGTGGGACAGGACCAGTGAGGTCGCGGCGGCCAGGTCGTAGGGGATGTGCGCGGTGCGGTGGTCCGTGCGGACGACCGTGCAGCCCTGGGCGCGCAGTTCCTCGCACAACGTCTCCATCGGCAGCAGGTGCAGATGGCCCGGGGGGCTGTGCGGGACCCAGAGTCCGCCGAGCAGGGCGGCGAACAGACTGCGGGGGTCGGGCAGTTCGAGGACGAGATGGCCGCCGGGGCGCAGCACGGCGAGGGCGGCGCGGAGTTCCTCGCGGGGGTCGCGGGCGTGTTCCAGGTGGCGGAACATGCTGACGACGTCGTAGCGGCCGCGCAGCCGGGCCGTGATGCGCCGGTCGGTGAGGGTGCCGACATGGGCCTCCTCCACGCGTTCGGCCACGCGCGCGTGCAGGACGCGGTAGGTCGGGTCGAGGCCGTCGAACGCCGTGTACGGGAAGAGTTCCTTCGCCGTCTCCGGGAAGCGGGCGTAGCCGGTGCCCACATCCAGCCAGCTCTCCGGCTCGGGGAAGGCGAGCGCCACCCGGGCCGCGGCTCTCAGCCGGCGTGGCCCGCGTCTGGTGAGCCCCAGGTGGCGGGGGACGTAGGTGTGCTCCCGGCACGCGGTGAGGGTGAACGCGCAGTCGGCGGCGGGGCGTTCGGAGGGTGCGGTCGCGGTCATGGGTGGCTCCCGGGCGTGGGGGCGTACGAGTGGGGCGTACGGCGGAGGCGGTGCGAGAACGGTGCGAGCATGCCCCGACAATCCACTGCAAAACGGAACGTATGGGATGCCGATCTTGGGTGCAACGACGTCGCGTGGAAGCGGGGGTGACGTGGCGAGGCCCGTGGTGGCCATGTGGCGCCGTTCTGTTCGACCCGGGCCGGTACTGTTCGGCGAATGAGCTCGCTTAATCTCGACGACTTCTCTGATCTGATCGAGCGCCCCGACGGTGGGGTGCGCCGTGACGCCGAGGCGCGCCGTGAGCGTCAGATCGTCCCGCCCGGGGCGCTGGGCCGCCTCGACGAACTGGGTGAGTGGCTGGCGGCGGCACAGTCCGCGGTGCCGGTGCGGGCGATCGAACAGCCGCGGGTCGTTCTGTTCGCCGGTGACCACGGCGTGGCCGAGCTGGGCGTGTCGGGGCGGCCCGCGGGCGGGGCCGGGGAGTTGGTGCGGGAGATCCTGGAGGGCGGCCGGCCCGTGTCCGTGCTCGCCCGGCGGCTCGGGGTCCCGGTGCGGGTCGTCGACATGGCGCTGGACTGCGCCCCGGAGTCGCTGCCGGAGTCGGTCGTACGGCATCGGGTGCGGCGCGGCAGCGGCCGGATCGACGTCGAGGACGCGCTGACGGCGGAGGAGGTGGAGGCCGCCTTCCGGACCGGGATGGCGGTGGCCGACGAGGAGGCCGACTCCGGTACGGATCTGGTGGTGCTCGGCGATGTGAGCGTCGGCGGGACCACGGCGGCCGGGGTGCTGGTCGCGGCCCTGTGCGGGACGGACGCGTCCGTGGTGACCGGACGGGGCGGCCTCGCCATCGACGACCTGACGTGGATGCGCAAGTGCGCGGCGATCCGGGACGCGCTGCGGCGGGCCCGGCCGGTGCTCGGGGACCAGTTGCAGCTGCTCGCGACGGTGGGCGGCGCCGACCTCGCCGCGATCACCGGGTTCCTGCTCCAGAGCGCGGTCCGGAAGATGCCCGTGGTGCTGGACGGGATCGTGGTGGCCGCGTGTGCGCTGGTGGGGCAGCGGATCGCGTTCCGGGCACCGGACTGGTGGCTGGCCGCGCACGACAGCGGAGAGCCGGGGCAGGCGAAGGCGCTGGACCGGATGGCCCTGGAGCCGGTGCTCGACCAGGGCGTGAAGGTCGGCGAGGGAGCCGGGGGGCTGCTGGCCCTGCCGCTGGTGCAGGCGGCCGCGGCACTGGCCGCGGAGCTGCCGGAGCAGCCGAAGGACACGGAAGACACGGAGGCGGCGGAGCCGGCCGAGGCGGAGTAGGGGTTTCGGGCGGTCCGGCACCGGCGGTCCGCGCCGCCGTCGAGGGTCCTGTCACGACGGGAAAACCCGGGCATACGCTCATATGCTCGACGTTCGTGAGCGTTGACACCCTCGGCCGCTGGGCCCGCGCCGAGTGGGGGGCGTGGTATCTCGCCGTGCGAAGGGCGTTGCTGACGCGGCGTTGGCGGGCCGCGCCCATGGCCGTGGGGGCGGTCTGTCTGACCGGACTGACGCAGTTCGCGCAGAACCAGTCCTGGGGGTACCGGCCCGTCCAGAACCTCGGGGCCGTGCGCGCCGAGGACCCCGCGTGGCAGGCGCTCCTGAGGACCCCGCTGTCCCTGTTCGTGCCGGCCGTCGATCTGCCGGTGTGGGGTGCGCTCACGCAGATCCTCGTGGTGTTCGGGATCGCCGAGATGTGCCTGGGCTGGTGGCGCACCCTCCTGATCGCCTACGTCGCGACCCTCGCCGGAACCCTCTACGCGCGCGTCGGCATCGCGCTCGGTCCCGACCACCCGTTCGGACTGCCCGCCTCGGACGCCCGGGTCGTGGACACCGGACCGTCGGCGGCCGTGGTGGGGCTGGCGGTGTTCCTCGCGTGGCGGTACAGGGCGTACGCCACGGCGGGTGCGGTGATCGCGGCGCTGGTCGTCGAGGTCGTACTGGATCCGAACCTCGCCGGAAAGGAGCATCTGGCGGCTGTCGCGGCGGTGCTGGTGCTGTGCGCCGTGGCGGCCGTGCGTCAGCGGCGTTCCAGGGCCCGGTCCGGGGCCGCGTCGGGGGCGCCGCCGATCCAGTCCTGAAACTTGCGGCTGGGGCCGGCCCAGCGCCGGTCGTGGTGGTAGGCGCGCAGCTGGGCCCTGGCGCGGGCCCGCGGGCGGCGGCGGTAGAAGCGTTTCGCCCAGGGGGACGTGGGCCGGGCGAGACGGACGGCGCCGAACAGCGCGATGAAGGGGATGATCACCCCGAAGATCGCGATCCGGGCCTTGCCCTTGGCCAGGGCGATCAACGCGAGGAGGAAGTTGCCGGCGATCGTGACGAGCGCCGTCCCGCGGCTCTGCGTCTCCTGGTCGTTGAGGTCGTTGACCCCGAAGGGCGCGTAGCCGAGGAGAAGCAGCCCGGCCAGGGCGGCGGTGAGCACGACCATCTCGACGCTCTTGCGGCCGTCCTCGGTCCAGTAGACGTCGTCGAGGTGCAGGATCAGCGCGAACTCGTCCATGACCAGCCCCGCGCCTACCCCGAAGACCACGGCGGCGGTCGCCGAGCCGAAGCCACGCTGTCCACCGGCGACCGCGCAGAATCCGCCGATGATCGTGAGCACGATCCCGGGCACGACATGGTGGACGTGGACGGAACCGGTCTCGATGTTGCGGAAGGGCCCCTTGCCCGCCCGGATCATGCGGGTGATGACGCGGGTGACCACGAAGGTGACCACGAAGGCGGCCAGGGCCAGGAGCAGGGGCAGTTTCCCCGGTTCGATGATGTTGCGCTGCCACCAGTCACCCATGCTCTCAGTGTCTTCCCGCCGGGGGTGGGCCGCCTGGCGGGTAGGACGTCCGGGCTAGTCTGCGGCGGTGTCCATGACCCCGCCGCCCCTGCACGGCCTCCGTTTCGCCTTCGGCACCCTGAGCGTCCTCCCCGTCAGGGTGAGCCGCTGGGACCGGGAGGCGGCACGCGGCGGGATGCTGTGCGCCCCGCTCGTCGGGGGGGTGCTCGGCTGCGGTGCCGCCGCCGTCGCCGTGCTTCTGCTGTTCCTGGGCGCCGGCTCCCTGCTCGCCGCCGTCGGGGCCGCCGCCGTCCCCGCCGTGCTCACCCGGGGGCTGCATCTCGACGGGCTGGCCGACACCGCCGACGGACTCGGCAGCGGCAAGCCCGCCGAGGACGCGCTGCGGATCATGAAGCAGTCGGACATCGGGCCGTTCGGCGTCATCACGCTCGTGTTCGTGCTGCTCGCCCAGGTGGCCGCACTGTCGCGGCTCTACGACGACTCCTGGGCCCGGGGCGCCCTCGCGACCGTCGTCTCCGCCGTCACCGCCCGTCTCGCCCTCACCCTCGCCGCCCGCACCGGCGTGCCCCCGGCCCGGCCGCAGGGGCTCGGAGCCGCGGTGGCCGGCGTGGTTCCGGTACGGGGCGCGCTGGCCGTCGCCCTGGCCGTGACCGGGGTCGCCGCGGCGGCGGGCGCGCTGCTCGGGACGGACGACATCGCCCGTACCGCCCTGGCGGTGCCGGTCGCGCTCGCCGTCGCCGAACTGCTGCTGCGGCACTGCGTCCGCCGCTTCGGCGGTATCACCGGTGATGTCTTCGGCGGCTTGGCGGAGACGGCGGCGACGACCGCGCTCGTGGTGCTGTCACTGGGCTGATCCGAACTCCAGTGCATGCGGCAAGGTGCCCCAGGGGTGATCGCCCGTCCCCGGCACCGCGCAGTGCACGGTGGCTCCCCGGGCACGCGCCGGCTCCGCGAGGTCGACGTCGGCCGGGACGCCGTACACCAGGTGGCACACGCGCGCTCCCCCGGCGCCGCGCCACACCTGCGGGCCGAGGGCGCGGTACGTCGCCCAGGTGCCCTCGAAGGTGACCAGCAGGTCGGCGATCCCGGCGTAGGACGGGTCCGGGGCGGTGCCGTGGTTCAGGGCGATGGTGTCGCAGCCGGCGTACCGGGCGGCAGCCGCCAGCCGTCGGTAGTGGGCGAACTCCGCGCGGCCCGCGGCGACTTGGTCGAGGAAGACGCCGTCCGCGCGGTACCAGTCGCGGTGCCGCGCGATGTCGCGTACGACGTCGGCGTACGGTCGGCGGCCGTAGTCGGTGTCGGCGTAGCCCAGCACTCGCACCCCCGCGGTCCGCAGCCGGGCCGCGACCTCGGCGAACGCCGGGTCGGGCGTCGCGCCGGGGCCGCTGGCCGGGTTCAGTACGACGCCGTGCAGGCGGGGCGCCGCCGCGATGATCGCGTCCCATTCGGCGGGGCGCACGGACGGGTGCTCGTAGTAGGGGATCAGCAGCGTGCTCATCGGTGGGCGGTCGCCCTCCCCAGCAGGGCGCAGACCAGGGCGCCTTGGGCCGCCGCCGCCGTCCCGTGGACGATCAGGGCGATCCAGTGCGGGCTGCCCGTGTGCGTCACCACGGCCGCGGTCTGGGCGAGGGCCGCGACGCAGCAGACCGTCGTCGCGCCGAGCACCGCGCCGAAGGACTGGAGCAGCAGGCCCGTCCACAGGACCACGCCCAGCAGGAGCAGGCCGGCGAGCCGGACGGCTGAGGCGCCGGGGGTTCCGGGCCACAGCGCGGAGGTGGCGAGGGCGAGCGCGAGGAGGGCGGTCAGATAGCCGGTCAGGCACCGTACGACGGCGAGCACGGCCCTCCGCCGAAAGGCCCTCGGGGTGCTGCTGGAACGCAGGCCCGCCAGGCCTGCGCTGCGGAAGCGGTTCAGGAGCCATTCGGCGGGGCCCATGCTGAGGGTCAGGGCGACGGCGGCCGGGGCGGCGACCGCGCCGGTCCCGGTCAGGTCGTCGGCGAGGACGTCGCCGAGGGCCGCGTGGAGCACGAGGACACCGGTGGCGAGGCCGAACAGGGCGTGCGGGAGGGAGGCGGCGAGGCGGGGGGCCGTCGCCCGCCCCCGGCGGCCGATCGGAGTGCGCGCGGCGGGCGCCACTTCGAGCAGGCCGAGGATCGCCACCGCGAGCAGGGAGCCCAGCAGCAGGACGATCCTCACGGCGTCCGGCACGGCCTCCGCCATGGCGAACACCGCGCCCGCCGCCATCGGCGACAAGGCCGCCAGCAGGGCGCGTTCGCGGCCCATGACCAGCAGGACCGTGGCCGCGCCGAGGTAGCAGGACTGGCCGGCGGCGAAAGCGATCGCCGCCGGATCGCCCGTACCGCCCGCCGCGAACGCGACCAGGGTCCCCAGCAGGACACCCACCGGCGCGCCGAACAGCAGCGAGCGGCGGCCGGCCGCTCGATCGCCCAACCCCAGCCAGGAGTACGCCCGATGGGCCAGCCCCTGGTTCCAGGTCCAGCCGCACAGGGCGGCGGCCAGCAGCGGGACCGTGCCCGCCGGGAGGCCGTAGTCGTCCCTCGGGCCCGCGAGGAGCGGGGCGCCGAGGACGTAGCCGAGGCCGGGGAGGGCGAAGACCACGCCTCGGAGCAGGCAGCCGAGCAGATCCATCCGCCACGGGTCGTCGGCCGGGCCGTCCGGCTCGGGGTAGCGGCGCCCGACCCGCTCGTACAGTTCCTCGGCGAGGGCGAAGGAGTTCCGCACGCCGTAGCGCTCGCGGATCTGGTCGTCCGACAGGCCGTCGGACTCCAGCAGCGCGGCTATCTCGTCCGGGTGGACGGCGGCGGCTATGAAGTCGTCGAGGCGGGCGGCGAGTTCGTCGATGGGGTCGGCCTGTGCCCAGCTCGGCTTGGCGCGCGGGCGTGGGATCGCGGGCAGGGTGTGGGGGCGGGAGCCGGGCGGCATCCGCATGCCTCCGTTCACCAGCCGGTTCCGTCCGTCGCGACCTTCTCGTACCAGGGGTCGCGCAGTTCGAGGGTCCAGTCGGCGACCGTCTCCAGCGTGGGCTCGTACACCTCGGCGCTGCCCGCGAGTTCCTGGTAGATGGCCCGGAAGTTGTCCACCGAGCGGCGCAGCGTGAACCGGTCGATCACCCGCTGCCGGGACAACTCGCCCAGTTTCAAGCGGCGTTCGTCGTCGCGGAGGAGGGTCAGGGCCGCCGCGGCCATCTTCTCCGGCTCGCGCGGCGGGACCACCAGGCCGGTGTCGCCGACGGCCTCGCGCACTCCCCCGACGTCGGTCGAGACGGTCGTACGGCCGCAGGACATGGCCTCGATGATGGAGAACGGGAAGCCTTCGGAGATGGAGGACAGCATCACCAGGTGTCCGGCGGCGTAGGCGCGCCAGACCTCGGTGATGCGGCCCTCGAAGACCAGGCCGTCCGTCACGCCGAGTTCGGCGGCGAGCTTCTCCAGCCTGGTGCGGTAGGCCTCGCCGCCGGGCGGGACCGGGCCGAACA
Organism: Streptomyces sp. NPDC098781; assembly: GCF_044759995.1. Lineage (NCBI taxonomy): Bacteria > Bacillati > Actinomycetota > Actinomycetes > Kitasatosporales > Streptomycetaceae > Streptomyces > Streptomyces sp. NPDC098781. Next base: position 512,749 of record NZ_JBIWAK010000002.1, read on the forward strand.
ACCGCAGCCGGGTTTCCGGGAGTTCGGCACGGACCATGGCGTAGGCCCGCAGCAGGGTCTCCAGGTCCTTGATGGGGTCGACCCGGCCGCACCAGGTGAGGGTGGGGACGTCGGGTTCGGGACCGGCGTGCGGGAAGGCGTGCGGGTCGACGCCGTTGTAGACGGTACGGATCCTGTCGGCGTCGGCGCCGCCGCGCTCCTCCCAGCGGCGGTTGTACTGGTTGCAGGGTGTGATCAGGTCGGCCGTGCGGTATCCGTGCGAGTTCAGCGCGCGGTAGAAGCCGAGCATGAACGCCTTCACGGGCCAGCGCCGGGCCTCGCCGCGGTGGCCTAGGTAGCGCTCGCGCAGGTAGATGCCGTGCTCGGTGAGGAGGAAGGGCACGCCGTCCAGCCTGCGGGCGGCGAGCGCCGGGAGGGTCGCCAGGCCGCTGCTGACGGCGTGCGCGACGGATTCCTCGGCGACTCGGACCCCGAGCGGGCGCAGCGCGTGTTCCAGCAGGTCGGTGGCGGTCAGGGCGTCGTGCACGGTGGGGCGGGCGGTCGCGGTCGGCAGATGCGGCATGGTCCAGATCCACATCAGCGACCGCAGCGCGGATTCCGTCCGCAGGGCCGCCGACAGCCGTCCGTCGCGGGCGAGTCGGGCCAGCTCGTCGAGGGCGTCGCCGAAGTCGCCACCGGCTGCGGGGTCGAGGAAGGACAGCAGGAAACGCTCGTAGGAGTCGGTGAAACGGCGCCGGGCCCGGCCGTACGGCGCTCGTTCGCGCCCCGGACGGGGGCCCCAGGTCGGTACGGAGGTGTGCCGTCGGACGTTGGGCGGCAGCTCCCAGGTGACCGGTTCGCGGCCGGTTCCGGTGAGCGAGACGATGTGGAAGTCGACCTCGGGCATGCCCTTGACGAGCTGGTCGCACCAGGTGCTGACGCCGCCGTGGACATGCGGGTAGGTGCCTTCGGTGAGCATGGTGACGTGGCGGCTCGTGCGCATCGCTGCGCGGCTCCCCCCTGTGGTGCGGATGATGTGCGGGGCCGCGCTCCGGATCACGGCTGCCGCCGCGTGGTCGCTGGTCGCGCCCACGCGGCGGCAGCCGCACATCGATACGGCCCCGCGCCCCTGCCGGGGCGCTGCCCCTACGGCAGGTGCAAAGTGACGGCGCTTTGCAGGAACTCCGGTTTGGTCCAGGCGGAGCGCCTTCCCGCGTACGGCGTCCCGAACGCGGAAGTCCCGAGCAGGAGTTGCTTCCTGGTGCCCTCCGGCGCGGTCACCGGGATCTGCGTCCCGGACGGGGCGTTGACAGTGACCGTCCTGCCGATGCGGTACGCCGTGACGGAGCCCTTGGCGACGGCGTTCTGCCAGGCGACGCGGCGCTGGAGCTCGGTGCCGATGGCGCTCTGCGCGAGGTTCTCCACCGGGGTGTCGGCGGCGAAGAGCGCCTGGTAGTCGGCGAGCACCTTGTTCATGACCGGGTACAGCGTCCGGTCCTCGGCCAGGTTGGACTGGTGGGCGTAGTGCGGGCGCGGGTCGTTGGCGATCACATGCCCGAGGGCGATGCGGGCCTCCTGCGGGACGATGTGGTCGTCATAGCCGGTGGCGGTGTCCAGTGGTTCGTCCAGGCAGGTGGAGGCGGGGTTCGTCTCGCAGATGCCGCTGCCGCCGTCGGCGGCGGAGGTGTAGATCCAGTTGTACTCGTCGGCCATCTCGGCGTCGGTGCCCGTGTTGTAGTACACGTTCATCGGGTACCGGGGCACGGTGAGCGCGGCTCCGACCGAACGCTGCGCGGGCTCACGGGAGTTGTCCGAGGCGATCCACTTGACGCCGTTGTCGGCGAGGGCCCCGGCGAGGTTGGGGTTGTCGTCGGGCTGCTGCGGCAGGGTCCTCAGACCGGAGTGCTCGCCGGTCACCAGTTCCGTGCGGTCGAGCGGGAGCCCCTTGGCGAGGCCCCAGTTGTGGTTGTTCCTGATCTGCGCCGAGATCTCGGAGCGGCTCATGTACCGCGTCGAGCCGTCGGCGTTCTTCGCGCAGCTCCACGGCACGGTCGAGGTGTCCTGGACGCAGCCGAGGAACGGGTGCGTGTAGGTGTGATTGATCCAGCGGTACTGCGTCCGGTCCGCGAGCAGCCGGTCGGTGAGGGCGTCGGTGCCGCCGTTCTCGCTCTTCCACTCCTCGCCGGCGCCGGCGTTGTAGACCATGTCCAGCTTGAATCCGTGCTCCCGCTGCCACTGCGCGGCGTACACCGCGTCGGCGGCGGTCATCCGGATCGGCGGGGCCTCCTCGCCACCGCCGCCCACGCAGTCGATGTCGCCGGGAGTGCAGTTGCGCTCGGCGTCCCAGCGGGCGTCGGACGCGAAGACGTCGTCGACGTGCACCGCGAAGTAGTTGCGCGCCTGACCGAGATGGACGCCCTGGGTCAGCCATTCGACGATGCCGCGGGCGAGGACGCGGAACTGCTTCTGGTACTCGTTGTACGCGAAGGTCACGACGAGCTGGCGGCGCCCGTCAGCGGTGTACTCGCCGACCAGGCTGCCGCGCCCCGAGCCACCCGGCACGGGCACGTCGACATAGCTGGTGAAGCCCGCGCGCGGCCGTGCGACGAAGCCGTAACTCTCGGGCACGGACGGGTCGTTGTCCTCGAAGGCGAAGGCGCCGTCGAGATAGCCGAAGTACCCGGCCCCGCCCGCGGTCGTCACGGACGCCTCGTGGCCGTCCAGGGTCCCCGACCAGCCGCCCTCGCTGGTGTAGTCGAGGCCGACGCCCGGGTGGGCCCAGGTGTAGGCGTCGACCTGCGGGATGCCGTAGGTCCGCTCGTAGTTCTCCAGCGCGGTCTGCTCGGCCGAACCCGCCCCGAAGGGCGCCTCGTTGGGCAGTACGACGCCCTGGAACTTGGCGCGGGGCCTGCCGCTGACGGTGTCGCTGAGGAACGCGGGCGTGATGGTCGGGCGGTTCGCCGCGTTCAGGTCGACGGTGGTGTACGGGATGCCGGTGCTCTTCAACTGCGCGGTGATGGCCTGGACGGGGCTCTCCCCGTTGTCCACCACCAGCACCTTGAGATCGACGCGCGGTTCCACGGCGGCCGCGGCGCCTGGCGCCGAGAGACCGACCGTGAGCAGACCCGCGGCCGCCAGTACGGCGACGGCGTTTCTGCGGCTTCTCCGTCTGTGCGCGGTGTGCGCCATGGAAAGTCCTTCCCCCCAGAAGATCCCCTTGTGGCCGCTTGCGGTGCATCGGCGGAGGATCCGTGGAAATCATGCAAAGCGGCGAGCGAGCCGCTCGCCGGAACCAGACGAGTGTGACTCAGCTCACCGGGTGCCGGGATCAAGAAATGACCGTGACGCCACCGACAGGTGAACGGCCGAAAGAATGAGCGAACGCTCACACGAGCGTAGGCTCATGCCGAGTGTTCGCCGTACCGGGGAAGGCCCCGCTGCCACCGCATCCGCAGGTCGGAATTAGGGTCGGCCGTCGGGCCCGGTCGACCCACACTGTTCGGCCAACGCAACTTCACATCGGAAGCGAGATTTCACCACCGTGACTGCTCTCACTCTCAGCACCGCCGCGGCGCCCGGCCTGCGAGCCGACGCGATCGTGATCGGTGTCGCCAAGGGCGCCCAGGGCCCGGTCGTCGCCCCTGGCGCGGAAGCCGTGGACAAGGCCTACGACGGCAAGCTGGCCGGCGTCCTGGAGACCCTCGGTGCCTCCGGCGCCGAGGGCGAGGTGACGAAGCTGCCCGCACCCGCCGGCTTCAAGACCCCGCTCGTGGTGGCGGTGGGACTGGGCACCGCACCCGAGAAGGACGCCGAGTACGACGGGGAGGCGCTGCGCAAGGCCGCCGGCGTCGCCGCCCGCGCCCTCACCGGCGCCAAGAAGGCGGCGTTCGCGCTGCCGCTGGGCGACTCCGGTGACACCGGTGCCGTCGCCGAGGGCGTGCTGCTGGGCGCGTACTCCTTCGACGTCTACAAGGACAACGGCGACGCCGACGGCGCCCGGGGCAAGAAGAACGGCAAGGCGCCGCTCGCCGAGGCCGCGCTGCTCGGCGCCAAGCCCCGCGACAAGGAGCACAAGGCCGCCGTCGAGCGCGCCACCGCCGTCGCCGAGGAGCTCAACCGCGCCCGCGACCTGATCAACACCCCGCCCAACGACCTCACCCCCGAGTCCTTCGCCGCGATCGCCACGGCCGCGGGCAAGGAGCACGGCATCAAGGTGCAGGTGCTCGACGAGAAGGCGCTGACCAAGGGCGGCTACGGCGGCATCCTCGGCGTCGGCTCCGGCTCGGCCGCGGGCCCGCGGCTGGTGAAGCTGTCGTACACGCCCTCCAAGGCGGACAAGCACCTCGCCCTGGTCGGCAAGGGCATCACCTACGACTCGGGCGGCATCTCGCTGAAGCCGGCCGGCCACAACGAGACGATGAAGTGCGACATGAGCGGGGCGGCCGCCGTGTTCGCCGCCGTCGTCGCCGCCGCCCGGCTCGGGCTGAAGGTGAACATCACCGGCTGGCTGGCGCTCGCCGAGAACATGCCGTCGGGGTCGGCGGTGCGTCCCGGTGACGTGCTGCGGATGTACAGCGGCAAGACCGTCGAGGTGCTCAACACCGACGCCGAGGGCCGGCTCGTGCTCGCCGACGCCCTGTGGGCCGCCTCGCAGGAGAAGCCGGACGCGATCGTGGACGTGGCGACGCTGACCGGCGCGATGGTGCTGGCGCTCGGCAACCGCACCTTCGGTGTGATGGCCAACGACGACGCGTTCCGCTCCGCCATCGTGGAGGCGGCCGAGGAGGTCGGCGAGGCGTCCTGGCCGATGCCGCTCCCCGACCACCTGCGCAAGGGGATGGACTCGCCGACCGCCGACATCGCGAACATGGGTGAGCGGATGGGCGGCGGGCTGGTCGCGGGCCTCTTCCTGCGGGAGTTCGTGGGCGAGGGGATCACCTGGGCCCACGTGGACATCGCGGGGCCGGCGTTCAACGAGGGCGGCCCCTTCGGGTACACGCCGAAGGGTGGTACGGGGTCCGCCGTGCGCACGCTGGTGCGGCTGGCCGAGCTGACGGCCGCCGGCGACCTGGGCTGACGTCGTACTGGACCGAGGGGGCTCCGCGCGCGGGTAGGGCGGAGCCCCCTTTTCCATGAGCGCTTTCCCCGCGCGCTCAACTGAACGTGGGACGTCTCACACACCGGCCCGGCGTCTCGTTCGGTGTGGACAAGTGCGAAGATGGGGCTCGGCAGGACAGGGCCCCCACCACAGGGCCGAAGAAAGAGCGGCCGGACACCAGCCGCCGCCCGGTCGACGCAGACCGGCGTACGGCGCACATGCATGGAGGACGTGACGTGGCGAACGACGCCAGCACCGTTTTCGACCTAGTGATCCTCGGCGGTGGTAGCGGTGGTTACGCCGCGGCCCTGCGCGGGGCGCAGCTGGGCCTGGACGTCGCCCTGATCGAGAAGGACAAGGTCGGCGGCACCTGCCTGCACCGGGGTTGCATCCCCACCAAGGCCCTGCTCCACGCGGGCGAGATCGCCGACCAGGCCCGCGAGAGCGAGCAGTTCGGTGTGAAGGCCACCTTCGAGGGCATCGACATCGCCGGGGTCCACAAGTACAAGGACGGCGTGATCTCCGGCCTGTACAAGGGCCTCCAGGGTCTCGTCGCCTCCCGCAAGGTGACGTACATCGAGGGCGAGGGCCGACTGTCCTCCCCCACCTCCGTCGACGTGAACGGTCAGCGTGTCCAGGGCCGCCACGTGCTGCTGGCGACCGGCTCCGTGCCGAAGTCGCTGCCCGGCCTGGAGATCGACGGCGACCGGATCATCTCCTCCGACCACGCCCTCGTCCTGGACCGCGTGCCCAAGTCCGCGATCATCCTGGGCGGCGGCGTCATCGGCGTCGAGTTCGCCTCCGCGTGGAAGTCCTTCGGCTCCGACGTGACCGTCATCGAGGGCCTGAAGCACCTCGTCCCGGTCGAGGACGAGAACTCCTCCAAGCTCCTGGAGCGCGCGTTCCGCAAGCGCGGCATCAAGTTCAACCTGGGCACCTTCTTCCAGAAGGCCGAGTACACCCAGGACGGCGTCAAGGTCTCCCTCGCCGACGGCAAGGAGTTCGAGGCCGAGGTCCTGCTGGTCGCCGTCGGCCGCGGCCCGGTCTCCGCCGGTCTCGGCTACGAGGAGCAGGGCGTCGCCATGGACCGCGGCTACGTCCTCGTCGACGAGTACATGCGCACGAACGTCCCGACGATCTCGGCGGTCGGCGACCTGGTCCCGACCCTCCAGCTCGCGCACGTCGGCTTCGCCGAGGGCATCCTGGTGGCGGAGCGTCTGGCCGGTCTGAAGACCGTTCCGATCGACTACGACGGTGTCCCCCGCGTGACCTACTGCCACCCGGAGGTCGCCTCCGTCGGTATCACCGAGGCCAAGGCCAAGGAGATCTACGGTGCGGACAAGGTCGTCGCTCTGAAGTACAACCTGGCGGGCAACGGCAAGAGCAAGATCCTGAACACCGCGGGCGAGATCAAGCTCGTCCAGGTCAAGGACGGCGCGGTGGTCGGCGTCCACATGGTCGGCGACCGCATGGGAGAGCAGGTCGGCGAGGCCCAGCTGATCTACAACTGGGAGGCGCTGCCGGCCGAGGTCGCCCAGCTCATCCACGCCCACCCGACGCAGAACGAGGCGCTCGGCGAGGCCCACCTGGCCCTGGCCGGCAAGCCGCTGCACTCGCACGACTGACCCTCGGTCGTAACACGTCGAAGCGACGACACAGACTTCCGCAATTCGTTAGGAGCAACCGAAACCATGGCGGTTTCCGTAACCCTTCCGGCGCTCGGCGAGAGCGTCACCGAGGGCACTGTCACCCGCTGGCTGAAGGCCGAGGGTGAGCGCGTCGAGGCCGACGAGCCGCTGCTCGAGGTCTCCACCGACAAGGTCGACACCGAGATCCCCTCGCCGGCCACCGGCGTCCTGGCCTCCATCAAGGTCGCCGAGGACGAGACGGTCGAGGTCGGCGCCGAGCTGGCCCTGATCGACGACGGCTCCGGTGCGCCCGCTGCCGCCCCGGCCCCCGCCGCCGAGCCCGCCCCGGCCGCCGAGCCGGAGCCGGCCCCGCAGGCCGCGGCCCCGTCCACCGAGCAGGCCGCCCCGGCCCCGGCGCCCACCGCCGAGGCCGCCGCCGGCGGCGGCAGCGCCGAGGGCACGGACGTGGTCCTGCCCGCGCTCGGCGAGTCCGTCACCGAGGGCACCGTCACCCGCTGGCTGAAGTCGGTCGGTGACAGCGTCGAGGCCGACGAGCCGCTGCTCGAGGTGTCGACGGACAAGGTCGACACCGAGATCCCCGCCCCCGCGTCCGGCACCCTGCTGGAGATCGTGGTCGGCGAGGACGAGACGGCCGAGGTCGGCGCCAAGCTGGCCGTCATCGGCGCCCAGGGTGCCGCTCCGGCCGCCGCCCCGGCCCAGGAGGCTCCGGCCCCCGCCGCCGCTCCGGCTCCGGCCGCCCCGGCCGCGCCCGCGGCTCCGGCTGCCCCCGCGGCTCCGGCCGCTCCGGCCGCCCCCGCCGCTGCCGCCCCGGCTCCGGCCCAGCCCGCCGCCCCGGCCCCCGCGCCGGCCGCGCCGGCTCCGGTCACCCCGGCTCCGGCCGCTCCGGCCGCCGCCAAGCCGACCGACGAGGGCGCCTACGTCACCCCGCTGGTGCGCAAGCTCGCCGCCGAGCACGGCGTCGACCTGGCCACCGTCAAGGGCACCGGCGTCGGCGGCCGTATCCGCAAGCAGGACGTCGTCGCCGCCGCCGAGGCCGCGAAGGCCGCCGCTGCCGCCCCGGCTCCGGCCGCTGCCGCCGCTCCGGCCGCCAAGAAGGCGCCGGCCCTGGAGGTCTCCCCCCTCCGTGGCCAGACCGTCAAGATGCCGCGCATCCGCAAGGTCATCGGCGACAACATGGTCAAGGCGCTGCACGAGCAGGCGCAGCTGTCCTCGGTCGTCGAGGTCGACGTCACCCGCCTGATGCGGCTGCGTGCGCAGGCCAAGGACTCCTTCGCCGCGCGCGAGGGCGTCAAGCTCTCCCCGATGCCGTTCTTCGTGAAGGCGGCGGCCCAGGCGCTGAAGGCCCACCCGGTCATCAACGCCAAGATCAACGAGGCCGAGGGCACGATCACCTACTTCGACTCCGAGAGCGTCGGAATCGCGGTGGACTCCGAGAAGGGCCTGATGACCCCGGTCATCAAGCACGCGGGCGACCTCAACCTCGCCGGTATCGCGAAGGCCACGGCGGAGCTGGCCGGCAAGGTCCGCGCCAACAAGATCACGCCCGACGAGCTGTCCGGCGCGACCTTCACGATCTCCAACACCGGTTCGCGCGGCGCGCTCTTCGACACGATCATCGTGCCGCCGGGCCAGGTCGCGATCCTCGGCATCGGTGCCACGGTCAAGCGCCCGGCGGTCATCGAGACCGAGGAGGGCACGGTCATCGGCGTCCGCGACATGACGTACCTGACCCTCTCCTACGACCACCGTCTGGTGGACGGCGCCGACGCGGCCCGTTACCTGACCGCGGTCAAGGCGATCCTGGAGGCGGGCGAGTTCGAGGTCGAGCTCGGCCTGTAACCCCCTCCTGGGTACGGCTGTTCGATGCCCCCGTCCGGAAGTCTCCGGGCGGGGGCATCGCCATGCAGGTGTGTAAGTCTCGTCTCACCTGCGCAAAAGCGCCCCCGTGCGCCCCTCCCGCGCGGGGTCCCGGCCGTATTGTCTAAACGTCAAAACGCCCCCGGGGGCCTGTGGGCCCCGTCTAAGGAGCCCTCATGACCGCCCCCGTCATCCACTCGCTGCGCGAACAGATCCGCGAGCACATCCTGGAGGGGATCATCAGCGGTCGCTGGCAGCCGGGCGAGCGGATCGTGGAGCGGCGGATCGCGACCGAGCTGGAGGTCAGCCAGACGCCCGTGCGCGAGGCCCTGCGCGAGCTGGAGTCGCTGCGGCTGATCGAGTCCGCGCCCAACAAGGGCGTGCGGGTACGGAATCTGACGGCCGCCGACCTGGAGGAGAGCTACCCGGTCCGGGCCGGTCTGGAGGCCATCGCCGCCGAACTCGCGGCCGCGCGCCTCGCCGAGGACTGCTCGGCCCTCGAACCCCATGTCGCCGCCCTCTACGACGCCGACCGCCTGGCCGACGGCACGGCCCAGGTGCGGCACACGGTCGCCTTCCACCGGGAACTGGTCCGCGCGGCGGGCAACTCCGTGCTGCTGCACACCTGGGAGGGCCTCGGCATCGAGGTGTTCACGGCGCTGTCGATCCGGTGGCTGGGGACCGTGCAGCAGTCGTACGCGGAGGAGCACGAGGAGCTGGTGGCGGCGTTCCAGCGCCGCGATCCGCGGATCGCCGAGATCGTCAAGGCGCATGTGCTCGGGTGCGCTCCGCGGCACGAGGGCTGACAGGCCCCAGCGCTCAGCGGGTGCGACGAGGGCACTCCTCCACCCGGCCCAGCCGGAGTCCGCTGTGACGAGCGGGGTTGTTGAGGCGCATCAATACTGGTGGGAGCCGTGTCTCCCTCCGAGGCGGCGGTGCTCACGACTCCCGTCGCCGAGGTGGAGGCCGCGTGATCTGGACCCAGCTCACCTCCGTTCTCGCCGGGTCCGTACTGCCCTCCACGCTCGGCACGGTGGCCTCGGCCGCGACGGTGGCACGGGCTGTGGCTCGGGGACTGGGTGCCGTACCGGGGGTGCTGCCGGTGCTCGGGCCGCTGGTGCGCGGCGGTGCGCCCGGCCTGTGGCCCACCTCCGGAGGCGTGCAGATCGAGCTCCGGCGGCTGGGACAGCCCGGCACGGTGACGGCGGCTCGCGGCCTGGAGGCGGCGCTGCGCCGGATGCCGGGGGTGAGCCGCGCCGAGGTGAACGGCACGCTGGGCTGCGTGTACGTCGGCTGCGGACCGGACGCCGACCTGGACGCCATCGCCGGGATGGTCGCGGCGGCGGATGCCTCGGTCGGTGACGGGGCCGACGGACAGAGCGCACCGGGCGAGGCCGCCGAGGGACAGGACGCCGCCGAGGCGCAGGACGCGGAACACCGCGAACCCGAGGAGCGGAGCACACCCGGCGAGGCCACCGAAGCGCCGAGCGCGCCGTCCGGCGCGGCCGGCCGGCAGGGCGCGCCGCGTGACGCGGCCCGAGGGCCGGGCGGTGCGGACCGGGGGCGGCCCACCGTCGGTTACCCCGGGGATCCGCGGGCGCAGGTCGGTGCGGCGGTGCGGCTCGGGGCCGGGGTGCTGGCGGTCGGGGTCACGGCGGTGGGGGACGCGCTGCGGCTGCGCGGGCTGCATCCGCTGGTGCTGTCGGCGATCCAGCTCGCGGAGTCCACGCCGCCCCTGCGCGAGGGCCTCGCCCGCCGGATCGGCTACACCGCCACGGAACGCGGCTTCACCGTGGCGAACCTGCTGGCGACGACGCTGACCTTCCGGCCGCTCGGCGCCACGGTGGCCGCCACGCTGGCCGCCGCCCGGTTCGCGGAGGTGCGGGCACGGCGCACGGCGTGGGCGAAGTGGGCGGGCAGGCTGGCCGTGCACGAGGGGACGTACCGCCATGACGCGGTGCCGGCCCATAAGCGCCCCGCGCCGCTGCCGCCGGGCCCGGGCGAGCGGTACGCGAACGTGGCGGCGCCGGTGGCGCTCGCGGCGTACGGGCTGACCACACTCAGCACGCTGAGCCACGACCGGGGGATCGCCCTGCTGATCGCGGGAACGCCGCGCGGGCCCCTGTCCGGCCGCGAGGCGTTCGCCGCCACGGTGGGCCGGGCCGTGTCCGACCGGGGCGCCCTGGTGCTGCGCCCGGAGGTGCTGCGGCGCCTGGACCGGATCGACACCGTGGTGCTCGACGCCCGGGTGCTGGCCGGCCGCGACTGGACCGTCGAGGGCGTGCTGCTCCTGCCGACGCCCGGTTCCCCGCCCGCCGAGGGTCAGCCGCAGGGCATCCCGGAGAGCAGGAGACCCGGGGACGCCGCCGAGCCCGGAGGTCCGGACGGCGGGCCCGGCGACGACGAGATCCACGTACGGATCCACGAGCTGGTGGAGGCGGAGGGGACGGCCGGAAGCCGGCAGCGGGTCGGCGCCCCCGAACCGCGGCCGCGCGGCTGGGAGTTGCGGCCCTTCGACGACCCCTCCGACGGTGTGCCGGACACCGGCGCGCTGCCCCCGGACGCCGTCGCGCAGGCCCGGGAGTGGGGCGAGCGGGGGGCGCGGGTCGTACTCGTGGTGCGGGAGGGGATGCCGGTGGCCGTGGCCGCTCTGGTTCCCCAACTGCATCCGCTGGCCCACCACTTGGTGCGCGCGGCACAGCAGTGCGGCCGGGTGCGGCTGGTGGGCGGCCCGCCCGGACTGCATCTGCGCTTCGGTCTGGACGAGGCCGTGCCGACCGGGCACCGGCGCACGGCCGCGCTGGTGCGGTCCCTCCAGGCCCAGGGGCACGGGGTGGCCGTGATCTCGGCGCGCACCCGGCGTGCCCTGGTCCGCGCGGACCTGGGCCTCGGGTCGATCTCCGACCCCCGGCACGTGCCCTGGGACGCCGATGTCGCCGCCCCACCGGATGTCGTCCACCTGCTGCTGACCGCTCTGCCGGAGGCCCGGCGGATCAGCAGGCTGTGCGCCCGGCTGGAGGGCGCCGGTGCCGCCGCGGGCTCGGCGCTCGCGCTGCTGGTGCCCCGTCCGCGTGCCTGGGAACGGGCCCGGCTGGTGGCCGACGGCGTGACGATCGCCGGGATGTCGGCCGGTCTCTGGGCGGGGTGGCGGCTGCACGGCCGCCCCGCGCCGGCGGCCACCGGGCACACCCCCTGGCACGCGATGGCGGTACGTCAGGTGATGGCCCGGCTCGGTACCTCGTCCCGGGGTCTGGACGAGGCGGAGGCCGCGCGGCGCCGCCAGTTCGAGGGGGACGACCACCACGACGGCGCCGTCACCCTGATCGGCCGGGTCGCGGAGGAGCTGGCCAATCCGCTCACCCCCATCCTCGCGATCGGCGGCGGTATCTCGGCGGCGCTCGGCTCCGTGCTGGACGCCGTGCTGATCGGCGGGGTGCTCGGCGTGGACGCGCTGGTCGGCGGGGTGCAGCGGCAGCAGGCCGACGACGCGGCGGAGCGGCTGGTCGAGGCCACCTCGGTGCGGGTGCGGGTGCTGCGGCCCGGCCGGGCGGAGGCGGTGGAGACGGCCGGTGAGCACCTGGTGCGCGGCGATGTGATCGAGCTGCGGGCCGGCGACTCGGTGCCGGCGGACTGCCGGGTGGTGCGGGCCCAGGGGCTGGAGGTGGACGAGTCCAGCCTGACCGGCGAGTCGCTGCCCGTCACCAAGACCGCGGCTCCGACCTCGGCCCGCGCGGTCGCGGACCGCACGTCGATGCTGTACGAGGGCACGACGGTGGCGGCCGGTCACGCGCTCGGCGTGGTCGTGGCCACCGGCACGGCCACCGAGGCGGGCAGCGCGGGCGAGGCGGGCCCCGAGAGCGGACCGCCGGAGAGCGGGGTGGAGCGGCGGCTGAAGGCGCTGGGCCGCTGGTTCCTGCCGTTGTCCGTCGGCGCGGGCGTGGTCCTGTTCGCCGTCGACATGCTGCGCGGACGGCCGTTGGGCTCGGCCCTGGGCTCGGCGGTCAGCCTGTGCGTGGCGGCCGTACCGGAGGGGCTGCCGTTCGTCGCCACGGTCGCGGAGCTGGCGGCGGCCCGCCGGCTGTCCACCCGCGACACCCTGGTCCGCAGCGCCTCCACCATCGAGGCACTGGGCCGCACCGACGTGCTGTGCTTCGACAAGACCGGCACGCTCACCGAGGGCCGGATCAGTCTTCAGCAGGTCTCCGACGGTGTGCAGCGCGGTGCGCCGGAGCGGGTCGGGCCGGCGCTGCGGCGGATCGTCGCCACGGCCGCCCTGGCCGGGCCGCCGGGGGCCGCGGCGGACCTCACCCATCCCACCGACCGGGCCATCGCGGCGGGGGCCGAGCTGCTGGGCGCGGCTCCGGCCCGCGCGGCCGGGCTGGGTACGGACACCTGGGAGCGCCTCGCCGAGCTGCCGTTCGAGCCGGGGCGTGGCTTCCACGCCGTGCGGGGGCGGACGGACGGCGAGGCGCGGATCGTCGTCAAGGGCGCGCCGGAGGTCGTGCTGGCGCGCTGTGACCGGGTGCGCCGGGGGGACGTCACGCGGCCGTTCGACGACGGGGTGCGCGAGGAGACGGAGGCGGAGGTCGACCGGCTGGCCAGACGCGGTCTGAGGGTGCTGGCGGTGGCCGAGCGCGTGCTGCCCGAGGGCGCCCCGCACGACGACGGCGAGCTCGACGACGAGGGCGTGGACGGCCTGTGTCTGCTGGGGCTGCTGGGGCTCGCCGACCCGGTGCGGGCCACCGCCGCCGAGAGCGTGGACCGGCTGTCCCGGGCCGGGGTGCGGATCGTCATGGTCACCGGGGACCACCCGAGCACGGCCGCCGCCATCGCCCGGGAGCTGCGCCCCGAGGAGGAGCCGCGCCTGATGACGGGGGCGGAGCTGGACGCCCTCGACGACGCGGAGCTGGCCAGGACGCTGCCGGACATCACCGTGTTCGCCCGGACCACCCCGGCGCACAAGGTCCGTATCGTCAGCGCGCTGCGCTCGGCCGGCCGGATCGTCGCCGTCACCGGCGACGGCGCCAACGACGCGCCCGCCATCCGGATCGCCGACGTCGGCATCGCGCTCGGCTCACGGGCGACGCCGGCCGCTCGGGCCGCGGCCGACATGGTCGTCACCGACGACCGGATCGAGACCATCGTCGACGCGTTCGTCGAGGGACGGGCCATGTGGGCCTCGGTGCGCAAGGCGCTGGGGATCCTGCTCGGCGGCAACCTGGGGGAGATCGCGTTCACCCTGGCGACCACGCTGCTGACCGGGCGCAGTGCGCTGAACGCGCGCCAGCTGCTGCTGGTCAACGTGCTCACCGACATGCTGCCCGCCATGGCCATCGCGGCCCGGCCGCCCGCCGCCGACCGGGACCAGTTGCTCGCCGAGGGCCCGGAGGCCTCGCTCGGCCAGGCCCTGACCCGGCACATCCGGCTGCGCGCCACGGTCACCACCGTCGCGGCCGGCACCGCCTGGATCATCGCCCGTGCGACCGGTACCCGGGCGCGCGCCGACACCGTCGCGCTGGTCGCCCTGGTGACGTCCCAGCTGTTCCAGACGCTTCAGGACGCGGGCCGCGATCCGGTGGTCGCCATCGCCGTGGCGGGGTCCCTGGTGGTGCTGGGCGTGGTCGTGACCGTGCCGGGGCTCAGCCACTTCTTCGGCAGCCGGCCGCTCGGCCCGGCGGGCTGGACGATCGCGCTGGCGACGGCGGCGGGGTCGGTGCTGGTGCCCGCGGCGGCCAGGGGCGCCATCGGCACGCTGGGGAAAGTTCACCCTGAAGACACCCGGGTGCGGTCCGCCGGATGACATCGGGCCGGACAAAGGAGTCGTACCCAGTACGACGCACATGAAAGGCGGCTGATCATGCCGCACATCCTCAGCACGATCCTGACCCAGGTGGCCATCGCCCTTCTCGAGGCGGTCCTGGTGCGCCTGGCCATGCAGCTCTGGAAGGCGTTCGGCACGAGCGGGCGCCCGGTGGCGGCCACGGCCTGATCCGCGCCCCCGCCGACCTGGGCGAAGTGTCCGGTCAGGTCGGGTTTAGCCGGGTGAGGTCATGGAAGGCGGCTGGGAAGACCCAGTACCCCCATCCCCGAGCAGGGGAGGACGGCGATGACTTCCCCACAGACGCAGACCCGGCACGCGGACCAGTCCACCCCGGCCGAGGCCGGCAACGGCCAGGCCGACCGGAAACGGTCCGGCGGCAAGGTGGTGCACCTGCACACCGCGCACCCACGGGTCCCCATTCCCTATGTGACGCCGGGCGACATGTTCTCGGGCGCCCGCAAGGCGACCTCGACGGCCGCGACCTCGGCGGCGGCGACGGCGACCTCCCTGGTCCCCTCACCCCGCAAGCTGGCCTTCTACGGCCTGCTCGGCGGCATGACCGTCGCCGGAGCGATGGCCTGGCCGGTCGCGGTGGCCGTCGGCGCCGCCACCGAGGTGATCACCCGGGAGCAGTCCTCCCGCCACCGCCAACAGCACGAGCACATGGAACGGGACCACGCCCAGGACCAGGAGGGCCCGCCGTCCACGACCGGACGGGCGGACCCGGGCACGACCGGGCGGACGGTCACCGGGTGAGTACGCCCGCCTCCTGAGCGTCGCTGGGATCCCGGCACCGAGAAGGCCGCCGGGACCCCACCGACGTTCAGCGCCTCCGGTCGACGCGGGCCGCCCAAGCTAGCCGCCCGCAACTCAGGTGAGCAGGGAAAACACGGCACCGCGTGCCTGATGGTCCGGCACCGGATGCCAATTTCTCGCGATCGAGCCCTTTTGGGTCGCCAACCTTTGATCGATCATCGATCAGCGAGTTACAGTCGCCGACGGACACGCGACGGAGTCACACATCGACCCCGCACCGAAGTCCGCCCGCCCTGTCCTGCCAAAGACCTAGGGCACCCCCGAACCCTTGACGACGAGGGAACCCCCTTCGACTGAGGAAGGCGGCGACATGACCGACCCCAACGCCATCCAGCCGAGCGAGCTCGACCAGCTCCCTGACCGCGACCCCGAGGAGACCGCCGAATGGCAGGCCTCGCTGGACGCGGTCGCCAAGGCTGCCGGGCCGCATCGCGCGGCGTACCTGATGCGCCGCACGCTGGAACGGGCCGAGGGCAACGGCATCGCGCTGCCCAAGCTCCTCGAGACCGACTACGTCAACACCATCCCGACCTCCGCCGAGCCGTCCGCGCCCGGTGACGAGGCGATGGAGCGCCGGATCACCGCGTGGAACCGCTGGAACGCGGCCGCCATGGTGACCCGCGGCTCGAAACACGGCGTCGGCGGCCACATCGCCACCTTCGCCTCCGCGGCCTGGCTCTACGAGACCGGCTTCAACCACTTCTTCAAGGGCAAGGAGGCGGACGGCTCCGGCGACCAGCTCTACATCCAGGGCCACGCCTCCCCCGGCATCTACGCCCGCGCCTTCCTCGACGGCCGTCTCACCGAGCAGCACCTGGACAACTTCCGCCAGGAGGCCGGCGGCAACGGCCTGCCGTCGTACCCGCACCCCCGCCGCCTGCCCTGGCTGTGGGAGTTCCCCACCGTCTCCATGGGCCTCGGCCCGCTGTCGGCGATCTACCAGGCGCGTTTCAACCGCTATCTGACCGCGCGCGGCGTCAAGGACGTCTCGAACTCCCACGTCTGGGCGTTCCTCGGCGACGGCGAGATGGACGAACCGGAGTCCACGGCGGCCCTCGCCCTGGCCTCCCGCGAGGGCCTGGACAACCTGACCTTCGTCATCAACTGCAACCTCCAGCGCCTCGACGGCCCGGTCCGCGCCAACTTCAAGATCGTTCAGGAGCTGGAGGCGCAGTTCCGCGGCGCCGGCTGGAACGTCGTGAAGACGCTGTGGGGCACGGCGTGGGACGAGCTGTTCCAGCTCGACACCACCGGCGCGCTGGTACGCCGCCTGCGCGAGGTACCCGACGCGCAGGTGCAGACGTACCAGACCCGCGACGCCGCCTATATCCGCGAGGACTTCTTCGGCAAGGACCCGGCGCTCGTCGAGATGGCGAAGCTGCTGAGCGACGACAAGATCCTCGAGTGCTTCCACCTCTCCCGCGGTGGCCACGAGGCGCGCAAGGTGTACGCCGCCTACAAGGCCGCCGTCGAGTTCAAGGGCGCGCCGACCGTGATCCTGGCCCAGACGGTCAAGGGCCACACCCTCGGCGAGGGCTTCGCGTCGAAGAACGCCAACCACCAGATGAAGAAGCTGTCGGTGGACGAGTTCAAGAACATGCGTGACCTTCTCGAGCTGCCCATCTCCGACGCCCAGTTCGTCGACGGGGTCGTGCCCTACGGCCACCCCGGCGCCGACTCGCCCGAGGTCCGCTACCTCCAGGAGACCCGCGCGGCCCTCGGCGGCCCGGCCCCGGCCCGTCGCGTCCACCCGGTGGCCCCGCTGCCGGCCCCGGCCGACAAGGCGTTCGCCTCCTTCGACAAGGGCTCGGGCTCGCAGAACGTGGCGACCACGATGGCCTTCGTCCGCCTGGTCAAGGACCTGGTCCGCGACAAGGAGACGGGCAGCCGCTGGGTGCCGATCGTCCCCGACGAGGCGCGCACCTTCGGTATGGAGTCGCTCTTCCCGTCCCTCGGGATCTACTCCCCCAAGGGCCAGACGTACGAGCCGGTCGACCGTGACCAGCTGATGTACTACAAGGAGGCCAAGAACGGCCAGATCCTCAACGAGGGGATCACCGAGGCCGGTTCGATGGCCGACTTCATCGCCGCGTCCACCGCGTACGCGACGCACGGCGAGGCGATGATCCCGTTCTACATCTTCTACTCGATGTTCGGCTGGCAGCGCACGGCCGACCAGATGTGGCAGCTCGGCGACCAGCTCGGCCGCGGCTTCCTGGTCGGCGCGACGGCGGGCCGTACGACCCTGACGGGCGAGGGCCTCCAGCACGCCGACGGTCACTCGCCGGTGATCGCGGCGACGAACCCGGCGGCGCTGACGTACGACCCGGCCTTCGCCTACGAGGTCGCGGCGATCGTCAAGGACGGTCTGCGCCGGATGTACGGCGAGGCGGCGCCGGACGAGGACCCGAACGTCTTCTACTACCTCACCGTCTACAACGAGCCGCTGCCGCAGCCGGCCAAGCCGGCGGTGAGCGGGATCGACGAGGGCATCGTCAAGGGCCTGTACCGCTTCAACACGGCGGAGTCGGCGGGCGTGACCGTGCCGGCGAACGCCCCGCGCATCCAGCTGCTCGGCTCCGGCACGGCGATCCACTGGGCCCTGAAGGCGCAGCGGCTGCTCGCCGAGGAGTGGGGCGTGGCCGCCGACGTCTGGTCGGCGACGTCCTGGACGGAGCTGCGCCGGGACGCCCTGGAGGCGGACGCGGCGCTGCTGCGGGGCGAGGAGCGCCTGCCGTACGTCCGTCAGGCACTGCACGGCGCCGAGGGCCCGGTCCTCGCCGTCTCCGACTACATGCGCCAGGTCCCCGACCAGATCGCGCAGTGGGTCGAGCAGGACTACTCCTCCCTCGGTGCCGACGGCTTCGGCCTGTCCGACACCCGCGAGGCGGCCCGCCGCCACTTCGGCGTCGACGCCGAGTCGATCGTCGTGGCGGCCCTGGCCCAGCTCGCGAAGCGGGGCGAGGTCAAGGCGACGGCGGTCAAGGAGGCGCGGGAGAAGTACGGCCTGTAAGGGCTGACCTTCCTGGTCCTCGACGAAGGGGTACGGCGGCTGCCGTACCCCTTCGTTGTCAGTGGGCCCCGGCATCATGGCCGTATGCGCGCTGCCCGGCTGATCAAGATGGTGCTGTTGCTCCAGTCCCGGCCGTCCATGACCGCCGCCGAGCTGGCGCGCGAGCTGGAGGTGTCGGAGCGGACCGTGACACGGGACGCGCAGGCGTTGTCGGAGGCGGGCGTTCCGGTGTACGCGGACCGGGGGCGGGCCGGTGGGTACCGGCTCATCGGGGGCTATCGGACCAGGCTGACGGGGCTCGCGCGGAGCGAGGCCGAGGCGCTGTTCCTCAGTGGGGTGCCGGGCGCGCTGCGGGAGATGGGGCTGGAGGACGCCGCGTCCGCCGCGCGGCTGAAGGTGTCCGCCGCGCTGCTGCCCTCCCTGCGTGACGCCTCCCGTACGGCGACCCAGCGATTCCATCTGGACGCCCCGAACTGGTTCAAGGAACCGAAGACTCCCGAGCTGCTGCCGGCCGTCGCGGACGCGGTGTGGGACGACCGGCGGATCGTGGCGCGGTACCGGCGCGGGGAGAGCGAGGTCGAGCGGGAGCTGGAGCCGTACGGGCTCGTGCTGAAGGCGGGCGTCTGGTATCTGTGCGCCCGGGTGGCGGGGCATGGGGTGTTCCGGGTGTACCGGATCGACCGGTTCACCGCCGTGGACAGCGGTGACGAGCGGTTCGAGCGGGACGAGGAGTTCGATCTGCCGGGCTTCTGGGAGGAGCGGGCCGAGCAGTTCGCGCGGTCCCTGCTGCGGGCCGAGGTGGTGGTGCGGGTGTCCCCGGGCGGGGTGCGCAGACTGCCGTACACCGTGGATCCGGGGTCCGCGCGGGAGGCACTGGAGACGGCCGGTGTCCCGGACGGGGAGGGCTGGGTGACGCTGACGCTGCCGGTGGAGTCCGAGGAGGTCGCCCACACCCAGCTCGCGGCGCTCGGTCCGGAGGTGGAGGTGCTGGCGCCGCCGGAGCTGAGGGAGCGGTTCGCCGACGATGCGATACGGCTGGCTGAGCTGTATCGCGGGTGAGGGGGGGACAACGGGGTTCCGTGCCGTGGGTGCCGCAAGGCGCTCGGGAGATCGCGCATAACAATCCGCCACACTCCACGTGCGCCCCACCCGCCCAGGGCCGATGCTTGACCCGTGATGGACGAGACCGAGTTCTGGGAGCTGGTGGACGGCACCCGTGAAGGCGCCGAGGGTGACCCGGAGGAGCAGGCCGACCTGCTGGTGGAACGGCTTCTCCAACGGGACCCCGACGCGGTGCTCGACTTCGCCCGTCACTTCGAGGCCCGCTACAACCGCGCGTACACCTGGGACCTGTGGGGCGCCGCCTGGGTCCTGCTGGACGGAGCCAGCGACGACGCGTTCGACTTCTTCCGGTGCTGGCTGATCGGCCAGGGCCGCGAGGTGTACGAGGGCGGGGTGCACGACCCCGACTCGCTGGCCGACCTGTTGGACGACTTCGACGAGGAGTTCGACGGCGACGGCGAGGAGCTCGGCTACGCCGCGGACGAGGCGTACGAGCAACTCACCGGCACGGTCGCCCCCGACCTCGGCATCCCGCCCGCGCCCCCGGAACCAGGGGGCGCGCCGGTCGACTTCGAGAACGAGCGGGCGCTCGCGGAGCGTTTCCCCAGGCTGTGGGAGCGATTCAAGGACTGAGGCCTCGGACCGCCGGCCGCACCTCAGGCCACGACCCGCCTCCGGCTCGGGTCGGACGGGATGTACGCCTGGGTCTGCTCGGCCCTCACCGCGTGGTGCATCGGCGCCTTGTTGGCCTGGTCCAGCGCGGAGGCCGTGACGGCGGCCGGCCCCAGGACGACGGTCGCGACCGCGCAGACGACCGTCCAGACACGCTTGCCGCTGTTACCGCCACCGCTGCTGCTGCTCATGATCCCCACCTCCGGTCGGTACGTGTCCATGACGATAGGAAGGCTGTCTCGGGGCGCCCCTTGAGCCCGCTACGAGAAGCCTGTGAGGGTTGTGCCTTCCGGGAAGGTTCACTCTCCGTCTCTTGACCCGGTGTGTGATCTCCGGCTTACGGTGGCCGCCCCGAACAGGAGCATTCAGCCCATGACCAGCCCGTACGTACGGGAGATCACGCGCGAGGACCACCTGGCCCATCTGCGGCTGTACCCCGACGCGAGCCACCTCCAGATTCCCGAGTGGGCGGATGTGAAGCCCGGCTGGCACTCCGAGAGCGTCGGCTGGTTCGAGGACGGGCCCGCCGGTGAGGTCCTGATCGCGTCGGCGCTGGTCCTGTACCGCCCGCTGCCCGGCACCCGGCGCTGCCTCGCCTACCTCCCGGACGGCCCCGGGATCGACTGGCGGGCGCCACGGGTGGACCGCTGGCTGGACGCCCTGGTCGCCCATGTGGAGGGGCGCGGGGCGTTCTCGCTCCGGATCGGACCGCCGCTGGTCGTACGGCACTGGGAGGCGGACACCGTCGCGGCGGGCGTCGCCGACCCCGACGTACGCGATCTGCACGATCTGCCCGCCGACGGCCTCGACGGACAGGCGCTGGACGTCGCGGAGCGGCTGGGGCGGCTCGGGTGGCGGCGGTGCGCGGAGGGGCACGGCAGCGGCTTCGGCCTCGGTCAGCCGCGCTACGGCTGCCATGTGCCGCTGGCGGGGCGCTCGATGGACGAGTTGCGCGACGCGCTCGCCCCGCGCTGGGAGCAGTCCCTGCGCACGGCGGAGCGGGCGGGTGTGCATGTGTCCTGGGCCACGGCCGCCGACCTGCCGGAGTTCTACCGTCTGTACACCGCGACCGCCGAACGCGACGGGTTCCGGGCCCGCCCGCTGAGCTACTTCCAGCGCATGTGGGCGGCCCTGAACTCCGTGGACGAGGACCGGCTGCGGCTCTACGTCGCCGAGTACGACGGTGAGGTGCTCTCCGCGGCGCTCATGATCAGCGTCGGTTCCCGGGTGTGGCACTCGTACGCCGCCTCCGGTAGACGGGGGCGGGAACTGCGGCCGAGCAGCGCGCTGTTGTGGCGGATGCTGGGGGACGCCCGGCAGGCGGGGGCACGGACGTACGACCTGCGTTCCGTCACGCCGAGCCTGACCGAGGGCCGGTTGCTCGGGCGGCTGCTGTTCAAGACGGGGGCGGGCGGCAGGGCCGTGGAGTACCTCGGGGAGTGGGAGCGGCCGGTGGGGAGCCAGGGGAAGGCGCTCCAGCGGGCGGTGGGGGTCTATCTGGGGCGCCGGTGAGCGCTCAGGGCCTGCCCTGGAGGCGGGCGGCGGCCTCCCTGATCTCCGGGATGCGGGCGCTCAGGGCCGCGCCGGGGCAGCTGGTCATGTAGCCCATGCTGTGGCCGGCGACGGCGGGGAAGGTGGCGTTGGTGCCGGCGGAGTAGCGGCTGTGGCTGTTGCTGGAGGTGAGCCGGACCGCCGAGCGGGGGTCGGTGCCGGAGAGCCCCAGCTTCCAGGCGGCGATCGCGGCGATCGCGTCGGTCATCGCCTTGGGCACGGGTACGCCGGCCGTGAAGGTGCCGATGGCCGCGATGCCGGTGGTGCGGTGGTTGAAGCCCTGGGTGTGGGCGCCGGTGACGGGGCGGGTGATGCCGCCCGCGCGGCCCTCGTAGACGGTGCCGCAGCGGTCGACGAGGAAGTTGTAGCCGATGTCGTCCCAGTCGCGTGAGCCGGTCTGGCCGGTGTACACGTCCCGGATGATGCGGGGGACGTCGGCGCAGTCGTATCCGTTGGGCGAGTCGGTGTGATGCACGAACACGGCGACGACCTCGTCGTCGTACCGAGGGGGCGGCTGCGCCCGCCGGGCGTCGCCGTCCAGCCAGGCCGTCCGCGGCACGATGCGCGGCATGGGCGCCCGGTACGCCCCCGCTTGCCGGGCCGCGACGGGCCGCTCGCCCGCCTCGACGCTCCGCTCGACCCCGCGCGCGCAGAGCACCAGCGCGAACAGGGCGGCGAGCCCCGGAAGACAGGCGAGCACCACGAGCAGCCCGACGGGGACACGAGCCCCGGGACCGCTCCGCGACCAGATCCGACGCTGCTGCCGGAGGAAGGGCTCCAGCCGGGCCTCGATCCACCGGTGCGGACGCGCGGCCCGCGCCGAGCGGGCGGCCTCGCCGGGGTTGCCGGCCCCGTACGCGGGCCGCCGTCGAAACCGGCCCTGCCGCTCGTAGGGAAGCTGCCGCCGAATCCGGGGCACCTGCCCTGCGCCGGACCCCCGCACCCCTCGCTCCCGCCCCCGCTCGGCCCGGAGCTTGGAGCGGGACTTCCGGTGCATACGGGGGGCATGGGGGTCGGCTGTCGACGGGCTGGGGGTGGAGGTGTGGGGGGTGGCGGCCGGCCGTTGAGTCTGGGCGGGCTCGGCCGATTGCCCGGGCCCGGGTGTCTGGTGGGTGCCGGCGGGCTGCTGAGCCTCCGGCGTCCGGTGGGGACCAGCCGGTGGCCTGGCCTCGGGTGTCCGTGGGGCTCGGGTCGGCTGCCGATCCGGGGGTGTCCGGTGCGTACCAGCCGGTGGCTCGCTCTCCGGGGCTCCAATCGGCCGCTGATCCGGAGGTGTCCGGTGGATGCCGACGGGCTGCCGCGGCTCGGACGTCTCCTGAGCACCGGCCCACGGCCCTGTCCCGGCGGCTGTCTGCGGGACTCCGGTCCCCGGCTCGGCTCCGGACGGCCGCAGGATCGCTCCGTGCCGCTCGATGCGAAGCCGGCGCCTGATCCGGGCCTTGCGCCGGGCCTGGGGCGGCTCAGGGCCCTCGGGCCGCTCCCGGACTTCGGGCACATCGCCCTCGGCCCGGCCGGAGCCCGCCTGGCCCTCGGCCTTCTGGGCCGTCCGTTCCGATCCCGCTACAGACCCCGCACCGATTGCGTGCGCGGCACTCCCGCCATCCCCCGCATCCGACCCTCCCCGCCCACCCTCCACCGAAGGCGAGACACCAGCCCCCTCCCCCTCGCTTCCCCCACTCCGCGCGACCCACCCCGCCTCCCACATCCGCGCAGCCCAAGGTATTCGTACGGCACGAGGTCTTCGTCTCCCCCGTGTGCCTGGGAAGACCCCTCGGGTGACCCGTCGGAAGACACGCATGGTCCTACTGTCCGACGGATCCCGTCCGCCCGCGATGTGTGGTGTGACACGCGGTGGAACCATCGTCCCGGTCCAGGGCGTTTCTCCTGGTGCACGCAGCGTGGCCGGTTCCCGGTTTGCGTGGGCGTGTGTGCTGATCAACGGGCGGCTGACGCGCGTACTAAGGGGTCCGAGAGAAAGGCGGCTCAGTGGACCTGCTCGACATCCTGCTGTTGCTGGTGATCCTGGCCTACGCGGCGTCCGGCTACCGCCGGGGACTGGTCGCCGGCTGTGTGTCGCTCGCCGGCTTCGTGGGCGGCGCGGTGATCGGCGTATGGATCCTGCCGTGGATGATGGACCTGGTCACGCCGGGCACGACGCAGGCGACGGTGACCGCGGTGCTCACCGTGCTGGTGCCGGCCGTGGTGGTGCACGAGCTGGCGGGACGGCTGGCGCTGCGGCTGCGCCGGGAGCTGGACCGCGGACCGCTCAGGGTGGCCGACGGCGTCGGCGGCGCCGTGGCCAACTCGGTGGCCGTGCTGATCGTGGCCTGGGTCGCGGCCAGCGTCCTCGCCGCGTCCTCCTCGCCGGTGCTCACGGCGGCGATCCGGGACTCCCGGCTCCTCGGCACCGTGCAGGACGCCATGCCGGACACCACTCCGGCCTGGTTCTCCCGCGCCACCTCCGCGCTCACCGAGGCAGGCTTCCCACAGGTCTTCAACCCGTTCGAGAACGAGTCCACCGCCGAGGTCGCCGAGCCCTCCGGCGACAGCGTGACGGCGGCCGCGACCAACGCGGCCAAGCTCAGCACCGTCAAGATCGAGGGCGCCTCGGGCACCCAGGGCCGCGAGGGCAGCGGTTTCGTCTACGCCCCGGAGCATGTGATGACCAACGCCCACGTGGTGGCCGGCATCGACGCGCCCGCCGTCCGGGTCGGCGGCGTCGGGCGGTCGTACGAGTCACGCGTGGTGCTCTTCGATCCGGCGCGGGACGTCGCGGTGCTGTACGTCCCCGAGCTGCGCGCCCCCGTCCTGGGATTCGACGACGACGCCTCGCGCGGCGACTCGGCGGTCGTCGCGGGCTACCCGGAGGACGGCGACCTGAACCTCCAGGCGGCGACGGTCGCGAACCGCGTACAGGCGACGGGCCAGAACATCTACAACGACGACACCGTCACCCGCGAGATCTACTCGATCCGTTCCACCGTGCGCCCCGGCAACTCGGGCGGCCCGCTGCTGACCACCGACGGCAAGGTGTTCGGCGTCGTCTTCGCCCGCTCCACCTCCGACGACGAGACCGGCTACGTCCTGACGGCGGCCGAGGTCGCCGCGGACGCCGAACGCGCCGCGAACGCGACGGCACCCGTGGACACGGGGGAACTGGTCACCTCCTGAGGCAGGCCGCGAGGGCGGTCAGAGCATGCGCCCCATCACCACGTCGTCCACATAGCGGCCGTCCAGGAAGAACTCCTCCGGCAGCACCCCCTCCACCACGAACCCCTCCGCCTCGTACAGCTTGCGCGCCGGTGTGTTGTGCCCGAGGACGCGCAGGGTGAGGCGGCGCGCGCCCCTGCGGCGGGCCTCCTCGACGGCCGCGCGGATCAGCGCCCGGCCGACGCCCCGGCCACGGGCCTCGTCGGCGACGGCGAAGCCCTGGATCTGCCGCACGTGCGCGTTGGAGACGAGCGGGGTGGCGAAGGCCAGCCGGACATAGCCGACGATGTGGCGGTCGAGCTCGGCGACGAGGTGGTCGCCGGGAGCGTGGCGCTCGTCGAAGAAGGGGGCGTACGGCGGCTGCGGGCGTGGGGTGACCGCGTGCAGCGTGGACCATGTGCCGCGGTCGAGGGCGGACAGTTCCTCGTCGTCGTCCGGCAGGGCGATGCGTATGTTCGGCGACTGGTGCGGTGCGGGCATGAGCGCCACCCTACGTCCGGGGGAAGGGATGCCAACCAGGGCTTTATCGGGTCACGGGCAGGATGGATCTCATGGAACGTTCAAGAATCTTGGTGGCGGGCTCCTCCGGCCTCATCGGCGGTGCTCTGGTGCGCTCCCTGCTCGACGACGGGCACGAAGTGGTACGGCTGGTGCGCCGCGCGCCGAGGTCCAAGGACGAGGTGCGGTGGGACCCGGACGGCGGGTCCGTGGACGCGGCGGGGCTCGCGGGGTGCGACGCGGTGGTCAATCTGGCGGGGGCGAACGTGGGTTCGCGGCGCTGGACGGACGCGTACAAGGCGACGTTGCGGTCCGGGCGGGTGCGGGGCACGGCGGCGCTCGCCGAGGCCATGGCCTCACTGGAGCCGGAGCGGCGACCGCGGGTCTTCGTGAACGGCAGCGCGATCGGCTACTACGGCGAGACCGGTGAGCGGGCCGTCGACGAGAGCGCCCCGCCCGGCGAGGGTTTCCTGCCCTCGCTGGTCGTCGACTGGGAGGGCGCGGCGGCGCCCGCGCGCGAGGCGGGCGTGCGGACGGTGTTCCCGCGCACGGGGCTGGTGGTGGCCCGCGACGGCGGGGCCTGGGGACGGCTGTTCCCGCTGTTCAAGGCCGGCGTCGGCGGGCGGCTGGGCGACGGGCGGCAGTACTGGTCCTTCGTCTCGCTGCACGACGAGGTGGCCGCCATCCGGCATCTGATCGACCGGGACGACCTGTCCGGCCCGTTCAATGTGACCGCCCCACAGCCGCTGACGAACCGTGAGATCACCGAGGCGATGGGCCGGGTGCTGCACCGGCCCACGTTGTTCCAGGTGCCCGCGCCGGTGCTGCGGACAGTGCTCGGCGAGATGGCGGGGGACGTTCTCGGCAGTCAACGGGTGCTGCCCACCCGCCTGTTGGAGTCAGGGTTCACCTTCGCGTTCCCGGAGATCGAGGGGGCGATCCGGGCCGCGGCGAGGTGACCGCCGACCGGACCGGGAAGTCCGTATGCGACCGCCGTGCGACCGTGCTCTGTCGATGCGCGACTGTTGCTGACCGATCACCGCCCTAACCTCGTCCCGAACTCGGGTATTCCCGGAGCCTGTTGGGGGCATGACGTCTCCACCGGCCGCGCAACCTCGAGGAGGGGCACGTGCTTGAGCCCGCGTACCAGGCGGACGTCGTCATCGTGGGAGCCGGGGTCGCCGGACTCTCCGCGGCACATCGCCTGACCAGCGCAGGAATAACGACGGCAGTCCTGGAGGCCGCCCCTTGCCCGGGCGGCCGCATGGCGACCGAGAAGGTCGACGGGTTCCGGCTCGACCGGATCGGGCAACTGCTGTCCACGTCGTATCCCGAACTACGCCTGACCCCAGGTCTCGACAACCTGGCGTTGCGCCCCTTCGCGCCAGGTGTCCTGCTGCACAGCGACGGACGTCGGCAGCGCGCGGGAGCGGTGCCGAGCGCGATGGGCGCCAGGCGCGCGAGGGGCGCATTGCACGCGGTGCGCGCCCTGGCAAGCGCCCCTCGGCCCTCGTCCGTGCGGGGCGTCGCGGGACAGGCGTCGATCCCGAGGGTGCGCGCGGGCGCCCCGCTGGGCTCCGCCGTGGACCAGGCCCGACTCGGCGCCGCACTCGCCCGTTTCGCCTCCTCCCCGGTCGAACGGCTGCTGGCCCGACCGGAGTTGCCGGCCGCCGAGGCCCTGGCGGCACGCGGGCTTCCCGCGCGCACGATCGACGGCTTCCTGCGGCCGCTGCTGGCCGCCCTGCTGTGCGACCCGGAGCTGGCGACGTCCAGCCGCTGCGCGGATCTGGCCCTGCGCGCCTTCGCCAGCGGGCGGCTGTGCGTGCCCGAGGGCGGCGCGGAGGCTCTGCCGGAGCTGCTGGCGCAGGCACTGCCGCCGGGGACCGTGCACACCGGGGTGCGGGTCACCTCGGTGGCCACGACGTCCGTGACCACGGCGGAGCACGGCGAGATACGGTGCCGGGCCGTCCTGGTGGCGACGGACGCGCGGACCGCCGCCGAACTGCTGCCGGGGCTGCGGGTGCCGGACTTCCATCCGGTGACGGTCGTCCACCACACCACCGACGAACCGCCCACCACCGGCGCCGCGCTCCTGCTGGACGCCGACCGGGGCGGCCCGGTCGCGCACACGGCGGTGATCAGCCAGGTCGACCCGACCCGCGCCCCGGCGGGCCGGGCCCTGATCTCCTCGACGGTGCTGGGCACCCCGCCGCCCGACATCGACACGGCCGTACGGATGCACCTGTCCCGCCTCTACGGCACCTCCACGGCCCGCTGGGAGACCCTCGCCGTGCAGCACACCCCGGAGGCCGTCCCGGCGATGCGCCCACCGCACGACCTGCGCCGCCCGGTGCGCCTCCTGGCCGGCCTGTACGTCTGCGGCGACCACCGGGACACCAGCACGGTCCAGGGCGCGCTCCACTCGGCGCACCGGGCCGCCGCGGCGATCCTGTCGGATCTGGGCGCGGCGGGCTCGATGCACCGGGCGGAGCCGTTAAGGGCGGCGGCCTGAGACACCCCGCGCGGGCGCGGCCTACAACAGCGCCGCGACCTTGTCCCGGTACCCCCGCACGGGCGCCGCGTCCCGATACGGCTCCAACCTCCGCTCGAAGTCCTTGACGTACTCGATCGCCCGCACCGACCGCATCTCGACAGCCTGTCCGGCCGCCTCCGCCCCCAGGGAACACGCCTGGTCGAGTTCACCGAGCCCCAGACGGGCGGAGGCGAGCACCACGCGGCAGAACAGCCGGCTGCGGGCATAGGCGGGTGCCCGCAGTTGCAGGGAACGCTCGGCGTGCTGGGCCGCCGCGCGGAACTGCTGAAGATCCCGGTGACAGTGCCCGAACTCGTCGGCCAGCTGCGCCTCGTCGAAGAACCGGGCCCAGTACGGCACGTCGTCGCCGGGACGTGCCGCCTCCAGGGCGCGCTCGGCCCGCACCAGGGAGGCCGTACAGGCGCGCACCTCCCCCAGCACGCCGTGCCCGCGCGCCTCGCAGGCGTGCAGCAGTGCCTGCACCACCGGCGGCGCGCCCGTGCCCACCCCCTGCTGGGCCACCCGGGCCAGCTGGACGGCCTCACGGCCGTGCCCGAGATAGACGGCCTGGCGGCTCATGGTGACCAGGACGTAGGAGCCGTAGGGCCGGTCCCCCGCGGCCTGGGCGAGCCGCAGCGACTGCACGAAGTACCGCTGCGCGAGCCCGTGCGCGGCGATGTCGTACGACGTCCAGCCCGCGAGCCGCGTGAGGTCGGCGGCGGCCGCGAACAGGCGGCGGCCGGTCTGCTCGCCGTAGGTACCGCGCAGCATCGGCTCGCACTCGTGCTCCAGATAGCGCACGAGCGCCTGCCGGGCGTGGCCGCCGCCGTACATGTCGTCGAGGGAGCGGAACAGCTCGCCGACCGAGCGCAGCGCGGCGATGTCGCCGCCGGTGACCTTCTGGCCGGGGCCGCGCTCGGCCTGGCCGCGCTGGCGGGGCACCGCCGCGGGACGGACCTGGGCCGGGATGCGGGCGAGCGGTTCGCCGCGGGCGACCTTGTCGTCGGCGCGGCCGATCAGCCAGTCCCGGCTGGGCACGACGAGCCCGGCCGGGGTGAAGGCGATCTTGCGGAGTTCGGCGTGGCTGCCGGAGTCCTTGCGCCACAGTCCGCTGACGATGTCGACGGCCTCCTCGGGCGACGCGGCGAACTCCAGCCCGGCGTACACGGGCGCGCAGGCGTCGAGCCCGAGGTCCTGGGCGCTGAGCCGACGGCCGAGGCGGCGTGTGAAGACCTCGGCGATGAGGGCCGGCGTGGTGCCGCGCGGCTGCTGTCCGCGCAGCCAGCGGGTGACCGATGTCTTGTCGTATCTGAGATCAAGCCCGTGTTCGAGGCCGAGCTGGTCCACTCGGCGGGCGAGACCCGCGTTGGAGAATCCCGCTTCTGCGATGAGCGCGGCGAGCTGGCGGTTGGGAGTGCGCTGCGCGGGTCGTTCCGTCATCTGCGGTGCGGTCTCCTGCCTTTCGGGCCTCGCAGAGCCATACGGCCACCGAGTGCCCGGATTGCCGGTGAGCTGCCCTTTTGGCCTCTCGAACGGCGCGAATGTAGCGGAGAGTAAGCAGTCGATCGCACATTACGCCGCCTATTCATCCGATCGTGTGAGGATTGCCCTACCGGGCTGACGCAGACCGCGAGACCGCACTCGAACGCCCCGGTCGTACAGTGGCGTAGGCACGCTTTGTGCCTTACGACTTTCAAGGCTGCTTCCAGGGAGGCGCTTGCCGTGAGTGAGTTGCGGTTCGTCCGCATGGGATTCGGCGCGGACGCCGTCGAGTACCAGCAGGCGTGGGACGAGCAGCGCCGGGTGCACGCGGCCCGGTTCGAGGACGAGATCTCCGACACGGTCCTGCTGCTCGAACACCCTCCGGTCTATACGGCGGGCCGGCGCACGGCGGACAACGAGCGGCCCCTGGACGGCACGCCGGTCATCGACGTCGACCGCGGCGGCAAGATCACCTGGCACGGTCCCGGCCAGCTGGTCGGCTACCCGATCCAGAAGCTGCCCCGCCCGGTGGACGTCGTGGCGCACGTACGGCGGCTGGAGGAGGCCCTGATCCGCACGTGCACGGAGTTCGGCCTGGAGACCACCCGGGTCGAGGGCCGCAGCGGCGTATGGGTGCTGGGCGACCCGGTGGAGCAGCGCCCCGCGCTCGGCGGCCTGGCCCTGGACTTCGACCCCCGCCTCACCGACGAGGAGTTCGACCCGCGTCTGGACGGCCCCGAGTACGCCCCCTCCAACGCCGGCCAGCGGCGCGAGGACCGCAAGATCGCGGCGATCGGCATCCGGGTCGCCAAGGGCGTGACCATGCACGGCTTCGCGCTGAACGTGAACCCGGACAACAAGTGGTTCGACCGGATCATCCCGTGCGGGATCCGCGACGCGGGCGTCGCCTCGCTGTCGAACGAGCTCGGCCGGGACGTCACGATCGACGAGGTGCTGCCGGTCGTCGAGCGGCACCTGAAGGACGTACTGGAGAACGCCGAGCTGAAGCCGCGGTCGGTGGAGAAGACGCCGGTGTCTGTCAGCCCGTCCGGCGTTTGAGGACGAGGCCGTTCAGGCCGAAGCGGGGGGCTGGGGGCGGCAGCCCCCAGCAAAGGTCAGCGCCCACGCCGGGCAACAAATCAACGGGCGTACCCTGGGTGACGCCGAAGAATCAATCGCTAGGGAGCCGGTCGTGTCCGCAGTCGCACCCGACGGACGCAAGATGCTGCGCCTGGAGGTCCGCAACAGCCAGACCCCCATCGAGCGCAAGCCCGAGTGGATCAAGACCCGGGCGAAAATGGGCCCCGAGTACACGAAGATGCAGAACCTCGTGAAGAGCGAGGGCCTGCACACGGTCTGCCAGGAAGCCGGCTGCCCGAACATCTACGAGTGCTGGGAGGACCGCGAGGCGACCTTCCTCATCGGCGGCGACCAGTGCACCCGGCGCTGCGACTTCTGCCAGATCGACACCGGCAAGCCCGAGGCGCTCGACCTTGACGAGCCGCGCCGGGTCGGCGAGTCCGTGGTCACCATGGACCTGAACTACGCCACCATCACCGGCGTCGCCCGCGACGACCTCCCGGACGGCGGCGCCTGGCTGTACGCCGAGACGGTCCGCCAGATCCACGAGCAGACCGCCGGGCGCGAGGCCGGCCGCACCAAGGTCGAGCTGCTCGCCCCGGACTTCAACGCCGTGCCGGAGCTGCTCCAGGAGGTCTTCGCCTCCCGCCCCGAGGTCTTCGCGCACAACGTCGAGACGGTCCCCCGGATCTTCAAGCGCATCCGCCCCGGCTTCCGCTACGAGCGCTCCCTGAAGGTCATCACCGAGGCCCGCGACTACGGCCTGGTGACGAAGTCCAACCTGATCCTCGGCATGGGCGAGACCCGTGAGGAGATCAGCGACGCGCTGAAGCAGCTGCACGACGCGGGCTGCGAGCTGGTCACCATCACGCAGTACCTGCGCCCGAGCGTGCGGCACCACCCCGTGGAGCGCTGGGTCAAGCCGCAGGAGTTCGTGGAGCTGAAGGACGAGGCCGAGCAGATCGGCTTCTCCGGCGTGATGTCCGGACCGCTGGTGCGCTCCTCGTACCGGGCCGGCCGGCTGTACCAGATGGCGGTCGAGAAGCGGGGTACGTACATCGCCTCCCAGGCGGTCTGATGGCACGGGGTGCCACCGTGCGCGTGTGAATCCGCGCACAAGCAAACACCCCCCGACAGCGACGAGTTGACGCGGTCCTGGACGTCCCCGCAGATAGGGGCACCGTCAGGGCCGCGTCAAGCTTTTCGGGCGGCGCATTAAGGCTTCATTGGTGTTTGACCGGTCGGTCACGCCCTGGTAACACCAATCAGTGACTCTGGTTGTACGCCCCGTGCACCACTCACCGAAGCCGTCATTCCCGAGGGGGGACCTCCACCATGCAGGCCGCGCCGGTTCGCGCCACCGCCATTCCGTCGTTCACCACTGCACTCCGTGCCGTCGAGTCGCTGCTGATGAGCAGCGGCCAGCGCACCGCCCGTCGCAACGCCTGGACGTCCGTACTGGAGGACCGCCGCCGCGCCAAGGACCGCGTCGAGGCACAGCGCGTCCTCGAGCAGACCCCCGCTCCCCGCCTCTGAGGACGCTGCCGTCGTAGGCGCTTGTGGGGCCACGTAGACTTCGTGGCATGGCGAGGAAGGAACCCGCAGCGGACGCTGCGAACCCCGGGCGACTGAAGCAGATCGCTCTGACCTACAAGATGACCCGCAGGGCCGACAAGAAGATCGGTCTTGTACTCGCGGCAGTCGGAATCGTCACCTTCGGTGTCTTCCTCGCGATCGGTTTCTTGATCGGTCACCCCATCTATCTCGGCATCCTGGGCCTGCTGCTCGCCTTCCTCGCGTCGGCGATCGTGTTCGGGCGCCGGGCCGAGCGGGCGGCCTTCGGGCAGATGGAGGGCCAGCCGGGCGCCGCAGCGGCCGTGCTGGACAACATCGGCCGGGGCTGGACGACGACCCCCGCGGTGTCGATGAACCGCAGCCAGGACGTGGTCCACCGGGCCGTCGGCAAGGCGGGCATCGTGCTGGTCGCGGAGGGCAACCCGAACCGGGTGAAGAGCCTGCTGGCCGCCGAGAAGCGGAAGATGAACCGCGTCGTCGCGGACGTGCCGGTGCACGACCTGATCGTGGGCACGGGCGAGGGCCAGGTCGAGCTGAAGAAGCTGCGGACCACCATGCTCAAGCTGCCGCGCGTGCTGACCGGCCCCCAGGTGACCGCCACCAACGACCGGCTGAAGGCCATGGGCGACCTGATGAGCAACATGCCGTTGCCGAAGGGGCCCATGCCGAAGGGCATGAAGCTGCCGAAGGGCGGGCCGAAGGCCCGCTGATTCCCCTCGTACGAGAAAGGGGGCGCCCGGTTCCACACCGGGCGCCCCCTTCGTCGTACGACCGCTAGATGCGCACCTCGACGGTCCCCGCCAGCCGGTCGTGCAGCCCGCGGCCGTCGCGGTCCCAGATGAGGGCCGGGACGGCCAGGCACAGCAGGGCCGTGCGCAGCAGGGCGCGCAGCGGGTTGACCGTGCCGGTCTCCAGGGTGACCACGCGCAGGCCGAAGAGGCGCTTGCCCGGGGTGAAGCCGATCGTGCCGACGGTCAGGACGCCCATGACGAAGAAGAGCAGCAGGGCCCAGTTGCTGGTCGCCTGACCGTAGCCGTCGGTGAGGAGACCGTATGCGATCAGGACGCAGATCCCCCAGTCCACGGCGAGTGCTCCGAGCCGTCGTCCCGGGCGGGCGATGGAGCCCGGCCCCTCCTCCGGCAGGCCGAGCTGCTGACCCCGGTATCCGAAGTCGACACCGGCGTTCTCGGCGGCCGCGCGGGGGCCGGAGAGCCAGGATCCGATTGCTTGCCTCTTGTCCACCCGACCACGGTACTGTGCCCGTTTTGCGATACGGACAGGTGGGGTGAGGTACGGGATGTCCGGTTAACGTGGGTGAAACAAACGGGTCACGCCCGAGAAATCACCCGTCCCTAGGGTCGAAGTCAGCGTGTGCCACCGCACGGGCCGCACGAACGAACTACCACCCCGGCACGGACGGTCGGGAGTAGGAGGAGCTGGATGTTCCAGAACGCCGACGAGGCCAAGAAGTTCATCGCGGACGAGGACGTCAAGTTCGTCGACGTACGGTTCTGCGACCTGCCGGGCGTCATGCAGCACTTCACGGTGCCCGTCGAGGCGTTCGACCCGGACGACGAGCTCGCCTTCGACGGATCCTCGATCCGCGGTTTCCAGGCGATCCACGAGTCCGACATGGCGCTGCGTGCCGACCTGTCGACGGCCCGTGTCGACCCCTTCCGCCGCGACAAGACCCTCAACATCAACTTCTTCATCCACGACCCGATCACGGGCGAGCAGTACTCCCGTGACCCGCGCAACGTGGCGAAGAAGGCCGAGGCCTACCTCGCCTCGACCGGTATCGCGGACACCGCGTACTTCGGTCCGGAGGCCGAGTTCTACGTTTTCGACAGCGTCCGTTTCAAGACGTCCGAGAACGAGTCCTTCTACCACATCGACTCCGAGGCGGGCGCCTGGAACACCGGTGCGCTGGAGGACAACCGGGGTTACAAGGTCCGCTACAAGGGCGGCTACTTCCCGACCCCGCCGGTCGACCACTTCGCCGACCTGCGTGCCGAGATCTCCCTGGAGCTGGACCGTGCCGGTCTGAAGGTGGAGCGCCAGCACCACGAGGTGGGCACCGCCGGCCAGGCCGAGATCAACTACAAGTTCAACACGCTGCTCGCCGCCGCCGACGACCTTCAGCTCTTCAAGTACATCGTGAAGAACGTGGCCTGGCGCAACGGCAAGACCGCGACCTTCATGCCGAAGCCGATCTTCGGTGACAACGGCTCGGGCATGCACGTGCACCAGTCGCTGTGGACCGGCGGCCAGCCGCTGTTCTACGACGAGGCCGGTTACGCGGGCCTGTCGGACACCGCCCGCTACTACATCGGCGGCATCCTGCGGCACGCCCCGTCGCTGCTGGCCTTCACCAACCCGACGGTGAACTCGTACCACCGTCTGGTGCCGGGCTTCGAGGCGCCGATCAACCTGGTGTACTCGCAGCGCAACCGCTCGGCCGCGATGCGTATCCCGATCACCGGGTCGAACCCGAAGGCCAAGCGCGTCGAGTTCCGTGCGCCCGACTCCTCCGGCAACCCGTACCTGGCCTTCTCGGCCCTGCTGCTGGCCGGTCTGGACGGCATCAAGAACAAGATCGAGCCGGCCGAGCCGATCGACAAGGACCTCTACGAGCTGGCTCCCGAGGAGCACGCGAACGTCGCGCAGGTCCCGACCTCCCTCCCGGCCGTCCTCGACTCCCTCGAGCGCGACCACGAGTTCCTCCTCCAGGGCGACGTCTTCACGCCGGACCTGATCGAGACGTGGATCGACTACAAGCGCGCGAACGAGATCGCCCCGCTCCAGCTGCGTCCGCACCCGCACGAGTTCGAGCTGTACTTCGACGTGTGATCGACGCCTGACGAGCACCTCGTCGAGGCATGAACGCCCGCGCCCCCGCTGTTGTACCTACAGCGGGAGCGCGGGCGTATGTTCTATTCTGCCGAGGAGACCACACGGGGGTGTATGGGATGCCGGAGCGGCACGAGCACGACGATCAGGAACATGAGTTCGACCTGAGGTGGGCCGACGACGCCGAGCACAAGGAGCCCTCGGCGCGGGCCCGTATGCTCGCCGCCCGCTGGAAGGAGAACCCTCCCGGTCCGGTGCCGTTCCGAGGCGAGGCCGATCATGTGGCGCGGCGGCAGCGCCGGTCGGGCTGGGTGTCCACGGCGATCGTCCTGGGCTGCGTCGCGGCGCTGATCGTCCTGCTGGGCTACGTCAACTTCCGCACGTACTGATACCGGCTCTTTGCTGCTCCTAGGGCCGATCAGGACCCGTTCATGGGCGTGGTCGGGTGCACACTGGCAGAGGGACGAGTGCCTGAGTGCGCGGGGTGATGCGAGATGCAGAGCCGGTTCCGGAGTGATCGGCGGTTGACCGCCCGGATGGGGATCACTCTCTTTTTGCTCGGGTTGTTGTACGTGGCGTTCGTCGCCGCGTTGATCGTGCTGCTGAAGTCCTGGGTGCTCGTCGTGGTCGTCGCGGCGGGGCTGCTGGGGGCCCAGTACTGGTTCTCCGACCGGATCGCGCTGTTCGCGATGCGGGGGCGGGTCGTGGAGCGGGAGGAGTACCCCGAGCTGCACGGGGTGATCGACCGGCTGTGTGCCATCGCCGACATGCCCAAGCCCGTCGTCGCCGTATCGGACATGGATATGCCGAACGCGTTCGCCACCGGACGCAACCCCGACAACGCCGTGATCTGTGTGACCACCGGGCTGCTGCGCCGGCTGGAGCCGCACGAGCTGGAGGGTGTGCTCGCGCACGAGCTGTCGCATGTCGCGCACAAGGACGTCGCGGTGATCACCGTCGCCTCGTTCCTGGGCGTGATCGCGGGGCTGATCGTGCGGTTCGCCCTCTACAGCCAGCTCCTCGGCGGCGGGCGGCGGGACCAGAACACCGCCGCGATCCTCGCCGCCGTACTCGGGGTGTCGGCGGCGGTGTACGCCATCAGCTTCCTGCTGATCCGGGCGCTGTCCCGGTACCGGGAGCTGGCCGCCGACCGGGCCGCGGCGCTGCTCACCGGGCGGCCCTCGGCGCTGGCGTCGGCGCTGACCAAGGTCTCCGGCGACATCGCCCGGATCCCGTCCAAGGACCTGCGGACGGCGCAGGCCTTCAACGCGTTCTACTTCACTCCGGCGCTCGGCCGGGAGCCCGGCATCGCGCAGATCTTCTCCACCCACCCGAGCCTGGAGCAGCGGCTCGACCAGCTGGGGCGGATCTCCACCGAACTGGGCGAGGCGGCGACTCCCGGAGGGGCGTGAGATGGGACTGCTGGACATCCTGCTCGGCCGTACGAAACCGGTCGTACCCGATCTCGACCAGCTCTTCGGGCTGCCGTCGGCGGCGGTGACGCTGGAGGCGGCGGCCGGGTTCCGGCCGACGGGCAGCGGCGCGGTCTGCTTCGCCACGGTCGAGGGCGCCGCCTTCGAGCAGACCCACCGTGAGGTCCAGGCGCTGCTGGACGCGGACGCCGAGCGCGAGGGCCGGCCGGTGGAGCTGACGCGGGACGACTACGGCTACTCGTGGCTGGTGTCCCGGCGCGGCCCCGACCAGCTGCCGGAGCTGGTCAACGACCTGCACGCGGTGAACAGCGCGATGGAGGTCAACGGTTTCGGCCCGCAGCTGCTGTGCTCGCTGGCGGGATTCCAGGACGAGGAGGGCGAGCGGGGGCGGCGGCTCGCGCTCGTCTATCTCTACAAGCGCGGCACCTTCTACCCCTTCGCGCCGCTGCCCGGCACGGCACAGCGGCGCGACAACCCGCTGGAGCTGCGGGTCAAGGCGGTGCTGGGGAACGATCTGCGGATCGAGCAGGACCTGAGCCGCTGGTTCCCGGTGTGGGGCGCCCCCGGTCTGTGAGGTGGGGGGCGCCCCCGGCCCATGACCGGGGGCACCTCAGCCGCTTGCCTCGGCTGTCACCACCACAGGTGGTCTCACTTGCTCTTCTCGCGCTCCTGACGGCGGGACTCCAGGGGGCGCTCGCGGCGGTAGCGGCGCTCCCACTTGGCCTGCTTGTCGCGGCGGTCGCGGTAGGCGCGGTAGTCCGCAGGCATCGGGCCTGCCGACGGGGCCCCTCCCCCGGAGCCGCCGGCACCCCCGGCTCCGCCGCTCGGCGCGGAGGAGCTGCGGCCGTAGTGCAGGTACAGGAAGAGCACAGCGACCGCGGCCAGCCAGTAGACGTGGTTTCCGAATCCAAGGATCACCAGGACGACGGTCCCGGACATGACGATGGTGCCCATCACGGGCCTCCGTGAGCGTGGGTCGGTTCTGAGCGGTGTGCGTGTCCCCGACGGGGCGCTGGGGAGGGGCGGCCGTCCGTCGGTGCGTAGAGAGTAGCCCC
Source organism: Streptomyces sp. NPDC098781 (assembly GCF_044759995.1). Classification (NCBI taxonomy): domain Bacteria; kingdom Bacillati; phylum Actinomycetota; class Actinomycetes; order Kitasatosporales; family Streptomycetaceae; genus Streptomyces; species Streptomyces sp. NPDC098781. Next base: position 549,983 of record NZ_JBIWAK010000002.1, read on the forward strand.
GCACCCGCAGAGTGACGCCTTCTCTGCGAGAAGCGGCGCGAACAGCTCCGTTACGCATGTCCAGGGTAGGGAGGCGGTCACTCGGTGTGCATCTCCTTTTCCGGGGGCGGGAGTTCACCCGGTGCGACCCGAGTGGCCCTGCGGCCGGACGGCCGGGACGGCTGTGAATGAATGGGCCCATGACCGAGCTCTCCTCTTTCACATGCGCCTACGACGGTGAACTGCTCAGCGGGGTGTACGGCGGTGACACCGCCGGCCCGGAGACGGCGACCGCCGTTCTGCTGCACGGCGCCGGCGTCGGCAGCAAGGAGCGGTTGCTGCCGATGCTCGCCGACTTCGTGGCCCGCGGCTGCCGGGGGCTCGCCTTCGACTTCTCGGGGCACGGCGAAAGCACCGGTGCGCTGGGTGAGTTGAGCCTGCGGCGACGCTTCGAGCAGGCCGTCGCCGTCATCGACGCGCATGTGCCGGCGGGCGGCCCGCTGGTGCTCGTCGGGTTCAGCATGAGCGGACAGACGGTGACGGATCTCGTCGGGCACTACGGGGACCGGGTGGCCGCGGTGGGGCTGTGCGCGCCCGCCGTGTACGCGCGGGAGGCGTGGGACGTGCCGTTCGGCGAGGGGGACGGCCGGTTCAGCGAGATCATCCGCCGGCCGGGCGGCTGGCGTGGAGCGCCCGCACTGGATGTGCTGCGGGCGTACGAAGGGCGGGCGGTGCTCGCGGTGCCGGGGACGGACGTGATCATCCCGCCGGAGGTGACGGAGGCGGTGCAGGACGCGCTGGCCGCCCGCGCCCGGTTCACACGGTTCGATGTGCCGGACGCCGAGCACATGCTGGGGTCGTGGTTCGAGGAACACGCCGAGGACCGGCGGGAGTTCGTGACCACCGTGCTGGCGGGTCTCGGCGACCGGGCACCGGCCTCGCGCCACGCGCGGTCGTGAGCGTGCGGCCGTAGGAGTTCGAAGACCTCGGGTACGTCCGTACGTCAGATCTCGGGCGCGGCCCTGACCACCCCGGCCTCGACGGCGTTGGTGAGGATCTTGTGGTCGGTGACCGTCTGGTCGGCGTAGGCCAGGGCGAACTCGGCCACCGCGTGGTCGAACGTGTCGGCGCCGCCCAGGTAGCCCGCGATGGCGATGCGGTCGCCGGAGCGGGCATGGGCCCGCGCGAGGACGGTGCCGCACAGCCGGGCGTAGGCGCTCAGCTCGTCCGGGCCCATCCCCGCCACGTCCGTCGAACCCTTCGTGTCGCGCAGCTGACGCCAGTAGTACGCCCGCCCCTGCGGCCCCGACATCCAGCCCAGGAAGATGTCGCCGCCGGCCTGGAGCAGCCGCTGGCCCGCGACGACGCGGTGGCCGGGGTGGACGTACGGCCCGCTCGGCAGATGGGCCTCCAGCACGGACTGCCGTGCCTCCTTGACCTGGAGGAACAGCGGGTCTCCCGCGTCGCGTCCGGCGAGCAGCACGATGAAGCAGCGCAGGCCCACGCTGCCGACGCCGACGACCTTGCGGGCGGCGTCGACGAAGCGGTAGCGGTCGAGGAGCAGCTGGCGTTCCTCGGAGAGGGTCGAGCGGTAGTCGCTGAAGATCTTGCGCAGGGAGGCCATGTCGGAGGTGCCCGCGCGTTCGAGGAGCGGCGGGTCGTGGATGATGCGCCGGCGACCGTCGACCGTCTCGGTCAGCTTGCCGAAGGCCCGCAAGCTGGTACGGCGGCGTGCGCGTCCGAGACTGTCCTCGACGTGGTGGTGGGGGTGCCGGTGGGCGGAGCGGACCACGGGCAGCAGCCGCTCGGCGTCGACGCGGGTGCACCAGGCGTCGAGCTCGCCGAGCCGGGCCAGCCGGCGCATCGCGATGCGGTACCCCGTGACGGCCTCCCGCGCGGCGCGGGCCACCTTGGCCTCCGGGTGGCCGTTGTCCCGGGCGGCCACCGCGACCGAGGCGGCGAGCCGTTTGACGTCCCACTCGAACGGGCCCGGAAACGTCTCGTCGAAGTCGGTGACGTCGAACAGCAGGGCGCTTTCCGGGGAGGTGTACAGGCCGAAGTTGAGCAGGTGGGCGTCACCGCACAGCTGCACGGTGAGACCGGTGTGCGGTGCGGCGGCGAGATCGGCGGCCATCACGGCGGCACCGCCGCGCAGGAAGGCGAACGGGGACGACACCATCCGCCCGTACCTGACCGGCAACAGTTCCGGCAGCCGGTCGCGTCCCTGCCGCTCCAGTACGGCGACGGGGTCCGGCCGGTCGACGGAGGGGATCCAGGCGCCGTGCGCGGAGCGGGGGGCGCGCTTGCGGGCGCCCTTGCCGCGGACGAAACGGTCGGCGGGGGTGATCGGGCTCGTCATGAATCGACGGCCCTGCGCCCGGCCGTCCCGCACTCCGCCTGTCGTGTACCGAACCCCATCACACCTCCCGCAGTGGCGCCGCCCGTTGGGGCGGTCCGTCACCTCCTGTCTTGCAGTGAAGTGCGAGGGCAGGGTGAGCGCACGTCGGGGAGGCGGTTCGGGTGACGGGAGGGGTGGAGGTGGGGGCGGACGCAGAGCTTGGTTCCTCCGCTGCGCCGAGGCCGTTGTCAGTGGGGTCCGGCAAGATGCCGACAGGGGTGTTTCGGTGGTGACGGGTGGAGGCCGGGATGGGTGACGGGGTGCGGCACATCGGCGTGGCGGAGCGGCGGGCCCGGCTGGGGCTGCGGCACCGGCTGGCCGGGGTGGCGCGGGCGAAGGGACCGGCCGAGGTCGCCGAGTCACTGGTCGCGCTGCACGGTACCGATCCGGCCACCGTGTACCTGGCCGTGGGCGCGCGGCTCGCGGACCCCGCGAAGACGGTCACCGAGACCGAGCGGGCGCTGTACGAGGAGCGGACGCTGGTCCGGATGCACGGCATGCGGCACACCGTGTTCGTGTTCCCCACCGAGCTCACGGCCGTCGTGCACGCCTCGACCGGCCTCGCGGTCGCCGCCCGGGAGCGGGCCTTGCTGGTCAAGGACATGGCCAAGGCGGGGGCCCCGGACGCGGCCTGGCTGAAGGAGGTCGAGGAGTCGGCCCTGGCCGCGCTCGCCCGGCGCGGGCAGGCTACGGCGGCCGAACTCGCCCAGGACGAACCGCGGTTGCGCGAGCAGTTCGTGTACGCGGCCGGCAAGAGCTACGAGGGCGTGCACACCGTCGCGACGCGGCTGCTGCGGGTGCTCGGCGTCGAGGGCAAGGTCGTGCGGGGACGGCCGCTGGGCTCCTGGACGTCCTCGCAGTTCCGGTGGGCGGTGGCGCCGGCCCATCCCGAGCTGGACGTGGCCGACGCGCAGGCGGAGCTGCTGCGGCGCTGGCTGGCGGTGTGCGGGCCCGCCACGGAGGCCGACCTGAAGTGGTGGACGGGGTGGCGGGTGACGGAGGTGCGCCGGGCGCTCACGGCGATCGCGGCACGGGCCGTGTCCCTCGACGAGGGAACGGGTTACGTCCTCGACGGTGACGTCGACCCGGTGGCCGGCCCCGAGGAACCGTGGGCGGCACTGCTGCCGGGGCTCGACCCGACCGCGATGGGATGGCAGCAGCGGGACTGGTACCTGCCGCCGGAGCTGCGTCCGTCGCTGTTCGACCGGAGCGGCAATGTGGGCCCGACGGTGTGGTGGAACGGCCGGGTCGTCGGCGCGTGGGCCCAGCGCCCGGACGGCGAGATCGCCTGGCGGCTCCTCGCGGACCTGGAGCAGGCGGAGCGCGACACGGCCGAGGCGACGATCGCGGCTGAGGTGGAGCGGGTGCGGGGGTGGGTGGGACCGGCTCGGGTGACGCCCAGGTTCCGGACGCCGTTGGAGCGGGAGTTGTCGCGCTGAGGCGCCCCTTGCCCCCGCTCACCGGTCCGTTCAACCCACCCCGCGTCCCCGAGAGGCGCGGCCCACGCAGCATCCCGGCGCAGGCCGAGCAAGCACGGACGCAGGGGAGACCAGCCCGGGTGGCCCTCGGTTCCGGACACCGATGGAGCGGGAGTTGTCGCGCTGACGCGGTCATGTCCCGCTCGCGGCTCCAGACGCCGCTGAAGCGGGAGTTGTCATGCTGAGGCGACCCTTGTGCCCGCTCGCCGGATCCCTTTCACCCGCCCCGCGACCGAAAGCCGCAGCCGACGCAGCATTTCCCCGGCGGAGGCGCGGGCCGAGCGAGCGCGGGCGAAACGAGAAGCCGGTCGGCGACCCTCCGTTCCAGCCGTCCGGAGATTGCGAACACCCGACGGCGACGACACAACGCCGGGCGCCCTCCACAATGGACGGCGCCCGGCGTCACGGCTTACCGCGCGTACCGCATCAGCGCCCGGACCATGTGGCACGTCGTGTCCGACGGCGGATGGACGCCGATGGTCTCCGCGGTGTCCCGGATCGTCTCGTCGCGTGCCTGGTTCGGCATGTAGACGCCCGAGTCGAGCAGCGCTATCGCCAGGCGCAGGGCCTTGAGGCGACGGTTGTGGGTGATGTACCACTCGCGCGGGCGGCCCGGCGGCAGGGGCCGCTTCTCCAGCGGTGCGTAGGGCAGATCGAGCAGCACCGGGTGCTTGGCGGTGGACTGGGTGGGCAGCGGCTTGCGGGCGGGCTTCTGCTTCAGTGCGGCAGCGGGCACAGGCATCCTCCTGTCGCGGTCAGAGCGTCGGCCGGGGTCCCCGGTGACGCTCTCGAACACTACGTACATTCTAGTGCCCGCCACTGACATCGGGGAGTCCGGAACAGAGGCAGAACGTCCAGGAAATGCGCTGGTCAGAAACGTAGTTGCCACCGCGTCACACCCGCACCGGGAGCCGCGTCCAGGAGGGCGCAAAATTCGAACACCGCCCCCTCGGGATACCGTTGGCCGCATGGAGATCTGGATCAATCCGGCCTGTTCCAAGTGCCGCAGCGCCCTCACCCTGCTCGACGCCGAGGGAGCCGACTACACCGTCCGCCGCTACCTGGAGGACGTGCCGAGCGAGGACGAGATCCGGGAGGTGCTCGACCGGCTGGGACTGGAGCCGTGGGACATCACCCGGACCCAGGAGGCCGTCGCCAAGGAGCTCGGGGTCAAGGAGTGGGCGCGGGACGAGGCTTCGCGGGACCGGTGGGTGAAGGCGCTGGCCGAGCACCCGAAGCTGATCCAGCGGCCGATCATCACGGCGGACGACGGCACGGCCCTGGTCGGCCGCACGGACGAGGCCGTACAGGACGCCCTGTCTCGCAGGAGTTGACGAGACGTCAGGGGCGGTGTGACGTACGTTACTTCAGCGACTGCCGTGACCGCTGAGTAACACCGTTCGGTATCTCGTACATAGCGACGTACGCTCCCCTACCCCCCAGGAGGCGCGCATGTCGCGCAGGAGAACCCTCAGCACGCAGAAGAAGATCGCACTGCTGGTCGGTGCGGCGACGGTGGCGGGTGGCGGTGCCTTCGTCATGGCCAGCACCTCGAACGCCTCGCAGACCCCGACGGTCAAGTCCGCGGCGGATTCGACCGTCTGCCAGGGGCTCGCCACGGCTCTCGGCAACAACGAGAAGTTCATCGAGGGGCAACGGGCCAATCCCGACGCGCAGTCGCAGGCCCGGATCGCCAACCGCGAGGCCGTCATCGCGCAGATCAAGGTCCAGCAGGAAGCGTCCGGTTGTGTCGCCGGGGAGTCGGCTCAGGACTCCCAGGCCGCACAGCCGAGCGCTCCCGCGGCGGGCGCCGGGGACACCGGCAACGCGGGAGACGCCGGCAACGCCGGAGACGCGGGCAATGCCGGGAACGACGAGAACGCGGGCAACGCCGGCGGCGGCGCGGCATCCGGGCAGCAGGTCTGCAACGGGTCCACCGTCACCCTCTCCGGCGAGGGCGGGGCTCCGGCCGCGTCCAGCAGCCAGTTCCCGGCCGGCACCCAGCTGAAGGTCACCAACCTGGACAACAACAAGTCCACGACGGTGGAGGTCACCTCGGTCTCCGGCAGCTGTGTGCTGCTCAACAACGCGGCCTTCGAGCAGGTCCGCGAGCCCGGCAAGTTCCTCATCCGCCGTGCGGTGATCGAGAAGGTGGGGTGAGACGCGGAGCATCAACCTCGTACGTGTCATGGGTCCTGCCACTCGCGGCCACGGGTGGCAGGGCCCGCGTACGTGTACGGGCCCCGCTCGGCACAGCCGCCGCTGCGTGAGTCGCAGCACACGAACACCAGGTAACACGGGGTTCACATCGGAGCAATGACCGGGAAATCGCCTGTTGACAGGCTCGCGGGCATCGAGAGCGGCGCCCCAGTGCCGCAGCGCCGCAGCACCCGCAAGTGCGCCTAGACACACCCCCGAAGGATGTGGCCCGTGACCTTCAAGGCTGAGTACATCTGGATCGACGGCACCGAGCCGACGGCCAAGCTGCGTTCGAAGACGAAGATCATCACGGGTGAGCCCGCCGGTCTGGACGCGCTGCCGATCTGGGGCTTCGACGGGTCCTCCACCAACCAGGCCGAGGGTCACGCCTCGGACTGCGTGCTCAAGCCGGTCTTCACCTGCCCGGACCCGATCCGCGGCGGCGACGACATCCTGGTGCTCTGCGAGGTCCTGAACATCGACCTCACCCCGCACCCGTCCAACACGCGGGCCGCGCTGACCGAGGTGGCGGAGAAGTTCGCCGCGCAGGAGCCGATCTTCGGTATCGAGCAGGAGTACACGTTCTTCCAGGACGGCTACCCGCTCGGCTTCCCCAAGGGCGGCTTCCCGGCCCCGCAGGGCGGCTACTACTGCGGTGTCGGCGCCGACGAGATCTTCGGCCGTGACGTCGTCGAGGCGCACCTGGACAACTGCCTGGCCGCGGGCCTCGGCCTGTCCGGCATCAACGCCGAGGTCATGCCCGGCCAGTGGGAGTTCCAGGTCGGCCCGCTGGCGCCGCTGGAGGTCTCCGACCAGCTGTGGGTGGCCCGCTGGCTGCTCTACCGCACCGCCGAGGACTTCGGCGTCGCCGCGACGCTGGACCCGAAGCCGGTGAAGGGCGACTGGAACGGCGCCGGAGCGCACACCAACTTCTCCACCAAGGCGATGCGCGAGGGCTACGACGCCATCGTCACCGCCTGTGAGTCGCTCGGCGAGGGCTCCAAGCCGCTCGACCACGTCAAGAACTACGGCGCTGGCATCGACGACCGCCTCACCGGCCTGCACGAGACCGCCCCGTGGGACCAGTACTCCTACGGCGTCTCCGACCGCGGCGCCTCGGTGCGCATCCCGTGGCAGGTCGAGAAGGACGGCAAGGGCTACATCGAGGACCGCCGTCCGAACGCCAACGTCGACCCCTACGTCGTGACCCGCCTGCTCGTCGACACGTGCTGCTCCGCGCTGGAGAAGGCCGGCCAGGTCTGATCCGCGCAGGGTTTCGCGAAGGGGCGTCCACCCGTTGGTGGGCGCCCCTTCGTCGTGCGGTGATCGCGATGTCAGTGGCGGGTGTCATGGTGGGGGACATGGAGAGCGAACGGGGGCCGGCCGTCAAGGTCGGGACGGAGTACGGCGAGACGTATGCGCGGCCGTCCCAGCAGCGGCTGCGAGAGGTCGTGCGACGGCTCGGGGAGCCCGGCGACCGCTGGCTGGTGATGCAGCGGATACCGGACGTGCCGGAGGTGTTCGCCCAGGTGTGGCACGAGCGCGGCGGGGACTACCGGCTGGAGTACCGCGAGAGCCGGGAGCGCTTCTTCGGCACCGTGGTGGCGGACACCGAGGCGGTGGCCGACGCGCTGGTGGGGTGGGCGCTCCAGCGGGACGGCTGGGGCGAGGGGTTCACCTGGACGCCGGTCGCCGTGGATCCGCCGCAGGAGGTGCCGGAGCTTCCCCACGCGGTGCGCGCGGAGGTGGAGGGCCGGGTGCGCACGCTGCTGCGGTGCGGGTACGACGACCGGGCGGCGCTCGCCGAGGCCGCCGAGGAGTATCTGGTCGACGACGAGGAAGAGCGGCCCGTGTCGGGCGCGCAGGCCCGTGAGCTGGTCGACCGGCTGTGGCGGGAGAGACTCGACGAGCAGGCGGCATGGCAGGGCGTGACCGATCCGGAGCGGCTCACCGAGGCCTTCCGGGCGCTGGAGGCGAGTGGCATCACCGCCCGGGAGAACTTCACCTGTTGCCGAAGCTGCGGCATGGCGGAGATCGGCGCCGAGCGGCAGGACGCGCGCGGCTTCGTCTTCTTCCACCAGCAGGTCGTCGAGCATGCCGCCGAGGGGCACGGACTGTCGCTCTACTACGGCGGGTTCGACGGCTCCGAGGAGACCACCACCGGTGTCGGGCGCGAGGTCGTCGCCGCGCTCGCCGGGGCCGGGCTGTCCACGCAGTGGGACGGCTCCCCGCAGCAGGCGATCAACGTCACACCGCTGACCTGGGACAAACGGCTGGAGGGCTGAGACGAAGGGTCCCGCGCCGAGCGGGTGTCTGCTTCAATGGGGTCATGGCCGGCTTCCAGAAACACTCCGCGACGGGTCGCCATGACCTGGAGCCCTTCTGGCCTTCCCGTCAGCACCACGACTTCGACCGGGTGTGTTGCCGCGCGGTGAACGCGCGGGCCCTCTAAAGCCGTCACCCCCGGCCTTCGGCCAGCGCGAACGACGTTCCTTCCCACGACGGACCTCTCGCGCGAAAGAGCTGACCTCTCATGGCGACCACTCGTTCCCTGTCCTCCGCCGCCACGCTCAACTCTCCTTCGTCCAACGGCACACGGCAGCATCTGCGCGCCGTGGACCGGGACGAGGTGATCGACATCGCGGACCTCCTGCCCCCGGGCGCCACCTGGCTGCCCGCTCCCCCGCACGCCCTGCCCGCGCTGCCGGGACAGCCGCCGATGATCGGCTACCTGGTGCTCGTCCCGGCCGACCGGCAGCCGCCGGTCCCGGAGCCTGCCGAGATCGGCGGCGACCCGCTCGTCACCGTCGACTCCGGACGGCGTACCGCGGCGGTCGACGGGCGTGAACTCGATCTGACCTACCTGGAGTTCGAGCTGCTCGCCCATCTGGTGGCCAACCCGCACCGAGTGCACACCCGGGATCAGCTGGTCACCACGGTGTGGGGCTACGGGCATGTGGGCGACGGCCGCACCGTCGACGTCCACATCGCCCGGCTGCGCCGCAAACTGGGCGCCGAGCACCGGAACACCATCCGGACCGTCCGCCGGGTCGGGTACAAGTACGCGCCGCCGGCCGGGCGCTGATCCCGCCGGCCGCCCTCTGCTGACGGCAGAGCCCTGTTCCGTCCGGCGCCGGCCCCGGGCAGAGTCGGCGGTATGAGACTTCTGGTGCTGGGTGGGACGGAGTTCGCGGGGCGGGCCGTCGTGGAGGCGGCTCTCGGGCGGGGCTGGGAGGTGACCGTCTTCCACCGGGGACGGCACGAGCCTCCGGCCGGGGTGCGGTCGCTGCTCGGTGACCGCACCGCGCCCGAGGGCCTCGCCGCCCTCGCCGGGACCGAGGACGAGTGGGACGCCGTCGTGGACACCTGGTCGGCGGCGCCGCGTGCCGTACGGGACTCGGCGCGGCTGCTGCGGGGCCGCGCCGGGCGGTATGTCTATGTGTCGAGCTGCTCGGTGTACGAGTGGGCCCCGCCCGCGGGCTACGACGAGCACGCGCCGCTGGTGGAGGGTGCCGAGGCGGACGCCGAGCGGACCGACTACGCGCGCGACAAGCGGGGCGGTGAGCTCGCCGCCGTCGAGGCGTTCGGGTCGGACCGCTCGGTGCTGGTGCGGGCCGGGTTGCTGCTCGGACCGTACGAGAACGTGGGGCGGCTGCCCTGGTGGCTGGGGCGGATCGCGCGCGGCGGTCCGGTGCTGGCGCCCGGGCCCCGGGACCTTCCCCTCCAGTACGTCGACGTCCGCGACCTCGCGGAGTGGGTTCTGGGGGCGGTGGAACAGGAGTTGAGCGGGCCGTACAACCTGATGAGCCGGCAAGGGCACGCCACGATGGGCGAGTTGCTCGACGCCTGTACGGCGGCCGTCGGCGGCAGCGCCGAGCTGCGCTGGACCGAGCCCGAGGTGATCCTGGACGCGGGCATCGAGCCGTGGACCCAGTTGCCGGTGTGGGTGCCGCCGGGCAGCGACATGCATGACGCCCTGCACAGTGCCGATGTGTCCCGGGCGGTCGCCACGGGGCTGCGCTGCCGGCCCGTCGAGGAGACCGTCGCCGACACCTGGCGGTGGCTCCAGAGCCTCGGCGGTACCGCGCCCCTGCGGGAGAACCGGACGTTCAAGGGGCTCGATCCGCAGGTGGAGGCGAAGGTGCTCGCGGCGGACGGGGAGGGTGTATCTGGCACCACCCCCTGATCCGGGGGCTCGGCCCCGTGACCGCCGCCGGCGCCTCCGCGAGACTGACGCCATGACCGACGACACGAAAAGCGGGCGGCCGAGGGACCTGGGGATCGCCGCGCTCCGGGGGCTGGCGCTGGCCCTGGTCTCCCTCCCGGGAGCCGTCCTCTGCTTCGTCCTCTCCCTCGTGTCCCTCGTGCTCATCCCGATCGGCGTGGGCATCGTCACGACGCCGTGGGTGCTGACGGGGGTGCGGATCTTCGCCGACTGGCGGCGGGTGCTCGCGGCCGAGTGGGGCGGGGTGCGGATCCCGCCCACGTACCGGGCGTTGCCGAAGGGCGCGGGTCCGTGGACGCGGACCTTCGGGATGCTGAGGGATCCGGCGACCTGGCGGGACCTGCTGTGGCTGCCGGTCGACATGACCGCGGGGTTCATCACGGCTGTGTTGCCGGCCGCGCTGGTCGTCTATCCGCTGGAGGGGTTCGCGATCGCGGCGGGGCTGTGGCGGATCCTGCCCGACGGGTACTGGTACGGCTTCGTACGGGTCACCGATCAGACGTCCGCGCTCGGCGCCGCGGCTCTCGCGCTCGTCCTGCTGTTCTTCGCGCACTTCTTCACCGCGCGCCTGCTCCAGGTCCACTTCCTGCTGACCCGCGCCGTCCTCGGCTCCGACCAGGGTGAACTCACCGAACGGGTGCGGGTGTTGACGGAGACGAGGAGGGACGCCGTCGACACCTCCGCCGCCGAACTGCGCCGGATCGAGCGCGATCTGCACGACGGGGCGCAGGCCCGGCTGGTGGCGGTGGGCATGGACCTCGGCACCATCGAGATGCTGCTCGACAAGGACCCGGCGAAGGCGAAGCAGCTCGTGGCTGAGGCCCGCCGGTCCTCCGCCGAGGCCCTCGCCGAGCTGCGCGACCTGGTGCGCGGCATCCACCCGCCGGTGCTCGCCGAGCGCGGACTGGGCGACGCCGTGCGGGCGCTGGCGCTGCGGCTGCCGATCGCCACCGAGGTGAACGTGGAGCTGTCCGGGCGGGCGGAGGCGCCGGTGGAGTCGGCGGCGTACTTCGCGGTCAGCGAGGTGCTGACCAACGCCGTCAAGCACGCGGGCGGCGACCGGATCTGGATCGACCTGCACCACACGAACGGCATGCTGCGCATCGGCGTCACCGACAACGGCAGGGGCGGCGCGGTGATCGGGGCCGGTTCGGGCCTGGCCGGGATCGAACGGCGACTGGGTACATTCGACGGCGTCCTGGCCGTCAGCAGCCCGGTGGGCGGCCCCACCATGGTGACCATGGAGATTCCTTGCGCGTTGTCCTAGCCGAAGACCTGTTCCTGCTGCGCGACGGGCTGGTCCGGCTCCTGGAGGCCTACGACTTCGAGATCGCGGCGGCCGTCGAGAGCGGCCCCGAGCTGAGCCGCGCGCTGGCCGAGCTGGACCCGGACGTCGCCGTGGTCGACGTACGGCTGCCGCCGACGCACACCGACGAGGGGCTGCAATGCGCCCTGGCGGCCCGGCGCGACAGGCCCGGACTGCCGGTGCTGGTGCTCTCGCAGCATGTGGAGCAGCTGTACGCGCGGGAGCTGCTCGCCGACGGCAGTGGCGGGGTGGGGTATCTGCTGAAGGACCGGGTGTTCGACGCGGACCAGTTCGTGGACGCCGTACGGCGGGTCGCGGCGGGCGGTACGGCGATGGACCCGCAGGTGATCCAGCAGTTGCTGAGCCGCCGGGCGGCCGGCGACCAGCCGCTGGCCCGGCTCACGCCCCGCGAGAGGGAGGTGCTGGAGCTGATGGCGCAGGGACGGACGAACGCGGCGATCGCCGAGCGGCTCGTGGTCACGGAACGGGCGATCGCCAAGCACACCGCCAATATCTTCGCCAAACTGGGCCTGGAGGTGTCGGACGACGACAACCGTCGCGTGCTGGCCGTTCTCGCGTATCTCGACCACGGCCGGTAAAACCGGACTCGTTCATTCACCCCTCGTGCGGGATCAACAACTCCTGGTATTTCAGAGGCGGTTGAGCACACAGCGTTCTCACGAATCTTTCAACGATTTCCGGGACGACTGAACACCCCTGGGACGGCCTCCGTATGAATGGGAGCCGCTTCACTCCTGTCGGGCGCCCTCGATGCCCCCGAAAAAGGAAGTCAGAGGAGTTCCATGGGACGCAACACAAGAAAACGCCGTACGCCGCTGGCCACCAAGGCCATAGCCGCATCGGCAGCCCTAGCGCTCGGTGGGGGCGGGCTTGTATGGGCCAACTTCTATGCCTCGGCGCACGAGGACAACAACTCTGGGTGGAACCGGACGAAGTCCACGAACGCCCAGGTCGCGACCATCAACTGCCCCGATGTCGGGCAGAAGTTGCGGAACGTACCGAGGGGCGCGCGGCAAGGGGTCGCCAAGGAGCTGGCCCTTCTCGACAAACAGATCACGGACGCTTATGCGCGTCTCGCCGACACGCGTCAGGCCCAGGCAGGTGATTCCAGCTACGTCGACAACGCCATCCTCGGCCCGCTGAAGTCCAAGCGTGTGGCGACCCTGGACCGTATCGGCATCAACATCAACCGATCCGGCGGCAAGGCGCCGCGGGGACTCGGCCAGTTCGCCCAGTGTCAGGGCGTCCCGGCCGACCAGGTCAACAACGGCAACGGTGGCGGTCAGAACAACGACGGCGGCCAGAACGACGACGGTCAGGACCAGAACAACGACGGTCAGGACCAGGGTCAGGACGGCGGTCAGGACCAGGGTCAGGACAACGGCCTCGACCCGGTACCCGAGGGCAACGGAGGCCAGGCCGGCAACGGCCCGGTGGCGCAGGACTTCGTCAACATCGAGGACGTCCAGCCCAACTCCCGCAACCTCCAGAACGGTCTGGCGGCGAACGGCGACTCCGGCTCGACGGGTACCTTCACCACCGAGTGCGGCACCAACGAGAACGGCAACGCCAACACCGACAACATCATCGTCGCTCCCGGTGTCGACAACGGTGCCCACCACCGCCACGACTACGTGGGCAACCAGGACAACGACGCCTTCACCAGCGACGAGGAGTTCCTCCAGGCCGACACCAGCTGCCAGAACCAGGACGACAAGTCCACGTACTACTGGCCGGTGCTGCGTCTTCAGGACGGTTCGCAGGAGGCGGACGCCAACGAGGCCGGTGGCGGTCTGGAAGGCAACGTGGGCACGGTCCTGCGCGCCTCCCAGGCGGAGCTGAAGTTCGTCGGCAACAGGACGAGCGAGGTCGTGGCGATGCCGACGGCCCTGCGCATCATCACCGGTGACGCCAAGGCCTTCACCAACGGTCTCGCGAACGCCAACACCTCCTGGAGCTGCACCGGCTTCGAGGACCGGCAGTTGACGGAGCAGTACCCGATCTGCCCCGAGGGCAGCTCGGTGGTGCGGACGTCCAACTTCCAGAGCTGCTGGGACGGCCAGAACATCGACAGCGCCAACCACCGTGACCACGTGGCCTTCGTCCAGGCGGACGGCACCTGCGCCAACGGTTTCCAGGCGATCCCCCAGCTTCAGGCCAAGCTGGTCTACGACGTTCCCGCCCCGCAGATCGAGAACGGGCAGCTGGTGAACCCGTTCGCGGTGGACGGCTTCCCGGAGCAGTTGCACAAGCCGATCACCGACCACAACGACTTCATCAACTTCATGTCCGAAGACCTGATGAACCAGGTGGTCCAGTGCATCAACAGTGGTGAGGACTGCCAGTAGTCCGCACCGGGAACACGAGGAAGCCGGCGGTGGGATCTCCCACCGCCGGCTTTCGCGTGTCCGGGTCGGTGCCGGTCAGCCCTGGTGGGAGGCGGAGTGGCCGCCCGAGTGGCCGCCGGAGTGGTCGGTCCCGATCTCGATGTCCCCGCCCAGCTCTCCGCGCAGCGCCGCCACGACGTCCTCGTGGCCGACGGCCACCCACTTGCGGCCGACGAGGTAGTACCCGCCGTAGTCCTTGGCCTGGTTGATCCACTCGCGCTGACCGCGGTCGGTGGCGAAGGTGGCGAGGATGTACTTCTCCTTGCCCGTCTTGCAGATGGCCTGGCGGATCGTGTCCGCGTCGGTCTGCATGTTCGGGTCGCACTTCGCCACGGCCGCCAGATGCTCCAGGCTGCCGGTCGCCGTCTGCGGCACCTCGGCCTCCTGGTCGCCGCCGGAGCCGCAGCCGGCCAGCGCGAGCACCGCCACCGCGCCGGTCAGCGCGAGCATCGGTCGGGTCAGTCTCATCCGTTCCTCCGGTCCATGCCGCACAGAGCCCCGGCGGGGCCCTCGCCTCCCATACGGCTGTGGTGGGCGATGCGCTCAATTCAGAGGCTCTCACGGGCACGGGTGTGCGAGTGTGGCCCGGTGAACCAGGACTGGGAAGACCGCGTGACCGCGGCATGGGCGACCTTCGACAGCTACCGCGAAGAGGAGGCGGCCGACTTCCGGGCCGTCATCGACGCCCTCGTCGCCGAACTGCCCGCCGACAGCCCCCTCGGCCCGTTCGAGGAGGCCTGCGCCTGGGACTCGACGGGTCACTCGGACCGGGCCGTGCCGCTGTACCGGGAGGCCCTCGCCCGCGGACTGAGCGGCTACGAGGGACGGCGGGCGAAGATCCAGCTGTCCAGCTCGCTGCGCAACATCGGACAGGCGGAGGAGGGCGTCAAGCTGCTGACACCCGAGCTGGACGCGCCCTCCGACGAGCTGGACGACGCGGTGCGGGCGACCCTGGCGCTGTGCCTGTCCAGCCTCGGGCGGGACCGGGAGGGTCTGTCTCTCGTACTCGGCGCGCTCGCAGGGCATTTGCCCCGGTATCAGCGGTCCATGACGAACTATGCCCGAGCACTGGTGGAGCCCGAGGCCTGAACCGGGCCCACGACCGCCCAGCGCCCCCTGGTGACGGTGACCAACCGCCGATTCGCTCGTTCTGCTGAACGTGCAGTCACAGGATGTCGCCTCACGCCCCGCACCCGCCCCGGCCGAGCCGGTCGTCGACGTCGAGCGGGCCGAGGCCGCGCTCGTCGAGCACTACCCGCGTCTGGTCCGGCTGGCCTACCTGGTGCTGCCGCCGAGCCTGGGCCGCAACCGGCGCGTGGTGACCGCGCACTCCCTCACCCAGCGCGCTCTGCCCCGCGGCCGGGCCTCGGCCACGCCCGTGATCCCGGCCCAGGCGACGGGCCGCGACGGCGACCCGGGGTACACCTTCCTCCGCCTGCGCGTCCTGCGTACGGCGCTGGAGGCGGGCCTGCCCCTGGTCCGCGCGGCCTGGCCCAAGCGCTCCCAACTGCCGCCCCTGCTGCCCCAGGTCTGGGGCCTGCGCCTCTTCCCCCGGTCGGGCGGCGCCGACGAACTCGCCCTGGACCAGCGGCTGTCGGCGCTGTCCGGCCCGGCGCGGGCGGCCTACGTCCTGCGCGGCCTGGAGAAGCTCCCGGACGGCGACGTACGCGAGATCCTGGCGGCGGCCGGCGTCGAGGACGTGGACGACGCGCTGGACGAGGCCGACGAGGTCCCGGCGCAGTACGCGCTGCTCGACTCCCCCGAGTTCGACCCCTGCTCGCTCCAGGCCCGGCCGACCGACCTGATGCGGCGCAGGCAGCATCTGCGGGCCGCGCTGGCCGCCGGTGCCGCGCTGCTCGTGTGCGGTGCGCTGCTCGGCCTGCCCGGCGAGGGCTGGGCCCCCGACGGCCCCGCCGCGCCCTCGTATGCGCAGAACCCGGCGGCCGAGGCCGCGCTGGACCCGGCCCAGTTGACGAAGGTCCCCGCGCTGGCCTGGCAGTCCGCCGCCCGTACCGACTACTCCGTGTGGCCCGCGCGCGGCGACCTGACCGGCGACTCCGCCCTGCTGCGCCGGGCCCTCGCCGTATGGGCCCGTCCCGGTGAGACGGTCACCGTCTCGGCGACACCCGGCACCCCCGCGGGCGGCCCGCCCGGCGCCCCGCAGCTGCTGTTCGCCGGGACCGTCGACACCGCGCGCGTGGTGATCCTCTACGACGGTCTGCGCATCGCGCGTTACGCCGAGCCGGCCGACGGCACGGCCGGTGCCGCCCTGGACTTCTCCCGGGTCGACGGCGCGACCAGGGCGGAGGCGAGCGCGGTGGTGCTGAGCCGGGCCGACGGCAACGTCCGCTATCTGCTGGCGCCCTGGGTGAAGGGGGCGGCCGAGCGGGACCTGCTGAAGCCGGACTCCGGGGCCATGGACCTCACGGTGACCGACGGCGTCACCTCACCGCTGTCCAGTCCCGTCTCCCAGCAGGCCGGCGCCTGCTCCTCGTGGAACGTCCTCCAGGTGACCGACAGCGCCGGCACCCGGCTGCTGACCGACCTGGCCGAACTGGTCCCGGCCCGGCTCACCTCGGGCCGCCCCGGGGCCGCGCAGGACGTGACCGGCGCGCGGGCGCTGCACGCCTGGGCGCCCTCCTCGTGCTGGCTGGGCGCGCTGCGCTCCGCGGGTGTGCGCACGGTCAACTCCTGGTCGTTCGCCCGGCAGACGCTGCCCGACGGCAGCGGCGCGGCGGACTGGTCGTGCACCCGCGCCGAGACCTGGCGAGGCGGCGGCGAGCGGGTGCTGGCCCAGTTCCGCACGCCGGGCACCCCCCAGGCGGCAGTCGTGGCCAAGGCGCAGAACGTGCCGGCGTGCGGGGCGCGGGATCCGCATGTGCTGGCCGGGGTGCTGTGGAAGGCGAAGGCGGGCGACTGGTACCTGATGGCGGCGGGCACCCGCGACACGGAGTCGATCCGCGCCACGGGCGGGGTGCGGGGCAGCGCCGGGAGCAATCTGCTGACCGTACGGGCGAAGCAGGGTGCGCAGGCCGAGCTGAAGGGCACGTTGGAGAACGGGCGGTCGATCGGCGGACTGAAGTGAGCGGCGCGGCTGCGAGCAGCCCTTGCTGACAGTCGCGTAAACAACGTCGTGCACGGGGCTTCACCCGGGACTTACCCGTCAGTACATTGACGCCATGTCTAATACGCAGGACCGGGTGCCGCTCAAGGCCCGCAAGGTGTCCTTCTCCTGGGACGACACCCCGTTGCACTGGGTGCCGGGGGATCCGCTCACCACGCACACCATCAATGTGCTGCATCTGCTCCTGCCGGCCGGTGAGCGATGGTTCGTGCACGTGTACAAGCAGGTGCTGCCGTACATACGCGACGAGCAGTTGCGTGAGGACGTCCTGGGGTTCATCGGGCAGGAGGCGATGCACTCCCAGGCCCACGACGAGGTGCTGCCCCATCTGCGGGAGCAGGGGCTCGACCCGACGCCGTACACCGCGCAGGTCGACTGGCTCTTCGAGAAGCTGCTCGGCGACCGTACGCTGCCGCCGGGCCGGGCGCGGCGCTGGTGGCTGATGGAGCGGGTCGCGCTCATCGCGGCGATCGAGCACTACACCGCCTTCCTCGGCGACTGGGTGCTCAACGCCGAGGAACTGGACCGCCGGGGCGCCGATCCGACCATGCTGGACCTGCTGCGCTGGCACGGCGCCGAGGAGGTCGAGCACCGCTCGGTCGCCTTCGACCTGTTCACGCACGTCGACGGGGACTACCGGCGGCGGGTGCGGACCTGGGCGACGGCGTTCACGGCTCTGGTCTTCCTCTGGCAGCGCGGGGCACGGTTCTTCATGGAGAACGACCCGACCCTCGTCGACGGCCGGGCCACCTTCAAGGACTTCTACGTCCGCGGCAGGCACGGCACGCTTCCCGCGGCCGGGGACATGCTCAGATCCATCCCGCGGTATCTGAGCCGGGCCTATCACCCCTCGCAGGAGTGCTCCACCCAGCAGGCGGTCGCCTATCTCGCCACCTCGCCCGCCGCCCTCGCCGCGGAGAAGGGTGCCGCCTGATGCCGAAGCTGAGGACCGTCGCCGTCGTCGCCGGGGCCGCCCTGCTCGCGCGACGGGCGATGCGCCGCCGTATCCGCGTCTCGCCGTTGTGGCCGATGCCCGCCCTGGAGGAGCCGGTGTCCGGGCGGCCCCGGTCGCGGGCGCTGCGGGTGCTGGTGGCCGCGCGCGAGGAGGCCGCCGAAGGGGTCGTACTGCTACGGCTGGAGGGGCACGATCTGCCGCGCTGGGAGCCCGGCGCGCATCTCGACCTCGTGCTGCCGTCGGGGCTGGTGCGGCAGTACTCGCTGTGCGGCGACCCGGAGGACACCTCGTCGTACACGGTGGCGACCAGGCTGGTCCCGGACGGGCGGGGCGGCTCGCGCGAGGTGCACGAGCAGGTCCGCGCGGGCATGGAGCTGGAGGTGCGGGGGCCGCGGAACCGGTTCCCGCTGGTCGAGGCGGGCTCGTACGTCTTCGTCGCGGGCGGGATCGGGATCACGCCGGTGCTGCCGATGCTGCGGGCGCTGCCCGAGGGCGCCGAGTGGCGACTGCTGTACTGCGGGCGCGACCGTGCCTCGATGCCGTTCCTGGAGGAGGTCGAGAAGCTTGGCGCCGGCCGGGTGACGGTCGTGGAGGGGGTGCCGGACGTCGACGCGTTCCTCGCGGACGTGCCCGAGGGCGCCGCCGTGTACTGCTGCGGGCCGGAGGGGCTGATGGCCGCGGTGGCGGGGCGCCTGCCGTCGGTCCGGCTGGAGCGGTTCACACCGCGAGCCGCTGCCGGCGGCGCCTTCGAGGTGGAACTCCGGCGCAGCGGGCGGACGTTGACCGTGCCGGCCGACTCGACGGTACTGGCCGCCGTACGCGCCGAACTGCCGAACACCGCCTACTCCTGCGAGCAGGGCTTCTGCGGGACCTGCCAACAGCGGGTTCTGGAGGGCGAGGTGGACCACCGGGACGAGTTGCTGACCGACGCGGAGCGCGGTGACTCGATGCTGATCTGTGTGTCGCGGGCCCTGGGTGACCGGCTCGTACTGGACATGTGAACAACCGCGGTCGGTCCGGTCCGTTCGGGGCCGGAATCGATCGGTAAGGTGTTCGTATGACTACCGGGGTACGGCGAAGAATGGGAGTCGAGGAGCGGCGGCAGCAGTTGATAGGCGTCGCCCTCGAACTGTTCAGCCAGCGCTCGCCCGACGATGTCTCGATCGACGAGATAGCCTCCGCCGCGGGCATCTCGCGGCCGCTGGTGTATCACTACTTCCCCGGCAAACTCAGCCTGTACGAAGCCGCGTTGAAGCGGGCCTCGGAGGAACTGGCGGGCCGTTTCGTCGAGCCGCACGACGGGCCGCTGGGGGCGCGGCTGCTGCGGGTGATGCGGCGGTTCTTCGACTTCGTCGACGACCACGGCCCCGGTTTCTCGGCGCTGATGCGCGGCGGCCCGGCGGTCGGCTCGACGGCGACCAACGCCCTGATCGACTCCGTCCGGCAGGCCGCGTATGTCCAGATTCTTTCGCACCTACGCGTGGAGAATCCGCCGGCGCGACTGGAACTGGTCGTCCGCTCCTGGATCTCGCTCGCCGAGTCGACCGCGCTGATCTGGCTGGACGGCCGGCGCATCCCGCGCGGCGAGCTGGAGGTCCAGCTCGTGCACGACTTCGCCGCGCTGGCCGCCGTGAGCGCCGCCCAGGACGAGGAGATGGGCACGCTGCTGCGCGGCATGCTGAAGGAGGAGCCGGCCGACGGCCCGTTCGCCGACCTGGTCACCCGGCTGATCGCGCTGGCGTCCTAGCTGTCGAACTTGCGGTAGGAGGCGTCGAGGTCGCGGACCTCGGCGGAGGCGTGCAGCACGAGGCCCTCGGCGGGCTTCACGTACTGCCGCAGCAACTCCAGTACGGCTTCGGTGAGCCGGGCCTTCGTCTCGTCGGTGCGGCCGGCGAGCAGGCCCAGGGTGACGTGCACGACGGCGTGGCCGTCGGTGTCGTCGCCGACGGTGGTGTCCTGGCCGCCGCGGAACTGCGTCTTGCAGGCGGGCGGCTTCGCGGCCGCGATCTCGACCACGGCGGTGTGCAGCGCCCGCGCGAAACCGGGCCGGTCGAAGCCGTCCGTGAGCTGTTCCGAGTAGTCGACGGTGATCTGCGGCACGAGCACGCCCCCAAGAGATGTTGATGCTTGTACGTCGGCAGCGCTCACCCTAACCGCAGCGCCAGCATCGCGATGTCGTCCTCCCGGTCGTGCCCGAAGCAGCCCAGCAGGGTGTCGCACAGCCCGTCGAGGCCGGCCGGGGCGTCGGCGGCGGCCGTGCGCAGCTGCTCCATGGAGTCGGCGAGGTCGATGCCCCGGGTCTCGATGAGGCCGTCGGTGACCATCAGCAGACGGTCCTTCGGGTTCAGCACCAGCTCGGTCGGCTCGGGCCGGTCGAGACCCAGCCCGAGCAGCGGACCGCCCACCGGCACGTACTCGGCCTTGCCCTCCTGCCGCACGATCACCGGCGGGATGTGGCCCGCGTTGGCGATCCGGACCCGCCCCGTGCCGGGGTCGACCAGGGCGAGGCAGACCGTGGCGGTGACCTCGGGGTGGTAGTGCAGCAGCATCCGGTCGAGCCGTTCGGCGAGCGCGCGCGGGTCGCTCTCCTCGACGCAGTAGGCGCGCAGCGCGTGCCGTATCTCGACCATCACGGTGGCCGCGTCCAGCGAGTGCCCGACGACGTCCCCGACCGCGGTGAGCACCCCGTCCGAGGTGCGCAGGGCGGCGTAGAAGTCTCCGCCGATCTCGGTCAGCCGGGAGGCGGGCACGTACCGCACGACGAGGTCGACGCCCGGCAGATGCGGCAGTCGGTGCGGCTGCGGCAGGAAGCTGTGCTGGAGGGTGAGGGCGATGTCCCGCTCCGCCTGGTACATCAGCAGCGGCTCGGCGGCGAGCGCGGTGGCCTGGGCGAGGCGCTCCGCGGGGTGCTCCGCCGGGAGTGGCGCGACGGGAAGTGCCGCGGCCGGGTCGTGGCTGGTCGCTGCCCTGGGGGGCGTTGTGGCCGCCGGTGTCGCGATGCACACCCTGGCGCGGCTCTCCCGGGCCGAGGCCAGTATCAGGTGGGCGTCCTCCCGGATGCCCGGGCGGAAGAAGCCCGTCGGCCACAGCTGTGCCGGGACCACCGTGCTGTGCACGCCGCTTCGGCCGGACCAACGCTGCGCGATCCGGGCGATCAGCCGTGCCGCCGTGTCGTAGGCGTTCGCGTCGGGCACGGCGAGCCGGCTGCGTGAGGTGCCGCGGTGCGCCTCGCCCTCCGGGCCCAGGACGAAGACCACCGCGGGGGTCCCCGTCAGCCGGGCCGCGCCCGCGGCCGCCGCGTCGGCCAGCTCCCCCAGGCAGCGCGCGGTCTGCACGGTGACGATGGCCTCGGACAGTATGGTCAGCCGGTGCGCGAGCGTCTCGGCGGCGGTGCCCCGGCGCGCCCTGCGGACCGCCGCCTGGATGACGGCCTGGATCTCCCGGGGTTCGGCCGGCACGGTCAGATAGGCGTCGGCGCCCGCGTCGAGCCCCCGGCACCGGTCCCCCGCGTCCATCGCCATCGCCGAGAAGTGGACCACGGGCAGCGCGGACGTGGACGGACGGGACTTGACCAGGCGGCACAGGTCGAAGCCGTTCATGTCGGGCAGCCCGATGTCGACGAGGGCCGCGTCCGGCAAGGCGCCCGCCCGCAGCCGCACGTCGAGCTCGCTCAGCGCCTCGCCCGCGCTCCCCACGGGTACGACGTCATGGCCCGCCCGGCGCAGTACGGCGCCCATGGCGTAGCGGTTGGTCGGGACGTCATCGACGACCATCACGGTCGCGCCCGACCGCTTGCCGTAACCGTCCATCGTCGGCTGCCCTCGGATAGGCGTGAGTGGGGCGGACCCGTCGACCGGGCCCGCCCCACTCACGCTAGTGCCGTATCAGAGGGCTCGCGCGAAGACCGCGACAGTACGCCCCGGAATGGCGAACGTGCCCGTTTCCTCCGTATAGGAAGCCGACTTGACGATAGGGTCCGCGCCCGAGGCCTGCACCGGATGGAGCCGGTACCCCTCCCCCGCGAGCGAGGTGACGCGCTGCTCCTGCCGCTCGGGCGTCGCGTTGAAGACGACGACCAGGTCGCCGAGCCGCATGGTGATCACACCGGGTGTCTCGTCCTTGCCGGACAGCGGGAAGGACAGCTTCGACTGCACCCGCTCGGCCGTACCGAGCGAGAAGGCGCCCTCCGTCGAACGGATCCGCAACAGGTCCCGGTACGCCGCCGAGGCGCCCTCGATCTGCTCGCAGCCCACCTTGACCGTGCCCAACAGGGGCTTCGCGTAGGGCCACTTGGAGGCGTTGTCGGCCGCCAACGGCAGCCCCCGCCCGAAGCCGTTGCCGTCGGCGCAGTTCCAGTGGATGGCGTTGAACCAGTCACCGCTGTCGTAGGAGTTGCGGTCCAGCGACTTGGAGCGCAGCAGGTCGGTGCCGGCCTGGGAGAGCGCCGGGCCCTGCGACAGGGTCGCCGTGGCCATGGCCAGGACCTGCATCCGGGCCCGGTCGGCCGCGCCGGTCGTGGCGGGCAGCTTGAACGCGAGGGCGTCGAACAGTGACTCGTTGTCGTGCGCGTCCGCGTAGGCGAGGGCGTCGCCGGGGGCGGCCGCGTAACCGGCGGGTGAGCCGTTGTAGTCGACCTCGGAGCCCTTGACCTCCTTGCCGTCGGTGTCGGTGAAGCGGTAGTCGGCGAGGTTGCCGGACAGGCCGACCTTGATCAGGTCCTGGTAGTGCAGCAGGCGGGCCTTCTGCTCGGCCGGAGTGCCGTTGCTCTTCGAGGAGTTGGGCTCGGTGTAGAGCCCGGAGGCGAAGCCCTGCACGCCCGGGTCCTCGTCGAAGGGCCCGCCGCCGCGTACGGCGTCCCGCGCCCGGTCGGAGAAGGTGGCGATACCGGTGCCGGCCATGTTCGCCTGCGTGGCCTGGGTGAAGCGGGCGTCGTCGGCGACCTCGCCGAAGTTCCAGCCCTCGCCGTACAGGATGATCTTCTTGCCGTCGACGCCGTCCTTCGCGAGGGTCAGCTCGTCCAGGGCCTTGCGGACGGCGAGGATGTTGGCCTTCGGGTGGTGGCCCATCAGGTCGAAGCGGAACCCGTCGACCTTGTACTCCTTGGCCCAGGTGACGATCGAGTCCACGACCAGCTTGCCCATCATGGCGTTCTCGGTGGCGGTATTGGCACAGCAGGTGCTGTTCGCGACCGAGCCGTCGGCGAGGAGCCGCTGGTAGTAGCCGGGGACGATCCGGTCGAGGACGGAGGTGTCCGCCTGGCCGCTCGCCGCCGTGTGGTTGTAGACGACGTCCATGACGACCCGCAGACCGTCCTCGTTGAGCGCCTTGACCATCTCGCGGAACTCGACGGTACGCGCGGTGCCGTCGGGGTCGGAGGCGTACGAGCCCTCCGGCACCGTGTAGTGGTACGGGTCGTAGCCCCAGTTGTAGGCGTCCTTCGCGGCGGTCTTCGCCACGCACTCCTGCTGCTGGTCGGAGTCGGCCGGGAAGGAGGCGAGGTCGCAGTCGGGGCTCGCCTGGTCGGACTTCCGCTCGGGGATGGTGGCGATGTCGAAGGCCGGCAGCAGATGGACGTACGACGTGCCCGCCTCGGCGAGCTTCCGCAGGTGCCGGGAGCCGTCGCTGAGCTTGTCGGTGAAGGCGAGGTAGCCGCCGGGGTTCTTCGCCGTCCGGTCCTCGACCGAGAAGTCCCGGACGTGCAGTTCCTGGATCTGCGCGTCCTTCAGCGGCACCGCCTTCGGCTTGGTGTACGTCGACCAGCCGCTCGGCGCCAGGGGCCGGTCGGCGAGGTCGACGACGAGACTGCGCTGGGAGTTCGCGGTGAGGGCGACCGAGTAGGGGTCGGTGACCTTGTTGGTGACGACCTCGCGGACGCTGGGCGCCCAGACCTTCACGACGTACCGGTAGGGCTTGTTCTTCCAGGACTTGGAGCCTGTGACGGACCAGACGCCGGTGGAGTCGCTGCGCTTCATGGCGACGGTGGAGTCGCCGATCTCCAGCTTCACCGACTGTGCCGTGGGCGCCCAGACGGACAGCGTGGGGCGGCCCTTGTCGAAGACCGGTCCGAGGTCCGCCTTCGTCGCCGCGGGGTACAGGTCGTCGAGCACACCGGCGATCTGGACGCCGGTCGCGGCGAGCACGGCCCGGTTGGCCGCGCGCTGGGAGGCGACGACCTGGCCGCGCAGGGCCTCGCGGACCCGGTCGCGGTCACGGGGGTCGACGGACCAGGCGGTGTAGTCCTTCAGGTGCGGGAACTTCGCCTTCTGGGCGTCGGTGAGCGACGTCTTCGACAGCCGCAGCCACTTGGCGTCGCCGGTCAGCGCGCCGTCCTTCACCGCGATCTCGCCGTCCCGGCTGTACAGCAGCTGGGTGGAGGCGGCCGCGTCGGAGCCGTTCCAGGCGACCGTGTCCCGGTCGATCCAGACCGCCTTGGAGGTGGTCAGGTCGAGCGCGGCGGCGGACCCGGCCGGCTGCGGGAGCAGGTACTTCTCCTGGCCGCTCAACAGCCACACCTCGTGGCCGTTGGCCGTGAGGTCGAGCGACTGGTCGGAGGGCAGATCCTTCTCGTCGCCCTTGTGGAGGATGTAGCTGAGACTGGTGGCACCGTCGGTGAGCGGTACCTCGAAGACCGCACCATAGCTGTCAGTCTTCACCGGCTTCAGGGGGTTCGACCACTCGGTGGGGTTCGCGGCACCCGTCCAGGTGTGCATGCCCCAGCCGTCGTAGTTCCCGTCGGCGCGGTGGTAGTGCAGGACGGCCTTGGACTTGTCCGGTGCCGGGTAGTCGGCCGCCGGCTTCTCGGTGCGGACGGCCTCCTTGCCCTGCTCGACCCAGATCTCGCCGGTCTTGGTGACGTCGATCGTGCGGTCGGTGGAGACGTCCTTGTTGCCGTCCTTGTCGATGACGAGGTAGCCGACGGACGAGGCGCCGGGCTTCAGCTTGACGTAGGCGAAGGCGCCGTAGGAGTCACGGCCGATGAAGGGGTGGCTGTCCGGCCAGGTGGTGGACTCGCCCTCGGCGAGGTCGCCCCAGGCGTACAGGCCCCAGTTGGCGTAGTCGCCGTCGGCGCGCTTGTAGTGGACGACCGCGTAGTCGCGGGAGGAGGCGGTGGGGGTCTCGGGCGCGGGCGGGGTGCCCGTGGTGGAGGCCGCCGTGGCGCTCTTGGTGCGGCCCGCGGTGTCGATGACCACGGCCTTGTAGCGCAGGGCGGTGCCGGCCGGTACGTCCGCGCCGATGGTCTGGGTGACCTTGTACGGGGCGTGGTCGGCGGAGCCCAGCGTCTTCCACCTGCCGTTTCCGGCCTGGGCGGCGAAGACGACCCGGTTGAGCTGTCCGCCGTCGACATCGGCGCCGACCTCGACGGTGCCGGTGGCGCCGGCGGCCGGGGCCTTCAGCGTGATCGTCGGCGCGGTGGCGGGCACGGCGAGCTTGCCGGCCGCCTTGTAGACGACCGCCGAACCGGCGGGGACGGTGACGGTGACCTTCTTGTCGGCGCCGCTCCTGAGGGAGCCGTCGGTGCCGTGGATCGCCTTGAAGGTCATGCCGGCCGAACCGGTGGCGAAGGTCGCCGTCCTCGCGTCGCCCGCGTTGTTGAACGCGACGACGTACTCCGTACCGGTCTTCGCGTCGGTGCGGGAGAAGGCGTAGACGCCGGCGCCGTCGGCCGCGTAGCGCTCGGTCTGGACGCCGTCGGCGAGCGCCGGGTTGGCCCTGCGGAGCTGGGACAGGGCGCTGATCTGCCGGTAGAGCGGGGCCCTGGTGTCGTAGGCGTCGCTCGCGTGGGTGCGGTCGGTGCCGAGCTGGTCGTCGTCGAGGTAGTCGGCGGTCTTCGACGCGAACAGGGTCTGGCGGGCGTCCTTGTCGCCGCCGGCGCCGGTGAAGCCCTGTTCGTCGCCGTAGTAGACGACCGGGTTGCCGCGGCTGAGGAACATCAGCTCGTTGGCGAGCTTGGCCTTCTTCACCAGCTCGGCGTCCGTGGCCTGCGGGTTGTCCTGGTTCAGGAAGTACCCGACGCGGCCCATGTCGTGGTTGCCGAGGAAGGTGACCTGCTCGTAGGCGTTGGCCTTGTCGGTCGTGTACTTGTAGTCGTCGCCGAAGACGCCCGCGAGTTCGCCCGCGCTGCCGCCCTGGGAGGCGTACTGCCGTGCGGCTTCCTGGAAGGGGAAGTCGAGGGTGGCGTCGAGGCGGCCCTGGGTGACGTACGGCGAGGTGACGGAGGTGTCGGCGGAGTAGACCTCGCCGAACATGAAGAAGTCGTCACGGCCCTGCTCGGCCGCGTAGGAGTCGAGGGCCGTGGCCCACTGGGTCCAGAACTCCATGTTGACGTGCTTCACGGTGTCGATCCGGAAGCCGTCGATGTCGAAGTCGCGCACCCAGCGCTGGTAGATCTTCTCCATACCGCTGACGACCTCGGGACGCTCGGTCCACAGGTCGTCCAGGCCGGAGAAGTCGCCGTGGGCCGAGCTCTCGCCGGCGAAGGTCGAGTCGCCCCGGTTGTGGTACATCGTCGGGTCGTTGAGCCACGACGGGACCTTGAGGTCCTTCTTCGCGGCGGGGACGGTCGGGGTGCGCGGGAAGGAGTCCTTGTCGACGGCCGGGAAGGCGGACTTGCCGTCCGCGTAGTCGGCGTCGTCGAACGGCTTGCCGTCCTTGGTCAGGTACGGGAAGGCGCCCTTGGCGAGGTAGTCGTAGGACTTCTCCCGGTAGTCGACGACGTCGGCCGTGTGGTTGGTGATGACGTCGAAGAAGACCTTCATGCCCTTGGCGTGGGCCTTGGAGATGAGCGTCTCCAGGTCCTTGTTGGTGCCGAAGTGCGGGTCGACCTGGGTGAAGTCGGTGATCCAGTAACCGTGGTAGGCGGCGGAGGCGTCGCTCCCGGTGCCCTGCACGGGCTGGTTCTTGAAGATCGGCGCCATCCAGATGGCGGTGGTGCCGAGGCCCTTGATGTAGTCCAGGCGCTTGGTCAGGCCCTTGAGGTCGCCGCCCTGGTAGAAGCCCTTGTCGGTGGGGTCGTACCCGGTGGCGAGGCGCGAACCGGTCAGACCGCCCTTGTCGTTGCCGGTGTCGCCGTTGGCGAAACGGTCCGGCAGGACGAAGTAGAACTGGTCGCGGGTGGCGTCGTGCCGGGCCGGCTCGGCGGCGAGCCTGGCGTCGGAGGGGGGCGGGGGCGGGGTGTCCGCCCGCGCCGCGAGGGGCTGGACGAGCGCTGCGGCCAGCGCGGTCACGGTGACCGCAGCGACCCGTCCGGTACGGGCGGTTCGACGCCTCGACGGCGTCGGCCATCTCGGTATCACAGATGGGCTCCTTGCGATGACGGCTCTTTGGGTCCGACCCCGCGCGACCGTATCGCCGCCGCAACACTTACAGCAAGAGGCTTGAAACCATCGGTAAGAACTTTCAGTTGAGCGCTCAGCAGCCGCTCTTGCCGGCGTAGATCGCCAGAGCGGTGTCGGCGCCCAGCGTGGCCGTGAACTGACCGCTGGAGTTCACCGTCACGGCCGTGTTGTTCTGCACGTTGCAGTACGTCCCGGCGGGCAGGGACGTCTGGTAGGTGCGACTCAGGCCGCTCGACTCGTGGTTGATCGCCACGAAGCCCTTGCTCCCCCGCCCGAAGGCGATGGCGTCGCCACCGTTGTCCCACCAGTTGGTCACCGACTGGCCGCGGGTGGCGTTGCGGAACGCGACCATCGACTTGATCTCCGGCCAGTTGTGCTGGCACTTCCAGCCGTTCTGCCAGCAGGCGGTCACCGAACCCCCGTTGGGCGGACCGGCGTCCGTGTCGGAGAACTCGTAGCCGGAGTTGATGTCGGGCGCGCCGTAGGGCCAGGCCAGCATGAAGACGTTGGCCAGCGTGTAGTTGGCGTTGTCCTTGTAGCTGAGCGTGGAGCCGTTGCGCTCGGTGTCGTGGTTGTCGACGAAGACACCGGAGACACCGCTGCTCATGTAGCCCCAGCCCTCACCGTAGTTCTTCAGGTAGGCGAGGTTCTCGTTGTTGAAGACCCGCTTGAGGTCGTAGGCGTAGCGGAACTCCTGGACGTCGCCGTTGCCCGTGTACTCGGTGGGCTGGACGGCCTCCCCGCTGCCGTGGATGACCTCCTGCTTCCAGTACACCGACGGATTGCTCAGCCTGGACTTGATGTTGGCGAGATCCGCGGCGTCCATGTGCTTGGCCGCGTCGATGCGGAAGCCGTCGACGCCCAGCGAGAGCAGGTCGTTCATGTACCCGGCGATGGCGCCGCGGACGTAGGACTCACCGGTGTCCAGGTCGGCGAGGCCGACCAGTTCGCAGTGCTGGACGTTCCAGCGGTCCTGGTAGTTGCTGATCTGGCCGGTG
This sequence comes from Streptomyces sp. NPDC098781, assembly GCF_044759995.1. Classification (NCBI taxonomy): domain Bacteria; kingdom Bacillati; phylum Actinomycetota; class Actinomycetes; order Kitasatosporales; family Streptomycetaceae; genus Streptomyces; species Streptomyces sp. NPDC098781. Next base: position 578,388 of record NZ_JBIWAK010000002.1, read on the forward strand.
CAGTCGTCGAAGTCGTAGGACGAGTACAGGCCCGGGTAGTTGTACTTGGTGTACGACGAGCCGCCCGTGCCCGTGCCGCTGCCGGCGGACATGTGGTTGATGACGGTGTCGACGACGACCTTCACACCGGCCGCGTGGCAGGTGTTCACCATGTTCTGGAAGGCCGTGCGGTCACCGAGGCGCCCGGCGATCCGGTAGCTCACCGGCTGGTACGACGTCCACCACTGCGCGCCCTGTATGTGCTCGGCGGGCGGGGAGACCTGGACGTAGCCGTATCCGGCGGGGCCGAGGGTGTTGGTGCACTCCTTGGCCACCGAGGCGAAGTTCCACTCGAAGAGGACGGCGGTGACGTCCTTGGTGCCGGGAGGGGAGGCATGGGCGGTGACCGGGGCGGCGACCGTCGCCGCCGCGGCGAGCGCGAGCGCGCTCGCGAGGGTTCTGTTGCTGGCCATGTGGGGTCCTTCTCCGTTGAAGGTTCTTGCTGCAATCTTTCAGAAACCTTGCGGTGGCCAGATGTTAGAGGCCCGCTGCCCAAAAGGGCAGCGGGCCGTGTGAAATTCAACGAAAGAACTTGCGGAGCGGACGAACCGTCAGATCAGGCGGTCGTGAACCACACCGTGGTGTCCCCCGGCACCTTCACCTCGCCGCCCGTCTCGCCGATCTCACCGCTGGCGAGCAGGACACGGCCGTAGGACGGGGTGGTCACCGACTCGCCGCCGGTGTTGGCGACGCACACGAACTCGCCGCGCCGGAGGGCGAGGACGCCCTCGGGCGCCTTCAGCCACTCCACCGACTCACCGGCGCCCAGGTCGGGCTGAGCACGGCGGGTGGCCAGGGCGGCGCGGTACAGCTCCAGGGTGGAGTCGCCGTCGCCGGTCTGGGCCTCGACGCTCAGCTCGCCCCAGCCCGCCGGCTGCGGCAGCCAACTGCCGCCCGTGCCGAAGCCGTACGACGATCCCGTGCGCGTCCACGGGATCGGCACCCGGCAGCCGTCACGGAACCCGTCCTGCCCGGCGCCCCGGAAGTACGCCGGGTCCTGCCTGACCTCGTCCGGCAGGTCGACGACGTCCGGCAGGCCGAGTTCCTCGCCCTGGTAGACGTACGCCGAGCCGGGCAGCGCGAGCATCAGCAGGGTCGCCGCCCTCGCCCGGCGCAGGCCGAGCTCGCGGTCGCCGGCCGTGCGGATCTGGGTGCCGAGGCCGGGCGGGTTGGCGAAGCGGGTGGCGTGCCGGGTGACGTCGTGGTTCGAGAGGACCCAGGTGGCGGGGGCGCCGACCGGGCGCATCGCCTCCAGGGTGCGGTCGATGACCGTGCGCAGTTCCGCCGCGTCCCACTCCGTCGACAGGTACTGGAAGTTGAAGGCCTGGTGCAGTTCGTCCGGGCGGACGTAGTTCGCGGTGCGTTCGACGGTCGGGGTCCAGGCCTCGGCCACGAAGATGCGGTCGCCCGCGTACTCGTCGAGGATCGTGCGCCACTGGCGGTAGATGACGTGCACGCCGTCCTGGTCGAAGAACGGCATGACATCGTTGCCCAGCAGCTTGAGCTGATCATGGGATCCGAGGTCGGGCAGGCCCTCCGCCTTCACCAGGCCGTGGGCCACGTCGATCCGGAAGCCGTCGACACCCATGTCCAGCCAGAAGCGCAGGATCGAGCGGAACTCGTCCCCCACCGCCGGGTGTTCCCAGTTGAAGTCGGGCTGCTCGGGCGCGAAGAGGTGCAGATACCACTCCCCGTCCTCGACGCGCGTCCACGCCGGGCCGCCGAAGATCGACTCCCAGTCGTTGGGCGGCAGTTCGCCGTTCTTGCCCTTGCCGGGACGGAAGTGGTAGCGGTCCCGCAGGGGGGAGCCGGGGCCCTCCGCGACGGCCCGCTTGAACCACTCGTGCTGGTCGGAGGAATGGTTCGGGACCAGGTCGACGATGATCCTGAGCCCCAGCTCATGGGCGTCGCGGATCAGCGCGTCCGCGTCGAGCAGGTTGCCGAACATCGGGTCGACGGCCCGGTAGTCGGCCACGTCGTAGCCGGCGTCGGCCTGCGGTGAGGCGTAGAAGGGGCTGAGCCACACGGCGTCCACCCCGAGGTCGCGCAGATAGGGCAGGCGGGAGCGTACGCCTTCCAGGTCGCCCATGCCGTCGCCGTTGCTGTCGGCGAAGCTGCGCGGATAGACCTGGTAGATCACCGCGTCCCGCCACCAGTCGCCGCGCTTGGCTTTGGCGGGGTTCGGGGCCGGGGCGATGGCGGAGTGCTGCTGGCTCATGGCGTCCTTGGTGCGGTGGGGGTCCCCACGCTGGAGCGAATCCGAGAGCGGGGGAAGGGTCATGGGGTCAGGGTGTGCATGCAGCGGTGATGACGAGGCGGTCGCGGTGGCAGCGGGGTCGGATGGCCACCGCGACCGCCTCGGGTTCTGGTGCGGCGCCGTCGGGGCTGGTCGCGCAGTTCCCCGCGCCCCTGACGGGGCGCTGAGGAACCGGCGTTCTAGCCCTTCGTGCCACCCGCCGTGAGCCCGGTCACCAGGTTCCTCTGCACGAAGTAGAAGAACGCGGACACCGGTATGGCGATGAGCACCGCCGTCGCGGCCATCAGGTTGCGCTGCGCGTCGTGCTCGCTGACGAAGGTCTGCAACCCGACCGCGAAGGTGTACTTGGTGTCGGACAGCATGAACGTCGAGGCGAACGCGACCTCGCCGAAGGCCGTGAGGAAGCTGTAGAACGCGGCGACCGCCAGGCCCGGCTTGGCGAGCGGCAGGATCAGTCGCGCGAACGTGCCGAAGGGGCTCAGCCCGTCGACCCGTCCCGCCTCGTCGATCTCGAACGGGATCGTGTCGAAGTAGCCCTTCATCAGCCAGGCACAGTACGGCACGGTCGTCGAGCAGTAGACGAGGATGAGACCGAGGTAGTTGTCGATGAGCTGGACCTCGGACAGGATCTGGTACATCGGCACCATGAGTACCGCCACCGGGAACATCTGGGTGACGAGCAGCACCCACATGAACTTCTTGTAGCCCGGAAAGCGCATCCGCGAGACCGCGTAGCCGGTGGTGGCGGCGATGATGACGCCGATCAGCGTGGTGCCCAGCGTGACGATCAGGGTGCTGGTCAGCCAGTCGAAGAACTTGGTCTCCTGAAGGACGTACGTGTAGTTGTCCAGCGTCATCTTCTTCCAGATGCCGCCGGGGTGGAGGTAGTCGTCCTTGTCCGGGCCGAGGGACAGGAAGACCAGCCAGGCCACGGGGAAGAGCGCGATCAGGCTCGCCACGATCAGGATGGCGTGGGAGGCCACGGAGGTGCCGAGGCCGCGGCGGCGCGCCCCGCGCGGGGCGGCGGTGGTCACGGAGTCCCGCTCGTTCACCGGGTTCTCCACAGTGGTCGTACTCATGGGGACTCCTGCCTCAGATCGCGAGCTGCTGGTCATTGCGGTTCAGCCAGCGGCGGTAGAAGGAGGTGAAGACGATCAGGATGGCCAGCAGCAGCATGCCGTAGGCGGCGGACTGCGCGAAGTCACGCGGCTGCTGTCCGAAGCCGAGGTAGTAGGCCCAGGTGACCAGGATCTGCGCGTCCGGGGCGGTGTCGCCGAACAGCAGGAAGATGATGGCGAACTGGTTGAAGGTCCAGATGATGCCGAGCAGAACCACCGTGGAGCTGACCGACCGCAGGCCCGGCAGGGTGACGTAGCGGAACTGCTGCCACCGGCTCGCGCCGTCCATCTCGGCGGCCTCGTACAGCGAGGAGTCGATGGACTGGAGCCCGCCGAGCAGCGAGAGCATCATGAAGGGCACACCGCACCAGGTGTTGACCATGATCGCGGCGAACCGCTGCCAGAAGGTGTCCTCCAGCCACAGCGGTGTCGGCAGGTGGAGCGTCTCCAGGAACGAGTTGATGATGCCGCCGTCGGCGAGCATGAACCGCCATCCGAAGACGGTGACGAACGTCGGCACGGCCCACGGCAGGATCAGGATCAGCCGGTACAGGGTGCGTCCGCGCAGCTTCTGGTTGAGCAGCAGGGCGAGGCCGAGGCCGATCGTGTAGTGGAGGGTGACGCAGGCCGCCGTCCAGAAGATCGTCCAGATGAAGTGCGACCAGAAGCGGTCGTAGGCCGTCTCGCCCCACAGGATGTCGGCGTAGTTGTCGAAGCCGATGAACTTGTAGGTGGCCTCGATCTCGTTGACGCCGATGGTGCGCGCGCTGTTGAGGCTGTTGGCGTCGGTGAGGGTGAGGTAGAAGCCGTACACCAGGGGGTAGACGACGAGCACCCCGAGGACGACCACCACCGGGGCGATCATCGCGTAGGCGTACCAGTGCTTCTGGTAGCCGTGCTTGAGGCGCCGGCCGAGCCCACGGCGTGGCCGGCGGTCACCTCGGGGTTTCCCGGTCGCGCGGTCGATGGCGACTGTCATGGTTCGACAACCTTCATGAAGATCGACAGGTCAGGGGTGTACGGCTGTACGGCTCAGGGAGTCCGACGCACAGGCCGGTGGCCGCCGGAACTCTCCCCCCAGAAGTCAGGGAGTTCCGGCGGCCACTCGGGTCACTTGGTGAAGTCCGGGACCAGCTTGGCGATGGAGGTCTCGGCGGTGCCGAGTCCCTTGTCCAGGGACTCCTTGCCACCGGCGATCTTCAGCAGCTCGGTGTCCAGCGGGCCCCACAGGGAGCTGTACTCGGGCAGGGCCGGGCGCGGCTGGGCGGAGGCGAGGACGGTCTGGTAGCCGGCGATGCCCGGGTCGGCCTTGACCTCGGCGGTGTAGGCGTCGTCGCGGACCGGCAGCGTGGAGTTCTTGAGCGCGATCGTCTCCTGCGCCTTCTGCGACGTCATGTAGTTCACGAACTTCAGCGCGGCCTTCTGGTGCGCCTCGTCGGAGCCGGCGTACACGGAGAGGTTGTGGCCGCCGGTCGGCGCGCCCGCCTTGCCGGAGGAGCCGGCCGGGACGGTGGCGATGCCGAGGTTGGCCTTGTCCTTGAACGCCGAGCCCTTGTAGAAGTTGGTGATCTCCCACGGGCCCTGCATGATCGCGGCGACCTTGCCGCTGACGAACGCCTCCTGGATGTGGGCGTAGGCGTCGGCGGTGGTGTCGGCCTTGTGCAGGCCCTTGCCGTCGAAGAGGCTCAGCCAGGTCTCGTAGCCCTTGTTGGCCTCGGCCGAGTTGACGGTGATCTTCTTGGCGTCGGCGTCGACGGTGTCGGTGCCCTCGCCGTAGAGGAACGTCTGGGCGTAGTAGGCCTGGGTGGAGCCCCAGTAGCCGTCGACGCCGGTCTTGTCCTTGATCGTGGCGGCGGCCTTCTTCAGGTCGTCCCAGGTCTTGGGGGCCTCGACGCCGGCCTTCTCGAACAGGTCCTTGTTGTAGACGAGGGCGAGCGTGTCCGTGGTGAACGGGACGCCGTAGACCTTGTCCTCGTACTTGGCCTGCTCGATCAGGCTGGACTGGAACTTGTCCTGCTCGGCGAGGGCCTCGGTGCCGTCCAGCGGAAGGAAGAAGCCCTTCTTGGCGAAGGCGGGCGTCCAGCCGACCTCGGAGCGCAGGATGTCCGGGGCGCCCTTGGAGCCGGCGGCGGTGTCGAACTTGTTCTGCGCCTGGTCGAAGGGGACGTTGACGTACTTGACCTTGATGTCCTTGTTGGCGGCCTCGAACTCCTTGACCAAGGCCTGGTACGTCGGCGCCTCATTGGTGGCGTTGGAGGTGTCCCACCAGGTGATGGTGACCGGCCCGCTCGAGTCGCTGCCGCTGTCGTCCCCGCCGCACGCCGTCGCCGCGAGAGCGAGGGACGCCACCAGCGCGGTGGCCGCTATGCCACGCCGCATGAGTTCTCCTTGAGGGTGAAAGCCCGTGTTGCAGGGGCGGCCCCGTCTGCCTGCCCTGCCGTGTTGCCGACTGCGCCGTTGCGGCCGCCGGGCGACGTGAACGTAACAGCGCTGAAAGACTTACGAAAGACCTTGCAGAAAAAAAGTGCAAGAGACCGCTGAAGTTATCCGCGCGTGACCGCACGGCGACCACCGTGAGACGCTGTTCTTACGCGGTGGAGCGGCATGTGCGCCACTTGTGCAAGACTCTGCAAGCTCTTGCCATCACTTTCACGAGGGAGCGCGATGACGCAGCAGCCCGGGCGTGGCCGGTCAACAGGTCGCCCACGGCGTCCGATTGGTGTGCAAGGCGAGATACGGCCGGTACAGTCCAGTGCCGTGACCACACGGCTTGCCGACATCGCTGCTCAGGCGGGGGTGAGCGAAGCGACCGTCAGCCGCGTCCTCAACGGGAAGCCGGGCGTCGCCGCCACCACGCGCCAGTCCGTGCTGGCCGCACTCGACGTGCTCGGCTACGAACGCCCCGTACGCCTGCGCCAGCGCAGCGAGGGCCTTGTGGGTCTGATCACCCCGGAGCTGGAGAATCCGATATTCCCGGCCCTGGCCCAGGTCATCGGGCAGGCGCTGACCAGGCAGGGCTACACACCGGTGCTGGCCACCCAGACTCCGGGCGGCTCCACCGAGGACGAGCTCACCGAGATGCTGGTCGACCGCGGAGTCGCCGGCATCATCTACGTCTCCGGCCTCCACGCGGACACCACGGCCGACATGGAGCGCTACGAGCGACTGCGCGCCCAGGGCGTCCCCTTCGTCCTGGTGGACGGCTTCTCCCCCAAGGTGCAGGCGCCGTTCATCTCCCCCGACGACCGCGCGGCGATGACCCTCGCCGTCACCCACCTCGCCTCGCTGGGCCACACCCGCATCGGCCTGGCCCTGGGTCCGAAGCGGTTCGTCCCGGTGCAGCGCAAGATCGAGGGTTTCGTCCGCACGATGCAGGACCAGCTGAACCTGCCGACGGACGTCATCGAGACCGAGCTGATCCAGCACTCGCTCTACACCCTGGAGGGCGGCCAGGCGGCCGCGACGGCCCTCATCGGCCGCGACTGCACCGCGGTGGTCTGCGCCAGCGACATGATGGCGCTGGGCGCGATAAGGGCGGCCCGTCAGCTCGGCCTGGAGGTCCCCAAGGAGATCTCGGTCGTGGGCTTCGACGACTCCCCCCTGATCGCCTTCACCGACCCGCCGCTGACCACGATCCGCAAGCCCGTCCCGGCGATGGGCCAGGCCGCGGTGCGCACCCTCCTCGAAGAGATCGGCGGGACTCCCGCGCCGCACAGCGAGTTCGTGTTCATGCCGGAGCTGGTGGTGCGCGGTTCGACGGCTTCGGCACCCGGGGACAGAAGCCGTCCCTGAGTCGTCCGCGCGACGGAGAACAAGCGCGCCCGCCCGTGCGTCGGTAGGAGAACGGGACGGTACGTCCGCCGTAGCGGATGCGTCCTGAACCCGTCCGAGGGATGATCGGTCGGGGAAGGTTTGTCTGGCAGACTCTGTGCCTATGGGTGAAACGACCGTGACGACACTGGAAGGCCGCGAAGCGGCCGTTCCGCACCCTGTCGCGGACGAGACGGGGCGGGGTCCTCTGCGCCGGCTGCGCACCCCCCGCCGTCCTCGCATCTGGTTCGAGATCCTGCTGATCGCGGTGAGTTACTGGACGTACTCACTGATCCGCAACGCGGTCCCGGAACAGCGAGCCGAGGCACTGAGCAACGCCGACTGGCTCTGGCGACTGGAGCACAGCCTCGGCATGGCGTTCGAGGAGTCGATCAACCATGCCGTGAACTCGGTGACTTGGCTCATCGTCGGCATGAACTACTACTACGCCACCCTGCACTTCATCGTCACCCTGGCCGTCCTGGTCTGGCTCTACCGCAGCCATCCCGGCCGCTACGCGGCGACCCGCCTGGTCCTCTTCGCGACGACCGGCGTGGCCCTGGTCGGTTACTACCTGTACCCGCTCGCTCCCCCACGGCTGATGACCAACACCGGTTTCATCGACACGGTCCTGGTCCACGACACATGGGGTTCGATGGCGTCCGGCGACCTGAAGAACGTGTCGAACCAGTACGCGGCGATGCCGTCGATGCACATCGGCTGGTCCGTCTGGTCCGGCCTGACGATCTTCGCCCTGGCCAGGATCCCGTGGGTACGCGTCCTCGGCCTGCTCTATCCCGCCGGCACCCTCCTGGTGATCGTGGCGACGGCCAACCACTTCTGGCTGGACGCGGTGGGCGGCCTGATCTGCCTCGCCTTCGGCTACGGGGTGGCACGCCTCTGGTACGGAAGGTTCCCGTACGCGCTGCCGAGGCAGGTGCCGCAGCCACGCAACCGGCCGCACCCGCGCACGGCGCGAAGGGGGCGTGCCGTGGGGCGTCCGCCCGCGGCGGCGGGCGACGACGAAGAGCACGTCCTGCCCGACGGCAACCGTCCGACCGAGGACGGCCACCCCGTGGCGCGACCCCGCCCCACGACAAGACCGTAGGTGCGACGCGCACCTCCATGAGCCACCGCGGGCAGCACGCCTCACCCGCCGTAGAACAAATCCTCCACGACCCCCCGAGCCCGTCGAGCGGTGCGCCGGTATGCGTCGAGCATGTCCCCCACGTGACCGAGCTCGTACCCCAAGTAACGCCCCACGGCGGCCAGCTCCCGACTGTCCGAGGGGAACGTGTCCCCCGCCCGTCCCCGCACCAGCATCACGGCGTTGCGCACCCGCGTGGCCAGCACCCAGGCCTCGTCCAGGATCGAAGCCTCCTCGTCCGGGATGAGCCCCGCCGCACGGGCCGCGGCGAGCGCCTCCCGGGTCCGGGTCGTGCGCAGCGCCGGCTCCGCCCACCCGTGCCGGAGCTGGAGCAGCTGCACGGTCCACTCGATGTCGGAGAGCCCACCCGGCCCGAGCTTGGTGTGCAGCTTGGGATCGGCGCCCCGAGGCATCCGCTCCGACTCCATGCGCGCCTTCAGCCGCCGGATCTCCCGTACGGCGTCCTCATCGAGCCCCTCCGCGGGATACCGCAGGGGATCGATCAACTCCACGAACCGACGCGCGAGATCCTCGTCCCCCGCCACCGGCTCGGCCCGCAGCAGCGCCTGCGACTCCCACACCAGCGACCACCGTCGGTAGTACGCCGCGTACGAGTTCAGCGTGCGAACCAACGGCCCCGACTTCCCCTCGGGCCGCAGGTCGGCGTCGATCAGCAGCGGTGGATCCGCGCTGGGGATCTGGAGCAGCCGCCGCATCTCCTCCACGACCCGGTTCGCGGCCACCCCGGCCTCGTGGTCGTCGACGCCCTCGCGCGGCTCGTGCACGAACAGGACGTCGGCGTCACTGCCGTAGCCCAGCTCGTGCCCCCCGAACCGCCCCATGCCGATGATCGCGAACCGGGTCGGCAGGGTGTCGCCCCACCCGTCCCGGACGACCGCCCGCAACGTCCCCGCCAGCGTCGCCGCCGTGAGATCCGAGACCGCGCCCCCGACGCGGTCCACCAGCGCCCCCTGGTCGGCCTCCGCCGGCTTCGTCTCGGTGCCGTAGGAGCCGACGATGTCGGCGGCCGCCGTACGGAACAGCTCCCGGCGCCGGACGCCGCGCGCCGCGGTCACCGCCTGGACGGCGCCGTCCGCGCGTCGGACGGCCGCGAGGATCTCCTGCTCCAAGTGCCCGCGCGAGCGGGGCTCCAGCCCTCTTCCCCCGTCCCCGTCACCGAGCAGCGCCACCGCCTCCGGTGCCCGCATCAGCAGGTCGGGCGCGAGCCGGCCGGCCGACAGCACCCGGGCGAGGTTCTCGGCGGCGGCCCCCTCGTCCCGCAACAGCCGTAGGTACCAAGGGGTCTTGCCGAGGGCGTCGGACACGTTCCGGAAGTTCAGCAGGCCCGCGTCCGGATCGGCCGAGTCGGCGAACCATCCCAACAGCACGGGCAGCAGGGTGCGTTGGATCGCCGCCTTGCGCGTCACCCCGGAGGCCAGCGCCTCCAGATGCCGCAGCGCCGCGGCCGGGTCGGCGTACCCGAGCGCGATCAGCCGCTCCCGCGCCGCCCCGGCACTCAACCGGGCCTCGCCGGGCGCGAGTTGGGCGACGGCGTCGAGCAGCGGCCGGTAGAAGAGCTTCTCGTGCAGCCGTCGTACGACGCTCGCGTGCCGTTTCCACTCGCGCGTCAGCTCGGCGACCGGATCGACGCGCAGCCCCAACGAGCGGCCGATGCGCCGCAGGTCGGCGTCGTCCTCGGGCACCAGGTGGGTGCGCCGCAGCCGGTAGAGCTGGATGCGGTGCTCCATGGACCGCAGGAACCGGTACGCGGCGTCGAGCTGGGCGGCGTCGGCCCGCCCGACGTACCCGCCGGCCGCGAGCGCCTGCAACGCGTCCAGGGTGGTGCCGCTGCGCAGCGAGGCGTCGTCCCGGCCGTGCACCAACTGAAGGAGCTGTACGGCGAATTCGACGTCCCGCAGCCCGCCCGGCCCCAGCTTCAGCTGCCGGTCCAGCTCCGCCACCGGGATGTTCTCGACGACCCGGCGCCGCATCTTCTGCACGTCGGGGACGAAGTTCTCCCGCTCGGCGACCGTCCAGACCATGGGCTCCAGCGCGGCGACGTACTCCTCGCCGAGCTCGATGTCGCCGGCCACCGGGCGGGCCTTGAGCAGTGCCTGGAACTCCCAGGTCTTGGCCCAGCGCCGGTAGTAGGCGAGGTGGCTGCTGAGCGTGCGCACCAGCGGACCGTTTCTGCCCTCGGGGCGCAGATTGGCGTCCACCGGCCAGATGGAGCCCTCGACCGTCGTCTCGGAGCAGATCCGCATCATGTGCGAGGCGAGCTTGGTGGCCGACCGCACCGCCTTGTCCTCGTCGGCTCCGTCGGCGGTCTCACCGACGAAGATGACATCGACGTCGGAGACGTAATTGAGCTCGTGGCCCCCGCACTTGCCCATCGCGATCACCGCGAGCCGGCACTGCGCGGCGTCCTCGGGGGCGGCGGCGCGGGCGATGGCGAGGGCGGCGCGCAGGGTCGCGGTGGCGAGGTCGGCGAGTTCGGCGGCGGTCTGGGCCACGTCGGCGGTGCCGCACACGTCGCGCGCGGCGATGGACAGCAGACAGCGCCGGTAGGCGACGCGCAGCGACACCGGGTCGGTGGCGTCGGCGAGGCCCTGCTCGAACTCCTCCACCTCGGGGTGCAGGTCCCGCGGTTCGTACATGACCAGCGCCTGCCAGTCGCCGGAGTGCCTGGCGAGGTGGTCGGCGAGCGCGGCGGAGGCGCCGAGCACACCGAGCAGCCGGTCGCGCAGCGGCTTGGCCGCTATGACGGTGTCGAGCAGTTCCCGCTGGTCGGCGGGGCTCGGCTGGGCTTCGAGCAGCCGGACCAGGCCGTGCAGGGCGAGGTCGGGGTCGGCGGTGCCGCCGAGGGCTTCCAGGAGCACCGGGTCGTTCCTGATCGGCGCGAGCTCGACGCTCTCCAGGAGGCGCTCGGCGTCCGAGGGATCGGTGAATCCGTGTCGCAGCAGCCGCGTGAAGGTACTGCTCCTGCGCCCCGGCGCCGTCATGCTCGCCCTCCCGTCCGATCGGGGTCGTACGCGCCCGATCAAGGTCGTACCCGGTCGAGCCTAGCCCGAGTACCTGCCGGTGGCGCCGATGAGTTCCGGCGGCCGGGACGGTCTGCCCTGTCGAGCGGGACGTGTCGAGCGAGAAGTCGGCGGCGCAGGGCCGCACCCGTCCCCACCCGGCGAGACATCCGGAGGCGTCCGATGACCGAGATGACCGACAAGCGACCGCACACCCGGCTGGACACGCGCTACAGCGACGGGACGGCCACCGCGACGCCCTGGGCCGAGGCCGAGAAGCGGCTGGCCGAGGCCGAACTGTTCTGGATCTCGACGGTACGGCCGGACGGGCGGCCGCATGTGACACCGCTGCCCGCGGTGTGGTCGCGGGGCGCGCTGCACTTCTGCACGGGCCCGGAGGAACGTAAGGCGAGGAACCTCGCGCTCAACCCGGACGTGGTCCTGACGACCGGCACGAACACCTGGGACAAGGGGTACGACCTGGTGGTCGAGGGCGAGGCGGTACGGATCACCGAGGACGCGCGGCTGCGTGAGCTGGCGGACGCGTGGGAGGCGAAATACGGCAGCTTCTGGCACTTCGACGTACGGAACGGCTGCTTCCATCACGGAGCGGGACAGGCCTATGTCTTTTCGGTGGCGCCCGGCACGGTTTTCGGCTTCGGTAAGGGTGAGCCATTCAGCCAGACCCGCTGGCGATTCACCATGGAGGACTAGCGATGGACTTCACCCTCGAAGTGATCCCGCTGCCCGTGACCGACATCGACCGGGCCCGTGACTTCTACCGGGACAAGGTCGGCTTCCACGTCGACATCGACCAGGAGGTCATGCCCGGTATGCGCATCGTCCAGATGACACCGCCCGGCTCGGGCTGTTCGATCGCGCTCGGCGACAGCATCTGGGACATGACCAAGGGCGAGACCCGTCCCGAGCCCGGCTCCTACCAGGGCCTCCAGCTCTGCGTGGCCGACATCAAGGCGGCCCACGCGGAACTGGTGGAGCGGGGCCTGGAGGTGTCGGAGCCGGTCCAGTACACCCCGGACGACGGCGCCACGTTCATGTACTTCAAGGACCCGGACGGCAACGGCTGGTCGGTCCAGGAGTACCGCCGCAGGGCGACGGAGCCGCTGCACGAGGTCCTGGCGAAGTCCGCGGGTCAGTAGCCGGCCCGGAAGGGGCGCGGGGGACTCGGCCGACGAAACCCCGCGCCCTGCGGCGACCGTGCGACGTCGGGCTCGCCACGTCCTGCGGTCGTCGTCAGGAAGCGTCGTCAGCCTCGTCAGCGGCATCAGCGTCGTCAGGAGGAGACGCGTCGGGCCTTCAGCGGGTGATCGAGATGGCGAAGGGCGCGAACCCGCTGGATCGGATCACGTGCGGTACGAACAGGATCGCGGCCTCGGCGGCCCGCGCGGTCTCGATCCCGCCGAGGTCCGTGATCCACTCTGGCTGCCAGCTGAGGTCGGCGAGAAGCCCGCGGACGATCTGCTTGGCCTCCGGGTCCTTGCCGGAGAGGAAGGCCGTCGGTGTCTGGGTGAGCGCGGCGGGCGCGGTCATCACCGTGTAGAGCATCGTGTTGAGCGTCTTGACGACGCGCGTGTCGGGGAGAGCTTCCTGAAGTTGCTCCGCGAGGCTCGAGCCGGGGTAGAGCAGTTCGGCCGGCAGTCCGTCCGGTCCGTCGACGGTGGCGTTGGAGACGTCCACGAGGATCTTTCCCCGCAGTTCCTCGCGCAGCGCGATGAGCCGCTCCAGCGAGCCGGCGCCCGGGGTGGCGTTGATGACGATCTGCGCTGTCCGGGCGGCGCCGGCGGCGGAGCCCGGTGCGCGGTCCGCCACGGTCACCTCGTGCCCGGCCCGGGTGAGGGCTGAGGCGAGGCTGCCGCCGACGCGGCCGTTTCCGAGCACGGCGATCATGGTCATGGTGTTGTGGTCCTTCCGGTGCTGGTGGTTGTGGTGGAAGTCAGCGGGAGAGCGTGGTGACGGCTTCGGCGTGCACGCCGGGCGCGGCGGCCAGGAAGCTGTCGCTCTCCGGGGTCCAGGGGCGGCCCTCGGCGTCGGTGACCCGCCCGCCGGCCTCGGCGACGAGCAGCGCCCCGGGCAGCAGGTCCGCGCGGGCCCCGGCGAACTGCCAGAAGGCGTCGATCCGGCCGGCGGCCACGTTCACCAGGTGCAGGGTGGCGGGCACGGATGTCCGCACCACGAGCGCGTCGAGAAGCATCGCCGTGATCGAGGAGCCGATACGCCGCACGACCTTCTCGTCCTCGTCCGGCCTGGCCTGGCTCGTGGCCACGAGGCTCAGGCCGAGGTCCGTGGTCCGGGACACGTGCAGCGGGCGGCCGTCGAGGTGGGCGCCGCCGCCGGCGAGCGCGGTGTAGGTCTCACCGGTCAACGGCAGGTGAACCACGGTCAGCACTGGCTGGTTGTCCCGCACGAGAGTGGCGGTCACCGCCCAATCCGGCAGCGCGTGCAGGTGGTTGACGTTTCCTTCGGCCGGATCCAGGACCCACCATTCGCCGAGGGGCAGGGCGCCGCCCGCGAGCTCGTCCTCCACGAAGCGGGCGTCCGGGCGCAGCAGGGTGAGGCGGGGGCGCAGGACGTCGAGGACCGCGTCGTCGTTGGCGGCGAGCGCGCGCATCAGTTCTTCTCGCGTCTGGTAGCGGACCACGTCGCCGAACCGCTCGCGCAGCGCCGAAGCCGCCTCGCGTACGGCGGTCGCGGTCTGCGCGAGCAGGTCGGCGTCGGACGCGGGGCCGGCGGTTGCGGCGGTTCCGGTGGTCTGAATCGACTCGGGCATGGCGGTGCTCCCGTCTGAGCAGGGTGGGTGATGAGGCGGACCGGGCGAGAACCGTGCTTGTCCCGCGCCCGCATCTCGAAGGTATGAGGGCCCATCATTAACTGCAAGTGCATGTAAAGCACGGCTAGGATGACTCTCATGCAATTGGATTTGAACCTGCTCGCCGCGCTCGACGCGCTCCTGGAGGAAGGCAGCGTGGCCGGAGCCGCTGAGCGCCTGCACGTCACCGCCCCCGCGATGAGTCGAAGCCTCGGCCGGATCCGGCGCACGACGGGGGATCAGATCCTGGTGCGCACCGGGCGCACGATGACGCCGACGCCGTACGCGATCGCCGTCCGGGAACAGGTGCACGAGCTGTTGCACCAGGTCCAGGGTGTGCTGGCACCGAGCCGCGAACTCGACCTCACGACGCTGGAGCGCACCTTCACCCTGCGCTGGCACGATTCACTCGTCGCCCTCGGTGGTCCCGCGCTTCTCGCGGCCGTACGCGAGCAGGCGCCGGGGGTGCGCCTGCGCTTCATCGCGGAATCGAGCGTCGACACCCCCGAGTTGCGTCGCGGCGAGGTCGACCTGGAGGCGAACGCGAACCGCCCGACCGCACCTGACATTCGCGCCGATCGGGTGGCCGAGACCCAGCACGTCATCGTCGTGCGGCGAGGACACCCGCTCACCCGGGTCGAGGCTGTCACCGCCGCGCGGTACGCCGCGGCCGAGCACATCACCGTCTCGCGGCGCGGAAGGCTCGGCAACGCCCTCGACGACGCTCTCGCGCGGCTCGACCTCACCCGACGGGTAGTGGCGACCGCGCCCACCGAAGGGGCCGCGTTCGAGTTCGTGCGCGGCTCCGACCTCCTCGTCACGACCCCCGAATCGACGACGCGTTCGGCGGCCACGGCTCTCGGTCTGACCCTGCTCCCCCTGCCGTTCGAACTGCCACCGGCCGCGGTGTACCTGTCATGGCATCAGCGCTATGACACCGACCCCGCACACGTCTGGCTACGCGACCTGGCGCGGACCGCGCTGGCGGCCGGCGACGCGCCCTAGCCGGGACACCCTCACGAGCCGCGCTCACCGCTGACCGCTCGTGCCGAACTGCAACGGCCCGTCACGGCGAAGGGACCCGGACACTGCTTCCGGGCCCCTTGGCCGTTCACCGCTCCATGAGCCGTGCGGCCCGCACTTACAGCACCGGCAGACTCTTCCGCATCTCGAACGCGGTCACCTCGGACCGGTACTCATGCCATTCCGCCCGCTTGTTGCGCAGGAAGAAGTCGAAGACGTGCTCGCCGAGGGTCTCGGCGACCAGGTCGCTGCGCTCCATCAGTGACAGGGACTCGCCCAGGTTCTGCGGCAGCGGTTCGATGCCCATCGCGCGGCGCTCGGCGTCGGACAGGGCCCAGACGTCGTCCTCGGCGCCCGGCGGCAGTTCGTAGCTCTCCTCGATGCCCTTGAGGCCGGCGGCCAGTAGGACGGCGTAGGCGAGGTACGGGTTGGCGCCGGAGTCCAGGGAGCGGACCTCGACGCGGGCCGAGCCCGTCTTGCCGGGCTTGTACATCGGGACGCGGACCAGGGCCGAGCGGTTGTTGTGGCCCCAGCAGATGTACGACGGTGCCTCGCCGCCGGCGCCCGCGGTGCGCTCGGAGCCGCCCCAGATGCGCTTGTAGGAGTTCACCCACTGGTTGGTGACCGCGGAGATCTCCGCCGCGTGCCGCAGCAGACCGGCGATGAAGGAGCGGCCGACCTTGGAGAGCTGGTACTCCGAGCCGGACTCGTAGAACGCGTTGCGGTCGCCCTCGAAGAGGGACAGGTGTGTGTGCATGCCGGAGCCCGGGTGCTCGGAGAACGGCTTCGGCATGAAGGTCGCGTGGACGCCCTGCTCCAGCGCGACCTGCTTCATGACCAGGCGGAACGTCATGATGTTGTCGGCCGTGGACAGCGCGTCGGCGTAGCGCAGGTCGATCTCCTGCTGGCCGGGTGCGCCCTCGTGGTGGGAGAACTCCACCGAGATGCCCATCGACTCCAGCATGGTGATGGCCTGGCGGCGGAAGTCCATGCCGACGTTGGTCGGGGTGTGGTCGAAGTAGCCGGAGTTGTCGGCGGGCGTCGGCCGTGAGCCGTCCAGCGGGCGGTCCTTCAGCAGGAAGAACTCGATCTCCGGGTGGGTGTAGAAGGTGAAGCCCAGGTCGGAGGCGCGGGCGAGGGCGCGCTTGAGGACGTAGCGCGGGTCGGCGAAGGACGGGGAGCCGTCCGGCATGAGGATGTCGCAGAACATCCGGGCCGTGCCGGGGGCCTCGGCGCGCCACGGGAGGATCTGGAAGGTCGACGGGTCCGGCTTGGCGATCATGTCGGACTCGTAGACCCGGGCGAAGCCCTCGATCGCCGAGCCGTCGAAGCCGATGCCCTCGTCGAAGGCCTGCTCAAGCTCGGCAGGGGCCACGGCGACGGACTTGAGGAAGCCCAGCACGTCCGTGAACCACAGGCGTACGAACCGGATGTCGCGCTCCTCCAAGGTCCGGAGCACGAACTCCTGCTGCTTGTCCATCTTCCGCTTCCCCATCCTTGCTGGTCAGGCCGCCTGTCTCCGAGTCCCGAGGAGGCGGTCGGGCACCTGAGCATCACACCACACCAGCGTTTCGCGCGCGTTGCGGACCTTGATCGCCGTGGCGACCTCAGGTCGAACGCCTGCCCTACGGCAGGTGTCCCGGCCCGGCCTCGGTGTCGGTGCGCTGCTCCGTCGCCCATCTTGCCTGCTCGGAGTGACATCCGTAATGCCCGGCCGCTCAGGACCCACCCCGCTTTAATTTGCATCTCAGATGCAAGTTTAATGGAGGCGGGCGGCCGCCGTCGCACCGCCCGGCCGAACCTGAGGAGACCCCCGATGCTGTCCGAGCAGTCCGCCGCCACCGTGCGCGCCACCCTCCCCGTCGTCGGCGGGGCCATCGGCGAGATCACCGAGCGCTTCTACGCCCGGATGTTCGCCGCCCGCCCCGAGCTGCTGCGCGACCTGTTCAACCGCGCCAACCAGGCGGCCGGCACCCAGCGGCAGGCGCTCGCGGGGTCGATCGCCGCGTTCGCGACGTACCTGGTGGACCACCCCGACCAGCGGCCCGACGCGATGCTGGGCCGGATCGCGCACAAGCACGCCTCCCTCGGTGTCACCGCCGAGCAGTACGCCCTGGTGCACGAGCACCTGTTCGCCGGCCTCGCCGAGGTGCTCGGCGAGGCCGTCACAGCCGAGGTCGCGGCCGCCTGGGACGAGGTCTACTGGCTGATGGCGAACGCCCTGATCGCCATCGAGAAGCGGCTGTACGAGGAGCACGGCGAGGGCGGCCGGCGCGAGTGGGAGGTCGTCGGACGGGTCGAGGAGACCGCCGACGTCGCCACCTTCCGGCTGCGGCCCGCCGACGGCGGCCCGGTACCGGACTTCCGCGCCGGGCAGTACGTCTCGGTCCAGGTCGAGCTGGCGGACGGGGCCCGGCAGATACGGCAGTACAGCCTCTCCGCCGCGGCCGGCTCACCGGTACGCCAGTTCAGTGTGAAGCGGGTGCACGGCGGGGCCACGCCCGACGGCGAGGTCTCGAACCACCTCCACGCGCGCGTGCGCGTCGGTGACCGGCTGCTCCTTTCGGCACCGTACGGCGACCTCGTGCTCGACGAAGGGGACAGCACCGGCACCGACGCGCCGCTCCTGCTCGCCTCCGCCGGCATCGGCGTGACCCCGATGGTCGCCATCCTGGGGCAGCTCGCGGACCGCGGGCACCAGGGCCCGGTGCTCGTCGTGCACGGCGACCGCTCCCCCGCCGAGCACGCCCTGCGTGCCGACCACGAGACCTACGCCGGGAAGCTGCCGGACGCCTCGGTCCACTTCTGGTACGAGGCCGACGCCGACGACGGCCACCGCACCGGCCTGGTCGACCTCACGCCACTCGCCGTACCGAAGGGCACGCGCGCGTACCTGTGCGGTCCGCTGCCCTTCATGCGGGCGGTGCGGACGCAGCTGATCGGGAAGGGTGTGGCACCGGCCGACATCCACTACGAGGTGTTCGGCCCGGACCTCTGGTCGGCGCGGTAGCGCGGGGGCGGGAGGGCCGTCAGGGGTGCCGGCCGATCTGCAACAGCAGCGGGCCGGTCGGGTCCGCGGTCACGTCGGCCACCGTCAGCGGGTCCAGCGAGGCGAAGAAGGCCTCCTGGGCCCGGCGCAGCGCGCCGCGCAGCCGGCACCCGGTGTGCAGCGGGCACGGGTTGTCGCCCTCGCACTCGACGACGTCCCCGTCCCCCTCGAAGGCGCGCACGATCGCGCCGACCGAAGCGGTACGGCCCCGCTCGCTGAGCCAGAGCCCGCCGCCGCGCCCCCGGCGGGCGTCCACCAGGCCCATGTGCTGGAGCTCGGCGACGACCTTGGCGGCGTGTGTGTACGGCACCTCCATGTCCGCCGCGACCTCGCGGGTCGTCGGCGTGGCGTCCCCCAGCACGGCGAGCCGCATGAGGAGGCGCAGTGCCAGGTCGGTGGAGCGCAACAGCCGCATGCGAGCAGCGTAGATAATGCGCATCCACGGTTCAAAATATCGGTCGGCGGGCGCACGCCGACGGACGGGGTCGTCCCGATCCGGCCCTTTCCCGTGCCCTCTCTACGAGAAGTCACAGCTTCCCCATTACGATCAGCGGACCCGACCGTCCCTTTCCCCAGAAGGACAACACTCATGGGCTCCGCCAAGAACCAGAGCAACGCGGCACGCAAGGCTCGGATAGAGGAGATGCGGCGTGCCGAGCGTGCCCGTGAGCGGCGAAACCGCATCCTGACCATCGCGGCGAGCGTGGTGGTCGTGGCCGGTCTCGTGGTCGGCGGGGTCGTCCTCGTCCGGTCGCAGTCCGACGACGGCGACAAGGCCCAGGCCGACGCGAAGACCACCGGGAAGTTCGTCACCGGTGAGGACGGCGTGCGGACCTGGAAGGGCGAGCTCGGGCGCACCCATGTCGCCAAGAGCGTGTCGTACACCTCGGAGCCCCCGGTCGGCGGCGACCACAACCAGGTGTGGATGAACTGCAACGGCGACGTCTACGACAAGGAGCTCAAGAACGAGCACGCCGTGCACTCGCTGGAGCACGGCGCGGTCTGGGTGACGTACACCAGCAAGGCGTCGAAGGCCGACATCGAGGCGCTGACGGCGAAGGTCAAGCAGACGCCGTACACGCTGATGAGCCCGGACGAGAAGCAGAAGGACCCGATCATGCTCACCGCGTGGGGGCACCAGCGCACGGTGACGAGCGCGAAGGACCCGAACGTGGGCAAGTTCTTCGAGACGTACGTCCAGGGTGAGCAGACGCCCGAGCCGGGCGCGGCGTGCACGGGCGGTCTGTCGGAGTGAAGCAGCACGTCGGTTGGATCACGGGGGCGGCGGCGGCCGTTCTCGTAGCGGTCGGCGCGCTCACCTACGCCGTCGCCGAGGACGGTGGTACGAGCGATACGCCGACTGCCGACTCGGCGGACGCCGGGTTCGCGCGGGACATGGCGGTGCACCATCAGCAGGCCGTGGAGATGTCGTACATCGTGCGGGACCGCACCGATGACGAGGACGTGCGCAGGCTGGCGTACGACATCGCGCAGACGCAGGCCAACCAGCGCGGCATGATGCTGGGCTGGCTGGATCTGTGGAAGCTGCCCAAGGTGTCGTCGGACGCGCCGATGACGTGGATGGGCATGGGTGACATGCCCTCCGCCGGGGAGGGGTCGCTGATGCCGGGTATGGCGACCGACGCGGAGATGAAAAAGCTGGGGACGCTCAGCGGCAAGCAGGCGGAGGTCTTCTTCCTCCAGTTGATGACGGCCCATCACAAGGGCGGCATCCACATGGCGCAGGGCTGCCTCGACAAGTGCGGGGTCGAGGTCGAGAAGCGGCTCGCGCGGACCATGGTGAACGGGCAGCGGTCGGAGATCGACCTGATGGCCGACATGCTGCGGGAACGGGGCTCGAAAGCGCGGTCGTAGCCCCGAAATGGCCGTGTCATTAACGTAGTTGGGACCTTCTTGAGCCGCGCATTCCCCTGACGTGAACGGTTCGCCGCTTGAGTGGCCACCTCGGGTGATCCACTCGCAAACGAATCGCACAGGGGGTTCCATGAGATCTCGACGTGCCGCGCTGCGCGCCTCGATGAGCCTGGCGGCGACACTGCCTCTGCTCACCGGCGCGATGGCGCTCGGCATACCGGCCGCGCACGCCGCGGACGGCCGCGACACCCTCGCCGGCACCAAGCCCGCCTGGGCCACGTCCCGGGCGGACCGGGGCGCGGCCTCGGACCACGCTCAGGTGGCCGTCCGCGTCTATCTGCGGGGCAGGGACGCGACCGGGCTCGCCGCGTACGCCAAGGCGGTGTCCGACCCGCACTCGGCGTCGTACGGCAAGTACCTGACCGCGGCCGAGGCGCAGGCCCGCTTCGGCGCGACGCAGGCCCAAGTGGCCGCCGTGAGGACCTGGTTGACGTCCGCCGGCCTGAAGGTCACGGGTGTCACCCGGCACTATGTCTCCGTCGCCGGTGATGTGGCCGCCGCGGAGCGGGCGTTCGGTACCCAGCTGCACAACTACGCCAAGGGCGCGAAGACCTACCGCGCACCCACCGGTACCGCCTCGGTGCCGGACGAGGTGAAGGACGCGGTCCTGACCGTCACCGGTCTCGACAGCGCGCCCCATCTGGCGAGCCACCAGGACCGACTCCCGCCGCCGGAGACGGTGTTCCGCAACGCCGGGCCCTTCTCGTCGTACCACGGCTCGAACGTGGCCAGGACGCTGCCGGACGCGTACGGCACGAAGATCCCGTACGCCGTCAAGGGCTACACCGGCAGGCAGCTGCGCGCCGCGTACGGCGCCGGCAAGCGCACCGGCAAGGGCGTGCGCATCGCGATCACCGACGCGTACGCCTCCCCCACCATCGCCTTCGACGCGGGTACCTACGCCAGGCGCAACGGCGACGCGGCCTGGAAGAGCGGCCAGTTGCGCCAGGTCCTGCCGGCGAAGTACACGGGGACCGAGGAGTGCGGGGCGGCCGGCTGGTACGGCGAGGAGACGCTCGACGTCGAGTCCGTGCACGCGGTCGCGCCCGGCGCGCAGATCACGTACGTGGGTGCCGCGTCCTGCTCCGACGAGGACCTGCTCGACTCCCTCGGCAAGATCGTCGACAACCACCTGGCCGACCTCGTCTCCAACTCCTGGGGCGAGACCGAGGACGCCCAGACGCCGGACCTCGCGGCCGTGTTCGACCAGGTGTTCCAGTTCGGCGCGGTCGAGGGCATCGGCTTCTACTACTCCTCCGGCGACGACGGCGACGAGGTCGCGAGCAGCGGCACCAAGCAGGTGGACGTCCCGGCGAGTTCGGCATGGGTGACGGCGGTCGGCGGTACCTCGCTGGCGGTCGGCAAGGGCGACAGGTACCTGTGGGAGACCGGCTGGGGCACCGAGAAGGCGGTCCTGTCGGCGGACGGCGGGAGCTGGACCGACTTCCCCGGCGCCTTCACCTCGGGCGCGGGCGGCGGCACGAGCAGGACGGTCGCCGAGCCGTACTACCAGCAGGGCGTCGTGCCGGACGCGCTGGCCAGGGCGAACAGCGCCGACGGCAACCGGGTCGTCCCGGACGTCGCGGCCGTCGCCGACCCGAACACCGGGTTCCTGGTGGGCCAGACGCAGACCATGCCGGACGGCACGACGCAGGCGTACGACGAGTACCGGCTCGGCGGCACCTCGCTGGCGGCGCCGGTGATGGCGGCCGTCCAGGCCCTCGCCCAGGAGGCCCGCGGCGGCAAGCCGCTCGGTTTCGCCAACCCGGCGCTCTACGCGCGCTACGGCTCGAAGGCGTACCACGACGTCACGGACGACCCGACGGGCTCCGGCCTCGCGGTGGCCCGCGTCGACTACGTCAACGGCCATGACGCGACGGACGGTCTGACGACATCGGTACGCAGCCTCGGCAAGGACAGCTCCCTGAGCGCCGTGAAGGGCTACGACGACGTCACGGGCGTGGGCACACCCGCGAACGGCTACGTGGAGTCGTACCGCCCCTGACCCCCTGCGCACGCCCCGCCGACGGAAGCATCACCCACGCCGGCGGGGCGTCAGGGCGCCCACGGCCACCTTCACCCCAAGGCCCAGCCCCACCTCAGCGAGACGCCCCCTCCCGCACCGGCACATGCCCGGCCACCACACGCTCCCGCACCCCCGCCGGAGCCACCCGACGCCGGTCCACCGCGTACGCCGTGCCCGCCACGCCGAGCCGCGACCCGGCCAATTCCGCACCCGCCGATGCCCCGGAGCGGCACCCCCACGACCTCCGCTGGGCGTCGGCCCAGAAGCGGCGACCGCCCGCCCCGCCGGTCCACCACAGACGCCACCCCGCGAAGCCCAACCCCAGCAGGCCCGCGATACGCCCCACCTCAGCGAGACGCCCCCTCCCGCACCGGCACATGCCCGGCCACCACACGCTCCCGCACCCCCGCCGGAGCCACCCGACGCCGGTCCACCGCGTACGCCGTGCCCGCCACGCCGAGTCCCAGTACGGCCAGTGCCGCGCCGGTCGGTGCGGGGGACGTCACGCCGAGGCCCGCTGTGAGGGCCAGGCCGCCGAGCCAGGCGCCGCCCGCGTTCGCGAGGTTGAAGGCCGCCTGGTTGGCCGAGGAGGCCAGGGACGGGGCCGCCGAGGCCTTCTCCATGACCATCAGCTGGAGCGGGGAGCCGGTCACGAAGGCCGCCGTGCCGAGGAGCGTCACGGCGAGGGCCGCGCTCCACTGCGTGGACATCAGCAGCGGGAACAGCGCCAGCACGACGGCCAGCGACCCCAGCCCGCCGAACAGCGTCGCCCGCAGCGCGTGGTCCGCCAGCCGGCCGCCGAGCAGGTTGCCGACCGTCGCGCCCACGCCGAACAGCGCCAGCAGCAGCGTCACGCTGGCGTCGGCGTACCCGGCGGCGTCGGTCAGCATCGGCGTGATGTAGCTGTACGCGGCGAACAGCGCGCCGAAGCCGGCGACCGTGGTGCCGAGCGCCAGCCACACCGGCACCGAGCGCAGCGCGGCCAGCTCGCCGCGCAGCCCGGCCGCCGGGGCGGCGTGCGCCTCGGCGCGCGGTATCAGCAGCGCCAGCGACGCCATCGCCGCCAGCCCGATCGTGCTCACGCCGAGGAAGGTGGCCCGCCAGCCCAGGTGCTGCCCCATGAGGGTGGCCACCGGTACGCCCGCGACGTTGGCCATGGTCAGGCCCAGGAACATGAGCGACACGGAGCGTGCCTTGCGCTCCGGCGCGACCATGTTCGTCGCCACGACCGCGCCGACGCCGAAGAAGGCGCCGTGCGGCAGTCCGCTGAGGAAGCGGGCGGCCAGCAGCCAGTGGTGGTCCGGCGCGAAGGCGGACAGGGCGTTGCCCACGACGAACAGGGCCATGAGGCCGATCAGGACGGTGCGGCGCGGCAGCCGGGCCGTGACCGCCGCGAGCAGCGGGGCGCCGATGACGACGCCGAGTGCGTACGCCGAGACCAGGTGCCCGGCGGTGGGGATCGAGATGTGCAGGTCGTTCGCGACTTCGGGCAGCAGGCCCATCATCACGAACTCGGTGGTGCCGATACCGAAGGCGCCTACGGCGAGGGCGAGCAGGGCCAGGGGCATGAAGTGCCGTTGCCTTTCCGGGTGTCGAGAGCGTCAGTTCCGTGACTTCTTATGTTCAAGTACGGAACAAAGTCTCTCTGGCCCAGTATTCCGGCAGATGACATGCCGGTGGCACACACCCGTCCAGTCGGCGCTGACCTGGGGTTTTCAGGACGCGGCTGTGTCGACCTTCACACGCGCGGCCACCGGCAGATGGTCGCTGCCGGTCTGCGGCAGCGTCCACGAGCTCATCGGCTCGACGCCCTTGACCATGATCTGGTCGATCCGCGCCATGGGGAACGACGCCGGCCAGCTGAACCCCATCCCGCTGCCCGAGGCGCCCTGCGTGGAGCGCATCTGGGCGGTGACCGCCCTGAGCGCGCGGTCGTTCATGGTGCCGTTCAGATCGCCGAGCAGCACGACCTTGCCCAGCGGCTCGTGGGCGATGGCCTCGCCCAGCGCGTTGGCGCTCTTGTCGCGCTGCCGGGCGGTGAACCCGGCCTCCATCTTCACCCGCACCGACGGCAGATGGGCGACGTACACCGCGACCTGCCCGGACGGCGTCGTCACCGCGGCCCGCATGGCACGGGTCCAGCCCAGCTCGATGTTGACCGGCGTCACCCCGCTCAGCGGGTACTTGCTCCACAGCCCGACGGTGCCCTGCACCGAGTGGTACTTGTACGTCGCCGACAGCGCCTTCTCGTACGTCGGGACCGCCGCCGCCGTCAGCTCCTCCAGCGCGACGACGTCCGCGCCGGAGGCGGCGACGTCCTGGGCGGTGCCGGACGGGTCGGCGTTCTCGGCGTTGACGTTGTGCGTGGCCACCGTCAGGTCGCCGCCGGCGCCGGTCTTGTCGCTGAGCTGGCCGCCGAAGAGGTTCAGCCAGACGACCGACGGGAGCAGCAGGGCGATCAGCGCGGTCGCGGACTTCCGCACCACGGCCAGCAGGAGAAGTACCGGGATGAACAGCCCCAGCCAGGGCAGAAACGTCTCGGTCAGGCTGCCGAGGTTGCCGATGGCGTTCGGGATCCGCGCGTGCAGCCCCATCACCATCGCGAGGACCGCCGCGAGAGCGGCCAGGACGATGCCGCGCCGCCAGACGCGTGGGTCACCGCGCCAGCCCGTGAGCAGCCGACTCCGCAGGCGCCGAAGCCCGGATTCCCGGTGCTCGGGTCCCGAGCCTGAGCTGTCCGTCTCCGTCACGTACGCCTGCTGCGCCATACCGTCGCCTCACTACCTACCGTGCACACCGTCGTCCCCCCGCGCCCAAAGAAACCCTAGGGGATGATCGGCTCCGTTCCCGCCGTACTGATGACGGCCGTACGGGGGCGAGGACGTACAAGTCGGCTTCGCGAGTTCCGGTCACCTCGGGGGAAAGCGCGCTCTGTGACGAAACGCGCACATGCATGCTACGGAGTGCGCGAACTGACGGGCCGTAGACCTTCGAGCACCGTGTCGACCATCTGCTCCGCCAGCCCTTCCGGCAGCTCGGCGTCCGGGCGCATGACCGCCCGCACCAGCATCGGGCCGAAGATCATGTCGTTCATCACGTCCACGTCGATGTCGGTGCGCAGCTCGCCGTTCTCCTGCGCGCGGCGCAGGATCGCGTGCTGTTTCCTGCGCCGCGGCTCGACGACGGTCGCGTGATAGGCGTGCCAGATCTTCGGCGTGCTCTTCATCTGGGCGATGACGTTGTGCAGCAGCACGGACGAACGCGTCATCAGGCCGCGCCTGCGCAACTGCTCCATGAGCGCCACGAGGTCGTCGCGCACCGAGGTGCCGGGCAGCTCGGGGTCCGGGGGCTCGGCGGAGCGCACGACGTCGACGAAGAGCTCCTCCTTGCCGTTCCAGCGGCGGTAGATGGTGGCCTTGCCGACGCCGGCGGTGCGGGCGATGCGCTCGATGGACAGCTCCGCGAGCGGCACGCCCTCCTCCAGCAGCCTGATGACGCCCTCGATGATGGACCGCTCCACGGCCTCGCTGCGGGGACGGCCCCGTACGGGCCCGTCCTGCCGGGGCCGGCTGTCGGCGAGGCTCACTTGGTCGGTCCTTTCCATGGGGTGTGCTGATTGTCCCCCGGGTGCGCCCCCGGCGCGCGCGACGGGGGCGTTCCGCTACTCCGAAGCCACCAACTCCCTCTCTTCCTCGCCCTTCTGAGGCTCCGTCGGCCGCCCCGGCAGGAACAGCGCCACGACCACCGCGCCGAGCACCGCGACGCCCGCTCCCCACAGGGCCGTGATGTGCATGGCGTGCAGGAACGCGTCGTGGGCCGCGCCGACCAGGGCGTCGCCGCGCGGGCCGATCCGGTCGGCGACACCCAGCGTGGCCTCGATGGACTCGCCGGCGGTGTGCCGCAGACCCTCGGGCAGCACCGCGAGCCGGTCCTCGATGCCGCCGCGGTACGCCGTCGACAGGACCGAGCCCAGTACGGCGATGCCGAGGGCGCCGCCGACCTGGCGGAAGGTGTTGCTCAGGGCGGAGGCGGAACCGGCCTTCTCGCGGGGCAGGGCCTGCATGATGACGACGCTGACCGGGGTCATGATGTGCGCCATGGCGGCGCCCATGAGGAAGAAGACGACCTCCAGGATCCAGATCGGCGTGTCCGCCTCGAAGGTGGCGAACGCCGCCAGCGTGAGCGCGATGAGCAGCATGGCGCCGGTGGTCGTGGCCCGGTTGCCGAACCGGTCGACGACGAGCCGGGCACGCGGCGCGAAGATCATCTGGGCGGCGGCGAGCGGCAGCATCAGCAGACCGGTCTCCAGCGGCGAGTACCCGCGCACGCTCTGCGTGTAGAAGACCGAGAAGAAGGTCACGCCCATCAGCGCGAAGAAGACCAGCGCGATGACGCCGATCGCGGCCGAGAAGACCTTGTTGCGGAAATAGGTGACGTCTATGGACGGATGGTCGCTGCGCTTCTCGAAGACGACGAAGGCGGCGAGCACGGCGAGGCCGGCGGCGATCGTCGCGAGGACCTTCGGGTCCGTGAAGTTGGCGAGCTGGCCGCCCTTGATGATGCCGTAGACCAGCAGGACGAGACCGACGACGGACAGCACGACGCCGACGGGGTCGATACGCCCGGGCTTCGGGTCGCGCGAGTCGGGGACCAGCCACAGCATCAGCGCGAGCGCGAGCAGCACGATCGGCACGTTGATGAGGAAGACCGACCCCCACCAGAAGTGGTCGAGCAGCACGCCGCCCGTGATCGGGCCGATGGCGATGGCCAGGCCGACGCCGCCCGCCCAGATGCCGATGGCCTTGGGCTGCTCGTCACGCTCGAAGACGTTCATCAGGACGGCGAGCGTGGCCGGCATGACGAAGGCCGCGCCGAGGCCCATCACCGCGCGGAAGCCGATCAGCTCGCCCGGCGAGCCGGAGAACGCGGCGAGGGCGGAGCCGATGCCGAACACGGCGAGTCCGCCGAGCAGGACCTTCTTGCGGCCCAGCCGGTCGCCGAGGATGCCGGCGCTGAACAGCAGGCCGGCGAAGACGAGGGTGTAGGCGTTGATCGCCCACTCCAGCTCGCTCTGGGTGGCTCCGAGGCCGGTCGGGGCCGGGGTCGAGATGGTCTTGATGGCCACGTTCAGGATCGAGTTGTCCAGGACGACGATCAGCAGGCTGAGCATCAGCACGCCGAGGATCGCCCAGCGGCGCCGGTGCACGGCCTCCGGTATCCGGGAGCCGGTGTCAGGGACGGGTGAAGTCATGTCGTCGAGCCTAGGAGATTTTCGATACGGAACCGTCTCGTATCTTATTTTCTTACCGAGAACTTACGGACGCCCGCGGGGTGGATCTCACACGAGGGGGCCTGGCACCGCTCGGCACGTAGTGCCACCATGGAGGGGATCCGGGGACGCCGTAAGGGCGCCTCGAGATGACATGAAGGAGCCGTTGCAATGACGCAGCTTTCGGCTGCCCAGACGCCTCAGGCGAAGCCCTCCGACGGCAGCAAGACGCTGTACGGGGGCAAGGGCACTCGGCGCATCACTGTTCGGGACATCGCCCTCGCCAAGGAGCGCGGCGAGAAGTGGCCCATGCTCACCGCCTACGACGCGATGACCGCGTCCGTGTTCGACGAGGCCGGCATCCCGGTCATGCTCGTCGGCGACTCGGCGGGCAACTGTCACCTCGGCTACGAGAGCACCGTGCCGGTGACGCTCGACGAGATGACCATGCTCTCGGCGGCCGTCGTACGCGGCACCTCCCGCGCCCTGATCGTCGGCGACCTGCCCTTCGGCTCCTACCAGGAGGGCCCGGTGCAGGCGCTGCGCTCGGCGACCCGGCTGGTGAAGGAGGCCGGCGTCGGCGCGGTCAAGCTGGAGGGCGGCGAGCGCTCGCACCGCCAGATCGAGCTGCTGGTGGAGTCCGGCATCCCGGTCATGGCCCACATCGGCCTGACCCCGCAGTCCGTCAACGCCATGGGCTACCGCGTCCAGGGCCGCGGCGAGGAGGCGGCCCAGCAGCTGCTGCGGGACGCCAAGGCGGTCCAGGACGCGGGCGCGTTCGCGGTCGTCCTGGAGCTGGTTCCGGCGGAGCTGGCGGCCGAGGTGACCCGGGTGCTGCACATCCCGACGGTCGGTATCGGCGCCGGCGCGCAGACCGACGCGCAGGTCCTGGTCTGGACGGACATGCTGGGCCTGACCGGCGGCCGGGTCCCGAAGTTCGTCAAGCAGTACGCCGACCTCCGCCAGGTCATGGGCGACGCGGCGAAGGCGTTCGCGGACGACGTCGTCGGCGGAACGTTCCCGCTGGAGGAGCACTCGGTGCACTGAGCCGAGGCCTCCCGCATCTGGACCATTGCGGCACAAAGGCAGCCCGCCGATCTTCCCCCGTCGGCGGGCTGCCCTCTTTGTTCAGGTGAACGTCGGCCGCTGTCGGTGGCTTGTCGGCGGTTTGTCGGTGGGCCCTGACAACGTCGTCCCCATGACGCGAATCGACAACAAGCCGGGCGGCGTGAGCAGCGCCGTCTCTGTGCGGGGGTTGGTCAAGCACTACGGCGAGACCAAGGCTCTGGACGGTGTGGACCTGGATGTACGTGAGGGCACCGTCATGGGGGTGCTGGGACCGAACGGGGCGGGCAAGACCACCCTGGTGCGGATCCTGTCGACACTGCTGAAGCCGGACGCCGGACAGGCGACCGTCGCCGGGTACGACGTGATACGGCAGCCCCGGCAGCTGCGCCGGGTGATCGGCCTGACCGGGCAGTACGCCTCCGTGGACGAGAAGCTCCCGGGCTGGGAGAACCTGTACATGATCGGGCGGCTGCTCGATCTGCCCCGCAAGGAGGCACGCGCGCGTGCCGACGCACTGCTGGAGCGCTTCTCGCTGACCGACGCCGCCAAGCGGCCCGCCAGCACCTACTCCGGCGGTATGCGGCGGCGGCTCGACCTGGCCGCCTCCATGATCGGCCGGCCGGCCGTGCTGTTCCTCGACGAGCCGACCACGGGCCTCGACCCGCGCACCCGCAACGAGGTGTGGGACGAGGTCAAGACGATGGTCGGGGACGGCGTGACCGTGCTGCTGACCACGCAGTACATGGAGGAGGCCGAGCAGCTCGCCACCGAGCTGACCGTCGTCGACAAGGGCCAGGTCGTCGCGGCCGGCGGCATCGAGGAGCTCAAGGCCAAGGTCGGCGGGCGGACCCTGCGGATCCGGCCGGTCGACGCCCTTCAGCTGCGGCCGCTCGCCGGCTACCTCGACGACCTCGGCATCACCGGGCTCGCGAACACCACCGTGGACACCACCACCGGCACCCTCCTCGTCCCGATCCTCAGCGACGAGCAGCTGACCGCGGTCGTCGGCGCCGTCACCGCGCGCGATGTGACGCTCGCCTCCATCACCACCGAACTGCCCAGCCTGGACGAGGTGTTCCTGTCCCTCACCGGCCACCGTGCCAGTGCCCCGCAGGACACCGTGCCCGCCGACGACCGCGAGGAGGTCGCCGTATGAGCGCCACCACCATGACCGCGCCCCAGCCCGCCGCGACCGACGACGCCCGTATCTCGCTGCGCGCGCATCTGCGGCACACCGGCGCCCTGGTGCGCCGCAACCTGCTGTGGATCCGGCAGGACCCGGAGTCGATGGCCGACGCGCTGCTGATGCCGGTCATCTTCACCCTGCTGTTCGTGTTCGTCTTCGGCGGCTCGATCGGGCAGGCGCTGGGCGGCGGTCAGGACCAGTACGTGCAGTACGTGATCCCCGGCATGATCGCGATGATGAGCATGACGCTGTCCCAGGGCGTCGGCACCGGCTTCAGCCAGGACTTCAACTCCGGTGTGATGGACCGCTTCCGGTCGCTTCCGATCGGGCGCGGCTCGGTGCTGTTCGCGAAGATCTCGGTGGAGCTGCTGCGGATGCTCTTCGCGACCGCCGTACTGATGATCGTCGCCGTCCTGGTCGGGTTCGACATCACCAACTGGGCGGGGCTTCTCGCCACCGTGGCCCTGTCCACGGCGTTCGCCTCGTCGATCATGTGGGTGTTCCTCACCCTGGGCGTGATCATGAAGAGCGCGCAGTCCGTGCAGGCGATGGGCTTCCTGGTGCTGTTCCCGCTCCAGTTCGGCTCGTCGATCTTCGCACCGACCACATCGATGCCGGGCTGGCTCCAGGCCTTCACCGACTACAACCCGCTGTCCACGCTGGCGGACGCCTCGCGCGGTCTGATGGTGGGCGGGCCGGTCGCGCACGACCTGTGGGTGACGCTCGGCTGGTCGGTGGCCATCACGGCGGTGATGGCGCCGGTCGCGATCCACAAGTTCCGCACGAAGAGCTGACGTCGGCCCTGCGCACACGTCACACGAGGGCGGCGGCCTCCCGGGGGGAGAGCCCGCCGCCCTCCGCGTACGCCGCCTCGAAGGCCTCCTCGTCCAGCAGGGCGCGCAGCGCCTTCATGGCCCTGGCACGCGTCTCCCGCTCAAGGGTCGTCGGGACGTGCCCTACCGGCAGCAGCGCGTCGCCGGCCGCGAGACAGCGGGCCCCGTCGCGCGCCCGGCTCCCGCCGTCGACGGCCGCGAGGGCGTCGGCCGCGATGTGCAGGAACATCGCGCGCATGTACGGGGCCATGGCCTGGGACAGCGGGTCCGCCGCGCGTTCCAGCGCCACCCGGAGCTTGTCCAGGCATGCCTCGTAACGGCCGTCGGCCGCCTCCACGAAGGCCTCCCCGCCCAGGATGAAGGCGTCGAAGATGATGAAGTGGGCGATCTTGAAGTCCTCGCGCAGCAGCCGCATCTGCCGGCGTGCCTCGGCGGTCCGGTCGGTCATCGACAGCCACCCGGCGAGGGCGAGCCGCGCGAAGGGCATCGCCTCGTTGCTCGCGCCGTCCTGCCCCGCGATCACTTCGCGCAGCAGCCGTTCGCCGCGCTCGGACTCGCCGTTCTCCAGCAGCGCGCTGCCCAGCCGGGCCTTGAGCACCTCGCGCTGGGCACGGGCGCCGAGCCGGCCGGCGATCTCGATCGCCTCCTCGTAGTCGGCCCCCGCCAGGTCGTAGCGGCCCTTGCGCTCATGGGACTCGGCCCGCGCGGAGTACGCCTCGGCGGTGCCCCACTGATCGCCGATCCGCCGGTAGATCTCCAGCGCCTCCTCGGCGTCCCGGGTGGCGTCGCCCGCCCACTCGCTGCGGTTGGCGTACAGGTTGGCGCGCCATTGCAGGCTGGAGGCGAGTTCCCACTCGAAGCCGGGCGTCTCCCGGGAGGTGCGGACGGTGGCGTCCGCGATCGTGCGCAGCCGCTCCACGTCCCCGGACAGCATGACGCCGAAGAACCAGAGCATGCCGGGCACGCGGCAGGTCTGCGGCTGGCCGGGCTGGTAGGTGGCGGCGATGGACCGCAGCTTCGTCTGCGCCGCGGGGGTCTGCCAGGCGTCCAGCTCGGTGTCCATGCAGGCGAGATGGACCAGGTGGAGCCCGCGCCGGGCCTCTTCGAGGACCTCGCCGCTCCAGGGCGGCGGGGTGTCCGTGCAGCGCTGCTCGACGGGGGCGGCGGGACGCGGTGGATCGGGGAACGGGTCGGGGCCGAGCGCCATGGCCTCGCGGGACCAGTTGCGGGCCTCGATCCGCAGGTCACGCATCTGCCAGTACCAGGCGAGCGACAGGATCAGGCACATCGCCTCCTGCTCCTCGCGGTGCGACACGGCGAACCGCAGCGCGGTGCGCAGGTTCTCCGACTCCCGTTCCAGCCGCTCGACGGCGGCCAGTTGGCCGGGGCCGCGCAGCAACGGGTCGGTGGTGCGGGCGAGTTCGCGGTAGTACGTCAGATGCGCGCGGCCGGCCTCGTCCCGCCGCCCGCTCTCGTCGAGCCGTTCGCCCGCGTACTCGGCGACGGTCTCCAGGAGCCGGTAGCGCATCTCGCCGTCCCCCAAGGGGGCCGCCACCACGAGGGACTTGTCGACCAGCGAGCCGAGCGCCTCCAGGGCGACCGGCCCGCACACGGCCTCCGCGGCGGCGAGGTCACAGCCGCCGGCGAAGACGGACAGCCGCCGCAGCACCTCACGTTCGCCCTCGTCCAGCAGCTCCCAGGACCAGTCGACGACGGCACGCAGGGTCTGCTGGCGCGGCAGGACGGTACGGCTTCCGGAGGTGAGCAGCCGGAAGCGGTCGTCCAGCCGGTCGGCGATCTGGCGCGGGGTCAGCATGCGCAGCCGGGCCGCGGCGAGTTCGATGGCGAGGGGCAGGCCGTCCAGCCGTCGGCAGATCTCCGCGCACGCCGCGGCGGTCTCGTCGTCGGCCCCGATCCGGAACCCCGGCCGTGCCGCGGCTCCCCGGTCGGCCAGCAGCCGCAGCGCGACCGGCTCGGGCAGCGGATCCACCGGCCGCAGCAACTCCCCGGGCACACCGAGCGGTTCACGGCTGGTCGCCAGCACCGTCAGTCTCGGGCAGCGTGCCAGCAACTCCTCCACCAGGCGGGCGGCGGCCTCGACGACATGCTCGCAGTTGTCGAGGATCAGCAGCATGCGGCGCTTGCCGCAGTGCTCGGCGAGCCGTTCCACGGGGTCGTCGTGGCGCTCGTTGCCCGCCCGCATCGCCTCCGCGCCGGCGCCGTACAGCACGGTCTCGCGGGCGCCGACGGCGGTGAGCACGGCCTCCGGCACGGCCCCGGGGTCGTCCACCGGCGCGAGCTCGGCGAGCCACAGCCCGTCCGGCGCACGGTCCCGGACGGTCTCGGCGGCCTCCTGCGACAGCCGGGTCTTGCCGGCCCCGCCGGGTCCGAGCAGGGTGACGAGCCGGGCGGTGTCCAGGTCGCCCCGGATGGCATCGATGTCGGATTCGCGGCCGACGAAGGAGGTGAGGCGGGCGCGGAGGTTGCCGCGCACGACGGTCGCGGCACGCCCGTCGGAGCCGGCGGTCGGACCGGCCGTGGCTCGGTCACCGTCGAGGGGCGGCGCACCGGAGGCATCGGGTAGGTCTGCGGCGGGCGCGGCACGGGGGGCGTCGTGACCGCCGATGGGCCGGAGCAGCTCCGCGTGCAGGGAGCGCAGTTCCGGCCCCGGGTCCGAGCCGAGCCGGTCCGCCAGGAGTCGCCGTACGTCCTCGTAGGCGGCCAGGGCCTCCGCCGGGCGGCCCGCGTCGCGCAGGGCGCGCAGGCGCAGCGCCTGGAGGGGTTCGTCCAGCGGGTGGGTGTCGCACAGGGCGGTCAGCTCGGGCAGCGACTGTTCGGCGTGGCCCAGCGCGAGGGCGGCGGCGTGGCGGGCGCGCAGGGCGTCGAGCCGGCGGGTCTGCTGCCGGACCGCCTCGGCGGTGTGGTCGGGCAGGTCGGCGAGGGCGGGGCCGCGCCACAGGGCGAGGGCGTCGTCGAGGACGCCGGCCGCCTTGGCGGGGTCGCCGTCGGCCAGCGCGCGCGTGCCGTCGCCGACGAGCCGCTCGAACCGGTGCAGGTCGATGTCGTCGGGCGCGGCGGCGAGCCGGTAGCCGCCTTCCGTCGAGAGGATCGCGTCCGGCCCGAGGGCCCGCCGCAGCCGCCCGACGAGCGCCTGTAGCGCGCCCGTGGCGTCGGCGGGCGGCTCCCCGCCCCACACCTCGTCGACCAGCAGCCCTACGGGCACGGTCCGGCCGGCCCGCAGCGCCAGCACGGTCAGCAGAGCGCGAAGCCGCGCCCCGCCGACCGGAACGGGGCGGCCGTCGGGGCGGAGTACCTGGGTGGTGCCGAGAATGCGATAGCGCACGGGATCCATTGTCTCTGGTGAGGGCGGGGGCGGTCACAGGGTTCGGCGGCGAGGCGGGTTCGTACGGCAGGGACCGAAGCCATAGGCACCCACCCTCCCCGGAACCACCGCCCATCGCGAGACGTTTTCCCCGCACGCCCGGTACGGTCGGGCAGGTCCCCACGCGGTCCCACGCGTGCACGAGTGCTCGAGGAGCCCCATGACCACCGCCCTCACCCGTCGCAGCGAGCGACGGATCAGCCCCGTCTTCGTCGGGATCCTGGCCGTCACCGCGGTGACGGGCTGGGCCACCTGGACCGGGTTCGCCGAGCAGCCGGGCCTGGCCGTGTTCCTCTTCGTCACGGCCGCCTGGATCGTCTCCCTGTGCCTGCACGAGTACGCGCACGCGCGTACCGCCCTGCACAGCGGCGACATCTCGGTCGGCGCGAAGGGCTACCTGACGCTCAACCCGCTGAAGTACACCCACGCCCTGCTCAGCATCGTGCTCCCGGTGGTCTTCGTGATCATGGGCGGGATCGGTCTGCCGGGCGGTGCCGTCTTCATCGAGCGCGGGCGGATCCGGGGCCGCTGGCGGCACAGTCTGATCTCGGCGGCGGGCCCGCTGACGAACGTGCTGTTCGCCGTCGTGTGCACCGCCCCGTTCTGGCTGGACGCGCTGGACGGCGTCCCCCGCGACTTCCGTTTCGCGCTCGCCTTCCTCGCGCTGCTCCAGGTCACGGCGGCGATCCTGAACTTCCTGCCGGTCCCGGGCCTGGACGGCTACGGCGTGATCGAGCCCTGGCTCTCGCAGAAGACCAGGCGCCAGGTGGAGCCGTTCGCCCCGTTCGGCCTGCTGTTCGTGTTCGCGCTGCTGTGGGTGCCGGAGGTCAACAGCGTGTTCTTCGACATGATCGACGCCGTCCTGCGCGGCCTCGGCATCAGCGACTTCGACACGTACTGCGGCTACGACCTGTTCCGCTTCTGGCGCGACTCGAACGAACTCTGCACGATCGGCTCGTGACCGGGGTCAGCTCGTGGCGGAGCCGCGCCGCTCGTCCCTGCCCCGCCTGACGTAGTACCAGGTCATGTTGGACGACAGCCCCGCCAGCAGCACCCACACGATCCCGAGCCAGCTGCCCTGCGCGAAGGAGACCACGGCCGCGGCCACGGCGAGCACACAGACGATCAGGGCATAGACACCAAGGCGGGGCATTTCACTCGGCTCCTTCGGGGGACACTGCTACTCGACCAGTGTCCCCCATCGCCTCATACGTCCGTGACGCGGAGCCCCGCGTGCGCCTTGTACCGGCGGTTCACCGAGATCAGGTTCGCGACCAGCGCCTCCACCTGGTGGGCGTTGCGCAGCCGCCCGGCGAAGACGCCGCGCATACCGGGGATCCGGCCGGCCAGCGCCTGGACGATCTCCACGTCCGCCCGGACCTCGCCCAGCACCATCACGTCCGTGTCGATCTCCTCGATCTCCGGGTCCTCCAGCAGCACCGCCGACAGATGGTGGAAGGCCGCCGTCACCCGGGAGTCCGGCAGCAGGGCGGCGGCCTGCTCGGCGGCGCTGCCCTCCTCCGGCTTCAGCGCGTAGGCGCCCTTCTTGTCGAAGCCGAGCGGGTTCACACAGTCGACGACCAGCTTCCCGGCCAGCTCCTCGCGCAGCGACTCCAGCGTCTTGCCGTGGCCCTCCCAGGGCACCGCGACGATCACGATGTCGCTGCGCCGCGCGCACTCGGCGTTGTCGGCGCCCTCGACACCGTGCCCGAGCTCCTCGGCGGCGGCCTGGGCACGCTCGGCGGCCCGTGAGCCGATGATCACCTTCTGGCCGGCGCGGGCGAGCCGGTAGGCGAGGCCCTTGCCCTGCGGCCCGGTCCCGCCGAGCACGCCGACGACGAGCCCGGAGACGTCCGGGAGGTCCCAGGGGTCCTTGGCGGGAGCCTTCGCGGGGGCGTCGGTGGGCTGCTGTGCACTGTCGGTAGAGGTCATGGGCCGACTTTACGTCCGCCCCGCCCGCCCCGTCGGCTCAGGTGAGGCGGCTCACGGGCACCCGCCGGAAGGTGATGTTCTCGTACGGGCCGAAGTCGCCGCTCTCGTACAGGAGTCCGACCGTGTCGGCGTCGATCCGTACGAGGTCCGAGTACGCCGCGGGC
Organism: Streptomyces sp. NPDC098781; assembly: GCF_044759995.1. Classification (NCBI taxonomy): domain Bacteria; kingdom Bacillati; phylum Actinomycetota; class Actinomycetes; order Kitasatosporales; family Streptomycetaceae; genus Streptomyces; species Streptomyces sp. NPDC098781. The sequence continues at coordinate 614,473 of NZ_JBIWAK010000002.1, forward strand.
AGCCCGTCGGCGGTGTACGCGGACCGCCAGGTGACGCCGTGGTCGGTGGAGGCGCGGATGGTCATCAGCGCGCGGGCGGCGGAGTCGGCGGGGCCGGAGAAGAGCAGGACGTCGGGGTCGCGCAGTTGCAGGACGCTGCCCTCGCAGATGGGGGCGGTCAGACCGGCCTGCGGACGGAAGGGCTTGACCAGTGTCTCGCCGCCGTCCGCGGAGTAGGCGTCGGCGCGGTTGCCGGGCGACGGGGAGTCGTTGCGGGTGTTGAAGTAGACGCGGCCGTCGGGGAGTTCGGTGCCGGTGGTCTCGTTGACGTTGATGTAGCCGTCGGTGTTCTCGTCGATGTACCCGATGCGCCAGGTGGCGCCCCGGTCGTCGCTGAGCAGACAGTGGCCGCTGTTGTAGCGGGGCTCGGTGCCGATGTCGTCACCGGTGGGCGGGATGGTGTGGTTGGCGGGGACGACGACCCGGCCGGTGCTCAGCTGGAAGGCGTGGCCGGGCGTGGTGGCGTACCACCGCCAGTCCGGCTTCTTCACCTGCGCGGTGATCTCCTTCGAACTGGACCAGGTGACGCCGTCGTCGTCGCTGTACCGCACCCAGATCCGGCGGCCGTCGGCGCTGCTGACCTCGCCGCGCAGGATGCCGGCCTCGGTGGCGGCGGTGTGGTTGCGGATGTAGACGAGCAGGATGCGGCCGGTGTCGAGGACGACCGGGGCGGGGTTGCCGGCGAGGTGGTAGTTGTTGTCGGCGACCACTCTGAGCGGGCCCCAGGTACGGCCGCCGTCCGTCGACCGCCGCAGCACGATGTCGATGTGGCCGTGGTCGGCGGCGGAGGTGACCCGGCCCTCGCAGAAGGCGAGCACCGTGCCCTCCCCACTGACGACGACGGCCGGGATACGGAACGAGGCGTACCCCTCCTGACCCGCACGGAAGGGAACTGTGGTCTCGGTCATCCTCGGACTCCTCACCATGGCCGCCGGGCCCTCTGCTTCCCCACGCCGGGCGAATTCCCGGTGAACTCCCGGTCACGAGTGGTCCGCTGCGGCAGTATGCGGTCGCATGGATGCCGTAAGGGTCGCGTTGTTGCGCGAAGTGCTCGCCGGGACCGAGTGGTTGGGGGCCACGCGCCGGTTCGCGAAGGCGCTGCGGGCGTCCGCGGTGGCGCACGGGGGCGGGCTGCTGCTGGTCGGCACGCCGGAGTACGAGCCGTGGCATCTGGCGGCCCATCTCGTGGACGAGGCCGCGTGGTCGGGGACGCCGGAGCTGGCCCCGACGCTCGTACGGCACGACGCGCGCGCGTCGGATCCGGCGCATCTGGCGGTCGGCCTGGGGCGGTTGGCGGCCGCACGGCGCGGCGAGACGCTGCTGGTGGTGTCACCGCAGGGGCCGAAGGCTCCGCTGCTTGAACGGGTGTACGACGCGCGGCGGGCCGGGGTCACGGTGCTGGCGCTCGGCGCCGATGAGGGGGAGCTGACCGCGATGGCGCACGAGCGGCTGGTCGTGCCCGAGGGGGCGGAGCTGGACCTGGACACGGTGCAGCATCTGGTGAGCGCGGCGGCGGGCGAGAACGCGGGGCCCTCCGGGAGGGCGCGCGGGGGGTTCCGGGACCGTCTGTCGCGGCTGGCGGAGTCGCTGACGGCGCCGCCGCCGCCTCGGTGGTGACCGCGCGGGACGGTAGGGGTGGCTGCCGCTGTCGGGCGGCCACCGGCACTCAAAATCAAGTTGCACTCGCCACCTATCCGACCCGACCATGACCTCTCGTGACCGACTCCCCCACCCCGGCGCCACGCTCCCGCCTGCGCTCCGTGCTCCCCGATCTCGCTCCCTGGCGCGCCTCCGCCGACTTCCGGCGGCTGTGGCTGGCGAGGCTGGTGACCACCTTCGGCAGCTTCCTGACGTTCGTCGCGCTGCCCGTGCAGATCAAGGAGCTCACCGGGTCCGCCGCGGCGGTGGGCGCGATCGGCGCCGTGGAGCTGGTGCCGCTGATCGTGTTCGGGCTGTACGGCGGCGCGCTCGCCGACGCCCTGGACAAGCGCAAGCTGATCCTGTGGACGGAGGCGGGGCAGGCGCTGCTCAGCGCGGTCCTGCTGGTCAACGCGCTGCTGCCGACCCCGGCGATCTGGCCGCTGTATGTCGTCGCCGCCCTGTCCTCCGCGCTGGTGTCGGTCCAACGCCCGGCCCTGGACGCCCTGTTGCCCCGGATCGTCGCCCACGACCACCTGCCGGCCGCCGCTTCCCTCAACGCGCTGCGCTGGCAGGTCGGCGGGATCGCGGGTCCCGCCCTGGCCGGCGTGGTCGTGGCGTACGCGGGGCTCGGCTGGGCGTACGGCGCGGACCTGGTGACGTTCGTCGTCTCCGTCGCCCTGGCCGTCGGCCTGGCCCCCTCCCCCGCCTCCCACGAGGCCGCGAAGCCGTCCCTGAAGGCCATCGCGGAGGGCGCCCGCTACGCCTGGAGCCGCAAGGAGCTGCTCGGCACGTACGTCGTCGACATCGCGGCGATGCTGTTCGCGCTGCCGCTCGCCGTGCTGCCGTTCCTCGCGGACGAGCTGAACGCGCCCTGGTCGCTGGGCCTGATGTACTCGGCGATGCCGGCCGGCGCGATGGTGGTCAGCCTGACCAGCGGCTGGACCTCGCGGGTGCACCGGCACGGGCGGGCCGTGGTGCTGGCGGCGGCGCTGTGGGGCGTGGCCGTGGCGGTGGCCGGTGTCTCGCCGAACGTCTGGCTGGTGCTGCTGTTCCTGGCGTTCGGCGGCGCCGCCGACATGGTGAGCGGCATCTTCCGCGGGGTGATGTGGAACCAGACGATCCCGGACGAGCTGCGCGGCCGGCTCGCCGGGATCGAACTGCTGTCGTACTCAGTGGGCCCGCAGCTCGGCCAGACCTACACGGGCGGTGTCGCCGCCTGGAAGGGCGTGCGGGCGTCCGTCTGGTCGGGCGGGCTGCTGTGCGTGGGCGCGGTGGGGGTGCTGGCGCTGTGCCTGCCGAAGCTGATGACGTACGACGCGCGCACGAACGAGCACGCGGTACGGCTGCGTGCGCGGCGGACGGCGGCGGCAGCCACGCCGGCGCCCGTGACGGCGCCGGCGGAGGGCTGACCGGCCGGGATCAGCTCTCGTCCGAGCGGCCCGTCTGGGCGTCGTGCCACCTGGGGTCGTTCTCCCACTCCAGGTTGCGTTCGCGGGCCAGGTCCATCGCCTGCTGGGCCTCCTGGCGGCTGGTGTACGGCCCGAAGCGGTCCTTGGCCGGGCACTCCGGGCCCTCCTCGACCTTCTTGTGGACGAGGCAGTAGTACCACTCGCCGGCCTTGCCGGCCGTGCGCTTCTTGAACAGGGCCATGACCCGCTCCTTTCGCCTGAGATCGCCACCGTCATGGTCCCCCATCGCGGCTGTCTTAGACTCGCTGGCATGTCTGGCCAGTCGCTGCTCGTACCAGGGGAGCTGTCTCCCACCCGTTCCGTACCCGGAAACATCCGTCGTCCCGAGTACGTCGGCAAGCCCGCGCCGACCCCGTACAAGGGTCCGGAGGTGCAGACCCCGGAGACCGTCGAGGCGATGCGGGTCGCCGGCCGTATCGCCGCGCGGGCGATGGCCGAGGCGGCGAAGCTGATCGCCCCCGGCGTGACGACGGACGAGCTGGACAAGGTGGCGCACGAGTACATGTGCGACCACGGCGCCTACCCCTCGACGCTCGGCTACCGCGGCTTCCCTAAGTCCCTGTGCACCAGCGTCAACGAGGTGATCTGCCACGGCATCCCGGACTCGACGGTGCTGCGCGACGGTGACATCGTCAATCTCGACGTGACGGCGTACATCGGCGGGGTGCACGGCGACAACAACGCCACGTACCTGGTGGGCGACGTGGACGAGGAGAGCCGCCTGCTGGTGGAGCGCACCCGGGAGTCCCTGAACCGCGCGATCAAGGCGGTCAAGCCGGGCCGGCAGATCAACATCATCGGCCGCGTCATCGAGTCGTACGCCAAGCGCTTCGGGTACGGGGTGGTGCGGGACTTCACCGGGCACGGGATCAACTCCTCGTTCCACTCCGGGCTGATCATCCCGCACTACGACAGCCCGCACGCGACGACGGTGATCCAGCCCGGGATGACGTTCACGATCGAGCCGATGCTGACGCTGGGCACGCACGAGTACGACATGTGGGACGACGGCTGGACGGTCGTCACGAAGGACCGCAAGCGCACCGCGCAGTTCGAGCACACGCTGGTGGTGACGGAGACCGGTACGGAGATCCTGACCCTGCCGTAGCCGCAGCCGTAGCCGGAGAAGCCATCGGAACCCGTCCTCTGCGGAGGGCGGGTTTACTCGGTACGCTTTTACCGACATGGCGTCGGCAAACCTATTGACTTAGGTAAGCCTAACCTCAGAAAATACTCCCATGGACTCCTTCTCGACAGTCATCCGCACCGCGTCCCACGAGCAGCACACCGAGGCGGAGACCTCGACGTTCATGAGCGACCTGCTCGGCGGCCGGCTGGGCGTGGACGCGTACGCGCGCTACACCGAGCAGCTGTGGTTCGTGTACGAGGCGCTGGAGACCGGCTCCGAGGGGCTGGCGTCGGATCCGGTGGCCGGCCCCTTCGTCCGGCCGGAGCTGTTCCGGCTGGCCTCGCTGGAGCGCGACCTGGCGCATCTGCGGGGCCCGCAGTGGCGGTCGGGCCTGAACGCGCTGCCCGCCACCCGGGCGTACGCGGACCGGGTACGGGAATGCACCGAGGACTGGCCGGCCGGCTATGTCGCCCACCACTACACCCGTTACCTCGGCGACCTCTCCGGCGGGCAGATCATCCGCGACAAGGCGGAGAAGACGTGGGGCTTCGCGCGCAAGGGCGACGGCGTCCGGTTCTATGTCTTCGAGGAGATCTCCAACCCGGCGGCCTTCAAGCGGAGTTACCGCGAGCTGCTGGACGGGGTCCGCGCGGACGATCTGGAGAAGCAGCGGATCGTGGCGGAGTGCAAGCGGGCGTTCGCGCTCAACACGGCCGTGTTCCGGGCGCTGGGCGAGGAGTTCCCACTGTCGGCGTGAGTCGTCCCGACGGTGGCCGTGCCCGTGCGGTGTCCATGCGTACCGTGCGGACCGGCCGCACCCGGAACCGCCCCAGGTGTCAGCGCTCCAGGACCACCCGGCCGCCGAGCTCGACCCAGTCGCCCGGCTGAGGGGCCGTCAGCAGCTGAGAGCCCGCGCCCTGGGTGATGTTGAGCGCCCGGCCGAGCCGGTGGGTGAGCTGGATGGCCGCGGCGCCGGTCGCCTCGTCCTCCTCCACCCCGTCACCCCGGCCCGGGAAGCCACGGGCCCGGACCCGCCCGGCGGCCTCGTCCTCCCAGGCCCAGGCGTACACCCAGTCCCCGGCCGGGGGCACCGGAAGGGCGTCCAGCTCGCGGGCGCTCCCGTACTGCCGCAGCGTGCGCGGCAGCGCCCACTCCGGGCGGGCCTCGATCCAGCAGAACTCCCCGTCGATCCGGGCGCCCACCACCCCGGCGGGCGTGACCAGTTCGGGCACGTCCAGCAGCCAGGCGGTGCCGACGCACGGATACCCGGCGAAGGGCAGCCGCACGGAGGGCGTGTAGATGTCGATGACCCCGCGCTCGGGGTCGTCCACGAACACGGTCTCGCTGAAACCGAGCTTCGCCGCGAACGCCTGCCGCCCGGCGACGTCCGGCAACACGGAGCCGTCCCGGACGACGCCGAGCTCGTTGCCGTATCCACCGCTCGGCCCGCAGAAGACGCGGAGGACGTCGTAGTCAGTCACTCCGGCATTGAAGCATCAGCGGGGCGACGGGGGCGTCCCGGGAACCTGGGCGGGCCGGGAGGGCTGAAGTACGCCGCCGCCCCCGGGCCGGGGAGGGCTGAAGTACGCGCCCGCCCTGGCCCGAGAAGCCCCCGTGCCCCCGCTCCTGGCGGCAGCCCTACGCCTCCGTACGGCGCCTGCGCATCGCGAACACCGCGCCCGCGCCCGCCGCGACGGCGACCGCTGCCGTCGTGCCCAGGGCTGCCACCGGCAGGTCGGAGCCGGTGCTCGCCAGGCCGCCGGTGACGCCGCCGGTCGTCGAGCCGGTGCCGCCGGTGGTCGAACCCGTCGTACCGGAGGAGCCGCCGGTGGAACCGCCCGTCGAGCCCTCCTCGTCGTCGCCGCCCGGCAGTTCGGCGTCCGCCGTGAGGGCCACGGACAGGTCCACGGGGTCGAGTTCGCTCCCGGCGGTGTAGAAGCCGCCGAAGGCCTTCGCGCCGGCCGCGGTGAGGGTGGCCGTCACGTCGTCGGCGGTGATGACGTCGTTCTCGGCGGTCAGGTCGGACGAGCCCGCCTTGAGGTCGGCCAGGACCACGTCCTCGGTCTTCTCGCCGAGGCTGGTGACATCGGCGGTCAGTTCGCCGGTGCCCTCGTCGAGGGTCGCGCGGAGGTTGGCCAGGGTGAGGTCGAGGCCGTAGCCGCCGTTCTCGCCGGCGCCCTTGTGCCCCTTGAAGGTGACCGCGCCCTTGAAGTCCGCGGAGAGGGTGTCGGCGTCGGTGTCGTACGCCCCGATGGCGTCGGTGAACGTGAAGACGCCGTTGCCGCCGGCCTGCGAGGCGCCGCCGGACGTCGTGATCTCGCCGTTCGCCACACCGCCCACGACATACGCCCGGAAGGACTGCTTGACGCCCCAGTCGAGCGTGCCGTCGGCGATGTCGCCCTGAGCCGGGACCTCGGCGGCGGGCTCGGAGGGGTCGGCGCTCGCGGACGGCGAGGCGGACTCGGACGCGGTGGCGGTCGGCGACGGGGACTGCGTGGCCGTCGCGGTCGGCGTCGGGCTCGGGGACTGGGTGGCGGTGGCCGTCGGAGTCGGCGTGGGCGTCGGGGTCGGCGACTGGGGCGGCGTCTTCTGTACGACCGTCACGGGGTCGCCCGCCGCGCCCTCGTAGCTCGCGCTGCCGAAGACGTCCGCGGCCTCCTTCGTCAGCGTCGTCGTCATGTCGGTCATCGCCCGGGTCACGGTGACGTCGGCGAGCGGCACGTCCTGTGTGGTCGTACCGGACTTGGTGACGTCCGCGGTGATCTCGGCGGCCGCGCTGTCGAACCGGACGTCGGACAGCGCGATCTCGAAGCGGTGCAGCTCGGAGACGATCCGCAGGCTGCCCTTGAAACCGAGGTCGACGGTGTGGGCGGTCGAGTCGTAGGTGCCGCTGCCCTCGGTGAAGGTGAACGCGCCGTTCCCGGCGGCCTGCGAGGCGCCGTCCGTCGCGGTGAAGCTGCCGGCCGCCATGCCGGTCACATAGCTCCGGTAGGACTGCTTGATGCCCCAGGTCAACTCGTAGCCGCTGAGCGGCACTTCGGCGGCCGACGCGCTGCCGGCGCCGAGCGTGGCGAGGGCGGTGGCGCCCAGGGTGGCCGCGGTGGCGACGGCGGCGGCGAGGGCTATGGGGCGGCGTCTGCGCTCGGTGGCGGACATGGCCGTGGGTCTCCTTGTGGTGGGTGGGAGGTCCGCCGCGGCCGGGTGGGGCGCGGCGGACGGGGTAGGGAGGTCAGTCCTCGTCGGACGTGGGGCCGGCCTCGGTGGCCGACCGGGTACGGCGCCCGCGCACGGCGACGAACGCGAGGGCGGCGCCCGCGAGCAGCACGGCGCCGGCCGCGAGGCCGATGGTCAGGGCGGAGACGCCGTCGTCGGAGGTGCTGGCCACGGGTTCGGCGGACGGGTCGGCGGACGGGTCGGGGGAACCCGACGAGGCGGCCGGCGTGGGGGTGCTGCCCAGGTCGGGCAGGGCGGGCAGTTCGGCGGCGTCGGTGGTGGCGACGGCCAGGGACACGGGGTCCATCTCGGTACCCGCCGGATACATCCCGCCGAAGGCCTTGACGCCTTCGGCGGTGAGCTTCGCGGGGGCCTCGGTGACCTTCGCCAGGCCGTCCTTCGTCTTCAGGCCCTTGGCCGCGAAGGTGACCAGGGGCACGTCGGAGCCCTTGTATCCGGCCGCCGTCACGTCGGCGTGGAGCGTGCCCGCGCCGTCCTCGACGGTGACCCGGACTCCGCTCAGCTCGATGTCGAGGCCGTGCGCTCCGGCGAAGCGGACCGCGCCCTTGAACGACGCCCGCAGATCACCGTCCGCCAACGTCCCCTTCCCGTCGGGGAAGCGGAACAGCGCGCCGCCGTCCTCGGCGCCGGACGACAGGGTCCACTCGCCCTTGGCGATGTCGCCGGTGACGTACTCCCGGAAGGTGCGGCGCACACCCCAGTCGACGGCACCGTCGACGAGTTCGCCGCCGGACTGCTTCTTCTTCGCCGGGGACTTGGTGGCGCTCGGCGACGGCTTCGGCTCGGTGGTGGTGGCCGCCGCCGGCCGGACGTCCGCCGACAGGGTCACCGGGTCGAGGGCGGTTCCGGCGGTGTAGTAGCCGGCGAAGGACCTGGCCCCCTCGGAAGTGAGCTTCGCGGGCAGGTTGTTGAGGGCGACCGTGTTTCCGCCGCCCCGCATGTCGATGCCGCCGAGGGAGAGGGAGGCGAAGGGCACCTGGCTGGACGTCGTGACCGTCCCGGTGCCCTTCGCCTTGCTGGTGACGTCCAGGTAGAGGGTGCCGGTGGAGCCGGAGACGCGGACGGTGGGACGGCTGAGGGTGAGGTCGAGCTGATAGGCGCCGGTGTCCGTCCGGTGGCCGACGAAGTGCACGCCGCCGGAGAAGGAGGCCTGGAAGGCGCCCGTGTCGCCGTCGTAGGTCCCCGTGGCCGAGTGGAAGCGGAAGCCGCCGCTGCCCACGGTCGCCGCGCCGCCGGTCAGGGAGTAACTCCCCTTCGCGATCGGGCCGGTGACATAGCTCTGGAAGGAGGATTTGACGCCCCAGTCGAGCCGGCCGCCCTGCACGGTCCGGCTCGCGGCGTGCGCGGCCGCCGCCGGGAGCAGGGCACCGAGTACCGCCGCGCAGAGCACGGCGACCAGAACACGTAGGCGGGCAGGCATGAGAGGTCCTCCGGGGACGACGGACACGACGACCGGTAGCGAACGAAGGTAAGGCTAACCTAAGCTTTGCCCAGCTGGAACGGCAGTGGACCGAGAGAAACGGACGGGACCGTGCGACGCTTGCGCACACGACTGACGGGCGCTCTGCTGGCGGTGCTCGCCCTCACCGCGACGGGTTGCGGCGGCGGGAGCCAACCGCGGACCGACACCGAGGGCACCGGGACGAAGGCCCCCGCGAGCCGCGTCGAGCCCCTCGCGGGGGCGCCGGACCCCGACCTCCCGGTGACCGTCCGCTCCGCCGACGGCGGGAAGGTGACGGTCGGGAAGGCGGAGCGCGTGCTCCCCCTCTCCGGCAGCCTGAGCGAGATCGTCTTCACGCTCGGGCTCGGCGACCGCGTCGTCGCCCGGGACATCACCGCCACCTTCGCGCAGGCGGCGAAACTGCCCGTCGTCACCCGGGGCCACGACGTCTCGGCGGAGAGCGTGCTCTCGCTCAGGCCCGACCTGGTGCTCGCCGAGACCACGACCGGGCCCGCCGAGGCCATGGAGCAGATCCGCGCCGCGGGCATCCCGGTCCTGGTCGTCGCCCCCGCGCAGGATCTGGACGACGTGGGCCCGCGCATCGAGGCCGTCGCCGACGCGTTCGGCGTACCGGCGGCGGGGAAACGGCTGACCGAGCGGTCCCAGGACCGAATCGCCGTAGTGCGCAAGGAAGTTCCTCGGCAGAGCGGGAAGCCACGGGTCGCCTTCCTCTATCTGCGCGGCTCCGCCTCCGTCTATCTCATCGGCGGCAAGGGATCCGGCGCCACGTCCCTCATCGAGGCGGCCGGAGGGATCGACGCCGGGGCCGAGTCGGGGCTGACGAAAGACTTCACCGCCATCACCAGCGAGGCCTTGGTGAAGGCGGCACCGGACGCGATCCTCGTGATGAGCAAGGGACTTGAGTCGGTCGGCGGCGTCGACGGGCTGGTGAAGATCCCGGGGGTCGCCGAGACCCCCGCCGGAATGGACCGTCGGGTCGTCTCGATCGAGGATGGCGCTCTGCTGAGCTACGGGCCGCGTACCGACCAGGTGCTCGGGTCGGTCGTGGAGCAGCTGTACCAGGGGGACGCGGCATGACCCTACTGGAGAAGGCGGCGCCGGAGGCCCTGGCCGAAGCGCCGCCCCGCAGACGGCGCACCGCGGCATGGCTGCTGACCGTCGGCATGGGCGTCACCCTTCTCGTCCTCGTGCCGGTCGCCGCCGGGATCGGCGCCTACCCGATCCCCGTCGGGGACGTCCTCGCATCCGTGCAGCACAAGATCGGGCTCGGCGGCAGCGGGCTGGACCGGGTCGCCGAGTCGGTGCTGTGGAACGTGCGCTTCCCGCGGATCGTGCTGGCGCTGCTCATCGGGGCGTCGCTGGGCTGCGCCGGAGCGTTGATGCAGGGCGTGTTCGGCAATCCGCTCGCCGAGCCCGCCACCATCGGAGTCTCCCTGGGCGCGGCGGTCGGGGCGGTCGCCGCCATCGCGCTGGGCCTGACCTTCCTCGGCAACTGGACGCTGCCCGCGATGGCGTTCGTCTCCGGTCTCGGCACCGTGCTGCTGGTGTACGCGATGTCCCGCTCGGGCGGCCGTACGGAGGTCGTGACCCTGATCCTCATGGGCATCGCGGTCAACGCCTTCGCCGGGGCGCTCATCGGCCTGTTCATCTTCCTCGCGGACACCGCCGCGGTGAACCAGATCGCCTTCTGGCAGCTCGGTTCGCTCGCCCAGTCCACCTGGCCCAAGGTGACGGCGGTCCTGCCCTGTGCGGCCCTGGGGCTGGTGGTGGCGCCGCTGTACGCGCGCCGCCTGGACCTGCTCTCGCTCGGCGACCGGCCCGCCCGGCATCTGGGGGTGGAGGTGGAGCGGATGCGGGTCGCGTTGATCCTGGTGGTCGCCCTCCTCACGGCCGCCGCGGTCAGTGTCTCGGGGGTCATCGGGTTCATCGGGCTCGTCGTGCCGCACCTGTTGCGGATGGCGGCGGGGCCGGGGCACCGGTTCCTCATTCCCGGCAGCGCGCTGGGCGGGGCGCTGGTGCTGCTGGCAGCGGATCTCGCCGCGCGGACGGTGGCGGCGCCGGCGGAGCTGCCGTTGGGGGTGCTGACGGCCCTGCTGGGCAGCCCGTTCTTCTTCTGGCTGCTGCGCAGGACTCGACGGCGGCAAGGGGGGTGGGCGTAGCGGTCGCATGCCGGGTGCGCGCCGGTGAGGGCTGGTCGCGCGGTTCCCCGCGCCCCTCAAGGCCGTTGACCGGCCGGCGGCCACACCAACCGTCCGCACCCGCCTTCCCTTCTTTCCGCGCAACCCAGAACGCCCGCGACTCCGCCCTGACGCTCCAGCGCAGCCTGCTGCCCAGCCACCCCGCGGTGACCGGCGCGCTCCAATCCCCACGACCTCCCGACCAACCCTGCAAGGAGCCCGCGCATGAGACTCCTCCGGCCTCGGCCCGCCTACCCCACCCCCGCCGAACCCGGCGACACCCTCGCCGAGGCGGTGGATCTTCGTGTTCGGCTCGGGGCCCGTGAGGTGCTGTGCGGGGTGTCCGTCACCGTCCGGGCCGGTGAAGTGCTCGCCCTCGTCGGGCCCAACGGGGCCGGGAAGTCGACCCTGTTGGGGGCGCTGGCCGCCGATCTGCCGGCCGCCGAGGGCGTCGTACGGATTCATGGGCGTCCGGCGACCGAGTGGACCGCGCCCGAACTCGCCCTGCGCCGGGCCGTGCTCCCCCAGTCGGCAGCCCTGTCCTTCCCCTTCACGGTCGAGGAGGTCGTCCGGATGGGCCGCGCGCCGCACGCCTCCCCTCCCGCCGAGGACGACCTCGCCGTCGCCGAGGCGATGGCCGTCACCGAGGTGGGCGACTTCGCGGTACGGCCGTTCTCCGCGCTGAGCGGCGGCGAGCGGGCCCGGGTGGCGCTCGCCCGGGTGCTCGCGCAGCGCGCCCCGCTGCTGCTGCTCGACGAGCCGACGGCCGCACTGGACCTGAAACACCAGGAGTTGGTGCTGGGGGTGTGCCGGGAGCGGGCGCGGGCCGGGGACGCGGTCGTGGTCGTACTCCACGATCTGGGGCTCGCGGCCGCGTACGCGCACCGTGTCGCGATCCTGCGCGCCGGACGGGTGGCGGCCGACGGACCGCCCGCCGAGGTGTTCTCCGAGCGGCTGCTGTCGGAGGTCTACGACCAGCCGGTCGAAGTGCTTTCGCATCCTCGGACAGGAGAGCTGCTGGTGGCTCCACGACGGAACCTTTGACCATCCTTTGACTTCGCAATGGGGTCGATTTTGGCCACTTAGGTAATCCTTATCTCCGTTAGGCGAGCCTCACCTTGGTATGTGAGGCGCGTCACGCACACTTTCCGGCCACTTCATGGAGCCTTCATGCGCACCGTCAGACTCCCCGTCACCACCGCCATCGCCGCCGTGGCGGCGCTGACCGCCGTCACGGGGTGCACCGAGAAGGGGAGCACCGAGGGCGGCGACCGCGTCGTCAGCGTGACGTCGACGGACGACAAGTGCGAGGTGTCGAAGAAGGAGTTCCCGGCCGGGCACGTCGAACTCGCCATCGAGAACAAGGGTTCCAAGGTCACCGAGGTCTACATCCTCTTCCCGGACGACCGCATCGTCACCGAGCGCGAGAACATAGGCCCCGGCACCAAGCAGACCGTCACCGCCGAGGTGAAGGCGGGCGACTACACCATCGCCTGCAAGCCCGGCATGAAGGGCGACGGCATCCGGCAGGCGGTGAAGGCCACCGGCAAGGGCACGGCCGCCAAGCGCGACCCGCGTCTGGACGAGGCGGTCGCCGCCTACCGCAAGTACGCCCAGGAGCAGGCCGACGAGACCCTGCCGCTCGCCGAGGCCTTCGCCAAGGCGGTCAAGGACGGGGACGTCGAGGCCGCGAAGAAGGCCTACGCCACCTCCCGTATCGGCTGGGAGCGCACCGAGCCGGTCGCGGAGTCCTTCGGCGACATCGACCCGAAGGTCGACGTCCGCGAGGACGGGCTGGAGGACGGCCAGGACCCGGCCACGGACTGGACCGGCTGGCACCGCCTGGAGAAGTCCCTCTGGCAGGACAAGAAGATCGGCGACCGCGAGAAGGAGCTCGCCGACCAGCTCATCACCGACCTCAAGGACTGGCAGAACCGGGTCGGCAAGGCCGACATCACCCCGACCTCCATGGCCAACGGCGCCAAGGAACTCCTGGACGAGGTCGCCACCGGCAAGGTCACCGGCGAGGAGGAGCGCTACTCGCACACCGACCTGGTCGACTTCAAGGCCAACGTCGAGGGCGCGCAGAAGGCGTACGACCTGCTGAAGGCCGTCGCCAAGGAGAACGACCCGGCGCTGGTCACCGAGCTCGACCAGCAGTTCGGCGCGCTGAACACGCTGCTCGACCGGTACCGCGAGGACAAGTCGTCGTACGACTTCACCTCGTACGACAAGGTCGGCAAGGCCGACCGCAAGGAGCTGTCGGACGGCGTCAACGCCCTCGCGGAGCCGCTGTCCAAGCTCGCCGCCGCCGTGGCCGTGAAGTAGGGGGACCGTCATGACGGAACCGACCGACAGCACTCCCGCTCCCTCCCGGCGTGCGCTGATCGGCTGGGGCGGTGCCGGGCTGGCGCTCGGCGCCGTCGCGGCCGGCGGTGCCGTCGCCATGGCCCGCACCGGTGACGACGTCGCTCCGGCCGCCGAGACGGGCGCCGCGATCGACTTCCACGGCGCGCGGCAGGCGGGCATCGCCACCCCCGTGCAGGACCGGCTGCACTTCGCCGCGTTCGACGTGACGACCGACGACCGCGCCGCGTTCGTGCGGATGCTGAAGGAGTGGACGGCCGCCGCACGCCGGATGACCTCCGGACAGGCCGTCGGCGAGGGCGCGTTCGGCGGGCTCGCCGAGGCGCCGCCGGACGACACCGGTGAGGCGCTGGGCCTGAAGCCGTCGCGGCTGACGCTCACCATCGGGTTCGGTCCGTCGCTGTTCGAGAAGTTCGACCTCGCCGGCCAACGGCCCGAAGCCCTGGTGGAGCTGCCGCACTTCTCCGGCGACAACCTCGACAAGAACCGCAGCGGCGGCGATCTGTGCATCCAGGCCTGCGCGGACGACCCGCAGGTCGCCGTGCACGCGATCCGCAACCTGGCCCGCATCGGCTTCGGCAAGGTCGTCATCCGCTGGTCCCAGCTCGGCTTCGGCAAGACCTCCTCCACCACCCCCGAGGAGCAGACCCCGCGCAACCTCATGGGCTTCAAGGACGGCACCCGCAACATCGCGGGGACGGAGACGGACCGCCTGGAGAAGTTCGTGTGGGTCGGCGAGAAGGACGGGCCCGAGTGGATGGCCGGCGGCTCCTACCTCGTCGCCCGGCGGATCCGCATGCACATCGAGACCTGGGACCGCACCTCGCTCCAGGAGCAGGAGGACATCATCGGCCGCGACAAGGGCGAGGGCGCCCCGGTCGGCAAGGCCAAGGAGCGCGACAAGCCGTTCCTGAAGGCGATGCTGCCCGACGCGCACGTCCGGCTCGCGCACCCCGACTCCAACGACGGGGCGACGATCCTGCGCCGCGGCTACTCCTTCACCGACGGCACCGACGGCCTCGGCCGGCTGGACGCGGGCCTGTTCTTCCTCGCCTACCAGCGCGACCCGCGCACGGGATTCATCCGGATCCAGCGCAACCTGGCCATCGACTCGCTCAACGAGTACATCCAGCACGTGGGTTCGGCGCTCTTCGCCGTCCCGCCCGGCGTCCGCGACAAGGACGACTGGTGGGGCAGCACGCTGTTCTCGAAGGAGGCGTGAGGACCCGTGTTCTCCAACTACCTGATCGGTCTGCGCGAGGGTCTTGAGGCGTCGCTCGTCGTCTGCATCCTCATCGCCTACCTGGTGAAGACGGACCGCAGGGACGCCCTGAGGCCCATCTGGATCGGCATCGGTGCCGCGGTCGCCCTCGCGCTCGGCTTCGGCTGCGCGCTCGAATTCGGCTCGCAGGAGCTGACGTTCGAGGCGCAGGAGGCGCTCGGGGGCTCCCTCTCCCTGCTCGCGGTCGGCCTGGTGACGTGGATGGTCTTCTGGATGCGGCGCACCGCCCGGCATCTGAAGGCCGAGCTGCACGGCAAGCTGGACGAGGCCCTGCGGATGGGCACGGGCGCGCTGGTGGCGACCGCGTTCCTGGCGGTGGGCCGGGAGGGCCTGGAGACGGCCCTGTTCGTGTGGGCGTCGGTGCGCGCGGCCGGTGACGGCACCCCGCGCCCGCTGATCGGCGTGGCCCTCGGCATCGTCACGGCCGTCGCGCTCGGCTGGCTGTTCTACCGGGGTGCCCTGCGCATCAACCTCGCCAAGTTCTTCACCTGGACCGGCGGCATGCTGGTCGTCGTGGCGGCGGGCGTACTGGCGTACGGCTTCCACGATCTTCAAGAAGCGCGCTGGCTGCCGGGGCTGAGCAACAAGGCGTTCGACATCAGCGACACCATCGATCCGTCCAGTTGGTACGGCACCCTGCTGAAGGGCGTCTTCAACTTCCAGCCGGACCCGACCGTCCTTCAGGTCACGGTGTGGCTGCTGTACCTGATCCCGACGCTCGCGCTGTTCCTCGCACCGGTAGGGTTCGCCTCCGGGAAGGGGAAGGTGAAGGGACCTGATGAGCAGGGAACGCGGCCCTCGAAGGCTCCGCAGGCTTGACCGGAGCGCACTGATAGCGGCCTCACTGACCGCTTTGTCGTTGACGGCGAGCGGATGCGTGGTGGTCCACGGAGAGAAGGAGATCCTCCCCTCGGCCACCAAGGCGGAAGCCGCCAAGGCGCTCGAGCAGTTCACCACCGCGTACAACAAGGCGGACAAGGCGTACGACAGCTCCCTGGACGCCGACTTCGTCACCGGCGCCCTCGGTGACATCGACGGCGCACGGCTGAAGGCGGGCAAGGCGCTCAGCCCCGAGGGCAACTCGGCGCACGCACCGCTGGAGTTGTCGGACACCCGGTTCACGATCCCGAAGAAGGCGGGCTGGCCGCGCTGGTTCGTGGCCGACGCGGCCGCCAACAAGGGCGGCAAGTCGCGCTGGGTCTTCGTGTTCACCCGCAGCGGCCTGGACGAGCCGTGGGAGGCCGCGTATCTGACGCTGCTGAGCCCGGGGGACGTACCGGAGTTCAAGACCGACCAGGACGGCTGGGCCGAGGCCGTGTCCGCGAACTCGGCCGGACTCGCCGTCGCGCCCGGGGACTTGAGCAAGGACTACGCGGCGTACCTGAAGAACGGCGGGGACGTCTTCGCCACCGGCCGCAACACCAGCGGATGGCGCTCGGACCGGGATAAGGACGCCGTCAAGCCCGGCCTGGTCCGGCAGTACATCGACGAGCCGCTGACGAAGGGCGACTACGCGCCGCTGGCGCTGCGTACCAAGGACGGCGGTGCGCTGGTGTTCTTCACCACGCGCCACTTCCAGAAGGAGACGGCCCACAGCGGTGTCTCCGTGCCGACCCCGAACAAGGCCGTCCTCGCACTGACGGAGGGCGAGATCAAGCAGTCGCTGACGCTGGAGTTCGTCTCCAACGAGGCGGCCCTGGTGCCGAAGGGCTCCGGGAAGGTGGACGTCATCGGCCGGATCCAGGGCATGACGACGGCGAAGGGCGAGTAGCCGGCCCTCGGGGTCGGCTCAGTGGCGCAGGGGCCAGGCCGAGGAGGCGTGGTCGGACTCCGTGCCGGCGTGCCGGGCCCCGGTGTCGGTGAGGACTTCCAGCAGGCTCAGCGGGTCGGGCAGCGGGTGCTCCGGGCCACGTACCCAGTGCACGCCCTGTCCCTCGCCGGGCAACTGCGCCGGCGGTACGAGGACGTAGGACCCGCGGCAGTGCCAGCGCAGTCCCGGATGCTCGTCCATGGTCTCCGGGTGGCAGTCCAGCTCGCAGGGCCACCACTCGTCCTCGTCCTCGGGGGTGCCGCGGGTGGTGGTGAAGAAGAGCATGCGGCCGTCGTCGCTCTCGGCGACGGGTCCTACCTCGATTCCCGCGTCGAGCAGCCGCTCCAGCGCCTCGCGCCCGGCCTCCAGCGGCACGTCCAGCACGTCGTGGACCATGCCGGTGGCGGTGATGAAGTTGGCCTGCGGCTGGTGGCGGGCCCAGCGCTCGATCTGGGCGCGGTCGGTGGTGGACTGCGTCTGCCAGGCGAAGGACACCGGGTGCCGGGCCGGAGTGGGACAGCCGACCCGGTCGCAGGAGCAGCGGTAGCCGGGGGCGGGATGCGCGGCGGGCGCGAGGGGCAGCCCGGCCTCGGCGGCGGCGAGCAGCAGGTCCTCCCGGCCGCCCTCGTCGGCGGTCTCCTTCGGGCGGCGTCCGCGCAGCCACCGGGAGAGTTTGCCCTGTCGTCCGGTCCGGCCGCCCAACTCCGCGCTCATCTATCCCCTCGCCTCGCTGTCGTGCGGAACAGCATGCCCTATGGTCCCACCATCGTGCGCCTCGGGGGGCCGTAGCGGACAACCGGGCCAGGTGGGACGAGCCGTACACAGCCGTTTGATCAGGGATTATGGGCTGCTTTGGCGGTATTTAGCCCGCCCCGCCTCCGCCCCGCCCCCTACCGCGCCCGGGGCGCCAGGCCGTACAGGGCGTAGTCGACGAGGGTGTCGGTGTAGTCGTACGAGATCGGCCCGGTGTACTGGAGCCAGCGCTGGGCGAGCGGCGAGACGAAGAGCTCCAGCGCGATACGGGGATCGAGGTCCGGGCGCATGTCCCCGGCCTCCTGGGCGGCGCGCAGCCGGTCGACGTAGAGCTGGAGCGAGGGTTCGAGGAGCTTGGCCATGAACTCCCGTCCGAGCTGCTCGTTGACCACGCCTTCGGCGGCGAGTGCGCGGGACGGGGCCTCGAAGCGGGGGTCCTTCAGCTCGTCGACGGTGGCGCGCAGTACGGCCTTCAGGTCGGCGGCGAGATCTCCGGTGTCCGGGATGGCGTACGGCTCGTGGCCCATGGCCTGGGCGGACCGCTCCCCCAGGTCGAGGAACGCCTCCATCAACACCTCGGCCTTGGACGACCACCAGCGGTAGATCGTCTGCTTGCCGACGCCGGCGCGGGCGGCGATGCCCTCGATGGTCGTCCTGCGGTAGCCGACCTCCACGACGAGGGCGAGAGCGGCGTCGTAGATGGCCCGCCGGGACTTCTCACTGCGGCGGGGGGAGCTGGGCGCGGGCGTGGCCGGATTCCGGGCTGACATGAGTCGAATTTATCAGGTTGACAAGACGGAGCGTCTCGCCGGACCCTTGAGGGACCACAAGCGAGACGATACGTCTCGTTGTAAAGTTGCGAGAGAGGAATCCACCATGACCCGAGGCGGAGCCGGAAACATGCTGGGAGTCGGCGGGACCCGACGGAACCTCGGCCGCAACGCGCTGCGCGGGGGCGGTCGGAACGGCCGGGTCGGCGGCGGGGCGGACGCGGCGGCGCAGAAACGGGAGCTGTTGCGGAAGTTCCAGGAGAGGCAGGCGGAACAGCCGATCACGGAAGGGACTGACGAGAGGGAGCACGGGGAGGAGACCCCGGCTGCCTAGTCGGCCGTCTCCGGCGGCCAGGCGTCGCCCCAGGCCGTGTCGCGGGCCGACTTGTACAGGTCGCCGTGGCGCTTGGTGACCGTGGTGCGGCGCAGGGCGGGCTCGGCCTCGCACAGGTCGAGGAGCACCTGGCCCTTGCGGATCTGGGGTTTGCGTACGACGCGGGCGGGGGCCGGGGTGGCCGGCAGCCGGGTGGCGGCGACGTACGCGAACTTCTCGTCCTCGTAGGCCAGGGAGCCGCCCTTGATCTGGCGATGCAGCGAGGAGCGGCTGACCCTCGCCGAGAAGTGGCACCAGTCCGTGCCGGGGACGATGGGGCAGGCGGCGCTGTGCGGGCAGGGGGCGGCGATGCGGAAGCCGGCGGCGATGAGCCGGTCGCGGGCCTCGATGACGCGGGTGTACCCGTCGGGGGTGCCGGGTTCCACGATCACGACCGTCCGGGCGGCTGCGGCGACGGTGTCGACGAGGGCGGTGCGGTCGGGGGCGGTGAGTTCGTTGAGGACGTAGGAGACGGTGACCAGGTCCGTGGGGTCCAGGGCGAGGGCGGAGCCGATCCGGGCGCGTTCCCAACGGGCCTTCCGCAGCGCCGGGTTGGCCTCGGCGATCTCCCTGCCGGTGGCGAGGGCGGGTTCGGCCCAGTCCAGCACGGTGACGCCGCGCTCGCCGGGCCAGGTGGCGGTGACGGCCCAGGTGGCGGCGCCGGTTCCGCCGCCCACGTCGGTGTGACTTGCGGGGTTCCAGTCCGGGACGGCCCGGGCGAGCGCCTCCAGGGCCGCGTGGGTCGCCTCGAAGGTGGCGGGCATGCGGTAGGCGGCGTAGGCGGCCACGTCGGCGCGGTCGCGGAGGATGGGGGTGTGGGTGGGGGTCGCCCCGCGGTAGTTGGCGATCAGCCGGTCGACGGCCTGGGTGGCCTGGCGGGGCGGGAGTCCGTCGAGGAGGGCGGCGAGGCTGTGGCGCAGGGTCTCGGCCGGGGGTACGGGGGCGTTCACCCGGCGATTCTATGAGGGCGGGTGGGGGCCCGGGACACGGCCTTTCTCGCCCCCGCCGCCCCTACCCAGCCCATCCTTCTGGGGCTCCGCCCCAGACCCCGCTCCTCAAACGCCGGAGGGGCTGATTTCAGCCCCTCCGGCGTTTGAGGACGAAGGAGACCCTGCGCTACCGCCCCCGTACCGCCCGAGCCACCCGCGTCCCCGCCCGCGCCCGGGGGCGGCTGTCCGGGCCGCGCCTGCGTGGGTGGACGGTGTTCGCCAGCAGCACCAGGAACGTGTCCGTCACCGGGTCCACCACCAGCGACGTCCCGGTGAACCCCGTGTGCCCGGCCGCCCCCCGCCCCGCCAGCTCCCCCATGAACCAGGGCTGGTCGATGGCGAAGCCGAGGCCGGGTGGGGTCAGCAGCAGTTCCACGAAGTCCGGGCCGAGGATGCGCGCGGGGCCGTACGCGCCGCCCGACAGCAGCGCCCGGCAGAACACCGCCAGGTCCCGCCCCGTGGAGAAGAGCCCCGCATGGCCGGCCACCCCGCCCAGCGCCCAGGCGTTCTCGTCGTGGACGACACCCCGCAGCATCCCCCGGTCCGCCTTGGCCCACGGCCGGCGCTGGTCCTCCGTGGCCGCCGCCCCGGGGCACGGGCCGAAGCCGGTCGCCGTCATGCCCAGCGGACGCGTGATGCCGTCGTGGATCAGGACGTCCAGCGTGCGGCCCGTGATGCGTTCCAGCACCTGCTGGAGCAGCAGCATGTTCACGTCCGAGTAGCAGTAGGTGCCGGGCACCCCGATCGGCGGCTCCGCGCGCAACCGCTCCAGCCGCTCCGCGTCGTCCGCGCAGTCGTACAGCGGGAGTTCCGGCCGCAGCCCGGAGGTGTGCGTCAGCAGCTGCCGTACGGTGATGTCGTGGACCACCGCCGCGCGGAAGTCCGGCAGATACGCCCCGACCCGCGCGTCGATCCCGAGCGTGCCGCGCTCGATCTGCTGCACCGCCGCGACCGAGGTGAAGAGCTTGGTGAGGGAGGCCAGATCGAAGGGGGTGTCCGTGGTCATCGGGACGCGGGAGCCGGGCGGCAGTTCCACGCCCGAGTCCTTCTCCTCGTCGTAGCAGGCGTACCGCACCGCCCACCCCGCCGCCTCCTCGACGGCGAGGTACGGCCCCCGGCCGACGGTCAGCACCACCCCGGCCGCCCAGGGACGTTCACCGGTGGTGAGGTCGTGGACCTCGCGGACAAGGTGCTGGATCTCCTCGGGGTCGAGTCCGGCCCGTTCCGGCGTGTCCCCGCGCAGTCTCGGCGCGCTCAGCTGTCCGCTCCCTCCGCGACCGCGGATCCGGCCGCCCTTCCGTCCGCGCGTCTGTTCCAAGGACGGCACATTCCCATGAAGCAGCCCAGCGCCACCAGTGCCGCGGCCAGTTGGACGACGGCCATCGGGACGGCCGTGTCCTCGCCGGCGACGCCCACGAGGGGCGAGGCGACAGCGCCGATGAGGAAGGAGGTCGTACCGAGGAGCGCGGAGGCGGACCCGGCGGCGTGCTTGGTGCGCTGGAGCGCGAGGGCCTGGGTGTTGGGGAGCGTGACGCCCATCGCGGACATCAGGACGAAGAGCGCGGCGGCCACCGGCACCAGTCCGACCTCGCCGAAGACGCCGACGGACATGAGCAGCAGCGCTGTCGCGGCCAGGATCACCACGGACAGTCCGACGGCCAGCACCCGGTCCAGGCTCACCCGCCCCACCAGCACCTTGCCGTTGATCTGGCCGACCGCCACCAGACCGACCGAGTTGAGTCCGAACAGCAAGCTGAAGGTCTGTGGCGAGGCCCCGTAGATCTCCTGGATCACGAAGGGCGACGCCGCTATGTAGGCGAAGAGCGCGGCGAAGGCGAACCCGCCGGCCAGCGTGTACCCGGCGAACCTGGAGTCGGCGAGCAGGCCGCGCATGGCGCGCAGCGCCTCGCCCACCCCGCCGGAGTGCCGGTCCTGCGGCGCGAGGGTCTCCGGGAGCCTGCGCCAGACGAGACAGGCCAGCAGCACCCCGACCACCGTCAGGACGACGAACACGCCCCGCCAGTCCGTCACCCGCAGGATCTGCCCGCCGATCAGCGGCGCCACGATCGGGGCGACGCCGGAGATCAGCATCAGGGTCGAGAAGAAGCGGGCCATGGCGACACCGTCGTAGAGGTCGCGGACGACGGCCCGCGCGATCACGATCGCCGCCGCGCCCGCGAGGCCCTGCGCCAGCCGGAAGGCGACCAGGAACTCGACCGTGGGTGCCAGTGCGCACAGCAGGGTCGCCATCACGTACAGCGCCAGGCCCGACAGCAGCGGGCGCCTGCGGCCCCAGCGGTCGCTCATCGGGCCGACGACCAGCTGCCCGAACGCCATGCCGGCCAGGCACGCGGTGAGCGTGAGCTGGACGGTGGCGGCGGGGGCGTGCAGGGAGCCGGTGACCTCGGGCAGCGCCGGGAGGTACATGTCCATCGCCAGCGGGGGTGTGGCGGTCAGACCGCCGAGGATGAAGGTGACGAGGAGGCCGGTGGCCCGGAGGGAACGGATGGGTGGTTGCTCCGCCCTCACGTTCGATATGGCCGGCTGCGACACGTCCTGTGTCGGCCCCCCGCGCTCGCCCATTCGCCCCTCCCTCTCCGAGTGATCCGGCCTCTATGCTCTCAGCTCGTACAGAGTGCCGAGGGTCACATGAGCGAGGGGCGGGGCCGCGATGGCCGAGCAGAGCGTGCGGTGGGGGATTCTGGCTACCGGGGGGATCGCCGCCGCGTTCACCGCGGATCTCGTGGACCTGCCCGACGCCGAGGTGGTGGCGGTCGCCTCGCGGCGGCAGGACTCGGCCGACGCGTTCGCCGAGCGGTTCGGGATCGAGCGGGCGTACGGCGACTGGGCGGCGCTCGCCGAGGACGGCGACATCGATGTCGTGTACGTCGCCACCCCGCACTCGGCACACCGGGAGGCGGCCGGACTGTGCCTGGAGGCCGGTCACAACGTGCTGTGCGAGAAGGCGTTCACCCTCAACGCGCGGGAGGCCGAGGAGCTCGTCGGGCTGGCGAGGGCGCACGGCAGCTTCCTGATGGAGGCCATGTGGATGTACTGCAACCCGTTGATCCGTCGGCTCAAGGCCTTGGTCGACGACGGCGCGATCGGCGAAGTACGCCATGTCCAGGCCGACTTCGGGCTGGCCGGCCCCTTCCCGCCCGCGCACCGGCTGCGCGACCCGGCACAGGGCGGCGGCGCGCTGCTGGACCTCGGCGTGTACCCGGTGTCCTTCGCCCAGTTGCTGCTCGGTGAGCCGGCCGACGTGACGGCCCGGGCGTCGCTGTCCGCGGAGGGCGTCGACCTCCAGACGGGAGCCCTGCTCACCTGGGACGGCGGCGCGCTCGCCTCGCTGCACTGTTCCATCGTCGGCGGTACGGCGACCTCGGCGTCCGTGACCGGCTCGGGCGGCCGTATCGACGTACCGAACGGCTTCTTCTTCCCGGACCGCTTCGTGCTGCACCGGGACGGCCGTGACCCCGAGGAGTTCACGGCCGACCCGGCGGACGGGCCGCGCAACAGCCTGCGGCACGAGGCCGCGGAGGTGATGCGGGCGCTGCGGGCCGGCGAGACCGAGTCGCCGCTGGTCCCGCTGGAGGGCACGCTCGCCGTGATGCGGACGCTCGACGCGATCCGGGACCGCGTCGGCGTCCGCTACCCGGGCGAGCAGACCGCGGGCGAGGCGCCGGAACTCACGCCGGCCTGAGCCCCTGGTCCCCCACCTGGGTGACGAAGGACGCGGCCGTCGTGACCGGCGCCCCGGGCGTGGTCACGTACGGCACCGTCTTGAAGTCGGCCCGCGCGAGCTGCTCTCCGAGCGCGACGGTGACGTAGCCGCGCCGCCCGTTGTAGAAGCGCATGTGCGGGTTGGCCTTCATGTAGGTGTCCCAGTTGGCGGGCTTGTCGGTGCCGTCGCGGCCACTGGTGATCGAGGTGGCGACGATCTCCGTGCCCAGGGTGGCGGAGTCGGGGTCGTCGAAGTCGTCCTTGATGTCGAAGCCGTAGCCGACGTGGACGTCACCGGTGAGCACCATCAGGTTGTCGACGCCGGCTGCCCTGGCGCCGTCCAGGACCCGGCGGCGGGAGGCGCGGTAGCCGTCCCAGGCGTCCATGGACACCCGTGACGGCTCGGTGAGGTCGAACTTGCGCTGGGAGAACGTGACCTGCTGCGGTACGACGTTCCACAGCGCCGTCGAGTCGCGCCAGCCGTCGAGCAGCCAGCGCTCCTGCGTGGCGCCGGTCATGGTGCGCGCCGGGTCGTCGACGTCCGGGCCGGGGATCTGGGAGCCGTCGCCGTAGGCCTGGTTGGAGCGGTACTGCCGGGTGTCGAGCACGTCGAACTGGGCGAGCCGGCCCCAGCGCAGGCGCCGGTAGAGCTGCATGTCGGGGCCGACCGGGCGCTGCGGGAGGCGCAGCGGCTGGTTCTCCCAGTAGGCGCGGTAGGCGGAGGCCCGGCGCAGCAGGAACTCCTCCGGCGGGACGCTGTTCTCCGGGATGTCGTCGGCGTAGTTGTTCTCGGTCTCGTGGTCGTCCCAGGTGACCACGAACGGGTGCGCAGCGTGCGCGGCCATGAGGTCGGGGTCGGACTTGAACAGGGCGTAGCGCAGCCGGTAGTCCTCCAGGGTCGTCGTCTCGCGGTTGAAGACCGCGGGCAGGGTGCGGTCGGTGTAGTTGCGGTAGCCGCCGACGGAGTTGACCGCGTACTCGTACAGGTAGTCGCCGAGGTGGAAGACGACGTCCACGTCGTCCTGCGCGAGATGGCGGTACGGCGTGTAGTAGCCGTCGGTGTAGGCCTGGCAGGAGACCGCGGCGAGGGTCAGTGAGCTCGCGGCGGCGTTCGTCGCGGGGGCGGTGCGGGTGCGGCCCGTGCCGCTGATCCAGGTGCCGGCGCGGAAGCGGTAGTAGTAGACGCGGTCCGCCGCGAGGTTGGCGACCTCGACGTGGACCGTGTGGTGGAACTCGGGGTACGCGATGGCCGCGCCGCGTCTGGCGATCCGGGTGAACCCCTCGTCGTGCGCCAGCTCCCAGTGCGCGGTGATCCGCTGGGCGGGCAGTCCGCTGTCGGGCTGGTACGGGGCGGGGGCGAGGCGCGTCCACAGGAGCACGGAGTCGGGCCGCGGGTCGCCCGACGCGACGCCGAGGGTGAAGGGGTTGTCGGTGATCTTGCGGGCGTCCAGCTCGGCGGCGCTCGCGGTGCCCGCGGCCGGCAGGTTCACGGAGAAGGCGAGCGCGGCGGCGGCGCCGGTCACGGTCAGGAAGCGGCGGCGGCCGATGTGGCGGGCTGCCGCGCGCAGTTCGGCGCTGTGCTGGGGCGGTGCTGTCGTGGTGGTCATCCGGTCCTCCCCTGACTGATGGATGCATGACGCATTGGAGTGGCCGGGGACGACACTCGCTTGGCGCGTACACAACACCCGGATGGCAGACAGATGAGTTCCGAATGGCGGACCGTCCCGTACGCTGCGGGCCCATGAATGACAGGCAAACGGACACGAGGATCGCCGTGGTGACGGGCGCCGGCTCCGGCATCGGGCGGGCGGTGGCGGTCGAACTGCTGCGCGCGGGCTGGTCGGTGGCGCTCGCCGGGCGGCGCGTCGGGACGCTGGAGGAGACGGCGGGGCTGGTGCCCGGGGGCGCCGCACTGGCCGTACGGACGGACGTCTCACGGCAGGAGGACGTGACCGCGCTGTTCGCCACCACCGTGGAGCGGTTCGGGCGGGTGGACCTGCTGTTCAACAACGCGGGGACGTTCGGTCCCGGCGGGGTACCGGTGGAGGAACTGCCGTACGACGCCTGGCGGCACGTGGTGGACACCAACCTCAACGGGGCGTTCCTGTGCGCGCAGGCGGCGTACCGGCAGATGAAGGAGCAGGACCCGAGGGGCGGCCGGATCATCAACAACGGGTCGATCTCGGCGCACACGCCCCGCCCGTTGTCGGTGGCCTACACGGCGACCAAGCACGCGCTGACCGGCCTGACCAAGGCGCTGTCGCTGGACGGGCGGCCGTACGACATCGCCGTGAGCCAGATCGACATCGGCAACGCGGCGACCGACATGACCGAGCGGATGCAGACGGGCGCGCTTCAGGCCGACGGGTCGGTGCGGCCCGAGCCCGTGATGGACGTGGCCGACGTGGCGCGGACGGTGCGGCACATGGCGGAGCTGCCGCTGGCGGCGAATGTGCAGTTCGCGACCGTACTGGCGACCGCGATGCCGTACGTGGGGCGCGGCTGACGGCTCGCCGGCATCCTCACGGTCTCCACAACTTGCACAACTGGAATGTTGAATTCCGCTGCATCGGCGCCGGTCGTCGACTTATGCTCAAAATCTCTTACACCGGAGCTTCACATTCGGAGTGAGAGGCTTCCGCAGGCCACACCGAGGGGGGAACGGCAGCCGTTCCACGACACCGGGTGGGGGTGGATCTCGCGTGGGACCGCGAGGTGCGCACCGGTGCGTGGAACGGCTGCCGTGCAGTCGGCCGCGGCTGAGGTCAGCGACCGAGGATCCGGTCGACCTCGCTCAACTGCCCGCTGCTGAGCGGGCCCTTCTCCAGCGCGCCGGCGTTCTGCTCGGCCTGGGCGACGGAACGGAAGCCCGGGATCGGCACGGCGAGCGGGCTGCGCGCCCACAGCCAGGCGAGGGCGCCCTGGCCGGGCGTACGGCCGTCGCTGGTGAGGACGTCCCGGAGCGCGTCGACACGGGCGAGCCACCCCGGGTCGGCGCCTGATCCGTCCTCGAAGCCCTTCAGCCACTGCGGCGGCCTGCTGCGGATGTCCCCCGCCTCCAGCGCCTGTCCGGACCTGCGCCTGCCGGTCAGCAGGCCCATCGCCAGCGGGCTGCGGTTGATGCTCGCCAGCCCGAGCTGCTCGCACAGGGCGAACATCTCCGGCGCGTCCTGGAGCACGTTGGCCATGTGCTGGACGGCCGCGCAGTGCTCGCCGCGCGCGAAGACGGCGGCACGGGTCGGGTCGTCGGTGCTCCAGGCGTAAGCGCGGATGAGCCCCTCGCGCACGAACTCCTCGCAGAGATCGCGCAGTTCGGCGGCGCGCTCGGGGTCGGCGTCGGACAGGTGCAGCTGGTAGAGGTCGATGTGGTCGGTGTCCAGGCGCTTCAGCGAGGCGGTCAGCGCACGGCGGGCGTACTCCGGCGAGTCGTCCGCGCCGGTGAGGGTGCGGGTCTCCTCGTCGAAGACGTTGCCCCACTTGGTGGCGACGACGACGTCGGCGCGGCGCTTGCCGAGGGCGCGGCCCAGGACGCGTTCACTGTGGCCGGCCCCGTAGGTGTCGGCGGTGTCGAAGAAGGTGACGCCCAGGTCGAGGGCGCGGCGGACCGCCCGTACCGACTCCTCGTCGTCGACCTTGCCCCAGCCCAGGGGCTGCCCGTCGGCGGACTGCCACTCACCGCCGATGGCCCAGCAGCCGAAGCCGAGCGCGCTGACCTCGATGCCGGTCCGTCCCAAAGTCCTCGTGGTCTCCATGAAGGAGGACGTTAGAAGTTGGAGCGCACACGAGGGCAAGCGCTTGTGCCAACGATTTTCCCGGAACCCGCTACGCCTGCCCGGTCTCGAAGCGGGAGATCCGCCCGTCGTCCTCGACCACGAAGTGCCAGCGGGTGCGCATCTCGCCCCAGGTGTCGTTGCGGTACCCGGCGATGAGGTCGCGGCCGTTGTTCGACTCGTTGTCGACCTCGATATGACCGTTGGAGGAGAAGATCTCCCGGTCGATCCAGTCGGCGAGGTCACGGTCGGTACCGTCGTCCGCCATGGTCGCCCCGGGCGCGAGGATGCTCAGGAAGCCGTCGCGGTCGTGGGCGTTGACGGCGGCGACGAAGGCCCGGACAGCGGGGTCGCTCAGCTTGGACGTCTGAATCGTCATGCCAGCCAGCCTCACACCGGCCCCTTCACACCGCCACCCGAACGGCGGTGGGTGGGGCTGGGTGGGTGGCGTGGGGCGGGGGGAGGGTGGCGGCACGTGGGTGGCGTACGGATGCGAGTCGGCCGGGGTCTGCGAGAGGCTCCCGCGCGCTCGGGGGGCGGGTCAAGTCGCGTGTGGTCCGGGGTGTGGAGGGCGGGGGACGGCCGTCGGCGGGTGCGGCCGTGGGTGACCGGAATGGTGAGGAGCGGCCGGGGCGCGGCCCGCGGCGACGAGTCGGCGGGGGTCTGTCGGAGAAGCCCCGAGTACCGGCCGGGAGGCCTGTCGAGGCGGAGTGGGTCTGCGTGGAGGCTCGGACGGTGCGGCGGGCGGGCGGGGCGGGAGCCTCAGCGCCGGAAGGGCGTCGAGCCGCGGTCCGCGAACGGGCGACTTGGCTCCTCGGCCGGCGGCCGTGCTGCTCGGGGTGATGGGCGTGGCGTGTGGGCGGGTGCCGGCCCTGACCGTTCGGCTGGCGGCCGTCACATCCGCCGTACGGCTCCTGCCGCTCGCGCCGACGGTCGGCCGTCCCGTCCACGCTGGTGGGCGGCGTGGAGGTGCCGAGCAGGCGTCGGCAGCGTGCGGGCGCCACCCGAACGGCGCTGTGTAGGGGTCGGGGTGGTGGTGGGGGTGGGACGGTGGACGGGTGGGTGGGGGTTCTGTTCCTGCTGACGTTTCGGGAGTCGCCGTGAGTGTTTACGACCGACGGGATCTGGGTCTGCTGTTGCTCCGGCTGGGTGCCGGCGGGGTGCTGGTGGCGCATGGTACGCAGAAGCTGTTCGGCTGGTTCGGGGGGCACGGGGTCGAGGGGACCGGCCAGTTCATGGAGTCGATCGGCTATGTGCCGGGCAAGGCCAGCGCGATGGCGTCCGGGCTCGCGGAGGCCGGCGGCGGGACGCTGCTGGCGCTGGGGCTGGCGACGCCCGCGGCGGGCGCCGCGGCGGCCGGCGGGATGGCGGGGGCGGCCGCTGTGCACGCCCCCAACGGCTTCTTCAACCAGGAGGGCGGCTACGAGCACGCGGCGATCCTCGGCCTCGCCGCGACCGCCCTCGCCGTCGCGGGCCCCGGCCGGCTCTCCCTCGACCACGCGCTCGGCCATGTCGTCGACCGGGGCTGGATGGTCCCGGCGGCGCTGGCGGGGGCGGCCGCGGCGACGGCGCTGGTGGTGGGGGCGCGGAACAGGCGGCTGGACCGGCCGGAGAAGGGTGGCGGGGAGCAGTTGGAGGGGCAGGAGGCCCTGTTCGAGGAGTAGGGCCGGCCCTTTCCCGGAGCGGACGGCCCTGTGCCAAGCTGCCCGCATGACTGATCAGGCCACACCTCCCGAGACCTCAGCAGACCTGTGGGCGGCCATCGACGACCTGTGGACCTGGCTCGACACCGACCAGCCGGTCGGCGGCAAGGAGGGCATGCTGCTGCGCATGCTCAAGCTGTCGGAGGAGGTCGGCGAGGTCGCCGAGGCGGTGATCGGGGCGACCGGTCAGAACCCGCGCAAGGGCGTCACCCACAGCTGGGAGGACGTGCAGGGCGAACTGTGCGACGTGGTGATCACGGCACTGGTCGCCCTGCGGACGCTGACTCCGGACGCGCGTGCGGTGTTCACCCGGCATCTGACCCGGGTGACGGAGCGGTCGCTGGGCCCGGCGTCCTGACGGGCGTCAGCCGCAGCACCGTCCCCTCCCCGTTCGCCGACAGCAGCAGATCCCCGTCCGGCGTGACCGCGAGCCCCGCGAACCGCCGCGCCATCCCCGGCATCCCGTGGGCGAAGAGGGCGGGCTCGGCACGCGGTACGACTCCCGGCGGCGGCCCGACCGGCAGGTCCTCGGCATCGACGCGGGACTCCCCCGTGGCCAGGGACACCGCGCGCAGCCTGCGCCGCCCCGTCTCCACCGTGAACAGCTCCGCACCCAGGACCGCGAGGCCCTGCGGCGCGTCGAGCCCGTCCACGACGACCGTCGGCGGCCCGTCCGCCTCGATCCGCAGCACCGCGCCGAGCCGCTCGTCGCTGACGTAACAGCGCCCCTCGGCGTCGTACGCCACGTCCGTGGGCCGTTCGAGTCCGTCGGCGAGCACCACGACGGCGTCGTCCTCGCCGACGGCCACCACCCGCCCCGCGCCCGACTCGGCGACGACCAGCGACCCGTCGGGCGCGAGAGCGATGCCGAGCGGGCAGCGCAGTCCCGTTGCCCGCTCCCGCGTGGTCCCGCTCCCGGGGTCGTACGTCTGGACCACCCCGAACTGCGAGGTGAGGTGGAGGAGTTCGCCGTCGGCGGCGACGCCGTGCGCGAAGTGCAGCAGGGGCGGCGGCGTCGCATCCTCACCCGGCGTGGGGCGCACGACCCGGTAGTGGTCGGCGGCGTACACCGTGCCACCGAGGTCGATGGTCACGCCGTACGGTCCGTCCAGACCGCGCGGCACGATCTCGCGCGTCCGCCCGTCCGGACGCATCTCGGTGACGCCGCCGCTGGCGTAGCTGGAGACGAACATGCGGTTCTCGGCGTCGAAGGCGGCGTTGTCCAGCCCGGCGACACCGCTGGTGACCAGGGTCCGCGAGCCGCTGCCGTGCAGGTCGATCCGGGTGACGATGCCCTCGGGGCCCCGGGAGAGCACATGCAGCACCCCGCCCCGGTCGAACCGCACGGCCACCGGCTGGTGGACGTCGTCCGCGACCACCTCGGGCGTGCCCCCGTCCGGCGGGATCCGCCAGACCTGGCCGGTGAGCAGGGGGTTGGGGCCGCTCATCATGTGCGGGTAGTAGAGGTGGCCGTCCGGCCCGAGCTGCATCGCGTTGCCGAGGGCGAGCCCCCGGGTGAGGACCACCGGGTCCCGACCGTCGGGGAACAGCTCCAAGAGCCGGCCGTCGGGCTTCATCTCGTTCACGAAGAGCCGGTCGCCGACGCAGGTGATCCCGTTGGGGTTGGTGACGTCCCCGGGGACCGGCGTGTACTCGCCTGCCGGACTCCGGCGCCACACCCGCCCCGGCACCAGGTCGGCGATGTACATCGAGCCGTCCGCGCCGAAGGCGAGATCGTCCGGCGACTGCACCGGACCGTCCATCGGAACGACCACCTCGACGTCCCCCGTGGCCGGTTCCACGGCGCTGATCTGACCGGCGAGGAACTGGGCGACGTACAGCCGCCCGTCCGGCCCGAACGCGACGCCGTTGGACCCCCACAGCCGACTGGGCGGGTTGAGCCGCTCGGCGGCCCAGCGGGGGCTGGTGGTGAGGTGCCGGCTGCCGGCGGGGTCGTACCGGCTGGGCTCCCTCGCGCCCGCGTCCACGCTCACGCCTCGCCCTCGACCAGCACCTCGCGCATACCGCCCTCCGAACGCCAGCGCCGCAGCAGTGCGTGGAAGGCGACCGGCCCGTCGCCGTACGACTCGCTGCGCTCCCTCGGCCGGCCCTCGTTGTTGTAGTAGCCGGGGGTGCACTCGGCGTGGAAGCGGTACAGGTCGGCGGCCTTCTGCCGGATCGTCGCCACCCAGGCGTCCTGCGCCTCGGCGGTCGGCTCGATCCACCGGGCCTGCCGCGCGCGGGCCTCGCCGACGATCTCGGCAACATGTGTGGCCTGTTCGTCGAGGATGTGGACGTAGTTCACGGCGGAGGCGTTCTGCAACGGGCCGAGATGGAACAGGTTCGGAAAGCCCCGGCTGTAGAACCCGTGCAGCGTCCTCGGCCCCGTGCTCCTCCACGTCTGAAGCAGGTCCACGCCGTCCCGGCCGTGCACGGCGAGCCGGCCGGACAGCACCCCGGAGACGCCGACCTGGAAGCCGGTCGCGAAGATGACGCAGTCCACCTCGTACTCCACCCCGCCGACCACGACGGCGTTCTGCGTGATCCGCTCCACGCCGTGGGTGTCGGCGGTGTCGACGAGGGTGACGTCGGGCCGGTTGAACGTCTGGAGATAGCTGTCGCTGAAGGTGGGCCGCTTGCACATGTAGCGGTACCAGGGCTTGAGCTTCTCGGCGGTCTCAGGGTCCTCGACCATGGCCTCGACCCGGTCCCGCAGCTCGTTCATCTTCTGGAAGTCGGCGATCTCGTAGGAGAGTTCGCGTTCCTCGGCCGGTACGTCGGCGTAGGCGTCGGTCGGGATGAGCTTCTCCTGGAGCCGGGCGGTGGACGTCCAGGCGTCGTCGACCAGGTCCTCGTCCGCCCGGACGCCGGTGACGATCTTCAGGAAGTTCTCCATCCGGCGCCGCTGCCAGCCGGGTTCCAGGGACTTCCGCCACTCCGGATCGGTGGGCCGGTTGCCGCGTACGTCGACGGAGGACGGGGTGCGCTGGAACACGTACAGGTGCTGTGCGTCCCGTCCCAGGTGCGGCACGACCTGGATGGCGGTGGCGCCGGTGCCGATGAGGGCGACGCGCTTGTCGGCGAGGCCGGTGAGGCCGCCGTTCGCGTCGCCGCCGGTGTAGGCGTAGTCCCAGCGGCTGGTGTGGAAGGCGTGGCCGCGGAAGGTCTCGATGCCGGGGATGCCGGGGAGCTTGGCCTCGCTGAGAGTCCCGCTGGAGACGACGACGTACCGCGCCCGCATCCGGTCACCGCGGTCGGTGCCGACGACCCACTCGGACTCCTCGTCGTCCCAGCGCAGTTCGGTGACCTGGGTCTGGAAACAGGCGTGGTCGTACAGGCCGAAGTGCCGGGCGACGGCCACGGCGTGCTCGCGGATCTCCTCGCCGGGCGCGTACTTCCACCGGGGGACGTGACCGAGCTCTTCGAGCAGCGGCAGGTAGATGTACGACTCGATGTCGCAGTGGATGCCGGGGTACCGGTTCCAGTACCAGGTCCCGCCGAAGTCCCCGCCCTTCTCGACGACCCGGATCTCCCGCACCCCCGCCTGCCGCAGCCGCGCCCCGGCGATCAGCCCACCGAACCCACCTCCGACGATCAGCACCTC
Source organism: Streptomyces sp. NPDC098781 (assembly GCF_044759995.1). Lineage (NCBI taxonomy): Bacteria > Bacillati > Actinomycetota > Actinomycetes > Kitasatosporales > Streptomycetaceae > Streptomyces > Streptomyces sp. NPDC098781. The sequence goes on from NZ_JBIWAK010000002.1 coordinate 646,768, forward strand.
GACCCGGTCGTGCAGCGGCTCGCGGGTGAACTCCGGGTCGGCGTGGGGGTCTTCGTCGTAGGCGTCGAACTCCCCGTTGAGCTGCCGGTACTGCCTGCTGCCGTCGGGCCGGATCCGGCGCTCACGCTCGGCGCGGTACTTGGCGCGCAGGGCCTCGGGGTCGAAGTCCAGCTCCATGGATGCGCTCTCCTCGGTCGTGGGGGGGCCGGCCTCGGGAGCAGGCCGGGAGAGGGGAAGTCGGGGTCAGTGAAACGGACTGGGCTGACAGGTCCCAGACAGATCCCGGACACTTGATCAATGTGACCCAGGGCACAGGGCGTAACCCGCCGGACGAGGCCTACGGCTGTACGAGGCCCACGGCTGTACGGGTCCTACGGCTGTACGGGCCTACGGCTGTACGGCCCGGCCCAACCAGTACCCGAAGCCCCGGCGGGTGTGGATGAGGGCGGCCTGGTCCCCGTTCACCTTGCGGCGCAGGCGTGAGACGAGCCGTTCGATCGCGCTGTCGGTCGGGGGGTCGGCCCAGACGTGGCGGCCGATCTGCTCCTTGGACAGCACGCGTTCGGAGTTGACCAGCAGACAGCGCAGCAGACGGTACTCGGCGGGCGTGAGCTCGATCGCGCGCTCGCCGCGCCGGGCCCGGCGGGTGGCGTCGTCGAGTACGAGGTCGCCGTAGCGCAGCGCGCCGTCCCAGCCGGCGGGTTCCTCGCCGCGCACCAACTGCCGTACCCGCGCGAGGACTTCGGCGACCCGGCCCGACGCACCCCCGGCCTGCCCGTCCGCCGTCGCGGGACCACCCCCGGGAAGACTGCCCAGGAACTCCCCGCTCCCGGTGAGCAGCAGGACGGCCGGGCGGTCGGGGGCGAGGAGCCGGCGGCTGTGCCGGAGGGCCTCGGTGTCCGGCAGGGTCACGTCGAGGATGACCAGGTCGAACCGGCGCTCGGTGAGCAGGACATGAGCCTCGGTGGCGCGGTCCACGGCGACGGTCCGATAGCCGGCCAGCTCCAGCAGCGCGGCGAGCGGCTCGGACGTACGGGGCTCACCGACGACCAGCAGCACATCCGGAGTCGCCGGTACGGCCGGTGTCGCCGACACCGCGTCGGTCGACGGCGGCTTCGGCATACGGCCACTCTACCTGCGGGTTGCCTCAGGCAAGTAAGTGCCGATCAGGCCGCGTCGGCGCCTCACGTCCAGGGCGTGGCGACGAGCCGGATCCTCGCGTCGGGGCCGAGGAGGCGGGCGGCGGTGGCGGGCAGCGGGATGTGGGCGGCCCAGCGGTCGGGGGTGGGGTCCTCGTCGGCGCGGGGGGCGCCGGCGACGCTGTGGTCCCGGATGGCGCCTTCGATCTCCGAGTTCCAGGTGGCCCAGATGCCGGGCCCCGCCTGCGGTGTGCCGATGTCGATGACGAGGGTGTCGGCGAGGTCGGCGGTCTGCTCCAGGTGGTCGAAGAGGTCGAAGATGCCGCCCTTCTCACGCAGGGAGATGATCCGCAGATCGAGGATGAACCGCATGGGCTCGTCCGTGACGGCCCGCAGTCCGCTGTTGAGGAAGGTGGTGGCCAGCGACACCGACGCCTCCTGTCCGTCCGGGGGCGTGTCGAGCTGGATGGGGCACCAGTGCCCGGCGAGCCGCTCGTGCATCACCACGGGCAGCCCGCGCACCGACAGCGAGGCCTCGGCCTGCCACACGAGGTCGTCGTCACCGCTCAGCCGGAAGCCGACCAGCGACGCCTCGACCCGGGTGTCCCCGAAGAGGAACCGCCGCAGATTCTGGTAGCCCTCCTCGGAGTTGACCATCCCGTAGCGTCCGCTGTGACTGCGGTGCACGAAGGCCCGCTGGGCCCCTGGCACATACGCCCGCTCGATCTGCACCAGCCCGTCGCTGTGCGGGCCGACGGCGGCGGACGACAGCCCGAGGGCGACGTCGTAGTCGGTCGGGTTGGTGCCCACCAGGCAGAAGACCCGCTCCAGCGGCAGCGTCCCCGGCCCCTCGGGCATCCGGCGGGCATCCCACCCTTCGGGCGGGCCGTCGGGGTCCCGCCGGGCCTGCGGGGTGAGGTACTCGTACATCCGCCGGGGCCCGAAGATGTCCCCGCCCTGGACACCGGTCAGGTCCCGCATCCGCTCCAGCAGCCCGCCGCCCAGCTCGAAGGTGATGCCGCCGTGCGGGGTGCCGTAGGTGAAGAGCTTCGCGACGCATTCGGCGGCGTCACGCCCCCGGTCGGGCAGCACCTTCTGGAGCAGGCACCGGCAGATGAGCCCGCCCATGGAGTGGGCGACGAGATGGACGGCGGGGGCGCCGGTCCGGTCCCGCACCCGGTCGATCAGGTCGAGCAGGTCGGCGGCGGCGTTCTCCAGCCGGTACTCCTGAGGGCTGCCGCCCCAGGTGGTGGCCGAGCCGTCGTAGAAGCGGTGGATCCAGATCGTGCCGGCGGGGATCTCCGCGTGGCGGGCGAGGTAGGCCGCCTGGTCCCCCTTCACCAGCAGCTCGTACCCCTCGTCCCGCAGCAGGCGCAGCAACGGGCTCTCGAACTGGTGGAACAGCGGCTGGTTGTGCGCGCCGACGCGGACGTGGGTGGAACCCTCGTTGAAGCCGTAGAAGGGGTCGTCGACAGCCTTGTCGATCCCACCGGTTCCGCCGGCGAAGCCTCGGACGTAGATGATGGGGAGTCTGCGGGGGTCGTCCACGGCTTGCCTCCGTCGGCCGGGGTTCTCTTCCCCTCCTGACTAGAGGAAGGCCGGGGTTCTGGCCTCTGGGGATGGGCCGGAACGGTGACGCACCGGCTCCGCCGCCGACCCGTTCGGCCGGCCTGGAGGAGCCCTGGGCCGTGATTCTTACCGAAGGCTGACTCCACCTGTTCGTCCGCGTGCATGACAGCCATCGCGCGTTAGCGTCGCCTCCGAGGGGCCGGGACGATTCCCGCCACCCGGAACCGCTACGAACGAACGAGGTCATCCATGCCCGACTACCCCGCGATGATCGCTCCCGTCAATCACGTGGAGGCCGTGCCGCGCAGGATCCGTGCGGTCCTGGGCTCGGAGACCGTCATCGACACCACCCGCGCGCGGTACGTGTGGGAATGGAGCTACTACCCCCAGTACTACATCCCGCTGGAGGACATCCACCCCGACCTCCTCGCCGCCGAGGGCCGCACCCAGCGCGGCAGCCGGGGCACGGTCGAGGTGCACGCCGTCCAGTTCGGCGACATCCACCGTCCCCGCGCGGCCAAGGTGGTACGCGAGTCACCCATCGAGGGCCTCACGGGAACCGCCCGCTTCGACTGGAACGCGCTGGACGCCTGGTACGAGGAGGACGAGCAGGTCTTCGTCCACCCCCGCAACCCGTACGTCCGCGTGGACGCGCTCCGTTCGACCCGCCCCGTCCGCGTCGAACTCGACGGGGTCGTCCTGGCCGAGGCGCCCTCCTGCGTGATGGTCTTCGAGACGGGGCTCCCGACGCGGTACTACCTGGAGCGCAGCCACATCGACTTCCGGCACCTGATCGCGAGCGACACCGAGACCGCCTGCCCGTACAAGGGCGTCACCAGCGGCTACTGGTCCGTGCGCACCGGCGACCGCGTCCATCCCGACCTGGCGTGGACCTACGACTTCCCGACCGGCCCACTGCTACCGATCGCCGGCCTGGTCGCCTTCTACAACGAGCAGGTCGACATCGTCTTGGACGGGCAGGGGCTGGAGCGGCCTAGGACGAAGTTTTCTCCTGCGTCGAGGGATTGAGGGGGCACCCGGGACGCTGAGGGCGCCATCTCAGCGCTGGGAAACGGCCTGAGACCGCGACCGACCGGACGGCGGGCGGTGGAGCGGCAGACGAGTCGGGTTGTACGCCGGGGAGTGCCACCGCATCCCTACGACCTGCAGATACATGCCCATGGAAGGGGATCGGGAGGTCTGAAGGAAACCCCGGAAGCGGTTGTCAACCCCGGCTGCCCCGTGGAGGCGACCAGAGCAGTGTTCTCTTCACGGCAGTGCACCGGTTCTGACGGAGGCTTTGGGCTGCTTTCAGCGGACTGGGACCGTCACTCTCTTGAACCTGTGTCATTCCTGGCGTCAGCCCCGTAGCAACTCGCTTGGCCCCACTTGCGCCAACAGCGGCGGCTCGGATGCTCCTTCGTATGCGAGATGCAGCTCGCGTCGGGCTCGCGTGGCCATGACGTAGTACTGCATGCGCAGAGCGGCAGAGGTGGGATCGGTGGCGGCGTCAGTGTGCGTGTCAGGGATGACGACCGTGTCGAAGCCGAGGCCCTTGGCGCTTCGCCGGTGGACCAGGACGACGCCGGGACGGCCAAGGTCCAGGCGGTGGTACCGGCCGCCCTTCCAGGCATCGGAGGTGTAGAGCTGTGGTTTGAGCCTGGGGGCCTTGTTCTGCAGTGTGCCGAGCAGCGAGAACTGCGTGTGCTTGGAGTGGGCTATCACTCCGATGGTGTCCTGCGGATGCTGCTTGGCCAGCAGCATCACCAGGTCGGCTGCCCCACGCTGCGGAAGGCGGTGCAGCCGCGGAGGCGGGCCGTCCCGTTCCGGGATCGGAGGCATGCCGGCTCCGGTGTGGAAATGAGCCGCGAAGGAGGCGATTTGCCGGGTGTTGCGGTGGTTGCCGTCGAGTTCGTGGCGCGCGCAGCGGCCCAGGCGCTCAGCGATCTCGGCCAGCGTGGAGTTGGTGTCGGTCAGACTCTGGCACTCGTCCGCGTACACCGTCGTGCGGGCTCCCAGCAGTCGGCAGAGGCGGTAGAACTCCGGTGGCAGGTCCTGGCCCTCGTCCACGACCAGGGTGAGTCCGGGCGGCGGGGCGGTCGCCGCGGCCCGCTCGTACAGGGCGGGCCAGTCGAACCAGCCGTCGGGGCCGCCGGGCGGCTTCCCGCCGTACCACTCGGTGAGCCAGGCGTGCACGGTCCGCACCCGCACGCTGCGGTCCACGGGGCCCAGAACGTGGACGGCTCCGGCCAGTGACTGGTGCAGCAGGTTGGAATAGGTCAGCAGGACCACCGGCGTTCCCGTCAGGGCGAGCATGACGGCTCGCTGGGCCGCCAGGATGCTCTTGCCGCTTCCTGGCGGACCGCTGATGAGGTGGTTGCCGTCGAAGGGCAGCTCGTCGAGGCAGGAGCGCTGCTCCTGGGTGAGGTCGAGATAGGTGACGGTCACATCTCCTCCACGGCGTCTGCGGCCGCGGCGCGGGCCGCGGTGACGATGGACTCCAGGTAGCCGGGTACTCGTTCGCCGCCGACGACCAGGGCGCGGTCGAGGAGGGTGTTGCCCGTCTCGCAGCTGGTCTCGGGGAGCAGCGCGCAGGCGTGGCAGGCCGCGCGGTTGAGGTTGCCGAAGCCCTGGCCGGTGTGCTCGGCGCAGAGGGGGTCGGCCGAGCACCAGGCCGCGGCCTCCGTCATCCGCAGCAGAGTCTCGGCGAGCCGGGGCGGTTCACCTTGCCGGACGAGACCGCCGAGAGTTCCCTCCGCGTCTCCGGCAGCCGTGTAGACGAGGATGCCGTACTGATCCTGCTCAGGGCGTGCGTAGACGCGTTCGCGCAAGCTCGCCGTCGTGTACCCGGATTCAAAGGAAAGCTGGCGGATCAGCAGGTGCGCGAGGGTATGCAGGAGCACGAAGCGCGGGGACAGTTCCGGTCCGGTCAGAGTCTCCAGACGGTCTTTCTGGAAGGAGCGGTCGAGGTCTGCTCGCATGCCGGAGACACGACGTCGGACCCAGGTGTCCCCTTCCCAAGCGGCGAGTTCGCTCTTGTCCAGGGTGAGAAAGATGCCTTCTCCGAAGACCTCCACGGCGGGCAGCCACCTCAGGCGCCGCGCGGTGTCGGCAGAGACGACGGTGGCGTCCGGGGACACCCGGGTGAAGCCCGACAGGGCGCGCACCTCGCGCAGCCGGTCGGCGAGGACGATCCGGCCGAAGCGTCGACTGAGACCCGCCCAGGGGTCGGCGGTCTCACCGGCGAGCCCGAGCGTGGTCTCGCGCAGCGCGAAGTCGCGGGTGGCCAGCGAGGTCGGAGCGGTGAAGGCCGCCCATTCCTCCCGGCTCAGGTCGGGCCGGTCGTGAGTTCCGGTCCCGGTGGAGGTCTCTGTGGTGGGCCTGCCCGTCTCTTCGGCGAGGAGGATGTCGAGGAGCTGGTCGTCGACGCTCGTGTCCTCCTGGATCATCGAACGGAAGACCTGGGCCCGCGGTGAGTCGGCGGCTCTGCACAGCGACACCCAAAGATCGTGTCCGCGCACTCGTGCGGCGAGCCCGTCGTCGACAATCGCTGGTACCACGGTCTCGGGGATGTCGAGCGCCGAGTGAACGATCGGGTAGTACAGGTTTCCCGCAGTGCGCTGCACCACTTGCACCGGCTTCTCGCACTCCACGGCCTCGCTCGCCCGCTGCCAGGGGTTGCGTCCCGAGCAGCGCATGCCGTGGGTGCCGAGGATGTCGAGCAGGTCCCGGGCCGCCCCGCAGTCCTTGGCTGCGCAGGCCACGGAGAGCGCCTCAAGGCCGGAGGCGCGTTCGGAGACCAGGAAGCGCAGTCTTTCGCGATCTCCGCATTGCCGGCGCTCGCCCGCGTCCTGCCGGGAGTGGGCCCAGAACCACCAGTCGATGTCGCTGAGGTGTCCGGCCTGGCAGATCTGGACGAATCGCATGGGCGCGAGGGCCCGCCCCGGCGAGCAGGACGGGCAGCGCGGCGGACGGCCGGGTTTCTCGTCCGCGATGCGCCACCTGGTCATGCGGCGGCAGGCACCGCAGAAGAGCCAGGACGGGAAGCGGATGTACGGTGCCCCGGGCGCGTCCGGCGTGTCGAACCGGTCATTGGCCGTCGCTGGGGCAGCGAAGAAACCGGTCACCCCGAGCCGGGAGGCCAGCCGGGGTGAGTCGACCGGCTGCCTGCCCCGGCTCGGCCAGTCTCCGATTCCGGTGGCGACGAACGACTCGCCCTGGATGTCGAAGACGGCTCCGACCCCGAAGGGCACCACTGTCTGGGACTGGCGTACTCGCAGTGTCCGGCTCACAGGTCGGCTCCCTTCACCATCACCTGGCACTCCCGATCGACGTTGCGCATCGAGTTGGGTATCTCCCACAGGCCGTATCGCTGCTCGAAGCTCTTGATGAGGTTGGACTGGCCCTTGCCTTGACTGCGGTAGAACAACTCCCGGCCGTCCTTGCGCGCTGCGCGCGCGGCTTCCGCCCAGTCGGCGAGGAGGTCCGCCAGTTCCTTGCGTACGGCGTCGCCCGCGGCGGGTTCGCATGCCTCGGCGCGCGCCGCCAGTTCTGCCACGAGGGCCTCCGCTTCGGGCAGGTGGTGCAGGATCGTCCCCGCCTGGTTCTCGGCGGCGAGGCCGAGGCGGTGCCGGACGAGGATGACGAAAGCGGCGTGCAGGGCGCGGCGCCGCGAGGGGACGGACCACGGAGTCACACTGGTCGGTTCGACGTGCCGGTACAGCGAGCGGTGGTACAAATCGAAGGTCTCGTAGTGCGAACGGTCCCGCGGCCGGGTGGCGTTGAAGAACGTGACGACGAGGCCGGGCACCGCGTGACGGCCGACCCGGCTGGTGGCCTGGATGTACTCGGCCGTGGTCTTGGGCTGCCCCTGCATGAGCATCAGTGCCAGCCGCTTCACGTCGACGCCGACGGACAGCATGTTGGTGCAGGGCAGGAAGGACACCGACTCCGGATGGTCCCATCGCTTCTCGAGCCGATCGAGCAGTACGGGCTGTTCCGCACGCGGCAGGTTGCTGGTCAGCTCCTGCACCTGGTGATCCGTCAGCTTCCTTGTGCCGAAACCGGATGCGAGCCCGGCGAGCTGGGCAGGAATGTCATCGGCCGCAGCGGTGACGGTCCGGCCGAGTTCACGCAGGCTGTGGTGGTAGGCGACGAGTGTCCAGTAGGCGTCCCGGTGTTCCTCGGGCAGCTCCCAGGCGCCCTGCAACAGAGCGGCGGCGACTGCGACGGCGGCGCGGCCCGCCGTGTGTCCCTGGGCCATGACGCCGAGGTAGCGGCGGCCGGGCCGTGAGGTGTCCGGTTCGGCGAAGTACGAGTGGCGGGCGTCGAGCCCGGCGGGCGGGAAGAGCTGGACGTCACCGCCGTAGAGAGCGCGGACCTGTTCTCCTGAGCGGCGGATGGTGGCCGTCGATGCCACGATCTTTGGTCCCATGCCGTCGGGCCGGGTGCACAGCCCCAGCACAGCGGACTCGTACAGGCCGACTGTGGTGCCGAGTGGGCCAGTGAGCAGGTGCAGTTCGTCCTGGATGACAAGGGACGGCGGCAGCTGCGTACCGCTCGCCGCGAACAGCCGTCCGGCACGGGGCTCCCAGGCCAGTCGGGCGAACTTGTCGACAGTACCCAGGACGAACGTGGGCGGCCGGTCGTACAGGTGCTCGTCCACCACGGCGACGGGCAGCTCGTCGTGGAAGACGCACTCCTCGCGCGGGCAGAAGAAGGCGAAGGAGTCCGCTCCGGCGCGCACACCGTAGTCACCGATGTCTGGTGACTTGTGGGCGGGCAGGATGCGGGTGCCGCACCAGGGGCAGCGATCGAGGATGAACACGTCGTCGGGCCGGGCGGCGGCGCGTGCGTCGTCGAAGGCCGCACGGGCCTTTTCGTAGGTGTTCGGCGTGGTCGTCTCACCCACCCACAGACCGATCGAGAAGGGCTCCTCGCCGTAGCCGGCCGGGTCCGCCCGGCGGAGGGTTTCAAGGGCGCACACGGTGGTGGCCGCGCGCTGGAACTGCTGGGTGGTGAGCAGGCTGAGGGTGTAGCGGCTGAGGACCGCCGTGCCGCCCCCGTCGGGTTCACGCCTGCGCAGTGCCATCGTGAAGGCCGCGAGCAACAGGTACGCCTCGGTCTTGCCACCGCCGGTCGGGAACCAGATGAGGTCGGTGACGGCCCGGTCCCGGTGCCGGGGGTCGGCCACGCCGTCCAGGGCCAGCAGGAAGAACGCCAGCTGGAAGGGGCGCCAAGTGGCCCCGGGAGCCGGCTTCGGATCCGGGGGGACGGCGTCGCGGCGGGACCGGCGCGTCCCCGCAAGGTCCGGGGCGGAGTGGCGCATCTGGAGCGCCATGACGTGGTTGGCTGTACGGAAGGCGCGCAGCACTTCGGGCCGGGACGGATCGCAAAGGGTGCGCACCCCTGACTCGATGCGGGCGACGGCGTCGGCGACACGGCCCAGGATGCGGTCGGCGGCGGCCCGTCCCCACTCGGGGATGTCCGCGTTCAGCTGCCCCACATACCACGCGCGGTAGTCGGCGACGAACTCCCAGAGTTCCTCGCGAAGTTGGTCCACGGAGACGTCAGGGTCGGCAAGGTGCCCGAGGTTCAGCACCGGCGTGCCGCTGGGGCCCGCCGCCCGTACACCGGTGACCTCGGCCTCCGGCATGACGGCCGCGCGCAGCGCCGTTACCTGGCCCCCCGCATCGTCGTACTGTTCCGCGACCGCGCAGCCGTGCCCCACGGCGTGGGTGCGCACGTGCCGGTACTGCAGACGCAGTTCCTGCTCCTCCGGGTCGCGGCTCGCGAGTCGGACGCTCGGGTACTGGAGCACTCGGCCGTCGACGGGCCGTACCTCCAGTTCCACTTGGAACAACATGCGGTCCCACTGGGCGGCCTTGCCGAGGGCCGGCTCGTGCCGGGCCGCGTTGACCAGAGCCACGGTCACCAGCTGTCCGGTGCCGAACACCCGGCGCCTGACACGGAGTTCGGCGCGCGCGTCGAGGACGGGGACCTGGTCTCGTCCGGGCCCGAGGGTGTGCGTCTCGGCCGGCAGCGAGATGCGCTGCCAGCTCCGGCCCCGTTCGCTCGTGCCGGAGCGGGTCTCGTAGCGGGCGCCGGAACAGCGGATCTCCACGGTGGCGGCGTCGGTGTGGAAGCTGAGGCCGAGCGAGGCGGGCAGCCAGGAGTTCGACTCCGGGACGGGGTCGGCGGCGGGAGCGGTATCCTCGGCGGCCCTCTCCGTACCGGCACCGTCCGGTTCCTCGCCATCCAGGTCCAACTGGCGCTGCAGATCGGCGTCCTGGGGATACAGGGTGCCCATCAGGTACTGCCGGTCCGGTGGGGCGTCGAGCGTCTCCTCTTCGCCTCCCACCGGGCCGACGAGTTGTCTGTGCAAGTAGGCGACGAGTTCATGTCTGGGGTCCATGCTGTTCCTTCAGAGGTACGGGGACGTGGGCCATGTGCGCTTCAGGTGCGGCGCCAGCGGTCCCGGAACGTGGTGCGGGCGGTGTCGGCTGCCTGCGCCGCGGCCAGCTCCTGCTGCAGTTCGGTGATGCGGGCCCAGGCGTTGTGCTCGCTCTGGGCGATGCGCTGGGCGGCCTGCTGCTCGACGGCCTCCGCGTGCCGGCGGGCCGCCTCTACGGCCTGGTTCCGCCCGGCGAGTGCGTCCTCCGCCTGCCGAAGTCTGGCTTCAAGGTCGGAGATTCGCGTCTCGGCTCCTTCGCGGTACTCCCGCAGACGCCTATCGGCCTCCCCGGCCCGTCTCCGGTGGAAGTCCGCCTCCTCCGCGGTAGCCCGAGCGGATGCCTCCGCCTGTTCCACCTGCTGGACGAGTCCCTGCCGCACCACGTGCTGTTCCTGCTTCAGCAGCTCGATCCGTGCTCCGGCCTCGGCACGCAAGAACTGCTCGCGGCGAGCCATTGTCCTGTCCATACGCCGCAGCAGCACGTCCTCAAGAGCGTCGAGTTGCCGCTCCGTGTCCGCCTTTACAGTGGCGGCGCGTGCCTCGACGGCACGGTGCGCAAGGCGCTCCTGGTGTTCGAGCCGTACCCGTTCCAACTCGGCCTCGTACTCACGGCGGAGCCCGGCGACAAGCCGGCCGTCGTCAGAGCCTTCCTGATCCGCTTCCTGGACGGCGGTGGACTGTGTTCTCCCACCCCGGTCCTCAGAGGACAGTTCCGGGTGCGCTGCCGGGCAGTCTCCTGCGACGGCCACCACCTCATCGTCTCCAGGCACATCGAGGTGGGCCTCGTTCCTCTCGTCGGAGGGTGTGCCACGTCGGGGGACCATCTCGGTCCGGACCGGCGCGTCGCCGACCCCAGGGGTGGGCGGCCGCGCGTTGTCGGACATGACCTCCGGCATGGTGGTTGCACCGTCCGAGGTCCTCGCGGACGCGCCGCCCACGTGCTCATCGTCGGGCGCAGGGGGTGGTTCCGCCGGGGCCCCTCGGCCGGGAAGGTTCGCAACGAGTTCCCGCAGCGCGTCACGCACGGCCAGACGGGACTCCGAGTTCACCAGCGGCTTACGGGCCAGATACGCCGAGGGGGTCAGCCCGACCAGTGCCTCCGACGGCCGCTCGAAGAAGTCCTCGGGCCGGAGCCGGGCCTTTCGCAGGGTGTCGAAGACGCGTTGCAGGACTTCCAGAGCCGTGAGCACCTGACGGCCGGGCATCGTACGCTCCCCTGCGGCGCGTACGACGTCCGCCGCGGCCGGAGGCCCGAGGATCACGGTCAGCTGGGCCTGTCCCAGTGCCAGCAGCGCGTATTCGGCCAGCCAGTCGATGCCGCCGTCGAACCTGGCGCCCAGACGCAGGGCCTTCTCCCAGTCCGCGGTGCGCCCCGCCGGCTCGGCCGGGCTGGGCTCCTCGGACGACTCGGGCTCGCCGGCATCATCGAGCTCGTCGGACTCTTCTCGCTCGACGGCCTCGACAGCCGGGGTCGACAGCAGGGGTTCCACGACGCCGTCGTGCGTGCCCCCGCCCGTTTCCCTCCAGCCTTCCTCCACTGCCACGGCATCCTCCGTGTCGCCACGGTGTGACGGCTCAACGACTTGGAGCAGGCCGCCGTCGGCTCGGGATGACGACTCGTCCACCAAGGCGACGGGCTTCGCCTTGCCAGAAGCACGCCGTTTCGTCGACGGGGCCTGCTCCCCGTCCCCCACAGGCTCGTGCTCATTCCCGACCTCGTACGCGCCGACGACCCCGGCCATCCGCAGGCGCACCCTGAATGCCGAGAGGGCCTTGCTCTCCACCTGCCGGATGCGCTCTCTGGTCACGCCGAACTCCCGCCCCAGTTCGTCGAGCGTCGAGGGTTCGTCGCCGTCCAGGCCCAGGCGCCGGACGAGAACGCGGGCGTCACGCTCAGAGAAGGTGTCGACGACGGCCATGACGTCTGCCGTGAGGAGTGTGTTCAGCACACCCTGCTCCACCGACGGCAAGGCCTGGCTCTCCCCGACGAAGTCGCCAAGAGTGGCACCGTCACCGACGACCCGGTCGAGCGAGTCGGTACGTCGACTCAGTCTCCGGATCTCCTCCACCTTCTGCACGGTCATGTCGCACCGCACCGCCACGTCGACGGCCGTCGTGGGGAGCCCCTGCGCGGCGAGTGCGCGTTCAGCGGCAGCCACCTTGCGCATCTGCTCGTGCATGTGGACCGGGATCCGGATGAGAGCGCCCTCGTCCGCGATGGCCCGGGTGATCTGCTGCCGCACCCACCAGGTCGCGTACGTCGAGAACTTGTAGCCCTTGGCCGGGTCGAATTTGCGAGCGGCTCGCATCAGCCCGAGCGCTCCTACCTGGAAGAGGTCCTCGTAGTCCAACCCCTGTTCCAGGTAGGAACGGATGAGCGAGTGCACAAGGCGCTGGTTGTGCAGGACCAGGCAGTCGCGGGCCCTAGCCCTCAGATCGCCCGACCCCAGTCCGTTCAATTCTTCGGCGTCGGGCTCCTGAGCCATGCGTTCCACGCCGCCGCGCAGCAGCACAGCGAGGCCGACCTCGGCTTCGGCCTTCAGGAGAGAGTCGCCGGGACGTCTTCGGAAGCGGTCCTCCTCCAGTACGGCTAGCGCCGCGACGACGGCGGCGGCAATGTCACGCCCCTCCACTCCGGCCCCCGGCTTCCCGGAGACCGACGGCTCTCCCCCCTCGCCTTCGGGCCGAATCTCCTCCGTGCGGGGATCGTCAGTCGCAGCGTCTCCATCGGTGTCGCGCACCTTTGCCCAGGACCTCAGCGCATCCGTCTGCCGTGCGCCGAGTCCCGCGAGCCGGGCGACGCCGTCCACCGCTCTGGAGGTCACGAATCCGTCGGTGTCCGCGTAGCGCAGCAGCAGTGTCCGCACCAGGTCGGCGCCGGGGAACACATTTTCTCCACGAATCTGTGCAACCTTTTCCACATCCGGAGAGTCCGCATCTACATGTACACGCACGTCCTGGACATGCAGACCCAATCGGACGAGCTCGTGCCGCAGCCTGTCCCGTTCGGCCCGGCCGAGCCCGAGGGTTTGCACGTTCTGCGCGAAGACCGACTCGGGCACGACGCCGTTCACAGCGGCATGTCGCAACCGGGACAGCATCTCCCCCACCGCAGCCCTCAAGCTGGACGCGGCCACTTCGCCGACGGCTCGATCCTGCACACCATCCACCCCCGCTCGCTTCGCGGAAAGGCTAGGAGTGGCACGTTGACGATGTCAACAGACTGAACCCATATGAAATTGGTTCGCCATCGTGTACGGTAACGACTGCCTCACTGTCTGTTCTGACACGATGGGCCGTGGGGTGGCAGATCAGGGGGCGCGTTCCGTCTCGGAACCGCGAGAACGCGAGCAGCAGGCAGAGGAGCGGCAGTGAGCCACGAGCTCGTCGACGGCAGATTCCGCATCGGACGCGTCATCGGCAGAGGCAACATGGGGGAGGTCCACCAGGCCGAGGACCTGAACGCTCCCGCGAACTCGCCCGAACGCACCGTCGCCGTGAAGACGATCCTGCGTCGCCGCACCGGGGGCCCGATCGATACCGGCGGCGACGCCAAGGCCGTGGAACGCTTCGCCCGCGAAGTGAACATCATGCGCCAGCTGGATCATCACCCCAACATCACCAGGCTCATTGCAGGAGGCATCGCTGCAGACTGCGACGATCTGCCGTACCTGGCGATGGAGTTCCTGGACGGTGAGTCGCTGCGCGACCTCATCGAGGAGGAGTCTCAGCTCCCGGTGGCCTGGGCCGCCGCCATCGGCGCCCAGATCGCCGCAGGCCTCGCCGCCGCGCACGCGAAGGGCGTGGTCCACCGGGACCTGAAGCCCGCCAACGTCATGCTCACGCGGGGCGGCACGGTCAAGGTGCTCGACTTCGGCATGGGCAGCATCGTCGACGACCCGGAACAGACCCGCCTGACCAGTACCGGTGTCAGCGTGGGCACCGCCCGCTACATGGCGCCGGAGCAGTGCCAGGCCAAGCAGGTCACCCAGGCCGCCGACCTGTACGCGCTGGGCTGCGTGCTGTACGAGATGTTGGTCGACGTCCCTCCGTTCACGAGCGAGTCGGCGTACGAGCTCGCGGAGCGGCATGTCCACCAGGACCCCAGCCCCGTCCGCGCGATCCGCGCCGAGGTCCCCGCCGAACTCGCCCGCCTCGTGGACCGGCTGCTGGCAAAGGACCCCGCGGACCGCCCCGCCGACGCCGTGACCGTACGGGACGCACTGCTCCCGCTCGCCGTACCCGCGGACGACACCTGCCTCGTACCCGCATGGATCGAGCGGGACCCGACACTCCCCCTGCTCGAGGCCGCCCCCGCCCCCGCGACCGTCCTGCCGCAGCAGCCCACCCCGGTGACCGGCTCCGGCGCCGGCATGGACGTCTTCGGGGTCCACCAGAACCTGATCCGCGACTACCGCTCCTTCACCGAGGGCGGCACCGTCATCCGCGACGAGCGCATCAAGGCCTACGTCGAGAAGGACCTGGACGAGAAGTCCCAGTGGCCGAACCCATGGCTGTCGCTCAACCCGTTCTTCCAGGGCGGCGGCACCGTGGTCGAGCTCGCGCAGGAGAAGGTGCTGCACCCCGAGTGCGCCCGCATCTTCCAGGCGAGGAAGACCGAGGGCAGCACCGTCTGCGACGGCCGGCCGCTGCTCCTCCACCGGCACCAGCGCGACGCCATCGACGCCGCCGCCTCCGGGGCGTCGTACGTCCTGACGACCGGCACCGGCTCCGGCAAGTCGCTCTCCTACATCGTCCCGATCGTCAACAAGGTGCTGCACGAGCGCGACGAGGAGGGCCCGAACGCTCCGAAGCGGGTGCGGGCGATCATCGTGTATCCGATGAACGCGCTCGCCAATAGCCAGCTGCGCGAGCTGGAGAAGTTCCTGCGCGACGGCTACGGCGCGGGCCGCGAGCCCGTCACCTTCGCCCGCTACACGGGCCAGGAGGATGACGAGAAGCGCAAGGAGATCCGCGACAACCCGCCGGACATCCTGCTCACCAACTACGTGATGCTGGAGCTGATGCTGACCCGCCCGGCCGACCGGGCGAGCCTCATCAGGATGGCGCGGGGCCTGGAGTTCCTCGTCTTCGACGAACTGCACACCTACCGCGGCCGCCAGGGCGCCGACGTCGCACTGCTCATCCGCCGCGTACGCGAGGCCTGCCAGGCGGAGAACCTGCAGTGCATCGGCACGTCGGCCACCATGTCGACGGAGGGCACGCTGGAGGACCAGCGGCAGGTGGTCGCCGGTGTGGCGAGCACGCTGTTCGGCACCACGGTCCGCCCCGAGCACGTCATCGGCGAGACCCTGGTCCGCGCGACGGGTGAGGCACCCGACACCGTACCGGCCGAACGCCTGACCTCCCCCGCCCCGCGCGCCTACGACGACCTGGCGCGCGACCCGCTGGCCCGCTGGATCGAGGACCGCTTCGGCCTCGTCGAAGACGAGGCCACGGGCCGCCTGGTACGCCGGCCGCCGACCCAGATCGAGGTTGCGGCACGGGAGTTGCACGAGATGTCGGGCGTCGACGAGGAGCAGTGCGCGAAAGCGATCCGAGCGACGCTGGAGGCCGGCTCGCAGGCGCTCAACCCGCGGAACGAACGGCCGCTGTTCGCGTTCCGCCTGCACCAGTTCCTCTCCAAGGGCGACACCGTCTACGTCACCCTGGAGGAGAAGTCCTCCCGCCACCTGACCCGCTCCTACCAGCTCGAACAGCCGGGCAGCGGGGGCAAGTTGCTGATGCCCCTGGCCTTCTGCCGGGAGTGCGGCCAGGAGTACCTGACGGTGTGGCGTACCGAGAAGGGCGGCGAGGTTCAATACGAGGCCCGTCGCGACACCTCGGCGACCGGCGGCCGCCAGGGCGACGGCTACCTCTACGTCGACCACGAGCGCGAGTGGCCGTCCAACGTGCAGTACGCGGTGGACGACCGCCGACTGCCCGAATCCTGGCTGGAGTTGGACGACAAGGGCCAGGAGGTCGTCAAGCGCCCTTACCGCGACCGCGTGCCGAAGGCCGTCACCGTCGACACGTCCGGACGCGAGGGTCAGGGTGAGCTGAAGGCCGCGTTCATCCCCTCGCCGTTCCTGTTCTGCCTGCACTGTGGTGTGGCCTACGAGCAGACGCGCGGCCGGGACTTCGCAAAGCTGGCGACGCTGGACCAGGAAGGCCGCTCCTCAGCGACCTCGCTGGTGTCGGCGTCCATCGTCCGCTCGCTGAAGTCGGTACCAGAAGAGGCCCTCGACCCGAGGGCACGCAAGCTCCTCACGTTCGTCGACAACCGCCAGGACGCCTCCCTCCAGGCAGGCCACTTCAACGACTTCGTGCAGATCACCCAGCTGCGCGGGGCCCTGTACCGGGCGGCCGTGGACGCCGGCGAGGAAGGCCTGCACCACGAGGAACTAGCCTCGGAGGTGACCAACGCGCTCGCCATCGCCCCCGCCGACTACACCGGCGAGACCGAGCTGCCGCCGTCGCTGGCCCGCAACGCGGCCCGCACGCTGCGGGACGTGGTCGCCTTCCGGCTCTACCTCGACCTGGAGCGTGGCTGGCGCATCACCATGCCCAACCTGGAGCAGACGGGCCTGCTGGAGATCGATTACGAGGACCTGGGCTGGGTCGCCGACAAGCAGGACCGCTGGGAGGGCACGCACCAGGCGCTGCGCGACGCCGACCCTGCGCTTCGGGCCGAGGTCATGAAGGCCCTGCTGGACGAGATGCGCCGCTCGCTCGCCATCGACGTGTCGTACTTCCGTGACGACGCCTTCGACTCCCTCCAGCGCGCCAGCGAGGAAAGGCTGGTCGACCCGTGGGTGCTGTCCTCCGCGGACAAGCCCCGGGTCGGCACTGCCTACCCTCACCCGTCCCGGCGGGGCACGGACCGTTCGAGCCTGTTCCTGTCGGCGCGGGGCAGGTTCGGCAAGTTCCTGCGGCGCACCGACCGTACCTTCCGCGACCTGGACCAGGACGACCTGCAGCTGATCATCGCGGAGCTGCTGAAGGTGCTGACCAAGGCGGGCCTGGTCAAGGAGGTGGAAGTCGCCCCGCAGCGCGCCGGCCGTTACCGCAGGGCGTCTTCCCCGACCATGACCGGCTACCGGGTGGCCGCCCAGTCGCTGGTGTGGCGCGCGGGCAAAGGCGAGTCGGGCGCGCACGACCCGCTGACCCGCACGTACCAGAGCGGCGACGGCCCGCGCATCAACACGTTCTTCCTCAAGCTGTACCGGGAGACCGCCGACGCCCTGTCCGGCCTGTACGCCCGCGAGCACACCGCCCAGGTGTCCCCGGAGGACCGCGAGGCGCGCGAAAAGGCCTTCCGCAAGGCGGAGTTGAAGCTCCTGTACTGCTCCCCCACGATGGAGCTGGGCGTCGACATCTCCGAGCTCAACGCGGTGATGATGCGCAACGTGCCGCCCACGCCCGCCAACTACGCCCAGCGTTCGGGCCGCGCGGGCCGCAGCGGCCAGCCGGCACTAGTGACGACGTACTGCGCGACGGGCAACAGCCACGACCAGTACTACTTCCGCCGCTCCGAGCGAATGGTGGCGGGAGCGGTCGCCCCGCCCCGTCTGGACCTGGCCAACGAGGACCTGGTCCTCTCCCACCTCCAGGGCATCTGGATCGCCGAGGCCGGTCTGCGCCTCGGCCGCTCCGTCCCGGACGTGCTCGACGTGGCGTACCCGGATTCCGGCGACCGCCCGGACCCGGCCCTGCACCTGCTGCCGGACATCCGGGACGCGGCCCACGACGACGGCGCCCAGCGGCGCACGGTGAACGCGGCGCTGCGCGTCCTCGGCCCGCTGTTCAAGGACTTCGCCGACACCACGTGGTGGCACGACGACTGGATCGACGACAAGGTCCGGACGGTCGCCGAGCGTTTCGACCGTGCCTTCGACCGCTGGCGCAGCCTTTTCCGGGCTGCCCTGGACGACCAGTACGTCCAGAACAAGCGCCGCCTCGACTACAGCCTCACCGAAGGCGACCGCAACCGCGCCAACGCCCGCCGCCGCGAGGCCGAGACACAGCTGAACCTGCTGATGAACGAGAGCGTCGACAGCAAGTCGGTCCTCTCCGACTTCAACCCCTACCGCTACCTGGCCTCCGAGGGCTTCCTGCCCGGCTACAGCTTCCCGCGCCTGCCGCTCGCCGCGTACATCCCGACGATCGGCCGCCGCCGCGGCGACGGCGACTACCTCCAGCGCCCCCGCTTCCTCGCCATCCGCGAGTTCGGTCCCGGCTCGCTGATCTACCACGAGGGCGCCCGCTACCAGGTCACGCGCATCCAGCTGCCCCCGGACTCCTCCGGCGAGCTGACCACGGGCGAGGCCCGCCGCTGCGCGAACTGCGGCTACCACCACGAGCCCAAGGAGCGCGAGGACCGCTGCGGCTTCTGCAACGAGCCGCTGGGCGCGGCGACCTACGGCCTGCTGCACCTGCACACCGTGTACACCACCCGCCGGGAGCGGATCTCCTCGGACGAGGAGGAGCGGCGCCGGGCCGGTTTCCGGCTGGAGACGTCGTACCGCTTCCACGACCACGGCGTCCGCAAGGGCCGCCTCAACGCGACGATCGCCGCCCCGGACGGTGAGCTGGCGCAGATCACCTACGGCGACTCCGCGACCGTCCGCATCACCAACTCCGGCCGGGTGCGCGCCCGTACGGACGAGCCGCCGGGCTACTGGCTGGATCTGGCCGACGGGCGCTGGATGAACGACAAGGACGCGTCCGAGGCGTCCGGAGACTCCAGCGAGCTGCCGCTGGTGGACGCGGACGGAAACGAACGGCGCCGCAAGAAGCGGGTCATCCCGTTCGTGGAGGACCGCCGCAACGTCCTCGTGGTCACCCTCGACGAGGCCCTGCCGGAGCCGATCGCGCTCACGCTGATGTACGCGCTGGAGCGCGGCATCGAGGCCGCCTTCGAGCTGGAGGACGCCGAACTCTCCAGCGAGCTACTGCCGCCGGACGACGGCCCCAGACGCCGCATCCTCTTCATGGAGGCGGCGGAGGGCGGCGCGGGCGTCCTGCGCCGACTCCAGGCCGAGGACGACGCCCTCGCGAAGGCGGCCCGCCGGGCCCTGGAGATCTGCCACTTCTCGGCGAACGGCAAGGACGAGGGCGGCGAGGAGCATCGCCCGGGACGAGCCTGCGCGCTCGGCTGCTACGAGTGCCTCCTCACATACGGCAACCAGCTCGACCACGCCCAGATCAACCGGCACACGGTGGCCGGACTGCTGGTGCGGTTCGCGTCGGCGACGGCGCAGCGGGAGTCGCGGGGCGAGTCGCGGTCGGAGCAGTACCGGCGGCTGCTGGCCGAAACCCCGGCCGCTCCCACGGCCGTCGAGACGTCGGCGGCCGAACTGGCCGCACAGGGCGACTTCCTGGGCTGGGCGAAGGCGCGCGGCCTGCGGCTTCCCGACGAGAAGGACGCCTTCCTGACCGACGCGAACGCCGCACCGGACTTCGTCTACCGGCTCCCGGGCGCCAACGTCGCGGTGTTCGTCGACGGCCCGGACACCGAGCCGAGCGCGCTGCGCGACGCCGACGCCGAGGAGCGGCTGTTCGACGCCACCTGGGACGTGGTCCGCTTCCCGCACGGCGGCGACTGGGACGCCATCGCCGCCGCCAACACCCGCTACTTCGGCTCCCCGGCCGCCCACTAGTCACCCACCCAGAGGATTTGAAGATCGCTATGGCATTCACGTATTCCGCCGGATCCCTGGTGAAGGCTCGTGGCCGCGAGTGGGTGGTACTCCCCGAGAGCGAGCCCGACCTACTCGTCCTGCGTCCGCTCGGCGGTTCGGACGACGACATCGCGGCGGTGTTCCCCTTCGAGCCCGTCGAGGAGGCCCGCTTCGCCCCGCCGGAGCCGACCGACCTCGGCGACCAGCGTGCGGCGGGCCTGCTGCGCACGGCCCTGCGCGTGGGCTTCCGTTCGGGCGCGGGCCCGTTCCGCTCGCTGGCCGGCATCGCGGTGGAGCCGCGCGCGTACCAGCTGGTACCGCTGCTGATGGCCCTGCGCCAGAAGACGGTCCGCATGCTGATCTCGGACGACGTCGGTATCGGCAAGACCATCGAGGCGGGCCTGATCGCGAGAGAGATGCTGGCGCAGGGCGAGGCGACCGGGCTGGCGGTGCTCTGCTCCCCGGCACTGGCCGAGCAGTGGCAGCAGGAGCTGCGCAGCAAGTTCGGCATCGATGCTGAGCTGGTGCTGTCCTCGACGGTGTCGCGGCTGGAGCGGGGCCTCGACCTGGGCCAGTCCCTCTTCGACAGGTACCCGAACGTGATCGTGTCGACGGACTTCATCAAGTCCACCCGCCATCGCGACGACTTCGTACGCCACTGCCCCGACCTGGTGATCGTCGACGAGGCCCACACGTGCGTGGCGGCCGACGACACCTCGGCCAACTCCCAGAACCAGCTGCGCTACGAGCTGCTGCGCCGAGTGGCGGAGGACGCCAAGCGTCATCTGCTGCTGGTGACCGCGACCCCGCACAGCGGCAAGGAGTCGGCCTTCCGGAACCTGCTCGGCCTGGTCAAGCCGGAGCTGGCGCAGGTGAACCTGGAGTCGGAGTCGGGCCGGAAGCTGCTCGCACAGCACTTCGTGGCCCGCAAGCGGGCGGACGTACGCCAGTACCTCACCAAGGAGGACGGCCTGGCGGACGACTCCCTCGCCGAACGCACCGCCTTCCCCTCGGACCGCTTCTTCAAGGACGAGACGTACAAGCTGTCCCCTGAGTACCGGGCCCTGCTGGACGACGCGATCGCCTACGCGAGCGAGCGGGTCGAGCAGGCGGGCGGCCAGGGCAAGCGTGAGGCCCGTATCGCCTGGTGGTCGGCGATCGCGCTGCTGCGCTCGCTGGTGTCGTCCCCGGCGGCGGCCGCGCAGACCCTCACGACCCGTTCGGCGGCGGCGATCGCGGCGTCGGCGGAGGAGGCCGACAAGCTGGGCGCCCCGCTGAACAGCGACGCGGCGGACAGTGACGCCATGGAGGGCATGGACGTGGCGCCGGGCGCGGAGACGGACGAGGGCCCGGTGAAGTCGCAGCTGGCCGAAATGGCGGAACTGGCCGAGCAGTTGAAAGGCCCCGAGAAGGACCTGAAGCTGAAGGCACTCATCAAGCACCTCAAGGCGCTGCTGGCCGACGGCTACAACCCGATCGTCTTCTGCCGCTACATCCCGACGGCCAAGTACCTGGCCGAGCAGCTCGCGAACGACCCGGAGACCAAGAAGCGCGGCCCGCTGGGCGCGAAGACGGTCGTCAAGGCGGTCACCGGCGAGCTGTCGCCGCAGCAGCGCATCGAGCGGATCGAGGCGCTGGCGGCGGAGGCCGGCGAGGACGCGGCGGCCCGCCGGGTCCTGATCGCCACGGACTGCCTGTCGGAGGGTGTGAACCTCCAGCACTACTTCGACGCGGTGGTGCACTACGACCTCGCCTGGAACCCCACGCGCCATGATCAGCGAGAGGGCCGTGTCGACCGTTATGGCCAGCGCCGCGACGAGGTCCGAGTCATCACCCTGTACGGCGACGACAACGGCATCGACGGCAAGGTCCTGGAGGTGCTGATCAAGAAGCACCGCCAGATCAAGAAGGACCTCGGCATCTCGGTCTCCGTCCCCGACGAGCTGTCGACGGGCGTGACGGACGCGATCGTGGAGTGGCTGCTGATGCGCGGCCGGGAGAACGAGGACGCGCTGTTCAGCGCGGACGCGTTCAAGGTGAGCACGGCGAAGCTGGACAGCGACTGGAACTCGGCGGCGGAGCGCGAGCGGCAGTCCCGCTCCCGGTTCGCACAGCGTTCCATCCACCCGGAGGAGGTGGCCAGGGAGGTCGCGTCGATCCGGGAGGCGCTGGGCGGGGCGGGGGAGATCCGGACGTTCGTACGGGAGTCCTTGGGCGCGCTCAACGCCGTGCTGCGCGACCACGGCGACGACTTCACGGCCCAGGTCGGCGGCACGCCGATGGGTCTGCGGGATGCTCTCGCGTCGACCGTGGGCGCGGAGGTGATCGAGAAGGATCGCGAGATCCCGTTCCGCAGCGACCCCGCGGTGGCGCGAGGCGAGGCGGCCCTGGTCCGCACGGACCCTGTGGTGGGCGCACTGGCGTCCCACGTGCTGAACGCCGCCCTGGACGCTCAGGCGGAGGGCGCCCGTCCGGCGCGCCGCTGCGGGGTCATCACGACGGACGCGGTGAGCACAAGGACGACACTGCTGCTGGTCCGGTACCGCTTCCACCTCACTCTGCCGTCGAGGAATGGTGAGCGGCAGCTGGTGGCGGAGGACGCGCGGCTGCTGGCGTTCGAGGGCGCGCCGAGGAACGCGCTATGGCTGCCGCAGGAGCGGGCGGCGGAACTGCTGGACGCGACTGCGTCGGACAACACCGACCCGCACTTCGGCGAGCGGACGATGACGCGAATCCTCGACCAATTGCCGGACGTGAACGGCTATCTGGATTCATACGGCGCAGAGCTGGCCGCCGAGTTGGACGCGGCCCACCGCCGAGTGCGTGCCGCGTCCGGCGAGATCGTCCGAGGTCTGTCGGTGACGGCGCAGAAGCCGGCCGACATCCTCGGCGCCTACGTCTACCTGCCCGCTGCTGCTTCTGTTTCGGTTGGAGTATCCGCCTGATGTCCGCAACCGCCCGCAACCAGGTGTTCACCGCCGTCCACACGGTCGGGGGGCTGCTGCCGGCCGACATGCTGCTCAGGATCTCGGAGGGCAAGGACGTCCCCGGCTGTAAGTCCGCCGACTACGGCCTGCCGTCGTCGCGTTCCGTGCGGGACGAGGCGGAGCGCAGCTGGGAGTACTTGAAGCCGCTGTGGCGGGAACTGCGCACACGCCTGCCGGAGAACCAGGAGACGGGTGTCCCGGCCGCCGACCCGACGGGGATCGCCGACACCGACTGGCTGGCGCCGCTCTGGCGCGAGCTGGGCTTCGGCCGGCTTGCGGCGGTCGGCCCTGCGGGCATCACCGCCGACTCCGACCCGGAGAAGAAGTTCCCGGTCTCCCACCGCTGGGGCCACGCCCTGATTCACCAGACGGCGTGGAACGCAGACCTGGACAAGCGGCCGGGCGGCGCGGGCACAGTCCTGCCGCAGTCGATGCTCCAGGAGTGCCTGAACCGCACGGAGGCCCACCTGTGGGGCGTCCTGACCAACGGCCGCCAGGTCCGCCTGCTCCGGGACTCCAACGCGCTCGCCACAGCGTCGTACGTCGAGTTCGACCTCGAGGCGGTCTTCGACGGCGAACTGTTCAGCGAGTTCGTGCTGCTGTACCGACTGTTGCACGCCTCGCGGTTCGAGGTGGCGGAGGCGGCGCCGCCGTCCACGTGCTGGCTCGAAGCCTGGCGCACGGCGGCCATCGAGTCGGGCACGCGCGCCCTGGAGCACTACCGCGACGGCGTCCAGCAGGGCTTGGCCGCACTCGGCACGGGCTTCCTGCGCCATCCCGACAACACGGCCCTTCGGGAGGAGCTGGACCCGTCGGCGCTCCAGTCGGCACTGCTGCGCCTGGTCTACCGGCTGATCTTCCTCTTTGTGGCCGAGGACCGTAACGCCCTTCTGGACCCGGAGGCCGACGAACAGGCCCGCGACCGCTATCACCGTTACTTCTCCACGGCCCGGCTGCGTGAGCGGTCCCAGCGCAGGCAGGGCACGGCGCACAGCGACCAGTACGAGGCCGTTCAGCTGGTGCTGGCCGCGCTGGGAGAGGAGGAGGGTCGACCGGAGCTGGGGCTGCCCGGCCTCGGCGGCCTGTTCAACGCGACGGAAGCGGACGCGCCGCTGCGCGGGGCCCGGCTCTCCAACCGGTACTTCCTGGAGGCGGTACGGCACCTCGCCCGCGTCCGCGACGCCGACTCCGGGCGTTGGCGCTCCGCCGACTACCGGCACATGGGCGCCGAGGAGCTGGGGTCGGTGTACGAGGCGCTGCTGGAACTGGTGCCGAAGCACAGCGCGGTGAAGCGTACCTTCGAGTTGGTGGACCGGGCGGGCAACGATCGTAAGAAGACAGGGAGTTACTACACCCCGACCGCGCTGACCGAGACACTGCTCGAATCCACGCTGAACCCGGTGATAGACGCCGCTGTCGCGCGGGGCGAGGAGCGGGCGCGGACCGAGGGCGCCTCCGACCCCGCCGAGAGGATCCTCGAGGAACTGCTGTCCCTGACGGTCTGCGACCCGGCCTGCGGCTCCGGCCACTTCCTCGTCGCTGCCGCCCGGCGTATCGCCAAGCGGGTCGCGTCGGTACGGGAGCGGAACCCCGAGCCGACGGTCGATGCCGTCGGTGAGGCCATGCACGAAGTCGTCGCCCGCTGTGTCTATGGCGTCGACCTCAATCCCATGGCCGTGGAGCTGGCCAAGGTGTCCCTGTGGCTGGAGGCCATGAAGGCGGGCCGCCCCCTCGGCTTCCTCGACGCCCACGTCAAGCACGGCAACGGCCTCATCGGGGCCACGCCGGCGCTGATGAAGGACGGCATTCGCAGCCGGGCCTTCAAGAAGACGGAGGGGGACGACGAGGCGTACGCCAAGAGGCTGTTCGCCGAGAACGAGCAGCAGCGCGCCGGGCAGGGCCTCCTATTCGAAGCGGAGGAGCGCGAGCCGAATGTCTCCAACACCGGCTTCGCCACCGGCCTGCGTCGCATCACGTCCGCGCCCGCGCGCAATCTGGCGCAGGTACGGCGCAAGGAGGAGGCGTTCAAGGCGTGGGCGACATCGGCGGAGTACTTGCGGGCACTGCATCTCGCTGATGCATGGTGCGCGGCATTCGTGTGGGTGAAGCGGGAGGATGCGCCGCCGGTCATTACGCACCAGGTGTTCCGGGGACTGGAGGACCCCGAGGGGGATGCCGCGCCGCAGTCGACGCATGACGAGATCGTGCGGTTGCGGGAACAGTACGCGTTCTTCCACTGGCACTTGGAGTTTCCTGAGGTGTTCCGAGTGCCAGAGGAGGGCGCGGGAGCGGGGGCTGAGTCGAGCGTCGACCCGGATACGGGTTGGGCAGGTGGATTCTCGTGTGTGGTGGGGAATCCACCGTGGGACAAGGTCGACTTCGAGGACAAGAAGTACTTCAGTGTCGTCGACCCGGAGATCGCGGCGATCTCGGGGACGGCTCGGCGGACGCGGATTGTGGAGTGGGAGCAGGAGCATCCCGTGGAGGGGACGCGGTATCGGGAGGTGCGTCGGACTGTTAAGGGGACGTTCCATTTCGCGGGGGATTCAGAGGTCTTTCCGTTGTGTGCGAAGGGGTTGACGGTCAAGGGCGTCAACTCTCTTCAAACAGACACGCTGTTCGCCGAGCGAATGTCGAGCGTGGTCGCACCGGAAGGGCGGTTCGGTGTGATCCTGCCTACGGCAATCGCGACAGGTGCGGGCTCGCAGCACCTATTCTCGGACTTCACGCGGCGCGGGGCGCTAGTCTCATTGTACGACTTCGAGAACCGACGTCCCAGGAGTCCTGCGCTGCCGCAGGGGGGTAAGTGGTTCGAGAGCGTGCACTCCAGTTACAAGTTCTGTTTGCTCTCGCTTACCGGCCGGGCTGCGCGGAAGCCAGCCGCGCGCTTCGGATTCTTCCTCTCGGAGATCACGGAACTTGATGACCCCGAGCGTGTTTTTGCCCTCAGTCCCGAGGACCTCACTCTCATCAACCCCAATACGGGCACGCTTCCCATCTTCCGGACCCGTCGGGACGCAGAACTGACGGCTGGGATCTACCGGCGGATTCCTGTGTTGTGGCACGAGGGGCGCAGTGGCGGTAATCGATGGGGCATCAGGTTCAACAACCATTTCAACATGACGGACGACTCGGACCTCTTCCGCACTCGGAAGGACTTGGACAGTGCTGGGTGGCACCTTGAGGGTAACGTTTTTGTTCGTGACGGAGAGCGAATGTTGCCCGTCTATGAAGGCAAGATGGTCCACCACTTCGATCACAGATGGAATAGTTACGTTGGTCTCGGCAATGACGAGTACGAGCGCCTTCACCTGGACGACAAGCAGGACCCTCATGGAGTAGCGCAGCCTCGCTACTGGGTGCAGGAGACGGGACTCATCCGAACCGTACGCAAGAGCAAGGAATGTGGAATTCCAGGCGTATCAGCCCGGCTTGAAGAGCTGAACTGGCGAAACGACTGGCTGATCGGATCACGCGACGTCTGCCGTACAACCGACGAGCGCACTGCAATCCCAGCGTTCCTGCCTGTGTCCGCGGTGAGCTACACGTTTCCACTCATGCTGCCGTCACACTCACCAGCACTCGCGGCTGCACTGGTCGCAACGCAGAGTTCCATCGTGTATGACTACGTTGCCCGCCAAAAGGTCGGTGGCATCCATTTGAACCGAATGGTGGTAAAGCAACTCCCCGTCCCCACCCCCATCACCCTCGAGCCCCACCTCCCCTTCCTCCTATCCCGAGTCCTCGAACTCGTATACACGGCATACGACATGACCCCCCTCGCCCACGATCTGAACGACGAGGGCGAGCCGTTCCGCTGGGACGAGGCACGGCGGGCGCAACTGCGGGCCGAGTTGGACGCGTACTTCTTGCACCTGTACGGCATCTCCGCCGAGGACACCGACTACATCCTGGAGACCTTCCAGTCGGAGTCGGGTGGCCTGAAGAACAACGAGATTGCCAAGTACGGCGAGTACCGCACCAAGCGGCTCGTGCTCACCGAGTACGACCGCATGGCCACCGCCGGCCTGAGCCTGGAGAAGCCCCTCGTGGACGGCGAGACCTACACCTCCACGCTCACCCCGCCCCCGGGCCACGGCCCCCGCCACCCCGCCTGACAGCTCGTCCCAGAGACAGGAGCTCCACGGAACATGAGCGACTCGCAGTACGCGCAGCAGCCTGACCGGCTTCCCTCGGACTACGAGCTCGATGCATGGCGTGCCATCCAGCAGTTCAGGGGCCGCCCACTGTCTCGAGCGATGACCAACGCTGGCGAGCACGTGGCCAACGGAGTCGGAAAACTCGGCAAGCGTGTTGCGAAGCAACTGGAGAACCACCCACGGGCGCAATCAGCGGTCTCACGTGGGCAGGCAGCGGTCGCCAAGGGCGCGCAAAAGGTCGGCGCCGGGGCTCGTGGAGCCGCCGACGCCCTGCCTGACTGGAGCGGCACGGCCGTTCAGTCCATACGGCAGACCCTGGGGCGGGTCTCACGAGCGGGACTCTCCTCCAAGCGCGTGGTGGCGCTCCACAAGAAGCGCGGGCACGGGGTCGAGTCGCTCCCCGACCTGCGCCGCCTCGACCTTGAGCTGGTCGACGCTGTCCGTGGACGGAAGGCGAGCTGGTACTACCCGGCCGCCGCGGCACTCTCTGGAGCGGGTGCGGGGCTTGTGATCTCCGGAGGAGAACTCGTCCTCGCCGCCTCCGCCGGCGCCGCGGCGGCGCCTTCCGGAGGCGCGATCGCGGGGGCTTTCGCCGCAGATACCGCTGCCGTTCTCGGACTCGCGTCCCGAGCCGTCGGCCAGGTCTCGCTGTTCTACGGCTACGACCCCGAAGAGCCTGCCGAGAAGCTCTTCGTGATGTCTGTCGTGAACGTCGGAACGGCGAGTTCGGCCACCGCCAAGAACGCCGCGATGGCCGACATCTCACGGCTCACCCAGGCGCTCTTCCGAGGCAAGGCATGGGACGTCCTCAGCGACTCGGTCATCACCAAGGTCTCCCAGCAGTTCGCGAAGGCCTTCGGTTTCCGTCTCACCAAGAAGGGCCTCGGCAAGGCCGTACCCGCATTCGGGATCGCCATCGGAGGCACCCTTAACTGGACCACCCTGGAGGGGATCGTCGACGCCGCCGAGATGGCCTACCGGCGACGGTTCCTCCTGGAGAAGTACCCGCATCTCGCCGACGAGGAGGAACCGGGACCGTTCCTCGGCGACGACCCCGGCGTACCGGACGACGCCGACGAGGAGATCAGCGTGCTCGCCGAGATCGTCGAGGCGGGCGGACCGGACCTCCACTGATCCCTCGTGTCCCGGCGGTGCACGCCATCACGCGGCCGCCGGGACGAACAGGACTCAGTCCCCCGCTGCGAACTCCACGAACTGCGACCACTCCGCACGCCCGATGGCGAAGTGCACACGCGTCACGTCCTTGAAGTCGCATACACGCACAGGCTGTTCGGCTGTACCTCCGCCCTCACCCCACCCCCAGGTCAAGGCCCCCGCCGCCTCCCTGACCCAACCGCCGCCGCTTCCAAGCCAGGAGCCAGGATGGTCTCGCCCACCTCCGAAGAAGACACCCGCAAGGTTCAAACGGCGGTCATCGGACAGGCCGAGTCGGACTGGCCGGTGTTCCGGCCGTACGACCACGACGACTTCGACCGGTTCATGCGGGGCCGGACCCGCGACGACTTCTACTGCGGCGTCCTGCTCGGCGGCTGCGGCAAGAAGCTGACTCCGAAGCGCTACAGGGAGAAGAAGTGCCACTTCGCGCACCGGCCTCCCGTGCACTGCCGCCGCACGGAGACCGGTGAGGCCAGCGCCGACCACCTCTACATCGGGCAGGCGCTACGGCGCTGGCTGCTGCGGCAGGGATACCAGGACGCCGAGGTCACGTACCTTGACCCCGGCTCGGTCCACGGAGGAGCCGTCGAGGTCCGATTCGGTCAGGGCCGGTCCAGGCTCATCCGGGTCCAGTTGGCCCGCCTCTCCCTCCGCGAGTGGCAGCAGACCCGCGAACGCCTCGCCGACCGGCACACCCACGTCCACTGGGCGTACGGACCCTACTGCGGGCTCTCGCACAACGAGGTGGACGCCGCCGGGCACGCCATCCGCATCTCCTGCCGCACCGAGGGCGAGACCCGCGAGGTGTACGTCGGCACGCAGTACCCGGACAACAGCCTCGCGTGGTCGGCCCTCACCGAGTGCCGCCTATTGAACGAGGGGATCATCACTCCCCGCCTCGACGCCGAACCGCCCGCGAACAGCACCCCTCTTCCCGCCCCTACGCCCGTGGCCTTCCCGCTGGCTCCGGGCACCATCGCCTTCACCGCAGCAACCGAACTCCCGGCACCGCGCACCGACCCGGACGCCACCCCCGTACGCCTCTACGAGGCCGACCTCCAGCCGCTCGGCTCGGCCGTCGTCCGGGCCCGGATCGCCCTGCCGCACGCCCACCCCGCGCCTCCTCCTCACCAACTGCACGTCATCTACTCCTCAGCCCACCTGCTGCCGCTCACCGAAGCGGCGGCCCCCTCCGAGCCCGCCTGGCTCATACGCGCCGACGGCGCCTCGCCTCTACCCCAGCAGACCGACTCCCGCTGGCCGGACCTGCGCCCCGGATCTCCGCAGCCCGAGCCACCCCCACCAACCCTCAAGTGGACCGCACCGGCCGCCTCAACACCCCGCCCGCTTCCCCTCGGTGAGGCCGAGACGATCGCCCTCTTCCGCTCAAGGCTCAGCGGCGTTGCCCGCGCCCGGGGCCTCATCAACTGGGAGACGCTTGTCAGCTACGCGGGAGCGGCTCCCGGCGACATCACACCGGAGGAACGCGTCCGCCTCCTCGTCGCAGTGGACCACCCCCGAGCCGACGGCAAGCCCGTACTTTCAGCGCTCGTCAAGCCAGCCCACACCCCGGACGCGCCCACCCCGTACTTCGCTGAGATCCTCGCCGGCCTCGGCTGGAGATCCGACCTGTCCGAGGCGAAGGTGTCGGAGATCTGGGAAGGCGAGCGAAAGACCACGTACGCCTTTGCCCAGAACAAGTCGGCGCCGGAGCGCCAAAATCCCCCGAACACCTCCGTGGACAAGGGCGCCACCCGACCATGGGACGACGCCCAGCTAGTGGGCCGGATCCGCGAACATCTGAACCTCGTCGCCAACGGGCGCAGCCGCATCAAGTGGAAGACGTTGCTCAACAGGCAGGGCATTTCGCCCTCCACGGTGTCAGCGAAGGACCAGGCGAGGCTGCTGGCCGCCGTGGACAAGCCCTACCTGCCGAACCGTGGCCTGCGGTCGGCCTTGGTGAAGGCGGAAGGCCAGGCCCAGGGCCCGGACCCATCCTTCGGCGACGTACTGGCCGAGTTGGGCTGGAAGCCCGACGCCGCCACGCCGACTGTGGAGGCGGCCTGGCGGGTCGCCCTGGACCGCGCATACGCGCGCGGCACGCGGTCCGCACCAACGACTCCGAGTAGCCCGGCCGTTCCGCCCGACAATCAGGACCGCGTGCGCTGGCCCAAACTCGGAACCACCAAGGCAGCCGTGGTGGTAGCCGTTCGGCGGGCACTGATCGACGCCGCCCGGCGCCAGGTCTGCGTGGGCTGGCACACGCTCGCCGCTGCCGCCGGGCTCAAGCCGACGGACCTCAACGAGCGGGCCAGGGAAGCGATCCTCGTATCGGTCGACAGCCCGCCCACCTACGGGGTGCTGCTGCTCTCCTCCCTCGTGGTCTCCTCCGAGCACACACCCGTGCCGTACTTCGACGCCATCCTCAAACGACTCGGACGGCCCCACGGACTGCGCCCCATCGAACTGGGCCAGCTCCGGAAGACGGAACAGGCCCGAGCGTTCGCGGCATACAGTGCTGCCGCCGAGACCGCCGATGACCCGAAGGAAAGAACATGAGACCGAACCGTCGTCGCGTCGCGATCGGCATAGCCACCACCGCAGCCGTCGTCACCCTGTCCGGCGCGGCGGGAGCGGTGGCCGGCGCCTACTTCGTCGCGACCGGTCCGACCGGCGCAACGGGTTCGGCAGGACCGGAAGGGGCACGGGGACCGCAGGGGCTTCAGGGCGAGCAGGGGCCACAAGGCGAACGCGGCGCCAAGGGCGACGAGGGAGAGCCCGGCGCCGCGGCCGAACCAGCCACCCTCGGCATACCGGACGCCAGCACAACGGGCCCCGATCTCTCCGGCGGCCTGCTCATCAGCTCCGGCGCGTGCCCGGTAGGTACCTCGCAGTGGGACACCATCTACGTGGGCCGCAGCTCAGTCCTCGGATCGCCGGGCGACGTCGACATGCGTGCGATGACGCTCTGCAAGATCTTCTGAGCGCCACCGCGTACGCCGCCCTGCTCAGGCCTCCGCGACGAACCCCACGAACCGCGACCACTCCTCCCGCCCGACAGCGAAGTGTGGGCGGGTTACGTCCTTGGAGTCCCGTACGCAGATGGCCTGTTCGGTGACGGCGATCTCGATGCAGCTGTCACCCGAGCTGCCGCTGTAGCTGGACTTGAACCAGACGAGTTCCGTCTTGCTCATAGCTCTCCTCGAAGTCGCTCCAGCAGACCTCGCGAGTCCTTGGGGTTGAGGGCCTGCGAGCGCAGTGTGTCATAGCGCTGCTGGAGGACGCGCACCTCTTTGCGGTCGGAGATCAGCCGACCGTTCTCCTGCCCTTCGGAGTACGCCAGCCGCCGCCCTTCCGGCGTCTCCAACAGCTGTACCGGACCGTCCATACAGGCATGGAACTCGGCCTCGGTCGGCATGACTTGGAGCATCACATTGTGGAGTGCCGTAAGCTCCAGCACGAGGTCCATCTGTCCCCGCAACACGTCACGACCCCCCAGCCTGCGCCGGAAGACGGACTCCTCCACGATGAAGTGAAACGGGACCGTCGGCCGCTCATACAGCGTCTGCTGCCGCTCCAGCCGTGCCTCGATCTGAGCCTCCGTCTGCTCCTCGGTCAGCAGCGGGAGCCGG
The DNA here is from genome assembly GCF_044759995.1 of Streptomyces sp. NPDC098781. NCBI lineage: Bacteria > Bacillati > Actinomycetota > Actinomycetes > Kitasatosporales > Streptomycetaceae > Streptomyces > Streptomyces sp. NPDC098781. The sequence continues at coordinate 678,567 of NZ_JBIWAK010000002.1, forward strand.
TTTTCAAACAGGGCCCGCGCATACCCCTCCGACTGCAACAGCCCCGGCACCAACCGGCACTCGTATGTGTACAGACTCACCGCCACCCGCTCCAGCCTGGCCCACTGCCGGAACCAAGCCGCCAGCCCCACATCCCCCCGCCCCCGCGTCACATACTGCGACGACTTCCGTAACGCACCGGTGTTCCCGAGGAGTTCCTCCGACCGCACCACGTACGACTCGTCGGGCATCCTCCGCCCCCGCTCCACCGACTCCACGGTGTGCTTGGAGAAGCGCACCAGGTCCGCGAACTCGGCCCTGCTGTACCCCGCGTGCTCGCGCAGCGCCTGCTGGACGGCACCCCAGGTCCGCAGACTGTCCGAGGGGTCGGGTTCACGATCCGGCTCACCACCGGCCGACTCCCCGTCGCCGCCGCCGTCGGCCATGATGTCGATGCCGCCCGTCATACGCGGCCACCTCCCGTTCCGTACAGGCCACACGCACTGTCCGTCGCCCCACGCCCGGACGCCCGACGACACCCAGCGTGACGGAAAACCCCGCGTACCGTCCACAGAATGTGTCCGTACGCTGACGCACCGTACGGGCGTCACTCCTGGAACGCGCCCCCACGCACCCATCACGGTGGCCCCGTGAGAGCAACCCTTCCCCAACCTCCCGGCACCATGGCCATGTTCGCCCAGCTCCTGTCCTCCACCCGCCGAGGAGCCCGCCTCGCCCGCCTCCTCGCCACCACTCAGCTCCGAACCTGGGACCTGTCACCCGACGTGACCGCGCGAGCCGAGCAGATCGTCGCCGAACTCGCTGCCAACGCTGCCCTGCACGGCCGCGTCCAGGGCAGCGACTTCCGGCTCGCCCTCACCCTCGACACCACGACCGGCATCCTCCGCATCGCAGTCAGCGACGCCAAGGGCGGTCAACCCCCCGTCGCGCCAGCCGACTCGGCGGCCGACAGCGAGTCGGGCCGCGGTCTGCTCATGGTCGCCGCGCTGGCCGACCGCTGGGGCACCGAACCGCATCCGCCGGGCGGCAAGACCGTTTGGGCCGAGGTGAGCCACCGATCCAGCTGACACCGGACGCCCACCTGACCAACAGACCGGCGAGAATTCCCCTTCACTCCCGACGGCCGTCATCGTCGCGCTACGGTCCCCACAGGTGAACGCGAGGGGACGTGACGTACGAAACGCCCCTCGCGCGCGGCATACGGCGACGACGGGGGCGCAGTGGCAGAGGACACGACGGCCGGGGCGGACAACCGAGGCCTCTTCGACGACTTCGGCGCCTTCCGCACCCCGACCACCGACGACTTCACCTCCGTAATGACCCACGGTCTGGTCGCCCCCGACGCCAACGTCCTGCTGAACCTCTACCGGTACACCGAGCAGGCGCGCGGCGACCTGCTGCGCGCGCTCGGCGCCGTGGAGGACCGGTTGTGGGTGCCACACCAGGTCCTCGTGGAGTTCTGGCGAACCGTGAGAGCACCCTCAGCGACGCCCGGTCGTCCGGTGCGCAGGCCGCCGAGGACATGGCCGGTCATGCGGACCAGGCGGAGCGCACCCTGCGCACCTGGGCCAATCGCGTGGCCCTGCCGGAGGAGGAGACCGACCGTCTGCGCGGTCAGCTGAACGAGGTCTTCGACGACGTGCAAGAGACGATCGTCAAGGTCGGCGAAGGTGAGTGGCAGAACATCACCCACGACACGAGCACCGATCCGGTCAGCGCGGAACTGGAGCCCGCGCTGGACGGCCGGGTCGGCGCTCCACTGAGTCAGCAGGACTACGACAAGGCGATCTCGGAGGGCATGCGCCGGGTCGAGAAGCGGCTGCCTCCGGGCTACATGGACAAGACCAAGGAAGGTGTGGGAGCCGCCGCCGACTATCTCGTCTGGGAGCAGATCCTCCGGGAGGCCGGCCGCCGCCAGTGCGACGTGCTGTTCGTGACAGCGGACGTCAAGGAGGACTGGTGGCGCAAGGAGCAGGGTTTCAACCGGGGCCCCCGACCTGAGCTGACCGAGGAACTCAGGGCTCGCGGCGGAGGGCGGCTCTTCATGCTCACGCCGAAGCAGTTCCTGAAAGTTGCCGCGCCGATCCTGAAGTTGAGTCTCCAGGAAGGGTCCGTCGAGGACATCGAACGGGTCGAACGGATCGAGACCGAGGACACCCACGGCGGCTGGACCGCCGAGGCAATCCAGACGCTCTTCCGCGGGCTTGCATACGAGGGATATGGCAACCGCGTCGACGTCATCCGCTATGCCGCCGAGATGGACGGTCACGTAGAGGCCATGTCTGTCTACGACATCTGCGACTACGACGACGACCGCACCCTGAAAGGCTTCACCAAGCCCGTCAAACGGATCAGCGGCAACCTGCGCGAGAAGGGATTGATCCCGGACTCCGCGGTCGAGGTTCTCAAAGCCGATTACGCGCATGGACCGGGTCGGGCCTCCGGCTTCTCGGTTCATCCTCTCCTCGTGCCGCTCATCAACGAGCTGGGAGACAAGGACGAATCGTGACCGCCGATCGGGCATCGCACGGCGCGTAAGCGGTCCCTCGACGTCGGTCTCGACGAACTCGTCGAGGACTCCGCGCCTGTGGACGGACGGGGCTCGCTCGGGCCCCGGCAGCTCACCGACTCCGTTCTCGACCAGCTCACGTCATGCGGCTTCGGTGATCTCGAAGAAGGCAACGCCGAAACGCCGATACGGTCGCAGGCGTTCCACATCGAATGGCACAACCGCGCCAAGAACCTCTCCACTTCGGAGGTGCAGCGCCTGAACGGCCTGGCCGCCGCGGCCGGTGACCAAATACCTAAGCGGCTCATCCTGATCACGACAGCCGGTATCAGCCGCCCGGCAGCGGACTTCGCCGACACGGCCAAGGCCTTCGTCTTCTGCGTCGACCCCACGACCGGCAGGCTCATGGGCCTGAACTCACGTGCCCGCGAGGTCCGGTTGCCCGACACCGACCCGGCCGGGCAGAACCCGGAACCCTGGTAGAGCGCCCACCCCGACGCCCCCCGGGACGACCCCGGGCGCGTAACAAATCCCCTTGTGGTTCCCACGTACCTGCGCGCGGATGATGCCCTCGGCCGTGAAACAGGCCAGTTGCGTACTGACACCGGCCCGCAGCGGACCGCTGCCGGACAGGCTGCCGCGTAGCGCTCCCAACGTCTCCCCGAGCGCCAGGCCGAGCATCATCCCGCGGACCTGAGACTGCCTGTTGATGACATCCCTCAGGTCGTGGTTCTTGTTCACAGTCCCTCGTTGCCCGGATCGGGTCCGTCGTCCGGCACGGCCCCCGGGGCATCCGATGTGACGACGGTCTGCTCCGTGACGGCTGCCGCTCCCAAGAGGTCGGCGAGGCGCTGGCCCATGCGCGCACGGCGTGCCTCGTAGAACTCCAGGAACCCGACCACATCGTCGGGCAGGCCGACGGCGTCGTACTCCCTCAACCAGCTCTCCCGCGCGGCATCCGAGTCGAAGTGCTTCCGCAGCCAGGCAGTCGGCAGGGCGGCCTGCTTCGCGATGTTCTCGGGTCCCCTCAGGAGTTGCAGGTTCGCCGCTCTGTCCACGCGGTCCTCGACGAGCGACAGTGCGTCCTCGGAGAGGCCGGCCGCCCGCAGCTTGGTCCGTGACCGCAGGAGGCTGCGCGGGAAGATGTGGTCCTCGTGGAAGTGGTCCCTGGTGTCGACGCCCGGGTACAGCATCGCGAGCATCGGGAACAGCCGTTTCGATCCGTATTTGAGATCCAGCAGGTCGTCGATCTCGCTCTGGTCGAAGCGGAGCGACTTGCCCTGGCGGGCCATCTCACGTTCGACGGCCTCGGTCGGCCAGCCCTGTCCGCCTTCCTTCTCCAGGGTCGTACGCAGACCGGTGAGCAGCCGGTCCAGGCCACTGCCCCACACGCCGGACTTCATCAGTGAGCGCTGGAGCCAGCGGCGGATCGCTGCACGGTCGTCCTTGAACGCCTCCGAGGTGCGGTAGTTGTCCCCGAGGCCTCGGCGGTGGAGGTAGTAAGCCAGAGGAATGACCGCGCTGTTGGCCGTGAGGGTGACGCCGGAGAACCCGAAGTCGGCGAGCAGGGCCACTCCGAGGCGCAGCGCCTTCTCGATCTCGGTCCAGTGCTTCTCCAGGTTGGTCATGGTGTCCCGGTCGAAGTTGTCCACCTTGAAGCGGATGTCACCCTTCCCCAGCAGCACCAGTCCGGTCTTGAGGACCAGGTCCTTGCCGAAGGCGAAACCCTGCCCGATCCCGTTGAGTTCATCGACGAGCCTGTGGATTGTCTCGCGCGCGTCGTGCTCGACCCACTGGGCGGTGGCCACGGAGAGAAGGAGGTCGGAGTAGGAGAGGACGGCACCTCCCGAGTTGACCCGAATGAAGATGTTGAGGACCTTGTCCAGCTCCTGCGCTTCCTCGAGGAAGAAGTTCACCGTGGGGGTGACGTGGACGATCTCGTGCAAGCGGGTCAGTACATCGCCGGCGGTGTCGTCGTCCGCGACCCCCTCGCGCTGAAGCGCCCGGATGACGTCCCGGGCCGAACGCAGTTCGCGGACATCCTGAACGCGGAACCAGTGGGCGTCACCGCCTTCTGTGCCGGCCTCGGCCTCCTCCGGGCTGAGGAACCGGAAGTCGTACTCGACCCCCAGATCGTCGTCCTGGCCGCGGTGCAGCAGGTTCAGGTAGAGGAGCTTCTTCGGGTACGCGAGCGGGTTGTTCGCCCACATGCGCGGCAGCTTCGCGGTGAACGACCCGCACAGACCGATGTTGAGCGCCGTCAGTCGCTGCTGACCGTCCAGGATCGCCGTGATGGCCCGGCTGCCCAGCGGACCGGTCGGCGCGCAGTGGGCGTTGTCGCGTTCGTGGTAGTCGCGCATGAAGTCGTAGAAGGCGAAACGGCCTGAATTACCCTCGTGGACCTGCCACATGAGGAACGAGCCGATGGGATATCCGCGCATCAGGCTGTCGTACAACCGCGTGATCTTGTCGCGCGACCAGACGAACTCACGCTGAATCGCCGGCAACACGTACTCGCGACGGTGGATCTTCTCCAACGCGCTGGCGATCGTGATGGGCGTCTGGAATGACATGCGTCCCCCCACCGGACTCAGGTTTCACGCCCACCGTAGCGTCCCCGGTCAGGGCCTCGCAGCGCGTGGTGACAGTCAGGCCGCCGCCGGTTCCCAGCGGTACCCCTCGCGCGTTTCGCCGTACGGACGCAGCAGCGGTTCCAGCTCCGTGCGGACGAGTTCGGCGTCAGCCGGCGGCAGGGTCAGCGACGCCCGCCGCATGCGGACGCTCCAGGTCGCCGGGTCGGGGAAGACCGACAGCCGCGGCACCAGCTCGCGCAGGACCAGACCCTCACGGAACGGGGCCAGCCCTGACACCTCCAGGCGGCACCCCTCCGAGTAAGAGCGCTCGTTGAAGACCACCGGCTCGTCCAGGACGCGCACGGGACTCGCGATCGTCGCCCAGCCGACGACCCGTCCAAGGTCCCGCGTCGGATTCCGGAAGCAACCGCGCGTGGTGTAGAGGAAGACCTCGTCGCCGTCCCCCAACGCGCGCGCCGCCTTGGCCCGGCCTGCCGGAAACGCCATCCGCTGCTCGGTGACCACCCAGCTCAGTGCGGCGCGGTCTCCGATGATCAGCAGGTGCGCGGACGGCATGCGGTCACCTTAGCGGGCCCGCTCAACCGACCTGACATCTCATGCACGTACACAAATTCGAATACTTGGAATCCTGTAAACACGTTGACAGTGCTAACGCGTTATCGCCATGCTCGAACTGCCAACAAGGCATCAGCGGCCCGCGTGACCCCTTCGGCCACGCCCGACAACGGGAACCGACCTTGACCGATCAGCCCCCTGCCTCCCTCCGCGCCCTCCTCCTCGACCGCCTGCACCACGCGGACGACCTCACGCCTCAGGTGCGGGAGCTGCTGCGCGAGCTGCTCCCCGACGAACCGGCCAGGAGCAGCGGAGGTCGCGCCGGCCCCGTACAGCTCCGGTCCATCACCGCGGCCGGCTGGCGCGGTGTCGGTCCGCGGACCGCACTCGAATTGCCTCCCGGACCCGGCCTGGTCGTCGTCGCGGGTCCCAACGGCTCCGGGAAGTCGAGCTTCGCCGAGGCCGCCGAGACCGCGCTGACCGGACGCAACTCCCGGTGGGACGGACGGCGGGCCACCGACTGGCAGAAGGGCTGGCGCAACCTGCACAGTCCCGACGTCACCCCCGAGGTCTGCGTCGAGCTGGCCGTCGGCGGGCGGGGCGAGGCGGTGACCGTGCGGCGGACCTGGCACGGCCTCAAGGTCGACGAGGCGCGCACCAAGGTCGAGGGACCGGACAGCTCGGAGCGGAAGCTAGAGGAGGTCGTCGACGCCGAGGCGCTGGATCTCGCCCGGCCCTTCCTGCCGTACAGCGAACTCGGTTCGATGATCAACGGCACGCTCGGCGGGCTGCACGACGCCTTCTTCAAGCTCCTCGGGCTCGAGCTGCTCGCCGAGTTCGACGGTCGGGTCAAGAACGCCGTGAGCGAGTGCGAGCAGGTGATCAAGCACGCGGACGCCCTCACCACGCAGCTCCTCGACGCGCTGGGCACGCTCGACGACCCCAGATCCCGCGAGGCCACCGAGGCGCTGTCGGGAACCAGGCGCGACCTTGGCCGGGTACGTGCGCTGCTGGGGAGCCGCACCCTGGCCGCCGAGGCCGAGCTGGCCCGGCTGCGACAGCTCGCGAGCCTCGCCGGGCCGGATCTGGCGGAGGTCGGCGGGGCTGTCGGCCAGCTGCGGGAGGCCGCCGCCGCTGCCGAGGAGGCCCGGTACGGCGGCGCCGAGGAGGCGCGCCGTCTGGCCCGGCTGCTGGAGGCGGCGATCGAGCACCAGCGGCGCTCGGGGAGCTCGGACTGCCCGGTCTGCGGCGCCGAGAACCAGCTGGACCGGGCGTGGGCCGAGCAGGCGCGGACGGAGGTGGAGCGACTCCAGGCGGAGGCGGCCGACGCCGAGGCCGCCCGGCAGGAGGTGGCGGTGGCTGTGCGGGCCGGGCACGACCTCGTACAGCCGGTTCCGGTGTGGCTGCGCGATGAGGCCTCGCCGCTCGTGAGGGTGTGGCAGGAGTGGGTTCAGTGCCGGGACGTCACTCACCCCAGGGAGCTGGCGAACCGCGTCGAGCATGCTGCGGCCGCCCTGGACGACGCCTGTCGGCAGGTGCGGGAGGAAGCCGTTCAGCGGCTCTCCGCACATGACGTCGCCTGGCAGCCTTTCGCCGTACGGCTGGCCGAGTGGCTCGGTGCCGAGGAAGCGGCCGAGGTCGCGCGTGAGCGGCGCAAGCACGCGCGCAGGGCGCGGGCCTGGCTGCGGCCGATCATCGACGAACTGCGTGACGAGCGGCTGCGGCCGTTCGCCCAGCGGTCGCAGGAGGTGTGGCAGAAGCTGTGCGAGCACAGCAGCGTCACGCTCGGTTCCGTCACCCTCGCGGGCACTCCCGGTCGCGGCAAGGTCGAGCTCGACGTCTCCGTGGACGACATGTGCGCCCCCGCCTACAGCGTGATGAGCCAGGGCGAGCTGCACTCGCTCGCGCTCTCGCTCTTCCTGCCCCGTGCCACGCACGCGGAGAGTCCGTTCGGGTTCCTCGTCATCGACGACCCCGTGCAGTCCATGGACCCCGAGAAGGTCGAGGGTCTGGCCCGGGTGCTCGACGCGTACGCCCAGGACCGCCAGGTGATCGTCTTCACCCATGACACCCGGCTCCAGCAGGCCATCGCACACCTGGGCATCAAGGCGACCGTCCTGCGCGTGAGCCGCCAGACCGACTCCGTGGTGGGCGTGGAGACGCTCACCGACCCGGTGGAGCAGGCTCTCGCGGAGGCGCGGGCCGTCTCACTGGACCGCAGCCTGCCGCAGGACGTGGCCGACCACGTGCTGCCCGCCATGTGCAGGGTGGCGGTGGAAGCCGCCTGTCTGGAGACCGCGCGGCGCAGGCTCCGCGATGAGAAGGGGCTCGGGCTTCGGGCCGTCGAGGAACGCGTGGAGTCCCTTGAGCGCACCAAGACATATGTGTCGCTGGCCCTGCTCGGTGACGAGCAGCAGCCTGCCCGTGCAGCCGTCGAGCGGATCTGTCCCGGAGGCTGGGCGCTGATCGAGACCTTCAACTCGGGTGCCCACACGCCCTTGCCGACCGTGGACGACCGTAGGAATCTCGTCCGCCGGACCAAGGCGCTCGCGGCGGCGATCCGCAGCAGTGCTGGGACTCACAGCACCGGGGGCGCCCGATGAGCGCGTCACCGGAGGCCCTGATGACCGCCGCCGCCCGACTCCTTCTGCCCGCCCCCGGCGCCGTGACCACGCTGCCCCCCGGCCTCCGCGCCCGTGCCGCCGCGGTCCTGCTCCGCATGGCGCTCGACCAGGCCCTGGACGCCTACTGGCAGCGGGTCACTCCGTCGATGACGCTGGTCGGCAAGCACCGCATGCTGTGCCTGGAGTGGTATGCGGGCCACGACACCGCCCGCCGATGCCGCACCACCTGGTCGGCGCTCAGCGCGGCATGCCACTACCGCACGTACGAGCTGCCGCCGGCTCCGGCGGAGATCCACACCCGGTTGCTGGAGGTCACCGCGCTCCTTGCGGCCCTGCGCGGCGGACCGGACACGGCTTCGGTCACGGCGGCAGGCGCCTGAGGATGCGTGCCGCGTCCCCATACGTACTCCGCTCCGGGCGCCTCCCTGTCAGCGGCGCCCCCTATCGTTCTGGATGAACGCACCGTGCATGAATGGGGAATGGTGACCATGGCCGACTACGGCACGCCTTACCCGGAGTTCCGGCTGAAGCTGCCGGGCGGCGGCCCCGAAGCCCGGGGACGGCTGATGACCGAGAAGGGGACGAACGGCAGCCAGAAGTTCATCGTCCTGGCCGGGTCGCCCGGGCGCCCGGAGGTCGTGCCGTCCTTCCCCGTCCGCATGCCGTCGTCCTACCGGCTGAGGCAGCGGCTGATCGAGGACGACATCTTCGTGGAGTCGGAGACTTGGCCCGGCTGGATGGAGCTCGTCGAGGACGTAGAGTGCAACTCGCCGTCGGCCGCCGCCGAGATCCTGGTCGGGCGCAGTGCCAACGGCTGGCTGGAGTGGAAGACCGACGACGGCCATCCGCTCTCGGACTACCTCGACCAGGTGTGGTGGGGCCCCAACCGGGCCTGGCTGGTGCGCGGCTCCAACGTCTCCGGCCTCGACCTCGTCCCACGTCTGTGGCTGCCCGAGCGGCTGGTGACCCTGCGCGCACGTCACCTGCGCCAAGGCGTCGAGCAGGGCATCAGCAAGGACCGGCTGCGCACCGCCGTCGAAGAGGACTACGCCTCCACCGCGACGTACAACCAGAAGGTGCAACTGGTCGAGGAGCTGCACATGTTCCTCTCCCGGATGCGGCCCGGCGACACCATGTGCACCATCTCGGGCGGCCGGCTGTACGTCGGAAAGATCACGGGAGACGCCGAGCAGCTCGCCTCCGAGGACGGCCGGTCGGATCTCCGCAGGCCGGTGGACTGGGCGGACGACGGGCACGCATACGAAGGCCTGCCCGAGGCACTCCAGCAGAAGCTCTCCGCGCAGCATGACGTCGTCGATCTGACCGCGGTGAAGGATCTCATCGACGGCCTGGGGATAAGCGACGAGGACCTCATCGAGGAGGCCGAGGCCGCCGATCGGGATCCGAGCGTGGAGATCCCCGCGCTCACCGCCAGGCGCGAGCTGGAGCTGCCCGAGCCCACGGACGAGTTGGCTGAGGAACTCCTCGTGCACGACACCGCCTGGCTGGGCGAGGTGCGTGATCTGCTGTGGGACGAACGGCAGTTGGTGCTGTACGGGCCGCCCGGAACCGGCAAGACGTATCTCGCCCTGAAGCTCGCCGAGTTCCTCGGCGGCGGGCCCGAGCAGGTCAAGCTCGTGCAGTTCCATCCCTCGTACGCGTACGAGGACTTCTTCGAGGGCTTCCGGCCGCAGGAGGATCCGCAGACCCGGGAGGTCGCCTTCCGGCTGACCGCCGGCCCGCTGCGTGAACTCGCCGATCTGGCCTCCCGCGAGGGCAACCGGCACATCCCGCACTTCCTGATCATCGACGAGATCAACCGGGCGAACCTGGCAAAGGTCTTCGGCGAGCTGTACTTCCTGCTGGAGTACCGCAACAAGTCGGTCCGGCTGACGTACTCCGGCGACGACTTCGCTCTGCCGCCCAACCTCTTCGTGATCGGCACCATGAACACCGCCGACCGGTCGATCGCCCTGGTCGACGCGGCGATGCGCCGCCGCTTCGCGTTCGTCGAGCTGTCTCCGCGCACCGAACCGACCAGCGGACTGCTGCGCCGCTGGCTCACCAGCGAGGGCCACGGCTTCGAGCCGGCCGATCTGCTCGACGCGCTCAACTCCCGTATCGACGACGCCGACTTCCGCATCGGGCCCTCGTACCTGATGAAGCGGGGTGTCTATCGGGAGGGTGGCCTCGAGCGGACGTGGCGGACCAAGATCCTACCGCTGCTGGAGGAGTACCACTACGGGGAGGGCGTGGACATCGAGAAGCGGTACGGTCTGGCGGCGCTGCGGGAGTCGCTCGGGTGACGCACGTCATCGAACTCGTCGAGCACGCTTCGGCCGTGGGCGTCGCGCTGCCGGACGCGGTCGGACGAGCGCTGGCGGCGGGGGACATCGTGGACGCCGCTCCTGACCCGTACGTCGCGGGGCACTGGGCTCTGCGGGCCGGCAGCAAGGTCGGTGCCGTGACGGTCGCAGTACCGGGGAGCGACGGGCCGGCCAGCGTTCGCGTCGCTCCCAAGGTTTCCATCGCCCGGCTCTTCTTCCTGCTCGGGTACAGCCTCGACCCGAAGGGTGGCTGGCGAGACGGGGAGGTCGATGTCACCGGGCACCGTGATCTGCTGCCCGCGCTCGCCCATGCCGTGGAGCGGCAGATCGACCGGGCTCTGCGGCAGGGGCTCCTCCAGGGGTACCGGGTGACCGAGGAGACGTCCCTGGTCGTCCGGGGCCGCATCCGGGAAGCCGAGCAGATACGGCGGCGGTTCGGTGCGACGCTTCCGGTGGAGGTGGAGTATGACGAGTTCACCACCGACATCGCGGAGAACCGCCTGCTGCGGGCCGCCGTCGAGCGCCTCCTGCGACTGCCCGGCGTACCCCACGACGTGCGTCGCGGGCTGCTCCACCAACGTGCCCGCCTGGCCGATGTCACGGTGATCGTGCGCGGTCAACCGCTGCCTGACTGGCGGCCGAGCCGGCTCAACTCGCGCTATCAGCACGCCCTGCATCTAGCCCAAACCGTCCTGGAGAACGCCTCCATTGAGCACGCGCCCGGCAGGCTGCGCGTCGAGGGGTTCCTGTTCGACATGAACAAGCTCTTCGAGGACTTCGTGACCGTGGCGCTGCGGGAAGCATGCCGTCGCTTCGGCCACTCGGCACGGCTGCAGGATCCGCATCACCTCGACGAGGCGGACGCGATCCGCATGAAACCCGATTTCGTGCTGTACGGGCCGAACGGCGCCCCGTGCGCCGTGGTGGACGCCAAATACAAGGCCGAGAAGCGGGAGGGTTTTCCGGACATCGACCTGTACCAGATGCTCGCGTACTGCACAGCGTTGGGTCTGCGCGAAGGCCACCTGGTGTACGCCAAGGGCAACGCGCCACACGCGGCCCACAGGGTGCGGCACGCGGGCATCGTGATCCACCAGCACGCTCTGGACCTCGATCAGGAACCCTCCGGCCTGCTGTCGGACGTGGAGCAGGTGGCCGCCCGGCTGGTGAGTGCCCCGCGCGTATGATCGGTTGCGGAGTGTCCGTTCAGGGTGGGGAGTGCGCCTCGTGCCGCAGCTCGCGTTCGCCAACAGTTTCTGGGAGAGCTACGACGTCCTGGAGCGGCCCGTCAAAGCCGGTGTGCGCAAGGCAATGCAGAAGTTCCAGCAGCTCACCGTGCCCGAACTGCGTGCGGACAAGGGGCTGCACCTGGAATCCGTGGAGAACGCGCGCGACCCGCGCATGCGGACCATCCGCATCAACGACTTCTGGCGCGGCGTCGTACTCGCGCCCGACGACGGCAGTGAGGTCTTCCTCCTCGTCAACGTCGTCCCGCACGACGACGCCTACACCTGGGCGGCGAAGCGGCTTTACACGACGAACTCCGCGACCCGGGCGCTGGAGGTCCGTAACGTCGCCGCGATCGAGCAGCTGACCCCGGCCCTGGAGAAGGCCGCCGCGGCCGCCGACGCGCTGCTCTTCGCGAACTACTCCGACACGGTCCTGCGTGAACTTGGCGTCGACGACCAGGTGCTCAGGGCTGTGCGGACCATCGTCGACAAGGCGCAGCTGCGGGCCTTCGAAACGCTGCTGCCGGAGGACCAGAGCGAGGTCCTGCAGTACCTCGCCGAGGGCTTCACTCCCGAAGAGGTCTACCGGGACGTGGTCGCCGTGCGGCGGCCCGTCGACGCGGGACCCGACCCGGACGAGAGCCTGGCCGTCGTCATCGCCAACACCACGAGCCGCATCACCCTGGTCACCGGCCCTGAGGAACTCGCCGACATTCTGGAAAAGCCGTTCACGGCCTGGCGGGTGTTCCTGCACCCCTCACAGCGCCGTGTCGCCTACCGGACGTCGTACGGCGGCCCGGTGCAGGTCACCGGCGGCCCGGGGACCGGCAAGACGGTCGCGGCACTGCACCGGGTCAAGCACCTGCTCACCCGCTCCCCGGACACCCGCGTACTGCTCACCACGTTCACCAACGCCCTTGCCGCGTCGCTGCGGGAGAACCTGGCCGTCCTCCTGGACGATGACGAGACACTGCTCACGCGCGTCGAGGTGACCACGGTCAACGCCTATGCGCACGGCATCGTCACCCGCCTCGACGGCCGGGCGCCCTCCCCGATCGGCGACCGGGAGGAGCGACAGGTGTGGCAGCGGGTCGTCAAGAAGCTCGGCCTGCCCTGGACCGAGCAGTTCCTGGCCCAGGAGTACCGCCACGTCGTCCTCGCCCAGGATCTGCGTAGCCTGGACGACTACCGCGCGGCCTCGCGGCGCGGTCGCGGCAGCGCGCTGTCGCCGGTCAAACGGGAGCGGCTGTGGCCCGCCGTCGAGCTGTTCGAGTCCATGCTGGGCGACCAGAAGGCCACCACCCATCTCAAGGTGTGCGCCCGCGCGGCCGAACTCCTGGCCGCTTCTTCCCCCACATACGACCATGTCGTCGTCGACGAGGCGCAGGACCTGCACCCGGCCCAGTGGCGCGTCCTGCGCGGCGCTGTGCCAGCCGGCAGCGACGACCTGTTCATCACCGGCGACCCGCACCAGCGGATCTACGACTCGAAGGTCTCCCTCGGTTCCCTCGGCATCTCGGTGACCGGCCGGACGCACCGTCTGCGCATCAACTACCGCAGCACGGAGGAGATCCTCGCCTGGTCGACAGGCATCCTCACCCCGGTGTCGGTCGACGACCTCGGTGGCGAGGGTAGCGACACCCTGGCGGGCTACCGGTCGCTCCTGCACGGCCGTGCACCGCATGTCAGCGGATACGGCTCGGAGCAGGCGGAGATCGCAGCGCTCGTCGAGCGCGTCGAGGGCTGGATCGCGCAGGGCATCCGGCCGTCGGAAATCGGCGTCTGCGCCCGCTTCAACGTGCTGCTCGACAAGGCGTACGACAAGCTGGCCGCGGCCGGGATGCCGGTGGTCCGGGTCAGGGACAATCCGAGGCCGGACACGGACGGCGTACGGCTGGCCACCATGCATGCCATGAAGGGCCTGGAGTTCCGCTGCGTCGCCGTCCTCGGAGCGACGGCGAGCGCGCTTCCCTTCACCCGCGAGGTGACGCCTACCTCGGTGGACGCGCTGCAGCACGACTCGGACCTGCTCCGGGAGCGGTGCCTCCTGTTCGTGGCATGCACGCGGGCACGGGAGGCGCTCGCGGTGTCTTGGAGCGGATCGGCCAGTCCGTTCATTCAGAAGGCGAAGTGAGGTACAGCTCCTCCTTGTTATGAGCCCACCCTTCAGTCTCCGGGCGCGAGAGCCCCGTTGCCGAGCCCGTCCCGTGCCAGTGCCGACGCCTCCCTGCTGAGCTCGACCACCCTGCGCGCCCGCTCCTCGAACTCCTGCAGCGCACGGAACGCTGCCCCGTAGCGACGCTGCTGAACGATGTCCATCTGCGGGATGCGAGCGCCCTTGCCGTCGAGCCGGTAGGTGCCGCTGGCGCTGGTGGACCGACGGGTGTTCGCCGCGCTGCGCAGAAACCCGCGGAGGTAGTCGGTATCGAGTTGATCGCTCACCGATGCCGGCTCCGGATCGCCGTACTCGACCAGCCCCGCACGCGCGAGGTCGGCGACACTGACGGACGGCCCTTCCAGAGCGCTGGCGCCGTCGCCTCCGATCAAGGTCGGCAGCAGGTCGGCCAGCAGGCTCACCTGCTCAGCCAGCTCCTGCCGCAGCGCCCGGTACTCGGTCGCGTAGTCGCGGTAGGACTCCTCGACGTGACGGCCGGGAGTGAGATCCACAGCGTCGTCGAGGAGTTCGATCAGGGGTACGTCCGCCGTCTGGTCGGGCTCTGGCTCCAAGGGGTCGTCCGGATCGTTCGCCGTGAGGTCGACCATGCGCACCTTGACGGTCGCGTCATCAGGAGATCGCGGGCGGCGCAGATGCCAGAGGTGCATAGGGAGGGCGTGTGAAGCAGCGGTCCCGGGGGGCAGGGCGATGACGTGCGTGAGGAGGCCGCGACGCACGAGCTCGGCCCGGATACGCCGGCCCGCCTTGCGGTAGGCGACCGAGGCGGGCATGACCATGAGAACGCGCCCGCCCGGCACGGTGTGTGCGTAGGCGTGTTGCAGCCAGGCGAGTTCGCCTTCGGCACGTGAGGGTGTGCCGAGCTCCCACCTAGAGTCGAGGAGCAGGTCCTCGCGTCCCCAGTCCGTAGTGCCGACAGGCGGATCGCAGACGACGAGATCGGCCTTAAGGTCCGACCAGTGGTCGTCACGCAGGGAATCTCCGGTGCGGATGTCGACGCCCGTGCGCCCCGTGAGGTCGGCTCGCAGCTGCGCGAATCGAGCGCTGCGGGCGTCGGCCTCCTGACCGCACCGCGTCGGCCCGAACTCGGGTCCGACAGCCAACAGGAGCGTTCCGATACCGCACGCCGGATCGAAGATGGTCGCATCAGCCGACACCTCGCCGACGAAGTGCCGCACCGCACGCACGACACGCGGTGAGGTGACCTGGTCGGATCCGGCGCGGCGTACCGAGTCGGTGAAACGCTCGGTAAGGGCGCTCAACACGTCACCGGGGGATCCCCTGTCACCGAGCTGCCGCGCATGTCGAACGGCATCTGTCGGCAGAGTCTCCGGGGCCTCACCCTCACCACCGGCGAACAGCTGGGCGACGTCGGCGAGCCCACCGATCATCTCATCGCCGTAGGCCGCTCGAAGAGCCTGCCAAAGCGACACCTCCGCCGAGACATCCTGTCCCTTGCGCTGCTTGTCCAGCCACGCCTGTACTGCGGCCAGGTCGAACAACGGACTGTTCGCACCGCCTCCTGCGGGCGCGGGGAAATCCTCGTACCGCCGCCTCCAGTTGGAGACAGCGGCACGCGTGACCCCTGCGAGCCGAGCGATCTCGGAGCCGGTGACAAGCGGTCCGCTGACTGGCGGAGCGGGATGGTCTGCCATGCGCGCCACCGTACACGGGCCTCATGGCCCCATCAACGATGGGTGCGCGTTGACAGCGTACACACGTCCATTCTGCTTCCTACGCACACAGGCCGAGGCGATGTTCAGTCGCACGCACGGCCAGCGTGGTTCCGGAATCGAATAGCTCAGCCGCCGCGCCTCCGCGCTGTCCTGGGCATCCCCAAGACAGCAACGACGATGCTCCACCAAACAGGACAGGCCGACCAGCCAAAGTTTCGCAGACTCATCAGCCTCGGGCCGGGACGGCCCGTTATTCCGACAGAGGCCGCTTTCCTACAGGTCAGACACCGAAGCCGCCGATCTCCGACCCCACGCCCCATGGCAACTCTCATGGCTACGTAGGTAGCCGCGCGCCCCCGTCTGAACCGGTGCGGAGCGGGGTTTGTCCCAGTCCTGAGCGCGAGGGGAAAGGACCTCGGCCCAGCAGATTCGCCGGCCGGAACCCCTGAGCGGCAGACGAGTCGGGCTATACGCCGGGTTCTGTCACCCGGTCGCCTCGCGGCGGCCGGGGAGACGGCCATCCATCTAGGACCGGCGTTGCCGCCGGCCTCCTGCGGTCTACCCGCGGACTCGGGCGGGCAGCCCTCGAACGTCCGCGCAGGGACACCGGTTAAGGCGGGCCCTTCTTGACCTTGCTCCGGGTGGGGTTTACCTAGCCGCCTGAGTCACCTCAGGCGCTGGTGGTCTCTTACACCACCGTTTCACCCTTACCGAGGACCGAGGTCCCCGGCGGTCTGCTTTCTGTGGCACTGTCCCGCGGGTCACCCCGGGTGGCCGTTAGCCACCACCCTGCCCTGTGGAGCCCGGACGTTCCTCGGGAAGCCCCTAAGGGGACTCCACGCGGCCGTCCGCCCGGCTCGTCTGCCGTGTCGACCATGGTACCGGCCTGTGGGGGGCCGTCGTCGCCAACACCGACCCCGCCAGAATCAGCGCGAACGCCACCGCGACCCCCACCGTGAGCCGCTCGTCCAGGAAGACGGCGCCCGCCGCCACCGCGACCGCCGGATTGACGTACGTGAACACCGTCGCCCGCGTCGGGCCGACCTCCTTGATCAGCTCCAGGAAGGCCACGAAGGCGACCGCCGTGCAGATCGCGCCCAGGGTAGCCAGGGCTGTCAGGGCCTCGGGCGACGGGAACTCGGCCGGCCGGGTCAGTGCCGCCGCGGGGGCGTAGACCAGTGCCGCGAGGGTGAGGCATGCCGCCGTCAGGTGGAGGGACGGCACGGCCCTGAGCCACCTCGCCGCGATCAGCGGGGCCGTCGCATAGCCCAGTACCGTCAGCAGCACCTCGGCCAGTGAGCGGGCGTCGCCGCCGGTCAGGTGCGGGATCGTGAGGGTGGCCACGCCGGCCAGGCCCAGGGCGAGGCCGGTCAGGCGGCGCAGCCCGAGGTGTTCCGTCGCGCCGAAGTAGCGGGACAGGGCCACGCCGACGATCGGGACGCCCGCGATCAGCAGTCCCGCCGTCGAGCTGGACAGGTGGCGCTCGGCGTCGGTCAGGGTCCACCAGGGGCCGATGATCTCTATGCACGCGAAGGCGAGCAGAGGGCGCCAGTGGGTCCGTATCGTCCGGGGCAGGCCGCCCTGGCGGAGTGCGAAGGGGAGCAGGAGCGCTGCGCCGAGCGCGCAGCGCGTGAAGACCACCATGGACGGGGAGACCTCCTCCACCGCCACCTTGATCAGCAGATACGGTATGCCCCAGACCACGCTCATCAGGGCGAACAGGAACCAGCCACGTGCCGTCATGCGGCGAGTCTCGGCGTCCTCACCGCCCGCTGTCTTGAACGCTGTTGCGGTAGGCCGCCGGGGTCACCCCGAGCACCCGGCGGAACCAGCGGGTGAGGTGCGCCTGGTCCGCGAAACCCACCAGGCCGGCCACCTCGGCGGGGCGCAGGCCGTTCTCCAGCAGGCCCCGGGCCCGGTTCACGCGGTGCTGGGCCAGCCAGGCGTACGGCGGTACGCCCATCGCCATCCGGAAGGCGCGGAGCAGCTGGTAGCGGGAGAGGCCCAGGTCGGTGGCCAGGGCCGCGAGGGAGGGCGGGGCGGTCAGCTCGTCGGCCAGGCGGTCGCGTACGGCGTGCGCGATGCGGGCGGCTCCCGGCACCCTGTCACTCACCGCGCGGGCCGTGGAGTGGCGGCGGGCGAGGGCCGTCAGGAGCCAGGGGATGCGGGACTCGGCCTCCAGGGGGTCGGGGCAGGCGGCCAGTTCGGCGTGGGCCAGGCGCAGGGCGGCGGCCAGTTCGGGGTCGTCGAGGAGGGGCTCGTGAAAGTGCGGGGCAGCGGTGGCCAGGGTGCCGTCGGTCAGCAGTGACGTCTCGGCGTACAGGGCTCGGTAGGCGTAACCGCCGGTCGCCGCCGGACCGCCCGTGTGGATCTCTCCCGGTGCCAGTACGACGATGGAGCCGACGCCGGGTCGGATGTGGCCGCCCCGGTAGTCGATGATCTCGCGGCCGCCGACGCAGACGCCGATCGTGAACTCGTCGTGGGCGTGCGGGGCGTAGACGTGCCGGTCGAAGCGGGCGGTGAGCAGGTCGAGGGGCGGGCCGTCACGTCCCAGCCGGGCTCTGGTCCACCGTGCCTGTTCACCCACGTCGCACCTCCCGGCCGTTCCCGGAAGGTGCAACGCCAGGAGCGTCAGAGAAAGTCCGCGGTCTCCAGATCGAAGGCGAACGGTGCCGGGAGGGCGAGCGATCTGCCGAAGGGGCGTGTGCAGTGCTGTCGGTAGTCGCCGTTCTCCGGCTCGCTGAAGAGCGTCACCTGGGAGGTGTCCCGGTCGGCCAGCAGGTAGAGGGGGATGCCACCGCGGGCGTAGCAACGACGTTTGGCCTCGCGGTCGGCCTTCGGCTTGGTCGATGTCACCTCCAGCACCATGACGACGCCGTCGCAGGGCATCCAGGCATTGGCGCCGCCGAACAGGTCCGCATCGACGGGTGCGAAGGTGACATCCGGGATCACGTGGTCCATCGGCCAGGCCACCGCACTCTTCACCGTCAGTCCCTTGTTTCCGGAGAAGTCCATGTCCGTCCTGGATCGCTTGATCACCTGCCTGACGATCCGGCTGATGTACTTCTCGTGATCCCCGTCCGGCGGCGGCGTCACAACGATCTCCCCCTCGATCAACTCGGCCCGGAAACCCTCCGGCGCGTCCAGGGCGAGAAAGCCCTCCAGCAGGACCTCTTCCTGCGTGAGCGGCTCGTGGGCCATGGCAGTCATGTCACGCCCCTCCTTCTGTCGCTCGCCAGACTGGGACATCGCAAGATCACCTGTCCGAGAGATCGGGAACCGTTCCCTCGATCGTGGCACACGGAACGGACGGTCGTCAGGCAAGCAAGCCGTCGCTTGACCCTGCCGCAACGTCAACGTCTCTACTGATCCCATGCGGATCGGAGAACTCGCCGCCACCGTCGGCGTCACCACGCGGACCGTGCGGCACTACCACCATCAGGGGCTGCTGCCCGAGCCGGAACGGCGGCCGAACGGCTATCGGGAGTACACGCTGCGGCACGCCGTCGTGCTGGCGCGGATCCGGCGGCTGACCGAGCTGGGGCTGGGGCTCGCCGAGGTGCGGGACGTGCTCGCCGAGGACGCGGGGAAGGATCTCGTCGAGGTGCTCACCGAGCTGGATGCGGATCTCGCCCGCCAGGAGGCGGCGATCCGGGAGCGGCGGGAGCGGCTCCGCGCGCTGCTGGAGACGGAGGGCGCCGTGACCGCCGAGGGGCCGGTGTCGCCCCGGCTCGCGGCGCTCCTGAAGGACATGGCCTCGGTCTCGGACTCCCCGATGGCCGCCAAGGACCGCGAGATGCTCGCGCTGATCGAGACGACGGCCGAACCCGAGGGGCGGGAGCAGCTCATGGAGGCGCTGGGCAGTGCGCTCTCCGCGCCGGGTGGCAGGGACCGGGCCCTCGCCGCCTACGCCCTGCTCGACGAACTCGCCGACGCCGAACCCGATGACCCCCAGGTCGCTGAGGCCGCCCGCGCCCTCGCCGACTGTCTGCCCCGCGACCTGTTCCCGGAGCCGGTGGAGGTCGACCCCGACAACCCCTTCCTGCGCGCCTTCTACGCCGACTTCGCCCCGGCACAGGCCGAGGCGATCCGCCGGACGCTGCGGATCCTCATGGAAGGGAACGGACCATGACGCGGATCGCGCTCACCCTCCTGCGGGGCGAGCTGCGGCTCGTCGGCAGTCTCTGGCTGTGGGCGGCCCGGCGCAGGCACGGGATCGGTGACGGCACCGGCTTCGGGTACGCGCGCGGGCAGGGCACGATGATGCTGGGCTTCGGGTTCGTGGTCGTGATCGAGTCGATCATGATGTCCGTGCTGCTGCGGAACCACCCGGCCGTGCAGCGGGTGTGGTTCCTGATGGACCTGTACACCCTGCTGATCATCATCGGGATGCACGCCGCCTCGGTCGTACGGCCGCACGTCCTCGACGCGGGCTTCCTGCGCGTCCGGCGTGCCGTGCACGTCGATCTGCGCATACCTCTGGAGAGGATCGCGCAGGTGCGCCGCGAGCTGCGCACCACCCATGAGCCGGCCGAGGGCGAACTGAATCTGGCCGTCGGCGCGCAGACCACCGTGACCCTCGAACTCACCGAGCCCGTCGTCCACTTCACCGTCCTGGGCCGCCGGCGGGACGTGCGTCTGGTGCGCCTGCACGCCGACGAGGCCGCCGACCTCGTACACGCGATCAAGCAGGCGCGAACCGCACCTTCGCCGCTTGCGTGAGGCGGACCCTGAGCCGCTCCCCCAGCGGCAGCGGCTCCGTGCTCTCGATCCGGCCGATGACCGCGGGGGACTCCAACTGCACGGTCCCGACGGTGGGCCGGCGCTCCTCGACCTCCACCACGGTGCCGTCGAACACCTCGCCGACCCGGTCCCTCAGCAGTGCCGCCTCCACGATGTCGAGGCACTCCCGCTCGGCGGTGCCCGCCCGCCGGGTGCCGTCGGCCATCCGCGCGGGCAGTGCGTCGAGCGCGGCCTCCACCCATGCGGGAACCGGCTCTCCGGCCATGGCCGCCAGGCAGATCTCGGCCGTGTACCGGTCGGCGAGGCGGCGCAGCGGGGCCGTGCAGTGGGCGTAGGGGGCGGCCACGGCGGAGTGGGTGGTGATGTCCGGCAGGTCGCCGTCCCGGAAGACCGTGTAGCCGGCGCCGCGCAGCAGGGTCGTGCACTCCTGGAGGAAGGCGGCCTGGTGCGGGCGGTGCGGGTCGAGGGAGCGGACCAGTTCGGCGTAGGAGACGTGGTGCGGCCAGTCGATGTGCAGGGCGTGCGCGGTGTGGCGCAGCCGGCCCACGGCGCCGTCGGGGGCGGCGGGCAGGGTGCGCAGGACGCCTGTGCCGTGGGTGAGCATCAGGTCGGCGGCGGCCATGCCGGTCAGCAGGGAGATCTGGGAGTTCCAGCCGTCGGCGGGCAGCGGGGCACGGTAGGCGAGCTCGTAGGTGTGGTCGCGTTCGACGATCTCCTGCTCGGGCACGCTCAGCGAGATCCCGCCCCGCTCCACCTCCAGCCGCTCCCGCAGCTGCCCGACCTCCTTGAGCAGGGCGAGCGGCTCCTCGGCGGTGGCGTCGTCGATCTCCTTCTGCACGCCCGCGTAGTCGAGCTTGACCCGGCTGCGCACGAGGGCCCGGCGGACGTCGACGGCGAGCGTACGGCCGTCCGCGTCGAGGTCGATCGTCCACAGGACGGCGGGGCGGTCCTGGCCCGGGAGCAGGCTCGCGGCGCCCTCGCTCAGCGACTCGGGGTGCAGTGGGATCCGCAGGTCGGGGAAGTAGAGGGTGTTCACCCGCCGGTGCGCCTCGCGGTCGAGCGCCGCCGACGGTACGACGAAGGCGGCGACGTCGGCGATGGCGTACCGGACGCGGTAGCCGGTGCCCTGCCGGGACAGGTGCATGGCCTGGTCGAGGTCGGTGGAGGTGGGCGGGTCGATGGTGAGGAAGGGGATGTCGGTGGCGTCGTGGGACGGGAGGGCGGGGGCCTTCGCCCTGTGCTCGGCCTCCGCCAGTACCTCGGGCGGGAAGCCTTCGGGGACGCCCAGTTCGTTGCGCAGCTCGGTGAGGGCGGCCCGGAGGGGGGCCTCGGGGGCGCCGGTCACGTGGATGTGGCGGCGGGGCATGAGTCGAGCGTAGGGCGAGGGTGGTCGGCGGGCACGCCGTACCCTGTGGCGGAGTTCGATCTGAGGAGTACGTGTGCTTGTCCTGCTGCCGCCTTCCGAAGGCAAGGACCCGTCCGGTCGGGGTGCGCCGCTGAAGCTGGAGTCGCTGTCCCTGCCGGGGCTGGGCGAGGCCCGTCAGGCCGTGCTGAACGAGCTGGTCGAGCTGTGCGCCGGCGACGAGGACAAGGCACGGGACGTGCTCGGGCTGAGCGAGGGGCTGCGGGGCGAGGTCGCCAAGAACGCCGGGCTGCCGACGGCGGGTGCGCGGCCGGCCGGGGAGATCTACACCGGGGTGCTGTACGACGCCCTGGACCTGGCGTCGCTGGACACCGCCGCGAAGAAGCGGGCAACCCGGTCGCTGCTCGTCTTCTCGGGGCTGTGGGGGGCCGTGCGGGTCAATGACCGGATCCCCTCCTACCGCTGCTCGATGGGCGTGAAGCTGCCCGGCCTCGGGGCGCTCTCCGCGCACTGGCGGGCGCCGATGGCGGACGCGCTGCCCGAGGCGGCCGGGGACGGGCTGGTGCTGGATCTGCGGTCGTCGGCCTACGCGGCGGCGTGGAAGCCCAAGGGCGAGGTGGCCGGGCGGACGGCGACGGTACGGGTGCTGCACGCGCCGACGCGGAAGGTCGTCAGCCACTTCAACAAGGCGACCAAGGGCCGGATCGTACGGAGCCTGCTGACGGCGGGTGCCCGGCCCACGGGTCCGGCCGGACTGGTGGAGGCGCTGCGGGACCTCGGGTACGAGGTGGAGGTGGCGGCGCCGGCCCGGGCCGGGCAGGCGTGGTCGCTGGATGTGCTGGTGACGGAGATCCACTAGTAGCCGCGAGCAGCCATTGCACTGCATGCAACGGGCTTTGCGCATACTGCTTCTCCTGGGCAGGATGAGGCCATGACCTCAGTCCTGGATCTCGCGCCCGTCGTCCCCGTGGTCGTGGTCGACGACCCCTCCGACGCCGTGCCGCTGGCCCGGGCTCTCGTCGATGGCGGGCTGCCCGCCATCGAGGTGACGCTGCGGACGCCGGCCGCCCTGGAGGCGATCCGGGCCGTCGCGGAGGCGGTGCCGGAGGCGGTGGTCGGCGCGGGCACGGTGATCACGCCGGAGCAGGTGACCCTGGCGGTCGAGGCGGGGGCGGGCTTTCTGGTGAGCCCCGGCTGGACGGATCTGCTGCTGGAGGCCATGCGGGCGTCCGGGGTGCCGTGTCTGCCCGGGGTGTCGACCGCGTCCGAGGTGGTGGCACTGCTGGAACGCGGGGTGCGGGAGATGAAGTTCTTCCCGGCCGAGGCGGCGGGCGGCACGGCGTATCTCAAGTCGCTGTACGGACCGTTGCCGCAGGCCCGGTTCTGCCCGACCGGCGGGATCGGTCCGGCCTCCGCGCCCGGCTACCTCGCCCTGCCCAACGTCGGGTGCGTGGGCGGGAGTTGGATGCTTCCGGCGGACGCGGTGGCCGCGCGGGACTGGGGGCGCGTCGAGGCCCTGGCGCGCGAGGCGGCGGCGCTGGGCCGCTCAGGCGCGCAGGTGTGAGGTGTCGTTGAAGAGCCGTACGCTCGCGTTGCCGTCGGCGTAGTACGCCACCGCGGACAGGGACGCCGCCGAGAGTTCCATGCGGAACAGGGAGTCGGGCGGGGCGCCCAGCGCGAGGCGTACGAGCGTCTTGATCGGTGTGACGTGGGTGACGAGGAGGACCGTGCGCCCCGCGTAGGCCGCGATCAGCTTGTCGCGGGTGGCGGCGATCCGGGTGGCGGTGGCCGCGAAGCTCTCGCCGTCCCCGGTGGGACGGGCCTCGGGGTCGGCGAGCCAGGCGTTCAGATCGGCGGCGTACCGCTCGCGGACCTCGCCGAAGGTGAGGCCCTCCCAGGCGCCGAAGTCGGTCTCGCGCAAGCCGTCGTCGACGGCCACGTCGAGTCCCAGGCGGGCGGCGACGATCCCGGCGGTCTCCCGGGTACGGGCGAGCGGCGACGCCACGACGGCCTGGACGGT
The DNA here is from genome assembly GCF_044759995.1 of Streptomyces sp. NPDC098781. Classification (NCBI taxonomy): domain Bacteria; kingdom Bacillati; phylum Actinomycetota; class Actinomycetes; order Kitasatosporales; family Streptomycetaceae; genus Streptomyces; species Streptomyces sp. NPDC098781. The sequence continues at coordinate 702,380 of NZ_JBIWAK010000002.1, forward strand.
GCCGCGCCGGGCGAGGGCCGCCCCGACGCGCTCGGCCTGCTCCCGGCCGACGTCGGAGAGGGACGGGTCGGTGCCACCGCTCCCGGAGAACCGCTTCTGGGGCGTCAACGGCGTCTCACCGTGCCGCAGCAGTACGAAGGTGGCGGGCGCCCCCATGTCGGCGGGACCCCAGCCGGTCGAGGGAGCGGCGACGGTACGCACCGCCTCGACGTCGGCCTCGGCCTTGGTGGCGGCAGCGGCGGCCTTGGCGTCGGCCGCCTCCAGCTCCGCCGTGGAAGCCGCCGCCGACCACTGCTCCCCCCGCTTCCCGGCGTCCATCGCCTCGTTGGCGAGCCGGTCCGCGTGCTTGTTCTGCTCGCGGGGGATCCACTCGTACGTCACCTGGGAGGCGGGGAACACCCCGGCCGCCTCGAACGCGAGCGGCTTCATGTCGGGGTGCTTGATCTTCCAGCGGCCCGACATCTGCTCGATGACCAGCTTAGAGTCCATCCGCACATGGACCGCGGCCGTCGGGTCCAGCTCGCGCGCGGCGCGCAGGCCGGCCACCAGGCCCCGGTACTCGGCGACGTTGTTCGTGGCGACGCCGATGTACTCGGCCGCCTCGGCCAGCGTCTGGCCGGTCGCCGCGTCGATCACGACCGCACCGTAGCCCGCGGGTCCCGGGTTGCCCCGTGAGCCGCCGTCGGCCTCGACGATGAACTCCCGCACGGCTCGGCCTCCTAGAGGCCCGACTCGGCCGTGCGCACCAGGATCCGGCGGCAGTTCTCACAGCGCACCACGGTGTCGGGCGCGGCGGCGCGGATCTGGTTGATGTCCGTGATCGACAGCTCCTGGCGGCAGCCCTGGCAGGTGCGCTGGTACAGCTTGGCCGCGCCGATGCCGCCCTGCTGCTCGCGCAGCTTGTCGTAGAGCTTGAGCAGGTCCGCGGGGACCGACCCGGCCATGACCTCGCGCTCCTTGATGACCGTGGCGATCTCGCCGTCGATCTCCTCGATGGAGGCGTCCCGGCGGGCGGTCGCGTCGTCGACCTTGCCCTGGACCGCGCCGACCCGCTCGGTCAGCTCGGCGACCCGCTCCTGCGCGGACTCCCGGCGCTCCATGACCTCCAGGACGACGTCCTCCAGATCGCCCTGCCGCTTGGCGAGGGAGGCGATCTCGTGCTGGAGGTTCTCCAGGTCCTTCGGGGAGGTGACGGCGCCGGAGTCCAGGCGCTGCTGGTCACGGACGGCGCGCTGGCGCACCTGGTCCACGTCCTGCTCGGCCTTGGTCTGCTCGCGGGCGCAGTCGCTCTCCTCGGTCTGCGCGGCCACGAGCAGGTCGCGCAGCTGGGTGTGGTCCTTGGTCAGCGATTCGATCTCGGCGTGCTCGGGCAGCGACTTCCGCTTGTGCGCGAGCTGCTGGCGGCGGACGTCGAGGGCCTGGACGTCGAGGAGGCGGATCTGGTCGGCGGGCGCGGCGTTCAGTTGGGGGCTCCAGATGTCGAGTCAGAAGGGGCGCGCGAAGCGCTCGCTGGAAGGGTGGTGGCGGACGCCGCGTGGGCGGTCCAGGGGTCGGTGACCGTCTTGGAGACGTGGACGCGCAGGTCCCATCCCTTGCGGTCGGAGATCTCGTCGAGCTGGGCTGCGGCCAGCTCGCACCAGGGCCATTCGGTGGCCCAGTGCGCCGCGTCGAGCAGCGCGAGAGGACTGTGGGAGACGGCCTCGGACGCCGGGTGGTGGCGCAGGTCCGCGGTGAGGAAGGCGTCCACACCGGCCGCGCGCACCTGGTCGAAGAGGCTGTCGCCGGAGCCGCCGCTGACCGCGATCGTGCGGACCGTGGCCTCGGGGTCGCCGGCCACGCGGATGCCCTGCGCGGTGGCGGGCAGCCGCTCGGACGCCTTCCGTGCCAGCTCGCGGACGGTCAGCGGGTGGTCGAGCTCGCAGACACGGCCCAGGCCGCGGCGCCCGGACGGGTCCGTCGGGTCCGGCACCAGCGGGCGTACGACGCGCAGGTCCAGCGCGCCGGCCAGCGCGTCGCTGACGCCCGGGTCCGCGGTGTCGGCGTTGGTGTGCGCCACGTGCAGCGCGATGTCGTTCTTGATGAGGGTGTGCACGACCCGGCCCTTGAAGTGCGTGGCCGCGACCGTCGTCGTACCGCGCAGATAGAGCGGGTGGTGGGTGACCAGCAGGTCGGCGTCCAGCTTCACCGCCTCGTCCACGATCTCCTGGACCGGGTCGACGGCGAACAGGACCCGGGAGACCTCCTGGTCGGGGTCGCCCACGACGGTGCCGACCGCGTCCCAGGACTCGGCCCGCTCGGCGGGCCACAGGTTCTCCAGCGCGGCGATGACTTCAGACAGACGGGGCACGAGGAACAGGCTACCTGGCTGGTCCGTACGGCTGTACCGGTGCGGGAACGGCCGGATCGCCGCCCGCTCCGGCCGCTCGGGCCACCCCCTCTCCGCTCAGCACAACCACCCCGGTTTCCTCAGGCGAATCGTTCCGCTGCCATCCCTTTGTGTGAAGTGACCCTGCCCCGTCCCACGCCTGTGCGTGCGAAAACTAGCTTCGTGACCGGAGGTGACGGGACGATGACGGCCTGTGCGATCGAACCCGCCGCGGAGCACGAGGACGGCGACCCGCCCCGGGCGGACTGCGTCATCACGACGGACGGCGCCTACGCCGCCCGCCTCGCGCCGGCCGGCGACTGCTGGTTCCCGGAGCGCTGGACCCTGGACGGCCCCGAGCCCTACGCCGTGCCGCTGCCCTCCCACCAGCCGGAGGAGCCCGGCACCGAGGTGCAGCCGATGGGCGACGGGCGGGTCCTCATCCGCCGCCCGACGGACGGACGGCATGTGTTCTCGCTGCTGTATCCGACCGGGCCCGGCACGGGTGAGCTGCTGCTGGGCGCCGTCCCGAGCCCGGACGACGAGACCCGGCTGCGGATGCTGCCGCCGGCACCGGGCGGCGACAAGGCGTACGCCCTCGCGGTGGGCCGGCGCTCCAGCGCCGTGTGGCTGGTCGTGGGGGGCGCCTCGGGGCCGGAGCAGGTCGCGCAGATCCCCGGACGCTGTTCGGGTGGGGTGTGGCTGGACCGGGAGGGGCGGATGCTGGCCCTCGACCGTGAGTCGGGGGGCCGTACGAAGGCCGTCGTGGTCGATCTGGGGCGGGGCGGCGAGGTGTCGCCGCTGCTCCAGATCGCGGACGGCAGCGACGACCGGGTGCTGCTCGCCGACCCGGACAGCGGGCTGCTGCTGATCCGCTCGGACGCCCCTTCGCCGGGGCGGGGACGCCTTGGCTGGGGTGTGCTGGGCAGCACCCTGCCGGTGCGCTTCCCGGAGTGTCTGCTGATGCCGGAGTGCGCGCTGACGCCGTTCGCGATCCAGCCGGGGCAGGTGCTGACGCCGGAGAGCTGCGGGGTGGCGCTGCGCGTCGAGGGCCCGGTCGGCAGCTGGGTGGGGGTGTGGCGTCCGGCGGAACGGCAGGTACGTCATCTCGCGGCGCCCGAGGGGTGGTTGGCGGGTGCCGGGTGGTGGAGTGCGGACGGGGTGCTTCACCTGCCGTACGCGACCGAGGCGGTGCCCTGTGGAGTGGCGGGCTGGGAAGTGCCCCAGAGGGGCGCGGGGAACTGCGCGACCAGCCACGACGGCGCCGCACGGCCCGCGCAACCCGACCCGGCACCCACGGAGTCTCCCGTACGCCCCGTGCCGCTCCAGCAAGCCCCGTTGGGCGGTCTTGTAACGAAGTAGTGGCGGTCGGCGTGGCCGCCTGGATTCGTCCCATGGTCGGCCGGTTACACTCGCCCGGCTGTTAGAAAGATCATGTTGACGGGGTGAATTTCCGATGAGCAACGCCAGCACGACCCAGCCGGGGCCGGCCGACGTTCACGACGTTCAGAAGGTCTCCGGCCACGGCAGGCACCGGGGTGAGGTTTCGGCCCACGACAGCGAGACGGCCCCCCGCGGCCGTCACCGCAAGCCGGCCGAGGAGAGCGGGACGGCAGCCTGACGCTGACGCCGCACGGCCCCGCCCCCACCACGAGGGGCGGGGCCGTTCCCGTCCCCATACCGGGCCGGCGCTCTACGCCCGTTTCAGCCCCAGCACTTCCGCCGCCGCGAACGTCTCCCCCTCCGGTCGACCCGAGTAGTGCGCACCGAGCACGGCGTCCAACTCGTCGTAGGTGAAGGTCTCCTGCTTGCTGTCGAACTTCGCCGCCACCCGGGGCCGTTCGACGACCGCCACCATGCCGCCGTGCGCGACGAGCAACTGTCCGTTGATCCGGGCGGCGGCCGGGGAGGCCAGGTAGCCGACGAGCGGGGCGACATGCTCCGGGGCGAGCGGGTCGAGGCCCTTCTCAGGCTGTTCCAGGCCCGCGAAGACGTCCTCGGTCATACGGGTGCGGGCGCGCGGGCAGATGGCGTTGGCGGTGACGCCATACTTGGCGAGCGCCAGGGCGGTGGAGGTGGTGAGGCCCACGATGCCGCCCTTGGCCGCCGCGTAGTTCGGCTGCCCGGCGGATCCGGCGAGGAACGCCTCGGACGAGGTGTTCACGATCCGCCCGTAGACCGGCCCGCCCGCCGCCTTGGACCGCGCACGCCAGTGCGCGGCGGCGAACCGGGTGGTGTTGAAGTGCCCCTTGAGGTGGACCCGGATCACCGAGTCCCACTCCTCCTCCGCCATGGAGAAGACCATGCGGTCCCGCAGGATGCCCGCGTTGTTGACGAGGATGTCCAGCCGGCCGAACTCGGCGATCGCCAACTCGACGAGTTCACGGGCCTGTGGGAAGTCGGCTACGTCTCCGGTGTGCGCGAGCGCCGTGCCGCCCGCCGCGCGGATCTCGGTGGCGACCTCCTCGGCGGGGGCGTCGGAGGCCGCGCCGGAGCCGTCCCGGCCGGGCTGCCCGTAGTCGTTGACGACCACGGCGGCGCCGAGCCGGGCGAGTTCCAGCGCCTCGGCCCGGCCCAGGCCGCGCCCGGCGCCGGTGACGACGGCCGACAGGCCCTCAAGTGGCAGTGACATCCGCCCAACCCCTCAGATCTCGATGCAGGTACGCAGGGCCGTCCCGGTACGCATCTGGTCCAGGGCCTCGTTGATCTCGGCCAGCGGCACCCGGTGGGTGATCAGGCCGTCCAGGTCGATCCGGCCGGCCCGCCACAGGGCGATCGTGCGCTCGTAGGAGCGCAGGACGTCACCGCCGCCGTACATGGACGGCAGGATGCGCTTCTCGTCGAAGAACAGCTCGAACATGTTGAGCTGGAGGAAGTCGTCCATGGCGCCCGCGCCGACGACGACGAGGGTGCCGCCGCGCCGGGTGTTCTCGTAGGCGGTCCGGGCGGTGGCCGACCTGCCGACCACCTCGAAGACGTAGTCGAAGCCCTCCCCCGCCGTGACCTGCTGCTTGGCGTCGGCCAGCTCGTCGGGGGAGACGGCCCTGGTGGCACCGAACTTCAGCGCGGCCTCGCAGCGCGAGGCGACCGGGTCGACGGCGACGATCTCGGCGGCGCCCTTGAGCCGCGCGCCCTGGATCGCGGAGATGCCGACGCCCCCGCAGCCGATGACGGCGACCGACGAACCGGCCTCCAGATCGGCGGTGTTGAGGGCCGCGCCGAGCCCGGTGGTGACGCCGCAGCCGATGAGCGCGGCGATGTCGAAGGGCACGTCGTCGGGGATCGGCACCGCGCAGCCCGCGTCGACCACGACCTCCTCGGTGAAGGTGCCGGTACCCGCGAAGCCGAAGACGTCACCGCCGGGGCGCTTGAAGTTGGGGGTGCCGGCGTTCATGAACCCGGCCAGGCACAGCTCGGTCTGGCCGCGCTTGCACGCGGGGCAGGCGCCGCAGGCGGGCAGCCAGCACAGGACGACCCGGTCGCCCGGCTTCAGGTGCCGTACGCCCTCCCCGACTTCGAGGATCTCCCCGGCGCCCTCGTGGCCGGGCACGAAGGGCGCGGGCTGGGGCAGTACCCCGTTCATCGCGGACAGGTCCGAGTGGCACAGCCCGGTGGCCCGCACCCGGACCCGTACCTTCCCCGGGCCGAAGCCCACCGCCTCGACGTCGTCGAGGACCTCCAGCTTGTCCTGGCCGATCTCGTGCAGTACGGCTGCGCGCATGGTGCGGCTCCCCTCGTACGGCGTGCTGGATTCAGGAGTGTTCGACGACGGTGTCGGCGAGGACGGGCGCGTCGTCCCGCTCGACCGAGCTCACGGCGACCCGCACGGCCCCGTCCCCGGGCCACATGCGGATGCGCAGGGTCTCCCCCGGGTACACCACCCCGGCGAACCGTGTGTCATAGGACCGCACCCGCGTCACGTCCCCGCCGAGCAGTGTGCCGACGACCGTCTTGAGGGTCATGCCGTAGGTGCACAGCCCGTGCAGGATGGGCTTGTCGAACCCGGCGACCTTGGCGAACTCCGGGTCGGCGTGCAGCGGATTCCAGTCGCCGGAGAGCCGGTAGAGCAGGGCCTGGTCCTCGCGGGTCGGCAGCTCGACGGTCCGGGCGGGCTCGCCCGCCGGGGGTTCGAGGCGGGCGGAGGGGCCCCGGTCGCCGCCGAAGCCGCCCTCGCCGCGGATGAAGATCTGGGCGTCGTTGGTCCACAACGGGCCGTCGGCGTCGGCGACTTCGGTGCGCAGCACCAGTACGGCCGCCTTGCCCTTGTCGTACAGGCCGGCGATGCGGTGGGTCGCGGTGGCCGTGCCGGTGGCGGGGATGGGGCGGTGCACGGTGAGGCTCTGCCCGCCGTGCAGGACGCGGGCGAGGTCGACCTCGATGCCCGGCAGAGACAGTCCGCTGATGACGCCGGGCGCGCCGGCGCCGGCGACCGTGGCGAAGCTCGGCAGGACGTGCAGCCGGGACTCCAGCGTGTAGCGCAGTTCGTCGGGGTCGGTGGCGGGCAGGCCGGCGCCGATGCCGAGGTGGTACAGCTGGACGTCCTTGGAGTTCCAGGAGATCTCGCCGGTCCGGGGCTCGGCGGCGAGAGCCTTGGCTGCGTCGATGGGCATACGGCTCCTGACGGTCGCGGGGTCCTTGTGGCAGGGGCGGGGGGCAAGACCTCGGTACGGCCGTCCGCACCGTCGGCCGCACCGAGGTCGTCACGGGCCGTTCTAGAACGCGTTCCAGTCCGGCGCCCTCTGTATAGCCGAGCGCTCCGCAGTTGTGAAGGCTTCTGACGCCGTGTCAGGACGGTCCGGGCGCGGCCGGGCCCGGCTCCCCTCACCCGTGACATTTGTCCCGCCGGATCGCGTACGTGCGCCCCTGCCGTCCGGCGGCCCGGGTCCGTACCGTCGATGCCATCGGTTCTCACCCGACAGGGGGCAGGGGCATGGCCTGGTTGCGCAAGACCCGCGGGGCCTCGTGCGAGACGTTCAGGGACGAGCGGAGCCCCAGCGGGTACAGCCTGCTGCCCTGGCTGCTGATGGGCATGGGCGCTTTCTCCAACCTCTTCCAGGGGGAGACCTCGGATCCCTGGATCGGCGGCCTCGGGCTGCTGACGTTCAACTCGCTCTACATCTACGTGTCGTTCCGCTCCTTCATGAAGGAGAAGCGGGAGTCGACCTCGACCCGGGTGGCGCTGGCCCTGCTGGGCCTGGTCACCTGCGCGCTGGCCCTGGCCTACGGCGGCAACTGGCTGCTGTTCTTCCCACTCCTCGGGCTGGCCACGGGCGCCGCCGTGCGGATGCCGCAGCTGCGCCCGGTCGGCCTGCTCGTGGGCGTGCTCGCCGGAGCGGTGTCCGTGGCCCACGACGGCTGGGGCGGCCTCGACATCGCCTACGCCACCTGGATCTCCACCATGGTGACGGCGGCGATCCTGTCCCTGTCGGAGGCGGTACGCCAACTGCGTACGGCCCGCGAGGAACTGGCCCGGCGCGCGGTGGAGGAGGAACGCCTGCGCTTCTCCCGGGATCTGCACGACCTGCTCGGCCACACCCTTTCGGTGATCGTGGTGAAGTCGGAGGCCGCGCGGCGCCTTGCCGCCGGGGACGTGGCGGCGGCGCAGGCCCAGCTCAACGACATCGAGGCGGTCGGCCGCCAGGCCCTCACGGAGATCCGCGAGGCCGTGACGGGGTACCGCCAGGGCAGCCTGAGCACCGAACTCGACCGCGCGGTCTCGGCACTGCGGGCCGCCCGCATCGAGCCCGTCGTACGCCGCTCGGGCGCACCGCTCGTACCGCAGACGGAAGCCCTGCTGGGCTGGGTGGTGCGGGAGGCGGTCACGAACGTCGTCCGGCACAGCGGGGCGCGGCAGTGCGAGATCGTCGTGTCGGGCGGCGGGGAACGGGTGCGGCTGACGGTGACGGATGACGGGGGCGGGGGCGGGGTCGGGGGCGGGTTCGGGGCCGGGGTCGGGGTCGGCGATGGCGATGAGCGGGGCCGGCAGGCGGGGGTCGGCGGTGGGACGGGGCTCAAGGGGCTGGCGGAGCGGCTGAGTGCGGCCGGGGGGACGCTCACGGCGGGGGCCGGCACGGGGACGGGAACGGGGACCGGATCGGGGACGGGGTCGGGAGCGGGGCAAGGCCGGGGTTTCGTCGTGACCGCCGAACTGCCCGCGGAGGCAGGGGAGTCGGCGCTCGGCGTGGAGCCGTCCGGCGTGCGGGAGTCGGCCACCGCGGGCATCGGCTGACCGACTCCCGGGCGGCCCGGGCGGCCCGGGCGGCTCTCAACCCCGTCCTGCCCCGAGCCCGAAGCCTGCGCCACAGCCGGTCCCGCCATCCCCGGTCCCCGGTCTGCGCCATAACCGGTCCCGGCATCCCCGGCCCCCGGCCTGCGCCATAACCGGTCCCGGCGGCCTCCCCCGCGGCCCGAGCTGCCGATTTTCCCCGGTCACCGGACGGTCGGCCCGCCCCCGAACGGCCTACTCTTGGCCCGTGAACGAGATGCCGCGGACCCATCGGCCCGCCAAGTCCATCCGGGTACTGCTCGCCGAGGACCAGGGCATGATGCGCGGAGCTCTCGCTTTACTGCTCGGGATGGAGCCCGACATCGAGGTCGTGGCGCAGGTGTCGGCCGGTGACGCGATCGTGGACACCGCTCTCACCCACCGCCCCGACGTGGCCCTCCTCGACATCGAACTGCCCGGCCTCAGCGGCCTGGACGCGGCGGCTGAGCTGCGCGACCAGGTTCCCGACTGCCGGGTGCTGATCCTGACGACGTTCGGCCGCCCCGGCTATCTGCGCCGGGCCATGGAGGCGGGCGCCGCAGGCTTCCTGGTCAAGGACGGCCCCGTGGAGGAACTGGCCGTCGCCGTCCGCCGTGTGCTGACCGGCGAGACGGTCATCGACCCGGCCCTCGCCGCGGCCGCCCTGAGCGCCGGTCCCAATCCCCTCACCGCCCGCGAACGCGAGGTCCTGAGCGCCTCGACCGAGGGCGCGACGGTCGCCGACATCGCCGCCAAGCTCCACCTGTCCGAGTCCACGGTCCGCAACTACCTCTCCTCCGCCATCGGCAAGACGGGCACCCGCAATCGGATGGAGGCACTGCGGGAGGCACGACAGCAGGGGTGGCTGTGAACCTGCGGCCCGGCACGTCTATCGCGTCACCTCCGCCGACTTGTAGGCGGTCCCCTCGGGCGCCACGCACACGAACCAGTTCACCGGGGAGCCGTCCACGGGACGGATCACGAAGTCGTCGCTGTTGACGTCAGAGGCCGCGGACACCACGGGCACCTCCGTCGTGGAACCGTCCTTCCAGGTGCAGGTGACTTGCCGAGCGGTCATGGCGACCTGGCCGACGACCAGACGGTCCGGGTTGTAGGTGCCTGGTTCCAGGGGCACCGCTGCGGTCTCGATATCCCGGCCCGACAAGTAGTCCGCGCTGCTGAACGCATCCTCGATCATCACCGCGTCCGGCGCGTCGTCGCCGTATGCGCGTTTCACGACGTACGAACTTTTGCCCACGAGTTCGGAGGCGTCCCGCAGATTGACCGGCGTGTGCCCGAACTCGGCCATGGCGGCGAGTTCGGCCTCTGCCTCGCGCTTGTTCCGGGGCGCTTCCCAGACATCGATGACGACCCGCCATTCCTTGTCGCCGTCGACTCCCGTCGCGAGCATGGTCCGCGCGGGCGTCCGCACGTCCGGCGCCGGCTCGGTGGGCGGGTCGGTCGCCACCGAGGAGCCGCGGTCGTGGTCGCCGCCCGGCATCCCCGCCACCGCCAGCGTCCCCGCCGAGCCCACCAGCACCAGCGCCGTCGCCGTCGCCACGGCCCAGCGGCGGGCCTTGCGGCGGCGGCCGCCCCGGAGTACCGCGTCGTAGGGGGCTATACCGATCTCGACCTCGTCCGCGGCGTCCGCCAGCAGCAGGGCGATGTCCGCGCGGGTCATGTCGTGGCCGCTCATGTGGTGGTTGGTCTCCTGGTCCGCGCTCATCAGCTCCGCCCTCCCTGCGTCACCATCTCGGCCAGTCCCGGTATGACGCGGAGTTTCGCGATCCCCTTGGCCGCATTGCTCTTCACCGCGCCGACGGAGCAGCCCATCGCCTCCGCCGTCTGCGTCTCGGTCAGGTCCTCCCAGTACCGCAGGACCACCGCCTCCCGCTGCCGTGGCGGCAGTTGGGCGAGCGCCTTCAGCAGGGCATTGCGGTCCTCCGCCTGTCCGATGCGGTCACCGGTGTCCGCGATCTCGCGCGCGATTCCCGAGTCGTCCTTCGGCGCGAGGAACTCCCTGAGCCTTCTGCGGTGTTTTCGCGCATGCGCGTTGATCATCACGCGCCGTACGTACGCCTCCGGGTCGTCGGCCGCGCCGACCCTGCGCCAGGCCACATAGACCTGTTCGAGTGTCGACTGGACCAGATCCTCCGCGGCGTGCTGCTCCCCCGTGAGGAGAAATGCCGTCCGCATCAGGCGTGGCCAGCGGCCGATGACAAAGCTCTGGAACTCCGAGTCCCGAGCCGCCTTGCGATCCCCCATGGGCACCTCCCTAGATATTCAAAGGAGTCCATGGACCACCCGGATCGTTGCCTCCCCCGGCCAAGCTTTTCATTCAGCGGACGGCGACCCGCTCAGGAGGCAGACGGGCCGGCAAGGCGGGGCAGGGGGACGTCAAGGCGCGGCCGGGCCGGCAAGGCGGGGAAGCGGGACGTCACGACGCGGCCGTCCTCCTCGGCAGCCACACCACCATCAGCGCCACCCCCACCACGAGCACCACCGTCGACGTACGGAACACCAGCGCGTACCCGTCGGTCAGCGCCTCCGGCGTCGCACTGCCCCCCGAACGCGCCGCCGCGAGCGTCGACATGACCGCGAGGCCGAGCGAACCGCCCATCGTGCGCGAGGTGTTGACCAGGCCCGAGACGAGTCCGGCGTCCCCTGCCCGCGCCCCGGACGTCGCCAGTGCCGCCAGCGGTGTCGCCGCCAGCCCCGCGCCCAGCATCATCAGGACGCCCGGCACCATGATCGCCGTCACATAGGCGCCATGGACGCCCAGCGTCGACTGCCAGCCGAATCCGACCGCCGCCACGAGCGTCCCCGCCGCCGCCACGAACCGCGCCCCGACACCCCGCATCAGCCGCGGCGCGAGCTTGGAGCCGAGCACCACGGCCAGCGAGCTCGGCACGAGCGCCAGGCCGGCCTCCAGCGGCGTGTAGTGGAGCACGTTCTGCGCGTACAGCGTCATGAAGAACCACATGCAGAACATCGCCGACCCGCACAGGAACATCGCCACGTTCGCCGACGCCACCGCCCGCAGCCGCAGCAGCCCGAGCGGCATCAGCGGAGCCGCCGTACGCGCCTGGACGGCGAGGAAGGCGCCGACCAGGGCCAGACCGGCGAGCAGCGGCACCACGGTGGCCGACGCCGTCCAGCCCTCGGCCTCGGTCTGCGAGATGCCGTACGCCAGGGTCGCGAGGCCCGCCGTCACCAGCACCGCCCCCGGCAGGTCCAGCCGCCGCCCGTCCCCCGCCCGGCTCTCCGCGAGCCACCGCACGGCTCCGGCCAGCACCACGGCCCCCACCGGCACATTGATCAGCAGGACCCAGCGCCAGGACAGCACGTCCACCAGCACCCCGCCGACGAGCCCGCCCGCCGCGCCGCCGCCCGCGCCGACGGCGGTCCACGTCCCTATCGCCCGCGCCCGCGCCGCTCCCTCCGGCACGGCCGCCGTCAGGATCGTCAGCGTCGAGGGCGCCAGCACCGCCGCGCCCAGTCCCTGCACCGTCCGCGCCGCCAGCAGCTGCCAGTCCTGCTGGGCCAGCCCGCCGGCCAGCGAGGCCAGCGTGAACAGGCCCAGACCGACGAGGAACATCCGCTTACGGCCGTACAGGTCACCGGCCCGCCCGCCCAGCAGCATGAACCCGGCGAAGGCGATGGCGTACGCGTTCACCACCCATTGCAGCCCTTGCGCGTCCAGCCCCAGATCGGCCCGCATCGACGGCAGCGCCACGTTCACGACGGACACGTCGAGGACGACCAGGAACTGCCCGGCGCACGCGAGTGCCACCACCAGCCAGGTGGGAGCGGTCGTACGGCGAGGGGCGCGGGTGACGTCGGCGGCTTCGAGCATGCGTGTCATGCTCTCAACGCCCGACGCTCCTGGCATCGGGATTTCGGCCTACGCCCCGCGCCCCATGCGGCCCACAACCCCTGCCCCATGAGGCCTACGCCCCCATTTCCGGTGCACACCTGGGCCCGAACGCCAAGAGAAGGTCAAGAATTCGTTAGTACGCCAAAGCATCGGAATAGTTGCCCATGCATACGTAGTTCATGACGCACGTACCCACTTTCCCGGCCTGGAGGCCACGCCCCATGACGCACACGTCGACCGACCAGCCCACCGGCAGAGCGGCCGGGACTGCCCTCGTCCCGGTGCTCGCCTTCGCGGGCATCGTTGTCGCGGTGATGCAGACCCTGCTCGTCCCGGTCATCAAGGACCTGCCGCAGCTGCTGGACACCGAGCCCAGCAACGCCACCTGGGTCCTGACCTCCACCCTGCTCTCGGGCGCGGTGGCCACGCCGATCATGGGCCGCCTCGGCGACCTCTACGGCAAGCGGCGCATGCTCATAGCCAGCCTGTCCGTGATGGTGGTCGGCGCACTGATCAGCGCGTTCACCAGCACCCTTCTCCCCATGATCGTCGGCCGTACCCTCCAGGGCTTCGCGATGGGCGCGATCCCCCTGGGCATCGGCCTGATGCGCGACATGCTGCCCCGCGAGCGGCTCGGCTCGGCGATGGCCCTGATGAGCTCCTCGATCGGCGTCGGCGGCGGACTCGCGCTGCCCGCCGCGGCCCTGGTCGCCCAGCACACCGACTGGCACGCCCTCTTCTACGGCGCCGCCGGCCTCGGTGTCCTCGCCATCGGCCTCACCCTCCTCGTCGTACCGGAGTCCAAGCTCCGCGCGGAAGGCTCCTTCGACCACCTCGGCGCCCTCGGCCTCTCCGCGGGCCTGGTCCTCTTCCTCCTCCCGATCACCAAGGGCAGCGACTGGGGCTGGACGTCCGGCACCACCCTCGGCATGTTCGGCGCGTCGGCCGCCGTGCTCCTCCTCTGGGGCGTCTACGAACTGCGCACCAAGGCCCCCCTGGTCGACCTGCGCACCACCGCCCGCCCCGCGGTCCTCTTCACCAACCTCGCCTCGATCATGGTCGGCGTCAGCTTCTACGTCGTCTCCCTGGTCCTGCCCCAGCTGCTCCAGCTCCCGAAGGAGACCGGCTACGGCCTCGGCCAGTCCATGGTCGTCGCGGGTCTGCTCGTCGCCCCGCTGGGCCTGACGATGATGTTCACCGCCCCCGTGTACGCCCGTCTCTCCGCGAAGTACGGCCCGAAGACCACCTTGATCCTCGGCCTGCTGATCATCGCGATCGGCTACGGCGCCGGCCTCGGCCTGATGAGCGCCGCGTGGCAGAGCCTGGTGATCGCGGTCCTCCTCGGCGCGGGCATCGGCCTGGCCTACTCCTCGCTCCCCGCCCTGATCGTCGGCGCGGTCCCCGCCTCGGAGACCGGCGCGGCGAACGGCCTGAACACCCTGATGCGTTCCATCGGTACGTCCGTCTCCAGCGCCGTCATCGGCATGGTGCTGGCGAACACCGCGAACAACGTCGGCGGGGTGGCGATCCCGACCATGCACGGCTTCCGGGTCTCCTTCCTGATCGCGACGGCCGCGGTCGCCGTCGGCCTCCTGCTCGCCCTCTTCCTGCCGAAGCAGCGCCCGGCCGCCCACCCGCAGCTGCGCGCCAGCAGCGAGGAGGACGCCAACCTGGCCCGCGCCGAGGAGGCGCTGCGCGGCTTCCGGGGCCGGGTCGTCGACGCCGAGGGCACGCCGGTGGCCCGCGCCAAGGTCACCCTGATCGACCGCCGTGGCCGTCAGGCCGGCGCGACCCTCTCCGCGGACGACGGCAGCTACGCCCTCGCCGTCCCCGCCCAGGGCGCCTACGTCCTGGCCGCCCGAGCCGACGGCCACGCCCCGCTCGCCTCGTCGGCCACCCACACGGGCGACGACGGTCCGATCGACCTGGACCTGTCGCTGCCGGGAGAAACGGTCACCGCCTGACGCACCGGCCGCCCGCCCACACCCCCCGTCGTCCACATGACGGGGGGTGTGGTGCACCATGAGCGCCCGTACGGTCATCCGACCGCACCCCCACCGACAGCCCGTGCGCAACCGGAAGGACCCCCATGGCCCCGGCCCCCATGCCCGAGATTCTGGCCGCGTTCGAGGCGGCGAAGGGATTCATGCCCACGGGCGAGGGCCTGGCCCTGTACGCGGCGGCCATGGAGGCCGGACGGCTCGGTCTGCCGCTGCTGGAGGTCGGCACGTACTGCGGCCGCTCCACCATCCTGCTCGCCGACGCCGCCCGAGCGGCCGGGGTGACGGCCCTCACGGTCGACCACCACCGCGGCAGCGAGGAGCAGCAGCCCGGCTGGGAGTACCACGACCCGGAGACCGTCGACCCGGAACTGGGCCTGATGGACACCCTGCCGACGTTCCGCCGCACCCTGCGCCGGGCGGGCCTGGAGGACCACGTGATCGCCCTGGTCGGCCGCTCCCCCCAGGTGGCGAAGCTCTGGAGCACCCCCCTCGCCCTGGTCTTCATCGACGGCGGCCACACCGACGAGCACGCGAGCGCCGACTACGAGGGCTGGGCGCCGCATGTGGTGGAGGGCGGACTGCTGCTGATCCACGACGTGTTCCCGGACCCGAAGGACGAGTTCACCGGCCAGGCCCCGTACCGCGTCTACCTCCGGGCGCTGGAGTCCGGCGCCTTCACCGAGGTGTCGGTGACGGACTCGCTGCGGGTGCTGAAGCGGACGGGCACGGGAATCTGAACTCCGGCGCGGCTCGGCCGTGGCCTTCCCGCGCCGGCCGGGGTCGGCCCGTAAGGTGTCAGGCGTGTCGTACGTAGGTCCGGACTTCGATCCTCCCCAGCCCCGCCGCAGCCGCCGCCGAACCCTGACCGTCGCGGTCGCCGCCCTGGTGCCCGGGGCCCTGCTCGGGTGGGTGCTGTACGAGGCGATGGGCGGCTCCGGCGGCGGGGACGGCGCCGGCAACGCCGCCGTACGGCCGTCGCAGGCGCCGTCGGACTCGGCGCCGACGATCTCCGCGACGAACAACGACAAGCCCCCGGGCCCCACCCCGACGACGGACCCCGCCTCCGGCCCCCTCAAGGGCAAGGTCGTGGTCATCGACCCGGGCCACAACCCGAACAACTTCCGGCACTCGGCCGAGATCAACCGCAAGGTGAACATCGGCACCAACTGGAAGGAGTGCGACACGACCGGTACGTCGACGAACGACGGCTACTCCGAGGCCGAGTTCACCCTCGACGTCGCCCACCGCATGCGCACGCTGCTGGAGAAGCAGGGCGCCACGGTCAAGTTCACGCAGGACGGCGACCGTTCCTGGGGCCCCTGTGTCGACGAGCGGGCCGAGATCGGCAACCGGGCGCACGCCGACGCCGTCGTCTCCCTCCACGCGGACGGCGCGGGCACCGGCCAACGCGGCTTCCACGTCATCCTCCCCGGCAAGGTGAACGAGGGCGCCGCGAACACCGGCCCCATCGTCGCCCCCTCCCGCGACCTCGGCGAGCGCATCGCGGGCTCCTTCGTCCGCGTCACGGGCAGCGCCCCCTCCAACTACGTCGGCGCGGGCACCGGCCTGGTCACGCGTAAGGACCTCGGCGGTCTCAATCTGTCAACGGTTCCCAAGGTGTTCATCGAGTGCGGCAACATGCGCGATAGCAAGGACGCGGCCTTGCTCACCAGCGGGGCGTGGCGGCAGAAGGCGGCGCAAGGAATCTCTGAGGGAATGGTGAGTTTCCTGCGGGGGTAGTCGTCCACGGGCTGATCCCGGCGGACAGCCTCGTCGGTCGGACGATAAGGTCGTTCGTACGATGAGGGGCCACCCCCGCGCTTCACACCGGGCCTGACGGCGACATGGTGACAGCGACGCCTCCAGCGATGCCGATGTTGAGACGACTGACGAAGGACCTGAAGTGAATATCCGCTCCCTCACTCGAGGCGACGGCGTGGTGATCGGAGCAGCGGTATTGCTGTTCATCGCGTCTCTTCTCGATGTTGCCAGCTGTGACGGCAGCTTCTGCAACGCTGTCGACGTCCCGAACGCCTGGGGCATGAGCCTCGGACTGGGACTCGGCACGTACATGGCTGGCGTGGTCGGTGGCGCGCTCATCGTGGTCGCCCGTCTTCTCCCCCAGCCGCGCAAGGTGGCGGGCCTCGACATGGCGGCCATCGGTGCCGCTCTGACGGTCGCGGCCGCTTGGGCTCTGCTGTGGTGGACGATCGACGCGGACGGCGCCGGTGCCGGCCTCATCCTCGGCCTGATCGCCGCCCTGATCCTCGCCGCCGGCGCCATCGCCACCCCCCTCGTCCCCGCCCTCCAGGCCGCCCTCCTCCCGGCCCCCCGGCCCGCGGCTCCGCAGCCCTACGGCGGGCAGCCGCAGGGTGGTTACGGGTACCCGGGTGCTCAGCAGCCGCAGCCCGGGCAGCCGTACGGCGGTCAGCCGCAGCAGGGGCAGCCCTTCGGTGGTGGGCAGCCGCAGGCGCCGGCGCCCACGCCCGCTCCCGCCGGGGACTTCTCGCCGTTCTGGTTCGCCGTACCCGTGCCGCGGCCGCTGTTCGCGGAGGACGGCTCGCCGTCGCCGATCGCCGAACTGGCGCCGGGCACCTGGTACCTGGCCGTCGAGCAGCGTGGTGCGGCCCTGGTCGCGCAGACGCAGGACGGTCGGCGGGGCGTGCTTCAGGACACCTCGGGTATTCAGCGCGGCTGAGTTCAGCAGGCAGCGCCACGGCCCCTCACCCTTCCCGGTGAGGGGCCGTTGTCGTACAGTCGCAGGCCCGAAGACGGAACTGACGCATCGTCAGGAGGCGGTATGCGGCTCGGGCTCGCACTCGGCTACTGGGGGCGCGGCCCCTCCCCGGACCATGTACCGCTGGCGCAGGAGGCCGAGCGGCTCGGCTACGACTCCGTGTGGACCGCCGAGTCCTGGGGTTCCGACGCGTTCACCGCGCTCACCTGGATCGCCGCGCGGACGTCGACGATCAAGCTGGGTACCGCTGTTGCACAGATGGCCGCCCGCTCCCCCACGACCACCGCGATGCACGCCCTCACCCTCGACCATCTCTCCGGTGGCCGCATGTTGCTGGGGCTCGGGTTGTCCGGGCCGCAGGTGGTGGAGGGGTGGTACGGACGGCCGTTCCCGAAGTCTCCGCTCACCGCGACGCGGGAGTACGTGGATGTCGTACGGCAAGTGCTGCGGCGCGAGGGGCCCGTGGCGCTCGACGGGCGTTTCCACTCCCACCCGTACGGCGGACCGGACGGCACCGGCCTCGGTAAGGCGCTCAAGCCGATCACCCATCCCCTGCGGCCGGATCTGCCGATCCTGCTCGGCGCCGAGGGGCCGAAGAACGTCGCCCAGACGACCCGGATCGCCGACGGCTGGCTGCCGTTGTACTGGGCGCCCGGCCGGCCCGACGTGTACGGCGAGGCCGTGAGCGAGCTGCCCGAGGGGTTCCTCGTCGCGCCCCTGGCCCGCGTCCAGGTCTGCGACGACATCTCCGAGGGGCTCCTCCCCGTCAAGGCCATGCTCGGCTTCTACATCGGCGGCATGGGCCATGCGGCCCGCAACTTCCACGCCGATCTCATGGCGCGCATGGGGTACGAGGAGGAGGCGCGGCGGATTCAGGAGCTGTTCCTCAGCGGGCGGAAGGAGGAGGCCGTCCTCGCCGTGCCGGACGCCTTCGCCGACGAGATCTCGCTCGTCGGGCCGCGTGAACGAATCGCGGAGCGGCTGGAGTTGTGGCGGAAGGGGCCGGTGACCGACCTGCTGGTGCTGGCGCCCGACCGGCGGACGCTGCGGGTGCTCGCCGAGCTCAACTCCTAGCCGGGCGGCCGGAGATGCTTCACTGGAAGACCGAGATCGGGTCCAGCGTGAGTTCGCCGGTCGTGGCGTTCCAGGTGCGCACCCGGCCCAGACAGGTCGCCGGGAACTCCTCGTCCGCCGAGAAGCTGTCGACCCGGAACTCCTCCTCGCGGACCCAGGACGCCTCGCAGGTGATCTTCACCTGGGCGCGTGGCTCGCCGGTGCCGTAGCGGGCGCGCAGGACGACGTCGTCGCCGTTCCTGCGGACCGTGAAGAGGCCGGAGACGGAGACGTACGTCCCCCGGACGGCGGTCAGCGGGGTTCCCCCGGCCTCCGTGCCGCGCAGTTCGTCCGCGAGGGCGGCGGTGAGGAAGAGGTGCCCGGTCGCGAGGTCGGCGTCCACCACCATGTCCCGTTCCCGCAGGCGGTCCATGATCAGGCGGATCGTCTTCATCGGCGTGTTGGGCTCCCAGTACTCCCTGCGTGTCTGGGTGTTGGTGTCGCGCTCGGCCCGGCCGCCGACGGTGACCCTGCCGAACAGCCCGAAGCCGGTGGAGACGCTGGTCTCGTGGGAGACGTTCACGTCCGCCTTCGGTATGCCGAGGATGTCCGCGACGCCCTCGACCCGGGTCTCGTGGAGATAGATGCACATGCCGGAGAACATGCGTCCGTCCCGCACCCGCCGTCTGCGCCGGGCGGCCACCCAGCGCGCCACCGCGTACTGCGCCACGACCGCGACGCAGACCGCCGTCAGGAGCCAGACGACCATCCAGGGCCACCGTATGCTCCACCACTGACTGTCAATGACACCCACGGATCTCCTTGAAAGCGTCGGAGAGCGATGACTGGTTGGCGTCGACCATGCGGCCGCCGGTCGCCTGCGCGGCCTTCTTGAGCGCGGCCGCGTCCGCCTCCCCGAAGTGCACGGGGAAGGTGGGCACTTCGCGGGCGTCGGCGCCGAGCCGGTCGTACCGGCGCAGGAACTCCTCGTAGGAGATGCCCGCGTTGCTCTCGCCGTCCGTCATCAGCACGATGGCCACCGGTCGTCGGGGCTGCTCGCGCACGGCGTCGGCGGCGATGGCGTAGCCGCGGTCGAGGGCCGACCAGACGGCCGTGGAGTCGTCGAAGGAGTCCGCGGCGACGACCTTGCCGAGGGTGCGCAGATCGCCGTCGCCGCGGACGGTGACCGTACGTTCCTCCAGGACCCGGCCGCCGAACCGTACGACGGTGAGGTGCTCGCCCCGGTAGAAGCGGGCGAACTTGCCGGTGGCGGAGGCGTCGGCGCCGCTGAGGCCGGCGAAGGCGGCGCGCAGGTCGGCGATGCGCCCGCCGCGCATGGAGCCGGAGAAGTCGAGCAGGAACAGCACCTGGTCGGTGGTGGCGTGCGCGGGATCGCCGTAGTCGGCGACGAGTTGCCGCACGATGGAGAGCCGGTCGGGGAAGGACAGGGCGTTGCCGACGGACTCGCGCAGCGGCTCGGCCGGTGTGACGTTCTGGTTGACGGGGCGCCGCCAGGTGCGGCGCATCAGGTCGCGCTGTACGTCGTCCCGCAGCAGCCAGTCGACGACCTTGCGGTACGCGGCCCGCTCGTCGGGGTCGAGGAGGAGCAGCGGGAAGTCGGACAGCACCATGCCGTCCTCGGGGTGGACGATCTCCAGGGGCGCGCGCAGCTTGTCCGAGGCGTTCAGCGAGAGCAGCTCGGACTCGTGGGCGATCAGGGCGTTGGCTTCGCCCTGACGGCCGGGGTAGGAGGCGATCAGCTCCCGTGAGCTGGCGCCGGTGAGGGTCTGGCCGGAGCGGAAGCCGCGCAACCGGTCGCAGGAGACGTCCTGTTCGCGCAGTGCGCTGCCGGTGCCGGCGGCCGCGGTGGCGACTCCGACGAGTGCGGCGCGCCCGGTGTCGCTGCTGCGGGGATCGGCCATCCCGAACCGTACGGTGCCGTCGGCGGCGGCGTCCGCGATGTCCGCCCACGACAGCCCGGTGTCCGGCTGCTCGGCCCGCAGGGTGTCGGCGGCTTCGGGCGTGAGGCCGACGACCACGGGCGAGCGCATGATCGGGGTCGACTCCGGGCGGGCGGCCCGCTGCCCCGCTTCCTCCAGCCCGAGCAGGTAGGAACGGTCGGACGCGGGCCAGGCCAGGTCGTACGACGAGTCCCGGGCGCCGGAGAGGTCGGCGGTCGCCCGGTAGTCCATGTCCAGCCGGACGCCGGTGTCGTCCCGCAGCTGGTCCAGCAGGGGTTCCAGGTCGGCGAGTTCCGGGCTCGCGAGGACCCGCAGGGTGACGTCCTCGTTCCCTTGGGTGCAGGAGGTGAGGGCGGCGAGCAGGGTCAGTGTCAGCCCGGCCGTGAGGGCGCGGACGCGGCGCCTCACGGGGCGTCCAGGACGGGCTCGGGGCAGGAGCCCACGAAGTTGATGATCTCCTGGAGGACGTCCAGGTCGGGTTCGTACACCTTGGTCTCGTCGCGGTTCGGGGTGGGCACCTGGATGCCGTGCTCGCCGAGGTAGGCGTTGAGCTGGTCGCTGGTGCCCTCCTCGCCGGAGAAGCGGACGCGGAAGCCCAACTCGATGGCCCGCTGGCGCAGTTCGGGGTCGTTCTCGATGACCCGGACGAGCCGGTCGCCCTTTTCGTTCAGGGAGATGAGCTGCGGTTCGGTGAGGGCGTAGGGGGTGGGGTAGAGCAGGACGCGGTCGGTGTCCTGCTTGCCGTACTTCTGCTCGTACTCGATCTGGTGGGCCAGGTACTGGTGCTCGTAGATCAGCGAGATGGGCGCGATGCTCTCGCCGAGGTCGGAGAGGTAGCTGTCGGCCTGTTCGTCGGCCCACATGCCCTGGAGGTCGATGAGCGGTTTGATCTTCGCGGCGACGTCCCGGGCGTCCTTCTTCGCCGTGGCCTGGTCGGTCTGGCCGGCTCCGGGTGTGCTGTCGCCGTTCTTCACGAAGGCGAGGATGCTCAGGTAGGTGCCGGCGGAGTTCGACTCGCAGACGCTGGAGGTGCGGACCAGGACACGGCCGCTGTTGCTGCGCCCGCCGGCCCGGTCGAAGCCGATGCCGTTCCAGGTGTCGGCGCGTTCGGGGGCGCTGTCCCGGTCCTGGTCGCCGATGGTCTGCTCGTTCTTCTCGCCGGTCCTGCCGTCGAGCAGGCCCATGAACTTGCGCATGTCCAGGTCGTAGTAGAGGGTCCTGGCTCCGCCCTGGGCGGGCTGGGCGGTGGCCACGCCGGCCTTCTCCAGGGTCTCGGCGTAGGCCCGGAACGTGCCGAGCACCAGCGGTGTCACGAAGGGGCGGACCGAACGGACCGAGCCGTCCTGCCGTTCGAGGATCTGCTTGGCCGCGGGCTGGCCGGACGGGAAGACGGCGTCCATGCCCGCCAGCGACTGGGTGGCGATGCCGCGGGAGCCGAGCCGGTGGATGTCGACGCGCAGACCGTGCTTCAGCAGCAGCCGCTGCACCTCGGGGTCTTTGAAGTAGTCGGACTTGGAGGCCATCCTGGCCTCGATCGTGGTGATGCGGTCGAACGGGCGCAGCGCGTTGCCCGTGACGAGCAGGGCGATCAGGCCCGTCAGCGCGAGCGGAAGGGCGATCAGGACGTGGATCGGTAATCGGCTGCGGGGGCGGTCCCTGTCACGGGTGCGCAGTCGTGGTTCGCGCGCGGTGCGTGGTCTGTCGGCTTCGGATGTGGCGTGCGGTCTGTCTGCGTCGGACACCGGCTCTCCTGCCCTCTCCGGGAGGAGATCGTCGGTGATCGTGTTGACCGGTGAACGACACCGCAGGGAACGCCAGTTGAACGAATCGACCCGTTCGTGTCTCGGTGCCGCGCACCGCGGAGCAGGTTTCGTTCACGCGTCAAGGGCAACACGGAGGGCATGTCCCCTAGATATAGCAACGGTACGGCCGGCCGCGTCATAGCGATCGTCGCCGACGTCATGGCCCTCATTCTGGGCCTGTGGATTCTGATGTACCTGCTGGACGCCAACCGGGCGAACGACTTCGTCCAGTTCGTCCATGACGCGGCCCGCTGGCTGGCCGGCTGGTCGTACGACCTGTTCACCTTCGACGAGGAGTGGGCGCGCGTGGTGGCCGGTTACGGTCTGGCGGCGGTCGTGTACCTGTTCGTGGGTCACGCCATCGCCGGTCGAGTACAGCGCCATTGAGGCGGCCGGACCCCTCAGCCGCAGCAGTCCGGGTCCAGTCCCGCCGGCAGACGGTCCCCGCCGAACACGGCGCAGGTCGCCTCGTGCCCACCGAGCGCCGCGACGGCCAGCAGCAGGGAACCGGCTGTCCAGGTGGTGAGTTCGCGCGGCCATACGGCCTCGTCCTCGAAGACGTACCCGGTCCAGTACAACCCGCTCTCGGCGTCCCGCAGATGCTGGATGGACTGGAGGATGCCGAGCGCCCGGTCGGACTCGCCCATCGCCCACAGCGCGAGGGCGAGTTCGGCCGATTCCCCGCCCGTCACCCACGGGTTCGGCACCACGCACCGCACCCCGAGTCCGGGCACGACGAACCGCTCCCAGCCCTCCTCCATACGGGACTTGGCCTCGGCGCCGGTCAACGCGCCGCCCAGCACGGGGTAGTACCAGTCCATGGAGTAGCGGTCCTTGTCCAGGAACCGCTCGGGATGCCGCCGGATCGCGTGCCGTAGCGCACCGACCGCCAACTCCCAGTCCGGCTGGGCCTCTTCCCGCTGCTCGGCGATGGCGAGAGCGCACCGCAGCGCGTGATGGATCGAGGAGCTGCCGGTGAGCAGCGCGTCGTCGGTCGCCGTTCCGTCGTCGTCGCGCCGCCAGCCGATCTGCCCGCCCGGCTGCTGGAGCTTCAGGACGAACTCGATGGCGGCGTAGACCGAGGGCCACATGCGGTCGAGGAAGGTGTCGTCGCCGGTGGAGAGGTAGTGGTGCCAGACGCCGACGGCTATGTAGGCGACGAAGTTGGTCTCCCGCCCGGCGTCGGTGACGTCGTCGAACGCCCCGTCCGCGTAGGCCGCGTACCAGGATCCGTCCTCGTTCTGGTGCGTGAACAACCAGGTGTACGCCCGCTCGGCGGCGTCGTGCTCACCGGCCGCGTCCAGCGCCATCGCCGCCTCGACGTGGTCCCACGGGTCGAGGTGGTGCCCGCGGAACCACGGGATGGCCCCGTCCTCCCGCTGTTCGGCGAGGATGCCGGCCACGGTCGCGGCGGCCTGCTCGGCGGTGAGGACCCCGGGCAGGACGAGGTGTTCTGTCCGGGGCGTGGTCACTTGGCCGCCGCCTCGGAGGTCTCGGAGGTCTCGGACAGCCGCGGCAGGTGCGGTTTGGTCGCGTACGCCACGAAGCTCTTGCCGATCAGCGGGTTCAGCGCCTGTTCGGCGACCCGGGTGGCCAGCGGCTTCTTCATGATGTCCCAGACCAGCAGCTTGTGGTACGCCCGCACCGGCAGCGCCTTGTCGTTGTCGACGCCGAACGCGCACTTCAGCCACCAGTACGGGGAGTGCAGCGCGTGGGCGTGGTGGGTGCCGTACGGCTTCAGCCCGGCTTCCCGGATCTTCGCGAGCAGTTCGTCCGCCTTGTAGATGCGGATGTGGCCGCCCTCGACCTCGTGGTAGGCGTCGGACAGTGTCCAGCAGACCTTCTCGGGGCCGTAGCGCGGGACGGTGACGGCGATCCGGCCGCCGGGCTTGAGCACCCGCACCATCTCGGCGAGCACGCCCTTGTCGTCCGGGATGTGCTCCATCACCTCGGAGATGATCACGACGTCGAAGGACTCGTCGGGGAAGGGCAGGGCGAGCGCGTCGCCCTCCATGGCCGTCGCGGTCGCGCCCTCGGGGGCCTCTCCCGCCTCCTTCATCGCCGCGAACCACTTCGCGACCTCGCGGATCTCCTCACCGTTCTGGTCCAGGGCGACGACCTGGGCGCCCCGCCGATAGCACTCGAACGCGTGCCGACCGGCACCACAGCCGAGATCCAGGACACGGTCGCCCGGGGCGAGCGGGAACCGGGAGAAGTCGACGGTCAGCACGTGGGCCTGCTTTCGCGGTCGGAGCGGGGGGCTGGGCAGGGGCGGAGGGAGGCGCCTGAGGCAGGGGTGCGCACGGCGGTCACTGGGCGGCCTCGGTCATACGGGGGGACTCGTCGGCGTGGGGGGTGTCCGTGACGCGGGGGGTGCTGGTGGCGTGGGCCGCCTCACCGGGCCTACGGGCCGGCTCACCGGGCCGTCGGGCCGGCTCACCGGGGCCCGAGGCAGCCGTCACCGCGGCGAGTTCGCCGGCGCCCGCCGTCGTCGGCGGTGTGGCCGGCGCAGCCGCGGGGCGGCGCTGGTCCGCGCCCTCGTCCCGGGCGATCGCCTCGCGGTACCGGGCCACCGTGCCCTCCGCTGCCCTCGCCCAGGTGAAGCGCTCCAGCACCCGCTCACGGCCGGCCGAGCCGAGCCGTGTCCGAAGTTCCGGGTCGCCCAGCAGTCGGCTCAGGCCTGCGGCCAGCGCCCCCGCGTCGCC
Organism: Streptomyces sp. NPDC098781; assembly: GCF_044759995.1. Classification (NCBI taxonomy): domain Bacteria; kingdom Bacillati; phylum Actinomycetota; class Actinomycetes; order Kitasatosporales; family Streptomycetaceae; genus Streptomyces; species Streptomyces sp. NPDC098781. Next base: position 727,127 of record NZ_JBIWAK010000002.1, read on the forward strand.
CGGCGGCACCGCCAGACACGTCTCGCCGTCCCGCCCGGCGACCTCGGGAATCGCCCCGCCGGTCGTGGCGACGAGCGGCGTCCCGGTGGCCATGGCCTCGGCGGCCGGCAGCGAGAAGCCCTCGTACAGCGACGGCACGCACGCGACCTGAGCCGAGCGGACCAGGTCGACGAGCTCGGCGTCGGAGATGCCCTTGACGAACTCGACGGCGCCTTCGAGGCCGTACCGCTCCATCGCCTGCGCGACCGGCCCCTCCTCGGGCCGTTTGCCGACGACGACGAGATGGGCGTCGGGGTGCTCGGTGCGGACCTTGGCGAGTGCCTCGACGAGGAAGACCAGGCCCTTGAGCGGGACATCGGCGCTGGACGTCGTGACGATCCGGCCCGGAACCTGCCGTATCGAAGGATCTGGCGAGAACAGGTCGGTGTCCGCGCCGATATGGACCACGTGGATACGGTCCTGCCGTACGCCGAGATGGTCGACGATCTCCGCGCAAGACGTACCGGACACGGTCAGCACGGACGGCAGCCGGCGCGCCACCCGCTTCTGCATCCGGGTGAAGGCGTACCAGCGCCGCACCGACATCCGTCGCCGCCACCCGTCCGCCGCGTCGATCTCCAACTGGCGGTCCACGGTGATGGGGTGGTGGATGGTGGTGACGAGGGGCGCGCCGACATCCCCCAACAGGCCGTACCCGAGCGTCTGGTTGTCGTGCACGACGTCGAACTCGCCGCGCCGGGCGCGCAGCAGGCGGCGGGCGCGGAGGGAGAAGGTGAGGGGCTCGGGGAAGCCGCCGGTCCACATGGTGCCCACTTCGAGCGCGTCGATCCAGTCGCGGTACTCGTCGCGCCCCGGAGTGCGGAAGGGGTCGGGCTGGCGGTAGAGGTCGAGGCTGGGGAGCTCGGTGAGGGTGACGCGGCCGGCGAGGTCGTCGCTGTCGTCGAGGACCGGGTAGGGCTGGGAGCCGATGACCTCTACGCGGTGCCCGAGGCGGGCCAGTTCGCGGGAGAGGTGCCGTACGTAGACGCCCTGGCCGCCGCAGAACGGGTTCCCTTTATAGGTGAGAAGCGCGATGTCGAGCGGTCGCCCGCCGTCGGCGGCAAGGCCCTTGGAGGACCCGGCCTCCCTGGCCCCAGCGGTCACTCCGGACCCCCTTCTCCCTGCTCTGTCCCGCGAGATTACGCCGGGACGCTAATCTAGAACAAGTTTCAGACTTGATCGTTCAAGAGGCTCTGAATCTACCGGCAGGTAGCGCCGCTGTGAGCGATGGATCAGGTGATTCACGCCACGGCCGATGCCCTGGCATGCTCTGTCCGGTCACTCACCCTCACCGACTGTCACGGAACGGGATCCATGCCTGCGGAAGTCAGTAGCGCGAGCGCCTCCTCCCCGCCTCTCACCGAGCGACAGGAGGCCCGCCGCCGGCGCATCCTGCACGCCAGCGCGCAGCTCGCCAGCCGGGGCGGCTTCGACGCCGTGCAGATGCGCGAGGTCGCGGAGTCCTCGCAGGTGGCGCTCGGCACGCTGTACCGCTACTTCCCGTCCAAGGTCCATCTGCTGGTCGCCACGATGCAGGACCAGTTGGAGCACATGCACGGCACGCTGCGGAAGAAGCCGCCGCAGGGCGAGACGGCCGCGCAGCGGGTCGCGGAGACCCTGATGCGGGCCTTCCGTGCCCTCCAGCGCGAGCCGCATCTGGCCGACGCGATGGTCCGCGCGCTGACCTTCGCCGACCGCAGCGTCTCCCCCGAGGTCGACCAGGTATCCCGCCAGACCACGGTGATCATCCTGGACGCGATGGGCCTGGAGAACCCGACGCCCGAGCAGCTCTCCGCCGTCCGCGTCATCGAGCACACCTGGCACTCGGCCCTGATCACCTGGCTGTCGGGCCGCGCCTCGATCGCCCAGGTGAAGATCGACATCGAGACGGTCTGCCGCCTGATCGACCTGACCAACCCGGAGGGGCACAAGTAGGGCCCCCACGAGACCCGGCGGCGTAAAAGGAGGGCCCACCGGACCCGGCAGGGCACAAGGAGGACCTACGAGACGGGTTCCCTTCGCCGGCATGGTCCGGATCAGGTGTTGGGGGTCGCCTTCCGGCCCGACCACTGCCTTCCGGCCTCTCAGCCCGGACCGTCGACGTCGGCCCCGGCGGAAGCCGTGTGCCTCCTGCCAGAGTCGGCTACTCCGGTTCGAACTCCCTCACTCGCCCCGTAGGCCATTTCCAGAATAGAACGAATGCCCGGAAATGTACCCCCCGGCAGCAACATTTCCGGCGCTATTCCTCGGGCGGGAACACCGGCTCCCCACTTCCCAGCAGCGTGATCACGATCGCCTCCACCGGGCAGCTCTCGGCCGCCGCCAGGATCCGCTCGTTCGCGTCCGTCTCCGGGTCGGCCGGATGGGACTGACGGCCGGTGTCGAGGCGGAAACCGTCGGGGGCGTGGTGGACGCACTGGGCCGAGCCGATGCACACGGACCGGTCGACCTCGACGTGCCAGCGGTCACCCATCCCCGCTCACGCCTCCCAGCCGGCCGGAAGATGGATCATCTTGTGCTCCAGATACTCGCCGTACCCCTCGGGCCCGAACTCCCTGCCCAGCCCCGAGTTCTTGTAGCCGCCGAACGGGCCCAGCATGTCCAGGCTGAAGGTGTTCACCGAGTACGTACCGGTGCGGACCTGCCGCGCGACCTCGATGCCCCGCGCGGTGTCGGCCGTCCAGACGCTGCCGCTGAGGCCGTAGTCGGAGTCGTTGGCGATCTTCACGGCCTCGGACTCGTCGCCGTACGGCAGGAGGCAGATCACCGGTCCGAAGATCTCCTCGCGGGCGATCCGCATGGAGTTGTCCACGTCGCCGAAGAGGGTCGGCTCGACGTACCAGCCCTGCTCCAGCCCGGCCGGGCGGCCGCCGCCGGTCAGGATCTTCGCGCCCTCCTCCTGCCCGATCCGGATGTAGTCGAGGTTCCTGCGCCGCTGCCGCTCCGCGACCAGCGGGCCGACCTGGGTCGCCGGGTCCAGCGGGTCGCCGACCACCAGCGCGCCGGCCGCGGCGGCGAAGGCCTCGGCGAACTCGTCGTAGCGGGAGCGCGGCAGCAGGATGCGCGTCTGGGCCACGCACGCCTGGCCGTTGTTCATCCAGGCCGCCGGGACGACACCGGCGACGGTCGTCTCGACGTCCGCGTCCGGCAGGACGACGGCCGCCGACTTGCCGCCCAACTCCAGCGTCACACGGGTGAGATGGCGGGCGGCGACCTCCATGACGCGCTTGCCGGCCGCCACCGAGCCGGTGAAGGAGACCTTGTCGACGCCCGGATGCCCGACCAGGTACTCACTCACCTCACGGTCGGCGGGCAGCACGGACAGCACTCCCTCCGGCAGCCCCGCGTCCTGCGCGATCTCCGCGAGGAGATAGGCGTCCAGCGGCGACTCCGGCGACGGCTTGAGGATCACCGTGCAGCCGGTGAGCAGTGCGGGCGCGAGCTTGGCGGCGGCGACGAACTGCGGGACGTTCCAGGGGACGACGGCCGCCACGACGCCGACCGGCTCACGCCGTACGAGGATCTTCCCGAGGACTCCGTCACGTGCCTCCTCGTACGGGAAGTCCCTCGCTACGGTGATCGCCGCGTCCCACACCATCATCGCGCCGAGGGCCTGGGCGAGGACGCTCCAGGAGTAGGGGGAGCCGTTCTCGGAGGAGATCACACGGGCGATCTCCTCGTGCCGTACGGCGATGGAGTCCTTGATGCGGGTGACGACCTCGATCCGCTCGTCGAGGCTCATCCGCGGCCAGGGTCCCTCGTCGAACGCCTTGCGCGCCACGGCGACGGCCCGGTCGACATCGGCCGGCGAGGCGTGCGGCACGCGTCCGATGACCTCTTCCGTGTGCGGCGAGATCACCTCGATGACGTCCTTGCCCAGGGGGTCGGTCAACTCCCCGCCGATGAACAGCTGTCCGTGTTCCACGAGCTCGGTCATGGCCGACCGCCTCCCCTGAGCGTGACTCTGACGATCCATCAGATATCTGGAACTGATACCAGTTCCACCCGGAGGAGTCCACGGACCGCACAAGTCCCGCCCGGTTGCGGGTGGACGACTCGGCGTCGATGCCGCGGGGCAGACCGGCAGGCATGGGTAGATGACTCGGGCTCCCATCGAAACCCGTTCTAGTTATAGTGACCGAGTCGGCCGGAACGTGTCGCGGCGATTGGGGAGCCCATGACGCAGGTGTACGACCACGGCGGCGGCGTCCGCTCCCTCCAGGTCCCCATCCCCGACAACCCGCTGGGTCACACCCTGGTCTACGTCGTCGACACCGACCGCGGGCCGGTACTGATCGACACCGGCTGGGACGACCCGACCTCGTGGGACACCCTCGCCGAGGGCCTCGCGGCCTGCGGCACCGCGCCCGCCGAGATCCACGGCGTCGTGATCACCCACCACCACCCCGACCACCACGGCCTGTCCGGCAAGGTGCGTGAGGCCTCCGGGGCGTGGATCGCGATGCACGCGGCGGACGCGGCGATCGTACGGCGCACCCGCACGACCCACTCCGACCGCTGGTTCTCCTACATGGCCGCCAAGCTCACGGCGGCAGGCGCCCCCGAGGCCCATGTGGCCCCCCTGCGCGCGGCCCGCCGCCCCGGCGCCCTGCCCGGCTTCTCCCCCGCCGCCCCCGACCGCGAGATCGTCCCCGGCGAACTCCTCGACCTCCCCGGCCGGACCCTGCGCGCCATCTGGACCCCGGGCCACACGCCCGGCCACGTCTGCCTGCACCTGGAGGAGGACCACCCGGCCCAACTCCCCGGCCACGGCCGCCTCTTCTCCGGCGACCACCTGCTCCCCGGGATCACCCCGCACATCGGCCTGTACGAGGACCCGGACGACACCACGGTCACCGACCCCCTGGGCGACTACCTCGCCTCCCTCGAACGCGTGGCCCGCCTCACCCCCGCCGAAGTGCTCCCGGCCCACCAGCACACCTTCACCGACGCCCCCGCCCGGGTCCGCGAGTTGCTCACCCACCACGAGTCCCGCCTGACCGACCTTCGCACCCTCCTCGCCACCCCGCTCACTCCCTGGGAACTGGCCGAGCGCATGGAGTGGAACCGCCCCTGGGACCAGATCCCGTACGGCTCACGCAACATCGCCATCGCGGAGGCGGAGGCCCATGTGCGGCGGCTGGTGAAGCTGGGGAGGGCGGAGGCGGTGGCGGGGAGCGAGCCGGTGGCGTACGTGGCGGTGTGAGGCATCCCGTGTACGCGAGGCGCCACCCTGTTCACCATGCACACCATGGATCCCTTGGAACGGCTGCTCGCCGAGCGAGCCTGCGAGCGCCTCGTCGTCGACTTCGTCCACCGCCTCGACCTCGGCGAACCGTCCTCCGTCGCCGAGCTGTTCACGGAGGACGGCACCTGGGAGTGGCCGGCGGGTGAGCGGCTCGTCGAGGGGCGGGACGCGCTGCGCGAGTACTTCGGATCCCGTCCCGTCGACCGGCTCTCGCGCCGCCTGATGTCCAACGTCCTCGTCACGGTGACGTCCCCCGGTACCGCCACGGCGACCTCGTACTTCTCGACGTACCGGGTCGACGGCTACCAGGGCGGCATCGTCCCGGCCGGGCCGCCGGTCCAGGTCGGCCACTACGAGGACACCTTCCGCCGGACGACGGAGGACGGCACCTGGCTGCTCACCTCACGGACCCTGCACCTCCCCTTCGGCGGGGACACCCCCAGGGCCGGCGGCCGGGAGCGCACGCGACCGCCCGCCCCCACAGCCACCTCTCAGCCCCCGCCTACCGCCGGGTAGAGTGACGGCGTCGTCATCACACTCGTACGGGGAAAAGCCGGTGCAAATCCGGCGCTGCCCCTCCCCCAGTGCCCTAAGCGCCTGGGAGGTGCCCCCACCGTGAACCGGTCGTCGAAGGCCGGTGAGCCGGATCGCCGCGTACGGGACTGTGACCGGCTCACGTGTCCCGGCAAGTCGGCCGGAGCACGGCACCGTCGAGGTATACGGAGCCGAGCCCATGGGGGTCCCCCCTGCGCTGCCCGGTTCCCCTAGGGAAGGGCATCCGCCGATCATGTACGTCCGCCGCAGCGCCGCGGTCCTGGCCGCCGCCGTCGTGATCGGCGCGGCCGCGCCGGCCGTAGCCGCCGACTCCTCCCCCTCCGCTTCGCCGTCGCAGGCGTTCCCCGCCGCGCTGTACGGCGACAGCGACCCCACCTACGACGGCGTCTGGCGGCAGTCCCTCGCGCTGCTCGCGCAGGACACGGTGGGGGTGAAGCCGGCGAAGGGCGCGGTGGACTGGCTGCTGGGACAGCAGTGCGCGAACGGCGCCTTCGCGCCCTACCGCGCCACCCCCGACGCGGCCTGCGACGCCAAGACCCTGATCGACACCAACAACACCGCCGCGGCCGTACAGGCACTCGCCGCGCTCGGCGGCCACGACGCCGCCGCGGCGAAGGCGGTGACCTGGCTGAAGTCCGTGCAGAACAAGGACGGCGGCTGGGGATACACCGGGGGCGGTGCCTCCGACGCCAACTCGACGTCCGTCGTGATCGGCGCGCTGGCCGCCGTGGACGAGAAGCCGGCGGACGTCGTCAAGGACGGGCACTCCCCGTACGACGCCCTGGCCGCTCTCGCCCTGCCGTGCAAGGGCGACGGCGCGGGCGCCCTCGCCTTCCAGCCGGACAAGAAGGGCACCCTGGTCGCCAACGCCGACGCGACCGCCGCGGGCGTCCTCGGCGCGCTCGGCAAGGGCCTCGTCGTGAGCCCCGGCAAGGAGACGAGCAAGGAGTCGGACAAGCAGCCGGCCTGTTCCGGTTCCTCCGACCCCACCCCCCAGCAGACCGCCGCCAACGGCGCCGCCTACCTCACCCAGGCCCTCGCCAAGGACGGCCACCTCACCTCCGCCCTTCCCGGCGCCGAGGACCAGCCCGACTACGGCAACACGGCCGACGCGGTCGTCGCGCTCGCCGCGCAGTCCGGGGCTGACGCCGCCCAGAAGCCCCTGCGCTGGCTGGAGCAGAACGCCGCCGAGTGGGCCGCCCAGAGCGGTCCGGCCGCCTACGCCCAGTTGATCCTCGCCGCCCACGCCACCGGCACCGACCCCCGTGCCTTCGGCGGCTCCGACCTGGTCAAGCAGCTCAACGCGACGGGCCCGGCCCCGCAGGCCTCGCCGACGGCCACGGACAAGGAGGAGAAGGACGACAAGGACGGCAGCCCGTTCGGCGTCTGGTGGTACGTCGGCATCTTCCTCGTGGTCGGCATCGGCATCGGCTTCCTGCTCAGCGGCCGCAACAAGGGCCGCCGATCGTGATCCGCCGGGTGCTCGCCCCGCTCCTGGCCGCGCTGGTCCTCGTGACCGGCGCGGCCCAGGCCGCCCAGGCGACCGGCTACCGCTACTGGTCCTTCTGGGAACGCGACGGCGGCACCTGGACGTACGCCACCCAGGGCCCGTCCCTCGCCCGCCCGTCCGACGGCGACGTCCAGGGCTTCCGCTTCGCCGTGAGCGAGGACTCGAAGGACGCGGCCCGGCCGAGGGGCGCGGCACAGTTCGCGGTGATCTGCGCGCGAACGCCCGCTCAGGACGGCAAGAAGCGGGTGGCCCTGGTCATCGACTTCGGTACGGCCGCGGACGCGCCGTCGGCCGAGGCGCCGCCGAGTCGCCGTACGGCATGTGCCCGGGTCGCTCCCGACGCGACGACCGCGGAGGCGCTGGCCGCGGTCGCCGAGCCGCTGCGCTACGACACGAACGCCCTGCTGTGCGCCATCGCCGGGTATCCGCGCAAGGGCTGCGGGGAGCAGGTGTCGGGGGCCGGCGAGCCGTCATCGGCCGACAAGGGGTCCGACAAGGGGAGCGAGCAGGCGGCCGACGGCGACGAGCGGGACTCCGCCGACGGCCCCTCCCTCGGCCTGGTCACGGGGATCGCGGTGGTGGCGGTACTGGGGGCGGCAGCCGTCTGGCAGGCACGACGGCGGCGCACCTGATGCCCGCCCGGACCGCGGCCACGCGCGCCCCGGGCGCCCCCCGCCTCGGCCCCCACCCCCGGCGCGGCGCGACGCTGCACCCCGGCGCCTGGTGGCTCTGGTCGCTCGCGCTCGGCACGGCCGCCACCCGCACCACCAACCCCCTGCTCCTCACCCTCCTGATCGCCACCTCGGCCTACGTCGTCGCGTCCTGCCGCCCGGACACCCCCTGGGCGCGTTCCTACGCCGCCTTCGTCAAGCTCGCCCTGGTCGTCATCGTCATCCGTCTCGTCTTCGCCGTGGCCCTCGGATCGCCCATCCCGGGCACGCACGTCATCGTCACGCTCCCCGAAGTCCCGCTCCCGGACTGGGCGCAGGGCATCCGCCTGGGTGGCAGGGTCACCGCAGAGACCCTGGTCTTCGCGTTCTACGACGGTCTGCGGCTGGCCGCCCTCCTCATCTGCGTGGGCGCCGCGAACTCCCTCGCGAGCCCCACCCGGCTGCTCAAGTCCCTGCCGGGCGCGCTGTACGAGATGGGCGTGGCGGTGGTCGTGGCCCTCACCTACGCCCCCAACCTCATCGCCGACGTCCAGCGCCTGCGCGCCGCCCGTCGGCTGCGCGGCCGCCCGGACACCGGTGTGCGGGGTCTGCTGCACGTCGGGCTGCCGGTCCTGGAGGGGGCGTTGGAGCGTTCGGTCGCCCTCGCCGCCGCGATGGACGCGCGCGGCTACGGCCGTACCGCCGACGTCCCGCCCCGCGTCCGCCGTACGACGGCCGCGCTCACCCTCGGCGGGCTGCTGGGCGTCTGCGCGGGAACGTACGGCCTGCTGACCGCGCAGGGCGGGACCTACGGCCTGCCCGTCCTCCTCGCCGGACTCCTCGCCGCGCTGGCGGGTCTGCGCCTGGGCGGTCGCCGCTCGCTGCGCACCCGTTACCGCCCGGACCGCTGGGACGCCCGTGCCTGGCTGGTCACCGGTTCCGGCGCGGCGGTCCCCGCGCTGCTGATCCTCGCCGCCGAGCTCGATCCGGCCGCCCTGCACCCCGGCGTGGTCCCGCTGGTCGCGCCCACGCTGCCGCTGTGGCCGGCCGCGGCCGTGCTCATCGGCCTGCTCCCGGCGTTCCTCAGCCCCGCACCCCGCAGTCCCGCCGCCCCCGAGGAGACCTCGTGATCCGCTTCGAGAACGTCTCCGTGACGTACGACGGTGCCGCCGAACCCAGCGTCCAGGGCGTGGACTTCGAGGTTCCGGAGGGCGAGCTGGTGCTGCTCGTCGGGCCGTCGGGGGTCGGCAAGTCCACCGTCCTCGGCGCGGTGAGCGGGCTCGTCCCGCACTTCACCGGCGGCACCCTGCGCGGCCGGGTCACGGTGGCCGGCCGGGACACCCGTACGCACAAGCCGCGCGAACTCGCGGACGTGGTGGGCACGGTCGGGCAGGACCCGCTGTCGCACTTCGTCACCGACACGGTCGAGGACGAACTCGCCTACGGCATGGAGTCGCTCGGTCTCGCCCCGGACGTCATGCGCCGCCGCGTCGAGGAGACCCTCGACCTGCTCGGCCTCGCCGACCTCCGCGACCGCCCCATCGCGACCCTCTCCGGCGGCCAGCAGCAGCGCGTCGCGATCGGCTCGGTGCTCACCCCGCACCCGAGGGTCCTGGTCCTGGACGAGCCGACGTCGGCCCTGGACCCGGCCGCCGCCGAGGAGGTCCTCGCGGTCCTGCAACGCCTGGTCCACGACCTCGGCACCACAATCCTGATGGCCGAGCACCGCCTGGAACGCGTCGTCCAGTACGCCGACCAGGTCGCCCTGCTCCCCTCCCCGGGCACACCTCCGGTCCTCGGCACGCCGGCGGAGATCATGGCCGTGTCACCGGTGTACCCGCCGGTGGTGGCCCTGGGCCGGATGGCGGGCTGGTCACCGTTGCCCCTGACGGTCCGGGACGCCCGGCGACGGGCGGCGGACCTGCGGGAGCGTCTCGGCGCGCGGGACGGCGGCGCGGGCGAGGGGCGCGGGGCCGAGGCCGAGGTACGGCTGCCGCCGCCGGGCAGCGATCGACCACGACGAACCCGGGGCCACCGCGAGCCGGCGCCCCCCGAGCCGCTGGGCGGCGCCCCCGCGCCTTCCCACGGCTGGTTCCGGCGCAAGCGCCCCGCCCTCAGCCCCCAGTCCCCCTACGCCGCCGAGGTACGGGCCCTCTCGGTGACCCGCGGACGCGTCCGCGCCCTGCACGGCATCGACCTCACCGTCACCCCGGGCGAGACCATCGCCCTCATGGGCCGCAACGGCGCCGGCAAGTCCACCCTGCTCAGCTCCCTGGTCGGCCTCGTCGAACCGTCCTTGGGCCAGGTCGCGGTCGGCGGAGCCGAACCCCACCGCACCGCACCCCGCGACCTGGTCCGCCGCGTCGGTCTGGTCCCGCAGGAACCCCGCGATCTGCTCTACGCCGACACGGTCGCCGGCGAGTGCGCGACCGCCGACACCGACGCGGGCGCCGAACCCGGCACCTGCCGTGCCCTGGTGTCGGCGCTCCTGCCGGGCATCCCGGACGACATCCATCCCCGCGATCTCTCCGAGGGCCAGCGGCTGACGCTCGCCCTGGCCGTCGTCCTCACCGCCCGCCCTCCGCTGCTCCTCCTCGACGAGCCGACCCGGGGCCTCGACTACGCGGCCAAGGCGCACCTCGTCACCCTGCTGCGCGACCTCGCCGACGAGGGCCACGCCATCGTCCTCGCCACGCACGACGTGGAACTGGCCGCCGAACTCGCCCACCGGGTGGTCCTGCTCGCGGAGGGTGAGGTGATCGCCGACGGCCCGACGGCGGAGATCGTGGTCTCCTCGCCGTCCTTCGCGCCGCAGATCACCAAGATCCTCGCCCCGCAGCAGTGGCTCACGGTCGCTCAGGTACGGCAGGCCCTGTCATGACCGGCGGTCAGGGGCAGGCGCGCCCCATCCGTCTCGGCCCGCGCTCCATCACCGCGCTCCTCCTGGTCAGCGCGGTCGGTGTGGCCGCCGTCGGATGGCCCTTCCTCGCTCCGCCCACCTCCCAGGTCAGCGCCCACGCCCAGGACGCACCCTGGCTGTTCACCGGCCTTTTGCTGCTGCTGGTCGCCGTGGTCGCGGCGACGATCTCCGAATCCGGGCTGGGCCCGAAGGCGGTGGCGATGCTCGGGGTGCTCGCGGCGACCGGTGCCGCGCTGCGCCCGCTCGGGGCGGGGACGGCCGGTATCGAGCCGATGTTCTTCCTGATGGTGCTGAGCGGACGGGTGCTCGGCCCCGGCTTCGGCTTCGTGCTGGGGGCCGTGACGATGTTCGCGTCCGCGCTGCTCACGGGCGGGGTGGGGCCGTGGCTGCCGTTCCAGATGCTGTCGATGGGCTGGTTCACGATGGGCGCGGGGCTGCTGCCGGGCGCGGACCGGCTGCGCGGCCGGGCGGAGCTGGTCCTGCTGGCCGGGTACGGCTTCCTCGCCGCGTTCGCGTACGGCACGGTGATGAACATGCAGGGCTGGCCCTTTCTGGTGCGGGACGGCTCGAACATCTCCCCCGACCCCGAGGCCGGACCGCTCGCCAACCTGGCCCGCTTCGTCGCGTACTGCCTGGCGACGTCCCTCGGCTGGGACCTGGGCCGGGCGCTGGTGACCGTCGTGCTGACGCTCACCCTGGGCCCGGCGATTCTCCGGGCGCTGCGGCGGGCCACCCGCCGGGCTGCCTTCGAGAGCCCGGTCACATTCGACGCACCCACAGGGTGAGGTGCCGCGCGCGGACCGTCACGCGCACGGTGAACCACCCCACATGAGCCACATCACCTACGAGGCAGCATAGTGGGACAAATAGGATGTCATGCACGCGTCGACGTGCGCTCCCACCTGCACATTGAGAGCCACGTCACACGCGCACGCATCTCTCCACATACGACCACAACTAGCAAAAGCACTCATTGCGGACATCTTCCCGGCCTGTTTCTCTGGACGACGTCGCACGGCGCCGACGTGCCCTCAGGGCCTCGGCGCCGACGCATGTCCCCGACGAAAGGCTCCACGTGTCCGCCGTTTCCCTCTTCCGCACCATCTCCGCCCCGAAGAAGGCCCTCGCCGGTGCCGCCCTGGCCGCCGCCACGGCCGGCACCCTGTTCGCCGCCGCGCCCTCGCACGCAGCGACGACCGGGTCCTCCTCGGCGCAGGCGGTGGCGAAGAAGATGATCTCGGACTCGAGCCAGTACCAGTGCTTCTCCAAGATCGTCGACCACGAGAGCGACTGGAACATCAACGCCACGAACGCCTCGTCCGGCGCCTACGGCCTGGTGCAGGCCCTGCCGGGCAACAAGATGGCCTCCGCCGGCTCCGACTGGAAGACCAACCCGGCCACCCAGATCGAGTGGGGCCTGGACTACATGAAGGACCGCTACGGCAGCGCGTGCGGCGCGTGGGACTTCTGGCAGTCGAACGGCTGGTACTGAGCCGAGCGACCGGCCCACTGAACCGAAGGCGGCGACCCCTGATCCCCGGGTCGCCGCCTTCGCCGTACTCGTAGGGGCGAGTTCCGGGTGCGCCTGGGGGACATCCCGGATGGAGCGCGCGAACGGCGTCGGCAGGATGATCTCCATGACCCCGCTGAAGATCCCGATGCCCCCGCGAAAGCTCTCCCGACGCTCCCTGGTCCGTGGCTCCGTGGCCGCCGGGGCCCTGCTCGCGGCCTCCGGACCGATGGCCGGCGCGACGGCGGCCGAGCGCGCCCACCCCACCGCCCAGGCCCTGGACACCGCGGCATTACAGGCCGCGATCTCCGACCTCGCACACCCCCCGTCCGTCTCCGCGCAGTTGAGCGTGACGCGAGACGACGAACGCTGGTACGGCACCGCGGGCGTCGCCGACCTCAGCACCGGGCGCCGCCCGCACCCCGCCGACAGATTCCGGGCCGGCAGCGTCACCAAGGCGTTCGTGGCCACGGTCGTGCTGCAACTGTGGGCCGAGCGCCGCGTGCGGCTCGACGCGCCGATCGGGCGCCACCTCCCGGACCTCCTGCCGCCCCGGTTCGGGCAGATCACCGTCGGCCAGTTGCTCAACCACACCAGCGGCCTGCCCGACCACGAGGGTCTGCCCGACGACTCCACCCCCGAGGCCGTCCTGCGCCACCGCTTCGACCGGTGGACGCCCGAGGAGTGGGTCCGCACGATCCCCGCCGATCGACCGCTCAAGTTCCGGCCCGGCACCAAGCAGGAGTACCGGGGCATCACCTACGTCCTCCTCGCCCTCCTCGTGGAGCGACTGACGGGCCGGCCGTACGGCGAGGTGATCAGGTCCCGCATCCTGGAACCGCTGGACCTGAAGGGCACACTGCCCCCGGGCCACGACCCTCATCTGCACGGCCCGCACATCCACGGCTATCTGCGCATGACCGACGGCACCCTTGAGGACGCCACCACCTTCGAGATGTCCAGCTGTTGGGGCGAGGGCGAGCTGGTCTCGACGGTCGACGATCTCCTGCGCTTCCAACGGGCGCTGTTCTCCGGCCGGCTGCTGCCCCCGCACGCCATGGCCAAGCTCTTCACCCTGCCACCGGAGGGCGTGCGCATGCTGGACGGCAGCCCGGCGCGCTACAGCATGGGCCTGCAACAGGCCGTGGTGAACGGCGTGACCTTCTGGGGAAAGACCGGCGAGGTGTACGGCTACCGGACCCGCGTCTTCTCCACCCGCGACGGGCGGGTCGGCTTTGTCCTCAACTACACGCCGACGCCGCTGAGTACGGACGAGGAGATGGCCGCGAGGGTCGCCGCGGTGCTCGCCAGGTGAGCGTCACACATCGCGGGGGAGGCAGGAACGGGGCGTAGGGATAGGGGTGCTCCTGCCTCCCTCGGGACGGGTCAGCCGGTGCTGACCTGCAATTCCTTCACACCGTTGATCCATGCGGAGCGAAGGCGGCGGGGGTCGCCGACCAGCCGTAAGTCCGGCATCGCGTCGGCCACCGCGTTGAAGATCAGGTCGATCTCCAGCACTGCCAGGGACTTGCCCAGGCAGTAGTGCGGGCCACCTCCGCCGAAGCCGAGGTGGGGGTTGGGGTCGCGGGTGATGTCGAAGGTGTCCGGGTTCTCGAAGACCTCGGGGTCGTGGTTCGCCGAGGCATAGAAGATTCCTACCCGGTCCCCCTTCTTTATGCGCTTTCCGCCCAACTCCGTGTCCTGGGTGGCCGTGCGCTGGAAGGAGACCACCGGGGTCGCCCAGCGGACGATCTCCTCGGCCGCCGTAGCAGGACGCTCCCTCTTGTACAGCTCCCACTGCTCGGGGTGGGTGAGGAAGGCGTGCATGCCATGAGTGATGGCGTTGCGGGTGGTCTCGTTCCCCGCCACCGCCAGCATCAGCACGAAGAAGCCGAACTCGTCGGAACCGAGGTTGCCTTCGTCTTCGGCCGCCACCAGCGTGGTGACGATGTCCTTGGCCGGGCAGGCCTTGCGGTCGGCGGCCATGTTCATCGCGTAGGCGATGAGCTCGGTGGCCGACTCGGCGCCGACCTCCTCGGTGATGGCGTACTCGGGGTCGTCGTACGAGATCATCTTGTTGGACCAGTCGAAGATCTTGGACCGGTCGTCCTGGGGGATGCCGATGAGCTCGGCGATGGCCTGGAGGGGCAGTTCGCAGGCGACCTCGGTGACGAAGTCGAAGGGGCCGGGCTGTTGCCGGGCGTTCGCGGCGATCGCCGACGCCCGTGTCCGCAGCCGTTCCTCCAGGGCGCGGATGGCGCGCGGGGTGAACACGCGCTGGACGATCTGGCGGACCCGGGTGTGCTCGGGCGGGTCCATGTTCAGCAGGATCAGCCGCTGCGCGTCGATGGCGTCGCGCTCGATGTGTTCGTTGAAGCGGATGATCGCGGTGTTGAGGGTGGACGAGAACAACTCCGGGTGTGTGGACACGTATTTGACGTCGGCGTGCCGGGTCACCGCCCAGTAGCCCTCGTCCTGGAATCCGGCCACGTTGGGCGCCTGCGGGATCCAGCGGACGGGTTCGGCCCGGCGCAGCTCGGCGAACTCCGGGAGGGGCACGCGGTGTTGCAGCACATCGGGGTCGGTGAAGTCGAACCCGTCGGGAAGCGCGGGACAGGGCATGGGCAGCTCCTGACGGTCCATCAGCTAGGAGGGGATCGCCGTGACGGTAGTAACGGGTTCTACAACTGGCAATAGGCATGGACTCCCCAATTGCCCGCACAACCCTTGCGGTAGACGAGTCTCCGTCAGCAGACTGCACACAGAACTAGAACGCGTACTAGTTCCGCAGCGCCCTCCGAGAGGACCCGCACCCATGGCTGCCGAACCCGTGATCGTCGAAGCCGTACGCACCCCCATCGGCAAGCGCGGCGGCGCGCTCGCCAATCTGCACCCCGCCTATCTCCTGGGCGAGACCTACCGCGAACTCCTCGGCCGCACCGGCATCCCCGCCGACTGCGTCGAGCAGATCGTCGGCGGCACGGTCACCCATGCCGGCGAACAGTCCATGAACCCCGCGCGCACGGCCTGGCTGACGATGGGCCTGCCCTATGAGACGGCGGCGACGACGGTCGACTGTCAGTGCGGCTCCTCCCAGCAGGCGTCGCACATGGCCGCCAACATGATCGCGGCGGGCGTCATCGACGTCGGGATCAGCTGCGGCGTCGAGGCGATGTCCCGGGTGCCGCTCGGGTCCGGCTCCAAGCACGGGCCCGGGAAGCCGTTCCCGGAGGAGTGGAACGTCGACCTGCCCAACCAGTTCGAGGCGGCGGAACGGATCGCCCGTCATCGCGGGCTGACCCGGGAGAACGTCGACTCACTGGGCCTGGTCTCGCAGGAGCGAGCCGCGGCGGCGTGGGCCGAGGAACGCTTCAAGAGGGAGACCTTCGCGGTCCAGGTCCCGACCACCGAGGACGAACAGCGTGCCGGGCAGGGCATGTGGCGACTGGTCGACAAGGACGAGGGGCTGCGGGACACCTCCATGGAGGCGCTGGCGGGGCTCAAGCCGGTGATGCCGACGGCCGTGCACACGGCGGGCAACTCGTCCCAGATCAGCGACGGGGCGGCCGCGATCATGTGGGCGTCGAAACGGATGGCGCGTGCGCTGAAGCTGCGGCCGAGGGCGCGCATAGTCGCGCAGGCACTGGTGGGTGCCGACCCGCACTTCCACCTCGACGGCCCGATCGACGCGACGAAGGCGGTGCTGGGCAAGGCGGGGATGTCATTGAAGGACATCGACCTCGTCGAGATCAACGAGGCCTTCGCATCCGTGGTGTTGAGCTGGGCCCAGGTCTTCGAGCAGGACCTGGAGAAGGTCAACGTCAACGGCGGTGCGATTGCGCTCGGGCACCCGGTGGGGGCCACCGGGGCCCGGTTGATCACGACCGCACTTCATGAACTGGAGCGGGCGGACAAGGAGTTCGCGCTGGTGACGATGTGCGCGGGGGGCGGCTTGGCCACCGGCACGATCATTCAGCGGCTGTAGTCCAGTCCAGGAACGCCGTGAAGGTGGTGGGCCCGAAGGTGAGTATCGGGCCCGCCGTGTTCTTTGAGTCGCGGATGGAGACGGAGTGGGTCGCCTCGGCGAGCTCAACACACTCGCCGCCCTGGTCGCCGCTGTAGCTGGACTTACGCCACTGGATCCCCGTCAGAATCTCGGTGCTCTCCATAACGCTCCTCCATCACACGCCGGATCAACTCCGCCGAGTCCTTGAGGGAGAGGGCGGCGGCCTGAAGATGATCGTAACGGAGCGAGCAGTCCTTGACGGTGTCCGGGTTGGCGGTGGGATGCCCGCTGCCGTACCCCTCGGTGTAGACGATGGTCGGATCGCTGGGGAAGCGGAAGACGGTGAATGAGCCCTGCGAGCCCGCGTGCGCGCCCACCGAGAACGGCAGCACCTGGACGTTGATCCTCGGGTTGTGCTCGAAGGACAACAGGTGTGCCAGTTGGCCACACATGGTCGCCGGACCACCGTTTTCCTGGTGCAGCGCCCCCTCGCTCAGGATCATCCAGAAGACCGGCGCCTCGCCCTTCTCGAAGATGCGCTGCCGAGCCAGCCGCACCTCGGTGCGGTCGTCGAGGTCGGTGTCGTCCAGCACGCCGAGCACGGCACGCGCGTACTCCTTGGTCTGCAACAGACCATGCACCATGTGCGTCTGGAAGGTGCCGATCTCGATCGCCCGCGACTCCAACTCCGCCACCTGCTGAAACCAGGCCGGAAGTTGACTACGCATCACCAGCTCATGCAGCCGCGACAGCGTCCCACCCGTCCCCAGCGCGACATCCACCCGCTCGCTGAACGGCAGCGTCGGGAGCTTCCGGGCCGTCTCGATCTGGCCGACCAGCGATCCCGTGCAGTAGACGATGTCCCCGAGCTTCTTCTGGGTCAGGCCGGCCTCCTCGCGGTACCGGCGCAGCTCGAAACCGTAGTAGTCGAGGGGCGAGGCGCCCGGGTCGAGGGTGTTGATGTGGGTCACGCGGCGCTCCCTCTTACGCAACCGGGCCCACTTCGGGACCCGTTGTATCCGTTCGCTGGCCCAACGTAGTCGTCCCAGGTCAGGCTCGTACCGTGAACGGATACATTCCCCCCACCCCCCTGCCTCCCTCCCGCCCCCAGTACCGCCTGCGGCTCACCGTCGGCGAGCACTCGGCCCGGCACATCCGCACCATCGCCCGCTCGCTGCTGGACCAGTGGGGGATGCGCGAACTCACCGACGCGGTGGAGCTGGGCGTGACCGAGCTGGTCGCCAATGTCGTACGGCATGTTCCGGACCGGCGTTGTGAGGTGCTGATCTCTCGGCGGACGGGCGGGGTGCGGGTCGAGGTGACGGACGGCTGCGGGCAACTCCCGGTGTTTCCAGGGCAGTCGGGTCCGGAGGACGAGGGCGGCCGGGGGCTGGTGCTGGTGGACGCGGTGGCCGACAAGTGGGGTGTGGATCCCGTGTCGAGGGGCGGCAAGGTGGTGTGGTTCGAGTCCTGGTGCGGAAGTACCTGATGGTGTCGGTGCTGAGAAGAGAAACGCTGTTCGCAGAACTGCTGGGGGGCGTGCTGAGCGAGCCCGAGGTCCGAAGTGGTGGTGTGCCCAAGGAGCACCTGAAAGCCGCCGCCGAAGATCAGCGCGACGAGATTCTGGGGCTGGCCCGGGAAGCGGAGAGCGCGTACCGGCATGCTGTCTCGCGGGCTCGTCTGGAGGTTCGGCTCCGTCGGGTGCTGGTGGCGGCCGGCACGCTGGCGCTGCTGATGGCGCTCCTCGTGGTGGTGTCGTCCGGCTGGAGCGACGCGCTGACCGAGGCGCTGACTCAGCACCGCTCCACCACGTTCAAGTCCGTTGCGGACAACATGCTCTCGGGCGCCCTGGGCGTGATCATGTTCACCGCCCCGCTGGCCTTCGTGCCCTGGTGCGCCTACTACCTCCTGTCGCGCGACGCACGGGCGGGCGTACCGGCGGCCAAGGGGCGTCAGCTGCTGGTCACCGTGGGGATCCCGTACTGCCTCCTGGCACTGTTCTGCTCGGTCCTGCTGGGGGTCTACCCGACGGAGGTCGCCTGGCAGCTCGGCCACGACCGCCCGTTGCAGGACTCCGGCGGATACGGCTGGGGCTCCTGGTTCACGCCGGCGGCAGTGGCGTTGGCCGCGCTTCCGCCGCTGGCCCTGCGACGGCTGGCGTCGGACGCCTCTAGGGACTCGCTCTCGCTGACCCAACTGGTCGGCGTACTCGACACCCGGGAGCGCAGCCGGGCGGAGCGACAGGCCCGGACCGAGTGGGAGGAGGCCCTGGAGCAGGCCCTGTCCAGCTTCGTGCGGGCACGCATCGACGACGGGACCGAACCTGTCTTCTCCACCTGCCTCAAGATCACCGACGCCCCGGGACTGAGGCAGCTCCGCGCGGGCCAGGAGCACGTGCCGACGCGGGCCGACCGTCAACTTGCCGTCATCAGCGCCGGGATGGAGGGCGGGAGCATAGCTCTGGCGGGGCCACGGGGAGCCGGCAAGACACAACTGCTGCGGAACTTCTGCAAGGTCGACGAGGAGGGTCCCGCGCGTCAGCTGAGTCTCGTCGAGCCGGTACCGGTCGTCTTCGACCGGCGGGAGTTCATGCTCCACCTCTTCTACAAGCTGTGCGACCTGGTGATCGGGGAGGGTCTCGGCACGGCGCCGGAGGCCGAGCGGCACAAGCGCTCGATCCGCTATCTCCAGACCCAGTCGGACGAGGCCGCCCTGAGCGCCGGCTGGCGGACCTGGAACCTGTCGGCGAAGCGAGCGACCTCGTTCACCGAGCAGCCCCAGTCGTACCCCGAGATCGTCGACACCCTGAAGAGGTTCCTCAACCGGACCGCGCTGGAACTGGACGGGGTGGAGCGGCGGTTGGTGATAGGGATCGACGAGCTGGACCGGATCGAGCCGGCCGCCACCGCGCGCACCTTCCTCAACGAGCTGAAGGCCGTGTTCGACGTGCCGAAGTGCCTGTTCGTGCTGTCGGTCTCCGACGAGGCGCTGCGGGAGGCTGAGCTGGCGCCGATCGGCCGGCGGGACACCTTCGACAGCGCGGTGGACGAGGTCGTCCGGGTGGAACCCCTCGATCAGAAGACAGCCGAGCAACTGCTGGGCCGACGGGTGGTGGGGCTGCCGGTCCCCTTCGCCGCCCTGTTCCACTGTCTGTCCGGCGGCATGCCCCGTGACCTGCTGCGGACGGCCCGCGCGGCCTTCTCGTACGTGTCGACGGAACAGGTCACCCGGCTGACCGATCTGGCCGGGCGGCTGGTGGACCGCGAGGTCGACCGCATCGCGAACACCGTCGGCGGGTCGACGGACCATGCGGAACTGGCTCAGCTCTTCCGCCGGGACCTGCTCGGCGAGGGCGGCCGGCTCGACGAACTGGGAGACCTCATCCACCGGCAGGCCGGGGCGACCGGCGAACGTGCCCGCGGGGGCGCGACGCTGGCCAATCGGGCCTATCACCTGGACACGGTGCGGCGGATCTTCACGGACGAACTCGCCGAGGAGCGGACCAAGGAGGGGTCCGACCCCGGTCACCCCCGCTCCTTCTCCGTCCTCGCCCGAGCCCACCGTGAAATCGGCACCGCCGACACCCTCGCCCGGGCCACGCTCCAGCGCGTCAGAACGGCCTGGTCGCTGCCCGGCCTGCCGCCCGTGCCGTCGGTGTGAAGCGGAGGGGACCCAGCCAACTAGAGCCGGCGATGAACGTTCCCGCCCCGTTCCACGTCTTCGCTGACGTGGTCCCAGCCGAACTCACCAGCACCCGCCGGCTCACCAGCACCCCCGAGCCGCCGCCCCCCGCCCACGAGCGGTTCCTGCGCACGGTCTGGACCCGGCACCGCATCCCCTTGCTGGCGACCCTCCCGACCGTGCCGCTGTACGCGATCTGGGCCGTGTTCCTGGCGACCGGCGGTGGTGACCTGGCCGCGCAGGACGCGTGGGCGGGGTTCGTGGCGCGGCACGGTGACTCGGCCTACAACCTCTTCTGGTACGGCGGGACGCACACCGCCAACTACAGCCTGATATCGCCGTACTTGATGGCCGTGCTGGGCGTGCGCACGGTCACGGTGCTGTCCGGACTCGCGGCGACCTGGCTCGCGGCCGTCCTGATCACCCGGGTCGAGGGGCTCCGAAGACCGCTGGGCCCGGCCCTGCTCGCGTCGTTCGCGCTGTGGTGCAACGTGGCTTCCGGCCGCACGACCTTCGCCCTCGGGGTCGCCTTCGGGCTCGCGGCCTGTCTGATGCTGAACCGCCAGAGGCGGATCGTCCTCGCCGGCGCGTACGCCGCCCTCGCGACCATGGCCAGCCCGGTGGCCGGGCTCTTCCTCGTCGTCGTGGGCGCCGCGTTCCTCGTCACCCGCGACCACCCCCGGGCCCTCACCCTTCTCCTCCCGCCGGCGGTCACCGTCGGTGTGACCACGCTGCTGTTTCCCTTCAAGGGCGAGCAATTGATGTTCGCGGGCCGAATATGGCCGCCGTTCCTGCTCGGTCTGGCCGTCACCCTCTTCGCCCCGCGCGACTGGCGCGTGGCCCGCTGGAGCGGTGCCGTGTACGCGGCGGGGACGGTCCTGACGTATCTCATCCCCTCGCCCATCGGCACGAACGTCGAGCGCTTCGCCGAGCTGTTCGCGCCCGCCGTGCTGCTCGCCGTGCTGCTGACGCGGCCGCAGCTGGCCAAGGCGCGTCGGATCCTGCTCATCGCCGCTCTCGTCTACTCGGTCGGCTGGGTCGCGAAGAAGACCGGCGACGACCTGTACGTGTCGACCAAGGTGCCGGCCTGGGCCGCCGAGACCCACGGTGTGGTCCGCACCCTCGACCGCCTCGGCGCCGACCGCACCCGCGTCGAGGTCGTCCCGGCCCGCAACCACCGCGAGGCCAGCGGGCTCGCCCCGCACGTGAACATGGCCCGCGGCTGGAACCGGCAGCTCGACATGGAGCGGGCGCGGCTGTTCTACGACGGGTCGTTCTCCGCGACGACGTACCGCCAGTGGCTGGACCGCTGGGCCGTCGGGTACGTCGTCCTGCCTCTCGGCAAGCCCGACGGGTACGCCGAGGTGGAGGCCCGGCTCATCCGCGAGCACCGGCCCGAGTGGCTGGAGCCCGTGTGGGAGGACGCGCACTGGCGGGTGTACCGGGTACGGGACGCGCGGCCCCTGGTGAGCGAGCCCGCCCGCGTCGTGTCGACGTCCAGCGCCGACGTCGTCATACGCATGCCGCAGGCCGGCACCACCACCCTGCGGATCGCCTACTCGCCCTGGCTGCGGGCGGACGGCGGCGGGTGCCTCACGGCGAAGGGCGAGTTCACCGAGCTCAGCGTCTCCGCGCCCGGCGCATACCGGATCAGCTCGGAGTACGGTCCCTCGCCGGACCCCGAGAACCGCTGCTGACCCGGACCCGGACGCCCACGCCACCACCACCTCGGCACGCGAGCCCGGACGACGTACACCGGCGTCCAGCGCCGCCACCCGCATCACGCAAGCCGCCACCGCCGCAAGCCACCGGGCTCAGCGGCCCGGCACCGGCACAGACCGGATCAGCTCGGAGTACGGTCCCTCGCCGGAGCCCCGGAGCCGGTGCTGACCTGGGCCGCCCGTGCCGGCGTGGCCTTGGCGCGCGGGCCCTGGAACAGGTAGGTCATCGCGAAGCCCGCGCCCACGATCACCGCCCCGGCCACCGCGTCCAGCACCCAGTGGTTGCCGGTGACGACGATCGCCGTGACCGTGAAGAGGGGGTGGAGCAGGCCGAGGGCCTTCATCCACCATCGGGGCGCGAGGATCAGGATGACCAGGCCGCACCACAGGGACCAGCCGAAGTGCAGGGACGGCATGGCCGCGTACTGGTTGGTGAGCTCGGTCAGCGTGCCGTAGTCGGGCTGGGTGAAGTCCTGTGGGCCGTGGACGGTGTCGATGAAGCCGAGGCCGGGCATCAGGCGGGGCGGGGCCAGTGGGTACAGCCAGAAGCCGATCAGGGCGAAGACGGTCGCGAAGCCGATCGCGGTGCGGGCCCAGCGGTAGTCGACGGGGCGCCGCCAGTACAGGACGGCGAGGATCGCCAGCGGGACGCCGAAGTGGAACGACTCGTAGTAGAAGTCGAAGAAGTCCCGCAGCCAGTCGACCTTCACCACGGCGTGGTTCGCCCAGTACTCGATGTCGATGTTCAGGGCGCGTTCGATGGAGTGGATCTCCGCGCCGTTCTCCTCCGCGGCGACCCGGCCGGCCGAGTTGGAGCCGCCGGCCGCGGCGAGGCGGATCTGGGCGTAGGCGTAGTAGGTGACCCGGATCAGCAGGAGTTCGAAGAGCAGGTTCGGGCGGCTGACGACCCGGCGCAGGAACGGTACGAGGGGAATGTGCCGGAAGCGGGACGGCACCTTGTCGGCGTACGCGGTGGGGATCGGCGTCTGCCAGTACCGCGAGGTGCGGGACAGGAACGGCACGACGGCGGCCGTGGCGATCGCGGCCAGCAGGACGAGGTCGGTCCGGAACAGGTGGAAGAGCGCCTTGTCCGGCACCATCATCCGCGCGGGCAGCGTCATCACCAGCACGATCGCGACCGGCCACACATAGCGGTCGGAGGCCCGTCTGCCGACCTGGCCGACGACCGCGAGCAGCACCCACAGGAGCTGGTGCTGCCAGGCGGTGGGGGACACGACGATCGCCGCGCAGCCGGTGATCGCGACGGCGAGGAGGAGTTGGCCGTCGTGGGCGTACCGCACGGCCCGGCGCAGCGCGAGCACGGCGACGGCGGCGCCGAGGAGCAGGAAGAGGGCGATCTCCAGCGGACCGGTCAGCCCGAGCCGCAGCAGGGCGCCGTGCAGGGACTGGTTGGCGAGGTCGTCGGCGCGTCCGCCGAGGCCGACGCCCGCCATGTGGTGCACCCAGTAGGTGTACGAGTCGTTCGGCATCGCCACCCAGGCGACCGCCGTGCCCGCGGCGAACGAGGCTCCCGTGGACAGCGCGGCACCGCGGCGGCCGGTGAACCACAGCAGCGGGGTGAACAGCAGCAGGGTCGGCTGGAGCGCGGCCGCCAGGCCGATGAGCACGCCGCTGGTCCGCTCGCCGCGCACGACGAAGCAGCCGAGCAGGACGAGCAGGACCGGCATGATGCTGGTCTGGCCGAGGTAGAGGGTGTTGCGCACCGGCAGCGACAGCATGAGCAGGCTGATCGCGACGGGCGCGGCGAGCAGCGAGGTCCTGCGGCTGACCGGCTGAGGCAGGGCACGGGCGGCGACCAGGCCGAGGGCGACGACCAGCAGCAGGGTGCCGAAGGTCCAGCCCCAGCCGAGGGCCTGTTCGGCGGCGCGGGTCAGCGGTTTGAGGACGAGCCCGCCGAACGGCGTGCCGGTGAACTGCGTCGAGTCGTACAGCGAGCCCTTCACATGCAGGACGCCGTTCGGCCCGACCCAGGTCTCCAGGTCGGTCAGTCGCTCCCCGCGCGGGGTGCCGAGGACGACGGCGACCTGCCGTACGGCGAGGATCGCGGCGACGAGCCAGAGGCCGAGCCGCGCCACCCGCAGGCGTGCCTGGACCGCGCCGACGGCCGTCGCTCCGAGCGCTTCCGCCGGTCGCCCACCGTGCTCCGCATTCGCCACGCCTTGTCGGCCTCCCGCCCCGCTCGTCCCACAGGTCCCACGTGTCAGGAATCTCCACGAACCCTATGCGGCTCGCACCACCCCGGGGAGAGACGCAGGCAACCCCCACTTCACCTGACGTCCGCTCTCCTTTTGTCCGAATGACGATAGTGGGCCACCGGTTCACCCGCCTCCGCTGAGGGCGGCATCGGTCACATCGCGCGGCCCCGGCCACGGAACCGGATCATCCGCCGTACCGTCTGAAGCCCGGACGGCGGCGGTGCTCGCGGGGAAGAAGGGGCTGCGCGCGATGGCGGACTTACGGCGGACCGGAACCCGGAGAGGGGCGCTGACCGTCGTCCTGACCCTGCTCGCCCTCCAGCTCGGGCAGCTCGCGGCACCCGCGTGGGCGTGCGGCTGCGGGGCCCTGGTGCCCGGCGACGCGGGGCGGGTGGCCGTC
This sequence comes from Streptomyces sp. NPDC098781, assembly GCF_044759995.1. Lineage (NCBI taxonomy): Bacteria > Bacillati > Actinomycetota > Actinomycetes > Kitasatosporales > Streptomycetaceae > Streptomyces > Streptomyces sp. NPDC098781. The sequence continues at coordinate 751,583 of NZ_JBIWAK010000002.1, forward strand.
GCGCGTGAGGAGTCCGTCGTGCGCTGGGACGGGACGCGGGAGCAGATCGTGCTGCGGCTGACCGTCGACGGTGACGCCGACCGGGTCGCGTGGATCATGCCGGTGCCGGGGCGGGCGACGGTCCGGCTGGGCGACCCGGACCTCTTCGGCGAGTTGCACCGGGTGACCGCGCCCGCGCACCGCACCCGGTACCACTTCTGGCCCCAGGACGGCGACTGGCCCCTGGTCTCCGGCGACGGCTCGGCCGGCGCCCCTCCCCCGCGCCGGCCCGGCGCCCCCGTGGGCGTGGTCGGCCGGCAGCGCCTCGGCCCGTTCGACGTGGCCCGGCTGACGGCGACCGACCCGGGCGCCCTGGACGGCTGGCTGGACAGCAACGGCTTCGCGTTGCCTCCGCGTCTGACCGGCGCCCTGCGCCCGTATGTCGAACGGCGCTGGGAGTACGTGGCCGTGAAGCTGACCCCGCGGGCCACCGGAACCCCCCTCACCGGCCTCCTGGACCCGCTGCACCTCACCTTCCGGACGGACGAGCCGGTCTACCCGATGCGCCTGTCGCGGCAGGCCGGCACACCCCAGTCCCTCGGCCTGTACGTCCTCGCCGCGCACCGCATGGAACCGGCGTCCCGGATCGGCGGCGAACGCCCCCGCGTCACCTACGCGGGACGCGTGACGGCGCGGACCGGCCCGCTGGCGGAACTGGCGGCGGGGGCGCCGTTCCTGACGGCGATCGGCCAGGAGTTCCCGTACCCCGAGCGGATCTCGGGCGACCACGAGCTGCGCCGCGCGCCGGCCGACGACACGTTCCAGCAGGTGATCCACGAGGACCGGCTACGCACGGTGGCCGGAGTCCCGGCCTGGTCGCTGACCCTGGGCACCGCGCTCGCCACGACAGTGGTGACGGCGGCGGTTTACGCCGTACGACGCCCCCGCCCCCGCCCCCGCGCCTCCGAGCCACCCCCGCTGCCGCCCGCTGCGCAGATCGGCTGAAACCACCATCCTGGAAATCCCGGCGGGGAGCGCGCCGCGCGACTATATTCCTTAGGGCATCTAGTTAGCGCTTCTAACTAACTCTCTGGAGGGCAAGGCGATGAGCGAGTCGCAGCTCTGGGACGACGTCGACGAGTACTTCTCCGCCCACCTCTCACCCGACGACGACATCCTTCAAGCGGCCCTGCGCGACAGCGACGCGGCCGGCCTGCCGAGCATCGGTGTCACCGCGCCCCAGGGCAAGCTGCTGAAGCTCCTCGCCGAGATCCAGGGCGCCCGCAGCATCCTGGAGATCGGCACGCTCGCCGGGTACAGCACCATCTGGCTGGCCCGCGCGCTGCCCGCCGACGGCCGGCTGATCTCGCTGGAGTACAGCGCCAAGAACGCCGAGGTCGCCACCCGCAACATCGCGCGCGCGGGCCTGGACAGGGTCGTCGAGGTACGGATCGGCCCGGCCCTGGAGTCGCTGCCCAAGCTGGCCGACGAGAACCCGGCCCCCTTCGACCTGGTCTTCATCGACGCCGACAAGGTCAACAACCCGCACTACATCGAGTGGGCGCTGCGGCTCACGAGCACGGGCAGCCTGATCGTCCTCGACAACGTGGTGCGCGGCGGCCGGGTGGCCGACGCGGACGCCGACGCACCGGACGTCAGGGGCACCCGGGCCGCCATCGAACTGATCGGCAGCCACCCGAGGTTGAGCGGTACGGCGGTGCAGACCGTCGGCAGCAAGGGCTACGACGGCTTCGCCCTGGCGCGCGTTCTCGCCTGAGGCGACGGCGCTCAGGCCTCGTGGTAGAAGCCGACGTTGACGCTGCGGGGAGCGGTGCGGTCGTGGATGACGATCTCGCCGCTGCCGCCCCTCGGCAACTGCACGGTGCCGCCGTAGTCGATCGGCTGGGCGAACTCGCCCACGGTCAGCCGCACCTCGGAGGACGGGTCGGCCTGCGATCCGCGCAGCCAGCTCACCTGCCAGCCGCCGTCCGGTCCGCACAGGAACTCCAGATGCACCCGGGAGACGAACAGCCAGTCGTCCGGCGTGGAGAGCCGGCACACCGCCTTGTCCCGGCCCACCCGCAGCACGGCGCCCGGCTCGCTGGGCGCGTCGGCCATGAGCATGCCGGCCGTGGCACCCTCGTCCGCCGCGGACACGGCGGCCATGGTGAGTTCGAGCACTGGCGCCCCTCCTGAAACATCCTTGTACGACGGCCGTTTTGGCTGCCGACGCCGCATGATAAATCGCCCGGCACCATCGCGTCCGGCACAATGAACTCATGACCGAGCGAAAGCCCCCCGGTGTCCCGTTCGAGTCCTGGGTCGACAAGCAGATCCACGACGCGCAGGCGCGCGGCGACTTCGACAGACTGCCCGGCGCCGGCGAACCGCTGCCGAACGACCTGGAAGCCCCGTACGACGAACTGTGGTGGGTCAAGCGCAAGATGGCCCGCGAGGGCCTGTCGGTCCTGCCCCCGGGACTGGCGCTGCGCAAGGAGGCGGAGGACGCGCTGACGGCGGCCTACGCGGCACCGTCCGAGCGGACCGTCCGGAAGATCATCACGGACGTCAACGCCAAGATCCGCGACATGCTGCTCAAACCACCGCCCGGCCCTCCCCTGGGCCGCAAACCCTACGACGTGGAAGACGTCGTCAGGCAGTGGCGGGAGCGCCGGGCGATGGTGGACGGGCCTGGTGTGTCGGACGGGTCTCGTGCGTCAGATGTGTAGGAGCCGTTCCGCCAGCTCGCGGTAGTCCCGCAGGGCGAGCCGGAGCTGCTCGGTGTCGGCGCGCTCGTCGGTGTCCTGCCAGGACCTGCGCAGGGTCCGCCGCCGCTCGCCGATGGTTTCGGTGAACCGGCTCAGCAGGTCCTCGACCACGCGGTCGGCCTCCTCGACGGCGGCCCGGGGGCCGTCGACGAATCCGGAGACCGCGTGCTGGAGCTTGAGCTCGAACTTGTCGGACTCCTCGTGCGGGACCAGCCGGCCGGCCTCGCGCCCGCTCTCCTTGGTGATCCCGCGCGGCCTCGTGACGCTCTCCTCGGTGGCCCGGGCCGGCGTCGTGACGCTCTCCTTGGCGATCCCGCCCGGCGTCGTGCCGCGCGACGGCGTGGCGCCCCGCGCCGCACCGCCGGTGGGCGGCACCACGGGTCCGTTCTCGACGGGCTCGTGCCCGGCTCCCCGGCCGGTCGTGGCGTCGGTCATGTCACTCAACTCCCCTTCGCGTGACGTCCCGTGAACGACCACGGCACATGGCCGCCGGTGTTCCTGCGGGTTTCGTGGGACTCGCGGCGCCGCTCGACCGGGGCCGCCATCAGCTCGTCGAACAGCGCACGGGCCTCGACCATGGCCTCACGCATCTCCTCGGTACCCGCCCCGCCGTCCGTACCGGCACCGACCGGCGCGTGGGCGACGCGGTGCACCCTGCGGTAGCCGTGCACATGGTGCGCGTGGTGCACGGACAACGCCGAGAGCTGTTCCTCGTACTGAGCGCCCTCCGGGTACCCCCGCGCCACCGCGAGGTCCGCGAGCAGCCGGTCCGCCTCGTCCACCGCCTCCTTCGGCGAGTCGACGAAGCGCTCCTGGGCGGCCGTCCAGCGAGCCTCGAACCGCTCGACCTCGGTCGCCTCCAGCGTCCGCTCCCGCAGCCCGCCGTGCCGCTGCACCCGCTCGGCGAGTTCACGTTCGGCCGCCTTGGCGTCCCCGTCGTGGCGGGCCAGGGCCCGCTCGTACTCGGGCCCGAAGCGCCGCTTCAGGCCGCCGCTGCCCTGTACGCCCCGAGAGCGGAGGGCCATGACGGTCACGCCGAGCACGACGACGACCGCCGCAATCACGATCAGAATGATCACACCTGTGGACATGCGGGGCGAGTTGCCCGGAAGGGCCACCTCAAACGGCCGCCGGACAGCCAACGGCCAAGGGCCCGCCCGCGCACCCACATATCCGCTTGCGTCCCCACGAGTTGACCGGCCCAGAATGACGGCCATGACCTGGACCGTTTCGGCAGAACCCCCCGCCTCCCCCGCGGCCACCGCGCTCTGGCGGGCGTACTACACGGAGGTCAGCGACCGCTACTACCTCCTGCACCAGGGCCGGCGCACCGACCCCGCCGAACTGGAACGCGAGATCACCGCGCACACCTGGTCCGAACTCCAGCCCCCGCGGGGCACGTTGCTGGTGGCCCGGTACGCGGGCGAGCCGGGCGGTTCGGCGGGCGTACTCCTCCTGGACGGAGGAACCGCCGAACTGAAACGGGTGTTCATCCACGAGTCGCTGCGCGGCAAGGGCGGCGGCCGGGCCCTGGTCACCGCGGCCGAGACCACGGCCCGCTCCCTCGGCGCCACCCGCATGATCCTTGACACCCGCCACGACCTGGTGGAGGCCCGCACCCTGTACACCCACCTCGGCTACGAGGAAACGACCCCCCACAACGACGCCCCCTACGCCGAGCACTGGTTCAGCAAGCCATTGAGCGGGCCCCGCTGAGTGCCCCGCAGGGCCGCACCCCCACCGTGCAGCAGCCGCGTACGGCGGCAAGGGGCCGTGCCCGGGGGGCCGCCCGCAGTGACCGGCATCAAGGAACGTCCAGCACCCTGCCCGACCCCCAACCGCCGGTCCGAGGACGGACACCCCCCGGCGCGGCCCCGACCCCCAACACACCCGCAGGCGCTACGCGAACCCCCACCGGACACCAACGGGCCGCCGCAGGCATCACGCACCCCCACCGAACACCAACAGGCCGCCACAGGCACCCCCGCTCAACCGCCGGAGGCACGCGGCTGTTCACGCTCCGACCCGCACAGCTCCGCGTTGAGCTCCTTGACCAGCTGAACCAGATCGGTCGGCCGGTCCGGCCCCCACCAGTCCCCCAGCAACTCCGCCAACGACTCCTCCCGAACCCGGGCCAACCGCTCCGCGACCTCTTTCCCCTTCTCCGTCAGCACCAGATCCAGCCCCTCCCGCTCGGCCAACCGCCGCCCCTCCACCTCCCGGGCGGCGTCGAGGATCACCGGCAGCGGCACGGAGCTCCGCTCGGCGAGCACTCCCGGCTCCACCCACCCGTACCTGTTGATCCGCAGCAGCAGCCAACTGGACGCGGGCAACAGGTCGTACCCCGCCCGCTCGGTGACCGTCCGGTACACCTCCCGCCGCCCCTCCCGCGTCCCCAGCACCGACAGCGCCCGGCACACCTCGTCGTACGACGACCGCTCGACCGGGTTGCTGGCCAGCGTCTCGCTGACGTCGGGTGCCGTGACGGACCCCCGCAGCTTGTCCTCCCGCAGGAACCAGGCCAGTACGAACCCGAGCAGCGCGACCGGCGCGGCGTACAGGAACACGTCGGTGATCGACGAGGCGTACGCCTCCAGCGCCCCCGGCCGCAGCCCCGTCGGCAGTTCCGCGATGTCCCGGGGGTCCGCCTCCAGCCCCTCCAGCGAGACACCGCTCGGCAGCCGCGCCCCCCGGAAGGCCTCCGCCAGCTTGTCGTCCAGCCGAGCCGCGAAGACGGTGCCGAAGATCGCGACCCCGAACGAGGCGCCGATCGACCGGAAGAAGGTCGCACCGGAGGTCGCGACGCCGAGATCCTCGTACGAGACGGCGTTCTGCACGATCAGCACCAGCACCTGCATGACGAGCCCGAGGCCCAGCCCGAACACGAAGAAGTACAGGCTCATCTCCCAGGTGGAGCTGTCCACATCGAGCTGATGCAGCAACAACAGCCCGAGGGTGGTCACGGCGGTCCCGGTGACCGGGAACACCTTCCAGCGCCCGGTCCTGCTCACGATCTGCCCGGACCCCGTCGACGACAGCAGCATGCCGACGACCATCGGCAGCATGTGCACCCCGGACAGGGTCGGGCTGATCCCCTGCACGACCTGGAGGAACGTCGGCAGATACGTCATCGCCCCGAACATGGCGAACCCGACGATGAAGCTGATGACCGCGGACAGCGCGAAGGTCCGCACCCGGAACAGCTTCAGCGGCAGAACGGGCTCGGCGGCCGTCCGCTCCACCACGACGAACACGATGGCCAGCACGACCCCGAGCAGGGCCAGCCCGACGATCTCGACCGACCCCCAGCCCCACGTCGTACCGCCGAGCGAGGCCACCAGCACCAGGCAGGTGGCGACGGACGCGATGAGGAACGTACCGACGTAGTCGATGACATGCCGCGTCGACTTCCGCGGAATCCGCAGCACGGCGGCGATGACGACCAGCGCGACGACCCCCACGGGGAGGTTGATGTAGAACACCCACCGCCAGCTCAGATGCTCGGTGAAGACCCCGCCGAGCAACGGCCCCAGCACACTGCTCGCCCCGAACACCGCCCCGAACAGCCCCTGATACCGTCCGCGCTCCCGAGGCGGCACGATGTCCCCCACGATCGCCATGGACAGCACGATCAGCCCACCGCCGCCGACCCCCTGAACGGCCCGGTACGCGATGAGCTGAGCCATGTCCTGCGCCATGCCGCACAGCGCGGAGCCGACGAGGAAGATCACGATCGCGATCTGGAAGAGCCGCTTGCGCCCGTACTGGTCACCGAGCTTGCCCCACAGCGGAGTAGCGGCCGTGGACGCCAGCAGATAGGCCGTCACGACCCAGGACAGATGCTCCAGACCGCCCAGGTCACTGACGATCGTGGGCAGCGCGGTGGACACGATCGTCTGGTCGAGCGCGGCGAGCAGCATCCCGAGGAGCAGCGCGCCGATGGAGACGAGGACGTTGCCGGGTACGTTCTCGTGCGGCCCGGCGCGCCGCTCCGGGGGCCGCGCGTCACGCACATGTCCCGTCATACCGTGCGCATCCCCGGCCATGAAGACCTCCCGAAGGTCTCGTTACCCCCTCCATCTTGATCGCTATGTCGGGTTATGGCCTGTCGAGTCCCTTTGGAACGACCCCTTCCGGGGGCTTGCGAAGACGGCGTGAGGAACGTCTGCATAATCTGGGGAGTTCGCGAGGGAGGGAGGACGCGTGAGTGAGCCGAGGGGGCGCCTTTGCCCTGAGTGCAAGGCGCCGAGGGCGGTCGACAACACGCCGTCGTGCGGCTGCGGCCCGCGCGCGTCCGAGGCCCTGAGAGACGCCCGTACGGCGGAGGCGGCCGCGGCGGAGGACTTCGATCCGCTGCGGATACGGCCATACGTGGAACTGGACGACGCCAACGACGCCGACCCCGCAGAAACGATGGAGCTACGGCCGATCCAGCCGCGCCGTCAGGAGCAGCTCCCGCCGGCACCGAACGCGCAGGACCTGAGCCTGTTCGAGACGAACCGGCCCTCGGACGACGGGAACGAGGAGACCGAGGAGAGCCACCGGGAGGCCCCGCCCCAAAACGACCACGCGCCCCGTCGCCATCGCCGCACCCTCCTGCTCGGCGCGGGCGGAGCCGTGGTCGCCGTGATCGCTGCGGCGGGCCTGGCGAGCGGCGTGTTCACCTACGAGGCGCCGACCCGCAGCACGGCGCTGCCGGACGACGTACGGGCGAGTGTCCCGGCCCCGTCGACGAGCCAGGCGCCGGAACCGGCCGCTCCGGCGAAGACCACCACCCCGTCGACGCCGCCTCCGACCTCCGCGTCCCCCACGCAGAGCCCGACGTCCTCGCCGTCCCCGTCCCGATCGACGACGTCCCCGACCCCGACGGCGTCCGCCGAACCGACGAGGACTCCCTCGGCGTCGCAGACGACCGGATCCCAGGCGGACGATTCCGCCGCCGTGAAGGAGCCGACCGCGGCGACCCTCCGCCGCGGCGACCGGGGCCCCGAGGTCACCGAGCTGGAACTCCGGCTGACCCAACTCGGCCTGTACACCCGGCAGGCGAGGGGGAACTACAACGAGGGCGTCGAGGACGCGGTGGCCAGGTACCAGTGGGCGCGGGGGGTTCAGCCGGAGGAGTACGGGGTGTACGACCCGGAGACCAGGGAGCGGCTGGAGTCGGAGACGTGGGAGCCGTGACGCCCTTCGCCTGAGAGCTCGGGCACTCCGGGCTCGTCGGCGACCGCGGGTGAGTGGAGGTTGCTCGCGCCCCTATGGGGATGTCCGCTGCACGCCCCCTAGGGGCGCGGGGAACGGCGCGACCAGCCCGGCACAACCCCCAGCCGCCATCAAGCCCCAGGGCCCCCGGCCTCTCAGGCGACGATCACCCGAATCGCCCCGTCCCCGGCCATCTCGACCCGCACCTGCCGCAGATCAGCCACGGCCACGTCCGGCCCGTGGAACCCGGCCCGAGGCCCGACCCCCACCACCCGCATCCCCGCGGAGCGCCCCGCCTCGATGCCGGCCCCGGAGTCCTCGAACACCACACAGTCCGCCGGCGCGACCCCCAGCTCGGCGGCCCCCTTCAGGAAGCCCTCGGGGTCGGGCTTGCTCGCGCCCACCGACTCCGCGGTCACCCGCACCTCCGGCAGCGCCAGCCCGGCGGCGGCCATCCGCGCCGTGGACAGGGCGACGTCGGCCGACGTCACCAGCGCGTGCGGCAGGCCCCGCAGCGAGGCCAGGAACTCCGGCGCGCCCGCAATCGGCACGACGCCGTCCACGTCCGCCGTCTCCTCGGCGAGCATGCGCGCGTTGTCCGCGTGGTTCTGCTCCATCGGCCGGTCGGGCAGCAGCACGGCCATGGAGGCGTACCCCTGCCGTCCGTGCACGACCTTCATCACCTCGTCGCCGTCCAGCCCGTGCCGCTCGGCCCAGCGACGCCAGATCCGCTCCACCACGGCGTCGGAGTTCACGAGCGTGCCGTCCATGTCGAGCAGGAGGGCACGGGCGGTGAGCACGGTCGGAACGGTGGGCACGGTCGTGGCCGACATACGGCAGCTCCAAGGCGCGGTGGGAAAGCTGTGAGGCCGAAAGGCTGGAAACGCCGGCCCCGAGGACAAAGCGGGCCCGCCCGCCGGTCAGGGAAAACGGGCGGAGCCACTTTGTTCCTCTACGGTACAAAACGAGGGCGGGTTCCCGCCACCGGCTTCGGGAAGGGTTCACCGACCGTTCAGCTCAGCCGATCACGGCTTCGCCGAGGCTCCACACCCCGAGCCCCAGCATCAGCACCGCCGCGACCTTGGTGACCACCGCGAGCGGAATCCGCTTCATCAGGGCCTTTCCGCCGACGATGCCGATCGCCGCCACGCTCCACAGCGCCAGCACCGCACCGATGCCGACCGACAGCGGATCGTCGTAGCGCGCCGCGAGATTCGCCGTCATGATCTGCGTCAGATCCCCGAACTCGGCGACCAGGATCAGCATGAACCCGGCCCCGGACACCTTCCAGAAGGACTGGTTCTCCGGCTTGCGGATCTCCTCCTCGTCCTCCTCCTTCCTCATGAGCAGCACGGCCGCGCCACCCAGGAAGAGCACACCGGTGAGCGCCTGCACGATCTGCTGCGGCAGCAGGGTCAGCACACTGCCCGCCGCCACGGCCAGCGCGACGTGCACCGCGAAGGCGGCGGCGACTCCGGCGAAGACGTACGAGGCGCGGTAGCGCGTGCCGAGGACCAGCCCGGCCAGCGCGGTCTTGTCGGGCAGTTCGGCGAGGAAGACGACGCCGAACACGACGGCCGTCACGGTGAAGCTGATCAAGGTTCCTCAATCGGTCGGGGCTGCCCCGCCGAGAGCACTGTCACTGCGCTGCGACACCTCGGCACGGCAGCACACTCGGCACCCGTGCCGTAGGACACGGGCGTGCACTGCTTGCCGAAGGTCTCGCTGGCGCGGCCCCACGATCCGTGAGGCCCGCCTCCGGGCGCCGGCTCAGACGAGCTGAGCAGTATGTCGACGGTCCGGCGAAGAGCTACTCCCCTTCTGCGCCATTCATCGTACGGGACCACGGACGGAGCAGAAAGTTCCGCCCTCAACCTTGATGTGTCATGCACACGTCACTAACTTCTCACCGAACGCACATCCCCGCGCAACACGGCACCGCGAGCATTCCCTCGCTCGCTCGCCAACACCCCCACCCCTCAAGGGAGTTAGCATGTCGAAGTTCTACGCGCGTCGACGGGTCAGCATACTCGCGGCCCTCAGCGGTCTCATAGCCTCCGTCGCCCTCTTCAACGCTCCGACCGCTTCCGCCGCACTCCCCACCCCGGTCAGCGGGGCCACCGCCCGCAGCTACCTCGCCCAGCTCACCGTGGCCACCGAGGACCGCACCGGCTACGACCGCGACCTGTTCCCGCACTGGATCACCCAGTCCGGCGCCTGCAACACCCGCGAGACGGTCCTCAAGCGCGACGGCTCGGGCGTCGTCACCGACTCCTCCTGCGCCGCCACCAGCGGCAGCTGGTACTCCCCCTACGACGGCGCCACCTGGACCGCCGCCTCCGACCTCGACATCGACCACCTCGTCCCGCTGGCCGAGGCCTGGGACTCCGGCGCCGACAGCTGGACCACCTCGCGCCGCCAGTCCTTCGCCAACGACCTGACCCGCCCGCAGCTCATTGCGGTCACGGACAACGTCAACCAGGCCAAGGGCGACCAGGACCCGTCCACCTGGATGCCGTCGCGCACCGCCTACCGCTGCACCTACGTCCGCGCCTGGGTCCAGGTGAAGTACTACTACGGCCTCTCGGTCGACTCGGCGGAGAAGTCCGCCCTCACGAACTACCTCGCGAGCTGCTGACCGCGCACTGCCGCGGTACCGCCGGAGTTCGGCAAACCGTGATCTGCGGAACCTCGCCGTTCCCCTCCGTCGTTCCGTACCGTACGGGGCGACGGAGGAGGGCGATGACGTGGCCGAACTGCGCCTGGGTCCACTGCTGAGGTACGTCGACGGCTCGTCCGCGACCGTGTGGGTCGAGGCGAGCCGTCCGTGCGCCGCCGAGGTGCGCGGTGCGGACGGTTCCGGTGGTGCGACCCGTACCTTCCAGGTCGCGGGACACCACTACGCCCTGGTGCCGGTGACCGGTCTCACTCCCGGCACGACGACGCCGTACGAGGTCCTCCTCGACGGCACGCGCGTGTGGCCGCTCCCCGACGACCGGTTCCCGGCCTCCGTCATCCGCACCCCCGCCGGTGACGACCCCGTGCGCCTCGCCTTCGGCTCCTGCCGCTGGGCCGCGCCGCCCGCCGACGAGGCGGACCCGGTCGGGCCGGACGCCCTGGACACGCTGGCCGCCCGGATCGCCGCCGACCCGACGGCCGAGCGGCCCGATGTGCTGGTGCTGCTGGGCGACCAGGTGTACGCCGACGAGACGTCCAAGGCGACCCGGCGCTGGCTGGCCGCCCGGCGTGATCTGAGCGAGCCGCCGGGCAGCGAGGTCGCGGACTACGAGGAGTACACCCGCCTCTACTACGAGTCCTGGCTCGACCCCGAGGTGCGCTGGCTGCTGTCCACCGTGCCCAGCTGCATGATCTTCGACGATCACGACGTCATAGACGACTGGAACACCTCCGCCGCCTGGCTCGCCGACATGCGGGCCACACCGTGGTGGCGGGAGCGGCTGCTGAGCGGCCTGATGTCGTACTGGGTGCACCAGCACCTGGGCAATCTCTCCCCGGCCGAGCTGGCCACCGACCCGCTCTACGCCGCCGTACGCGCGATTCCCGACGGCACCGACGAGCTGCGCTCCTTCGCGTGCAAGGCGGACGCCGACCCCGCCTCGGTCCGCTGGAGCTACCGGCGCGACTTCGGCCGGGTGCGGCTGCTGATGGTGGACACCCGCGCGGCCCGGGTCCTCGACGAGGAAGCGCGCTCCATGCTCCATCCCGGCGAGGCGCGCTGGCTGCGCGAGCAGGCGCTGGAGGGACGCGGCTCCTACGACCACCTCCTGATCGGCACCTCCCTGCCCTGGCTGCTGCCGCATCTGGTGCACGACGCCGAGGCGTGGAACGCCGCGCTGTGCCGGGGTGAGCGCGGGGAGCGCTGGGCGCGGTTCGGGGAGGATCTGCGGCGGCGGGCCGATCTGGAGCACTGGGCGGCGTTCCCGTCGTCCTTCGACGCGCTGACGGAACTGATCGCGGAGGCCGGCTCGGGGCCTCAGGCGCCGGCGACGGTGTGCGTCCTGTCGGGGGACGTGCATCACGCGTACATCGCCGAACCGGCCTGGCCCGACGGCACGGGGCCCGACGCCCGGGTCCTCCAGCTGACCTGTTCGCCCGTCCACAACGCCATCCCGCTGGCTATCCGGCTCGGCTTCCGCTTCGGCTGGAGCGGGCTCGCCCGGGTGCTGGGACGGCGGTTCGCGGGGCACGGGGGCTGTCCCCGGCCGCCGATCGACTGGCGCCGGACGGGCGGACCGTGGTTCGGCAACCAGCTCATGACACTGACCCTGGGCAGGCGGTCGGCACGACTGCGGCTGGAGCAGGCGCGGGAGGAGCGTGAGGGAGGGGCGCGGCTGCGGACGGTGGCGGAGGCGGAACTCACTCGGTGAGAGGGGGCCGTCGCCGTTGCCGTTGCCGTTGCCGTTGCGCCTGAGAGCTCGGGGGGTCCGGGTTCGGCGGCGGCTGCGGGGCGCGTTGTGGTCGGTCGCGCGGTTCCCCGCGCCCCTGAAGACCCAGGCGCCGCCGCTCCAGGCCCACCCCCGCACACCTTCCCCCGGCCGCCGACGGCATGATGAGCCGGACCGTCCGCTTCCGCGCGACGGCTCGCTCCGATGCGCCCCACACGCCCGGGAGTCACCCCTTTGACCGTACCGACCTCCGCACCGACCTCGGTCTCCGTCGCCCTGGTGGGTGCCGGGCCCCGCGGCACCAGCGTTCTTGAACGGCTGTGCGCCGGCGCGCCCGACCTCCTGCCGCCCGGAGCGCGCCTCACGGTCCATGTGATCGATCCGGCACCGCCCGGCCCGGGACAGGTGTGGCGCACCACGCAGTCGCCCGAGCTGCTGATGAACACGGTGTCCTCGCAGGTCACCCTGTTCACCGACGAGAGCGTGGACTGCTCGGGGCCGATCCGGCCCGGGCCGAGCCTGTACGACTGGGCGGCGGGTGCGCTGGGCCCGGACGAGTACCCGACCCGCGCCGACTACGGCCGGTATCTGGAGTGGGTGTTCGCGAAGGTCGTGCGCGAGGCGCCGCCCGCGGTACGCGTCGAGACGTATGCCGCCCGCGCCGTACGGCTCGACGAGGCGCCCGACGGCCGGCAGGTGCTTACCCTGGACGACGGCCGGGTCCTGCCCGCCCTGTCCGCCGTGGTGCTGGCCCAGGGGCATCTGCCGACGGCCGCCGACCCGGCGCAGCGCCCGCCCGCCGGGCGGCACGGGTCGCGCCACGTGCCGCCCGGCAACCCCGCCGACCTCGACCTGTCCGCCGTGGCCCCCGGCGAACCGGTGCTGTTGCGCGGCCTGGGCCTCAACTTCTTCGACCACATGGCCCTGTTCACGACCGGCCGCGGCGGCGGATTCGTCCGGGACGGCGAGGGACAGCCGCTGCGCTATCTCCGCTCCGGCAACGAGCCGCGTCTGTACGCCGGTTCGCGGCGCGGCATCCCGTACCAGGCGCGCGGCGACAACGCGAAGGGGCCGTACGGCCGCCATCTCCCGCTCGTGCTGACCCCGGAGGTGATCGCCGGTTTCCGCAAGCGCGCGGACTCCGGTGCGGCGCCGGACTTCCGCGCGGAGATATGGCCGCTGGTGGCGAAGGAGGTGGAGACGGTGTACTGCGCGGCGCTGATACCGGCGGACCGCCGGCCCGGCTTCATCGAGCCCTTCCTCGCCCTGCCCCACCGCGACCCCCGAGAGACGCGTCTGCTCGACGAGTTCGGGATCGCCGAGCGGGATCGCTGGTGCTGGGACCGGATCTCCCGGCCGGCCGCGGGACAGGACTTCGCCGGTCCCGGCCAGTGGCGCGACTGGCTGCTGGGGTATCTGCGCGAGGACGCCGCGCAGGCCGCCCGGGGCAATGTGGACGGCCCGCTGAAGGCGGCCCTCGACGTGCTGCGCGACCTGCGCAACGAACTGCGTCTGATCGTCGACCACCGCGGCCTGACCGGCACCTCCCGCCGGGACCACCTGGACCGCTGGTACACCCCGCTCAACGCCTTCCTGTCCATCGGCCCGCCCCGGCGGCGCGTCGAGGAGCTGGTGGCACTGATCGAGGCGGGCGTGCTGGAGGTGCTCGGGCCGCGGCTCGACGTTCGGGAGGAGGCGGGGGCGTGGGTGGCGCACTCCCCGGACGTGCCGGGTTCGGCGGTCCGGGTGACGACCCTCGTCGAAGCGCGGCTGCCCGAACCCGAGTTGCGCCGCACCGGGGACGAACTCCTGGCCGGGCTGCTGGAGACGGGACAGTGCCGGCCGCACACCGTCGACGGCTACGAGACCGGCGGACTCGATGTGACACCGCGCCCGTATCGCCTGATCGACCGTCAGGGGCAGGCGCATCCACGGCGGTTCGCGTTCGGCGTGCCCACCGAGGGGGTGCACTGGGTGACCGCTGCGGGAGCCCGTCCTGGTGTGGATTCGGTCACGCTTTCGGACGCCGACGCGGTGGCCAGGGCGGCACTACGTGCCGTTGTTCCCGGGACGGAAGGGGATGCCGAGGCGCGAGTGTGGCCAAATGTTGAACTTGCAAGCACTGGTTAGGCTTGCCTAACGTGGGGCGACCGTTCACTTTCCGTCCCCAGGCCGCTGCTCAGGGCACCGGCCGCTCCAGACCGAGGGAGCCCCCACATGACCGGACGCCTCAACAGCGCCCAGCCGTATGCCATCGGCCTGTTCCGCATAGTCGTCGGCCTGCTCTTCGCCTGCCACGGCGCCAACTCGCTCTTCGGCACCTTCGGCGGCGAGACCACCGACGCCGGCACCTGGCCCGGCTGGTACGCCGCGGTGATCGAACTCATCGGCGGCAGCCTGGTCCTGCTCGGCCTCGGTACCCGTGCCGCGGCGTTCATCTCCTCCGGCTCCATGGCGTACGCGTACTTCAAGGTCCACCAGCCGCAGGCGCTGTGGCCCATCGAGAACAGCGGCGAAGGCGCCGCCATGTACTGCTGGGCCATGTTCCTGCTGATCTTCACCGGCTCCGGCGCGTTCGGCCTGGACCGGCTGTTCGCCAAGCGCTCCGGCGCCGAGAACAGGCCGGCGGCCGACCAGACGCCGGTCGCGGCCTGACGGCTCCGGACGCCTCACCGGCTCCGGACGACGGCGCCCGTATCCGTGGGTCCCCCGCGGTGCGGGCGCCGTTCCCGCGGTGTCCGGGGTCGCGGGCACGTCAGCCCGGTGAACATGTCGTGCCGAACACACGAGCCCCCGACGAAGCTGCTGTCACACCCCGGGCGTACGCTGTATGGCTGTCATAGGCCGCCCCTGCCGCTCCCCCGCGACGTCGCGGCACGGTCTGGCCACGGGGGTTGAACGGGGAGATTCGGTGTTCGAGGGGATCACGGATGTGGGGTCGCTGACAGCGGGCCCATGGATCTACGTAGTGGTCGCGCTGTCGATCCTGCTGGACGTGTTCGTACCGGTGCTGCCCAGCGGCGTTCTGGTGATCACGGCCGCCACGGCAGCCGCCGCGGGTTCGGGTGCCGCGACCGGGAAGGTCCCCGGCGAGGTCCCGGACATCCTGGCCCTGACCCTCTGCGCCGCGACGGCCTCCGTCCTGGGCGACCTGGTCGCCTACCGCCTCGCCTGGCGCGGCGGCGCCCGGCTGGACCGCGCCATCGCCCGCTCGCGCCGTCTGACGTCGGCGCAGGAACGTCTCGGCGCCGCCCTGGCGCGGGGCGGCGGTGCCCTGGTGGTGCTGGCCCGCTTCGCCCCCGCGGGCCGCTCGGTGGTCTCCCTGAGCGCCGGCGCCACCCACCGCAGCGCCCGCGACTTCCTCCCCTGGTCCGCCCTGGCGGGCCTCGCCTGGGCGGTGTACAGCGTGGCCCTCGGCTACTTCGGCGCCCAGTGGCTGGGAGCGACGTGGCTGGCGACGGGGGTGTCGGTGGCGGCGCTGTTCGCAGCGGGGGCGGTGGCCACGTACCTGGTCCGGCGGAAGCCGACGCGGGCGTAGGGCCTGTCGTGGGGCCGTGGACGGGCAGTAGCGGCACGGCCCGGTAGCGGTGCTTGCGGGCAGCCGAGGGCCCATCGGCGTACGACCGCCCGGCCGAAGCCCTCGGCCGTACGCCGGCCGGCTCCCGCTCGCTCCTTGCTCCCTCGCTCCCCGCTCGCGTCCGGCTACCCGGCCTTGCGCACCGTCGCGGCGGCCCCGCGCACTTCCAGGTTGTCGAGCAGCTCGGCCGTGGCCTCGGCGATCGCGTCCACGGCGCGGTCGAAGACCTCCTGGTTGTGCGCGGCCGGGGCACGGAAGCCGGAGACCTTGCGCACGAACTGGAGGGCGGCGGCGCGGATCTCCTCCTCCGTGGCCTCTTCGGGCAACGCGGGCGGACGAAGTGTCTTGATGCTGCGGCACATGCTGAACAGTGTCCCTCGCGAAGGGCCCTCTCTGCCATGATCGAGTCCCAGGCGGCCACCGTCGGAGGGGCGGGGCCGACCGACGAGGAGGAACGCATCGCATGACGACGAACGACGAACTCACCGTGGCCATACTGGGCCCGGGCGGCATAGGCGGCCTGCTCGCGGCGCTGCTGTCCTGGTCCGGCCACCGCGTCATCTGCCTGGCCGGTGAGGAGACGGCGAAGACCCTGCGTACGGACGGAATCCGCGTCCGCAGCGGACTGTTCGGGGACTTCACGGCCCCGGTCGAGGCGGACACCGAGCTCCGCGAACCGGTGGACGCGTGTCTGATCGCGGTCAAGGCCACCGCCCTCGACGCGGCCCTGACCCGCGTCCCGCCCACCACGCTGGGCGACGGACTGGTCGTACCGTTCCTGAACGGCGTCGAACACCCCGAGACGCTGCGCACCCGGTACCGCCCGGACCGGGTGGCGCCCGCCGCGATCCGCGCCGAGTCGACCCGTGTCGCGCCGGGGGTCATCGAGCACGGCACCCCGTTCGCCGAGATCGACCTCACCGGCGACCCGGTCCCCGACGACCGCCTGGCCGCCCTGGCGCAGGTCCTCGACGCGGCCGGCCCGACGACCCGGGTGCACGCCGACGAGGCGGCGACCCTCTGGGCGAAGATGTCCCTGCTGGCACCCTTCGCCTTGCTCACCACCCACTACGCCCTCCCCGTCGGCGAGGTACGCGCCCGCCACCGCGAGGAGTTGATCTCCCTCGTCGAGGAGGCGACGGCCGTCAGCGGCGCCTGCGGCGGCCCCGCCGACCCGGCCCTGGCCCTCGCCCGCTACGACGCCTTCCCGGCGACCACGAAGTCCTCCATGCAACGCGACGCCGAGGCCGGCCGACCCCTCGAACTCGACGCCATCGGGGGCGCGTTGCTGCGCGCGGCGGAGCGACACGGGGTGCCGGTGCCGGTGGCGACCCGCCTGGTCGCCGAGTTGAGGGCCGCGGGCCACTGACCACGCGGGAGGGCAGGGCGGGCCGGCGACGCAGGCCGCCCCGCCTCTCGAACCATCTCGCCCGTCAGTCCCACGAGTTGAAGAGCACGGCGCCGACGGTCTCCGGCCGCCAGTACTCGATGTGCCGCCACTCCTCGGCGGACAGCGCGGAGGTGTCCACCGAGGAGAGCGGCGACAGCAGCAGGGACGCGCTCAGGACGGTGAATCCGAAGTCGCCGAGGGCGGCGGCCCAGGCAGGCGGGTCACAGAACTGGTCGGTGTACCGGTCGCGCGGTTCGTCGACGAAGGCGACCAGCGGACAGTAGGCCTGGAAGAGCGCGCAGCGGGCGCCGTCCCAGTCGTCCATCGTGGCGGTGTGATGGCTCTGCGCGATCGCCCGCCTCTCGAACTCCCCGACCCGCCCGCCGCCGGCTCGGGCCGCCGCGTACCAGGCCGTACTGCACACCCTGGGATCGGTCCGCCGCACCGCCGCACCGCTGAAGAAACCGGTCGAGCCCCGCTCCAGCCGAAAGCGGCCGCCTGTCCCGCCCATGGCACCGTCCATCCGTCCCCCTCCGCCCGACCGTCCTGTCCGTGCGTCCGTGCGTCCGTGCGCCCGTGCGCCCGTGCGTCCGTGCGTCCGTGCGTCCGTGCGTCCGTGCGTCCGTGCCGATCATGCCCCCACACACTCGTTCGCATGAACCGCCCAAAGCCACTCGCAACCCAAAATCGAACAGGCGTAGCATTGCCGCGTGGCTACGCCCTATGACTTTCCGAGTGACCTCCTCGCCGGTCAGGAGGAGCTGCATCAGGTCCGGGCCGAGCTGTCGGCCCTGCTGAAGCGTCTCCCCTGGTCGGTCGTACCCCTGGACGGGTTCAGCGACGACAACGGCTGGCGCAAGGTCGAGCGCCCCGCGTCGCCCGGCTGGACGGAGGACGAGCAGGCCGAGGTGGAGAAGCTTCGGCAACGCGAACACGAACTCGCGGTGTTCGTCAGTGGGCATCGCTACTGGTCGGAGTTCGCGGCGACCGAACGCACGGACGCCCGGATGAAGCTGAAGCACGCCCACGACGCGGAGGAGCGGCGCTGAAAATAGCGAGTTTCCGCGCCCGGACCCCGATGCGCAGGCCCGCCACCGTGCGGGCCTTCGTTGTTTCCGGATCTTGAATCAGGCTGATCACAGAACCATTGCGTGGTCTTCACAAGCCCCACACATGAGTTAGATTCAGCCTTCAAGCAAATTGCGCCAAGGGGGGCACATGAGCCAGCAGTACCCGCAGGAACCCCAGTTGGGGGCTCCACAGCAGCCGACGCAGCCCGGCTACGGCTATCCGCAGCAGTCCGGTTGGGGCGCTCCCCCGTCCCAGCCGCCGAAGCGTAAGACCGGCAAGATCCTCGGCATCATCGGTGCCGTCTTCGTCGGTCTCATCGTCATCGGTTCCGTCGCCGGCGGTGGGGACGACTCCACCGACGCCGCCGACTCCAGCAACAAGGACAAGGCCGTCGCCGCCACCTCGGACAAGCCCAAGGCCGCCGAGGAAGCCGCCGACAAGCCCGCGGAGGGGGAGCCGGCCGCGGACAAGAGCCAGGCCGAGCAGTTCAAGGACTGTGTCGCCAAGTCCGGCACGGCCACCGAGAAGGAAGCCGTCAAGCACGTCACCAAGGTGACCGGCACCGACGAGCAGAACGACATCCTGGACGCGGCCGAGGTCTTCACCGACTACACGGGCGGGCTCATCGGCCCGCACGCCTCGGACGGCAAGCTGATCGCGTCCGCGTTCGCGTCCTGCTACGAGTCGGACAACGGCCTGGTGACCGTGTACGACGCGAAGGGCGAGCTCCTCTCCAACGGGAACTACTGACCCACCGCAGACCGGCCCGGCCCGCGCCCGTGCGCGGCCGGGCCTTCGCGTGTCCGGAGGCCGGCGAGGCCGTCAGGGCTGGTGGACCTTCACCCAGCCGTCGAGCATGTGGCGGATCGCGTTCTCGGGGTCCTTGCGCGCGTTGATGAGCGCCTGGGCGCTGGACCACAGGGTCAGCGTCCCCAGGCCGCGGTCCGGGAAGCGTTCGAGCATCGCGTCGAAGAAGCCGAGAGCGGTGTCGTGCTCCACCAGGAGCTCGTCGGCGGCGTCGAGGTAGGCGCGGGTCTCGGCGAAGAGACGGGTCGCGTCGTCGTCGCGGGCCTTGTCCTTGTGTCCCGCGACGATCCAGCGCGGGTCGAGGGCCTCGACGGTCTCGATGGCCCGGCGCCAGGCGTCGCGTCCGCCGCCCATCGACTGGCCGAGGTACTGGTGGACGCCGTTGTAGAGGACGTCACCGGCCACGACCAGGTCGAGGTCGGGTACGTGCAGGACGGTGGTGTCGTCGCCGTCGCTGTGGCCGACCTCGACGATGAACAGGTCGTGCCCCTCGAGGGCGAACCGGTTGTCCGGCACGGTGTCCGCCGTGACCTGGGTCGGCGGGATCTGTCCGGGCCAGGCCTTGTCCCACACGGGCGCGCGGCCGGCCACGCTGGCGTGCATCTGCTTGATCGTGCCGGCCGATGCGACCACCTGGGCGCCGAACCGCTTGGCGAGGAGGTCCGCGGTGAACCAGTGATCGCCGTGGCCGTGGGTGATGAAGATGTGGGTCAGCCGCTTGCCGTGCCCCTCGATCCAGTCGCCGACCTGCTCCGCCTGGTCGGTGAGGAGCGGCGCTTCGACGAGCACGGCGTCCTCTCTGCCGTAGATCAACGTGGTCGACAGCGGCGAGAAGAGCCGCGGCTCGCCATTGGGCAGCGACCCGGGGATGTTCTGCGAGAACGGGTCGGAGACGAAGACGTCGTACCCGAGGATGCCGTCGGACATGGTTCTCCTAGCAGGTCTCAAGTAAAGCGATCGGTTTACTTTGACGCTAGCAGTGATCACCGGGCATGTAAAACGATCGCTATACTTCGCGGGGTGGACACACAGACAGCGTCACGGGGAGGCCGAGGGGCGCGCGAGCGGATCATGCAGGCGGCCGGCCGGCTGTTCTACCGGCAGGGCATTCACGCGACCGGAGTCGCGGCGCTCACCGCGGCCGCCCATGTCTCGACGCGCACGTTCTACCAGCACTTCCCGACAAAGAACGCCCTCGTCGAGGCCTACTTGCGCAGCTACCAGGACTCGCCGATCGCGTCCGAGCGCCAGCTCGCCCGCGACGAACTGCCCCCTGTCGAGCGGCTCCTCGCCATCTTCGACCCCCTGGAAACGGACCCGTCCGCGGTCCAGCGCGGCTGCCCGTTCCACAACGCGGTTGTCGAGGCAGCGGGCGACATCCCCGACATCGCCCGGCTGGTCGAGCAGCACAAGCGCGCCTTCCGGGACCGCCTCACCGCCACCGCCGCCGAAGCCGGCGCCCCCGATCCGGACGGGCTGGCCCGCCAGGTCGCCGTGATCTTCGAGGGAGCGGCGGCGTACGCCGCGTCCTGCAACGACCCCCGGGTGGCCGCCGACGCGCGCACCGCGGCCGAGACGGTCATCCAGGCGGCCCTGGCACCGCGTACGCGGTGAGGTCCTGTCCGCGCCAGCGGGATCTACGACTGACGCCTACGAGGCTGATCAGACCTACTCCTCCTTGCGCTCCTCCTGACGACGATGCGCGGACAGCTCGCGCACGAACCGTATCTGCCGTCCGAATCCCTTCGTCACCACCCAGAAATCAGAGGCAGAAGACACCACGAAAGCAAGGAGCGGCGCGACAGTGACCCACCCGAAGCCGGTCAGGGTGGCCCCCAGGCAAAAGGCGGCCAGACCGGGCGCATTGCCGGATCCAGGGTGGGCGAGCCACACGAGCGCGACAGCCTCCACCACGAGCAACAGCGCTCCGACCGCCGCGGCGGAAAGTACGTAGAGCAGGGGCCACAGATCCCTCAGCGGAGCAGATGAGGAACCGAGTAGGGACTCCTCCGCAGCCTCCAACTGCTCCCCACTGGCTGTTTGTCCATCGGCGTACAGTGCATCGATTCGCCTCTGGTGCTCACCCGCCCTGGCGTACCAAGCGCGGAGCACCTGTCTGCGATGGGAAATCTCGACCACGGCCACCAGCAGAACAACTGGCACTACCGCAGCGACTGTTGTAGCGAAAGTCTCGTTCATCCTCACCGCGACAGTTTGCCCATGCCGCTCCTGCCTCGCCGGCACTTTGGTGTGCTGAATGCGACGGCCACATCGGACCTATGTCGTATCCGGAACCCGTTAGTGTCACAGGAACGTCACTCCGCCTCCACATCTCCCCCACGCGAAGCATGATGCTGCCTCAGTTCAACGATCGACCCTGGGGGGACACCATGCGCATCCGCACCATCGCGGCCGGCCTCGCCGCCGCAACGCTGCTGACGCTCACGGCGTGCGAAGGCACCAGCGACACCGGTTCCAGCAAGCCGGACACCACGGCCGAGGACACGAGCAGCCGGCCGAAGCAGGACACGGCGGACGCCACCGAGGCCGAGACCGACGAGCCCACGGACACGCCCGCGGACGACGCCGACGTCGAGGCCGAGAGCGCATCCCTGCCCAACCTCGTCGGCCAGGACCTCCAAGCCGCCCAGGACGCCGCACAGGCCGCCGGGTTCTACGTCCTCGACGACCAGGACGCCAGCGGCCAGAACCGCTTGCAGGTCTTCGACCGGAACTGGACCGTGTGCAGCCAGGAGCCCGAGGCCGGCACGCACCCGACGGACACGGCCGTGACCCTGTACGCGGTCAAGGACGACGAGACCTGCTGAACCGCCCTTCGTCGGGGGCGGCCGCTCGGCCTACGTACAGGCCCCCAGCTGGCGCGAGACATGCGTGCACGCAGTCACGAGCCGGTCCCACAACGTGAAGACCGCAGGCAAGCTCGAGCACCCGCCACAAATGTGCAGTGATCAAGCCCCCCACTCGAGTGATGGCGAACCATGATCATCGGGGGATGGGGACCCCATGTCGACTCCGGCCACGAGAAAGGCCCCCCGGAGATCTCTCCAGGGGGCCTCTTTCAACCACCGGTGGGCGCGGACGGTTTCGAACCGCCGACATCCTGCTTGTAAGGCAGGCGCTCTACCCCTGAGCTACGCACCCGTGAATGAGTCGACAGCCTACCTTGCCAGGGGCCATGTCCCGCAAACCCGTTTCGCCGGGGGGCGGGGACGGCCTGGGGTTATCCCCACCATGGATCCGGGAGCGGCCCGGATCCTCCGGCGGGCCCGGGATCCGTACGGTCGAAGCACCATCGCACTCCTGGGCCGAACAGGTCGGCCCGGGGCAGCCCCAGGGGGAGATCGTCATGGCCCGTACCGTTCCCGTCCGCGCCGCCGCCGTCGCCGGAGCCGTCGTGGTGCTCGTCGCGGGGCTCGCCGCCTGTGGGGCCTCCGCCGGGGACGACAAGGAACCCGAGCACCGGTCGTTCGAGCTGACGGGCCGGACCCTGACCGTCGACTCCGACGACTCGGCGCTGGAGATCGTCGCCGCCGACTCGCACAAGGCGGGCACGGTGGCGGTCACCCGCTGGTTCGAGGGGTCGGTGGCGATCGGGTCGGATTTGAAGGTGACCTGGTCGATGAAGGACGACCGGCTGGTACTGCGGGAGAAGTGCTCGGGCATGATCGCCGACTGCTCGGCCAAGCACCGCATCGAGGTGCCGCGCGGGGTCACCGTGAAGGTCGAGGACGGGGACGGCAGCGTGCGGGCACGCGGGTTCCGGGACCCGTTGAGCATTCGTACGGGGGACGGGGCCGTGCACGTCACCGACTCCAGCGGGCCGCTGGACCTGAGGACGGGGGACGGGTCCGTGCGGGTCTCGGACGTCTCCTCGCGGCAGGTGAGGGCGCAGACCGGGGACGGCTCGGTCCGGCTCGAACTGGGCACCGTGCCGGACCGGGTGGACACCCGCAGCGGCGACGGATCGGTGACGATCGAGCTGCCGCGCGCGACGTACCGCGTGACGACGCAGACCGGCGACGGCTCGGTGGACGTGTCCGTGCCGCGGGACGACAGCAGTGCCCACCGGGTCTCCGCCCACACCGGCGACGGAAAAGTCACGGTCCGAACCGCGAACTAACCGTCCCGTGTGTTCGTCCTAAACCGGTGGGAGAATAAGACCGGGCAGGGTGAATGACAGCACGGGAGAGGGATGTGACGGCGACACCTCCGCAGCCGAACTCGCCGTCAGTGCCGCGGGCGCGGCGACCTTCCACGCGGTCCGCCGCAGGGGCCCGGGGCAGCGGTTCGCGCCGAGCGCTCCGCGACACGCTCGCCCTGGCCGTCGCCCTCCCCGTCGTCGTCGCCCTGGCGCTGCCCGCCGCCTTCGCCGGTGGCGGCACCCGGCGCTGGTTCGGCGGGCGGGCCGAGAGCCAGCGGGCCGAGGCGCAGGCCGCGAAGGACGCGGCGGCGGCCGCGTTCTACGAGCTGGACACGGCCCAGCGGGACCTGCGGATCTCCATCGAGACGATCACGGCCGTCGACGACTCCCCCGCCGCCCGCCGGGCGATCTCCGACTTCGAGGCCCTCGGCCGGCGCATCGACGAGGTCTCCCATCAGTACATCCAGGCCGTCGACGCCCACGACCTCGACCGCGACGACCTGGAGGCCTCGGTCGCCGCACGTGCGCGTACGGAGCTGACGAAGGCCAAGGACGATCTCGACAACGTCAAGCGCGAGCTGGACCGGTACACCGACGGGCTCGGGCCCCTGCTGGGCAAGGCCGAGACCCAGCTGGCCCGGCTCGCCCCGGCCGTGGAGCGTGCCCGGCAGGGCCTGCTCGCCGCGTCGAACGCGCTGGACGCCGTACGGGAATCGGGGCTGCGGGCCGACGATCTCGCGGCGCGGCTCGCGGCGCTGGGCCCGGAGCTGACCAAGCTGAACCAGGGCGCCGGGCAGCATGGTGTGCCGCAGACGCTGGAGCGCGCCGAGCGGGTCGCGCGGGAGTCGGAGTCGGTCCGGGTGGAGGCCGAGCGGCTGCCCGAGAAGGCCGCCGAGATCGACCACCGGCTCGTCTCGCTGCGCACCCGCGCCCAGGCGCTCACCACCCGTGCCGGGCAGGTCGAGCCGGTGCTGAGCGAGCTGCGGCGGCGGTTCACCGCGGCCTGCTGGCAGGACCTCCAGGGTGTCCCGGAGGGGGCGGCGGAGAACGTACGGCAGGCGGAGCTGAAGCTGAAGGAGGCCCGGACCGCCCGCGACGAGCAGCGCTGGCCGGACGCCACCGCGCTGCTGTCGACGGTCCGGGCGCTGCTGAACGGCACGGACGAGTCGGTGTCGGCGGCCGGCGACCGGCTGCGCCGGCTGAACGCCGTGCAGAAGGACCCCCAGCAGGAGATCGAACGGACCCGCTTCGCAATCCGGGACGCCCAGCGGCTGGCCATGGCGGGGCGGAACACTCCCGACCCGAGCCACGCGCGCCCGCTGGACGAGTCCGTCGCCCGGCTGGAGCGCGCGATCGGCACGCTGGAGGGGCGGCACCCGGACTACTGGCACTTCCTGACCGAGACGGAGGCGGTACGGCAGACGGTGGCCGGCGTCGTCGCCCGGATCCGCGAGGACCGCGGCGCCGACCACTGAGCCGTACCGCCCCCGGCCCGGGGCGATCAGGTGCGGTAGGCGTAGTACGCCGCGTTCGGGTCCGACGCGATGATGCTGGCCAGCGAACGCCGGTAGGTGTTCGAGGAGTGGTACGTCAGATACGGCACGCCCTGCGGGCTGCGGTAGGTGACGATCATCGTGTGGCCGGCTCGGCCAGCTTCACCTTGGAGCCGTTGCGGGTGATCCGGGACACCGAGTACGGCTCGACATGCGTACCGCCGGCGGCGAACGTGGCGTACCCGCTGGCCATGCGGATCGCGCTCGGTGTGGCGCTGCCCTCGGACAGTGCCGGGATCTGCGGGCCGAAGCTGGAGGAGAGCAGGCCGGCCGCCTCGGCGGTGCGGCGCACCCGGTCCAGGCCGGTGTCCATGCCGAGTTGCATGAACGGGGTATTCACGGACCGCGCGAGCGCGTTGTGCAGGCTGATCCGCCCGTAGTCCTGCCCGCCGTCGTTGCGGGCGGCGACCTTCTTGCCGCCGCGGTCCCAGTAGGGCCCCTCGGGGGTCATCACCGGGATGTCGTCGCCCCCGTCGTACAGCGTCTCGGGGGTGATCTCGGTCGGACCGCCGTCGCGGGTCCGGTGGACGCCGTGCTGGAGCGCGGAGGCGTAGACGAAGGGCTGGAAGGCCGAACCGGCGGGCACGGTGGTCGCGTTGGACTCGTTGTAGCCCTGCGTACGGTGGTCCGGGCCGCCGTGGACGGCGAGGACGCGTCCGTCGGTGGCGATCGAGGCGGCGCCGTAGTGCGCGGTCCGCGCCTCGGCCGGGTGGTCCCTCTTCGCCCGCGCGCGGGCCTTGTTCACGGCGTCGGTGAGCGCGGTCTCCCGTTTGCGGTCGAAGGTCGTGTAGATCTGGTAGCCGCCGAGGTCGAACTGCTGGCCCGTCAGATGCGCGGCCTTCTTGGCGTACTGCGCGGCCAGCTCCACCAGGTAGTCGCTCTGCTTGCCGGTGTCCTGGCCCTGGGCCTGCTTCAACGGCTCGGGAAAGTCACGGTACTTGGCCCGCTCGGCCGGTGACAGCCTGCCGATGTCGACCATGCGGTCGAGGATCCAGGACCAGCGTTCCACCGCCCGCGCGTGGTTGGCCTTGCTCAGCGCGGGGTCGTAGAGGGCGGCGCCCTTGAGCAGGGAGGCGAGGAACGCGGCTTCGCTGACGTTCAGTTCGCCGACGTCCTTGCCGTAGTAGGCCTGCGCGGCGCGCTGCATGCCGTACGTCCCGCGCCCGAACCAGCTGGTGTTGAGGTAGCCCTCCAGGATGTCGTCCTTGCTCATCCGGTTGTCGAGCTTGAGGGCGAGCATGGCCTCGGTGAGCTTGCGGCCCACCGAGCGGTCCTGGTTGAGATAGACGTTCTTGACGTACTGCTGGGTGATCGTGGACCCGCCCTGGGTGTCGCCCTCGCCGAAGGTGCGCCACACGGCGCGGGTGAGGCCGCTGAGCGAGATGCCGGGGTCGTTGTAGAAGCTCGCGTTCTCGGCGGCGAGCACCGCCCAGCGGACGTCCTCGGGTATGTCCTTCAACGGCATGTCCTGCCGCCGCACCCAGCCGGTGCGCGCCATGGGCGTCCCGTCGGACCAGAAATAGACGTTGTCCTGCTGGGTGGCGTACGAGTTGAGGTTCGCCGGGATGCCGGTGGCGGCGTACGCCACGGTCAGGACGGCGGTGCTCAGGCCCAGGGCGGTCAGCACGGCGCCCAGCCACTGCCGCCAGGAGGGCATCCAGCGGCGCCAGCCGGCGCGGCCCGGGCGGGGGTATCGGGGTCGGAGGCGGCGCAGGTGCGGTGCCCAGGGAGCTACGGCCGCCCGGAGGCGGGACAGGGCGGAGGGCCGCGTCGCCTTCCGACGATGTCCCGGGGTGCGGGATCTTCCTGGGTCGCGTTCGCCTGTGCGGGAGAACTCCGCACCTAACGCCCGCAGTTGCACGGTCTCGTCCGGCGGGAGCACGGGGACCTTGAGTTGCATGGTCTCGTCCGGCTCCTGCCCAGCCCTGGTCATGGCTGCGCCCCTCCCCGCATTCGGTCGTGCCCGCGCGGAAGGGCATGGCCGCCGCGGTCAACGGCAGCGCGCCCCCTGTTCCCCCGGCCTGACGGCTCCTCGCGGCGATCGAAAAGTATCAGTGCCCTTTTCAAATTCTCCACACCGGTACCGGACAGTGTCGATCACAAACGGCGGCAGAGGGGTGCGTATCCGGTCACGCCGATTAGTCTGTGACCATGCCTCGCTACGAATACCGGTGCCGCAGCTGCGGTGACACCTTCGAACTGAGCCGCCCGATGGCGGAGTCGTCCGCGCCCGCGAGCTGCCCTGCGGGGCATGACGACACGGTGAAGCTCCTGTCGACGGTGGCCGTCGGCGGCACGGCGTCCGCCCCTGCCGCCGCGCCTAGGGCGAGCGGCGGCGGGGGCGGTTGCTGCGGCGGGGGCTGCTGCGGCTGACGCTTACCGGGGCGCCCTGGTCTCCTTCAGGAACTCGCGCAGGATGCGCTCCCCCGCCAGCACCCCCCGCTCGGGCAGCGCGCTGATCGCGGGAGCCGTCCAGTCGGCGTCCGCGAGTTCGCCGTGGCCCGGGCGCCAGCCCCGGTCGGCGGCCAGCAGCAGGTCGGCGTCGAGGAGGGAGTCGCCGGCGGCCAGCGTCAGCTCCGCCCCCGTGCGGCGGGCCACCTCGTGCATGGCCGCGCTCTTGGTCAGCGGCTTCGGGACGGCGTAGATCTTGCGGCCCTGGAGCGACACCGTCCAGCCGCGGTTCTCCGCCCACACCGCGAGCTCCTTCACCCACTCCTCGGGGAGCAGCTCGCGCTCGACGACGAGGTAGGCGAACAGGTCCTCGGCGATCCGGTGCTTGCGCACCCAGGCCGGGGACGCCGACGCCATCAGGTGGTCCTGCACCTCCGCGAGCGGCGCGCACTGCTCGGCCAGCCGGGCCATGACAGCCGCGTTCCAGTCCGGGTCGGAGACGCCGTCGACCAGGATGTGGCCGCCGTTGGCGCAGATCGCGTACCGCGGCGCGGGGCCCGGCAGGTTGATGCGCTCGTACTGCTTACGGGTCCGGGTCGTCGTCGGCACGAAGACCGCCGCGTCGCCGAGCTCGGTCAGCAGCCGGGCCGCCGTCTCGGTCATGTACGACAGCGGCTTGCTCTCGTGCACCTCCACGCACAGCAGCCTCGGTGCCCGCGCGTCCGGCATGGTCAGCGCCAGGGCCGCGGCGGAGTAGATCAGCGTACGGTCGAGGTCGCTCGCCACCAGCACCGGCATCAGAGGTTCACCGCCCGGCCGTCGGCACCCGTCGCGCCCCGCGTGTACTTGGGGTGGATCAACCCCACGCAGGTGTACGGCAGTTCGGCCACTTCCTCCACCGGTACTCCCCTTTGTTCGGCCAGCAGTCGTACGTGGTCCAGGTCGGCGCCGGCCCCCGCCCGCGCCAGGATCTTCCACGGCACCCGGCGCAGCAGCACCCGCGTGGTCTCGCCGACGCCCGGCTTGACGAGGTTCACGTCGTGGATGCCGTACTCCTCGCTGATGCGCTCGACGGCCGCCCAGCCCTCCCAGGTCGGCGCGCGGTCGGCGGACAGCAGCTCCTTGGCGGTCGCGTCGACGGCGTCCACGACCTCGGGGAAGCGGGCGGCGACGGCGTCGAGGAAGGCCACGGAGACGTCGGCGCCGGCGAGTTCGCGGTAGAACTTCGCGCCGTGGTAGTCATGCGGGCCGACCAGGTCGGACCGCAGCACCGTACGGGAAATCAGGCCGGAGACCGTGGAGTTGAGACACGCGGACGGGATCAGGTAGTCCTCGCGGGTGCCGTACGTCCGCACGCAGGAGCCCGGGTCGGCCAGTACGGCGATCTCCGGGTCGAAGCCGGTGATGCCGTCAGACGCCTCGAACTCCCGTATCGCGGCGGTCAGTTCGCGGGTGATGGCGCCCTTGCCCGTCCAGCCGTCGACGAAGACGACGTCCCGCGGGTCGTGGTGGGCGGCCAGCCAGCGCAGGGCGTTGGCGTCGATGCCGCGTCCGCGCACGATCGAGACGGCGTAGTGCGGCAGGTCGAGGTCGTGCCGGAACTGCGCCCAGCGGCGCATGAGGACGCCCACCGGGGTGCCCGCGCGGGCGAGGGAGACGAGCACCGGACGCGGCGAACGCTCCGCCAGCACCAGCTCGGTGACCGCGCCGACCGCCTGCGCCAGCCGCGCCGACGACTCCTCCAGGGCCGTGTGGAAGAGCTCCTGGTACTGCTCGCTCGGCTGGTACTCCACCGGCAGCGACTCCGCGTAGTGCGCGCCGCCGCTCTGGATGGCCTCCTCGCGCTCCTCGGTCGGCGCCTCCAGCGTCACGTCCGAGAGGTCCTGGAGCAGCCAGCCGACCTCCTCCGGGGCGTACGAGGAGAAGGCGGGGCCGCGCAGGGGCTCGGGCAGCATCGGGGGCCTTTCGGGGAGGGCCTGGGGCCCGGGGACGTACGACGGCACGACCGCGAGCAGGACGTGCGGGGTGTGCTCGGCCAGCTGCGCCAGCAGCCCCTCGGGGGCGTGCAGTTCGTCGGTGTCGGCGGTCGAGTCGACGACGGCGACGACGGCGTCGAAACCGGCGCCCGCGACGTTGTAGGCGTAGCGCTCGCCGGGGCCGTCGGCCGGGTCGTCGTGGGCCGGGAAGGCGAGGCGGGTGCGTATCGCGTAGCCGGGGTCGTCGACCGCGAGAACGGGCGAGCGGGTGGTCGTGGAGTAGCGGACCTCGACCCCTTCGGCGACCTGCTCCAGCTCGCGGGCGAGCCTGAGCGGGGCGTACATCAGCTCTTCGAAGCCGAGCACGTGGACGCGGCGGGCGTCGGCCGGGAGTGCCTCCGCGAGGCGGGCGGTCATGGCGGGGAGGGCGGCTTCGAGGCGCTTGCGGTGCGTGGGTGTGAAGCCGTGGCGACCGCCGTCGGGGAGGCCGGGGGGCCAGTGCAGGTCTATGCGGGTGATGTGGGGGTGGGTGGGCTCGTGTGCCGGGTGCGGGCCGGTGGGGGTTGATCGCGCAGTTCCCCGCGCCCCTTGAGGGTCGGCCACCTCGACGCCCGCTTTCAGGGGCGCGGGGAACTGCGCGACCAGCCCCGACGCTCCCGCAGACGACGATTCACCCTCCACGGCGCTCTCCGCCTCGTACCGCGCCACCAACGCCTGCCCCTTCTCCAACACCCCCTCCGGCAGCCGTACGGTTCCCGAGGCCGCCGTCACCAGATCAACCCGGGCGCCGATCTCCCTGGCGAAGTCCGCGAGGCGGCTCGCATCCGCCGCCGACCGCATGTCCACCAGCGCCACCACGACATACCGCCGCCGCGGATACCGCGCATGAAGATCGCGGACGGTGTTCAGCACCGTGTTGCCGGTGGAGAACTCGTCGTCGACCAGGACCAGCGGCCCGTCACCCGCCAGCAGCGCCGGATCCTCCGGCAGCAGCAGATGCGACGTGGCGTGCGAGTGGGACTCCTCGAACCCGCCCGCGCGGGCGACCCCGGCGACCGGGCGGCGCGTGGAGTGCAGATACGTCCCGGAACCCACACCGTCGGCGACCGAGTGGCCGAGACCGGTCGCCGTCTCCGCGTAGCCGAGGACGACCGCCGCGCCCGCCTCCTCGTCGCCCAGGAGCTCCCGCACCCGGCGTCCCAGCGCGAAGCCCGCGCCGTACACCACGGAGGGTGACTGCGGTACGTGCTTGCCGAGCACGTTGGAGACCAGCAGATGCGCCCGCTTGGGGTTGCGCCGCAGGGCGAGCCCCAGCATCTGCGTGAGCTCGTCGTCGCCCACGAGCTGGACCCCGAGCCGCTCGGCGACCCAGCTCCCGGACCAGACCCCGTCGTTCACTGCGTTGTTCATGCGTCCCTTATTCAGCCGGGGTTTCCGGTGTTCAGCCGGGGATTCCGGCGGCGAGCAGCTCCACGAAGCCGATGTCCTCATTGGCCACGCCGAAGGCCTCCGCCCGCAGCATGGTCCGCTCGGCCCAGGCGCGGTGCGGCTTCACCTCGTTCATCTTGTTCGTGTACTGCGACCTGAGTACACCCCCGCCGCAGCGCTCCGGCCTGAGGATGTCCTGGGCGTCACTGAACTCCTCATGGCTGACCACGGAGAGTGCGTGCACGGGCAGCACATGGGAGGGGTGGATGCAGGTCTTGCCGAGCAGCCCGTTCGCGTGGTCCAGCGTGATCTCGCGCAGCAGACCGTCCATGGAGTGCTCGATGAGGGCCTCGCGCAGTTCCTCGGCCTGGCCCTCCAGGAAGGGGCTGCGGCGCAGCTGGGGCTTGAACATACGTTCCTGCACCCGGAAGTACTCCCACACCGGCCCGGTCACCGTGAATCCGGTGCCGTCGGCCCGGCCCAGCATGTTCACCACGTCGGCGATCACGGAGGCGACGATCTGGACGTCGTACGCCGTCATGTCGGGGGCCCGGCGCAGCCCGTACGACGAGCAGAAGTCGGTGACGCCGAGCCGCAGGGCCAGCACCCGGTCCCGGTACTTGTCGACGGCGCGGAAGACGCCCTCCAGGGTCTCCACGCGCGACTCCCGGTAGAGCAGCTCGGGCGACTCCAGCACCGGCATGGCGAAGAGCCGCCGGCCGCTGTGCGCCTCGGCGGTCGCGAGGGCCTCCAGGAAGGGCATGCCGCGGTCCCCGGTGAACTTCGGCAGCACGAATCCCGACAGCAGACGGGCCGTGGGACCGAGCCGCCCCACGAGATCGGGGATCTGCTCGGGCGTGCGGACCCGGATGAACAGCAGCGGCAGATCGGCCACCGGTCGGGTGGCGAGGTCGGCGAACTGCCGGACCAGGTTCTGCTCGCCCTCCGGCACGTCCTCGTCGCCGATCGAGTCCTCCAGGCACAGCACCATCGAGACCACGCCACGTCCGGCCTGCTTGACGATGTCGTCGGCGAGCTGCGGCCGGGTGGCCGGACTGTAGAGCGTGGCGCCCAGGGCCGCGGAGAGCAGCCGGGCCGGGGAGTCGGCGGTGAACTCGCACGGCTCCTGATGGAAGAGGCGCTGCCGCACCTCAGGGGCGATGTGCCCGAAATGACGCATAGAGCTCCCCCGTGGTGACTCTTGTGGCCCCTGTGACCCGTTCACAGGTGGCCGGTAATAGTACGTAGATACCCATGTCAGGGGTTCCCGCCAGGCATGAATTTCTGGTAACGCGGACAAACACGACCGCGCCACGTCATACATACCCCGCGTTGTCGTGACCAGGACGGAGAGGGCAGGATTGCCCCATGACGCACGCGATGTTGAAAGGGTCGAACGTCCCTCTCGAAGCCACCACGGTACGAGCCGTGCTGCGGTGGACTCCCGGGCAGGGGGTCCCGGACGTCGACGCCTCGGCTCTGCTCCTCGGCCTCGACGGTCGTGTGCGCTCCGACGAGGACTTCGTCTTCTACAACCAGCCCCGGCACCCCTCCGGGCAGGTCTGGCGGCTCGGCAAGAAGCGGCTCACCGAAGGCCTCACCGAAGGCCTCACCGACACGATCCAGACAGATCTCGCCGGTGTCGAGTCCGGCGTCGGTCAGATTCTGGTGGTCGCTTCGGCGGACGGCGTCGCCTTCGACCGCGTACGGGACCTGCGCATCCTGCTGTACGACGCCGCAGCCGCCGACGGTGATCCGCTGGCGTACTTCGACATCAAGCCGGAGACGGGCGAGGAGACGGCCCTGATCTGCGGCGAGCTGTACCGGCGCGGCGAGGGCTGGAAGTTCCGCGCGCTGGGCGAGGGCTACTCGGACGGCCTCAGGGGCCTGGCGACGGACTTCGGCATCTCGGTGGACGAGTCGGAGGTGATGGACGACTCCACGTCGGCGCCCGAGGCGTCCCAGCCGCTGCCTCCCGAGCAGCCGACGACCGCCGTCCCGCCCCAGCCGTCCTACGGCTATCCCCAGCAGCCCCCGCCGACCCAGCCGGCGTACGGCTACCCCCAGCCGACCAGCCAGCCGGCCATGGCCCCGTCGGGCTACGGCTACCCGCCGCCGGTGACGGCGGTCCAGAACGAGGAGTTCCGCCTGCCGCCGCAGGGCCCGCAGTTCATCGGGCGGTGACGAGAGCGCGCTGACGGGGCGCGGGCACCGACCGGCGGCTACTTCTCCGCCTTGGTCTTGTATCCGCGTCCCCACTGCAATCCCCACCCGAACAACCGATCGAGTTCGGCCTGGAACCCGTACACGAACTTCACCTCGCGTCGGACCCAGATCTCCCCCTTCACGTTCTCGATCATCACCACCGCGCAGGACCGGGCCTGCGGATGCCGCTCGTCGAGGCCGATCTCGATCCGGGGGCCGTTGCTCGGATACAGCGTGACGATCGCGTGCGTCCGGTCGAAGGCCGGCGTCTGGTCGTAGATGTACACGAAGACCAGCAGCCGCTTGATGCTCTCCCGGTGATCGAGGTTGACGTAGATCGTCTCCCCGGACGCGGACCCGAACCGGTCGTCGCCGCTGAGCTTCACGTACGGCGGTGAGTTGACGTCCCCGAGGAACCCGCCCAGCGGCTGGACGACGCCCTTCGTCCCGTCGGTCAGCTCGTACAGCGCTCCGAGGTCGAGGTCGACGTTGACCATGCTCTGGCTGTGCCCGAGCACCTCCGGCGGCTTGAGCGCCTTGAAGGGGTGCCGCAGCAGGCTCTCGCGCTGCGATCCTCCGATGTCGGACGTCCGCATCCGCCAGGTCAGGTTGATCCGCAGGTGCCCGGTCGCCGCGCCCTGCTTGGTGAGCGAGACCCGGTCGTGCCGCTTCGTCAGCTCGATCGAGTTCGACGACGCGCTGCCCGAGTCGAACTCGGCCGCCCGGCCACGCCACAGCCCGTCCAAGAAGCCCATTCCGCCCCCACGTCCCACTAAGCCCCGCGTCACTTGGCAAAACCGACGGGGCGGCCGGACGTCCGGCCGCCCCGTCGACAGCGTTCCTCAACCGCGGGGGTGTCACACCCCGGACGAGACCTCAGTCTTCTCGTCCGAGCCCTCCGCTTTTCCCTCCGCTGCCGCCAGCGCGCGGTTGCGGCGCACCGAGGACCAGAAGGAGGCGCCGATCAGGACGACACCGACCAGGCCGGTGACGATCTCGTTGATCTCGTACTGGATGGTGACCAGCAGGATCATGGCGAGCGCGCCGATCGCGTAGTGCGCGCCGTGCTCCAGGTAGACGTAGTCGTCCAGGGTGCCCTGACGGACCAGGTAGACGGTCAGCGACCGGACGTACATCGCGCCGATACCGAGGCCGAGCGCCATCAGGACGATGTCGTTGGTGATGGCGAAGGCGCCGATCACGCCGTCGAAGGAGAAGGACGCGTCCAGGACCTCGAGGTAGAGGAACATGAAGAAGGCGGCCTTGCCGGCCAGGGCGACGGCGGAGCGTGGCTTGCCGGTGCGCTCGGCCTCTTCCTCGGCCTCGTGCTCGCGCTCCTCCTCTTCTTCGAGCTTGTCCTCGAAGTAGCCGGAGAGACCGCCCACGATCATGTACGTGATCAGGCCGCCGATGCCGGAGAGCAGGACCGTCTCCGCCTTGTCGACGTGCGCGCCGCCGTGCTGGTGCGCGTTGGCCGCGAAGGTCAGGGCCGAGATCAGCAGGACGATGAGCGCGATGCAGACCGACAGCATGTCGACCTTGCCGAGCTTGGACAGCGGGCGCTCCAGCCAACCCAGCCACTTGATGTCCCGGTCCTCGAAGATGAAGTCCAGGAAGATCATCAGCAGGAACATGCCACCGAACGCGGCGATCGCCGGGTGGGCGTCGGTGACGAGCTGCTGGTACTGGTCCTTGTCGTTGAGCGCGAGGTCGACGGCCTCGATCGGGCCCAGCGAGGCGCTGATCGCGACGATCACGACGGGGAAGACCAGTCGCATACCGAAGACGGCGATCAGGATGCCGATGGTGAGGAAGATCTTCTGCCAGAAGGCATTCATCTTCTTCAGGATCCCGGCGTTGACCACCGCGTTGTCGAACGACAGCGAGATCTCGAGGACGGAGAGGATCGCCACGATACCGAGCGCGGTCCACCCCCCGAAGAGGACCGCTGCAACCAGGCCGAGCGCGGTGACCGCGAACGACCAGCCGAAGGTTTTCAGAACCACTGGCTACCCAATCCTGTGTGTACGGGGCTCCGCGCGCCGCACTCGGCTTTACGAAACTTTGAACCGAAGTCTAGTCGGCTCCTCTTCGTCCCCCACCGGGCCCCGGCTTTTGCTCATATCGCGTTATGAGACGTTGACCCCGAAGTCGAGTGCGATGCCCCGGAGTCCGGACGCGTACCCCTGTCCCACCGCCCGGAACTTCCACTCCCCCTGGTACCGGTAGACCTCGCCGAAGATCATGGCGGTCTCGGTGGAGGCGTCCTCGCTGAGGTCGTAGCGGGCGAGTTCCTGGCCGTCGGCCTGGTTCACCACGCGGATGAAGGCGTTGCTGACCTGGCCGAACGTCTGGGCGCGTTCGTCGGCCATGTGGATCGAGACCGGGAAGACGATCTTGTCGCAGTGGGCCGGCACCTTGGACAGGTCGATCAGCAGCGACTCGTCGTCGCCGTCGCCCTCGCCGGTGAGGTTGTCGCCGGTGTGCTCCACCGAGCCGTCCGGGCTCTTGAGCTGGTTGTAGAAGACGAACCACTCATCGCCCAGTACCCGGCCGCCGCTGCACACCAAGGCACTGGCGTCGAGGTCGAAGGGGGCTCCGGTGGTGGAGCGCGCGTCCCAGCCGAGCCCGACCATCACCTGAGTGAGGTTGGGTGCGGCCTTGGACAGGGAGACGTTTCCTCCCTTGGCGAGCGTGACGCCCATGATGCTGGTCCTCCCCGCGTGATGCTCTTCTTTGGTTGTCCTGCGCATCCGGCGCCGTACCCAAACGGTACGGCGCCGGACTCAGCCAGTGGCGTCCTGGACGGTGACGTCCGGACGGTGGCTCAGACGTTCACACCGAAGTCCTGCGCGATGCCGCGCAGGCCCGACGCGTAGCCCTGGCCGATGGCGCGGAACTTCCACTCCGCCCCGTGCCGGTACAGCTCGCCGAAGACCATCGCGGTCTCGGTGGACGCGTCCTCGCTGAGGTCGTAGCGCGCGATCTCGGCGCCGCCGGCCTGGTTCACGACGCGGATGAAGGCGTTGCGCACCTGGCCGAAGGACTGCTGACGGTTCTCGGCGTCGTAGATCGAGACCGGGAAGACGATCTTCTCCACGTCGGCCGGGACGCCCGCGAGGTTGACCTTGATCTGCTCGTCGTCGCCCTCGCCCTCACCGGTGAGGTTGTCGCCGGTGTGCTCGACCGAGCCGTCGGCGCTCTTCAGGTTGTTGAAGAACACGAAGTTGGCGTCACTGCCGACCTTGCCCGTGTTGTTCAGCAGCATCGCGCTGGCGTCGAGGTCGAAGTCCGTACCCGTGGTGGTGCGGACGTCCCATCCCAGACCGACGATGACCGCGGTCAGGCCGGGGGCCTCCTTGCTCAGTGATACGTTGCCGCCCTTGCTGAGGCTGACTCCCACGAGTCCTCCATTGGTGTCCAGGGGCGGGGAGCCCCGCCGTGCGTTTGATATCGGATCAACGACTCGATCCTAGTGACGGGTTCCCGTGGCTCGCAGGCCTTGGTGGCCAAGAATCCCGGGTGTCGGTCACCGGAGGGACCGGACGGGATCAGAGGGTGTCGAGTGCCTTCACGTACTCGCCGAGGTCACGCGCGTCCGGCAGGGCGTTGACGACGGTCCAGCGGACCACGCCCTCCTTGTCGATGACGAAGGTGCCGCGCACCGCGCAGCCCTTGTCCTCGGCGAAGACGCCGTAGGCGCGGCTGACCTCGCCGTGCGGCCAGAAGTCGCTGAGCAGCGGGTATTCGAGGCCCTCCTGCTCGGCGAAGACGCGCAGGGTGTGGATGGAGTCGTTGGAGACGGCGAGCACCTGCGTGTCGCGGTCGGCGAACTTCGGGAGGTTGTCGCGCACCTCGCACAGTTCGCCGGTGCACACGCCGGTGAAGGCGAAGGGGTAGAAGAGCAGGACGACGTTCTGCGAACCGCGGAAGTCCGAGAGCTTCACGGCGGCGCCGTGGTTGTCCTTGAGCTCGAAGTCGGGGGCCTTGTCGCCGACCTGGATCGCCATCGTCGAGGTTGTCCCTTCGGTGGGGGCTGTTCGGGTGGGACCCACCCTATGCAGCGACCACCCGGGCCCGCGCAGGAGGCCGGGCCGGGCTTCTCGGCCCGGCCCGGCACCGCCACCGGTGCTACTTCTTCGTCTTGGCGGCCTTGGGCGTCACCAGCCGGCTGCCGCTCCAGTCCTTGCCGACGCTGACGCTCTTGGACGCCGACAGACCCGCCGTGGTCGCGGCTTCAGAGATGTCGCTGGGCTCCACGTAGCCGTCACGGCCGGTCTTCGGCGTCAGCAACAGGATCGCGCCGCCCTCTTCGATGTACGTGGTGGCATCCACCAGCGCATCCGTCAGGTCGCCGTCATCGTCGCGGAACCACAGCACCGCGGCATCGGCGACGTCGTCGTAGTCCTCATCCACGAGTTCGGTGCCGGTGACTGACTCAATGGCCTCGCGGAGTTCCTGGTCTACGTCGTCGTCGTAGCCGATCTCCTGGACCACCTGCTCGGGCTGGAACCCCAGCCTCTCGGCAAGGGTCCGCTCCTCCGCGTGGTCCGCGGTCGCGCTCACGGGTTGCCTCCTGATCATGTTTTGGGAATGTCTCAGCCACGCGCGTGCGCGAAGCATTGGCCGTAGTCCACACGGGCGGGACGGATCGCGCAAGTACCCGGCCGTTCAGACCGCCGAAACGGTGACGATCCTGAACGTGTCACCGCAACTCCAGGCACACCCTCATGGTCTCAGGGTGACGCGCACCACACCAATCTGCCCCCTTTGTGCGTTTGGGAACCACCATGAGCGCTCCGCCGTTCTCCAAGCACCCGATTACCTAGCAGTAGAGATGACGTTTGGCCCCCTGAGGTACACGATGGGGAGCGGTGCAGACACTCAGAAACACGGCCCTCTGACAGGTAAGGAACAGCGTGGCTTCCGGATCCGATCGCAACCCGATCATCATTGGCGGCCTTCCGAGTCAGGTTCCTGACTTCGATCCCGAGGAAACCCAGGAGTGGCTCGACTCCCTCGACGCCGCGGTGGACGAGCGCGGCCGGGAGCGGGCCCGCTATCTGATGCTGCGGCTGATCGAGCGGGCCCGCGAGAAGCGCGTGGCCGTGCCCGAGATGCGCAGCACGGACTACGTCAACACGATCGCCACCAAGGACGAGCCGTTCTTCCCGGGCAACGAGGAGATCGAGCGCAAGATCCTCAACGCCACCCGGTGGAACGCCGCGGTGATGGTGTCCAGGGCCCAGCGCCCCGGCATCGGCGTCGGCGGCCACATCGCCACCTTCGCCTCCTCCGCCTCCCTCTACGACGTGGGCTTCAACCACTTCTTCCGCGGCAAGGAGGAGGGCGACGGCGGCGACCAGGTCTTCTTCCAGGGCCACGCCTCCCCGGGCATCTACGCGCGCGCGTTCCTGCTGGACCGCCTCAGCGAGCAGAACCTGGACGGGTTCCGCCAGGAGAAGTCGAAGGCGCCGTACGGCCTGTCGAGCTACCCGCACCCGCGGCTGATGCCGGACTTCTGGGAGTTCCCAACCGTGTCGATGGGCCTCGGCCCGATCGGCGCGATCTTCCAGGCGCGGATGAACCGCTACATGGAGGCGCGCGGTATCGCGGACACCTCCAAGTCGCATGTGTGGGCGTTCCTCGGCGACGGCGAGATGGACGAGCCGGAGTCGCTCGGCCAGCTGTCCATCGCCGCGCGCGAGGGCCTGGACAACCTGACCTTCGTGGTCAACTGCAACCTCCAGCGCCTGGACGGACCGGTGCGGGGCAACGGCAAGGTCATCCAGGAGCTGGAGTCGATCTTCCGCGGCGCCGGCTGGAACGTGGTCAAGCTGATCTGGGACCGCACCTGGGACCCGCTGCTCGCACAGGACCGCGACGGTCTGCTGGTCAACCGGATGAACACCACGCCGGACGGCCAGTTCCAGACGTACGCCACCGAGACCGGCGCCTACATCCGCGACCACTTCTTCGGCGACGACCAGCGGCTGCGCGCGATGGTCGAGGGCATGACCGACGACCAGATCCTGCACCTGGGCCGCGGCGGTCACGACCACAAGAAGATCTTCGCGGCGTTCTCGGCGGCCAAGGCGCACAAGGGCCAGCCGACGGTGATCCTCGCCAAGACGATCAAGGGCTGGACGCTCGGTCCCAACTTCGAGGGCCGCAACGCCACGCACCAGATGAAGAAGCTGACGGTCGACGACCTCAAGCGCTTCCGCGACCGGCTGCACCTGCCGATCGCCGACAAGGACCTGGAGAGCGGGCTCCCGCCGTACTACCACCCGGGGCGCGACTCCGAGGAGATCCAGTACATGCACGACCGCCGCAAGGGGCTCGGCGGTTACGTCCCGACGCGGGTGGTGCGCTCCCAGCCGCTGGCGCTGCCGGACGACAAGACGTACGCGACCGTGAAGAAGGGCTCGGGCCACCAGTCCATCGCGACGACCATGGCCTTTGTCCGGCTCCTCAAGGACCTGATGCGGGACAAGGAGATCGGCCGCCGCTTCGTACTGATCGCGCCGGACGAGTACCGCACCTTCGGCATGGACTCGTTCTTCCCGAGCGCGAAGATCTACAACCCGCTCGGCCAGCAGTACGAGGCGGTCGACCGCGATCTGCTGCTCGCCTACAAGGAGTCCCCGCAGGGCCAGATGCTGCACGACGGCATCTCCGAGGCGGGCTGCACGGCCTCGCTGATCGCGGCGGGTTCGGCGTACGCCACGCACGGCGAGCCGCTGATCCCGGTGTACGTCTTCTACTCGATGTTCGGTTTCCAGCGCACGGGCGACCAGTTCTGGCAGATGTCGGACCAGCTGGCGCGCGGTTTCGTACTGGGCGCGACCGCCGGCCGTACGACCCTGACCGGTGAGGGCCTCCAGCACGCGGACGGCCACTCGCAGCTGCTCGCCTCGACGAACCCGGGCTGTGTGGCCTACGACCCGGCGTACTCGTACGAGATCGCGCACATCGTGCAGGACGGACTGCGCCGGATGTACGGCGGTGACGCCGAGCACCCGCACGGCGAGGACGTCTTCTACTACCTCACCGTCTACAACGAGCCGATCCAGCACCCGGCCGAACCGGAGAACGTCGACGTCGAGGGCATCCTCAAGGGCGTCCACCGGCTCGGCGAGGGCCCGTCCGGGTCCATCCCGGCGCAGATCATCGCGTCCGGCGTGGCCGTCCCCTGGGCGGTCGAGGCGCAGAAGATCCTCGCCGAGGAGTGGAACGTCAAGGCGGACGTCTGGTCGGCGACCTCCTGGAACGAGCTGCGGCGCGAGGCCGTCGAGTGCGAGGAGCACAACCTGCTGCACCCGGAGGAGGAGCAGCGGGTGCCGTATGTGACGCGCAAGCTCAGCGGGGCCGAGGGGCCGTTCGTGGCCGTCTCCGACTGGATGCGGTCGGTGCCGGACCAGATCGCGCGCTGGGTGCCGGGGACGTACCAGTCGCTGGGCGCCGACGGCTTCGGCTTCGCGGACACCCGTGGCGCGGCCCGCCGGTTCTTCCACATCGACGCGCAGTCGATCGTGGTGGCGGTGCTGACCGAACTGGCCAAGGAGGGGAAGGTGGACCGGTCGGTGCTGAAGCAGGCGATCGACCACTACCAGCTGCTCGATGTGTCGGCGGCGGACCCGGGTGCCGCGGGCGGCGACGCGTAGCGCCGTCCGTCAACCGCTCGAAGGGGTGGTGTGCCCGTGGGTGACCTGCGGGCTACACCGCCCCTTCACATTTCCTACGATGCGCGCATGAAGCAAGCGGTGGCGCAACTGCGTTGGGAACGGCACACCCAACGGCCCCTGTTCGGTCTGGCCATGGCGTTCGCCGTGGCCTATGCGGTGCCGATCGTCCGGCCCGACGCGAGCCGCCGAGTGGTGGACGTGTGCCTCGCGGTGGAGTGGGTGGTGTGGGGGGCGTTCGCGCTGGACTACCTGGTCCGGCTCGCCCTCGCCGAGCGGCGCTGGGACTTCGTGCGGTCGCACTGGCTGGATCTGGGCGCGGTGCTGCTGCCGTTGATACAGCCGCTGCG
Source organism: Streptomyces sp. NPDC098781 (assembly GCF_044759995.1). Classification (NCBI taxonomy): domain Bacteria; kingdom Bacillati; phylum Actinomycetota; class Actinomycetes; order Kitasatosporales; family Streptomycetaceae; genus Streptomyces; species Streptomyces sp. NPDC098781. Next base: position 792,530 of record NZ_JBIWAK010000002.1, read on the forward strand.
GCTGCTGCGACTGGTCTCGACGCTGCTGCTGGTCGGGCAGCGGGCGCGGATGGCGTCCCAGATACGGCTCACGACCTATGTCGCGGGCGCCGTGGTGGGGCTGATGATGTTCGGCTCGCTGGCGGTGCTGTCCGTCGAACGGGACTCGCCGAACGGGAACATCAAGACGCTGGGTGACGCGGTGTGGTGGTCGTTCACGACCATGACGACCGTGGGGTACGGCGACCACGCGCCGACCACCGGGGTGGGGCGGATGCTCGCGGTGGGACTGATGCTGTCCGGGATCGCCCTGCTGGGTGTGGTGACCGCGAACATCGCCGCCTGGTTCATATCCCGGTTCGAGATGGACGACGTGGAGGAGCGACGCCAGACCGAGGCGATACGGGTCCTCACGGAGGAGGTCCGGGCGCTGCGGGCAGAGGTCGCTTCGCTGTCGCAGAGCACTGAGGCCGGCGAACGACAGCCTCGTTAGCCGGTGTTGCGCGGCCGATGTGAACGTGCCGCCCTCAGGGACGCGGGGAGGTGCGCGACCGGCCACGACACACTCGCGGCCGTCGGCGCACCCCCGCCCCCGAGCCTCCGCGCTACAACAGGCCCGCGCCAGGCGTCGCCCCCGCCAGCCAGATGAGGGCCAGCAGCGTGTCGATCGCGCCCAGCACCACGGCGATCAACGCCGGGGCGTGGCGGGCTCCGGACCAGGTACGGCCCATGGACAGCCAACCGCAGAAGATCGCCACCGGGCCGAGGATGATGCCCAGTACGAAGAAACCGGCGACCGCGCAGATGGCTCCGATGATCCCCAGTGTCGCGCTGTCCGGCCCGCTCCGGGACCACGTCCGGCCACGTGAACGGGGGTGCCTGCGCGTTCCGTGTGAGAAGCCCGCCATCGTCAACTCCCTCATTCGGCGTTCGACTTGGCGAGTACCCACGGTGCGCGACTCATGCCTGCGCGTCGGGCCCGGGGCGCGCTGACCCCCTCCGGCAGCGCGCCACAGGCCCTGGCTTGACCCACTGTGACCTGCGCGTCTGCCGGAGGGGAAGGATCTTCGGCGGAGTCACCCTGATAGGCGAACTCCGCCCGGTGTCCCGTCAGATGTGCGCCGCTCCCGCGCCCGCTTCCGCGTTCTCGCCCCGCTTGGTGAGGAACGCGACCGCGACGGCCACGAGAGCCACGCCCGCGGCGACGAGCGACGCGAGGGACATGCCCGAGATGAACGTGTCGTGCGCCACGTTCGTGATCTTCGCGGCGATGGCGTCCGGGGTGCCCGGCGCCACCGGCGGCACACCGACCTGGACCGCCTCGGAGGCCTGGGCCTCCTGGGCCGGGGTCAGCGCCGGGAGCCCGGCGTCCGCCCAGTTGCCGGCGAGGTCGCTGTCGACCTTGGAGGCCATGACGGCGCCCAGGACGGCCGTACCGAGGCTGCCGCCGATCTGCATCGCGGCCTGCTGGAGACCGCCGGCCACACCGGACAGCTCCATCGGCGCGTTGCCGACGATGACCTCGGTGGCGCCGACCATGACCGGTGCGAGGCCGAGGCCGAGCAGGGCGAACCAGACCGACATGATGCCGCTGCCGGTGTCCGTGGCGAGCGTGGACATGCCGTACATGGCGATCGCGGTGAGCGCCATGCCGCCGGCCAGCGGGACCCGCGGACCGAACTTGGTGATCATCGCGCCCGCGAGCGGGGAGCCGACGATCATCATGCCGGTGAGCGGCAGCAGGTGCAGGCCGGCGTCGATCGGGCTCATGCCGTGGACGTTCTGGAGGTAGAACGTCACGAAGAAGAGGCCGCCCATGAACGCGATGGCCATCAGGACCATCAGGACGACACCCGCGGACAGCGGGACCGAGCGGAACAGGGCCAGCGGGATCAGCGGCTCCCTGACCTTCGTCTCCCAGAAGGCGAAGAGTACGAAGCCGATCACCGAGGCGGCGATGAACGCCCAGGTCTTGCCGTCGCCCCAACCCCACTCCGGGGCCTTGATCAGGGCCCAGACCAGGCAGAACATCGCCGCCGACAGCAGGGCGATGCCCAGGATGTCGAAGGAGCGCGGGGCGTTCTCGGCGCGGTGGTCGAGCAGGATCAGCACGCCGAGGACGACGGCGAGGATGCCGACCGGCACGTTGATGAAGAACACCGACTGCCAGTTGACGTGCTCGACGAGGACACCGCCGAGGATCGGGCCGCCGGCGGTCGAGGCGCCGATGACCATGCCCCAGATGCCGATGGCCATGTTGAGCTTCTCGGCCGGGAAGGTCGCGCGCAGCAGGCCGAGCGCGGCCGGCATCAGCAGCGCGCCGAACAGGCCCTGGAAGACGCGGAAGGTGACGACGGCGCCGATGCTGCTGGACAGGCCGATCGCACCGGAGGCGGCGGCGAAGCCGATCACGCCGATCAGGAAGGTCTGGCGGTGCCCGAACCGGTCGCCGAGCTTGCCGGCGGTGATGAGGGAGACCGCGAGAGCGAGGAAGTAGCCGTTGGTGATCCACTGGACCTCGGCGAAGGTGGCGCCGAGATCCTTCTGGATGGCCGGGTTGGCGATGGCCACGATGGTGCCGTCGAGGGCCACCATCATGACCCCGACCGCGACGGTGATGAGGGTGAACCAAGGATGGCCGCGCAGCCCCTTGGCCGGTGTCGCGTCCGACGGGACTACCGGCGCGCCGCCCCCCGACCCCGTCTTGTCGATGGTGGTCTGACTAGTCATACTTCCGAGGCTAATGACAGCCGCTGACAATTGACAAACCAATTCACAAGTCGGTAACTGACACGTATGGAAACACTGCGCGAACGCAAGAAACAGCGCACCCGGGACGCGCTGCTGCGAACCGCGCTGGAGCTCTTCACCACCCAGGGCTATGAGCGCACCACCGTCGACGACATCGCCGAGGCGGTCGACGTCTCGCAGCGCACCTTCTTCCGCTACTTCGCCGGCAAGGAGGAGGCCGCGCTCGCGGTCGAGGACATGACGGTGGCGCACTTCGTGGAGACGGTGCGCGGGCGCCCACGGCACGAGGCGCCGATGGAGGCGCTGCGCCAGGCCGTGCTGGAGGGCTGGGACACGCTGAACGACGTGATCGAGTCCGTCGTACCGGTCGAGCTGTATCTGCGCATGTACCAGGTGGTCGAGTCGACGCCGGTGCTGCTCGCCGCACATCTGCGCAAGTCCGTGGAGATCGAGGAGACCATCGCGCGCATCCTCGCCGAGCGCGAGGGAGTCGATCTGGACACCGATCCCCGACCGCGCCTCGCGGTGGCGGTGTTCGGCGGTGTGATGCGGCTGACGGAGCGTCAGTGGAGCACCGGGGAGGACTTCAGCCTCGACGCGATGCGGGCACTGACGGTCTCGTATCTCGAGCAGGTGGGCCCCGCACTCAGCGAGAGCTGGCGAACACACTGAGGTCATCGACGTGTTCGCACCGTCGTGATCGAAACGTGATACCTGTCACTTGGTTAACGCGAGACCCTCTCGTTCTCCTAGTGTGTCCTCCCAGTGACTTCCTTCGACACCTCCCCGCAATTGAACGTGTGGCGCGCGCTGCTCGCGCTGGCCGTGGTGTTCGTGATGCTGGCGACCACCGGCTGGACCGCCCTGCGTCACCACCGCGCCGCCGCACCGCTCCAGGCATCCGTCAGCGCCTGGGAGCGCGGCAGCATCGCCGGACACCGGCTGCCGGCCGCCGACTCCTCCCCCGCACGGCTCGCCCGGTTCTTCGCCACGCTCAGCGAACACCAGCGCAGCTCCCTCGCCCACCGCTACTCGCTCGCGGTCGGCAACATGAACGGCGCCCCGGTCGAGCTGCGCTACCGCGCCAACCGCATCGCCCTCGACGAGGCACGCGAGGTCGAGCGCAAACGCATGCACGACAGCGGGCTCACCCCCGACGGGCAGCGTGAGGCGGGCCGCCGGATGCATCGCTTCGAGGCGATGATGCACCCGGACCGGCACATCCTCGCCTTCGACCCGGAGGGCTCGGGGCGGGCCGCCGAGGTGTTCGGAGATCTGACCAGGGCCCAGCGGATCTCGGTCGTCGTCCCCGGCGTCGACACCGACCTGCTCACCTTCCAGCGCACCAGCCGCAAGTACTCGGCGCCGGTCGGCATGGCCCAGTCGCTGTACGCGGCGGAGCGCGAGGCCGGGCCCTCGACGCGTACGGCCGTGATCGCCTGGGCCGACTACACCTCGCCGAAGGGGCTCGGCATCGACTCGGCGACCGGGTTGCGGGCCGCGAACGGCGCCGTACGGCTGAACAAGCTGGTGCGGGCCCTGCCCGGCGGCGCGCCGGTCTCCCTGTTCTGCCACAGCTACGGCTCGGTGCTGTGCGGTCTGGCCGCGCCCCGGCTGCCGGAGCGGGTGGCCGACATCGCGGTGGCCGGCAGCCCCGGAATGCGCGTGGCGAAGGCCTCCCACCTGCGCACCTCCGCGCATGTGTGGGCGATGCGGGACGCGGACGACTGGGTGCAGGACGTGCCGCACCTGGAGCTCGGCGGGCTGGGTCACGGCGAGGACCCGGTGTCGTCGGTGTTCGGGGCGCGGGTGCTCTCGGCGCGGGAGGCGAAGGGGCACGGCGGCTACTTCGAACCGGGCACGGACAGCGTGGCGAACTTCGCCGAGATCGGGGTCGGCGCGTACGAGTCGGTGCGGTGTGCTGACGATACCGAGGGCTGCCGGGCGGATTTGTCCGACGGCTCGTCGGCCGGACGCGCGTAGAAGCGTAGGAATTGCGGGGTGCGCGGGATGGCGACGGAGGAGCACGTGCCGCATACGATGAGCCGCATGGGTGACGTACTGGCCGGTTTTCATGCCGCCTGGGAGTTCGAGTCCGACTCCGTGCTCATCCGTTACGAACGGGGGATTCGACCACCCAAGCTCTTCCAGGCTCTCGGGGAGCGCCGCATCCCGTTGGCGGCGATCGCCGGGGTGTCGCTGACGCAGGGCAAGCGCGGGACCGTCGTCCTGCGCCTCGAACTGCGGCCCGGTGCGGATCCGCTGATGGACGCGGCGGCCGGGCAGCTGAAGGAGGGCGGCGATCCGTACCGGCTGGTGCTGCCCGCGGAGCGCGAGACGCTGGCCGAGTACTACGCCGACGAGCTGCGGGCGCTGTTGACGGAGTCGGGGCCGTCCGAGGACTTCCTTGTGAGCGCCCCGGATGTGCCGTTGCAGTTCAAGGCGTATGACGCGAAGGCCTCCTTCGACGGCAACACCGTCCGTTTTAGATGGTTTTGGACCGGTGCGTCCTCGGCGAAGTGGAAGGCCGGGGACCAGAGCTTTCCGGTGGCCGAGCTCAGTGGTGTCGAGTGGCGGTCACCCGAGGTGTTCGAGGGGCATCTACGGCTGGTGCGGCGGGACTCCGCCGACACGCAGCCCGCGCAGCCGGATGTGGATCCGGCGTCCGTGGTGTTCGGGCTCGGGTACGGGCCGGTGCACGAGTCGTTGCCGTTCGCCGCGGCCGTGCTCTGCGCCGTGCGCAGGAGCGGGCCGGTCGCCGCGGTGCCGGCCGGCGCGCCGAGGCGCGACCCGGCCGACATCGCGGAGCGGATCCGTCATCTCGGGGAGCTGCACGAGGCGGGGCTGGTGACGGACGAGGAGTTCTCGTCCAAGAAGGCGGAGTTGCTGGCGGAGCTCTAGGGCCTGTCGTTTGGATCAGGCCGGCTGAGAGGGACTGCGCCTCTCGGTCGACCCGAGCGGGGTCTGGTGCGTGCAGCTGCAAGGCGGAGGAGGGAGTCGACGCAGAGCGTCGGCGAGTGACGACAACGCGGCAGATGTGCGTGCCAGACCCCGCGACGCCGGCATGATCCAAACGACAGGTCCTAGGGCCGGTCGGACCCCGCTCGCCCGCGAAAGCCGGCCGCCGTCACTCCCTGCCCGCGGAGGCCAAGGACATGTCCGCGTAGCGGGTGCCGGACACCTTCCCCGCGATCGGCTCCAGCAGCGCCAGTTCGTCCTCGCTCAGCACGATCCGCGTCGCCGCCACGTTCTCCTCCACCCGCGAGGGCCGGCGCGTGCCCGGGATCGGGACGATCGGCAGGTGGTGCACCGATGCCCGCTGCTGCACCCACGCCAGCGCGATCTGACCGAGCGTCGCCCCGTGGGACTCGGCCACCTCACGGATCGGGTCCAGCAGGGCCGCGTTCGCCTCCGCGTTCTCGCCCCGGTAGCGGGGCTGCTGGCGGCGGAAGTCGTCGCTCGTCAGGTCCTCGGCCCTGGCGAAGGAACCGGTGAGGAAGCCTCGGCCCAGCGGGGAGTACGGGACCAGGGTGACGCCCAGGTCGCGGGCCGCCGGGACCACGTTCGCCTCGATGTCACGGCTGAACAGGGACCACTCCGACTGCACGGCCGCGATCGGGTGGACGGCGTGGGCGTCCCGCAGTTCGCGTGCCGTCACCTCGCTCAGGCCCAGGTGCCTGACCTTGCCCTCACGGACCAGCTCGGCCATGACGCCGGCGGTCTCCTCGATGGGGACGTTCACGTCCCGGCGGTGCATGTAGTAGAGGTCGATCGCCTCGACGTCCAGGCGCTTGAGGCTCGCCTCGACGCACTGGCGGATGTAGGGGGTGTCGTTGCGGATGATCCGCTTCGTCGGGTCGTCCGGGTGGATCGCCAGTCCGAACTTGCTGGCAACGACGACCTCGTCGCGGTGCGCCCGGAAGAACGGGGCGAGGAACCTCTCGTTCTCGCCCGCGCCGTAGGCGTCGGCCGTGTCGTACAGCGTGACGCCCAGCTCCAGGGCCCGCTCCAGGGTCGCCCTGGACGCGTCCGCGTCCGAGGGGCCGTACCCGAAGCTCATGCCCATGCAGCCCAGGCCCTGGACGCCGACCTCGGGTCCGGCGGCGCCCAGTCGTGCGGTCGTGATCCTGCTGTCCGTCATCCGGCCTGCTCCGCCTTCTCCCGCTCGTACAGACGCCCGGCGTCCGCGTAGAAACTGATCTTCCGGTCGAGCACCGCCAGCGTGTCCTGGAGCTCGGCGATCCGCGCGAGGACGTCGCGGCGGGTCGCCTCCAGCAGCTCGAAGCGGTCACCGAAGGTGTGGTCGCCCTCGCGCACCAGCTCGGCGTACCGGACCATGTCGGCGACCGGCATACCGGTCAGCCGGAGCTTGCCGACGAGGTCGAGCCAGTCCAGGTCGCGGTTGCTGTAGCGGCGCTGGCCGGTGTGCGAGCGGTCGATGTGCGGCATCAGGCCGATCCGCTCGTACCAGCGCAGGGTGTGGGCCGTCAGGCCGGTGAAGGCGACGACCTCGCTGATCGTGTAACTGTCCTGGCCTTCCGGCCGCCGGTGGGGATGCGGCGGGGCGGCACAGCTGTCGGTCCTGGTGCTCGTGGTCTCCATCACCGTCATGCCCTCAACGCTATGACCTTGGAGTGCGCTCCAAGCAAGCGGAAACGGTAAGAAAATCGCGGGACACGACGTGATCGCCGTGGCTAGCGTGCCGGGCATGAGTCTCGTACGCCGTGCCCTGCCCGAGGACGCCGCCGAAGTGCTGCGGCTGCGTCAAGTGATGATCGACTCGCTGGCCGAGACGGCAGGCTCGACGGAGTGGCACCGGGAGTCGCTGCCGACGCTGCGGGCCAGGCTCGCCGAGCCCGGGAGCGACTTCGCGGCGTTCGTCGTCGATCACCCCGAGCGGCCGGGGACGCTCGCCGCGCTGGTGGCGGGCACGCTGGAGTACCGGATCGGGCGGGCCGGCCATCCGCACGGGATGATCGGGTACGTCTTCAGCGTCGCCACAGACCCGGACGCCCGGCGCCGCGGGTACGCGCGCGCGTGCATGGAGGAGCTGCTGGCCTGGTGCCGCGAGCGGGGTGCCAGTCACGTCATGCTCACCGCGTCCCCCGACGCCGAGCCGATGTACACGGCCCTCGGCTTCACCCGGGACACGGACCCCTCGATGCGGCTGTACTTGTGAGCGACATAGGCTCGACGGCATGTCGCTGAGCAGCCTCGCACTGATCGAGAACTGGCCCGTCCCCACCGCCGCCGCCGGTGTCGTACGGGCGGACGGCACGGTCCTGGGCACGCACGGCCCCGTCACGCACCGCTTCCCGCTCGCCTCGGTCACCAAGCCGCTGGCCGCCTACGCCGTGCTCGTCGCCTATGAGGAGGGCGCGGTCGAGCTGGACGAGCCGGCCGGGCCGGAGGGCTCGACGGTACGGCATCTGCTCGCGCACACCTCGGGACTGGCCTTCGACGAGCACCGGGTGACCGCCCCGCCCGGGGAGCGGCGGCTGTACTCCAACGCCGGGTTCGAGCAGCTCGGCGACCATGTGGCCAAGGCGACGGAGATCCCGTTCGCGGAGTATCTGCGGCAGGCCGTGCTGGAGCCGCTGGGCATGACGGCCACGTCGCTGGAGGGCTCGCCGGCGAAGGACGGGGTGTCGACGGTCCAGGACCTGCTGCGGTTCGCGGCGGAGGTGCAGGCACCCCGGCTGCTGGACCCGCGCACGGTCGCCGCCGCGATGACCGTGCAGTACCCGGGGACGAAGGGCGTGCTGCCGGGGTACGGACACCAGAACCCGAACGACTGGGGGCTCGGCTTCGAGATCCGCGACGGCAAGTCCCCGCACTGGACGGGCTCGGCGTCCTCGCCGCGCACCTTCGGGCACTTCGGCCAGTCGGGTACGTTCCTGTGGACCGACCCCGACGCCCGCGCGGCCTGCGTCGCCCTGACCGACCGGGCGTTCGGGCCATGGGCCGTCGAGGCGTGGCCGGCCTTCACGGACGCAGTGCTCGCCCGGCTGTAGCCGCGGGTCACTTGCCCCGGGGCACCCCCGGCTCCGCCGGCGCGCCGAGCTCCTCGCCGGCGCCCTCGGTGTCGATGTGCGGCAGGATCCTGTCCAGCCAACGCGGCGTCCACCAGGCACGCTCGCCCAACAGGGTCATCACGGCGGGCACCATGAGCAGCCGCACCACCGTGGCGTCGATGAGCACACTGACCGCGAGGCCCAGGCCCAGCATCTTGACGACGATGTTGTCGCTGATGATGAAGGCCGCGAAGACGCTCACCATGATCAGTGCCGCGCAGGTGATCACGCGTGCGGTGATCTCCAGCGCGTGGGCGACCGAGTCCTTCGCGTTCCCGGTGCGCAGCCACGCCTCGTGCACCCGGGACAGCAGGAAGATCTCGTAGTCCATGCTCAGGCCAAAGATGATCGCGAACATCATCATCGGCACATAGCTCTCGATGGGCACCTTGCCGTGCACGCCCAGCGCGGGTCCGCCCCAGCCCCACTGGAAGACGGCGACGACCACGCCGTACGAGGCCGCGATCGACAGGACGTTGAGGACGGCCGCCTTCACGGCGACCAGCAGGCCGCGGAAGACCGCCAGGACGATCAGGAAGGCCAGTGCGACCACGACGAGGATGATCAGCGGCAGCCGCTGCGCGACGATGTCGCGGAAGTCGACCTGGGCGGCCGTGGTCCCGGTGACATAGCCCTTGGCGTCGGTGCCGGAGGCCGCGTCGGGGAGCGTGTGGTCGTAGAGGCGGTTGACGAGGTCGGTGGTGTCCTTGTTCTGCGGGGACACCGACGAGTAGACCGTGCCGACCAGCACGTCGCCGTCCTGCGTCGGCTGCAACGGGCTGACGAAGGCGGTCCCGGACGCGTCGTTCAGCGCCTGCTGGGTCTTCGAGGCCAGGTCGGAGCGCTGCGACTGCGGTACGTTCGTCTGGTCCACGACGACGGTGAGCGGCCCGTTGGAGCCCGCGCCGAAGGCGTCCGTCATCAGGTCGAAGGCCCGCCGGTCGGTGAAGGACGTGGGGTCGGCGCCGTCGCCGATGTGGCCGAGCTGGATCGTGAAGACCGGGATGGCCAGCACCGCGACGGTGACCACGCCGGCGGACAGATACCGCCACGGATGGTGTTCGACGCGCTTGGCGTAGCGGTGCCAGGTGCCCTGGGTCGTGTCGCCCCCGGCCTCGGTCTCGGCGATGGGCCTGCGCACATGCCAGCGGTCCACGTTGCGGCCGGCCAGTCCCAGCAGCGCCGGGACCAGGGTCAGCGCGCCGAGCACGGCGGAGACGACCGTGACGGCCGCGGCGACGCCGAGCAGGCCGATGAAGTTCACGCCGGACACCCACAGGCCCATCAGGGCGACGATCACCGTGGTGCCGGAGACCAGCACCGCGCGTCCGGAGGTGGCCGCGGCGTGGCCGGCGGCGCGTACCGGGTCGGCGCCGTCCATGAGGTTCTGCCGGTGCCGGGTGAGCAGGAAGAGGGCGTAGTCGATGCCGACGCCGAGGCCGATCATCGTGGCAAGGGTGGGCGAGACCGTGGCGAAGGTGAACGCCAGCGCGAGCAGCCCGAGGCAGGCCAGTCCGCCGACCACCGCGATCAGGGCGGAGATCAGCGGCAGGAAGGCGGCGATCACACTGCCGAAGCCGATCAGCAGGACGACGATGGCGACGCCGAAACCGATCGCCTCGCTGATCCGGTCGTTGCCGGCGGGCCGCTCCAGCTCGCCGAGCGATCCGCCGTACTCGACCTCGACGCCTGCCTGTCTGAGCGGCTCCACGGCCTTGTCGACGCCGTTCAGGTAGCTGTCGCCCAGCAGGGAGGGCTGTTCGTCGAAGCGGATGGTGATGTAGCCGGTCTTCCCGTCCGAGGACAGCGGCCCGACCTTCGAGGAGGTGGCCTCCAGCGGGTTCTGCACGGACAGCACGTGCGACAGCTTCTGGAGGTCGGCGACGGTGGTCGACATCTGTGAGCCGAACGAGCTCAGGGACTTGTCCGCGTCGTGCATGACGATCTGACTGCTGTAGCCGCCGGCCTGCGGATCGTGCTCCTTGAGGACGTCCAGGCCCTTCTCGGACTGCACGTCGGACAGGGCGAAGTTGTCCGAGTACTCCCCGCCGTGGATGTGGTTGAGGGCCTGGAGCACACCGAGCGCCACCACCCAGGCGACGATCACGATCACGCAGTGGTGGGCACACCACTCACCGAGCCGTCGCAGCCCCCCGCTGCCTTTGTGTCGGGCCATGCACACCATTTGACGGTGCCCCGACCACTTGGGCATCTCGGGTTACGCCGCTACCCGGCCATCTCCCACATCAGCAGTTCCGCCGCGCTCACGCCCACGGCCTCCACGTCCTTGGCGTCCGTGATGCGCGCCGCGTCCCCGGCGCCCAGTTCCTCGCCGTCCAGTTCCTCGCCGTCCAGGCGGACGTCACCGCGCACGACATGCACGTACACGAACGCCCCGTCCGGCACCGCCGACCGCTCCCCCACCGCCAGACGGCGCACATGGAGCATCGCGCCCGCCTCCGGGACGGCGTACGGAGTGGAGTCCGCGATGCCGTGGACGATCTCGTACGCCGGGTCGCCGCCCGGTGTCAGCGGGGCCAGCCAGGTCTGGACGAAGGTCAGCGGCGCGTCGGCGTCGTTGCGCTCCACGTGCCGTACACCGCCCGCCGAGCTGAGCCGCTGGACGTCGCCGGGGCCGACCCGGGTCTCGTGACCGGTGGAGTCGCGGTGGGTCAGCTCGCCCTCGACCACCCAGGTCACGATCTCGGTGTGGCTGTGCGGGTGCTCGTCGAAGCCGGCGCCGGGGGCGAGCCGCTCCTCGTTGCAGGCGATCATCGCGCCGAACCGGAGGTTGTCGGGGTCGTAGTGCGGGCCGAAGGAGAAGGCGTGGCGTGAGGCGATGCCCGAGGCCGGATCCCCTCCCGGATAGCGCTCCGCGGCGCGCCGTACGTCCATCACGCGCACCACGGTAGCCCCACCTGCGGGAGCTCACTCGCGACCCTCCGGCACGCGCCCGCGTCCGGATAAGGCAGTCTTGTCCCCGTGCCCGAACCCGAAACCCGCAAGTCCCCCGCCGCCGCGCACGACGTCCATGCCCATGCCGCGACCCTGAAGCGACTGGAGAAGTCCTCCGGTTCGCTCGCCGCGCAGGCCATCGCGCGGATGGACGAGACGCTGCCGTGGTACCGGGCGATGCCCCCGGAGAACCGTTCCTGGATCGGCCTCGTCGCCCAGGCCGGTATCGCCGCGTTCACCGAGTGGTTCCGGCATCCCGACGCGCCGCAGGCGATCTCCACCGACGTCTTCGGGACCGCCCCGCGCGAGCTGACCCGCGCGATCACGCTGCGCCAGACCGTGGAGATGGTGCGCACCACCATCGAGGTCATGGAGTCGGCCATCGACGAGGTCGCCGCTCCCGGCGACGAGAACGTGCTGCGCGAGGCGCTGCTCGTGTACGCCCGCGAGATCGCCTTCGCCACCGCCCAGGTCTACGCCCAGGCCGCCGAGGCACGCGGTGCCTGGGACGCCCGTCTGGAGTCGCTGGTGGTGAACGCCGTACTCAGCGGCGAGGCCGACGAGGGCGCCGTGTCACGGGCCGCCGCCCTCGGGTGGAACTCGCCGGAGCATGTGTGCGTGGTGCTCGGGACGGCGCCCGACGGGGACAGCGAGCTGACGGTGGAGGCCATCCGGCGGGCCGCCCGGCACGCCAAGCTCCAGGTGCTGACCGGGGTGCTCGGGGACCGGCTGGTGGTGATCGCGGGCGGCAGCGACAGTCCGCTCGCCGTCGCCAAGTCGCTGATCGGGCCTTATGCCGCCGGACCGGTCGTCGCGGGCCCCGTCGTGGCGGATCTGCTGGCCGCCACCCGGTCCGCGCAGGCCGCGGCCGCCGGCCTGAAGGCGTGTTCGGCCTGGCAGGACGCGCCGCGCCCGGTTCTCGCGGATGATCTGCTCCCGGAGCGTGCCATCGCCGGTGATCCCAGCGCGCGCGAGCAGTTGGTGGAGGAGATCTACAGACCGCTGGAGGAGGCCGGGTCGGCTCTTCTGGAGACGCTCTCCGTCTATCTCGAGCAGGCGAGCAGTCTGGAGGGCGCGGCGCGGATGCTGTTCGTGCATCCCAACACCGTGCGCTACCGGCTTCGACGTGTGACTGACGTCACCGGCTGGTCGCCGTCCGATGTACGCTCCGCGTTCACTTTGCGGATCGCGCTGATCCTGGGGCGTCTGGTCGACGGCGATCTCCAGCTCTAGGCTTTTGTCGAGGATCCACAAAACCCCTTCGTGTTCTTCGTCCTTGTCCCCACGGGCGGCGCTGCCCGTCCCCAAGAGAGAGTGTGAGAGTGCTCGTACTCGTCGCTCCCGGCCAGGGCGCCCAGACGCCTGGCTTCCTGACTCCTTGGCTCGAACTGCCCGGTGCCGCCGACCGTCTCGGTGCCTGGTCGGACGCCATCGGACTGGACCTCGCCCACTACGGCACGCAGGCCGACGCCGACGCCATCCGTGACACGGCCGTGGCCCAGCCGCTGCTGGTCGCGGCCGGCATCCTGTCCGCCACGGCACTGGGTGCCTACCCGTTCTCCGCTGACGCGGCGGGCACTCCCGGTGCCGTCGCCGGCCACAGCGTCGGCGAGATCACCGCCGCCGCCTTCGCGGGCGTCCTCGACGACACCGCCGCGCTGACCCTCGTGCGCAAGCGCGGCCTGGCGATGGCCGAGGCCGCCGCGATCACCGAGACCGGCATGTCGGCGCTGCTCGGCGGCGACCCCGAGGTCAGTGTCGCGCACCTGGAAAAGCTCGGCCTGACCCCGGCGAACGTGAACGGCGCCGGGCAGATCGTGGCCGCGGGCACCATGGAGCAGCTCGCCGCGCTGAACGAGGACAAGCCCGAGGGCGTGCGCAAGGTCGTCCCGCTGAAGGTCGCCGGCGCGTTCCACACCCACCACATGGGCCCCGCCGTCGACAAGCTGGCCGAGGCGGCCAAGGAGCTCGTCGCCGGCGACCCGAAGGTCACCTACGTCTCCAACAAGGACGGCAAGGCGGTCTCCACCGGCGCCGAGGTGCTGGAGCGCCTCGTCGGGCAGGTCGCCAACCCGGTCCGCTGGGACCTGTGCATGGAGACCTTCAAGGAGCTCGGCGTGACGGCCCTGATCGAGGCGTGCCCGGGTGGCACGCTGACCGGTCTGGCCAAGCGCGCGCTGCCGGGTGTGCAGACCCTGGCGCTCAAGACCCCCGACGACCTGGACGCTGCTCGCGAGCTCATCGCGGCGCACGCCTGACAAGGAGCCCGAGCATGGCGAAGCTGAAGCCCAGCAAGGGCGCCCCGTACGCACGCATCCTCGGTGTGGGCGGATACCGTCCGACCCGGATCGTGCCCAACGAGGTGATCCTGGAGAAGATCGACTCGTCCGACGAGTGGATCCGCTCGCGCTCCGGCATCGAGACGCGGCACTGGGCGAACGACGAGGAGACCGTCGCCGCGATGTCCATCGAGGCGTCCGGCAAGGCGATCGCCGACGCCGGGATCTCCGCCGAGCAGATCGGCGGCGTGATCGTCTCGACCGTCTCGCACTTCAAGCAGACACCGGCCGTCGCCACCGAGATCGCCGACAAGCTCGGCACCGACAAGGCCGCCGCGTTCGACATCTCGGCCGGCTGCGCGGGCTTCGGCTACGGTCTGACCCTCGCCAAGGGCATGATCGTCGAGGGCTCCGCGGAGTACGTCCTGGTCATCGGCGTCGAGCGGCTCAGTGACCTCACCGACCTGGAGGACCGGGCCACGGCCTTCCTGTTCGGCGACGGCGCGGGCGCGGTCGTGGTCGGCCCCTCGCAGGAGCCGCACATCGGCCCGACCGTCTGGGGTTCCGAGGGCGACAAGTCCGAGACGATCAAGCAGACGGTGCCGTGGAACGAGTTCCAGATCGGCAATGTCGACAAGCTTCCGCTGGACAGCGAGGGCAACGTCAAGTTCCCCGCGATCACGCAGGAGGGCCAGGCGGTCTTCCGCTGGGCCGTGTTCGAGATGGCGAAGGTCGCCCAGCAGGCGCTGGACGCGGCCGGGATCAGCCCGGACGACCTGGACGTCTTCATCCCGCACCAGGCCAACGAGCGGATCATCGACTCGATGGTGAAGACACTGAAGCTGCCGGAACACGTCACGGTCGCCCGGGACGTGCGCACCACCGGCAACACCTCGGCCGCCTCGATCCCGCTCGCCATGGAGCGGCTCCTGGCGACCGGCGAGGCGAAGAGTGGCGACACCGCGCTCGTCATCGGATTCGGGGCGGGTCTCGTATACGCCGCCACGGTCGTTACTCTCCCCTAGGCACTCCGTGCCGGATCATGTGAACCGGCACGGGAAAAGCACCACCTGCCGCTCACGCGGCGGACGCCAAACCCTCTGAGATATCAACGAAGGAGCGCCAAGATGGCCGCCACTCAGGAAGAGATCGTCGCCGGTCTCGCCGACATCGTGAACGAGATCGCCGGCATCCCGGTTGAGGACGTCCAGCTGGACAAGTCCTTCACCGACGACCTGGACGTCGACTCGCTGTCCATGGTCGAGGTCGTCGTCGCCGCCGAGGAGCGCTTCGACGTCAAGATCCCCGACGAGGACGTCAAGAACCTCAAGACCGTGGGTGACGCGACCGACTACATCCTCAAGCACCAGGGCTGATCACCGATCAGACCGCTGGGCTGACTGCCCCGCCACCCGGCGGTGGCGCCGCTGAATCCTCGTATCCGTTGGAGAAAGAATTCCCGTGAGCTCGACCAATCGCACCGTGGTCGTCACCGGTATCGGCGCAACCACACCGCTGGGTGGCGACGCAGCCTCTACCTGGGAGGGCCTGGTCGCCGGACGTTCCGGTGTCAAGCCCCTGGAGCAGGAGTGGGCCGCCGAGCAGGCGGTCCGTATCGCCGCGCCGGTCGCCGTGGAGCCGACCGAGGTCATCCCGCGGCCGCAGGCCCGCCGACTGGACCGCTCGGCGCAGTTCGCGCTGATCGCGGCGCAGGAGGCGTGGAAGGACGCCGGGTTCGAGGCCAAGGCCGGTGAGGACCCGAACATCGACCCGGACCGTCTCGGTGCCGTCATCGCCTCCGGCATCGGCGGTGTGACGACCCTGCTCGACCAGTACGACGTGCTCAAGGAGAAGGGCGTTCGCCGCGTCTCCCCGCACACCGTCCCCATGCTGATGCCGAACAGCCCCTCCGCCAACGTGGGTCTGGCCGTGGGCGCCCGTGCGGGCGTGCACACGCCGGTCTCCGCGTGCGCGTCGGGCGCCGAGGCCATCGGCTACGCCATCGAGATGATCCGCACCGGCCGCGCCGACGTCGTCGTCGCGGGTGGCACGGAGGCGGCGATCCACCCGCTGCCGATCGCCGCGTTCGGCAACATGATGGCGATGTCCAAGAACAACGACGACCCGCAGGGCGCGTCGCGTCCCTACGACGTCGCGCGCGACGGCTTCGTCCTCGGTGAGGGCGCCGGCGTGGTCGTCCTGGAGTCCGCCGAGCACGCCGCCAAGCGCGGCGCCCGGGTGTACGCCGAGGCGGTCGGCCAGGGCATCTCCGCCGACGCCCACGACATCGTGCAGCCCGAGCCCGAGGGCCGGGGCATCTCGCACGCCCTTCAGAACCTGCTGGAGCGCACCGACCTGAACCCGGCGGAGATCGTGCACGTCAACGCGCACGCGACGTCGACGCCGGCCGGTGACGTCGCCGAACTGAAGGCGCTGCGGAAGGTCTTCGGTGACGACGCCGACCACATGGCGATCTCGGCCACGAAGTCGATGACCGGGCATCTGCTGGGTGGTGCCGGTGGTGTGGAGACGGTCGCCACCGTGCTCGCGCTGTACCACCGGGTGGCTCCGCCGACCATCAACGTCGAGAACCTGGACCCGGAGGCCGAGGCGAACGCCGACGTCGTCCGTGGTGAGGCGCGCAAGCTGCCCGTCGAGGGCCGTATCGCCGCGCTGAACGACTCGTTCGGGTTCGGTGGGCACAACGTGGTCCTGGCGTTCCGGACCATCTGAGCCGCCACCGTACGCACCTGAAGGGCCCCCACCTCGCGAGGTGGGGGCCCTTCAGGTGTGCGAGCTTCACACCACCTGGTGCAGCCAGCGGACCGGGGCGCCTTCGCCCGCGTATCTGAAGGGCTCCAGTTCGTCGTCCCACGGCTTGCCCAGGAGCTTGGCGATCTCCGCCTCCAGGTCCGTCTCGTCGCGCTGCGAGCGGCCCAGGGCGGCGCGCAGCCGGTCCTCGGGGATCAGGATGTCGCCGTGGATGCCGGTCACCGCGTGGAAGATGCCCAGTTCGGGGGTGCAGCTGTAGCGCTCGCCCTCGGCGGTGGGGCAGGGCTCGGCCGTGACCTCGAAGCGCAGCAGGTGCCAGCCGCGCAGGGCCGACGCCAGCTTGGAGGCGGTGCCCGCCTCGCCCTGCCAGCTGAACTCCGAACGCCAGGTGCCGGGCGCGGCGGGCTGCCGGATCCAGTCGAGGTTGACGCGTGTGCCGAGCACCCCGGCGACGGCCCACTCGACGTGCGGGCACAGCGCGCGCGGCGCGGAGTGCACGTACAGAACTCCACGTGTCGTCACCGGTACCTCCGGGCAGAGCGGACATCTTTGCGAACTGGCGGACGATCGCGGCCGGGCAGCCACGTTGATGGCGAGGCTACCGTGCGGCGGCGCAAGGAGTGTGACGTACCGTCGGTCCCGGTGCCGTGAAACGTCCGCCATTCACCCGGGGGGACGCTTGTACGGGTGTGAGCCGTTGCATCAGCCGGGTGGGAACCCCTGTGCGTTGGTATGGGTTGGAGACATCAGTGGATGGAGCCGACCGGCCGAGCGAGGGGATGGATCAGGGCATGCGGAAGCGACGGCATCTCTCGCTCACTGTGTTCGCCGCTGTGACCGCGGCCGTGGTGGGTGTCGCCGGCTGTGACGCCGTCGGCGGCGACTCGCCGGCGCCGTCCGGCACCGAGGCGCGCGGCGCCCGCCCGTCGCCGAAGCCGACCCCCACCTGGGACCGCAGCCCCGCGTCGGTCGCGGCCGTCGGGGACTCCATCACCCGTGGTTTCGACGCCTGCGGTGTCCTGTCGGACTGCCCCGAGGTGTCCTGGGCGACCGGCAGCAGTCCGAAGGTCGACAGTCTGGCGGTCCGGCTGCTGGGGAAGGCGAAGGCGGCCGAGCGGAGCTGGAACTACGCCGTGACGGGGGCCCGGATGGCGGATGTGGCCGGGCAGATGGCCCAGGCGGTCACCCGTGAGCCGGAGTTGGTCGCGGTGATGGCGGGGGCCAACGACGCGTGCCGCGCGTCCACCGGCGCCATGACGTCGGTCGCCGACTTCCGGACGCAGTTCGCGGACGCGATGAGCACGCTGCGGGACGCCCTGCCGAAGACCCAGGTGTATGTCGCGAGCGTGCCGAGTTTGATGCGGCTGTGGGAGCAGGGCCGCACCAACCCGCTGGGCAAGCAGGTGTGGAAGCTCGGCATCTGCCCGTCGATGCTGGGTGACGCCGACTCCCTCTCGGCGGCGGCGACCGAGCGGCGCGAGACGGTGCAGAAGCGGGTCGAGGCCTACAACCAGGTGCTCGAGGAGGTCTGCGCGAAGGACCGCCGGTGCCGTTTCGACGACGGGGCGGTGTACGCGTTCCGTTTCGACGGCCAGCAGCTGAGCCAGTGGGACTGGTTCCATCCGAGTGTCAACGGTCAGGCACGGCTGGCCGAGATCGCCTACCGGACGGTCACGAACTAGTGTTCCGCTCATGAGCGAACACTTCGGCACACTTTCCGACGGAACCGAGGTCCACCGCTGGACCCTGGAGCGCGCGGGCGTACGGGTACGGGTGCTGTCGTACGGCGGGATCGTGCAGTCGCTCGAAGTACCCGACCGGGACGGGCACCCGGCGAACGTGGTGCTGGGGTTCGCCGGCCTGGACGGCTATCTGGAGCACCCGGAGCCGTATCTGGGCGCCGTCATCGGCCGGTACGCCAACCGGATCGCACAGGCCCGCTTCCCGCTGGACGGTCTGACGTACGCGCTCGAACCCAACAACGCGCCGAACTCCCTGCACGGCGGCGGGCGCGGCTTCGACAAGCGGGTGTGGGACGTGACACCGGTCGAGCACGGGGTGCGCCTGGGTCGGGTCAGCCCGCACGGCGAGGAGGGCTTCCCGGGGCTGCTCGACGTCTCGGTGACGTACACGCTCGACGCCGACGGGGCGCTGCGGATCGCCTACGAGGCGGTGACGGACGCGCCGACCGTGGTGAACCTGACCAACCACAGCTACTTCAACCTGGCCGGGGCGGGCTCCGGTGACGCGGGCGGTCATGAACTGCGGCTGGCCGCCTCCCGGTTCACCCCGGTGGACGACGGTCTCATCCCGACCGGCTCCCCGGACGAGGTCGCGGGCACCCGCTTCGACTTCCGTCAGGCACGGAAGGTCGGCGTCGGGTACGACCACAACTTCGTGCTCGACAAGGGGGTGACGGAGCTTCCGCAGGAGGTCGCCGAGCTCTACGACCCGTCGACCGGGCGGGCGCTGACGGTGGCGACGACCGAACCCGGCCTCCAGCTCTACACCGCCGACCATCTGACCGAGCCCTTCGCCCCGGGCGACGGCATCGCGTTGGAGACCCAGCACTTCCCGGACTCGCCGAACCGGCCCGATTTCCCGAGCACGGTACTGCGGCCGGGTGAGGTGTTCCGGTCGGAGACGGTGTACGGCTTCTCGGCGCGCTGATCCCCCGGCACGCCGGCCGGCCTCACCGCACCCACGAGCCCCGGCCCGGGCGTCAGGACCGGACCGGGGCTGTTCCTGGGTACTTCTCCCGGGTCAGACGTTAATCGTCGCCGTCACCTTGCGGTCGGCGATCGAGCGCCCCACCTGGATCTCGTACGAACCCTTCACAAACGTCCACGAATTGGTCGTCGCGTCCCACACCTCGAAGGCCCGGCGGGGGATCTCGACCACGGCCTCGGCCCGCTCCCCCGGCTCCGCCGTCACGCCCGCGAAGGCGGCCAGCCACCTCGCCGGCCGCTCGGCGTCCGGCTCGCCCGGCGCCAGATAGACCTGCACGACCTCGCGCCCCGCACGCTCACCCGAGTTGCGCAGCCGGACGGTGACCGTCGTGCCCTGGACCTCGGCGGACTCGTACGCCCACTCGGTGTAGCCGAGGCCGTGTCCGAAGGGGTACGACGGGACCCGGCCCTGCTTCTCCCAGGCGCGGTAGCCGATGAACACGCCCTCGTTGTAGGGGAGTTCACCGGCCGAGGGGGTGACCTCGGTGACCGGGGCGTCGGACAGGGAGCCCCAGGTGGTGGGCAGCCGGCCGCCCGGCTCCTGGGCGCCGGTGAGGACATCGGCCAGGGCGGCGCCGCCCTCCTGACCGGGGAACCAGCTGAGCAGCACGGCGGCGACGTCCTCGCGCCAGGGCAGTTCCACCGGGGAGCCGGAGTTGACGACCACGACGGTGTTCGGGTTGGCGGCGGCGACGGCACGGACCAGTTCGTCCTGGCGGCCGGGCAGTGTCAGGTCGGTGCGGTCGAAGCCCTCGGACTCGACGCGGTCGGTGGTGGCGACCACGACGACGGCCGTGTCGGCGCTCCGGGCGGCCTCGACGGCCTCGGCGATCAGCTCGTCGGGGTCGCGCTGCGGCTCCTGGTGGGCGAGCGTGAAGCCGACGACCTTCATCGGGATGCCCTCGGGGAACTCGACGACGTAGGTGAGGGAGACCTCGACCGGTTCGCCGGCGGTGAGTTCGGGCTGGGCGCGCGGGACGGGGGCGCCGAAGAAGGTGATGAACGGGTCGTCCTTGGCGGGGCGCTGGACGTCGTCGTAGTACGTGGTGCCGTCGATCGTGAGCTCGAAGGCGCCGATGCCCTTGATGCCGAAGGTGTGCGGGCCGGTGTCGCGCGGGGTGAAGGTGCCGGTCAGCTCGACGGTGTGCAGGGCGTCGTGGGTGACGCCCTCGGGGAGGTCGGAGCCCATCCACTGGACCTGGCCGTTCGGGGCGGAACCGGTGCCGATGACGTTCCCCTCCCGGTCCCGGCACACGGCCCGCAGCTCGAAGCCCTTGTCGGCGACAGCGAGTTCGGTGTTCGGGTCGGCGCCGACCGTGTAGGTGAGGGTGCCCTCGGGGAGGGCGGCGGTGAGGCCGTCGAGCGGGGAGACGATCCGGTCGGGGAAGACGGTCGCGGAGCCGCCGCCGAGGACGCGGGCGTCGCGGGCGGCGGCGCCGATGAGCGCGACGGTGCCGTGCGGCCGGAGCGGGAGGGCGCCCTGGTTGCGGACCAGGACGAAGGAGCGGTGGGCGATCTCGCGGGCGAGGGCCGTGCCGTCCACGGTCCCGGGGAGTTCGGTGACGGCCGGCTCGGCGCCGTCCAGGATGCCGACGCGGGCGGCGAGCCGCAGGACGTTGCGCACGGCGGCGTCGACCGTGGCCTCGGCGACCTTGCCGTCCCGGACGGCCTGGGCGAGGGCTTCGCCGAAGACGGTGTGCGGGCCGGGCATGGCGACGTCGAGACCGCCCTCGATCGCACCCACCGTCGACCGGGCGGCCATCCAGTCGGAGACGTTGTACCCGTCGAAGCCCCACTGGCCCCTGAGGACCTCGTTCACGAGGTGGTGGTGCTCGGTCATCGTGGTGCCGTTGACCGTGTTGTAGGCGGTCATGATGCCCCAGGGGTGGGCGTTCTCCACGATGATCTCGAAGGGCGCCAGATAGAGCTCGCGCAGGGCGCGTTCGCTCACGGTGTTGTTCACCGTGAAGCGCTCGGTCTCGGCGTCGTTGGCGACGAAGTGCTTGACGGTGGTGCCCACGCCGCCGGACTGGACGCCGCTCACATAGCCCGCGCCGATCGTCCCCGTGAGATACGGGTCCTCGCTGTACGCCTCGAAGTGGCGTCCGCCGAGCGGGGAGCGGTGCAGGTTGACGGTCGGGGCGAGCAGGACGTGGACGCCCTTGCGGCGGGCCTCCTGGGCGAGGAGGGTGCCGGCGCGGCGGGCGAGCTCCGGGTCCCAGGCGGCGGCGAGGGCGGTGGGCGAGGGCAGCGCGACGGACGGGTCGTCGGCGGTCCAGCGCACGCCCCGGACGCCGATCGGCCCGTCCGACATGACGAGCGACTTCAGGCCGATCTCGGGGAGTGCGGGCAGGGTCCACATGTCCTGGCCGGACAGCAGCCGCGCCTTCGCGTCGAGGTCGAGCCGGCCGAGCGCCGCCTCGACCACCGCCTCGCGTGTGTCGTCGGGACCGCCTCGCGTGTGTCGTCGGCCTGGGTGCGGGTTCCCGCCATCGCGGTGCCTCCTCGTTGAGTCCGGGCTGTGCGTCCGTGCCTCCATCCTGCATCGGCTACCTGTAGACCGGTAGGTTTCGTTATCTTGCTGTAATATAAGCCGTACGGCGATGTCGTACGGTGACGCCATGAACGCGAGGGTCAGGAGCGAGGAGCGCCGCGCCGAGATCGTCCGGGCGGCTCTGGAGGTGATCGCCGAGCGCGGTTACCGGGGCGCGAGCCTGGCCTCGGTGGCGGAGCGGGTCGGGCTCACCCAGCAGGGACTGCTGCACTACTTCCCGACCAAGGACGCGCTGCTCGTCGCGGTGCTCCAGGAGCGGGACCAGTGGGACGCCGTGCCCGACACCCGGTGGCGGGTCGATCTGCTGGCCTCGCTCGTGGAGTACAACGCGATGCGGCCCGGCATCATCCAGACCTTCTCGGCGCTGCTCGGCGAGAGCGTGACGGAGGGTCATCCGGCGCGCGAGTACTTCACCGAGCGGTACTCCCGGGTGCGCGCCAACATGGCCGAGGTCCTGCGCGCCGAGTACGGCGACCGGCTCCCCAACGGCCTCACCCCCGAGCGCGCCGCTCCCCTGCTGGTGGCCGTGATGGACGGGCTCCAGTACCAGTGGCTCCTGGACCCCGAGTCGGTGGACATGCCCGGCGCGTTCCGGGACTTCCTCAGGCTGCTGGGCGAGACCGTGGAGTGACGACGGCGACGACCTCGACCCCCGGGAAGAGCGCGAGGAGTCGGCCCTGTGGCACAGGGGCGTGAAGTGGCCGGTGGGCGGCTGCGGTTGGGGCACTTCGCCACCGCCGACGCGTGGCTCGTCGGGGTGTTGCGGAAAGTGGCCAGGTCGTCTCAGTGATCTACCCATGTCCCCGCCGTCACGCCATACTGCCGACCACGCTCCCCACGGCGACGGAAGGACCTGACCGCCTTGAATTCCCTACGTGTTCGGATCGGCGTGCTCGGACTGGCGCTACTGGCCGGGTTCGCGGCGCCGACGACGGCCGGTGCCGCCGAGGCCACGGCCCCCTCGCCGACCGTCGAGGAACAGCGCCTCGACAAGGCGGTCCCCCAGGAGATCCTGCGCCGCTCCGGATTCGACGCCCCGGCGACGCGGTTCGCCGGTGATCTGCGGGCGGCCCGGTCCTACGCGCAGGCCCGTCACGTCGTCGAGCGCGAGGGGTCGGCGCTGTGGCGCAGGGCCGTCGAGCGGGCGCAGGGGCGGGGGCCGGCGGGGGGCGATCTGAGCCGGGACGACGACCGGCCGTTGTACTGGGCCCGGTTGTCGATGACCCGGGACGTACGGACCTGGGAGCCGGCGTTCGGGCTCGGTGACGGGCAGCGGGACGCGCTGCTGGACGTGCTGGAGCGGACGTCACGCGGGCAGACCGACATCCAGTACCGGCACGGCGGCCTCAAGCGGGTCCTGGTGACCGGGTTCGATCCGTTCACCCTCGACCGTGACATCCGTATCTCCAACCCGTCCGGGGCGACCGCGCTCGCCCTCGACGGCACGGTGATCGAGACGGCGGACGGGCCGGCGCGGGTGGAGACGGCCGTGTTCCCGGTGCGCTGGCAGGACTTCGCGCAGGGGACGGTGGAGCGGACGCTGCGGCCGTACCTGAAGCAGGTCGACCTCTTCACGACCGTGAGCCAGGGGCGGGTCGGCAAGTTCGACGTCGAGCGGACCAACGGGGCCTGGCGGGGCGGCTTCCCGGACAACGAGAACGTCTCCCGCACCGAGACCGTCCCGGTCACCGACCCGGCCTCGCAGCCGCAGTGGACGACGACGACCCTGCCGTACGCCGAGATCGTCGCCGCGAACACCGGGCGCTTCCCGGTGTACGACAACACCGGCGTGACCGAGATCCCGGCGGGCGGCACCCAGGCCGTCGTACGGCCGGACGGGCCGACGCCGGGGTCCACGGCCCGGGCCGGGGGCGGCGGGGACTATCTGTCCAACGAGATCGCCTACCGGGCCACGCTGCTGCGGGACCGGCTGGGGCTGCACGACACGCTGCCGGGCGGGCATGTCCACACGCCGGTGTTGCAGTTCGGCGCGGGCAACACGGACCCGGCGACGGGGTCGGTGACCGACCCCGAGTTCGTCCGCAACCGGCTGGACATCATCGCCCAGGTCCGGACGATCCTGACGGTGGCGGCCGACAGTCCGGTCACCGGCTGACGGGCTCCGCGTCGGGCGCGGGCGCCGCTTCCTCCCGGGTCTCCTCCCCCATCAGCTCCCGCGCCATGAGCGTCGCCCCCGCCACCGCCCCCGGCATCAGGAACACCGCCACGAACGGCACCAGGAAGGACAGGCCGAGCGGGGTGCCGAAGCCCCAGATCAGGGTCTTGCGGGAGCGCAGGAGGGTGAGGCGGTCGCGGAGTTCGACACGGCGGCGTTGCAGGGCGACCGCCGTGAGCTCCTCGGTGAGGAAGAAGCCGGTGACGAAGAAGCCGACCACCGGCACGACCGTCTGGCCGACGACCGGGACGAAGCCGAGGGCGAAGAGCAGGACGCCCCAGACGAGCGCGCGCAGCACGATCCGCAGGCTGTCGCGGGCCGAGATCAACAGCTCGCGCCAGAGCGGCAGGCCGGACTCGGGGGCGGTGCCGTCGGGCGAGACGTCCCGGTCGACCTTCTCGGAGAGGTTCTCGTAGAAGGGCTGGCCGATCAGCAGGGTGACCGCGGTGAAGGTGAGGACGGCGAGGAGCAGGCCCAGGGCGAACAGGACGGCGGTGAGGAAGCCGCGGAAGACGCCCTGCCACGGACTCGACCAGTCGTCGGCGAACGGCGTCGACCACGCCACGAAGTCCTCGCCCCAGAGCCCGAGGGCGACCAGTGCGCCCGCGTACAGCACCAGGGTGATCAGGCCGGGGATCAGCCCGAACCCGTACTGCCTGCCGTGCCGGGCCACCCATCGCTGGCCCTTGAGGAGATAACTGAAACCGGCCCCGAGATCGCGCATGGACCGAACTCTAGTCTGGGCTTGTCACGCCGGGGTCACAGCGGCTTCGGGGGCGGGTTGAGTCGAACGGGTGCGCATCGCCGTACCGGTGGAACGGACGCTGTCCGGACATCGCGCGGGCAGCGGCAGCGGCAGCGGTTCAGCAGAGGAGAGCGGATGACGCAGGGGATCCACGGCACCGTCGCGGACGGTTTCGAGCCGGTGCGCGAGGAGTTCGCCGCGTTCGTGGCGGGTGAACTGCCCGACTACGAGGGGCAGTTGTGCGCCTTTGTGCACGGCCGGAGGGTGGTCGATCTGTGGGCCGGTGACGGCTGTGCGGCCGACTCCCTCTACGGCGTGTTCTCCTCCAGCAAGGGCGCCGCGCACCTCGTGGTCGCGCTGCTCGTCCAGGAGGGCACGCTGGAGCCGGACCGGAAGGTGACGTACTACTGGCCGGAGTTCGGGGCCGAGGGCAAGGGCGGCATCACCCTGCGCGAACTGCTCTCGCACCGGGCCGGGCTGATCGGGCTGGACGCCGGGTTCAGCCGGGCCGAGCTGGCCGACGACCGCGCGATGGCCGAACGCCTCGCCGACCAGCGGCCGTTCTGGCGGCCGGGCTCGGCCTTCGGCTATCACGCGTTGGTCATCGGCGCGCTCACGGGTGAGGTCGTCCGCCGTGCGACCGGCCGTACGCTCCAGGAGGTGTACGAGGAGCGGATCCGGGCCCCCTATGCCCTGGACTTCCACCTCGGGCTCCCCGAGGAGCTGGAGCCGCGCTACCGCTCCGTGCTGCCGATGGCGCCGACGGCGCGGCAGCGGGCGGAGCTGGAGGCGGAGCCGGCCGGGCCGCACACGCTGGGGGCGATCTCCGTCAACGCGCATGTGCCGGAGCCGGGGGACCTGACGGACTACCCCAACTCCCGTGCCGTGCGCGCGAGCGGGCCCGCGTCGGCGGGCGGCGTCGCGGCGGCGCGCGGGCTGGCCGGGATGTACGCGGCGGCCATCAGCGAGGTGGACGAGCGGCCGCCGCTGCTGAAGCCGGACATCGTCGCCGAGGTCGGCCAGATCCACTCGACCGGCTACGACCTGGTGGCCCGGGGCCACCGGTCCTTCGGCCTGGGCTTCCAGGCGCTCTGCGACACCCTGTACCCGTTCCTGGGCGCGGGCACCTTCGGCCACGGCGGCGTGGGCGGCTCCCAGGCCTTCGCGGACCCCCGCAGCGGCCTGGCCTACGGCTACACCCGCCGCCGCTGCGCCTACCCGGGCGGGGCGGCACCGGAGAACGAGCGGTTCATCAGGGCGGCGCACAGGGCGGCGCTCGCGGGCTGACCGCCGGCGACGACACGGGGCAACGGCCCACCGACCCGACCGGGCCGACGACACCGGCCGCGGGCTGGGAGCGCCCGCGGGCCGGCGGCCCGGGTCAGACCAGCGTCACGGTGATGTTGCCGCGCGTCGCCTTCGAGTACGGGCAGACCTGGTGGGCCTTCTCGACGAGCCCCTTCGCGGTCTCGGCGTCGACGTTCGGGATCTGCGCCGAGATCTCCACGATGATTCCGAAGCCGTCGTCGTTCTTGCCGATGCCGACCTTGGCGGTGACGGTCGAGCCGGAGACGTCGGCCTGCTCCTGGCGGGCCACGACGGCCAGGGCGCCCTGGAAGCAGGCGCTGTAGCCGGCGGCGAACAGCTGCTCCGGGTTGGTGCCGGCGCCGCTGCCGCCCATCTCCTTCGGCGGGTTCACCACGACGTCGAGCTTGCCGTCGTCGGTGGCGACCCGGCCGTCGCGACCGTTCTCGGCGGTGGCGACAGCGGTGTACAGGACGTCGGTCTGCTGGATGGACATGCGGTGTCTTCTCCTCCTCGGTCCGCCGCGACTCGCGCCCACGATCGACGACGGTTTCGGAAAGAAGTTACCGCATGTCGGAAACCCGGCACAGACCTACAGCTTGACGATCATCTTCCCGGTGTTGTCGCCGCGCAGGACCCCGAGGAACGCCTCCAGGTTGTTCTCGATGCCCTCGACGACCGTCTCGCGGTACTTGAGCTGCCCCGAGGCGACCCAGGGGCCGACCTCGGACACGAACTGCGGCTGGAGGTCGTAGTGGTCGCCGACCAGGAAGCCCTCGATACGGCCGCGGGTCGCGATGAGACGGGCGAGGTTCTTCGGGCCGGGAGCGGGCTCGGTGTTGTTGTAGACGGAGATCATGCCGCAGACGGCGATACGGCCATCCCGGTTGAGGGAGCCGATGGCCGCCTCCAGGTGATCGCCGCCGACGTTGTCGAAGTAGACGTCGACGCCGTCGGGCGCGGCCTCGCGCAGCTGCTGGCTCACCGGGCCGTTCTTGTAGTTGAACGCGGCGTCGAAGCCGTACTCCTCCACCAGGAGCTTGACCTTCTCGTCGGACCCGGCGGACCCGATGACCCGCGAGGCGCCCTTGAGCTTGGCGATCTGCCCGACCTGGCTGCCCACGGCACCGGCTGCACCGGACACGAAGACGGAGTCGCCCTCCTTGAAGGAGGCGGTGCGCAGCAGGCCGGCGTAGGCGGTGAGGCCGGTCATGCCGAGGACGCCGAGGTAGGTGGAGAGCGGCGCGGCGTCCGGGTCGACCTTGACGGCGTTCTTCGCGTCCAGGGCCGCGTACTCGCGCCAGCCGAAGAAGTGCAGGACGTGGTCGCCGACCGCGATGCCCTCGGCGTTGGAGGCGACGACCTCGCCGACGGCGCCGCCCTGCATGACCTTGCCGAGCTCGTAGGGGGCGGCGTAGGACTTGGCCGCCGACATGCGTCCGCGCATGTACGGGTCGACGGAGAGGTACTTGTTCCGTACGAGCACCTGGCCGTCACCGGGCGTCGGCGTCTCGGACTCGACCAGGGCGAAGTCGTCGGCCGTGGGCCAGCCGACGGGGCGGGAGAGGAGGTGCCATTCGCGGTTGCTCATGGAGGTGCGCCTTTCCGGTAATTTACTTCAGCATCTGAAACAACCATGCTCCTGAATATTTCAGGATGTCAAGTAACGGGGGTACCCTGAGAGCATGGCCACTCCACACAAGACCCGCCGTCCGGATGAACTGACCCTCGAAGTCGTCGACCTCATCGGCGCGGTCGTGGCCCGGTACCACGAGGAGTACGAGGAGGCCGCCGCCGAGCACGCCCTGACCGGCGCGCAGGCACGGCTGCTGAGTCTGCTGTCGCTGGAGGCGCTGCCCATGCGGAAGCTGGCCCAGCGGCTGCGGTGCGAGCCGTCGAACGTGACCGGGATCGTGGACCGGCTGGAGGCCCGGGGGCTGGTGGAGAGACGCCCCGACCCGGCGGACCGCCGCGTGAAGCTGGCGGCCGTCACCGAGGAGGGCCGCCAGGTGGCCCGCGGTCTGCGCGAGTCCCTGCGCTTCGCCCGCGAGCCCCTCGCGGGACTCTCCGACGAGGAGCGCCTGTCCCTGCGGGACCTGCTGCGGCGGATGCTGGGGGCGGAGGCGTAGGCCCGGCGGGGCGTGGCGCGGCCGCAGGCTGGTTCGGCGACGGTACGGAGCGAGCGCGGCGGGCCTGAGGCGCGACCGTCCGACCGCGGACCCGGATGGCTCGGCTCGCCGTACCGTTCCCATACATCCAGGCTAGGCGGGTGGCGGGCTGGCGCTCGGGCGCGGGATGTGCGGGGTCCGCCCGACGCCTGCGGACTCGCCGGCCTGCCGGGGCTCCGGTTCACGGTCTGGCGTGGTGACGGTGGTGTCGTCCACGGCAGGCGGTTCGAGGCCTGGGCGGCCTCGCGCCTCCTCGTGGCCGGGGTGGACGAGGACGCCTTTCGGGCTGCTCGCGAGAGCGGGAGCGGGTGCGATCGCTGGTCGCCGGCCGTTTTCGCCAAGCCGTGGAGCGGGCGCAACGACGTCCCGGCTCTCACCATGCGACCGCGGGCTCGGGCAGCCCTACGGCGAGTACACGGCCTCGCGGCCCGGCGGCACCTCATCTCACACAGCCACGGGGGTGCGAGGGCGCGACCGGGGTGCTCGCGGCTGCGGAAGCGTCTCCTCGCTCCCCTCACCCCCGACGGAAGCCTCTCCCCGCTCCCCCTCACCCCCGGTGGGTGAGGACGTGGCGGCGCTGTGCTGTTGGCATGGCACCGGAGTCGTACCGGTCGAGGAGGCCTCATGGCGCTTCAGTTCTGGGGGCGGATCGCGCGGGACGTGCGGGACTCGGTGCCGGACTGGGAGCCGTACCGGGAGCCGCATGCGCCTGGGGGCGCGCCCAACGTTCTCTTCGTCGTCTGGGACGACGTGGGCTTCGGGACGTTCGACTTCTTCGGCGGCCGGGTCCGGGCACCGGCGATGCGCCGGCTCGCGGAGACCGGGGTGCGGTTCTCGAACTTCCACACCACCGCGCTGTCCTCGCCCACCCGGTCCTGCCTGCTGACCGGCCGCAACGCCACCAGCAACGGCATGGCCCGCGGCACCGAGGCCACCGGCGGCTTCCCCAACCGCAGCGGACGTATGCCGGCGGAGCACGCCACCCTCGCCGAGGTGCTGGTGGAGCGGGGCTGGAACACCTACTGCGTCGGCAAGTGGCATCTGTGCCCGGCGGAGGAGTCCAACATGGCCTCCGCCAAGCGCCACTGGCCGCTCGCCCGCGGCTTCGAGCGGTTCTACGGCTTCCTCGGCGGCGAGACCGACCAGTACCGCCCGGAGCTCGTGTACGACAACCACCCCCACCCGGTGGACCGGACCCCCGAGCAGGGCTACCACCTGTCCCGGGACCTGGCCGACCGGGCGATCGAGTTCATCCGTGACGCCAAGGTCGTCGCCCCGGAGAAGCCCTGGTTCACCTATCTGTGCCCGGCCGCCGGACACGCGCCCCACCAGGTGCCGCGGGAGTGGGCGGACGAGTACCGGGGGGTGTTCGACGACGGGTACGAGGTGTACCGGGAGCTGACGCTGCGGCGGCAGATCGAGCTGGGGCTGATGCCCTCCGGCACCGACCTCACGCCCCTGAACCCGCACGGCGAACGGTCCTGGTCCGCCGGTGAGTTCGTGCGTCCGTGGGAGACCCTGGACGACGGCGAGCGGCGGTTGTTCGTACGCATGGCGGAGGTGTTCGCGGGGTTCGTGTCCTACACCGACGCCCAACTCGGACGCCTGATCGACTACTTGACGGAGTCGGGGCAACTCGACAACACCATCGCGGTGGTGGTGTCGGACAACGGCGCGAGCGGCGAGGGCGGTCCCAACGGCTCCCTGAACACGGCGTACGGCCACTACCCGACCGGATGGGCCTGGGCCTTCGACACGCCCTTCAAGTACTGGAAGCGCTGGGCCTCCTACGAGGGCGGCACCGCCGATCCGATGATCCTGTCCTGGCCGGCCGGCCTCGGGACCGCCGGTGGGATACGGCACCAGTACACGCACGCCGTCGACATCGTGCCGACCCTGTACGACCTGCTCGGCATCCGCCCGCCCGAGTCGGTCAAGGGGCATGCGCAGGCCCCGATGCACGGCGCGAGCCTGCGGGACGTGCTGGAGGATCCCGCGGCGCCCGAACCCCGGGACACGCAGTTCTACGTCATGCTCGGCACCCGGGGCGTCTGGCACGACGGCTGGCACGCCGCCGCCGTGCACCCGCCGGCGCCGACCGGCCGGATCTCCTACGACGACGACCCGTGGGAGCTGTACCACCTGCGCGAGGACCGCTCCGAGGCCCACGACCTCGCCGCCCGGCACCCCGAGAAGCTGGCGGAACTCAGGCGTCTGTGGGAGCGGGAGGCCGCGCGGTACCAGGGGCTGCCCCTGGACGACCGTACGGCCAGGGAGCTTTCCGCCGCGCCGCGACCGCGGGTGTCCGAGCCGCGCGACCACTATGTGTACTACCCGGACTGCGCGCCGGTCCCGGAGTCGGTGGCCGTCGATGTCCACGGCCGGTCCTTCACCCTGGCCGCCGAGGTACGGCTGGACACCCCGGAGGCCCGTGGGGTGCTGTTCGCGCAGGGCGGCCGGTTCGGCGGGCACAGTCTGTATCTGCTCGACGGGCGGCTGCACTACGTCCACCACCGGCCCGGCCGGACCGAGCAGAAGGTCGGCTCGTCCGAGCCGGTCGCGCCGGGCGACCATGTGCTCTCCGCCGTCTTCCGCGCCGAGGAACGCGAGGAGGACGGGCGCACGTCCGGCACCCTGACCCTGCGCGTCGACGGCCGGGAGGCGGGCCGGCTGCGCCTGCGCACCGAGCCGGGCAGGTTCGCCCCGGACGGCGGGGGCGGTCTGTGCGTGGGCCGGGACAGCAGCCCGGCCGTCCCGGGCGACTACGACCCGCCCTTCCGCTTCCTGGGCGGCACCGTCCGCCGTGTCCTGGTCGATGTCGGCGGCCGGTCCGGCTCCGGCCAGGAGAAGGAGGTCACCGGCACCTTCCTGCGCGACTGACGAGCACGTCCCCCGTGAGATCACCCGGCGCAGGTGATGCGGGCCCGGCGTGCGGGCGGTGGGATACGGCTGTGCAGGGTCCACAGAACCTCGCTCCTACGTCCGGGGCGGCAGAGCACCGACAGGGTGCGGCGTCGAGGTGGTCGGCACGGCTGGCGTTGCTGGTCGCCGCCGGAGCCCTCGCGCTGCTCCTGACGGTCGCCGGGGTGAACAGCTTCGCGGTGCTGGCCGTCGGCATCGCGGGGCTCGGTGTCACCGCCGCCGCGCTGTGGTGGACGCTCTCCCGCCGCGGCCTGGTCCGGGCGCTGGCCGCCGTCCTCGCCCTGCTCGTGCCGACCGCCGTGCTGCTGGCCTACGCGACGGTGGGCCTGCTGTGGGCCGTACTGTCCACCCTCGCCCTGTGGACGGTGGCGGCGCTGATCGGACGGGCCGCGCTCGCCATGTCCGTCAGGCACCGGAGGCCATGGCAACACGCCACGCCCCCGCCCAGATCGCCGTACCTCGTCATGAACCCCCGCTCGGGCGGCGGGAAGGTCGGCAGATTCGACCTCGTCGCCAAGGCACGGGCCCTCGGGGCGGAGGTCGCCGTGCTCGACCCGGAGCACCATCAGGACGTCGCCGAGCTCGCCCGCCGGGCCGTGGCCGAGGGGGCCGATCTGCTGGGGGTCGCCGGCGGGGACGGCACCCAGGCACTGGTGGCGGGGGTGGCCGCCGAGCACGGTGTGCCGTTCGTGGTGATCGCGGCCGGCACGCGCAACCACTTCGCGATGGACCTCGGTCTGGACCGCGACGACCCGTCGAGCTGCCTCGACGCCCTCACCGACGGCGTCGAACTCCGTGTCGACCTCGGTCTGATCGGTGACCGCGTGTTCGTGAACACCGCGTCGTTCGGGGCGTACGCGGTCGTCGTGCAGAGCCCGGCCTACCGCGACGACAAGGTGCGCACCATCCTTCGGGAGCTGCCGGACCTGCTGACCCATCAGGCCGGTCCCCGGCTGACCGTGCGGGCGGGGCACGTGGCCATCGACGCCCCTCAAGGGGTCCTGATCAGCAACAACCCGTACCAACTGGGCGACGCGGCCGGTGTCGGCCGGCGTCCGCGGCTGGACTCAGGCGAGCTGGGCGTCCTCGGGATCAGTGTGGACAACGCCGCCCAGGCGGCCGGTCTGCTGCGCGGCCAGTACGCGCGCGGCCTGACCACCCTGGCCGTGGCCGAGGTCGAGGTCGACGCCGACTCGCCCGACGTCCCGGTCGGCGTCGACGGCGAGG
This sequence comes from Streptomyces sp. NPDC098781, assembly GCF_044759995.1. Lineage (NCBI taxonomy): Bacteria > Bacillati > Actinomycetota > Actinomycetes > Kitasatosporales > Streptomycetaceae > Streptomyces > Streptomyces sp. NPDC098781. Next base: position 825,166 of record NZ_JBIWAK010000002.1, read on the forward strand.
CCCTACGGCTGCCCGCGCCCGTGGTGTGCCGGGTCCTGCCGGGGGCGCTGCGGGTCCGTGTTCCGCGCGAGCGGCCGGGCGTGCCCGACGCGAAGCCGGCGGTCGACTGGCGGGCCCTGGGCCGGCTGGCGTTCGCACCCCGGGCCGGGACGCCACCGAGTGAGGTTCCCGCCCGGTGAGTTCACCGGCGTGAACGACGACCGTCGCTCAGGTGCACCACCACAGGAACCGGTCGCACGTCTCGGTCGGTGACGGATCGGGGGTCGGGTCGGAGGTGGTCGGTTCGCTCGTCGGCGTCGGGTCCCCGCCGGAGGTGGGGGTGGGCGTCGGGGCGGAGGTGGGCACGCCGGGGCCACCGCCCGTGGCGCCGGACTGGGGGTCCTTGGACGGGGTCTCGTCGTCTTCCTTGTCCTCGTCCTTGTCCTTGTCCTTGTCGTCCTTGGCGGACTTGGACGCGGAGGGGGACGTGGAGGGGTCCTTCGACGACCCCTCGGCATCCGTTCGCGGGCTTCCGTCCGTCGCGTCCGGTGACGGCGACACCTCCGACTCCGCCGCGCCCTCCGCCGACTCGTCCCCGGCGGCCGCGGGCCTGGGGCTGTTGCCCGGGGCGTCCATGCCGAGTTCGGCGAGGCTGAGGCCGCCGGCGGCCAGCACGAAACCGGCGGCTATCAGCAGCGTCCGGCGCCGGCGGCGCCGGTGCGCGGCGGCCTTGCGATCGCGACGGCTCGCGCCGCCCGCGCCGGACTCCTCGTCCGCATCGAGGTCGTCCTCGTCGTCGGCGTACTCGTCGTACTCGTCCTCGGCGTACTCGTCGCTCTCCGCGTACTCGTCACGCTCGTCGTGACCACGCCTGCGCCCCCGGCCACGTCGCTGCGCGGCCCGTCGCGCGGCCCGCCCGCCGACCACCGTGACCGGCTCGGCGTCCGTGGCGTCCGGGGCATCGGCGGCGTCCACGGCCACTTCGGCCTCTTCGGCGCGGGTGACGCCGCCGTCCTGGGGGGTGCCGTGCCCGGCACCGCCGAACCCGCCGCCGTGCTGCCCCTCGTAGCCCGCGTACCCCTGGTACGTCCCGTACGAGCCCTGGCCTCCGGCAGCCCCCGCGGGCACGCCCGCGGTGCGCTCGGTCATCTGCGGGTACGCCTGGTTCGGGGCACCCGTGTACGCGTGGTGATCTTCGACCATGGCGCCGCACCCGGGGCAGGCGAGGGCGCCATTCAGGTGCCGTCGGCACGGGTGGCAGTAGTCCATGACGCGGGAAGACTAGGTTCCTCACAGGTACGGTTGATAGTCACAGCTGTGAAAGTTGTGTATAGAACTATCCGTTTCGGCATGGCGAGTTGACGGATATGCCGGGACTGGCCAGACACGCCCCCCACACTCCGCTACGGGACGTCCGAAATCCGTGTCGATAGCGGTGTCGAAACCGTTATGCGTTCGACCCATTGACACTCCCACCGCCGTCTCCCTACTGTCACGTCAGCATTTCGAACGTGTGACGAAATTTCGAACACGCTCGGTGCGACACCACAGAGCCGACGACGCAGCAAGGGGCAACTGCCGTGCGCATCACCGGAATCAGCACACACGTGGTCGGGACGCCGTGGCGCAATCTGACCTACGTCCAGGTGCACACCGACGAGGGGATCACCGGAGTCGGCGAGACCCGGATGCTGGGCCACACCGACGCGCTGATCGGCTATCTGCGGGAGGCCGAGGCCAACCACATTCTCGGATCGGACCCGTTCGCTGTCGAGGACCTCGTCCGCCGCATGAAGTACGGCGACTACGGGCGCGCCGGCGAGATCGTGATGTCCGGTATCGCCGTGATCGAGATGGCCTGCTGGGACATCAAGGGCAAGGCCCTCGGGGTCCCGGTCTGGCAGTTGCTCGGCGGCAAGGTCACCGACAAGGTGAAGGCGTACGCCAACGGCTGGTACACGACGGAGCGGACTCCGGAGGCGTACCACAAGGCCGCCCAGGGGGTGATGGAGCGCGGGTACCGGGCGCTCAAGATCGACCCCTTCGGCACCGGTCACTTCGAGCTCGACCACGAGCAGACCCTGTACGCCGTCTCCCTCATCGAGGCCGTTCGGGACGCCATCGGTCCCGAGGCCGAGCTGATGCTGGAGATGCACGGCCGCTTCTCCCCCGCCACCGCCGTACGCCTCGCGCGCGAGCTCGCGCCCTTCAATCCGGCCTGGCTGGAGGAGCCCTGCCCGCCGGAGAACCTGAAGGCGCTGGAGAAGGTCGCCGCCAAGGTGGACATGCCGGTGGCCACCGGCGAGCGGATCCACGACCGCATCGAGTTCCGCGAGCTCTTCGAGAGCCAGGCCGTCGACATCATCCAGCCCGACGTCGGCCACATCGGCGGCATCTGGGAGACGCGCAAGCTGGCGGCCACCGCCGAGACCCACTACATGCTGGTCGCCCCGCACAACGTGGGCGGTTCGGTCCTGACCGCCGCCTCCCTCCAGGTCGGCTTCACCTCCCCGAACTTCAAGATCCTGGAGCACTTCAACGACTTCGCCGACGCGGAGATCAAGAAGGTCGTCAAGGGCGCGCCCCAGGTGAACCCCGAGGACGGCTGCTTCCACCTCTGCGACGCCCCCGGCCTCGGGGTCGAGTTCGACGCCGACGCCGCGGCCGAGTTCCCGCAGCAGCAGGCCCGCTTCGACCTGTGGGCCGAGGGCTGGGAGCAGCGCAAGCCCAAGGGCACGCAGTGAGCTCCGCGGTCGTCGTCGAGGCGCCCGGCGAGCACCGGCTCACCGAGCACACGCCCCGTGAACCCGGCCCCGGCGAGGCGCTGGTCCGCGTCCACGCGGTCGGCATCTGCGGCAGCGACCGCGAGGTGTACCAGGGCAACCGGCCCGAGGGGTACGTCCGTTACCCGCTGACGCCCGGCCACGAGTGGTCCGGGACGGTCGAGCGGGTCGGCACCGGGGTCCCCGGCTCGCTCGTCGGCCGCAAGGTCGTCGGCGAGGGCTTCCGCAACTGCCAGGTCTGCGACCGCTGTCACGCCGGTGAGACGACGCTGTGCGGCGCGGGCTACGAGGAGACCGGGTTCACCCAGCCGGGCGCCATGGCGGCCACGCTGACCCTCCCGGCCCGGCTGCTGCACGTCCTGGCCGACGACTGCGACCTGACCGCCGCGGCCCTGCTCGAACCGGCCGCCTGTATCGCCGCCGCGGCGATCAAGGCGAACGCGCTCCCCGGTGAGCGCGTGGCCGTGGTGGGCACCGGCACGCTCGGGATGTTCGCCGTCCAGTTCCTGAAGGCGGGCTCGCCGGCCGAGTTGCTCGTGGTGGGCACGCGACGCGACCGCGAGGCGCTGTCCCGGCAGTTCGGCGCCACCGGCTTCCGCACCAAGGACGAGGCGCTGCCGGACGACTTCGACGTCGTCATCGAGACCGCCGGGTCCGCCGACGCGGCCCGCGTCTCCGCCGCCCTGCTCAGGCGCGGCGGCCGGCTGGTCCTCACCGGGATCCCGGCGCCGGGCGCGCAGGGCCTCGACCCGACCGATCTGGTGGTACGGCAGTTGGAGGTGCACACCGTCTTCGGGGCACCGCCGGACGCCTGGGCGCACACGGTGCGGGTGTTCGGGGCCGGGTTGCTCGATCCGCTGCCGCTGGTCACGCACGAGCTGCCGCTGGCGGAGTTCCCGCAGGCGATCGAGCTGGTCGGGTCCGGCGATCCGAAGGTGGGCAAGGTCCTGCTCCGCCCCTAGCCGTACGCCGGTACGGGGGCGACCTGACGGTCCCCGTGCCGGCGTACCCAGGCCTCGCACACCCCGAGCCGCGAACCTCGTCCGACATATCGAACAATAAGGACAGCTTGTGACCGACGCTTCCGCAGCCCGCCGACCCGGCGCACAGGTGCTCGCCGCCCTCGGCCTGGCCGCGCCCGACCTCTCCCCCGCCGACGCCTCGCCCCACACCTTCCCGGGCGGCGGCCGCTGGCGCACCGAGATCCCCTCGTGCGAGGGTCCCGAAGCGCTGGCCGTCGTCCTCAAGGAAGCCTCGCTGCTGGACGTGCCGGTCCACCGGATCAGCCAGGGCAGCGGTGTGTGGATGCTGACCGACGCCGAGATCACCGAGATGGTCGACGCGACCAATGAACGCGACATAGAACTCTGCCTGTTCACCGGCCCGCGCGGCACCTGGGACATCGGCGGGTCCACGCGCACCGACTCGCGGGGGGCCGGACTGCGCGCACGGGGCCATGACGCCGTCGCCGGCTGCGTGGAAGACGCCGTGCGGGCCACGGAGTTGGGCGTCAAGTGCCTGCTCGTCGCCGACGAGGGCGTGCTGTGGACGCTGCACCGGGCGCGGGCCGCCGGGATCATCCCGGCCGACACGACGCTCAAGGTGAGCGCGCTGATCGGTCCCGTGAACCCGGCCGCCTACGCGGTCTACGAGCACCTGGGCGCCGACTCGCTCAACGTGCCCAGCGACCTGACGCTCGATCACCTCACGGAGATACGCCGGGTGTCCGCCGCCCCCATGGACATGTACATCGAGGCTCCCGACGATCTCGGCGGCTATGTGCGGATGTACGAGGTCGCCGAGCTGATCCGGCGCGGCGCACCGCTCTATCTGAAGTTCGGGCTCGCCAAGGCCCCCGGCATCTATCCCTACGGCCACCACATGCGGGACCTCACGCTGGCCACCGCCCGGGAACGCGTACGGCGCGGCCGGCTGGCCCTGGACCTGCTCGCACGGCACGGAGCCGACGGCGACATGGCACCGCTCGGTTCACGGCTGCCCGGGACGCTGACGCGATTCGAAACTCCCGCATAACGTTCCGGACAAACCCCCTTCACAGAAGACGACGTAGTCGAACACAATCCCACACACCCCTCGGTCGACCCGGAACAACCCCCGCGGCAGCGTCTTCGCATCGCCAGACCGAGCCCTGCCACACGACATCAAGGATGATGACCATGCGCACTCGCAGAGCCGCACTCGCCGCCATAGCCTCCGCCGCCTCGCTCGCCCTGACCCTGACCGCCTGCGGCCAGAGCGGCGAGGGCGGTTCCAAGGAGGACTCGGGCAGCGCCGAGGGAGCCACCATCGGCATCGCGATGCCGACCAAGTCCTCCGAGCGCTGGATCGCCGACGGCAACAACGTGGTCAAGGACCTGGAGTCCAAGGGCTACAAGACCAAGCTGGTCTACGGCGAGGACGACCCGGACCAGCAGGTCTCGCAGATCGAGAACCTGATCACGCAGGGCGTCAAGGCGCTGATCGTCGCGGCCATCGACAACAAGTCGATGAACAACGTGCTCCAGCAGGCCAAGGACGCGGACATCCCGGTCATCTCCTACGACCGCCTGATCCTCGGCACCGAGAACGTCGACTACTACGCGTCGTTCGACAACGAGAAGGTCGGCGAGCTCCAGGGCAACTACATCCTGGAGAAGCTCGGCCTGAAGGACGGCTCCAAGAAGGGCCCGTTCAACATCGAGCTGTTCGCCGGCTCCAACGACGACAACAACACCCGCTACTTCTTCCAGGGCGCGATGAACGTCCTCCAGCCCTACATCGACAAGAAGCAGCTCGTCGTCAAGTCCGGCCAGACCAAGCTCAACCAGGTCACCACCCTGCGCTGGGACGGCGGCACCGCCCAGAGGCGCATGGACGACATCCTGACGTCGGCCTACAAGAGCGAGCGCGTGGACGCGGTCCTCTCGCCCTACGACGGCATCTCCATCGGCATCCTCTCGGCGCTGAAGTCGGACGACTACGGCTCCAAGAGCAAGCCGCTGCCGATCGTCACCGGTCAGGACGCCGAGGTCGCCTCGGTGAAGTCGATCATCGCCGGTGAGCAGTCGATGACCGTGTACAAGGACACCCGCGAACTCGCCAAGGTGGCCTCGAACATGGTCGACGCGGTGCTCAACGACAAGAAGCCCGAGGTCAACGACGAGAAGACCTACGACAACGGCTCCAAGGTCGTCCCGGCCTACCTGCTGACGCCGGTCAGCGTCGACAAGACCAACTACCAGAAGACGGTGGTCGACTCCGGCTACATCAAGGAAAGCGACCTCAAGTAACCGCCGGCCCACTCTGATTGGAAGGCACGACCATGGCGGGACCCGTCCTGGAAATGCGCTCGATCGTCAAGACCTTTCCCGGCGTCAAGGCGCTGTCGGACGTCACCCTGACCGTCCGGCAGGGCGAGGTCCACGCCATCTGCGGGGAGAACGGCGCCGGCAAGTCGACCCTGATGAAGGTCCTCTCCGGCGTCCACCCGCACGGCACCTACGAGGGGGACGTCCTCTTCGAGGGGGAGGTCTGCTCGTTCAAGGACATCAGGGCCAGTGAGCATCACGGCATCGTGATCATCCATCAGGAACTGGCCCTGATCCCCTACCTCTCCATCGCGGAGAACATCTTCCTCGGCAACGAGCACGCCACGCGGGGGATCATCAGCTGGACCGAGACGCTCCGGCACGCGACCGAGCTGCTGCGCCGGGTCGGTCTCTCCGACCACCCGGACACCCGCGTCGCCGACATCGGCGTCGGCAAGCAGCAGCTGGTGGAGATCGCGAAGGCACTGTCGAAGAAGGTGAAGCTGCTCATCCTGGACGAGCCGACCGCGGCTCTGAACGACGAGGACAGCGGCAAACTCCTGGATCTGATCCTGGAGTTGAAGAAGCAGGGCATCACCTCGATCATCATCTCCCACAAGCTCAACGAGATCCGCAGGGTCGCCGACTCGGTGACGATCCTGCGCGACGGCCGGACCATCGAGACCCTCGATGTGAAGGCCCCGGAGACCACCGAGGACCGGATCATCAGCGGCATGGTCGGCCGGGACCTGGAGAACCGCTTCCCCGACCGCACCCCGCACGAGCCGGAGGAGGGCGCCGCCCCCGCCCTGGAGATCCGCAACTGGACCGTGCACCACCCGATCGACCAGCAGCGCAAGGTCGTCGACGACGTGTCGATCGAGGTGCGGCGCGGGGAGATCGTCGGCATCGCGGGCCTGATGGGCGCCGGCCGTACCGAGCTCGCGATGAGCGTCTTCGGGCGGACGTACGGCCGCTACCACGGCGGCACGGTCCTCAAGGACGGCAAGGAGATCCGTACCAAGTCCGTCCCGGAGGCGGTCAGGAACGGCATCGCGTACGTCACCGAGGACCGCAAGCACTACGGCCTGAACCTCATCGACACCATCAACCGCAACATCTCGCTCAGCGCGCTGGGCAAAGTGGCGAAGCGGGGCCTGGTGGACGAGCACGAGGAACGGCAGGTCGCCGAGGGCTTCCGCAAGTCCATGAACATCAAGGCACCGACGGTCTTCGAGCCGGTGGGCAAGCTGTCCGGCGGCAATCAGCAGAAGGTCGTCCTCAGCAAGTGGATCTTCGCGGGCCCGGACGTGCTGATCCTCGACGAGCCGACGCGTGGCATCGATGTCGGCGCCAAGTACGAGATCTACACGGTCATCGACCAGTTGGCCGCCCAGGGCAAGGCGGTCGTCTTCATCTCCTCCGAGCTGCCGGAGCTGCTCGGCATGTGTGACCGCATCTACACGATGGCCGCGGGGCGGCTGACCGGCGAGTTCTCGCGGGCCGAGGCCTCGCAGGAATCGCTGATGCGTCAGATGACTAAGGACAAAGAGGTAACCCGATGAGCACGGATGTGACCGCCAAGACCCCGGCCCCCGCGCCGCCGGGGAAGAGCGGAGGGGCCGCGGGTGCCGGCCTGCTCCAGCTGGTGCTGGAGGGCATGCGCCGCAACATGCGGCAGTACGGCATGCTGATCGCGCTCGGCCTGATCGTGGTGCTGTTCGCGGTGTGGACCGACGGCGACCTGCTGCTGCCGCGCAACGTCTCCAACCTGGTGCTCCAGAACAGCTACATCCTGATCCTGGCGATCGGCATGATGCTGGTGATCATCGCGGGCCATATCGACCTGTCGGTGGGCTCGTTGACGGCCTTCATCGGCTCGATGGCCGCGGTGTTCATGGTGAAGAACGACCTGCCGTGGCCGGTGGCGGTGATCCTCTGCCTCGCGATGGGCGCCCTGGCCGGCGCGGCACAAGGGTTCTTCATCGCGTACGGCGGCATACCGTCGTTCATCGTGACCCTCGCGGGCATGCTGATCTTCCGCGGTCTGACCGAGATCTTCCTGGAGGGCCAGACCCTCGGCCCGTTCCCGGAAGGGCTCCAGAAGGTCGCGAACGGCTTCCTGCCGGAGGTCGGCCCGAACACGAACTACCACAACCTCACCCTGCTGCTCGGCTTCGCGATGATCGCGTTCGTGGTCTTCCAGGAGTTCCGTGACCGCCGCCGCCAGCAGGAGTTCTCCCTCGACGTCCCGCCCTTCAACCTGTTCCTGCTGAAGCTGGTCGCGCTCGGCGCCGCCATCCTCACGCTCACCATGCTGCTGGCCAGCTACAAGGGCGCCCCGATCGTGCTGCTCATCCTGGGCGTGCTGCTCGTCGGGTTCGGCTACGTCATGCGCAACGCGATCATCGGCCGCCACATCTACGCGATCGGCGGCAACCTCCCGGCGGCCAAGCTGTCGGGTGTGAAGGACAAGAAGGTCACCTTCCTGGTCTTCCTGAACATGGGCATGCTCGCGGCCCTGGCGGGTCTGGTCTTCGCCGCCCGCTTCAACGCGGCCTCTCCCAAGGCGGGCCTCAACTTCGAACTGGAGGCCATCGCGGCCTCGTTCATCGGCGGCGCGTCGATGAGCGGCGGCGTCGGCACGGTCCTCGGCGCGATCATCGGTGGCCTGGTCCTGGGCGTGCTGAACAACGGTATGAACCTCGTCGGCATCGGCACCGACTGGCAGCAGGTCATCAAGGGCCTGGTGCTGCTGGCGGCCGTCGGCTTCGACGTATGGAACAAGCGCAAGGTCGGTTCGTAAGTCCATCGGGGCCCCGCCACCACGGCGGGGCCCTTCCACTTCCTGAGCAGGAGCCGCACATGGACATGAGCAGACGTACGGTCATAGCCGGCGCCGCGGCGGCGGGGATCACCGCCGCGACCATCGGCAGCGCGCACGCCACCGGGGGCAGGACCCCGGTGAAGTCCCTCTTCGGCAAGCTCGCCGACGGCACGAAGGTGTACAGCTGGTCGCTGGCCAACGGCGGCACCCGGATGAAGGTGCTCTCCTACGGCGGCGTCGTGCAGTCGCTGGAGATCCCGGACCGCCGCGGCCACTACGCCAACGTCTCCCTCGGCTTCGACACCATCGAGGACTACGTCGCCAAGAGCCCCTACTTCGGCGCTCTGATCGGCCGCTACGGCAACCGGATCGGCAAGGGGCAGTTCACCCTCGACGGCAAGGCCTACCAGGTCAACGTCAACGACGGCGTGAACAGCCTGCACGGCGGCGCCAAGGGCTTCGACAAGCGGGTCTGGGACGTCGAGCCGTTCACCAAGGGCTCCGACGTGGGCCTGCACCTGTACTACACGTCCGTCGACGGCGAGATGGGCTACCCGGGCACGCTCAAGGTGAAGGTGACGTACACCCTCACCAAGTACGGCGACTGGCGCATCGACTACGCGGCCACCACCGACAAGGCCACCGTCGTCAACCTGACCAGCCACGTCTACTGGAACCTCGCGGGCGAGGGCAGCGGCACGATCGAGAACCACCAGCTGAAGATCGACGCCTCCCGCTACACCCCCGTCGACTCGGGCCTCATCCCCACCGGTCAGCTGGCCCCCGTCGCCGGTACCCCCTTCGACTTCCGCCGCGCCAAGGCGATCGGCGCCGACCTGCGCGAGGCGCACCAGCAGCTGCTGTACGGCAAGGGCATCGACCACAACTGGGTGCTGGACAAGGGCATCTCGCCGCGCCCCGAGTGGATCGCCACCCTGAAGGACCCGTCCTCCGGCCGCACCCTGCGGATGGCGACCACCGAGCCGGGCCTTCAGTTCTACTCGGGCAACTTCCTCGACGGCACCCTGGTCGGCCCGAGCGGTCGCACCTACCGGCAGGGCGACGCGCTGTGCCTGGAGACGCAGCACTTCCCGGACTCGCCGAACCAGCCGAAGTTCCCCTCGACGGTGCTCCGACCTGGGCAGACGTACCGTTCGACGACGGTCCACTCGTTCAGCCGCTGAGTCCGTTACGACCGTCGGTGACGGTTCTTCACAGGTGGTACACAAGTTCACACCGATTCCTCAGTGGTTGAACAGCGCCACCCCAGCCTCCGTATGTAAGGGCGGCCCGTGCTCCCCCGCGCGGGCCACCCAAAGACGACGGGCCCGGTCGTCCCCACCGGGCCCGCCCCCTACGGAGGTTCCATGGCCGACAACGTCACCTCGCTGTTCCGCAGCACCGCGGCACACAGCCCGTCGATGGCGGCGCTGACGCGTGAGGGCGGCGACGGGGCCGGTCCGGTCGACTTCTGCATCCCCTGCAACCCGTACTTCCCGACGCCGGAGATGTTCCAGGACATGGCGTCCCGGTTGCGGGACATCATCACGTACTACCCGAGCAGCGCGGACACGATCACGGCCGAGCTGTGCAACCTCCTTCAGCTTCCGCCGCAGTGCGTGGCGATGGGCAACGGCTCCACCGAGCTCATCACGTGGATCGACCACCTCATGGTCCGCGAGTCCCTCGCCATCCCCGTCCCCACGTTCGGCCGCTGGACCGACCAGCCCATGGAGACCGGCAAGCGGGTCGACATGTTCCCGCTCCAGGAGTCCAGCGGCTTCGCCCTCGACCTCGCCCAGTACGCCGAGTTCATCCGCGCCCGGGGGACGCGGGTGGCCGTGATCTGCAACCCGAACAACCCCGACGGCGGCTACCTGCACAAGCACGCGCTGGTGCAGTTCATGGACGCGATGGCCGACCTGGACCTGGTCGTCATCGACGAGTCGTTCCTGGAGTTCGCCGACGCCGAGCAGGAGCCGTCGGTCGTGCAGGAGGCGATGCTCCGCCCGAACGTCATAGTCCTGCGCTCCCTCGGCAAGAACTTCGGCCTGCACGGCATCCGCTTCGGCTACCTCGTCGCCAACCCGGCGCTCGCCGGCCGGGTCCGCTCCATGCTGCCGAAGTGGAACCTCAACGCCTTCGCCGAGCACGTGGTGTTCATGCTCAAGAACCACGGCGCCGAGTACGCGCAGAGTCTCCAGCAGGTGCGCCGGGACCGCCTCGACATGTCCAGCCATCTGGCCCAGCTGCCCGGCCTGACGGTCTACCCGTCCCAGGGCAACTTCCTCTTCGTGCGCCTCCCCGTGGGCGCCGAGGGCACCGTGGTCCGCGACCGGCTGCTCACCGAGCACCGGATCCTGGTCCGCGAGTGCGGCAACAAGATCGGTTCGTCCAGCCGCTTCCTGCGACTCGTGGTGCGCCCCCAGGTGGACGTGCGTCGCCTGGTGTCCGGCCTGGAGCAGGTGCTCTACGGGTCCAGGAGGGGAGCCGCCGTACCCGAGCTGGGTACCGGGACCAACTACAGCTCGGGTACGGCGGCCGTGGATCGGTTGGTCGGCTCCACGAACGGAGCGGGGGTGCCGCTGGCTCAGCCGCAGGCCGCTCCGCAGGGAATGCCGGGCGGCGGGATGCCCATGCCGGCGCCGGCTCCCGTGGCGCCGGCGGCCATGCCGGCCCCGGTGGCCCCGGCGCCCGCGCCGATGCCCGCCCCCGCGCCGGTCGCGCCGACGCCGTTCCCGTCGCCCGTGGCGCCGGCCGCGGCGGTGGTGCCGCCCGCGCCGACCCCGCCGGGGGTGCCGGCCCGTGGCGGGCTCACGGCGGCGCAGGTACGGGGGACTACGGGGCCGGGGCTCTCTCCGGCGCCGGCGACCGGGTGGCCGAACGCGCAGAGTTGGCCGAACGCGGCGGGGATGCAGGTCGGGTAGCGCCCGTTCGCATCACGGCGTCAATAGGCGACGGGCCATCCGGTGCTCCAGTTCAGCAGGTTGATGCCGAGCTTGGGCGTGCCGTTGTCGTTGCCGTCGTAGTAGTGGTAGACGATCAGGTCGCCGTCGACGTCGTTCATGATCGACTGCCCGCCGGGGCCGATCACGCTGCCGTGCGATTCCAGGACCGGGGTCCCGCCGTTGTTCGTCATCGCCACGCCGTTCCTGTCGACGTACGGCCCGGTGACGCCGGTCGCGCGGCCCACCTTCACCTTGTAGGTCGAGCTGGTGCCCGCGCAGCAGGTGTCGTACGAGGCGAAGAGGTAGTAGTAGCCGCCCCGCTTGACGACGAAAGGCGCCTCGACGGCCTTGGTGCCGGTCGGGCGGGAGGCGAGGGAGTAGCGGGTCGTGTTGGAGGAGAGCTGCTTCCCGGTGGACGGGTTGAGCTGGATCATCTTGATCCCGGTCCACCAACTGCCGAAGGACAGCCACCACTTGCCGTCGTCGTCGACGAAGAGGTTCGGGTCGATGGCGTTGTAGTCGCTCGCCGAGCCGGAGGTGTAGACGGTCCCCTGGTCGGTCCACGTGCCCGCCTGACCGGTGGTGGAGGTGGCCAGTCCGATGGCGGACGTGTTGGAGCCGAAGGACGAGACGGAGTAGTACATCAGGTACTTCCCGCCCTGGTACGAGAGGTCCGGCGCCCACGCCTCGGGGACGGAGGAGTAGGTGCGCCACCAGTTCGGGCGGGAGGAGAAGGCGTCGGCGCTCGCGCTGAACGCGGTGCGGTCGGAGGACGTCTTGCCGGCGATGCCGCCTCCGGTGGCGTACAGCAGGTACTGGCCGGAGGAGGTGCGGAGCATCGTCGGGTCGTGCGTGACGACGGAGCCGGTGACCCGGCCGGGGTTGGGGTAGGCCGACGCCGAGGACGGGACCAGGGCGAGAAGGGCGGCGACGGGGAGGGCGAGGAGGGTGATTCTCTTGCGGCTCACGTTGGACGCTCCTGTTCTGTATCTCGAACAACGGTCGTCACTTCGGACGGGACCGTAGAATCGAACCCCTTGCGCGTCAATGGTCCGCGCACGAAACGGGATTCACGTCGACCTCCGCGCGGACGGTCTTGCCCGGGGCCGGGTGCCGGTCGACCACCTCCCACCGGTCGGCGAGCGCCTCCACGAGGACGAGTCCCCGGCCGTGTTCGTCGAGGGGGCGGGAAGGTGGTACGCCGCCGGGCTTCGGCAGGCACGGCTCGGCGGCACGGGTGTCACTGACCTCGACCCGGACACGGCCCACCGGGAGGGACAGCCGCAGCTCGAAGTCCCGCCCGGGGACCCGGCCGTGGGTGACGGCGTTGGCGGCCAGCTCGGCGACGATCACGGCGACGGCGTCGGACGTGGTGCTGCCATGCGGGATGCCCCAGGCGTGGAGCTGGTTCAGAGCGAGGTGACGGGCGAGGCGGGCGCCGCGTGGAGTTGCGCTGAGGCGCTGGGTGAACACACGTACGGTGACCGGGGGTTGGGGGGTGTGGGGTGCGGGCATGCGCCCAATCTGGCGGGCGGGAGTGGCAGTTCACCAGGTGGGAGCCGCGTACGCTGCCGCAGCGTACGCGGTTACGGACTGGACAGTACTCATCACCGGCCGTGACCATGGGCGCGGGAGGTGACCGACCGTGGTCGATGGCGTGGTGGGTACGGGTGGCGAGCCGGAGGCGTCGGACAGTCTGCGGACGTTCGGGGCGGTCGTCCAGGCGCTGCGGGAGCACGCCGGGTTGAGCCGGGAGGAGTTCGGGGACCTGGTGGGGCTGTCCAAACACACGGTGGCTTCGGTGGAGTTGGGGCGGCGGATGCCGGATCCGACGTTCGCGGTTCGGGCGGAGGGGGTGACGGGCAATACGGGGGCGTTGCTGAAGTCGGTTCCGCATCTGGCTCGGCAGCCGGGGTTGGCGGCTTGGTTTCGGCGGTGGGCTCATCTGGAGGCGACGTCGATCACGCTGTACACGTACGAATGCCGGTTGGTACCAGGGTTGTTGCAGACCGAGGCGTACGCGCGCACGCTGTTCACGAATCAGCTCCCGCCTCTGGACGATGAGCAGATTGAGGCGCAGTGGGAAGCGCGTGCCGAACGGCAACAGCTACTGCGGGATCGGCCGAACACCGCGTTCGCCTTCGTCCTGGAGGAGCACTTGTTCCGGCGGAGCACGGGCGGTACGGACGTCACACGGAAGCTCATTGATCACGTCCTGGACATCGCCGAAGTGCGGAACGTCGAGGTTCAGATCATGCCGACCGTCCGAGAGACACACTCGGGGCTCGACGGCCCGATGCAGCTCCTTGAGACCCCGGAAAACAAGTGGTTCGCCTATTGCGAAGGCCAGCGCGGCGGCCTGCTCATTTCCGACGTGAAAGAGGTCAGCGTCCTCCAAAGGCGGTATGCCAGTATGCGTTCGCAGGCTCTCACCCCTGAAGACTCCGTGAGCCTGTTGCAGCGGATGCGAGGAGAGCTATGAGCACCGGCGAGCTGGCCTGGTTCAAGAGCAGCTACAGCAGCGGTGGCGACGGCGACTGCGTAGAGGTAGCCACCCGCCCCCACACCATCCACGTCCGCGACTCCAAGAACCGGCGTGGCCCCGCGCTCACCCTCTCCCCCGCCACCTGGACGGAGTTCATCGCGCACGTCCGTCCAGCAGGGCAAGCCCCAGTGGCGTGACGGAGTGCAGCGCCGCCTTGCCCGCCCTGCACGTGCTCAGTAACCCGGCCTTGCGCAGGATGCCCACGTGATGGCTGGCCGTCGCCGCTGAGATGCCCGCGTCGTGGGCGAGTTCGGTCGTCGTCACGCCGTGGTCCGCGACCGATTCGAGGATCCCGGCGCGGGTGCGGCCGAGGAGGGCGTTCAGCGAGCGGAGCCCGGTGGCGCCCCCGCTCAGAACCGTCTCGTGGGTCATCGGATAGACGACGACGCACGGCAGCGCGGGATCCTTCAGCAGTGTCGGCTTGCGCCAGCAGAAGTACGACGGGAGGACGAGGAGTCCGCGTCCGTCGAGGTGGACGTCACGGTCCGCGCCGAGCCCCGTCACCTCCAGCACGGGCCGCCGCCAGACGAGGCCCGGGTGCAGTGCGCCGAGCAGCGTGCCGAGGTCGCCGTCGGCCAAGTACCGCCCGTGGGCGCCGCGTTCGGCACCGAAGCGGGTGCGGACGCGCCCCCACCAGGGCGCCAGCGCGGCCGTGAAGTACGCCCGGAAGACGCGCGCGAGATGGCCGACGGCCTCCTTGTCGCCGTCGGCGAGGGACCGCGCCCAGGGCGGCAGGCGGCGGCCCGCGCGGGACAGTTCCACCAGGTCGCCCCGCAGCCGCTGCCGCGGCGTGGACAGCAGGGCACCGATCCCCGCGTCCAGACCGCCCGAGCCGGCGGCCGGGGTGAGGAAGTCGGCCGAGTAGCCGACGGGTGGGGCCATGCGGAGCAACGGACGTACGGCCCGCGGCAATTCGCGTCGTACCCGGCGCCGCCAGCCGCCGAAGACGGCGGAACCGGTGTCCGTCTGGAGCATGTGCATGCTGAGCAGAGCCTCCCACATGGGGTCGGGAGCCTGCGCCAGCCTGATCTGGGCGAGATCGTCGTCGGTGAAGTGAA
This sequence comes from Streptomyces sp. NPDC098781, assembly GCF_044759995.1. Classification (NCBI taxonomy): domain Bacteria; kingdom Bacillati; phylum Actinomycetota; class Actinomycetes; order Kitasatosporales; family Streptomycetaceae; genus Streptomyces; species Streptomyces sp. NPDC098781. Next base: position 840,614 of record NZ_JBIWAK010000002.1, read on the forward strand.
TGCGTACGGCCATGTGAGCCATCCCCGTTCGGCACGTCGTGCACTCACATGCTCCGGGGTTCGTCGCCTCTTGACACCCTCAGAAGTCATGGGGAGCGCCCCGCCGCACGGCCAGGTGCGGCGGGGCGCTTCTCAGGGAGGCTCCGGAGGCTCCGGCAGGGCTCTCAGCACTCCTCGACGGAGCTGACCTGGTCCCGGACGGGCGACGCGAGGTCGAGCGCCTGCCCGTCCAGGATCACCTGGATCTCGTTCTCGTAGTTCGCGTCCCGGTACAGGCACCACGAGCTGCCGGAGATGTTCTTCACCGACCACACGTGGTCATTGAGACCGCCCGCCAGCTGGCCCAGGTTGGACGCGCCGTCCGACAGCGAGTAGTGCGCGCCGCCGCCCTGCCCGTCGTGGTAGATGCAGAACTCCGACGGGTCGCAGGGCCAGGTCGCCGGGTCCCCGGCCGCCTGGGCGGAGGTGGGCACGGCGAGCATGGCGGCGGTGCCGACGAAGGCGGCGACGCCGAGGGCGAGTCGGCTCTTGCGGATGGACATGAGGTACTTCCTTCCCCGTTGTTCCTCACTGTTCCTCGTACGCCGACCAGCCTGCGCTCGCCCGTCGTACCCCGCACGCACCTTCGATCTCGGTCGAATCGACGTGACGCGAGAGCCGTAAGTGGCGTGTCCGACAAGAAACTTGACGGATGCTCACTTTGCCCAACTGACAGCCCACCAACAGCATGCCTCCCTACGGTGCCGTGCTCATGACAGACACTTCAGGGACAACCCCCACCGTGATCGGGCGCCGCACCGTGCTCATCGCCACCGGCGCCACGGCCGTATCGCTGGCCGTCGCCGCCGCGCCTGAAGCCCCCACAGCCGAGGCGGCCGAACCGGCCCCCGTGGCCGCCGCAGCCGTCTGCACGCTCACCAAGGAGATGACCGAAGGCCCCTACTACCTCGACGGGCAACTCGTCCGCGCCGACGTCAGCGAGGACAAGACCGGTATCCCGCTGGAGCTCACCCTCACCGTCGTCGACGACAGCACCTGCGCGCCCCTGGACAGCGCCCTGGTGGAGATCTGGCACTGCGACGCCCTCGGGGAGTACTCCGGCTTCGTCGGCAACAACGGCCACGACGAGCCCGACAACGGCACCTTCCTGCGCGGCGGTGTGCTCACCGGGTCGGACGGGGTCGCCCGTATCACGACCGTGTACCCCGGCTGGTACCGCGGCCGGTGCGTCCACATCCACGTCAAGGTGCACACCGACGTCACGCTCACCGACGACGGCTCGTTCACCGGCGGTCAGGAACTCCACACCGGACAGCTCTTCTTCGACGAGACGATCACGACCCGGGTCGCCGCGCTCGCCACCTACGCCGCCAACACCGTCCCGCGCACCACCCTCGCCCAGGACGGCATCTACGACGACGGAGGCGCCGCTTCCGGGCTGCTGACCCTGACCGCACTGGGCAGTTCGACATCGGCCGGCTACGCGGGGACGCTCACCCTGGGGGTGGACGGCTGACCCGACCCGCACCGGCACCAAGCCGCGCCCGGCTGACTTCAGCGGGCGCGGCTCGGCGTGCGCAGGCAGTGCTGTTACTTGCCGGGGCACTCCTTCCACGCCAGGTGGTAGATCGTGCTGATGTCACCGTCGGTCGAGTCCATGGTCATGAAGCTGACCTTGGACGAGGAGGACGAGCCGAGGTTCACCCTCAGCTCGGTGTTGATGTTGAAGTTGCGCTGCTTCCCGCAGGGCGCCCAGATCAGCTGGGCCCAGTCGGTCTCGTCGGTGGCCTGCCAGTTGTCGTTGAGCGGGCCGCTGAAGGGGTGGCTGCGGAACTGCGTGTTCGGTGAGCCCTGGAAGTAGTACGAGGCTCTCTGCATGGCGTTCGCGCCGGACTGGAGGGAGGCGAAGCCGCGGTAGTCGGCGCTGGCGATGGCGTAGGTGAAGCCACCGGGGACGTGCACGACCAGGCTGAGCTGGCAGTTCTTACGGAACGCCGTGGGGTCGGAGTTGCCGCCGACCTGGGCGAGGTAGTCGCTGTACGTCACCGTGAACGCGGTGTTGTCCTCGGAGACGGCGACGGCGGTGGTGCCCTGGGGGCAGCCGGAGCCGTTCACCGTGGCGACCTTGATGACGATCTTGTCCGGCGGCGGGTCTTCGAACGCCGGCGCGGCCTGAGCGGGCAACGTCGCGGTGAGCAGAGCGGCCAGCGCGCCGCCGCTCAGCAGGAGTCGCAGGAGTCCACGTGCCATGGAGCTCTCCTTGGGGATGGGGGGTGGCTGCGCCTCCGGCCCCGTTTTCGAGCCCGCTGAATCTTCGTTTCAAGCCGGTTGAATATTTGAAGAATCAGTGACTTTTCTGTGAAGGCCGAAGGCGTTCGCATCGTAGGGGGCCGCGCATGGCATGGCCACGACGAACTCCAGCCATTCACAGGCGAGTTGAGCGAGACCGGCGCGTCCGTCCGGTCGGTCAGGTGCCGACCGGCTGACGCTCCTCGGCGGGCTCGGCCGGGGCCGCCTTCCCCTCCTTCAGGTGGGCGCGGACCGAGTAGGCCAGGGCGGCGGCCCACAGCGCGTACAGGGCGCCGTACAGGAGGTCGTCGGAGACCAGGGTGCGGGCGTTGGTCACGACGATCACCCCGCCGACCGCCGAGCCCAGCACCCTCGGCGGCAGCAGCCGCACCAGCCAGGCGGCGAGGGGTGCGGCCACCATGCCGCCCAGCAGGAACGCGGCGACCCAGACCACGTCCACACCCTGCGAGCCCAGCGAGAGCAGGAAGCCGAGGCTGGCCGCGACCGCGACCAGGAACTCACTGGTGTCGATGGAACCGATCACCTTGCGGGGTTCCATCCGGCCCCCCGCCAGCAGCGCCGGCGTCCCGACCGGCCCCCAGCCGCCGCCCCCGGTGGCGTCGAGGAACCCGGCGACCAGCCCGAGCGGGGCCAGGAACCGGCGCCGCAGCGGCCTGCCCAGCCGGTCCTTCGGCAACCCCCGGAAGGTGAACCGGGTCATGACGTACACACCGAGCCCGAGCAGGATCACGGACATCACCGGCTTCGCCACCCCCGTCGACAGCCGGGACAGCACCGTCGCCCCGAGGAACGCGCCCACCGCCCCCGGCACGCCGATCCTGACGACCACCTTCCAGTCGACGTTGCCGAAGCGCCAGTGCGCCGCCCCCGACATCAGGGTGGTGCCGATCTCGGCGAGATGGACGGTGGCCGAGGCGGCCGCGGGACTGGTGCCCAGGGCCAGCAGCAGCGTGGTCGAGGTCACCCCGTAGGCCATGCCGAGGCTGCCGTCCACGAGCTGGGCGCCCAGGCCCGCGAGGGCGAGCAGGATCAGCGTGCGCATGAGGGGCGACAGTAGGGTCCCAAGCTGAGCGCAGCCTTGGGACCCCATGAGGATTTCTCATCCGGCCAGCCGGATCACATTCCACGACAGCGGTTCCAGTACGGCGGTGAGCCGGCCGTCCTTCAGCACGGTGCCCTCGACCCGGTGCGGCGCGACCCGCTCGGGCTCGTCGAGCGTGTTGCGGGCGTCCGGGTCGGCGTCCGCGAGGGCGCTGTGCTCGACGACCGTCGTCAGGTCGAGGCCGTTCAGGGCGACCTCCAGCGGCAGCGCCTCGTCCCGGCTCCGGTTGACCGCGAAGACGGTGACCGTGCCGTCGTCGGCGCGTACGGCGGTGGCGTGCAGGAGCGCCGTCTCGCCGTACTTCCTCGTCCCGTACGTCGGGGAGTCCACCCGGACGTCCAGGACCTCACCGCGGCCGTACCTGGAGGCCTGGGCGAACGGGAAGAACGTGGTCTGCCGCCACGCCGGGCCGCCCGGCTCGGTCATGATCGGGGCGATGACGTTCACGAGCTGCGCGAGACAGGCGACGGTGACGCGGTCGGCGTGCCGGAGCAGGGCGATGAGGAGCGAGCCGAAGACGACCGCGTCCATGACGCTGTAGTTGTCCTCCAGCAGGCGCGGGGCCTGCGGCCAGTCCGTCAGTGTCTTGGCATGTTCCTCCCACTCCGGCAGGTACCAGACGTTCCACTCGTCGAAGGAGAGGTTGATCCGCTTCTTCGACTTCAGGCGCGCGCCCACGTGGTCCGCGGTCGCGACGACGTTCTCGATGAAGGACTCCATGTCGACGGCGGAGGCGAGGAAGGAGTCGACGTCGCCGTTCTCGGGCCAGTAGTAGGCGTGCAGCGAGATGTGGTCGACCAGGTCGTACGTCTCCTTCAGGACCGTCGCCTCCCACTCCGCGAAGGTCGGCATGGACTGGCTGGAGGAGCCGCAGGCGACGAGTTCGACACCCGGGTCGATCTGGCGCATCGCCCGGGCGGTCTCGGCGGCGACCCGGCCGTACTCCTCGGCCGTCTTGTGGCCGGTCTGCCAGGGGCCGTCCATCTCGTTGCCGAGGCACCAGAGTCCGATGCCGAAGGGGTCCTTGTCGCCGTGGGCGACGCGCAGGTCGGAGAGGGCGGTGCCGTCCGGGTGGTTGGCGTACTCCTGGAGTTCCAGGGCTTCCGCGACGCCGCGGGTGCCGAGGTTGACGGCCATCATGGGCTCGGCCTGCGGGCCGATCTTGCGGAGGAAGTCGATGTACTCGGACAGGCCGAAGCGGTTGGTCTCGGTGGAGTGCCAGGCGAGGTCGAGCCGGCGGGGACGGTCCTCGGCGGGGCCGACGGAGTCCTCCCACTTGTAGCCGGAGACGAAGTTGCCGCCGGGGTAGCGGACGGCGGTGACGCCCAGTTCGCGGACCAGGTCCAGGACGTCCTCGCGCAGGCCCCGGTCGTCGGCCGTGGGGTGGTCGGGTTCGAAGATGCCGGTGTAGACGCAGCGGCCGAGGTGTTCGACGAAGCTGCCGAAGAGCCGGGGGTTGACCTCGCCGACGGTGAAGGCGGGGTCCAGGGTGAAGCGGGCGGTGTGCATGGGCGCCTTTCGGGGTGGGTGGTCCGTGTTGCGTGGGCGGCTGCGGGTCGCGTGTGGCTGGTCGCGCAGTTCCCCGCGCCCCTCAGGGGCGTCGGGCCGGCCGTTCTCGTCGGGTTACTGGCCTGCCAGACCCGTATGGGCCACGCCCGCGACTATCTGGCGTTGGAAGAAGACGAAGACCACGATCAGGGGCAGGCCCGCCATCAGGCCGCCGGCCATCAGCTGGGCCCACTGGATGCCGTAGGAGTTCATGACGGTCGCGATGCCGTTCGGCATGGTCATCAGGTCGGGGTTGTTGGTCACCATGTAGGGCCAGAGGAAGTTGTTCCAGGAGGCGATGAAGGTGAAGATGCCGACCGCCGCCAGGGACGGGCGGGCCAGCGGGACCACGATCGTGAAGAACACCCGCCAGCGGCCCGCGCCGTCGATGAACGCGGCCTCCTCCAGCTCCCGCGGAACGCCCTGGAAGAACTTGTAGAGGATGTAGACCATCGCGGCGGGCGCGCACTGCGGCAGGATCATGCCCCAGTAGGTGTCGACCATCCCCAGCTGCTGGACCGTGGTGAACAGCGGTACGCCGAGGACCGCCGGGGAGATCATCAGGCCCGCCATCACGACGCCCATCAGAACGCCCTTGCCGCGGAACTCGGTTCGGGCGAAGCCGTATCCGGCGAGGGCGGCCACCACCAGCACCACCGACGTCACGCACACCGACACGACCAGGGAGTTCACGAACCAGTTGGTGATGTTGCCGGTCTCGAACAGGGCCGTCCACGCCTGTCCCGTCCAGTCGCGCGGCAGCCAGTGCGGGGGCACCTGCACCGCCTCGGTCTCCGACTTCAGCGAGGTGAACAGGCCCCAGGCGAAGGGCGCGAGGAAGAGGGCGGATACGGCCGTACCGAGAAGGGTGAGGACGATCTGACTCGGGGTCCACGCCTTGGTCGTCATCGGGCGGCGCCCTCCTCACGGTTGCGCAGCAGCCACATCCTCGCGAGGGCGACGACCGCGATGAGCACGAAGAAGATGATGGAGATCGCGGAGGCGTAGCCCACGCGGTAGCTGGTGAAGCCCTCTTCGAGGGTGTACTGGACGAAGGTGCGGGTGCTGTCCTCCGGTCCGGGGCCGAAGTCCATCATCACGACCGCCTGGTCGAAGACCTGGAGCGAGGCCAGGATCTGGAGCGTGATGACGAGGCCGGTGATGTTGCGCAGCATCGGCAGGGTGATGTGGACCATGCGGTGCCAGGCGTTCGCGCCGTCGAGCTTGGCGGCCTCGTAGAGGTGGTCGGGGATGGACTGGAGCGCGGCGAGGTAGAGCAGGAAGCTGAAGCCGACCGTCCACCACAGGGTGGTGATGACGACGGCGAGCATGGCGTACGACTTGTCGGTCAGCCACGGCGTCTCGATGCCGAAGACGTGGTTGACCATTCCCGTGCCGGGGTTGAACAGCCACTGCCAGAGGTTGCCGGCGACGGTGGAGGGCAGCAGGAAGGGCGCGAAGAAGCACAGGCGCCACAGCCATGTGCCGCGCTCGATGTGGTGGGCGAGCATCGCCAGCAGGAAGGCGAGGACCGTGATGCAGGGCACGACGAGGAGCGTGAAGTACGCGCTGTGGCCGAGCGCGTCCCACATCAGCCGGTCGTCGAGGGCCTCGCGGTAGTTGTCGAGGCCGATGAAACTCGCGCTGTCACCGGAGATGTTGGCGTCGGTGAAGCTGAGGTAGACACCGCGCAGCAGCGGCCAGATCACGAAGATCGCGAAGAGGACGAGGAACGGGGCGACGAACCAACCGCCGTGCTGGAAGCCCTGTTTGCGGCGGAGGGTCACGCGGTCGGCGGCGGTCCTGGCGCGGGCCGGCGCGAGGACGGTCTCGGCGGTCGTCATGCGGCCTTACCTCCCTGCGCGGCGGTCCTGCCGTCCATGGGGTTCCTCATCGCGAGCAGCTTGGTGAGTTCGCTCCTCATCCGGCCGGCGACCACGTCGGGCCGGGCCGAGCCCACCGTCGAGGAGACGACGATCGGGCCGACGCGCTGGGCGAGGATGCCGGTGGAGCCCGCGAACCACACCTTGGGCTCGGTGGCCTGGTGCTCCATCGCCGAGACGTACTCGCTCTGCGGGTTCAGCTTCCGGTACGCCGCCGTGGACAGGGTCGGTGTGTACGCCGGGATGTGGCCGCCGGCCGCCCACTGCTGGGCGTGCGTGACGATGTACGCGGCGAGCCGGTGGGCCCCGTCGTCGGCGGCGCCGCCACGGCCGGACCGGTGGGGCAGGACGAAGGCGTGCGACTCGGCGTGGGTGGCCGGCTCGCCGAAGACGGGTGGCAGCGGGACGGCTCCGTAGTCGAGTTCGGCGCCGGAGTAGACCGGCACCGACCAGTTGCCCTCCCAGGCGAAGGGGGCGCCGTTGATGAACTGTTCGGCGCCGACGGAGCCCAGGCCCGGGTCGGCGTACCCGTCGGTGAGGTGCCGGCGCAGGAACTCCAGTACCCGCGTGGCCTTGTCGGTGTCGAAGGTGACCTCGGCGTTGTCGGCGTCGAACCAGGTGCCGCCGAGCTGGGTGTAGAAGGCGACGAAGAACCACCACTGGAAGTTCTGGTCGTTGACCCACATGCCGATGGTCTGGAGCCCTTTCCTGGTGGCCCGCTTGGCCTCCTTCAGCAGGTCGAACCAGTCGTCGGCCGAGGTGACCGGGACCATCCGGCCGTCGGCACCGAGCAGGCCGGCCTTCCGCAGCACGTCCTTGCGGTAGAAGCAGAGCTGGACGTGGATGTCGAGCGGGAGGGCGTAGAGCTTCCCGTCGATGACGCCGCGCCGCCACAGGGCGGGGCTGAAGTCCTGTTCGCGCACGCCGTACTCGGCGAGCAGGTCGACGTCCCAGGGGTCGAGGAGCCGGCCGGGTGAGAAGCCGGTGACCCGGCCGAGGTGCATCACGCCGAGGTCGGGGGCGCGGTTGCCGGCGGCGGCCATGGCGAGCTTGGTGTAGAAGGGGTTGCCCCACTGGAGGGTGGAGTCCTTGACGTCGATGCCGGGGTTGGCGCGCCGGAAGGCGTCCAGCATCGCGATCATGTTGGAGCCGTCGCCGCCGCTGAACAGGTTCCAGTAGCGCACCCGGGTGTCGGCGCTGGAGGCGAGCGCGTCGGCGCCGGTGCCCAGGGCCGCGAAGCCGAAGCTGCCGGCCACCGCCAATCCGCCCGCGGTGGCCAGAAGTTGCCTGCGATTCAGGTCAGGTCGTCCCATTGCCTGCCCTTACTGTTCGACATATCGAATTGTGCCCGTAACTTCGAACGGACCGTAGGGTGGAAGCGCTTTCCAGTCAATGCCTTGTGCACGAATTCCGGGCGGTGGCGGTCGTCGGCCGTGGCGGTGGCGGTCGTCGGCGGTGGCGGTGCGGTCGTTCCCGGTGGTGGCACGGTCGATTCCCGGTGGTGGTGCGGTCGTTCCCGGTTGAACAACGGTCGTCGGATCACATGACGGGGACACTTCGGGCCGCGTAGTCTCGAACGGCCCGCCGAGCGGCGGCGGAACAGGGGGTGCGATGGACATCGCGGGCGCGCGCAAGAGGGCGGCCCGGGTCGCTTCGGTGCTGGGGCTGCGGCGCTCGCACGCCGCTGCCGCGATGCGCGACCTGGCCTCCGATCTCGGCGCGGCCGTGCGTGCCAGACCCCACCCCCCGCGGGACGTGGGCGAGTTGTGCCACGCGCTGTGCGCCGAGATGAGCGCGCGGCGCGGCGGGCGGCCCGTGGAGCTGCGGTTCGAGCGGTTCCCGGACGAGATCGAAGTGACCGGGCTGTGGGTGGAGTTCCAGGACTTCGACCTGGTCATCGTGGAGGAACGGGCCGAGGCGATGCAGCGACTGGTCGTCCTCGGCCACGAGCTGTGGCACATGCACGCCGGGCACCGCCACGACCACACCGACGGCACCGCGGCCGCGCACGCGCTGGCGGGCACGCCCGGCTGGCGGGACATCGCCCTCACCGTGGCCGCCCGCAACGGCTCGCGAGAGCGGCACGAGTCGGAGGCCGACGACTTCGGGCACCGGCTGGCCGCTGCGTTCCGCCCCCTGCTGTCGGAGCACGAAGCGGTGGCACCGCTCGGGCCCGTGCAGCGTTCGCTCGGCTATCGCGGGAGAACGGCGAGGTGAGCGCGGTGACCGGGCTGGCGGCGTCCTCGTCGAGGCTGTTCGGCGACCTCCACATCTCCTTCTGGATCCCGACCTTCGCCCTCACCGTCGCCCTGGCCATCAAGCTGCCCAGCATCCTGCGGATGTGGCGGGACCCGCTGCTGCGTGCCGTCGGCGGTCTGCTGCTGTTCGCATGCGCCGTGTTCGTCTTCGCCGCCCCGGACACCATCGCCTGGACCAACCGCGTCACCGGCGTGCCGAACATCTCGGCGCCCTGGGTGTATTCGCTGATCACCGCGCTGTGCGCGTCCTGGCTGCTGATGATCATCGCCTGGCGCAACGGTCTGTCCAACCGCTCCGCCGCCACCCGCCGGGCGACCCGCTGGGTCGTCTCCGTCTACGCGGGCGTGGTCATCACCCTGTGGGTACTGTTCGCGCTCGCCGACGCACCCGTGGAGCGGCTGCGCGACCTGGACACGTACTACGCCACCACGCCCTTCATGCGCGAGCAGATCCTGCTCTACCTGGTCGCGCACACCGTGGCCTGCACCATCACGGCCCGGCTCATCTGGAACTGGATCCGCACCGACGGCCTGGACGCCTGGCTGCGCTGGGGGCTTCGCTTCCTGGGCGTCGGCTACGCGACGAACCTGCTCTTCGACGCCTCCAAGCTCACCGCCGTCGTCGCCCGGTGGACGGGCCACGACCTGGACTGGCTGAGCACCGACCTCGCGCCCTCGGCGGCCTGTGTCTCCGCGTCGCTGGTCGCGGTGGGCTTCATCATTCCGCACGCCGGCCAGTACCTGCACCAGCGCTGGCGCATCCGGGTGCGCCACCGGCAACTGCGGCCGCTGGCGGTGCTGCTGCGGCCCGTCGCCGGCGGACGCGAGCCGTTCACCCTGCGCGGCACGCCCGAACTGCGGCTGATCCGCCGGGAGACGTTCATCCGGGACGCGCTCCTTCAGGTGTCCCGGTACCTCGACGAGGACCTGCGCACCCGGTCCTACGACGCGGCCGTCGCCCTCGGCTTCGAGCCCGCCCGCGCGGACGCCCTGGCCGCCGCCGTCACCATCCTGGACGCCGTCGACACCCGGCAGCGGTCCCCGGAGTCCGACGCCTCCTCGGGCGGCCCGGACACCGCGCGCCTGCTGCGGGAGATCCAGGCCGTGTCCCAAGTCCTCCGCCGGCCCGACACCATCGAAGCGGTACGCGCCCGAGCGGCCGCCTCGGCAGAGAGTGCCCCCGCATGAACGAACGCCCCACCCCCGACGCCAGATGCGCAGTCGTCCTCGGGGGATCCCATACCGGCATGCTCGCGGCCCGCGCGCTCGCCGGGATCGCCGACCGTGTGGTCGTCGTCGACCGGGACGAGCTGCCCGACGGCGCGGCGCCCCGCAAGGGTCTGCCGCAGGCCCGGCACGCGCACATGCTGTGGTCGGGCGGAGTGCGGGCCATGGAGGAGCTGCTGCCGGGGGTCACCGACGTGCTCCGGGGCGCCGGGGCACGCCGGCTGCCGGTCACCACGGACATGGTGGCGCTGTCGGCCTGGGGCTGGTTCCGGCGCTGGCCCGAGTCGCACCATGTGATCCTGGCCGGCCGGGACCTGCTGGACGCGACGATCCGCGCTCAGGTCCTCGCCGACGAGCGGATCGAGCTGGTCGAACAGGCCGAGGTGGTCGGGCTGACCGGTACGGCGGCCGCGGTGACGGGCGTACGGATCCGGCCGCGCGAGGGCGGCGAACGTACCCTGGAGGCCGGCCTGGTCGTCGACGCCACCGGCCGTGGCTCCGGGGCGCCCCGGTGGCTCTCCGCGCTCGGGTTGCCCGCGCCCCGGCTGCGCGAGGTCGATTCCGGCCTGGTGTACGCGAGTCGGCTCTATCTCGCCCCGGAGGACGCCAGGGACGGCTTCCCGGTCGTCAATGTGCAGCCCGACCCGCGGGACGGCGGTCCGGGCCGGGCGGGCTTCCTGCTGCCGATCGAGGACGGCCGGTGGATCGTGACACTGTCCGGCACCCGCGGCGGCGAACCCACCGGCGCGGCGGACGACTTCGTCCCCTTCGCGCGCGAGCGGCTGCGGCACCCGGTGATCGGCGAGCTGCTCGACAACGCCGAGCCGCTGTCGGAGGTGTCGGTCACCCGGAGCACCGTCAACCGCCGCCACTTCTACGAGCGGATGCCGAACCCGCCGGAGAACCTCGTCGTGCTCGGCGACGCGCTCGCCGCGTTCAACCCGGTCTACGGGCACGGTCTCGCGGTCGCCGCCCAGAGCGCCCTGCTGCTGCGGAACGTGACCCGGCGCCAGGGCTTCGGGACACCGGGGCTGGCCCGCCGGGTCCAGCGGGCGGTGGCCCGCCCGGTCGGCGCCGCCTGGGACCTGGCCATCGGGCAGGACGTGTTCTACCCGGGCGCGACCGAGAACGGCCCCGCGCTGCGGGAGCGGCTGGTCGCCGCCTACGTCGCCCGGCTGATGCACACCGCCACCGGGAACGGCCGGATCGCGCGCCGGGTCACCGACGTGACGTCCCTGGAGCGCCGGGCCGAGGTGCTGTTGGCCCCGTCGGTCCTGCTCGCGGCCCTGGCCGGCCCGCTCAAACCGGCGCTGAGCGGACCGCCGTTGACGGCGGAGGAGCTGAAGGCGGCGGGGCTGCGCTGACGCCGCTCAGCCGTGGAACGCCGGCTGCGCGAGCCCCTTCCCCGCGCCGGGTACGACGAGCAGGGAGCCCGACAGCACGGGGGGTGACGCCAGTCCCGTACGGGCCGTCGTGATGTAGAGGTCGGTCAGGTCGGGCCCGCCGAAGGCGCACGCCGTCACCCGGGGCACCGGGAGTTCGATCACCCGGTCCAGCTCCCCGCCCGGGGTGTAGCGCCGTACCGCCGCGCCGTCCCACAGCGCCACCCAGACACAGCCCTCGGCGTCCACCGTGAGCCCGTCGGGGAACCCGGCGCCGTCCTCGATCTCGGCGAACGTGCGCCGGCCGGTGACGCGGCCGGCGGCGTGGTCGAAGACGTCGACCCGCCGGGTGGGCGAGTCGATGTAGTACATGAGGGTTCCGTCGGGGCTCCAGCCGGTGCCGTTGCTGACCGCGACGTCGTCGAGCACGACCTCGGCCGATCCGTCACCGGTGTACCGGGTGAGGGTGCCGCCGCCCGGGGCCTCGTCGTAGCGCATGGTGCCCGCCCACAGGGAGCCGTCGGGGGCGACCGCGGCGTCGTTGGCGCGGCGGCCGGGGACGGGCTCGCGGTGCAGCCAGCGGAAGGTGTCGTCCGGGTCGAGCAGCGCCACCCCGTCCCGGAGGTTGAGGACGAGGCCGCCGCCGACGCGGGGCTTCACGGCGCCGATGTGCTGGTCGGTCGTACGGACGGAGCGCCGCCCGGAGACCGGGTCGTAGCCGTGGACCCGTCCCCCCAGGATGTCGATCCACAGCAGTCGCCCGCCGTCCGCGTCCCAGGTCGGCCCCTCGCCGAGCGCCGCCTGCGCGGCGACCGCGACCTCGTACCGGGCCCTCACCCCACGCTCCGGTGCCCGAGGCGCTCCGACAGTTCGGCGGCACCCTTGGCGGCGAGCTGCTCCAGCTCGGCGCGGCGCTCGTCGCTCCAGCGGATCATGGGAACGGAGATGGAGAGGGCGGCGACCACCTGCCCCGTACGGTCCCGGACGGGCGCGGCGACGCACGACACGTCCGGGTTGGACTCCCGGCTCTCGACGGCGATCCCCCGCTGCCGGATCCCGGCGAGGGCCTCGCGCAGGGCGCCCGGGTCGGTGATGCTGTTCGGCGTCATGGCCACCAGCTCGGCCCCGTCCGGAACCCGGGAGCCGAGCTCCGGCTCGGGGAGGGAGGCCAGCAGCATCTTGCCGACGGACGTGCAGTGCGCGGGGAGCCGGCGGCCGGCGGCGGACACCATCCGCACCGCGTGCGTCGAGTCGACCTTGGCGATGTAGATGACGTCGGTGCCCTCCAGGATCGCCACGTGCACGGTCTCGTCGCAGGTCTCGGCGACGGACCGCGCGACCTGCTGTCCCTCGGCCGCGAGGTCGAGCTGCTCGGCGTACCGGCTGCCGAGCTGGTACGGCCGCACACCCAACCGGTACCGTCCGGGCTGGCCGGGCACCTGGACGATGTACGACCGGGCGGCCAGAGTGGTGACCAGCTCGTGCACGGTGGTGCGCGGCAGCTGGAGCTTGCGCACTATGTCGGGGGCGGAGAGCGTCCCGTCCCCGTCGAGGAAGAGCTCAAGAATGTCGAGAGCCCTGGTCACGGCTGGCACGAGGCGTCCCACGTCCGGTCCCCTCCCTTGGGTGTCGGTCAGGCTGCGTTCGATATTTCAACAGCCGATCGGGATAACGAACACAGGCTACTCAAATTGCGTTTGACCCGGCAATGGCCGTGCGCGGACCGCACGGGAAACGCCTCAGCCGCTCCCCTCCCCCATCCGCACATACGTCACATCGAAGTCCGTGGTCCACCGCTCCCCGTCGGGGGACTGCTCCCAGCGGCCCTCGATGGTGGTGCCGTCCGGGGCTGCGGTGACCGTGAGGCGTTGGTGGAAGCCTGGGGACTCGCGCCACTGGTGCCAGGTGCGGTCGGTCATGGTGCCCCGGTAGGCGCGGGCGACGGAGCGGCCGTCGGCGTACAGGACGGTGAACTCGTCGGCCGTGTCGTCGTAGCCGATCAGGGCGACGGTGGGGAAGGGGGCGTGCGGGCCCCACTCGCCGGGGAGGGAGGTCTCTGGGCTGACGTCGGCGCGCTGGACGAGGAAGGCGCCGTTCTCCAGCCAGGCGAACTCGGTCCGGATGGGGCCGACGGTCCGGTCGGCGGCCCACAGCTCCCACTCGCCGACGAAGACGTCCAGCCGGCGCAGGGCGGGGTGGGGGGTCGGTTGCCGCATCGGGGTCTCCTCAGGTTCTCGGGGACTTCCACGCCTTCCGCATCCTCCAGGAAAGTCGGCCGCTGCGCCCGCGACTCCCGGGGACGTGAAATCGACGAGGGCGGGCATCCGGATACTTCCCGAACTAGGAGGATGCCGTGAGCATGACCGACCAGGGTCCGGAGACCGGAGAGCACAGAACCCCCGAACCGCAGGAATCGGAACGGGAACGTCTGAATCGCAGATGGAACGAGATCCTGCAAGAGACGAGGGTCGCGCAGACCGGCGTACAGATTCTCTTCGGTTTTCTGCTGAGCGTGGCGTTCACTACGCACTTCCGCCAGTTGGGAACGTTCGATCACGTCGTCTACGTGATCACCGTGATACTCGGCGCCTCCGCCACCGGGGCGCTGATCGCGCCGGTGTCCATCCACCGACTGCTGTCCGGGCAGCGCATGAAGGACGACATCGTCGGCGTCGCGAGCAGGCTGATGGTGCTCGGAATGGTGCTTCTCGCACTGACGATCGGCGGCACGCTTCTGCTTCTCCTCCACGTCGTCGTGCCGAGCCTTCTCGCCGAATTGCTGGTCGCCGCGGTCATGGTGTGGTTCGCCCTGTGCTGGTACGGACTGCCGGTCTGGCTCCGCCGACGCTCCGCACGCGACGAACAGGCATGAACGCAACGCCGGTTCGGTGGTTCCGGCCGTGAAGTACCCGGGTACCCGGCCCGGACATCCGCTCGTCCCGACAGACACGTCTCACGTTCAGGAGTCGCAAAATGATGATCCTCGGAATCGTCGCAGTCTGCGTCGTACTCGCGCTTCTCGCTTTCCTGCTGCCGCGCCTCTCCCACCATCCGCAACGCGGCACCCAGCGCTCACTCGGCGCCGGAGCACGGGCCGGCGGGAAGGCCCCCGGCTTCCTGGGGCGCGTGTTCAGCAAGCCGTTCCGCAGCAGCTCCAAGGCCGTCGGTCGCAGCGGTTCCGCCGGTCGACGGGCCCGTGGCCGTATGCCGTTCTGACCGGCGCGGCTCCCCGTGAGCGTCGGGGTCCGTAGCCCCGCGTGGCGGCCTCTCGAAACCCGGGTGCGTGTACCGCGAAGAACGGGGTAAACGCTGGTCGTCGGCCCGGGCCGACGATCGCAGAGGTCAGCCGACTGGGAGAACGGATCATGACGACAACCGTGCACGCTGTCACCGAGCAGACCACGGGGTTGCCGGAGATAGCGGACCCGTCGAAGGTCGCGCCCAAGGACGCGCGCGAGTTGTCGAAGCTGTTCTTCGACCAACTCACGGTCCTGGAAGAGGGAACACCCGAGTACCAGGACGCGCGCAACACCCTGATCGAGATGAACATGTCCCTCGTCCGCTACGCGGCCGGCCGGTTCCGCAGCCGCGGCCCGGAAGAGATGGAGGACATCGTCCAGGTCGGCATGATCGGTCTGATCAAGGCCATCGACCGGTTCGAGCTGACCCGTGAGGTCGAGTTCACCTCGTTCGCGGTGCCGTACATCGTCGGCGAGATCAAGCGGTTCTTCCGCGACACCTCCTGGGCCGTGCACGTGCCCCGGCGGCTCCAGGAGGCGCGGGCCCAGCTGACCCGCGCCACCGAAGAGCTCGGCAGCCGGCTGGGCCGCACGCCGACGACCAAGGAGTTGTCCGAGCTGATGTGTCTGCCGGAGGAGGAGATCCGCGAGGCCCGTCTGGCGTCCAACGGCTACAACTCCGCCTCCCTGGACGCGGCCATCAACAGCGGCGAGGACGGCGAAACGGTGCTGGCGGACTTCATCGGCGCCGACGACCCCGCCCTCGAACTCGTCGAGGACTTCCACGCCCTGGCCCCGATGATCGCCGAGCTCGACGAACGCGACCGGCAGATCCTGCACTGGCGTTTCGTGGAGGAACTCACCCAGAAGGAGATCGGAGAACGCCTCGGCTGCTCGCAGATGCACGTCTCGCGCCTGGTCTCCCGCCTGCTGGCCCGCCTGCGCGAAGGCATGCTCACCGGCATCTGACCGCGTCCGACCTGAGCGGACGACGAGCCGGCGACAGCTGAGAGGGCGAGGATGACCAGCACGCAAGACATAGCGGAGCCCGCGGATCGCGTGAACCGCGGCAGAACCCCCGATGAGCGAGCGGTCCGCATCCGGCGCCGACTGGAACGCCTCATCGGCATCGCGGCCACCGAGGGCAACGCGCTGACGGCCCTTCGCAACGGTGACGAGATCTTCCCGGCGATGCTCGACGCCATCAACTCCGCCGAGCACACGGTGGACATGATGACGTTCGTGTACTGGAAGGGCGCCATCGCTCGCGACTTCGCCCACGCGCTGGCGCAGCGGGCCCGAGCCGGGCTTCGGGTACGGCTGTTGCTGGACGGCTTCGGCAGCCGGCTCATCGACAAGGACCTGCTGGCGGAGATGCGCCGGGCGGGCGTGCAGGTGGCCTGGTTCCGCAAACCGCTGTATCTGTCGCCGCTCAAGCAGAATCACCGCTGCCACCGCAAGGTGCTGGTCGTGGACGAACAGGTGGCGTTCACCGGCGGTGTCGGCATCGCCGAGGAGTGGTGCGGTGACGCCCGCAATCCACAGGAATGGCGGGACACCCACATCGAGGTGCGCGGCCCGGCCGTGGACGGCATCGCGGCCGCGTTCGCGCAGAACTGGGCCGAATGCCACGACGAGCTCTTCGACAATCGCGACCGGTTCACCAGCCACCACCCGCAGGGCAACGCGACCGTGCAGGTGGTACGCGGTTCGGCCAGCTTCGGCTGGCAGGACATGCAGACCCTCATCCGGGTGATCATCGAGTCGGCCGAGGAGCGACTCCGGCTGGCCACCGCCTACTTCTCTCCGGACGCCTACTTCATCGAGCTGCTGTGCGCCGCCGCCCGCCGCGGGGTGGAGGTCGAAATCCTGCTGCCCGGACCGCACACCGACAAACGGGTCTGCCAATTGGCGGGGCAACGCTTCTATGAGGACCTGCTGGCCTGCGGGGTCAAGATCTACCAGTACCAGCCGACCATGATGCACGCCAAGGTCGTCACCGCGGACCGCACGGTGGCCCTCGTCGGGTCGACCAATTTCAACCGGCGTTCCCTCGACCACGACGAAGAAGTCATGCTCGCCGTCCTGGACGACGAGTTCACCGCGACCCTCGACGAGCATTTCGACAGGGATATCGCCGCCAGTGAACTCATGCGGGCCGGGCGATGGAAGAAGCGCTCCGTTCTCCAATGGGCCCGTGAAGCCGCCGTGAGGCCCCTTCGCCGCTACCTCTGACGCGCGGGCCGCACCATTCCTGACGCGTTCGCCGCCGGTCAGACGGCGGCCTGACCCGGCAGTTCCTCGGCCGGCTCGCGCAGGTAGAGATGAGCGGCGACCTGCTTGCCGGTGTCCAGGACAACGGTGTGCAGCCGGTCGCACAGCCGGGCGACCAGACGCAGGCCGTGCCCGCCGACGCGGCGGGCGTCGTGGGTCCGCAGTTCGGGCGGGCTGGGGGAAGTGTCCTTCACGGTGATGCGCAACAAGGCGGCGTCGGGCGTCACTTCCAGCTCCAGGCGCCCCGGTCCGGGGGCGTGGCGCAGCGCGTTGGTGACCAGTTCACTGACGACGAGCTGTGCGTCCTGGACAGGCTGGTGATCGGGGTCGTAGCCGGCCCTGGCCACCAGCGCGCGTACGGCCGCGCGGGCCGCGGCGGGCGAGGTGTCCGTGTGCCAGGCGGTGCTGTAGCGCAGGGGCGCCGTAGGGTCTCGTCGGTCCGATGCTCGATTGTCCAGTGGGGTGACCATAGAACTCTCCCCGTGAGTCGTTCCTTCTCGTTTTCGTCGACGTTGCGGCTATCGCTCAATTTCGTGTACCCGCTGTCGCCCGGTTCATGAGGGGAGAAGGGCCTCCCCGGTGCCGCGACCTCTTCTCGATAAACAACGCGTCGGACAGGAATGCACGCTGAATGTCGGGGCAATCGGAGGTGCAGGAGGTGGTTGACTATGGTTCCCTTGCTTCTTGTTCTGCTTCTCGCGGTAATCCTTTTCGGCGCAGGTTTCGCCGTCAAGATCCTGTGGTGGGTGGCGCTAGCCGTCCTGGTGGTGTGGCTGCTCGGCTTCGTCATGCGGTCCGCCGGCACCGGCGGTGGCCGCGGCCGCTGGTATCGATGGTGATCTGACTTCGCGCAGTTCGTACTTCGCGCAGTTCGTACTTCGCGCAGTTCGTAGGGACCGGCCGTCATGACGGCCGGTCCCTACGGTCGTTCCCGCCGGCTGCGACAGCCCTGTTTATGTGTGCGATGCGTGAGGAAGGCGGGTGCGGTGGAGAAGGTGCGCCCCGGCCGTGAGAACGGCGGTCGGGGTCTGGGAGGGTGAGGACATGGACATCCAGCGCAGGAACAACGTCACCGTCACCGGCAACCCACAGGGGCCGACGGTGGTGCTGGCTCACGGGTTCGGCTGCGATCAGAACATGTGGCGTCTCACGGTGCCGGCCCTGGTCGAGGACCACCGGGTGGTGCTGTTCGACTACGTGGGTTCGGGACGCTCGGATCGGTCCGCGTTCTCGGAGGACCGCTACGCCTCCCTGGACGGTTACGCCCGGGACGTGGTCGAGGTGTGTGAGGCGCTCGACCTGCGCGACGCGGTGTTCGTGGGGCACTCGGTCAGCGCCATGATCGGCGTACTCGCCGCGGACATGGCGCCGGAACGGATCGGGGCGCTGGTGATGGTGGCGCCGTCGCCGCGCTACATCGACGACGACGGCTACCGGGGCGGGTTCGGCGCTCAGGACATCGACGAGCTGCTGGCGTCCCTGGAGTCGAACTATCTGGGCTGGTCGGCGGCGATGGCACCGGTGATCATGGGCAACGCGGAGCGGCCCGAGCTGGGTGAGGAACTCGCGAACAGCTTCTGCGCCACCGATCCGGACATGGCGCGTGTCTTCGCCCGGACCACGTTCCTGTCGGATTCGCGGGACGACCTGAAGACCGTTCAGGTGCCGACGCTGGTGCTGGAATGCACCCAGGACGTGATCGCCCCCCGCGAGGTCGGAGCCTTCGTCCACCAGGCCATCGAGGGCTCGACGCTGGTCACTCTCGACGCGACCGGCCACTGCCCGCACCTGTCCGCGCCGGAAGCCACCAATGAGGCGATCACCGCCTTCCTGGCGGACTTGCGGTGATGTGCCGAACCGGACAACAGCCCGACCCGCAGGGAGCGGGCGACGAGGAGACATCCAAGGCGGCGTTCGCCGCGTTGCTGGAGGACAGCGTCGAGGAGCTGTACGAGAGCGCGCCGTGCGGGTATCTGTCGACCTTGATGGACGGCACCATCGCGAAGATCAACACCACGCTGCTGCGCTGGCTCGGCCAGGAACGTGAGGCGGTGGTGGGCCGGATGCGGTTCACCGACCTGCTGACCGTGGGCGGCAAGCTGTACCACGAGACGCACTTCGCGCCACTGCTGCGGATGCAGGGCGAGATCGGCGGCATCGCCCTGGAGATCAGACAGGCCGGCGGCGACCGGATGCCGGTGCTGGTCTCCTCGGCCATCAAATACGGCGGTGGCGGCGAGCCGCTGCTGATCCGCACCACTGTCTTCGACGCCCGGGACCGCCGCGCCTACGAAGCCGAACTCCTGCGCGCCCGCAAGGAGGCCGAAGCAGCCCGCGCACAGGCGGAGGCCGACCGCGCCCGTCTCCAGGACGCCCTCGCCGTGCTCCAGCAGTCACTGCTGCCCGACTCCCTTCCGTCGGTGCCCGGCGTGGAGGCGGCCGCCCATTACCGCACCGCCTCTCCCGACCGGCTCGGCGGCGACTTCTACGACCTCTTCCCGGTGGACGGCAAGCGCTTCGGCTTCTTCCTCGGCGACGTATGCGGAAAGGGCCCGCAGGCCGCCGCGGTCACCTCGCTCACCCGCTACACGCTGCGCGCCGCCGCCTTGCACGACCCCGACCCCGTCGCCGCCCTGTCCACCCTCAACAAGGTGCTCCACGAGCGCTACAGCGGCGGCGATCCGCGCTACTGCACCGTCATATGCGGCATCGTCGAACCCGACCCGACGACCGGCCGGGCCGGCGTCCGGCTCGCCTCGGGCGGCCACCCCTCAGCCCTCGTCCTGCGTGCCGACGGCACGGCCGACTTCCTCCCCACCCCCGGCGGCCTCCTGGTCGGCATCCTGCCCTCCGCGCCGTTCAGCTCCGCCACCACGATCCTCGACCCCGGCGACACCCTTCTGCTCTACACCGACGGCCTCACCGAGGCCCGCACCGGTGACGACCGCGCCGCCCTGTACGGCGACGAGGCCCTGCGCGCCTTCGCCGTCGGCCAGGCCGGCAAGCCCGCCCATGCCGTCGTCCAGGCCCTGTCCGGCCTGCTGGACGCCTTCGGCGACGGCCTCGACGACGACACGGCGCTTCTCGCCCTCGGCGTCCCCACCACCCGCTCCACGACGAAGAACACGCAATGAGCCCGCTGAAGATCACCACCCGAGATGCCACGACCGGTCCCGTTCTGGAGATCACCGGCGACCTCGACCACGCCACCGCCGCCGAGCTGCGGGACCGGCTCACCGCGCTCACCCTCCAGCCGGGCCAGCGCCTCGTCCTGGACCTGGCCGACATGGACTTCTGCGACTCCAGCGGTCTCACCGTCCTGATCGCCGCGCGCAACCTCGCCCACGCCGCCGGGGCGGACATCGCGCTCGCCGCCGTCCCTGCCCACACCCTGCGGGTCATGAGCATCGTCGGCCTCGACCAGATCTTCACCCTTCTCCCGGACCGTCACGCCGCCACCGAGCCCTGACCGCCGGCATCCGGCGGCCGCTATCCGCGCGTCGCGCCCAGCTCGCCTCGCAACCGCTGGGCCCGCAGCACCAGTTCCAGTTCGAACCGCCGGTCCGGGTCGTCCATCTCGTCGCCCCACAGCTCCCGGATCTGCCGCAGTCGGTAGCGGACCGTCTGGGGATGCACGCCCAACCGGGCCGCCACCTCCGGCGCCCCGCCCCTGGTCTCCAGCCAGGCCAGTAAGGTCTCCGCCAGCCGTCGTCCGTGCGTCGGCCCGCAGTTCTCCAGCGGCGCCAGGCACCGGACCGCGAGATCGTCGATGAGCTCCTCGGGCTGAAGGAGCACCAGCGCCTGCGTGTGCTCGGTGCAGTACAGGACCTCACCGGACGGCAGCAGCCGCCGTTCCATCAGCCGTACGGCGGCCTCGGCCCAGCGCAGTGACTTCGCCGCGTCGGCCAGCGGGACCGGCGGGCCGATCGCCCCCGACCAGCCGCACAGCGCCCGGTGCAGCATCTCGGGCCGCCCGGCGGCGTCCGGCTCGGGCACGACCATGCGCGGCTGCTCGAACTCCAGGTCGAGCAGCACCCCCTGCCCCACGGCCGGGGCGAGCGCCTCCCGCGCCGGGCGCAGCAGCACCCCCACCGCGACCTTCTCGGGCAGCGGCCAGCCGATCCGGGCCGCCCGCTCCGACAGGGCGTCGGCCGGGTCGCCCCGGTGGTGTTCGGCCAGCAGCAGCTCCATCAGCCGGCGTTGGAGGCGCAGCCGCTCGCCGGCCTGCCGGGCCGCCGCCTCCGCATAGCCGCGTACCGACTGGTCGACCAGGCCGTCGAGGTACTCGTAGCCGGCGTCGACCAGCTCGTACATCGCGGGTGGCGGGATGTCGACGCGCTGGCCGATCTCGGCGAAACGGCGCCAGGCCAGCCGTACGCCCAACCGGTAGATCGCCTGGAGCGAGTCCAGGGAGCGGCCGTTGTAGCCCTCACCGCGGCCGAAGTCCTGGAAGACGCCGGGCGGGACGCTGGGGCGGCCCTCGGACTTCTCCAGGTGCTCGACGAAGACCTCGATCGCGCGCCGGATGCCGACCAGGGCCATCGGCTCGCCCGACTCGTCGAGCACGACGGGCAGTTGGGGGTACTCGCGCTGGATCTCGTGGAGGATCTCCTGGGCGAGGGCCGGGGCGTCCGCCATGGCCAGTTCCGCGAAACGGCGGACCTGGTAGCGGGGTACGTCTCGCCAGGCCGAGCGGGTCACGGCGGCGGGGGCGGCCGTGGAGCGGGTGGCGGCCACCGTCAACTCCCCTGGCCCGCTTGCTCGTAGGTGATCAACGGGGTGTTCGGCTGGTCGGGCGTCGCCTCCAGCAACGCGACGACGCCGAGCGCGGCACCCACCGCGAGCACGGCGGCGAGCGCTACGGTCAGCGCGGCGGCGAGCAGTCTGGACATCGCAGGGTCAGCCTCTCTGTCCGGAGGTTCCCCAAGGCCCGAAGGCCCCGGGAGTCGTCCCCACCCGGTGCCATCGGCCCGGTCCCGACCCCTGCCTGTCGGGCCCAGTCTCGACAAGCCCGGTCAGCCCGTCAAGACATTGACACTCCGTCAAGACGCGCCTACGGTTCCCGGCCCAAGAACGGCCAGGCAACGCCCGTGCACCGACGGTGCATCGACCCTGCATCGACTTTGCGTCAAATCCCCCCAGGAGTGCCGGATGCGCCGTACAGCCTCACCTGTCTCCTTGATCCTGCTGGGTCTCGGCACGTTTCTGCTGGTACTGGCGCCACTGCTGGCCTGGTACGTGACGCCGCGCGCCGCCGTGAACCCGATCGACATCGACACCACCGCCGTTTACAAAGGCACCGGCAGTGTCTTCGACACCGAAAAGATCGAGACCGTGCCGGACCAGACGATCACCGTCACCCAGCGGGTGCGCGGCGACGTGGCGGAGAGCGAACGCAGCGGCGACGCCGTCTGGGACGTGATCACCACCGTCGACACCGACAAGTCCCTGCCGGCCGCGGACCCGCACGACGCGCTGGACTACGCCCCGCACCGCTGGGTGATGGACCGCAGGACGACGAAGCCCGTGCACTGCTGTGGCGAGAAGCCGTACATCGAGGGCGAGGCCTATCTGAAGTTCCCGTTCGACGTGCGCAAACGCTCCTACCAGTGGTGGGACAACACCGGTGGCACGACCGTCACCATGCGGTTCGACGGCACCGAGAAGATCCAGGGCTACGAGGGATACCGGTTCACCGCCGAGGTCGCGCCCCGCAAGGCCGGCACCCGGCTGGTGCCCGGCAGCATCGTCGACCAGCCGAACCGGCCGCAGGTGCTGGCCGAGGAGTGGTACTCGAACCACGGGTTCAAGCTGGTCGTGGACCAGCGCACCGGCCGGGTGATCTACGCCCAGACCGGCCCCCGGCGCACCCTGCGGGCGCCCGGCGCCGACAAGGACGCGGCCGTGCTGCTGGACAGCGAGAAGATCGCGTTCACCACGGCGACCCAGAAGGAGGCCGTGCGCCAGGCGCGGCAGGACACCGATCAACTGCGGCTGGTGGGTGTGACGTTGCCGATCGGGGCGGCCGGGGCGGGATTCGTGCTTGCGGTGGTCGGGGGCGTTCTGGTGGTACGTGGGCGTAAGCAGCCGGAATCTCCCGGTACGGTCGAGATGCCCCAGCCCTCACTCACAATGTGACGTGACGTCAGCTACAACAAAGCCGGAAATTGTCACGCCGGTGAGTAGCCGTGGGGAACTGCTGGGCGAAAACTGTCCAACCCCACCCGGACACAGCCTGTCCACACCCCACGCACAACGACCGTAAGGCGCCCGAGAACCACCGAATCCCCCCACAGGAACCCAAACCCTCCCTCCCCCACGCTGAGTTCCGCACCCTGAGACGAGTTGGAGCACCCATGCCCCAGCACGTGCCTTCCCAGCTGCCCGCCACCCTCCCCTGGGCGGCGCAGCACCACCCTCCGGCGCTCCCCCCACATCCGCGCCGAATCGTTTTTCTCGCCCATCGTGACCTGGGCAACCGTGCCGCCGGCGGCTCCGAGCTGCTGGTCGACCGCCTCGCCGACGGCCTCACCCGGCTCGGCCACCAGGTCACCCTGCTCTGCGGTGGCCCGGCGGCCTACCGCGACTACCGGGTCGTCTCGGCGGGCGGCTCGTACGGCCACTACCTGCGCGCCCGGTCCGCCTTCGCCCGTCAGGTCGGTGACTGCGATCTGCTGGTCGAGGTCTGCAACGGGATGCCGTACTTCGCCCCCCTGTGGCATCGCGGACCCACGCTGTGCCTGGTCAACCATGTGCACACCGATCTGTGGAAGATGCGGTTCGGCGGGCCTCTGGCGCCGGCCGCGCGGATGGGACGAAGACTGGAGCACTGGGCGCTGACCGGTGCGCAGCGACGGAGTCTGATGGTCGCCGTCTCTCCGTCGACCGCGCACGCGCTGCGGGCGATCGGGGTCGAGCGGGACCGGATCCGGGTCGTGCACAACGGGGTCGAGGAACCCGGGCCCCTGGGCGACCGCTCGCCGGAGCCGCTGTTCGTGGCCGTCGGGCGGCTCGTCGAGTACAAGCGGATCGATCTGCTGCTGCGGCTCTGGGAGCGGGTGCGGCCGGTCACCGGCGGGCGGCTGATCATCGTAGGTGACGGGCCCGAACGCGGCCGGCTGGAGCAACTCGCCGGGCCCGGCGTCGAGTTCGTCGGCCATGTGCCGGAGGCGGAGAAGCACCGGCTGCTGTGTGCGGCGTGGCTGCTGCTGCATCCGTCCGCCGTGGAGGGGTGGGGGCTCGTCGTCACCGAGGCCGCGACGCGGGAGACGCCGACCATCGGCTTCGACGTGCCGGGACTGCGGGACTCCGTCGTGGACGGGGAGACGGGGGTGCTGGCGCAGGGCGAGTCCTCGTTCGCCGCCGCCTGGTGCACGCTCGCCTTGTCGGGACATCGCCGGGAGTTGATGGGCAAGGCGGCGCGGGATCGGGCGGCGCGGTATCGGTGGGACCGGACGGTTCGGCAGTTCCGGGCGGTTGCGGCGGAAGCGGTGCGTCGTGGCGCCTGAACGCCGGGTGAGTGAGGCCGTCTCGCGAGTGACGGTCGTTCCTGGCCTGTCGCGCAGTTCCCCGCGCCCCTACAGGCAGACCACAGAGCCCCGAGCCATCAAGGACCCCTCCTTTCGGCGCTCTCTGGCTCTCTTTCGTGCGTTCATGCGGGAACAGGACGACCCCGAAGCCTGCTACTCGCTTCTCGCCCGAGACGCCGTCGATCAGGTCGAGGCCTACGACGGATCCGTCGACGGGCGGGTCGTCGTCGATGTCGGCGGTGGCAGTGGGTACTTCACCGAGGAATTCCGGCAGCGCGGCGCCTACGCCTACCTGTTCGAACCGGATCTGCGGGAGCTCGGGCAGAAGCCGCCCGAAGCGGCCGTCGTCGCGGACGGGTATCTGCTGCCCTTGCGGGACGGCGTCGCCGACGTCACCTTCTCCTCCAACGTGCTGGAGCACGTGGCCGATCCGGGCACCTTCCTCAGCGAGCTGGCCCGGGTGACCCGGCCCGGCGGGCTGATCTATGTGTCGTTCACCAACTGGCTGTCCCCCTGGGGCGGCCACGAGTGGGCCCCCTGGCACTACTTCGGTGCCGAGCGGGCCCGCGCGCGCTACCGGCGCCGTACCGGACGGGCCGCGAAGCACACCCTCGGCGAGAACCTCTTCGCCGTGCACATCGGCGCCACCCTGCGGCAGGTCCGCGCCCGTGACGACGTGGAGGTCGTCTCGGCCCGTTCCCGCTACTGGCCGTTCCTCGCGGAGACCGTCGTCAAGGTCCCCGGCCTACGCGAGTTCGCCACCTGGAACCTCCTCCTCATCCTCCGGCGGTGTCCACCATGACGACCACGGTCCAGGCTCCTCCCCCGGCAGCCGTGCCCACCTCCGTGCCCGCCGCGGGCCCTCCGGAGGGCCCGCGGTCACGGCGCTGGCTGCTGGGGTTCTGGGCCGTGGTGTTCGTACTGCTGCTGGCGGTGCAGCCGGGGCGGCAGACGTTCGACACCAAGCTCGGTGTGACGGTCGATCCGGGGCAGTTCATAGCCGATCTCGGTCAGCTGTGGCACGACGAGGGCGGCTTCGGCGGCATCCAGGACCAGTACGCGGGCTATCTCTGGCCGATGCTGCCGTTCTACTGGCTGACCGATCTCGTACGGCTTCCGGTGTGGCTGGCGGAGCGGCTGTGGCTGTCGCTGATCGTGTCCGTCGCCTTCTGGGGCGCGCTGCGGCTGGCCGAGCGGCTGCGGGTGGGCAGTGGCGGGTCGCGGCTGGTCGCGGCGGTCGCCTATGCGCTGTGGCCCGTCTTCACGATCGTCGTCGGGTCCACCTCCGCTGCCGCGCTGCCGGGAGCGTTTCTGCCGTGGGTGCTGCTGCCGTTGACCGACGAGCGGTACACCGCGCGGGTCGCCGCGCTGCGGTCGGCGCTGGTCATCCCCTTCATGGGCGGGGTCAACGCCGCCTCGACCCTGGCCTCGCTGCTGCCCGTCGGGCTCTATCTGCTCTCCCGGCCGCCCGGGCCACGGCAGCGGAAGCTGATCGGGTGGTGGGTGCCGGGGGTGATCCTGGCGACCGCCTGGTGGGTGATCCCGCTGCTGCTGCTCGGCGCGTACGGGGAGAACTTCCTTCCCTATGTGGAGAGTTCGCAGACCACGACCGAGACCATGGCGGCCACCGAGGCGCTGCGCGGCGCCGGGAACTGGGTCGCCTATCTGCACTTCGGCGACGCCTGGCTGCCGGCCGGCTGGACCGTCGCCTCGTCCGCCGTCGTGATCGTCTGCTCGGCGCTCGCCGCCGGGCTGGGGCTCGCGGGGCTGGCCCGGCGGGACATGCCGGAGCGGCGCTGGCTGGTGCTGACCGTGGTGACGGTCGCGCTGATCCTGCTCGCCGGGTATGGCGGGGCCTTCGGGGCCCCCTTCCACGGGGTGGTGCAGGACTGGCTGGACGGCTGGCTGGTCCCCTTCCGCAACATCTACAAGTTCCAGACCGGGCTCGCCCTGGCGCTGGTGCTCGGCCTCGCCCATCTCGCGGGCGTGGCGGCCGAGGCGCGCGGGGCGCGGCCGGTGCGGGGGCGGCGGTTCGCGCCGCTGGTCGCGGCCGTGCTGGTGCTGCCGGGACTGATGTGGCCGTACCTCAACGGCTCGATCCTCAGCCCGGGTTCCTTCAAGGAGATCCCGAAGTACTGGCAGTCCACGGCCGACTGGATGGAGAAGTACTCCCCCGACGCCCGCGTCCTGGTCGTACCGGCCACCGCGCACGGCCTCTACACCTGGGGCTCGACCATCGACCAGCCTTTGGACGCCGTCGCCGACTCGCGCTGGGCGCAGCGGGACTACGTGCCCTTCGGCACCCCCGGCAACCGGCGCGCGATGGACGCCTTCGAGCAGGCGCTGACCAGCGGGGGTGAGGTGCCGGGGCTGGCCGACTACCTGAGCCGGGCCGGGGTGTACTACGTCGTCGTCCGCAACGACCTCGACCCCGACCAGATCGGCTCGGTGCCGACCACGACGGTGAAGCGGACCCTCGAACAGTCCGGGTACGAGCGGGTGACGGGACTCGGGCCGGTCATGACGGGCGGCACGATCGCGGACGGCACCCCGCTCCAGGTGGAGGGGCTGTATCCGCGGCAGCGGGCGGTGGAGATCTACCAGCCGGCCGGCGAGGGCGTGCCGCGCCCGCACCAGGCCGGACTCCAGCCGGTCGCCGACACAGCCGTGGTCTCCGGCGGTCCGGAGGCGCTGTTGCCCCTGGCCTCCGAACTGCGCGGCCGGGCGAGCGTGTTGACGGGTGACAACCATCCCGGGCTCGGCTCGCCGCAGGTCCAGGTGGTCGGCGACGGGCTGCGCCGGGCGGACACCCGGTTCGGCCTGGTCAACGCCAACACGTCGTACACGTACACCCGCGACGAGCGCAACGCGCCGGCCGCCGCCCAGGACGCCGGCGAGAACCCGCACCAGATCCTGCCCACCACCGGCCTCGGCCACCAGACGGTGGCCGAGCTGCGCGGTGCGCGCTCGGTGACGGCGTCCTCGTACGGCAGCTGGCTCTTCCATCTGCCGCAGTTCGACCCGGTGAACGCCTTCGACGGCAATCCGGACACGGCGTGGGCCGAGGGTTCGGAGGGGTCGCCGGACGGGGAGTGGCTGCGGATCGCCTTCGCGGGCGGGTCCTACGACATGCCGTCGACGTTCAAGGTCACACCGCTGCCGCAGGAGGGTGTGCGGGAGGCCGCGACGCGGGTGCGGGTGGAGACGGAGAAGGGGTCGGTGAGCAGTTCCCTCCGGCCGGACGGGATGACGCAGAGCGTCAAGGCGCCTGCGGGCGCCACGAGTTGGATGAAGCTGACGATCACCGACTCGGTGTCCCGGCGGCCCGGTCTGACCGGGGCGGGCTTCTCCGAGATCGGGCTGCCGGACGTCCAGGTGACCCGGCTGCTGCGGCTGCCCACCGACGCCGGGGACTCGACGGCCGGCTCCGAGATCGTCTCCCTGTCCCGGGCGGCCGACCCGACCGGACTGTCCCCGACGGGCACGGAGGCCGGGCTGCACCGCCGGTTCTCGACGTCCACCGCCGGGACGTACGAGGTGCGGGCGAGCGCGGTGCCGGTGGCCGGCGAGGCACTGGACGAGCTGCTGTACGAGGTGGCACCGGACCAGCGGGACCGGATCGTCGCGACCGCCGACTCCACGGCCCGGCTGGGGGCGGGGCTGTCGCCGCGCAACCTCACCGACGGCGACCTCACCACGGCGTGGATCGCCGGCGACCGGCCCACGATCCATCTGCGCTGGCCCGGCAAGCAGGCGGTCGGGGAGATCGTGCTGGCCCCGGCCGGCGGCCTGGCCACCCGTCCGACCGAGGTGCACATCAGCTCACCGGACGGCGCGGCGATCGCGGGCGTCGACGAGAACGGCAACGTCCGTTTCCCGCCGATCACCACCGACCGGCTGGACATCACCATCACCGGCACGGCACCGCTGACCCTCCACAACCCGATGGTGGACGAGGACCTGCAACTGCCGGTGGGCCTGACCGAGGCCTACGTCCCGGCCCTCGACCAGTACCGCACCCCCCAGCCGAAGGCCTCCCGGACGTTCTCGCTGCCGTGCGGGAAGGGGCCGGTGGTGTCGGTGGACGGTGAGCTGTACCAGACCGGTGTGCGCGGGACGGTACGGGACCTGGTGGAGCGCCGGCGGCTGGAGGTGACCCTGTGCCAACAGGGCCGTACGGACGCGGAGTTGCGCCTTTCCGCCGGTGACCACCGATTGGAGACCGGGGACGCCGGCCCCCTCACCCTCACCGATGTGACACTGACCCGCGGCACCGTCGCGGACCCGGCGGCCGCCGGGCGTGAGCTGGGCATACGGGACTGGCTCGGCGACCGGCGCGCGGTGACCGTGGGCACGGGCGCGGCGAGCTACCTCACCACGTACGAGAACTTCAACGACGGCTGGCACGCCACGCTCGACGGCAAGGAGCTGACGCCGGTCCGGCTGGACGGCTGGCAGCAGGGCTGGCGGATCCCGGCGGGCGCCGGCGGCACGGTCGAGCTGTCGTACGAACCGGCGGTGACCTATGAGGCCGGCCTGATCGGCAGCGCGGTCGCCGTCGCCCTGCTGGCCGGGCTGGCTCTGTGGCGCCGGCGGGCCCCGAACCCCGACGAGCCGCAGCAGGACCCGCCGCTGCCGGGGCTGTGGCTGGGCACGGTGGCCGTGACGGTGGTCGGCGTGTTCATCGCCGGCTGGTTCGCCCTGCTGGTGCCGGCGCTGGCCGTGGTGGCCTGGCGCAGGCACGCCCTGCTGGTGCCGATCGCGTTCACGGCACTCGCGGGCGCGGGGATCGCCGCGGCGATCGGCGCCGGGGAGCCGGTGGGGGCGGAAGCGGGCGCGTTCGGCCCGGCGGCTCAACTGCTGGCGTTGATCGGGCTGTTCGCCGGGGTGGTGGCGGTTCGGGAGTCCGCGGCGGTCGGCGGTGGCTCGGGCGGGCCCGGCTCCACGGCCGTCCTGCCCCCGGTCGCCGGAGGCGGTGTCCCGGGCGCCGGGACCGCCGCGCCGGGCGCGCCGACACGGCCCCTGCCGCATCGGGAACGCGGACGCAGTCCGCTGGGCACGGAACCCCGCGGGGCGGGCGACACCCGGCCCGCCTCCGGGCCGACCGTCTCCGCACGCGGCCCCGGCGGGCCCGATCCCGATCCGCCCACCGCGCGCATCGCGCCGCGCAGGCCGCGACTGCGGGCGACCGGCGCCGAGGACCGGCCGGCGCCCGAGGACAAGGGGAAGGGCGAGGTCACATGACCGCACTGCACCAGCCCGCGCGTGCCGGGGAGCCGCTTCGGCCGCCGGCGCGGATCCCCTTCCCCGTGGTGGACGAGGTCGCCCGGCACTGCCTCCAGGACGAGGAGCCGGAGACGGTTCATGTCGAGGTGCATCTTCCCGGGCGGCTGGAGCAGGGGCGTCTGCGGGCCGCCTTCGCGGAGGCGTTGCGCCGGCACCCCCGGATTCTGGTGCGGGAGGCGCCGGGGCGTTGGTACCGGCGCCGGTACGAGTGGGAGCTGACGGCCGGGCCGGACGTGGAGGTGGTGAGCTTCCCGGTGCCGGGGCGGGACGCGTTACGGGACGCGCGGACGCGGGCGCTGACCCAGGCGCCGCCGTTGTCGTTGTCGCCGCCGATCAGGGTGGAGGTGGTGCAGGGCGCGGGGCCGGTCGAGGGCAGCGAGGCCACGGACGCCGTCGGGGACACGGGGGCGGGGCGCGGCAGCGGGGCGGCCGCCCACCGGCCGGGCGGGGCACAGGGGACCGTTCTCTTCCTCACCATCAACCACACCGCCCTCGACGGCCCCGCCTGTCTGCGTGTCCTCGCCACCGCCGCACAGATCTACGGCGGCACGGACAACTCCCCCGCCGCACCGCCCGTACGCACCACCCCCGAGGCACCCCCGCCCTATGAGGACACGCCCTCCAACTGGTCCCGCCCCGCCCGGGTGGCACCCGGCACTCCCGAACCGTCCCCCGGCAACGGCCTGCTCGTCACGGACCTCCGTCTCCCCCACCGGCCCAAGGGCTCGCCCTACACGGTCAACGACCAGCTCATGGTCAGCACGGCCCTGACCCTCGCCCACTGGAACCGGGAACACGGCGCCGAGCCCCGCCCCCTGCGTATCACCATGCCCGTGGACGACCGCCCCCGGGACGCCAGCATGCCCATCGGCAACGGCACCCGGCTGGTGGAAGTCCCCTTCTCGCCGGAGGAGTTGGCCGCGCACACCCCCGCCGACATGCCGGCCCTGCTGCACCGCACGGCCACCCGGACCCGCGCCCTGAAGTCCCTCCCGCGTCCCCAACTCGGCCACGGAGCCGCCCTGCTCACCGCCCCGGTCGCCCCGGTCGCCTGGCGCGCCGCCCTCACCCGGGGGCTGCGCAGAGCCGCCGCGCCCTGGACGTCCACGACCCTCCTCAGCAACATCGGGCGTATCCCGTACGCCCTGGACTTCGGCGCGGAGGCCGGTCGCGCGCACGCCGTGTGGTTCTCGGCGCCCGCCCGGATGCCGCGCGGCCTGACCGTCACCACCGCCTCCACCGCGGGCCGGCTGCACCTCGCCCTGCGCTGGTCGCGGTCCCTGCTCGGCCACGGCGACGGCGCCCACCTCAGGGACCTCTTCGAGCACTATCTGCACACCACCGAGGTGACCCCGTGACGACGACCGCCCCACCCCCCAAGGACCTCCGCGACTTCTACGAGAACCCCGCCGTCCCCGTCGCCTCCGGTACCCCCCGCAGCCGGCGCCAGGCCCGCATGCTCGCCGAAGCCCTGGGGCCGGCGGCCGGCGAACCCCGCACGATCCTCGACATCGGCTGCGGCGACGGCACCGCCGCCGCGACCGCCGCGCCCTACCTCACCGGCCATCGCGTCGTCGGCCTCGACTGGTCCCAGGACGCGCTGCGCCGGGCCCGGACCCGGATCCCGTACGCCGTGCGCGGTGAACTCACCGGCGGCGGGCTGCCGTTGCGGGCCGGGTCCGCCGACGCCGTGCTGTTCAGCGAGGTCATCGAGCATCTCGTCGACCCGGACGCCGCCCTCGACGAGATCCGCCGGGTGCTGCGCCCCGGCGGCCATCTGATGCTCTCCACCCCGAACCTGGCCGCCTGGTACAACCGCGCCCTGCTGCTGGCCGGGGTGCAGCCGGTGTTCTCGGAGGTCAGCCTGCGGGCGATCCACGGGCGGCCGGGGCGGGAGGTCGTGGGGCATCTGCGGCTCTACACCGCGCGTGCGCTGCGGGAGTTCGTCGCCGCGTCCGGCTTCGAGGTGGTACGGCTCGCAGGGGCGCCCTTCCACGGAGTACCGGGCCCCCTGCGTCCGCTGGACCGGCTGGCCTGCGCCCGGCCGTCGCTCGCGTCGATCGTGCTGCTGCACGCCCGACGGACGTAGGGAAGGCGGGACCATGTGGTGGGGAGTGGCCGCGGCCCTGCTGGCGAACACCCTGTACAGCCTCGGTTTCGTCCTGGAGAAACGGGCGCTCACCGCCCTCCCGGAGGTGACGGTCCGCAAACCCCTGCGGCTGCTGCGGCTGGTGCTCGGCAGTCCGCTGTGGATCGGCGGCTCGCTCGCCCTCGCGGCCGGTTTCGCGGCGCAGCTCGTCGTCTACCGCACGCTGCCGATCGCCGCGGCGCAAGGCATCTTCGTCTCCGGGCTGGTCCTGCTCGTGCTGCTGTCCGCGCGGCTGCTGGGCGAGGAGACCAGCGGGCGGGAGCGGTACGCGCTCGGCGCCATCCTCGCCGCCCTGCTGATGGTGGTGCTCTCGCTGCGGGAGGGCCCGGGGGGCGGGGAGACGGTGAGCCGGCACGCCCCGTATCCGCTGATCCTGCTGGTGTGCGTGCCGTCGCTGGCGGCGGGCGTGTGGCTGTACAACTCCGCCGAGCGCAGGACCCGGCACCGGCACCGGCTGCCGACGACCGGGGTCGAGTACGGCGTGGCGGTGGGGCTGCTGTACGGGGTCAGCTCGCTGGCCATCAAGGGGGTGTCGAGCTATCTGACGACGAGTGGGCCGCTCGGCGCGC
The DNA here is from genome assembly GCF_044759995.1 of Streptomyces sp. NPDC098781. NCBI lineage: Bacteria > Bacillati > Actinomycetota > Actinomycetes > Kitasatosporales > Streptomycetaceae > Streptomyces > Streptomyces sp. NPDC098781. The sequence continues at coordinate 873,370 of NZ_JBIWAK010000002.1, forward strand.
TGCTGGACCTGCTGCGCTCCCCGTACCCGTATCTGCTGCTGTTCACCGGCGCGTTCGGGCTGGTCATGTCGCAGGCGGCGCTGCAACGCTGCCGGGCCTCGCTGATCGTGCCGGTGTGCACGACGGTGACCTGTCTGTACACGGCGGTGCTCGGCACGCTGTCGTTCGGCGAGTCGCTGCCCGAGGACCCGCTGCGGCTGGCGCTGCGGATCGCGGGTACGGCGCTCGCGCTCGTCGTACTGCTGTCGATGCCCCGGCACGACCGTCCCGTACCCGCTCCGCAACCCCCCATCGGTGCCAAGGAGTTGACCCCACCATGAAACCCGACGACCCGCTGCTGCGGATCCTGGCCTGTCCGCTCGACAAGGGGCCGCTGCATCTCGTCCCCGAGGACGCGGCCGAGGCGCTGTACAACCCGCGGCTGCGCCGCCGGTACCCGATCGTCGACGGCATCCCGCAGTTGCTGCCGGCCTCCGGGGAGCAGGTCTCCGACGACGAGCACGAGGAACTCCTCAAGCGGATGGCGCCATGACCCTGGCCGCGCGCATCGCCCCGCTGTTGCCCACCCGTCTGGTGGCCGCGGTCGCCCGGGCCGTGTACCCGCGTTTCGAGCCGGAGCTGGCCCGGCTGGCGGAGCTGTGTCCGGCCGGGTGCGGCACGGCCGTGGACGTCGGCGGCTGGTACGGCCCGTGGACCCGGCGGCTGTCGCGGCGGGCACGCCGGGTGGTGACCGTGGAACCGGTCCCGCATCTGGCGCGGCTGCTGGCGGCGACGGCCCCGCCCAACGTCCGGGTGGTGCAGGCCGCCGCGGCCGAGCGCCCCGGCACCTCCCGGCTCTGGCTGCCGCCGCGCGACGCGGGCGACCGGGGTGTGTCCTCCCTGGTCCGCCGGGACATCCACGCCACGGCACTGCCGGTCAGCTGTGTCACCCTCGACGAACTCGGCCTGCGGGATGTCGGGTTCGTCAAGGTCGACGTGGACGGCAGCGAGCTCGCGGTGCTGCGCGGCGCGACCGGCATCCTGGCGCGCGACCGGCCGGCCCTGTTCATCGAGCTGGAGTCCCGTATCCAGCCGATCGGGCCGGTGGTGACGTATCTGTCGATGCTCGGCTACGACGGCTGGGTGCTGCCGGGCCGCGAGTGGATCCCGCTGTCCCGTTTCCCGCTGGCGGCCCACCAGGCCGAGGCCTGCCATGTCGTCACCCGGGGTCTGCTGCGGCGGGTGCTGCCGTTCCGCGGCCCCCGGTACGTCAATTCGGTCCTCTTCCTGCCCGACGGACGCCGCCCGATCGGCGACGATGGAGCGCATGCCCTCCGCGAAGCGCCCCGCTAGCCCCTTCACGCCGCTCGACTTCCAGCTGGTGCTGCTGCGCCGTATGGCCGACCACAACCCGGACCTGGTGGACAACGCCCGTCGTGAACTGGGCGTCTCGCTCGCCGAGATGCGCGAGGCGAACAAGCGGTGGCAGGCGATGGTGCGCTCCCCTAGGGCGCGCGCGGCCGCCTCCCGGTACCGATCGGTGCTGGGCGCGCCCGAGTCGGTCGTCACCCGCAAGGTCGGCGACCTGGAGTGCGAGGCCTGGCTGTGGCCCGTACCGCTCTGGCCCGACCTGCGCTTCGAGGCGCTGCTCGCCCCGAACGGCACGGTGTGGAACGAGTGGCTGGTGCGCGCCCCGGGTGTCCCGGGCCCGGCCCTGCGCACCCTCGCCGACCTCACCCCCTGGTCCTGCGCGGTCGACGAGGCGGCCCGCGCCTTCGCCCCCGTCCGGCCGCTGGAGGGCACGGCGCCGACGCGGTGGGGCCTGGCGTTCACGGCACCCGACGAGGAGGGGGTGCGGTGGGAGGTGGCCGCCGAGTTCACCTGGGGGCTGTTGCAGCGGGTGGCGGTCGTCGGCGAGGCGGCGTCTGACGTCTAGACATATGCACCTGAAGAGTCGTTTTCCATATCAAAACCTCCTCGCGAGACAGGTCCCCGCACGCCACCTCCTCGCCTTCCGTGCCGGTCCGATCACAAGGAGGTGGAATACACCCTGGCCACCCGCAACAGCGACGCCCTGGTCCGCACCGTAAAGAGGCCCCGGCGCTCCGCCCCACGCGGCCGGACGCCGGCACCTGAGGCACTGCCTGGCGTTCACCGGGCAGAAGCACACACCGACGGGCCATGATGACCGCACCAGACGCCGCACTCAGCGGGACAGTTCACGAGGCGACCCAGTCAGCCGGCTCCCTCACCGAGCTCCTGGACGTGATGTGGGAGCACGCCAGAAACTCCACCGTCGATGCCACCGCGCCGACGTCCGCGTCCCAACTGCGCCTGATGTACGTCGTCGACCGGCAGGACGGCATCCGCATGCGGACGGTGTGCCACCAGCTCTCCTCCGCACCGCCGACCGTCACCCGCATGTGCGACCGCCTGCAAGCCATCGGCTTCCTCGAACGCATGCCGTCCCCCGACAGCGGTCGCGAGATCGCCCTGCGGTTGACCACGGCGGGGAAGCGGCATCTGCAACGCATCCGAGAACGGCGCGACAGCATGCTGCACCAGGCCATCAGCGCCATGCCCTCCGCCGAGCGCCGCGCCTTGGCCAAGGGACTCGCAACGCTTGCCGCCCAGCTCAACGCCACCGACGAGGAAGACAGCAGACCCGGGGCCCACTCGGTGGCCTGAACCGCTCCTAGGGCCTGTCGTTTGGATCAGGCCGGCTGAGAGGAACTGAGGAGTGCGACGGCGCCGGGCCGCGGCCGAACCAGTCGAGGCAGACAACCAGGGCGTCGTCGTCGGGGTCCGCTTCGCGGTACGCCCTCAACTCCTCCAGCATCGCCCGGGGGACCGCGGCGGCCGGCAAGAAACTCACGGCTTGGATGGCTCGGGCGAGGGCCCGCTCCCCGTAGGCTTCCCCCGCTCCGGAGAGGGCACCATAGACGCCGTCGCTGACGAAGATCAGCCGGTCGCCGGGCAGAACTTGGAATTCCTGCGCCTCGTAGAGGCTCTCGTCGAACATCCCCAGCGGCTGCTGCGCCTCGAAATCGACGCGCTCCACCACTTTGTTGCGCTGACGCCAGAGCTGAGGTGATCCGGCGTCCACCACCTGTACGCGTCCTGTGGCGAGTTCGAAGAACAGCAGCAGGGTCGAAACGTATTGGGCGCCCTGGTACTGGGCGTAGATGGCCTGATCGGCGAGCGCGGCCTGATCGGCGATGCCGATTCCGGCTCTGCGGGCATTCCGGAGGGCGTTGACCGTCAGGTTCGTGAGCAGCGAGGCGTGGATTCCCTCGCCCATTCCGTTCGTGATGGTGAGGGTGAGGCTGTCGGCGGTGGTGGACCAGTCGAAGTTGTCGCCGTGGATGTCGTAGGCGGGCTCCAACTGCCCCCCGACAGCGTATTCCCGGCGCGCACAGGACCGGGCGGGCAGCAGTTGCCACTGCATCTCCGCCGCCAGGGTGAGCCGCCGGCGGCGGCGCGCCTGGAGGTAGAGATCGGTGTCACGCTCGGCCACCAGGATTTCGTGCCCCAGCAGCTCGGCGAGTCCCGTCATCCCGTCGACAGCCTCTGGAGTGCATCTGTGCTCGGGAAGGCGCACGGTCAGGATTCCCAGCCTGTCGCCGCGAACGGTCACCGGCAGATGCAGGTTCACCGTCGCCTCATGAGCGATGTACTTGCCGTAGGGCTCCTGGCTGACGAAGGCACGGCCCTCCGGACTGGTGCGTACGTCCAAGGGCTGGGCGGTATAGGGAAGGGCGGTCACCGGCTGGAGGACCGTGGAACTGTAGTCCGCCAGGAGCAGTTCGACCTCGGTGGCTCCGAAATGCTCCATCAGCGCGTCACGCAGCGTGCCGAGGATTTCATGAGGAGCGCCCGCACGCACAGCGCGCTCAACGGCCTCGAATTGTGTCACGGTGAGAGCCATTCGCCGGAAGCGGTCAGGGAACGAGGAATTTCCACCACCGGAAATCGTATCTCCGCGCCGCATCGACCGTGTGAATTCATGAACAACGCTTCAGGTGAATACGCCTAGGCCCCGGCCGCCGTCAGGATCGCCGCCACGACGTCCGGCACCGATCCGGGGTGCAGGGACAGGAACAGGTTCGGCTCGACCAGCTCCAGTTCCATGACGCGCGGCTGCCCGTCGTCCCCGTCGGCCAGGTCCACGCGCGCGTACAGCAGCTCCCCGGCTTCGGGTACGGCGGCCAGGGCGCGTTCGGCGACGGCCAGTTCGGCCGGGGTCGGGGTCCAGGGCTCCAGGCCGGGGTGGGCGACCTTGCGCTGGTCGTAGGGGGTGCCGGCGGTGAGGACGGCGCCCTTGCGGCTGGCGTGCAGCAGACGGCCGCCGTAGAACTGGAGCGCCCGTTCGCCGCTCGCGTCGATGTTCCGGAGGTAGGGCTGCACCATCGCCGTGAGCCCCTCCGCGTGCATCCGCGCGAGCTGCCGTACGGCCGTGTCGTGCTCGTCGGGCGAGTACCGGGCGGCGAAGCGCGCGCCCGCGCCGGAGGTGGGCTTGACGACGTACTCGTGGTCCTGGGGGAGGTCGGTGTCGTCACCGGGGGCCAGGTACCGGGTGGGCACGACGGGCACCCCGGCCTCGGCGAGCTCGCCCAGGTAACGCTTGTCGGCGTTCCAGCGCACCACCCCCGCCGGGTTGGCGAGCCGGGTGGCCTTGCCGCAGCGCTCCACCCACGCCAGGAACTCGGCGGCGCGCCAGCTGTAGTCCCAGGTGGACCGGATCACGGCGAGGTCGTGGCCACCCCAGTCGACCGTTTCGTCGTCCCAGTACACGGCGTCGGCGTCGGCCCCGGCCGCCCGCAGCTCCCGCACCAGCACGGGCAGATCGCGGTCCTCACCGATCCCGGGGCCGGGGCGGCAGGTGACGAGGGCTATGCGGGGCACGGCTAGTTCCTCCGGTGTGGGGCGGTGTGCGGTCGGCAGGCTGACGGGTCGGGGGTGCGGCCGGGGCGCCCTACCGCTCCTCGTCCTCCGGCTCCCAGTCCAGCAACCGCACCTTCGCCACCGTACGGACATGCCGGCGCATGGCGGCCGCGGCCTGGGCGGGGCGAGCGGCGGCGATGGCGTCGAGGATGGCCTGGTGCTGGGCGAGGGAGCGGGCGGGGCGGCGGGGCTGGCGCAGGGACTCGGTGCGGCTCTCGGCGATCTGGTCGGCGATGGAGCGCATGAACTCGGCAAGGATGCTGCTGTGCGCGGCGGCGGTGACGGCGGCGTGGAAGAGACGGTCGCCCTCCACCCCGTGGCCGTCGTCCTGGATCTCCCGTGCCATGTGCGCGAGGGCCGAGCGCATCGCCGCGAGGTCGTCCTCCGTGCGGCGCTCGGCGGCGAGTTCGGCGAGCTTGGTCTCCAGGGCCTCGCGGGCCTCCAGCACGTCCGGAAGCCGTCGGCGGCGGTCCACCATCCGCTCCACCGGCTCCACGTCGAGGCTGTCCCGGACGAGATACATGCCGCCGCCGTGCCGCACCTCCACCAGGCCCTGCACCTCCAGGACCACGATCGCCTGCTTCACCGAGGCCCGGCTCACGCCCAGCCGCTGGGCCAGATCGCGCTCGGTCGGCAGGCGGTCCCCGGCGCCCAGGCCGCCCTCGGCGACATAGCTGCGCAGCCGGTCGAGCACCTGCTCGTAAAGGCGCCGCTTGGTCATGGGGCGCAGGGCGTCGGTCACGGGGTCCCCCTTCTCGTCGGGAGCGTAACACCGGACGGACGGACGGTCGGGGGAGTCGAGTGGGTAAGTGGCTGAGCCAATTCGGTGGCCAAGTGGCTGAGCCAATTCGTGCGCAACCCCTTGACGTCCACGCGCCGCGCGCCCACGCTGTCCAGCCATCGGCCGAATTGGCTCAGCCACTTGGCCAATCCCGGCGAAGCCGGTGTACCCGCAACCGCTCCGGGGCCCAAAGACGGGAGCCCGTATGTCCCCCGAACTCATCTCGATCCTCGTCCTCGCCGTGGTGTTCGTCATCGCGACGACCCGCTCGATCAACATGGGCGCGCTGGCCTTCGCCGCCGCCTTCGGGGTCGGCACGCTCGTCGCCGACCTCGACGCGGACGGCATCTTCGCCGGATTCCCCGGTGATCTGTTCGTCGTCCTCGTCGGCGTCACCTACCTCTTCGCCATCGCCCGTTCCAACGGCACCACCGACTGGCTGGTGCACGCCGCCATCCGCCTCGTACGGGGCCGGGTGGCGCTCATCCCCTGGGTGATGTTCGCCCTGACCGGCGCACTCACCGCGATCGGCGCCGTGAGCCCCGCCGCCGTGGCGATCGTGGCGCCGGTCGCGCTGAGCTTCGCCGCCCGCTACGGGATCAGCCCGTTGCTGATGGGCGCGATGGTCGTGCACGGCGCCCAGGCCGGCGGGTTCTCGCCGATCAGCATCTACGGGTCGATCGTCAACGGCATCGTCGAGCGCGAGAAGCTCCCGGGCAACGAGGTCACGCTCTTCCTCGCCTCGCTGTTCGCCAACCTGGTCATCGCGGCGGTGGTCTTCGTCGTGTGCGGGGGGCTCGGGCTGTGGAGGCAGGGCGCGGAGAGCGCCCTGAAGGGTGGCGGGGACCTGCGCGACCAGCCGCAACGAAGCGGCACGGGGACTACGGCAGACCTCGGCGCCGGCCCGTCCCCCTCCCCCACGACCACCGCGACCGCCACCCGCGAAACGGCTCCCGCCCCCACTACGCCCCTCCCCCTCACCCCACCCCGCGTCGCGACCCTCCTCTCCCTGGTCGCGCTCGTCGTCGCCGTCCTCGTCCTCGACCTGGACGCGGGCCTGACCGCGATCACCCTCGCCGTCGTCCTCAGCGCCGTCTGGCCGGACGACAGCCGCAAGGCGGTCGGCGAGATCGCCTGGCCGACGGTGCTGCTGATCTGCGGGGTGCTGACCTACGTCGGCGTCCTGGACGAGATGGGCACCATCACCTGGGCCGGCGAGGGCGTCAGCGGCATCGGCGTACCGCTGCTGGCCGCCGTACTGCTCTGCTACATCGGCGCGATCGTCTCCGCGTTCGCCTCGTCCGTCGGCATCATGGGCGCGCTCATCCCGCTCGCGGTGCCGTTCCTGGCACAGGGCGAGATCGGGGCGGTCGGCATGGTGGCGGCGCTCGCGGTGTCGGCGACGGTCGTGGACGTGAGTCCCTTCTCGACGAACGGCGCGCTGGTGCTGGCCGCGGCACCGGACGTGGACCGTGAGCGTTTCTTCCGGCAGCTGATGGTGTACGGAGGGATCGTGGTGGCCGTGGTGCCCGCGGTGGTGTGGCTGGTGATGGTGGTGCCGGGCTGGGGGTAGGCCGGCGGACGACCGCGCTCGGTATCCGTTGTATCCGTAGTTTCCGTTGTAACCGTTGCCTCCGTTCCCACCGTCGCTTCCGTCGAACAGCTAAGGAGTACGGCCCGTGTCCTCTCTCTTCCCGGCCCTGACGGCCGGTCCGGCGGGGCGGGTCGCCCTGCGCTTCGGTGACCGCGCCCTGACCTACCCGGAACTCGCCGCCGCGACCGGTGCCCTCGCGGCCCGGATCGCGGACCGGGGCCGGGTGGCCGTGTGGGCGACGCCGACGCTGGAGACGGCGGTCGCGGTGGTGGCGGCGCTGGAGGCCGGGATCGCCGCCGTCCCGCTCAACCCGAAGTCGGGCGAGAAGGAGCTGGGGCACATCCTGTCGGACAGCGCGCCGAGTCTCGTACTGGCCGCGCCCGGCGATGAACTCCCGCTCCCGCTCCACGACTTGGAGCGGGTGGACGTCGACGTGCGGGCGACCGGCCCCCGTCCCCAGGAGCGGGCCACCGAGGAGGACCCCGCCCTGGTCGTCTACACCTCGGGCACCACCGGCCCGCCCAAGGGTGCCGTGATCCCCCGCCGGGCGGTCGCCCACACGCTGGACGCGCTCGCCGACGCCTGGCAGTGGACCGGCGAGGACGTCCTGGTCCACGGTCTGCCCCTGTTCCATGTGCACGGGCTGGTCCTCGGCATCCTGGGCCCGCTGCGCCGCGGCGGATCGGTACGGCATCTCGGCCGGTTCAGCACGCAGGGCGTCGCCCGGGAGCTGGACGACGGGGCGACCATGATGTTCGGCGTGCCGACGATGTACCACCGCATCGCCCAGGCCCTCCCCGAGGAGCCGGGGCTGGCGCAGGCGCTCGGCAAGGCCCGGCTGCTCGTCTCGGGCTCGGCGGCGCTTCCCGTGCACGACCACGAGCGGATCGGAGCCGCGACCGGTCAGCGGGTGATCGAGCGGTACGGCATGACGGAGACGCTGATGAACACCAGCGTCCGGGCCGACGGTGAGGCCAGGGCCGGCACCGTCGGCGTGCCGCTGCCGGGGGTGGAACTGCGGCTGGTGGAGGAGGACGGCACGCCGATCGCGTCGTACGACGGGGAGACGGTGGGCGAGATCCAGGTGCGCGGCCGGAACCTGTTCACCGAGTATCTGAACCGCCCCGACGCGACGACCGAGGCCTTCACCGGCGACGGCTGGTTCCGCACCGGCGACATGGCGGTGCGCGAGCCCGACGGGTACGTCCGTATCGTCGGCCGCAAGGCCACCGACCTGATCAAGAGCGGGGGTTACAAGATCGGAGCGGGCGAGATCGAGAACGCGCTCCTCGAACACCCGGGGGTACGGGAGGCGGCGGTGACCGGGGAGCCGGACGCCGACCTGGGTGAGCGGATCGTGGCGTGGATCGTCCCGTCGGACCCCCAGGCACCGCCCACCACCGAGGAGTTGGCGGACCATGTCGCCGCCCGGCTCGCGCCGCACAAGCGGCCCCGCAAGGTCCACTACCTGGGCGGCCTCCCCCGCAACGACATGGGGAAGATCATGAAGCGGGCCCTGACCGCATGACGGAGCGACTCGCGGCACGGCAGGTCGTCGCCCTGCTGACCGACCCCGGCAGCTTCACCGAACTCCCCCGCCCGGAGCGGGAGTACGGGCCCGACGGCCCCCTCGCCTGGCAGGGCTACGACGCCCTGCGCGCCCGCGCCGTGCGGCGCACCGGCGAGGAGGAGTCGGTGGTCTGCGGCACCGGCACGATCGAGGGCACCCGCGCGGTGCTGATCGCCTTCGAGTTCGGCTTCCTCGGCGGCTCGCTGGGCGAACGCACCGGCGACCGGCTGGAGGCGGCGTACACCTACGCCCGCGCGCGCCGCCTCCCGGTGGTCCCGCTGGTGGCGACGGGCGGCAGCCGGATGCAGGAGGGCATGCTCGCCCTCACCCAGCTCCAGCGGGTGGCCCGGCAGTCGACCCTGACCAGGGCGGCCGGGCTGCCGCAGATCGCGGTGCTGCGCGACCCCACCACCGGCGGCGGCTGGGCCACCCTCGGCGCGGGCGCCGATGTGATCCTCGCCCTCCCGGGCGCCCAGGTGGGTTTCGCCGGCTCCCGGGTCCGCCCACCCGAAGCGGACCCGGCGGCGTACACGGCCGAGGCGCAGCTGGCGGCGGGTGCGGTGGACGCCGTGGTGCGGCCGGGGGAGGTACGGCGGACCCTGGGGCTGTGGCTGCGGCTGCTGGCGGGGGCGACGGGCGGGGGCGGCCCGAGGGCCTGGACCTCGGCCGTGACACCACGGCTGCCGGCGAGGCCGAGGGCCGGAGCGGGCCCGGCGCCGGGGACGGAGGGGGCCGGTGAGACCAGCCCCGATCCACGGACAGTGCCGAGCCCAGCGCTCCCGGCCCATCCGGCACCCCCACCACCGCCCGCCCTGGGCGACCCGGACCTTCCCGGCACCGGCTGGGAAGCGGTCCGGCGTGCCCGCTCGACGGACCGCCCCCGCGCGCAGGCGTATCTGTCGGCCTACTTCTCCCACCGCGCCACGATCAGCGGTGACCGCTGCGGCGGCGCCGACCCCGAGGGCATGCTGTGCGGCTTCGGCGAGCACGAGGGCCGTACGGTCGCCTACGCCGCGCAGACCGGGACCGCGACCCGCCCCGCCGGCTACCGCACCGCCGCCCGCCTGATCCGCCTCGCGGACCGGCTGGGGATCCCGGTGCTGACGCTGGTGGACACGCCGGGCGCGGCCAATGACGCGGAGGCGGAGCGGCAGGGGGTGGGCGCCGCCGTCGCGGACCTGTTCGGCGCGGTGGCCGCGGCGCGCGTCCCGATCACGACTCTGCTGATCGGCGAGGGCGGCTCCGGCGGCGCGCTGGCGCTGGCGGCGCCGGGCAACACCTGGGCCACGCCCGACAGTTACTTCTCGGTGATCGCGCCGGAGCTGGCGGCGGCGATCCTGAAGCGGGGGCCGGAGGAGGTGGAGGCGACGGCGGACCAGCTCCGGATCAGGCCGCAGGACCTGGTGGAGCTGGGGTTGGTCCGGGGAGTCGTGGAGGGGTAGGGGGTGGCCGCGGCCCGGAATCCAGGGCAAGGCACCTCACCGTCCGGCCCAGGACCGGCTGAGGGGCCGCGTCGCCCCCCCCCCCCCAAGTCGATACCGCCCGCACCCCTACCCGACACCGCCCACTCCCCCCGACCACGACACGCCGCCTGACACTCCATCAGAAACAGAAACCCCCATTCAGCCGCACCCCACCCGGCCCCCTCCAGCAGGCGCCCCCCTCCCGGCCGCCCGCACGATGCGAGGGAGGCCGCACACACGCGCCGGCCCCGCACACGATCCACAACTCCAAGCGAGGCCCGCCACCCACCCGGCGGACCCATGGTCTGCGTTTCCGGGAGGACCCCCATGACCGCCACTCTGGAGCAGCTGCGCCGCTGCCACTTCGCCGTCGACCTGGGGGCGGCCAGGACCCGCGTCTACGTGAAGGGCGCCGGACTCGTCGTCGACCAGCCCTCCGTCGCCGCCGTCAACACCCGGACGGGCGCCCTGATCGCGGTCGGCGAGTTCGCGGAGAAGATGACCGGCCGCACCCCGGACTACATCCGCGTCGTACGGCCCGTCTCCGGCGGCACCGTCGTCGACATCGAGATGGCGCAGCGCATGCTGCGGCACCTGCTCGGGGACAAGATGCGCCGCGCCCTGCGCCGCAAGCCGTTCCTGCGCGCCGCGGCCTGCACCCCGCACGACGCCGATCCGCTGGCTCAGCGCGCGGCGATCGAGACCCTGGTCGGCCTCGGCGCACGGCGCGTGGAACTGGTCGACACCCTCATCGCCGCCGCCGTGGGCTGCGGACTGCCCGTGGAGCAGCCCGAGGCCAGCATGATCATGGTGTGCGGGGCCGCCGCGACCGAGGTCGCCGTGCTGTCCCTCGGCAACATCGTCACCGCCGAACGGGTCCGCGTCGGCGGCGAGGCCGTGGACCACGCGATCGTGCAGCACCTGCGGCACGAGCACGAGCTGATGCTGCCCAGTCAGAGCGTACGGCCGCTCCAGCTCGCCCTGTCCGGCAACGGGCTCACCCCCCACGGGCCGACCTCCACCGAGATCCACGGCCGCGACGTCTGCACCGGCCTCGCGCGCAGCGTCCAGGTCGACACCGCGGCCGTCCGGGACGCCATCCAGACCCCGCTGACCGCCGTGCTCGACAGCATCGGCAAGGTGCTGCGCGACTGCCCGCCCGACCTGGTCGCCGATCTCGCCGACCGGGGCATCATGATGGTCGGCGGCAGCGCCCTGCTCCCCGGCTTCGACGAGATGCTGCGCCAGGCCACCAGCATGCCGGTGCACATCGCCGAGCGGCCGGACGTCTGCGCGGTCCAGGGCCTCGGCACCATGCTGGAGGGCAAGATCGAGCCGCTGGAGCTGGACCCGGCGACCTGAGGGCTTCCGGCCGCCCGGCGGGTGGGCCCGGTGTCGTCAGTACGGCAGGATCCGCCCCGACGGGGTGCGCCGGTCGATCTCGCCCCTGGTGTCGCGGGGAGCGGCGGGCCGGCGGGTGACACGCACACGGACGTGGCTCTGGGTGTTCATGACGCCCTCCTCCTTCGATGGCTCGGTCCGTTGCGACCAGCCTTCTCTCCGCAACCTTTCGGCACATCGTGCCCACGGAGGCTCTTGTCATGCCTCCGCGGCAGGAGCGGATGAGCGCGGGGGTACTTCCCCGGGAGGAGGGCGGCCCCGAGTCAGCTCGGGGTACCGCGCCGTGCGCCGTTCGGCGATCCGCGCCCCCGGGTGCGCCGCGGGCCGGAGGCGCTCTTCGCGCCGCGCGGGATCTGCTGTTCGAACGCCGCGAGCGCGATCGGGCTGTCCGGCGGCACGACGGCCATCATGCGGCGCCGCTGCGCCTCCGCCAGGGCGTCCCCGGCCGGCGTGCCGTGCCGGGCGTGGACGATGCGGACGTGGCCGTCGCCGGAGCCGCGCCGGCCGACGGGGGTGACGCCGGCGTTGGTGCCGTCGGGGAGGGTCACCCAGAGCTCGAAGTCGTCGTACCGGAAGAAGTCCGCTGCCTTGATCGGCCAGGGGTAGTGGTGCTCGCCGGCCGCCTTGGGCAGCACTCCCGAGTGGTCGGGGCTGCTGAGCGGGACACAGGAGTTGAAAAGGGAGTCGGTCCAGGCCTCGACGCCGTCGGCGTCCGTGATCGGCGTGTCCAGGAGGTCGCGGGCCCGTTTGTAGCCCAGCTCGTCCAGCGCCGGCAGGGTGAGCGGGAAGGCCTCGATCAGCTCGGCGGCCTCCCGCCGCAGCCGGTCGACCTTCGCGGGGTCGGCGCAGAACTGCGCGCTCCACTCGATGCCGACCCGGGCCCGGTACATCCGCCAGCCGTCCGCCGCCTTCACCCACAGGCTGCCGCCGTGGTGCATCTCCCAGGGGCCGGGCCCGTACGGCGGATCGGCCTCCTCGGCCTCCAGCTCGGCGAGGATCGACTTCGCGGTCTTCTTCGCGGCGCGGAAGTGCGAGGAGGTCGAGCGCTCCGGGTGCTTGACGACCCGTATCTCCCAAGGGTGGTTCTCCTTGCGGGACTTGCCCAGCTCGAACTTCCTGCGGCCCGCCGGCCGTGTCAGGACTTCGGTCATGTCCGGCCTCCTTCCGGTCCTCCTTCCATCGTCCGGCGCGGATCCGGCGCCGTCGACTCGCGCTGGACCCGCCCGGGGAACAGGCGCACGCTCGTCAGTAGGGCACCCGACCCCCCACGGAAGTGATCTCGACGGAAGTGATCTCGATGGACGACAAGCAGTGGACCGTCCGGATCCACATCACCGAGGACGGCGACGACACCCGGGCCGAGGCCGTGCTGACCACCCAGGACACGGCCGAGGACATGATCGCCGTCACCGGCCGCGGGGAGGCCCACCGCAACCCGGTCGACCGGCCCGTACCGGAGATCGGCGACGAACTCGCGGCCGGCCGTGCCCTGGAGGACCTGGCCGTCAGGCTGCACGACATGGCGTCCGACGACATCGTGCAGCTGGCCGGCCCGGTCGACCCGGGAGGCAGCATGGCGTGGGAGCGGCCCTGACCGACCGGCCCAGGGCCCCCGCGACGGCGACCTGATCCGAACGACCGGCCCTAGCCGTCCGCCCAGCTGTACCGCCGCTCAGGCCGGCCCGCCTGTCCGTACCGCAGGGTCACCTCCGCCCGGCCCGTGACGCTGAAGTGCTCCAGGTAGCGGCGGGCGCTCACCCGGGACACCCCGAGCCGGGCCGCGCACTCGGCCGCGGAGAGGCTGCCGTCGGCCGCCCGCAGCTCCCGCTCGATCAGCTCGGCGGTCTCCACGCTCATGCCCTTGGGCAGCGTCACGGGCGCCTGGGCCGGCGCCGCGCCCCGGGCCAGCGCCCGGTCGACGTCGGACTGGCCGCTGACCACGGCGGCGTACAGGTTGCCGCGCCGGGCCGCGTACTGCTCCAGGCGCGCCCTGAGATCCTCCGCGTCGAAGGGCTTCAGCAGATAGTCGACGACGCCCTGCCGTACGGCGCCCCGGACCGCCTCGGACTCGCGTGCGGCGCTGATCACCATGACGTCGCAGTCGTGCCCGGCGGTGCGCAGCCGGGGGATGATCTCCAGGCCGAACATGTCGGGCAGATAGAGGTCGAGCAGCACCAGGTCCGGTTGCAGCTCGGCCACCGCGGTCAGTGCCCGCTCCCCGCAGTCCGCCGTGCCGGTCACCCGGAACCCGTCGACGTCGTTGACGAAGCCACGGTGGATCCGCGCCACCATGAAGTCGTCCTCCACGATCAGCACATCGATCATCGGACCGCCTCCGTAGCTCGGTCGGCCGGTCGGCCGACGGACATCCGGGCGGTGAACATGGCGCCCGCCGGTGTGTTGGCCACCGACACCTCACCACCGCGGCGCTTGCACACCAGCCGGGTCAGCGCCAGGCCGATCCCCCGGTCGCCGCCCTGCGCGGCCTTGGTGGTGAATCCGTGCGTGAACACCTCCTGCGCCAGCTCCGGTGCCACGCCCGGCCCGGAGTCCCGTACGACGATCTCCACGCTGGAGGCGTCCTGGCGCAGCTCCACCTCCACCCACGCCTCGTCCCCGGAGGCTCTGGAACCGCTCGCGGCCGCGTCGACCGCGTTGTCCACGAGGTTGCCGAGCACGGTCGCCACATCCGCGGAGTCCGTCGGCTCCAGGCGGTCCAGGGCGGTGCGCTCGGAGATCCTCAGCCGTACCTTGCGTTCCGCGGCCAGCGCCGACTTGGCCATGAGCAGCGCGGCGACGGCCCGGTCCCGGACCCGGCTGGTGAGGTGCAGATCGAGCGACTCGCGGTGTCTGCGCAGGGCGCGCACGTACCGTACGACCTCGTCGTGTTCGCCGATCTGGATGAGCCCGGAGATGGTGTGCAGCTGGTTGGAGAACTCGTGGGCCTGGGCGCGCAACAGCTCGGCGGTGCTGCGGAAGGATCCCAACTCGCGCTCCAACTGGGCGAGTTCGGTACGGTCGCGCAGGGTCGTGACCGAGCCGAGCCGGCGCCCGTCCTTGGTGACGTCCATCCGGTTCATCACCAGGACACGCCCCCGGCGTACGACGACCTCGTCGCGCCGGCCGGCCTCCTCCTCGGGGCTCCCGGCCAGCACGTCGTACAGCCGCCCCTCGATCCCGAGGTCGGTGAGGCTCGTGCCGACGCAGTTCTCGGGGAGGTCGAGGAGTCTGCGGCCGACGGCGTTCACCAAGGTCAGGCGCTGGTGCGGGTCGAGGGCCACGACCCCCTCGGCGATCCCGAAGAGCATCGCCTCCCGGTGCTCCGCGAGCCCGGCGATCTCGCGCGGCTCCATGCCGAAGGTCTGCCGTTTGATCCGCCGGGCGAGGAGCCAGGAGCCGGCCACGCCGAGAACGCTGGCGACGCCCAGGTAGACCAGCAGGTACGAGGAGGCGCCGACCAGCCGCTGCCAGACCGACGGGGAGGCCCGCCCGATCATCACGGTGCCCAGGTGGTCGCCCGCGTTGTCCAACTCCGCCCCGAGCACCGGCGCCTGCGCGACGAGTTGGGTGACGCCGCCCACGGGCAGTTCCCCGGACCAGCCGACGGCCCCGGCGGCCCGCGGTCCGTCGGCCGGCATCCGTGTTCCGACCAGCGTCGGGTCGGTGGCGGCGACGATCTCGCCGTCGGTGTCGGCGACCATCGCGGAGGTGACGCCGGACCGGGTCAGGGTGGACTGGAGCAGGGGCGCGAGCATCTCGGCCGGGGCGGGCCGCACCAACTGGGTGCGCACCAGGGGGTTGCCCGCCGTCTCCTCGGCGAGCGCGGTCACCCGGCGCCCCTCGACCCGGTCGAAGGTCGCCTGTGACTGCGCCAGCGACACCGCGGCCACGGCGGCGAGCACGATCACGACAATGGCGAGCTGCCATACCAGCAGCTCGCCCGCGAGCGTCTGACGCCGCTGTCTTCGGGACGGCGACCGTGCCGTTATGACCACTATGAACTCAACCTTCAATGGTCACACAACCGAGACGGGGTGTCTCAGGAACCGCACAATCATGGCGCCGGATCGGGCCGAGCGAAAGAGATGAGCCATGAGAAGTCGACGAGCCGCACTTGTCGGAGCTCTTGCCGCCGTTTCGATGGTCGCGGTCAGCGCCTGTGGCGCCACCGCCGACCAGGAGGAGGACGGCTCGGGAGGCTCCGGCAAGCCCGTGAGCGGGCTGCGCCTGATGGTCCCCAACACCCCGGGCAGCGGTTACGACCTCACCGCCCGCACCGTCTCCCAGGTCATGCAGGACACCGAGGTCGCCTCCGGTGTCCAGGTGTTCAACCTGCCCGGCGCCAGCGGCACCGTGGGCCTCCAGCGCCTGGTGAACGAGAAGGGCAACGGCAAGATGGCCATGCAGATGGGCCTGGGTGTGGTCGGGGCGTCGTACACCTCCAAGTCCAAGGCGACGCTGACCGACACCACGCCGATCGCCAAGCTGATCGAGGAGGCCGGCGCGATCGTGGTGCCGAAGGACTCCCCGTACAAGACGATGGACGACCTCGTCACGGCGTGGAAGAAGGACCCCAAGAAGCTCGCGGTGGGCGGCGGTTCGTCGCCGGGCGGCCCCGACCATCTGCTGCCGATGCAGCTGGCGAAGGCCGTCGGCATCAAGCCGAAGGACGTCAACTACGTCTCCTACGACGGCGGCGGCGAGCTGCTCCCGGCCATCCTCGGCAACAAACTCGCCTTCGGGGCCAGCGGTTTCGGTGAGTTCCTCGACCAGATCGAGGCCGGTCAGGTGCGGGTGCTGGCGGTGACCAGCGAGAAGCCGATCGACGCGCTCAAGGACGCCCCCACCCTCAAGGACTCCGGTATCGACCTGGTCTTCACCAACTGGCGCGGCATCGTGGCCCCTCCGGGCATCACCGACGAGCAGAAGCAGACCTGGGTCGACTCGCTGACCACGATGCACGACTCCGAGGAGTGGAAGGCGCAGCTGGAGAAGAACGGCTGGGTCGACGCCTTCGCCGCCGGAGACGAGTTCGGCAGCTATCTCACCGAGCAGGACAAGGCGGTCGCCGACCTGCTGGCAGAGCTCGGGCTGGCATGAGCTCCCAGGTGGAGGACCTGACCGAGCGGGAGTCGCGGGAGGGCGGGGACCGCGCGCAGTACGGCGTGTGCGCGTTCCTCGCCCTGCTGGGCGCCGCCGTGATCGTGGACGCGCTGGGCATCGAGCACATCACCAGCGGCACCGACCCGGTCGGCCCCCGCGCGGTCCCGCTGATCCTGGGCGCGCTGCTGGTGCTGCTCGCGGTGCTGTACGCCGTCGACGTGGCCCGGGGCGGCCGCGGGGTGCCGGAGGCCGGCGAGGACGTCGATCTGTCGGACGGCACCGACTGGCGCACGGTGGCCCTGCTGGCCGCGGTGTTCGTGGCGAACGCGCTGCTCATCGAGCGGCTCGGCTGGGTGATCAGCGGCGGCCTGCTGTTCTGGGGCACGGCGTTCGCGCTCGGCAACCGCCACTACGTCCGCAATCTGCTGATCGCGGCGACGCTCTCCCTGAGCACCTTCTACGCCTTCGCGATCGGCCTCGGCGTCAATCTCCCCGCCGGTGTCCTGCAAGGAATCCTGTGAGGCCCGCGCCATGGACAACCTGAACCACCTCATGCAGGGCTTCGCGGACGTGCTGGACCCGCTGAACCTGCTGCTCGCCCTGGTCGGCGTGGTCATCGGCACCGCGGTGGGCGTCCTGCCGGGCATCGGCCCGGCGATGACGGTGGCCCTGCTGCTGCCGGTCACCTACGGCATGGAGCCGGTGCAGGCGTTCATCATGTTCGCCGGCATCTTCTACGGCGGCATGTACGGCGGCTCGACGACGTCGATCCTGCTCAACACCCCCGGCGAGTCCTCGTCCGTGGTCACCGCCATCGAGGGCAACAAGATGGCCAAGGCGGGCCGCGCCGCCCAGGCCCTGGCCACGGCCGCGATCGGCTCCTTCGTGGCGGGCACCATCGGCACCCTGCTGCTGGTCCTGATCACCCCGTTCGTGGTGGACTTCGCGGTCAGCCTGGGCGCCCCCGACTACTTCGCGCTGATGCTGCTGTCGTTCATCGCCGTGACGTCGGTCCTGGGCTCCTCGCGCATCCGCGGCTTCATATCCCTGCTCCTCGGCCTGACGATCGGCCTGGTCGGCATCGACACGGTCTCCGGTCAGCAGCGACTGACCCTGGGCATCCCGCAGTTGGCCGACGGGATCGACGTCGTCGTGGTCGCGGTCGGCATCTTCGCGGTCGGCGAGGCGCTGTGGGTGGCCGCGCATCTGCGCCGCCGGCCCGCCGAGGTGGTCCCGGTGGGCCGCCCGTGGATGGGCCGGCAGGACTGGAAGCGGTCCTGGAAGCCCTGGCTGCGCGGGACGGCGTACGGCTTCCCGTTCGGCGCGCTGCCGGCCGGGGGCGCGGAGATCCCGACCTTCCTGTCGTACGCCACGGAGAAACGGCTGACCAAGCACCCCGAGGAGTTCGGCAAGGGCGCGATCGAGGGGGTGGCGGGTCCGGAGGCCGCGAACAACGCGTCGGCGGCCGGCACCCTGGTCCCGATGCTGGCGATCGGCCTGCCGACGAACGCCACGGCCGCGGTGATGCTGGCGGCCTTCCAGTCGTACGGCATCCAGCCGGGGCCGCTGCTGTTCGAGCGGGAGTCGAGCCTGGTGTGGGTCCTGATCGCCAGCCTGTTCGTGGGGAACCTGCTGCTCCTGCTGCTGAACCTGCCGCTGGCGCCGGCGTGGGCGAAGCTGCTCCGGATCCCGCGGCCCTACCTCTACGCGGGCATCCTGTTCTTCGCCTCGATGGGCGCCTACGCCGTCAACGCCCAGCCCCTGGACCTGTTCATCCTGCTCACCCTGGGCCTGCTGGGCTTCGCGATGCGACGCTTCGGGCTGCCGGTGCTGCCGCTGATCGTCGGCGTGATCCTGGGCCCGCGCGCGGAGCTCCAGGGCCGGCGCTCCCTCCAGCTGTCCGGCGGCGAGCTGTCGGGGCTGCTGGGCGGGCCGGTGTCGTACACGGTCTACACGGTGATCGCCCTGGTCCTGGTGTGGCCGCTGATCCGCAGGTTCGTCGTGAGTCCGCTGCGCGCGCGAAGCGCCGCCTGAGACGTTCTGAAAGGGAGATCGAGATGACCATCCTGGTCGGCTACGTCCCCACCCCGGAGGGGGAGGCGGCCCTGCGCGCGGCGATCGACGAGGCCCGCCGGCGCGAGGAGAAACTGCTCGTGGTGAACGCCTCGCGGGGCGACGCGCTGGCGGACCCGCGCTTCGCTCAGGAACCGGACCTGACGCATGTCCGCGAGGACCTCGCGGCACTCGGCGTCGACTTCGACGTCCGTCAGGTCCTCGGCGCCCGCGACGCCGCCGAGGAGATCATCGACCTGGCGGAGACCAAGAACGTCTCCCTGGTGGTGATCGGTCTCCGGCGGCGCAGCGCGGTCGGCAAGCTGATCATGGGTTCGGCGGCCCAGCAGATCCTGCTGGGCGTGGGCTGCCCGGTCCTCGCCGTGAAGGCGGAGGGCTGACGATGCTGCTGAGGACCTTCGGCCCATCGCTGGGAGTCACGGCGCTCGGCCTCGCCTTCGCCGCGTGGCAGTGGGGCTGGGAGGCGTTCGGGATCGTGCTGATCCTGACGGTCCTGGAGATATCCCTGTCCTTCGACAACGCGGTCGTCAACGCCGGGATCCTCAAGCGGATGAACGCCTTCTGGCAGCGCGTCTTCCTGACCGTCGGCATCCTGATCGCCGTCTTCGGCATGCGGCTGGTGTTCCCGGTGGTGATCGTCGCGATCAGCGCCGAGGTCGGCCCCGTCGAGGCGGTGCGGCTCGCCCTGGACGAGCCGGAGCGCTACGAGAACCTGGTCACCGACGCCCATCCGGCCATCGCGGCCTTCGGCGGCATGTTCCTGCTGATGATCTTCCTCGACTTCATCCTGGAGGACCGCGACATCAAGTGGCTGACCTGGCTGGAGCGCCCGCTCGCGCGGCTCGGCAGGATCGACATGCTCTCGGTCTGCCTGGCGCTCGTCGCCCTCCTGGCCACGGCACTGGCCTTCGCCGGCCACGCCCACGTCAGCACGGGCCACGCCGACACTACGACCACCGTGCTGCTGTCCGGCGTGGCCGGTCTGATCACGTATCTCGTGGTCGGCGGCCTCTCCGGCTACTTCGAGGACCGGATCGAGGCGGAGGAGGAACACGAGCACGAGGAGGCGGAGAGGGCCAGGGCCGAGGGCCGGCCGGTCGCGGCCCTGGCGGGGAAGGCCGCGTTCTTCCTGTTCCTGTACCTGGAGGTGCTGGACGCGTCCTTCTCCTTCGACGGTGTGATCGGTGCCTTCGCCGTGACCAACCACATCTTCTGGATGGCGCTGGGCCTCGGCATCGGCGCGCTGTACGTCCGCTCGCTCACCGTCCACCTGGTCCGCCAGGGCACCCTCGACGACTACGTCTACCTGGAGCACGGCGCCCACTACGCCATCGGCGCCCTCGCCGCGATCCTGCTGATCACCATCCGGCACCAGATCAGCGAGCTCGTCACCGGCCTGATCGGTGTCGCCCTGATCACCGCGTCCTTCCTCGCCTCGGTCCGCCGCAACAGGGCGCTGGAGGCGCGCGAGCGGCACAGGAAGGCGGAGGTGACGTCAGGGGCGTGAGAGGCGGAACGGGACACGACGTGTGAACCGGGACATACGTGGTCCACGACATAGATGCTTTGGCCTGATTATGGCTAGCTTGGTGTGCTTGCCTCGCGCACAGCGTCGCGTCACCCACGCGTCGTCCCCGTCGATCGTCCGCCCGGGAGACCCATGCGCCTCCGCGCCCCCTCCGCCCCGACCAACGCCGCAGCACGCCGTATCGCCTCGCTTCCGCCGCTCGCCCTGGCCGGCGGCGCCCTCACCGTGGGCGTCGGCGGCCTGTATCTCGCCGGGCTGCTGCTCGCGGGCGGGGACATAGAGGCCGGTACGACCGTGCGCGGCGTGGACATCGGCGGTCTGAGCCGCACGGAGGCCGTCCGGAAGCTGGAGGACCGGCTGGGCCCGGCCGCCGCGCGTGACCTGCCGGTGACGGTCGGTGACCGCAAGGGCAGGATCGATCCGGGTCAGGTCGGCATCACCTTCGACTACGAGCAGACCGTGGACCGGGCGTCCCGCACCGACTCGGCCGACCCCTTCACCGTGATCGGCGGTCTCTTCAGCTCGGGCGGCTCGGTCGAGCCCGTCGTGGACGTCGACGAGGACAAGGCCCGCACCGCCCTGCGGAAGGTGGCGAAGTCCGTCGACCAGAAGGTCCGCGAGGGCGCCGTCACCTTCGAGGACGGACAGGTGCGGCCGACCGCCCCGCTGAACGGCCGGGCCCTCGACACCGAGGCCGCGGTCGACCCCCTGCGCACCGCCTTCCTGCGCGGCGACGCGGACTCCGTCACCGCCCTGCCCACCCGTGAGACCAGGCCCGAGGTCACCGAGCGGGAGATGCGGCGGGCGGTGCGCGAGTTCGCGGAACCGGCCATGTCGGCGCCGGTCACGCTCACCGCCGCGGATCTGCGCTTCACAATCGAGCCGTCCGTCCTGGGCGAGCACCTGACGATGCGCCCCGACGGCGCCGGCCGCCTCACCCCCCGGCTGGACGCCGAGGGCCTGCGCGCCGACCCCGCTGTCACCCGGTCCCTGTCCGCCCTGCCCGCCCGGGCCCACGACGCCGAGCTGCGGCTCGTCGGCAACCGGGTCGGGGTGGCCCAGGACGGCCGGGCCGGCCATGTCGTCACCGACAAGGCGCTCGGCAAGGCCGTACTGCCGCTGCTCACCGAGCGGGGCGCCGGGCGCAGCGGCGAGGTCGCCACGCTCGTGGCCGAGCCGCGGGTGACCCGCGAGAACATCCAGCGACTGGGGCTGAAGGAGCAGATGTCCTCCTTCACCGTGAACTTCGAACCGGCTCCCTACCGCACGCGGAACATCGGCCGCGCGGTGGAACTGATCAACGGCTCCCTGGTCATGCCGAACAAGACCTGGAGCTTCAACCGGACCGTCGGCGAGCGCACCGAGGCCAACGGCTTCGTCGACGGCGTCATGATCCTCAACGACGAGTTCACGAAGGCACCCGGCGGCGGGGTCTCCGCCGTCGCCACCACCATCTTCAACGCGATGTTCTTCGCCGGCGTCAAGCCCGTGGAGTACGGCGCCCACTCCTTCTACATCGAGCGTTACCCGGAGGGCCGCGAGGCGACGGTCGCGTGGGGCAGCCTGGACCTGCGGTTCAGGAACGACTCCGGCAACGCCATGTACATCCAGGCCCAGTCCACCGCCTCGTCGGTCACCATCACCTTCCTGGGCACCCGGAAGTACGACGACATCGGCGCGATCAAGGGCCCGCGCACGCACGTGAAGCAGCCCGAGCGGAAGGTCAGCGCCGACCAGCGATGCGTCCCGCAGACCCCGCTGGAGGGCTTCGACGTCACCGTGCAGCGGGTGTTCGTCCGCGACGGCGAGGTGGTGCGACGGGAGCCGTTCCGCACGCACTACAAGCCGCGCGACGAGATCGTCTGCGAGCCGCAGTCGCCGTAGGGCACGGCCTATCCGAAGCGGCCCTCCACGTAGTCGGCGGTGCGTGGGTCCGACGGGGCCGAGAACATCGCCGGGGTCGGGCCGTGCTCGACGATCGCGCCGGGGGTGTTCTGCTCGGCCAGGAAGAAGGCGCACTGGTCGGAGACACGGGCGGCCTGCTGCATGTTGTGCGTGACGATCACGATGGTGACCTCGTGGGCCAGTTCGCGGATCGTCTCCTCGATCCGGCGGGTGGAGGTCGGGTCGAGAGCCGAGCAGGGCTCGTCCATCAGCAGGACCTTGGGGCGCACCGCCAACGACCGTGCGATGCACAGGCGTTGCTGCTGGCCGCCGGAGAGCGCGCCGCCGGGCTGGCGCAGCCGGTCGCGGACCTCCTTCCACAGGCCCGCCTTGGTCAGGCACTCCTCCACCAGGTCGTCCTTCGCCGCCCCGTTCGTCCGGGTGCCGGTGAGCTTCAGGCCGGAGGTGACGTTGTCGTAGATCGACATCGCGGGGAAGGGGTTCGGCTTCTGGAAGACCATGCCGATCGTCCGGCGCGCCTCGGTCAGTCGCTGCCCGGCGGCGTAGACGTCCTGGCCGTCGACGAGGACCTCACCGGCCAGGGAGGCGGTCGGAATGAGTTCGTGCATGCGGTTGAGGATGCGCAGGAACGTCGACTTGCCGCAGCCGGACGGGCCGATGAGGGCCGTGACCTGGCCGGCCGGCATGGTCAGGGAGACCCGGTCGAGGACCTTGTGGTCGCCGAACCAGGCCGAGATCCGGCGGGCCTGGAGCGTCGCGCCGGTCACCCCGGCCGCCTCCACCGGCGGGAGCGGAAGCGTGGTCGCGGTCTGGGTGGTCTGGTCGGTCACGGCTCGTCCTTCGTCGGCGGGGGCGAACATCGGTGAATCACAGCAGGTTGGGCAGGAGCAGGAGCGTCTGGTCGGCGACCGTGAGGCCGAGCACGCCGAGCAGCGGGACGCCGACGACCCAGGTGTGCCGTCGGCCCCAGCGGGCGTGCGCCCAGGCGAGGGCGGCGGCGGCCAGGGTGAGCGCCTGGCCCCACAGCACCAGCGGCAGCCAGGCCGACTGCTGGGTGGCCATCGGCTTCTCCTCCTCCGGCAGCGCTCCGGCGGCGACGGCGGGCGCGGGCGTCGGCTGGGCGGCCGACACCAGGTCGGCGTCCACGCGCAGGATGCCCCGGGGCATGAAGGGGGTGCCGTCGGCGGTGATCAGCGTCAGCCGTCCCTTGTCCGCCGCGGGCACGTCCGGCTGGGGGTCGCCCGACCGGCGCGGGCCGATGACCCGGTAGGTGTGCTTGCCCTGACCCGTCGTCACCGTGAAGGTGTCGCCCGTGCTCAGCTCGCCCAGCCGCCGGAAGGGCCCGCCGTAAGTGGCCTGACGGCCCATGATGACGCTGACTCCCGACTGCCCCGGCAACGGCGTGTCCCGGCGGTGGCCGGGCCCGTGGGACAGCTCGGCGGCGGTGGTGCCCTCGCGGACCACCTCGCGCAGCCCGAGCTCGGGGATCGCCAGAACGGCCACGGGCTCACCGGCCTCGGCCGCCCGGCCGCCCCCGGCGGACTGCCCGACCGGGGCGGTCCCGTTGGCGAGGGCGGCGCGGAAGGCCGCGTAGTCGACCTGCCGGTCCCGGGCCTGGCGCAGGTCGCTGACCAGGCCGGCGTCGGCGACGAAGCCGAGGAGCACCGCGGCCAGGATGCTCAACGCGGCGCTGAAGACCCGCAGTCCGGGACCGGCGGCGGGGCGTGCGGGCCGCGCCCGGCCGGGCCCGGGAGCCGACGCGGGGTCGGCTGCCGCGGGCCCGGCCGGGGCGATGACCGGTGCCGTCATCCGATCCTCACCGAGGCGGAGGTGGCGGTGCCGTTGGCGAACCCGGCCCGCTTGGCCGTGACGGTCAGGCTGAGCAGGTGGCCGCGGTCGGCGCGGGTGGGCGTGTACGTCGAGCGGGTGGCGCCGCTGATCGCCCGGCCGTCGCGCTTCCAGACGTAGCTGTACGACTGGGCGGCCGGGCTCCAGGTGCCCGGCTTGGCGGTCTGCCGGTAGCCGACCTTGCGGGTGCCGGTGAACGACGGCTTCGTGCCGTTCTTCAGCGCGGGGCCGAGGGCCACGGTCACGGACGGGCTGGTCGAGGTCGTGCTGCCGGTGCTGTTGGTGCCCTTCGCGCGGCAGGCGATCTTGTGCGCGCGGTCGGCGGCACCGAGGGCCCGGGTCCGCCCGGTGGCACCGCTGAGCACGACGCCGTCCCGCAGCCAGGAGTACGTCACCGAGCTCGCGCCGCTGAACGACACCGCGCAGGTCACCGTCGAGCCGACCCGGACGGTGCCGGTCACCTTCGCCGCCGAGACGACCGCCGGGGGCTTGATCTTGACCGTGTAGGACAGCGCCGTGGAGGTCGAGCCGCCGTACGTCGCCGGATCGGCCGGGGTGAACTGGGCCTTGAGCGCGTGGGTGCCGACTGCCAGGGCGCTGGTGGTCAGGGTGGCCACGCCGCCGCCGGTGACGGTGACCGGGCCGCCGAGCTGGGTCGTGCCGTCGAGGAAACGCACCGTGCCGGTCGCGGCGGCCGGGGCGACGGTCGCCGTCAGCTTCACCGACGTGCCCTGGACGACCGGGCCGGCCGGGCTCGCCGCGATCTTGGTGGTGGTGGCGGTGATCGGAGCGGTGTTCTGGTAGGTGGTGTCGGAGGTGAACCAGATCGGCGCGGTGAACTGGCCGTAGTTCGCCGGGCCGAACGCGAGCCGGCAGGTCAGCGTGAAGTCGTAGCGGCCCTGAAGGGTGGTGAACCCGGCGACGCCTGCGTAGTTGCGCATGGTGTCGGACAGCGGTACGACGATGCCGCCGTTCGGAGCGGTGGCGTAGGTGCTGATCGGCGCGTTGCCCACCACCATCTGGCCGTCGGCGGGGAAGCCAGAGCCCCTGACCTCGACGATGAGGTTGGTCGCGGGGTCCGGACAGGGCGCGGACGTGGTCAGCGAGATGCCGCTGGTGTCCGTGCCGGTGGCCGGGGTGACCTCCATCGCCCCGAGGACGTCGGCCTCGGCGCCGCCGGTGCCGAGTACGAGTGCCCCGGCGGCCAGCGCGGTGACGAGGGTGGCCGCCAGCGGGCGGCGTACGGCCTTGACCTGCATGGTGTTTGGTCTCTTCCTGTGGGGTGCGGGCACGGCTCAGGCGTTCGGGGTGTCGCCGGCGGGAAAGTCCTCACGGGAGCGGGCGCGGCGGACGACGACGATGCCCGCGAGCACCAGCGCGGCGGACAGGGCGCCGAGCGCGCCCGCGTTGGCGCCGGTGGCCGCCATCGAGCCGCCGCCCGAACCACCGCCGGACGCGCCGCCGTTGACGTCGGTGGAGATGTTCTGCGAGCCGCCGCCGGTGGTGCCGCCGTCGGCCGCAGAGGTGTCCGTCGGGGCGGCGGTGTCGGTGGGCAGCGCGGTGTCGGTGGGCAGGGCCGTGTCGGTGGGCGACTCGGTGTCGGTGGGCGGGTCGGTCGGCGTGCCCGTGTCCGTCGGCGTGCCCGTGTCGGTCGGCGTCGCCGTGGTGGTGTCCGTCGGCGTCGGGGTGTTGCCCGGTCCGGCCGGGTCGGTGTTCTGGTAGGCGGTGTTGGAGGTGAACCAGATCGACGCGGTGAAGTCGCGCAGGCTGGTGCCGTTGAAGGCGGTACGGCAGGTGAGGGTGAACTCGTAGCGGCCCTGGAGGGTGGTGAACCCGGCGACACCGGCGTAGTTGCGCATGGTGTCGGACAGCGGTACGACGATGCCGCCGTCCGGCGTCGTGCCGTAGGTGCCGAGCGGGGCGTTGCCCACGACGTTCTGGCCTTCGGCCGGGAAGCCCGAGCCCTTCACATAGCCGATCAGGTTCGTCGCCTCGGCCGGGCAGCCCGCCGAGGTGGTCAGGGTCATGCCTTCGGTGTCCGTGCCGGACACGGGGGTCACGGACATGGCGGCGGGGGCCTCGGCGGCGGACGCCTGTACGACGGTGGCGGCGGTGACGAGCAGTCCGGCCGTGCCGCAGGCGGCTGCGACCGTGCCTACGCGGAGGGCGGCCGCCCTGGACATCCGGAGTGTGCGGGGTGTGATGGACACGGGGGTTTGTCTCCCTGGGAGTCGGTTCGGTCGGTTGGTGGTGTGGTGCGGTCACTCGCTCCGGGCGCGGCGGCCGCGCACCCGGAGGGCGACGGCCGTCGCGAGGGCCAGGAGGCAGACGCCGAATCCGGTGACGGACCAGGCGGTGAGGGCGGGGTCGGAGTCCTCGGCGGCGGCGACGGGGACGGTCTGGGCGGTGCCCGGCGGGACGGCGGCGCCGCCCTGCCCGGTCGCCGCCGGCACGGGCAGCCCCTGCGACTGCCCGGACGCCTCCGGCGCGGTCGACGCGTTCGGCGCGGCCGGACTCGGCGGCACCGGCGCCTTCTCGGGCAGCGCGACCTTCGTCCCGTCCCGGTACGCGCTGTTCTGCGTGAACCGCAGGGAGCCCGTGAAGTTCCGCAGACTGGTCGGGTCGAAGGGGCCCTTGAGGCAGCTGACGGTGAAGGTGTACGTGCCGCGCAAGGTGGTGAACCCGGCGGTGCCGGCGTAGTCCCGCATGGTGTACATCAGCGGGATGCTGAGCCCGGCTCCCGGCACCGTCCCGTAGGTGGTGAGCGGCGCGTTGCCGACGACGATCTGTCCGTCGCGCGGGAAGCCCGCCCCGGCCACCCGGGCGATGACGTTGGTGGTCCTGGCGGGGCAGGGCGCTTCGGCGGTGAGGGTGATGGCCTGGGTGTCGCTGCCCTTCCCCGGGGTGACCGCGAGCCTGCCCGCGTCCGCCGCGCGTGCGTCCACCGGGGTGCCCCCGACGAAGGCTCCGGCGGCCAGCACGGTCGCCGCCGCCAGTCCGACGGCCTGCTTGGGGCGGGACACGGAACGCGCGGGCGCGCTCCGGGACCTACGGCGCCTGTGACGGCGTATCAGAACGAGGGTGACGGCCGTGGCGAGCACCAGCAGCAGGGCCAGAAACGCCCAGGGCACGGCGGTGAACGCCTCGGTGGCGGTGACGCGGGGCAGGATGCGGTGCTGGATGTCGCCGCGCACCGGCTCGGGGTCGATCGTGACGCTGGTCGTGTCCCGGAAGGCGGGCAGCACTCCGGTGGCCTTCGCCGTGACGGCCACGGAGTCGCCCGGCAGCAGTTCGGGGAGGTCGCGCGGCCCGGACACCTCGGCGGTGCCGCCCAGTCCGTCGCGGACGGTCACCGTCTGATGGGCCGCCAGCCGGACGTTGCCGGTGTTGCGGACGGTGTACGTCACCGTCGCGGAGCCGGTGCCGAAGGGGTTGGCGGTGCCGTCGTAGACGGTGCGCAGGTCCTCCACGGCGAGGCGGGGCGTGAGGGCGCCGGCCACCCGGAGGTAGACACGGGCGCCGACCCGCTGGTCGAGGGCGACCTTGCTGCCCTTGTCGTCGGCGCCGGCGGCCGAGAGCGAGGCGACGATGCCGGCGGTGTGGTCACCGGGGGTGGCCTTCGCGGGGACGGTCAGGGTGAAGGGCACGATGACGCGGGAGCGGGCGGGGATCTTGACCTGGTCCTTGCGGAGCTCGATCCAGGAACCGGCGTCGGTGGGCTTGTGCTTGGCCGCGAACAGGTCGAAACCGCCGTCGGCGGTGGTGAAGGCGTCCTGGGCGTACACCCGCAACGTCAGCGGCTTCGTGCCGTAGTTGAAGACGGCGATGTGGTCCTTGACGAGGGCGCCCGGGGTGGCGCCGTAGGAGAAGTTCGGCCGGGCGTCGGGCTTCTTCGCGGCCGAGGGCTGGACGCCGAACGTCGTGCGCCCGGGGCTGCCCTGTCCCCCGTCGCCGGGTGCGCCGGCCGACGCGTGCGTGGCCGGGAGGACGGCGAGGAGGCAGGCGGCCAGGACGGCGGCGATGCGGCGGGCCGAGGTCGTGATCATGTCGGGGTCGTCCGTTCGGGCGCGATACCGGTGCACGGGTGGGCGGGGTGCTGATCGAGCGGGTGTGGCCGGGACGGGCAGGAGGGCTGCCCGTCCCGGCCCGGGGCGGTTCCGAGGGGGATGTGGAGGTCCGCCCCGTCAGCCATCCGCCCGGGTCAGATGGCCGTCAGGGTGAGAGTGGCGGTGTAGGTGCCGGCCACGGTCGAGGTCGGCACGTTCAGGGCCAGGTCGGCGCCGAGGTGGGCGGTGCCCAGTCCGGTGCCGCCCGCCAGCGAGCGGGAGGACTTCAGACCGGCCGAGCCGGAGTCGCCGGGGGCGACACCGTGGGCCGCGGCGACCACCGCACCGGCGGTGACCGTCTGGGACTGGCCCTTGTCGGTGACCTTCGGGGTCCAGCCCAGGTTCTGGCCGTTTATCTGGTGCGAGCCGCCGTCGGCGAAGTCGGTCACCTGGCCGCTGACGGACCAGCCGGGGTTGCCCGCGCGGGTGTCGGTGAGCGTGACCGGGTTGATCGCGCCCGAGGTGGTGAGCAGGTCGCCGTCGGTGTTCAGCTGCGGCGAGGGCAGCGTGACGTGCGGGTTGTCCACGCTGATGACCAGGGCTCCGGACTCGACGGTGGTGGTGATGTCCTGCGAGGCCGTCACACCCTTGAAGGCGCCGATCACGTACGGGACGTTGCCGGAGGTCGAGCCGGTGTAGGTGCCCGGGTCCGCCGGGACGAACACGGCCGTGAAGGAGTGGTCGCCCTCGGCCAGGCTGCTGGTGCTGAAGGCCGCCTGGCCGCCCGCGACCTGCACGGTGCCCAGCGTGGTGGTGGTGCCGCCGACGGTGTCCTGGAACTTCACGGAACCGGCCGCCGAGGCGGGCGACACCGACGCCGTCATGCTCACGGGGCTGAACTTGTCGGCGCCACCGGCCGGGGAGACGGCCAGCGCGGTGGTGGTCGGGGTCGCCGGGGCGGCCTCGACGGAGAAGGCGACCGCGCTGGACGTCGAGCCGTTGTAGGCGGCGCTCGACGGAGTGAACACGGCGGTCAGCGCGTGGTTGCCGGCGCCGAGCGCGCTGGTGACGAGCTGAGCCTGGCCGCCGGAGACGGCCACGGGGGCGCCGAGCGGGTTGCCGTTGTCACGGAACTGGACCTCACCGGCCGCGCCCGCGGGGGCGACGGTCGCGGTCAGCGTCACCGGGGTGCCCGCGGTGACCGGGGAGGCCGGGGACACCGCGAGGGACGTGGTGGTGTCCGTCTTCACGGCCGGGTCGGTGTTCTGGTACTCCGTGTTGGAGGTGAACCAGATCGACGACGGGAAGTCACCGAGGCTGGTGCCGTTGAACGGGGTACGGCAGGTGATGGTGAAGGTGTACTTGCCGGTCAGGGTGGTGAAGCCGGCCGTCTGGGCGAAGCTCCGCATGGTGTCGCTCAGCGGGACGATCATTCCGCCGTCGGCCGTGCTGCCGTAGCTGGTGATCGGCGAGTTGCCCACGACGATCTGGCCTTCGGCGGGGAAGCCGGAGCCGGTGACCGTGGCGATGATGTTGGTGGCGTTGTCCGGGCAGGGGCCCGTGGTGGTCAGTGACATCGGCGAGGTGTCGGCGCCGGTCGCCGGGGTGACCGCGGCCGTGCCGATCTCGGCGGCCTGCGCGGCCGGAGCCGCGGCGATACCGCCCGCGAGGACGGCGACCAGGCCCGCGAGGCCGCCGGCCAGGGCCCGCGGGAGAGTCTTCTTCAGCACTGTCGTGCTCTCCTTCTGGAGGATGTCTTGCGGAGATCCGGGAAGGGCGTCAGGAGGTCTGCTTGCTGGTGTCGCCGCAGTTCGGGTTGGTGGCGAAGCCGTAGGTGTTGATCACCGAGGTCTGCTGGCAGATCAGGGAGTTGCCGCCGACGAAGACGTTGCTCCACGGCGCGGTGCCGATCTTGCTCGTCGGGATCACGTTGTAGACGTCGCGCTTCACACCGAAGTTGCTGTTCAGGACCGTCGGCGCGAGACCGTCGACGGTGCCGAGGATCGCGCGGCCACGGAGGTCGGCGATGGTCAGCGAGGCCTGCGAGTTGTACTGCGCGATGGAGAACGGGACGATCGACTTGTCGTCGAGGACACGGCCGTCGTGCTCCTGGACCGGGTTGCCGTTCTTCTTGTCCTTGATGCAGGGGTAGACACCGGCGACCACGTCGGCGTCGGTGATGCCCATCTGGGACTCCCAGAAGCTGCGGGTTC
The DNA here is from genome assembly GCF_044759995.1 of Streptomyces sp. NPDC098781. Lineage (NCBI taxonomy): Bacteria > Bacillati > Actinomycetota > Actinomycetes > Kitasatosporales > Streptomycetaceae > Streptomyces > Streptomyces sp. NPDC098781. The sequence continues at coordinate 903,818 of NZ_JBIWAK010000002.1, forward strand.
CCGAGCCGGCCTGCGGCAGGTACACCGTCAGGCTGTAGTTGGGGCCGGCGCCCACGTAGTTGGGGTCGCAGTGGTAGATGGCCTTGAGGTCGGCCATCGTGAGCTTGCGCGGCACCGTGCTGGTGGGCGTGATCGAGTAGCTGACGGCGTCCACGGCGAACGGGACGTAGGTCAGACCCGGGCTGGCGGCGGCCAGGTTGAGGCTGGAGGAACGCGAGAAGTCCAGGCAGCCGTTGCCCGCCTGGAGGGAGTTCTGAAGGGCGGTGCGGCCGGCGCCGGAGCCGTTCGGACGGGCGATGGTGCAACCGGGGGTGGTGGCCGGGTCCTTGGTGGTGACCTGGGCCGAGCCGGTGGCGTCGTAGGAGCCGATGACCTTGGTGCCGTTGATCGTGATGGCCTGGGCCATCCCGTTCATGACGTCCTGCGTGGTGTCGGAACCCACGCCGGCGAGCTGACGGTAGGCGGGCGTCCCGGCGGGGTCGGCGGCGGCCTGCGTGGCGCTGAGCGTGCCGGTGACCAGACCTGCGAGACCCACGGCGGCGACGGCGGCCATTTTCTTGTTCACGTGCTGTACCTCTCGATTAGGCTTCGCCCGGGCGGTGGTGCCCGGCGCGGTGTTTCGGACAGTTCGTTGGCGCGGACCTGTCGGTGTGTCGGGTGCGGGCATCACCTCCCTCGGTCGTCGGACGACTTGTCCCTGGCCCGCCAGGTCGAGACGGCGGCGGCCAGTCGCGGCACGGCCCTCGGCAGGAGGGGGCCGCAGACGGCGGCGGCGAGACCGGCGACCAGGGCGATCAGAAGGGCGTAGCGCACGGCGCCGAGCGCCCAGTCGGGGGTGCGCAGCAGCGGGCTGCCCGAGGCGGCGGCCGGAGCGGTGGACGGGGAGACCGAGGGTGCGGCGGCGGACGGGGAGGCCCCGGTACCTGCGGCGCCACCCGCGGCGGCCGACCCGCCGGAGGTCCCGGCGCCCCCGCTGAGCGCGGCACCTCCCGAGCCCGCCGCACCGATCCCACCCACGTCACCGGAGCCACCGGACACCGTGCCCGAGCCGCCGCCGGTGCCGCCGGCGGTCGGCGGGTTCGGCGCCGAGGCACCGGCACGCGAGGCGATGGCCTCGGCGGCGGAACGCGTACGACCCCGCACCTCGGCCGGGAGGGGGGCGTACCCCTCGGGGAGGGTGCCGGCCGCCACGCCGGGTCGCTGGCCGTCGCCGGCCGCGTACTTCAGCAGGGCCGCGTAGTCCGCGCCCTCCTGCTCGGTGAGCTTCTCCGGCACGGTCGCGGCATAGGTGAGCAGCGTCAGCGGGTAGGCGTCACGGCTCTTGGTGGCCGGGTCGGCGACCTCCACCCCGCTCACCCCGCCGGACTTCATGGCGGCCTGCCCCGCGAGCAGACCCCGGGTGTCGGGGGCGACGAACCGGCCGGCCGCGTTCTGGAGCTTGGCGGGCACCAGGCCGTAGCGTGCCGCCGTCGCCGTGTCGGTGAGGGCGAGGACGGCCCGCTTGCCCGCGGGCTGCGGCGGGTTCTTCTTGTAGCCGGGGGGAGTCGAGGTGTTGTCCCAGTTGGTGCGGGCCAGGGTGTCGCCCCGTGCGGCCGCGCGGGCGGCGGAGTGCAGGTCGGTGGCGTACGGGTGCTTGTCCTGGATGCACAGCGGGTGGTCGGGGTGGTCCTCGAACTTCTGGCAGAACGGGTCGCTCTTCGGGAACTCCTCCCGGGGCAGCTCCATGTCCTTGTAGTGCGGGTTGACCTTCATCCCGGAGAAGCCGGCCTCGCCGTACCGCCCCGCGTTGTCGGCGGTGCCGCTCAGGAACTCGCGGGCGGCCGGGTCCTGGCGCACCCAGTTCCACAGCTCCCAGGTGGCGTCGGCCAGCGCCTCCGGTACGAGCGCGTCGCCGAGGCCGCCGGGGAAGCTGAGGTCCTTGTAGCCGGGGTTGTACTTGAGGAACTCGGGGTCCGCGGCCAGGTTGAACGGGTTCGCCACGGTGCTCGGCGCGAGCCGCGAATTGCCGTCCTGGTACGACTCGGTGAGCAGCTTGGCCACCAGTCGCGGGGTGAGATTCAGCGAGGTCAGACGGGCCCCGTCGCGCGCCTTGACGGCCGCGGGCGCGCCGAACCCGGCCTGGCTCTCGATGAAGAACCCGAGGGTCAGTCCCGACAGGGCGACGGGCGCGTAGACGGGCCGCTGCCCGGCCGGCACCTGGTCGCCGGTGACCGGACGTCCGAGGAAGACCAGCCCCGGCGATCCGGAGACCAGCTTGGCGCGCGCGGTGTCATCGGTGACCTGGGCGTATCCGTAGATGGTCCGGCCCGCGGACTGGCACAGGGCGGGCTGCCACCGGGTGACGACCTCAGCGACGACCTCGTTCCCGAGCGTGCCCCGCTCGTCGGCGCCGATCGGGCAGAACCGCCCCATCGGCTCGAAGCCCAGCGGCACGACCAGCCGGTGCTTCCAGTTGCTCGCGCTCAGCGGCGAGGACTCCAGCAGCCCGCTCGACCGCGTGGTGTACGCGGTGCCGTCGACCTCGCTCTCCCCGCGCGGCACGACGACCAGCCAGCACTTGCGCCCGGCGGTGACTCCGGAGGCCCCCGCGGGCACCTCCCCGCACCCCAGGCCGGGCGCCTCCAGCCCCGTCTGCGCCTCGAAGTACACCTCACCGGTGCCGTCGGGCCCGGTCCGGGCGTACGGCACCTCGTTGGAGGTGTTCACGTCGTAGAACTCGTTCCAGTTCCCCTTCGTGATCACATCCCCGGTCACCGACCGGAACGGCACATAGGAGATCCCGGTCCCGGACGCCGGCGGCAACTCCTGCGCCGGATCCTTGAGCCCGCCGTAGCTGAGCTGCCGGGTGTTGGTGTACGCCCCCGCGGTCTGACTACCGGCCCCGGCACCCAGCGCGGAGGAACCCCCGAACTGACACTGCTCGGGGTCGGGCCCGGAGTTCCCGTCCCCCCAGCACTGCATGATCTGGAGGTAGTTGGCGGCATAGGTGGTGTCGGAGACGGTCGGGGCGGCGCCCTTCCAGGACACCCGGACGACCTGGTTGACGAGGTTGTGCGTCTGACTGACCGTCACCTTCAGGTCCCCGTAGGGCCCTTCACCGGCGACGGTCACGTCGGACGAGGAGTCGGCGGCCGAGGCGGGCCCGGGAGAGACGAGCACGCCGACGCCGATCACGGACAGCAGGGCGACCGCAACGGCCAGGAAGGTGGAAACGAACCTCCGCGCAACGCCCTTGAGGGGCGCGTGGCTGTATCGATCAGCGGCTCCGCCGCGGGGCGCGACCAGCCCCGACGGCGCGGCGGACGAACGACGACCCATCACAGCGAGCCGCCCCGCTTGAGTCGACGGCTGATCAACGGAGGCCCCACGGTGATCGCCAGCAACAACCCACCCGCGAGCACCATCAACGCCGTACGCGTACCCCCACTGATCCCCCGCGACGTGCTCACAGGCTGGGCGAACGCATCCACCCCGGTCCCGCCGCCCGCAGGGCCCCCCGCGCCGATGACCTGCCCGGTGTCCGGATCGACCGACGCGCCGCCACTGCCGGCGCCCGGCGTCCCCGAGGGCCCCGCACCGCCGGAGGCAGCCGAACCGCCGGGCCCGGCACCACCGGTTCCGCCGCCACCGGACGCGGCGGCCCCACCGGAGCCACCCCCGGTCCCGGAAGCCGACCCCGAGCCACCGGACGCGCTCCCACCGGAGCCGCCACCGCCACCGGAACCGCCGCCCACCTGGGTGGGCGTCTTGGCCCCACCCGTACCGGTGGAGCACTGGGTCGCGCCCTTCTTGTCACAAGCGGGCGGGAACGGCGCGGTCTTGACCAGCGTGTTCCTGCCGTCCGACGAGAAGGTCGGGTTGTTGCACTTCTTGATGTCGATGCTCTCGACATCGACGCCGGGGATCCTGCGGACCTGCTTCAGCCCGGCCTGCACGAGGTTGATCGGCAGCGGCGAGTACCCGAGGCTGTCGACGCGCTGCTGGCCCTGGCACAGGAAGTAGTAGGAGAAGGCGCCGAGCGTCTTGCCCTTCTGGGTGTTGAAGTTCGACTCCAGCTTGGTCGGGATGATCATGTAGCTGTAGCTGGAGAGCGGGTAGCTGCGCGCGTCCGAGTCGTTGTAGACGCGGTCGAGCTTCTGGGTCAGATACGCCGGGGACGAGGCGTTCTCCTCGATGTCCGCCTTGGTCAGCGCCACCGCCACGTTCTTCGCGGTCGGCTCGACGTAGTACCCGGCCCGGTTGAGCACCTTGGCGACCGGGAAGCCGGTCGTGTACACGGCGTACGAGTACTCGACATAGGTGATCGTGCCGACGTTGCCGGCCTGGGCGACATAGCCGGAGACACCGTTGGAGCCCGACTGTCCGACGAAGCCGGCGCCCGACACGACCGGGTAGTTCGAGGTCGCCCCGCAGGGGGTGGTCCGGCCGGCCCGGCGGCAGTAGGCGTCCCACAGGCCCGCGTGCTGCTTGCTCAGCCAGGTGGTGAACTGGGCGGTCGTACCGGAGCCGTCGGAGCGCACCACCGGCACCACCCGGCGGGCGGGCAGCGCGGCGGCGAGCGCCGGGTTGTCGGCCTTGATGGCGGGGTCGTTCCAGGTCTTGATCTGCCCGGTGAACATCTTGGCGATGACCTCGCCGGACAGCCGCAGGTTGGTCACCCGGCGGCCGCCGATGGTGAGGTTGTACATGAACGACGTACCGCCGGCCACGATCGGCATGTAGGCGTACTTCCGGGACGGCGGCGAGTCGACGACGCCCGAGTCCTTGATGCCGTACGGGATTTCGGAGACGGCGTAGTCCACGGTGCCGTTGCGGAACTGGTTACGGCCGTCCGACGAACCCGTGCCGTTGTAGTTCACGGTCATGCCGTACTGCTTGACGTTGGCCCGCCACTGGTCGAGCGCGTTCTGGCTCCAGGTGGAGCCGGCGCCCGAGATCGGCACATAGGTCGCGGCGTCGGCGGGAACGGCGCCGAACAGCAGGGCGGCCAGGAGGACGAGGGCGGTCACGGCTCTCGTACGGAGGCGTGCGGAGGTGGCCGGAGGTGATCCGGGCATGACGAAGAACTCCAGGTCGGGGTCGGTGACGGGGCGGGTGTGTCGGTGCTGGTGCGGGTGCGGCGGTCAGCCGGGGTCCGGCGCCGGGACAGCGTCCTCGGCCGACTGGACCCTTTGCCGCGTCCGCCTGCTCATGCGCTCGGCGTCACGCCGTGAGGCGAGCACGCGGCGGTGCCGCTGGTTGCGGGTCAGTTCGCCGGGTCCGCGCCCGCCGATCACGCGGGCCAGCACGAACAGCAGCAGGACCAGCGCCATCAGCAGGGCGGCGGAGCCGAACCCACGGGCGATGAAGGAGGGTTGGGGCGAGCGCACCAGGTCGAAGGTGGCCAGCGGCAGTGAGATCTGCGGGCCCCTGAGCGGGTCGGCGTTCAGTCCGGCGTTGACCCCGGAGGTGAGCAGCACCGGCGAGGTCTCGCCGATGCCGCGGGCGGTGCCGAGGATGACGGCGGTGGTCAGGCCGGAGCGTGCGGTGGGCAGGACGACCGTCAACACCGTGCGCCACTTGCTCGCGCCCAGGGCGTACGACGCCTCCCGCAGCGAGCCCGGCACCAGCCGGATCACCACGTCGGCGGCGCGGATGATGATCGGCAGCATCATCACGCTGAGCGCGAGCGCGGCGGCGATGCCGGACTTCTCGCGGCCGAGGAGGAGGATGACGGTGGCGTAGATGAACAGACCGGCCACGATGGACGGCAGGGCGGTCATCGCCTCGACGATGGTGCGCACGAAACGCGCGTAGCGTCCGGGCACTTCGTTCAGGAACACCGCGCAGGCCAGCCCGAGCGGCACGGTGACGGCCAGGGAGATGGAGATCTGCTCCAGCGTGCCGACGATCGCGTGCACCACGCCGCCCTCGCTGAGCGGATCCAGCGGTCCGGTGCCCGACATGTCCTCGGTGAAGAAGCCGATGTGCACGAGAGCGGAGCGGCCGCGCCACAGGGTGTAGCCCACGACCAGGGCCAGCGCGCCGAGCAGCAGCACGGCGAGGCTCTGCCACAGCACGGCGGTGACCTTGTCCCGTACGGCGACGGAGTTCTCGTCGAAGGAGACCAGCACGGCGTACAGCCCGAGGAAGAGCAGATACGCGACGACGACGAAACCGAGGATGGTGTCGAACGGGGCGATCCAGACGAACAGCAGCGCGGTGAACGACACTCCGCCCGCGGCCGCGCCCGCGAGGGCGAGCAGGTCGGAGGCGTGCACGGAGGAGGTGTTCCGCCGTACCTCGGGGGCGCTGTCGTGGTCCTCGGCGGCGGGCCGCACGGTCACGGGTTCCTTGAGGAGTTCGGTGGTCATGCTCAGGCCTCCGTTCCGGCGCCGGAGCGGCTGCGGGCGGCGATCGAGGACGCGACGAAGTTCACGACGAGGGTCAGCAGGAACAGGGCGAGTCCGGCGGCCATCAGGGCCGACATGCCGAACTTGCTGGCGGAGCCGTAGCGCAGCGCGATCAGCGCCGAGACCGAGTTGGCGCCGTTCTGGAGGATGTGCCACTGCACGGTGAACACCGGTGAGATGATCATGTAGACGGCGATCGTCTCGCCCAGGGCCCGGCCCAGGCCCAGCATGGTGCCGCCGATGATGCCGCCCCGCCCGTACGGCAGGACGACCGCGCGGATCATCCCCCACCGGGTCGCGCCCAGCGCCAGCGCGCCCTCGCGTTCCCCGGCCGGTGCCTGCGAGAAGGTCTCCCGCATCACCGAGCAGGCGATGGGCGTGACCATGAGCGCGACGACGATGCCGGCGATGAACGTGGAGGACGTGTACACGGTGGTGGTCTGGAGCGGATCGCCCGCGACGACCCCGTCGACCTTGAAGACGGGGATCCAGGAGAAGTAGGTGGCGAGCCACCGGGAGAGCCCGACGACCTGCCCCTGGAGCAGGAAGAAGCCCCACAGCCCGTACACGACGCTGGGCACGGCCGCCATGAGATCGACCAGGCTGATCAGGGTCCGCCTCAGCCTGCGCGGCGCGTACTCCGAGATGTACAGCGCGGTGCCCAGCGCCAGCGGCAGGGCGATGCAGATCGCGGTGACACCGATGAGCACCGTGCCGCTGAGCACGGCCGCGATACCGAAGTGGCGTGAGTCCGGCTCCCAGGCCGAGGTGGTGAGGAACGACCACTTCGCCACGCCCAGCGCCTGGGACGCCCGGTAGGTGAGGAAGACGCCGACCAGCAGCATGATCGCCAGGACGACGGCGCCGCTGCCGCGCAGGACGCCCTGGAAGAGGCGGTCCGAGGGCTCGGTCCGGCCACGCGGCGCACGCCGGGCGTCATCGCCGGTGTCCTGTGCCGGTTCGGGTTCGGAGGGCTGCCCGAGTCTGGGCATGACAACGCTCATCGGGCACGCGTCCCGGCTCGCTCGCGGGCGCCGCCACCGTCGTCGTCGGGCCGGCTGTGCCGCACCGCGTCGGGTTCCAGCCGGGCGACGCCGGGCCGGTCCGGTCCGGCCGCCCGGCCGGATCCGCGCGGCCGTCCCCCGCCGGACCCGCGGGGCCAGGGCGGAGTCGGCTCGGTCAGCTCGGCCACCGGGACGGCGTGCAGGAACTGGCCGAAGTTGTACTGGCAGTCGCGCTGACGCTGGTAGAGCCGCCCGGCAACCGCGGCCGCCCGGCCCTCGATCTCCAGCCGCCAGCTCCAGCCGCCGGCCGCCTCCGTCGTGGTCAGCAGCACTTTGGCGTCACCGATACGTTCCCGCAACCACAGCACCGAGGCCCGGCACTCCGCGAAACCGGCGAACGACTCGGCACTGCGCCCCAGTTCACGGTGGTTGGACCCGACGAGCCGCCAACCGACGGACTGCTCTTCCCCCACGGGTCTCTGCGGGGTACCCCGAACCACGTACAAAAACCGTGACGGAACCATGGAAACCACCCCCTCTCCCCTTCATCCGATGGGCTGTTTCTCGCCAGCGACGAAGAATCACCCAAAGCGCACTGAGAGTCGCGGAACTGTGTGCGTTCTGTGTCCACGGATGAGTGAAGGCCGAACGGAGGGCGGATGAACGGCAAACTCCAACGCCCCGGGCTCCGGGCCCTGCCCGCCCACGGAGCCACCGGGGTTCTCCGCCGCGCCAGCCATGCGGCTGAAGGGGGCTGGTCCCAACGGATCACCCGAGGCGCCCGAATGGCGTGCCGTTCGCGGTGCGCCGCAGGCGCCCGGTAAGCCTGGACTCGGCCCGACGGCCACAACGCGTGCCCCCTGGTGAGGGCGCGCGGGTGTTTCGATTCCCCCCGGAAGGCCCCGTGATGACCCAGGGATTCTCCAGAGAGCCAGGCACCCTCGGCCATAGGGAGAGAACGCCTGGCGGGACGGCGCGGCAGGGGTGAGGCACCGGCCGCGGATGACCGACCACTTGTCGGGGCGTACCGGGCAGGGCCGCGTCGCGGGCGTGCTCTCCCTGGCGGGACAGCGGATGTCGTCCGGAATGTGGCCGGTTCTCCACCAGACCGCGGCCGCCGTGGTGGCCTGGGTCATCGCCGGACACCTCATCGACCATCACCAGCCGGTCTTCGCGCCCATCGCGGCACTGGTCGGGCTGAACGCGTCGCGCGGGGAGCGGGGCAGCAACGCGGTCCGGCTGTTCGTCGGGGTGATCCTGGGCATCGTGACGGCGGAGGCGGCGACGGCCGTGCTGCCGCACCGGAGCTCCGCGACGCTGGCGTTGTCCGTGTTCGCCGCGATGATGATCGCGCTGGCCGTGCACTCCGAGCGGACCGTGACCGCGCAGGCGGGCGTCAGCGCGGTCATCGCCGTCGCCACCAGTCAGCCCCACGTCGGCCCCGACCGCATCGTCGACGCGGCCATCGGCGTCGGCGTGTCGCTGCTCTTCAGCCAGCTGTTGCTGCCGGCGGAGCCCGTCGCGCTGCTGCGCCGGGCGGAGGCGGCCGCCCTGTCCGAGATGGCCGAGGCGCTGGCACTGGGGGCGGGCGCCCTGCGGGCCGGTGACCGGGCGCTCGCCGACCGGGCCGTCGCCGAGCTTCAGGACGTCGGCGACGAGCTGGCCGATCTCCGGAACGTGCGCGTCAGCAGCGGCCGCTCGGCCCGGCGCTCCCCCATCTGGTGGACGAGGGTCGCCTCCGTGCGGCGCGAGAGCGAAGCCGCGGGCCGTCTCGTGCTGGTCGGTTCCGGTTGCCTGGTCCTGACCCGTACGGCGATGGCCGCGCCCGCGCGGGGGCACACGATGCTGGCTTCGGTCCTGCAACGCCTGAGCGAAACCCTGACGGAACTCGCCGGGGAACTCGCGGACAACGAGGCGCGTATGCGCTCCGGCACCGAACTGCTCACGCTGGTCGGCGAGCTGGCCCACAGCAGCGGCACGGAGGCGGTGGCCGCGAACGCCGTGCGTCCGATCGTGCTGGGGGTCGCCGTCGACGTGCTGGTCTTCTGCGGCGCGGACGAGCGGGACGCTCTGGAGGCGGTGCTCGCCGCGCCCCGGCCGAGGGAGCCGTGACAGCTGGGCGGGCGGGGAGCCGGCGAAACCCCTGATCGCTCCCCGCCCCACTGGACCCGGACCTGATCCGGACGGGCGGTCGCGGCGTGCGGCGGCGCCCCGCGACCCGCCCGGAGGCGGGCCCGGCCCGCGTTGTGCAGTATCGAAGAGAGGGCTCGCTCGACAGCTGACCGCAGGGCATCGGAGGACGGCTGATGACACTCCCCTCGGGTGGGCAGCACACCATCCGGCACGGCGAGCAGACCGCGGTGATCACGGAGGTCGGCGCCGGTCTGCGGTCCTACACGGTGGGATCCCGGCCCGTCATCGACGGCTACCCTCCCGAGGACATGTGCACCGGGGCGCGCGGGCACTCCCTGATTCCCTGGCCCAACCGCGTCCGGGACGGCCGGTACACCTGGGACGGCACCGCTCACCAGCTCGACCTGACCGACCCGGGCAAGCACGGCGCCATCCACGGCCTGACCCGGTGGGCACCCTGGCAGTACGTGGGCGGCTCCGAGGCGACCGCGTCCCTCAGCTATGTGCTGCACGCCTGCCCCGGCTGGTCCTGGGTGCTGGAGTGCCGGCTCGACTACAGCTTGGACTCCCAGGGCCTCACCGTGCGGACCGTGGTGACCAACGCCTCCGACGCCCCTTGCCCCTACGGCACCGGGGCTCACCCCTACATCACCGTCGGCCGGGCCACGATCGACACCGCGAGCTGCCAGGTGCCGGCCGACGTCTACTTCCCCGTCGACGAGCTCGGCATCCCCACCGGGCAGTCCCCGGTCGACGGCACCCCGTACGACCTACGGCGAGGACAGCGGCTCGGCGACCGAAGGATCGACACCGCCTACACCCAGCTCCACCTGGACGCCGACGGACGCGCACGGGTCCGCCTCTCGGATCCCGACGGGACGACCACCACCCTCTGGGCGGACGAGGCGTACCCGTACCTGGAGATCTACACGGGCGACACCCTTCCGGAAGCCGACCGGCGACGCACCGGCCTGGCCGTCGAACCGATGACCTGCGTCCCCGACGCCTTCAACTCCCGCACCGGACTGACCGTGCTGCGGCCGGGCCAGACGCACCGGGCACGGTGGGGTATCGAGCCCTTCCCGCCGAGCGGGTGATCGTATCGGGCACCAGAGCGCCCCGGGCTTGATCGACTCCAGGACACACCCATCCAGCGCGGTCGGCGTGCGGGTCCCCGACGGCTCTCCGAAGCTGGAGGTCGGCGGTCACCTCACACCGAGCGGAGAGAGATCATGGGCGTTGCCGTTCAGCTCAGGCCGAACCGGGGAGCGTGGTACGCCCTCCGCGCCGCATCCCCCCGTCGGGCGGGGTGAGGGAAGGCCGATGAACGGTCCGCATCACGGTGCCGGTGGTCACGCCCGGCATCGAACGGCGAGGTGAGCCCGTCATGACGCTCGGGACGGCCGCCAAGAAACGACATCCCAAGGTTCCGCGGCGGCACGGCGAGGGCGGGAAGTCCCACCTGACCGTGATCCAGGGCCTTGCCGCCCTGTCGCTGGACGCGCTCAGCTCGGTCGCGTACGGCCCGGAAGCGATCGTGCTCGTGCTGGTGGCCGCCGGGCCGGGCGGGCTCGACGCACTCCTGCCGATCACCTTTGTCATCGCCGCGCTGCTCGCCGTACTGGTGGTCTCCTACCGCCAGGTGATCGCCGTACACCCGGACGGTGGCGGAGCCTATGCCGTCGCGAAGAAGGACCTGGGCCGGCCGGTCAGTCTGTTGGCCGCGGCCAGTCTGATCGTCGACTACGTCCTCACCGTCGCCGTCAGTCTCGCGGCCGGCGCCGCGAGCGTCGCCTCGGCCTTCCCCGCCCTGGCCGGCCACGAGCTGGCCGTGTCACTGATCGGGCTGGTCGTCATCACGGCCGTCAATCTGCGCGGCATCGCGGACAGCGCGAAGGTCCTGATGCTGCCCATGGTCCTCTTCGTGATCAGCGTGCTCGCCATCATCGTCGTGGGTCTCTTCCGGTCGGAGCCCGTGGCGACCGTCGGAGAGCACGAGTCCTTTCCGGCCGTCGAGGCGCTGGGACTGCTGCTGGTGCTCAAGGCGTTCTCCGCCGGCTGTTCGGCGCTGACCGGAGTGGAGGCCATCGCCAACGCCGTCCCGATGTTCCGCAAGCCACGGGTGAAGCGGGCCCAGCACACCGAACTCCTCCTGGGGTTGCTGCTGGGCGTCCTGCTCATCGGTCTGGCGTCGCTGATCCACCGTCATGATGTGGTGCCGCGCGAGGATGCCACCCTGTTGGCCCAGCTGACCGCCGCCGCCTTCGGGACCGGCGCGGTCTACTACGCCATCAGCCTCCTCGTCACCCTGGTGCTGGGCATCGCCGCGAACACCAGCTTCGGCGGCCTACCGGTCCTGATGAGCCTGCTGGCCAAGGACGACCGGCTGCCCCACGTGTTCGCCCTCCGTTCCGAGCGGCCCGTCCACCGTTGGGGCGTCGCCGTCCTCGCCGTACTGGCCGGCGTCCTGCTGCTCATCGTCAACGCCGAGACCGACCGCCTGATCCCGCTCTACGCCATCGGCGTCTTCGTCGGCTTCACCATCAGCCAGATCGGCCTCGTCCGGCACTGGCGCACCCAGCGCCCCGACAGATGGTGGACCCGGGCGCTGATCAACTGCTTCGGGGCCGTGCTGACCGCCGTGGCCGGTGCCGTCCTGCTCGCCACCAAGTTCACCGAAGGCGCCTGGATCGTCGTTCTGCTCGTGCCGCTTCTGATGCTGCTGTTCTCCCGGATCGAGCGGTACTACACCCTCCTCAAGGACAAGCTGAGCCTGGACACCACCCCACGGCGCCCCCCACGGAAGCGCGGGCTGGTCATCGTGCCCCTGGGCGGCGTCGACGCGGTCGCCGTGTCCTCCCTCGACGCGGCATTCGCGCTGGGCGACGAGGTCGTCGTGGTCGCCGTGTTCGACGACGACACGAAAGCCGAGTCCATGCGCGCCGACTGGGCACGCTGGGACCCCGGCGCCCGCCTCGACATCATCGACAGCCCGCAACACGCCCTGGTGCACCCGGTCATCGACTACGTCGAGCAAATGCCCCGCGACGACAGACCGGTCACCGTCCTCATCCCCCAGGTCGAACCGAAACACAGCCGCTACCGCGTCCTGGAGAACCACCGAGGCTTCCTGATGGCCGGCCTGCTGAGCGCCCACACCGACGCGATCGTGTGCCTGCTGAAGCTGGAAGTGGATCTGTGAGCCGGGACGTGTTCCGGGCGGCTCCACTCGCGGAGACCGGCGTGCGCATCAGTCGAGCTCGCCGGTCTCGACGAGATGCTCCATGAAAGCGGTCGCGATCCGGGGGCGTGTGGCGTCCGGCACGGGCGCGTCCGGCAGCTCGGCTTCCAAGCCCCACTCCGTGTTGAACATGATGGCCACGTCCCTCGGCACCACCTCCGCTCTCAGCCAGAGAGCGAACCGGGCCGCAGAGCCGGTGGTGCAGTCCTGAACGGATACGCCCTCGGGCGCCAGGAGGGCCATCGCCTCCAGCCGCTCGTCGTCCAGAGTGATCCCGAAGTGCATCGACGAGCCCGCGACCGGCCCCCCGAAGCCGTCGTCCAAGCGGATGAACTCCTCGGGGTTCCGCTCCAGAAGCTTGGCTTCCAGGCTCTCGTAGGTCAGTCCCCAGCTCTTCCCCGGTGGCGGCGAGAAGACATACATGGTGCATAGTTGTTCGATTTCTTCGGGTTCCATCGTGGCGTGGGCTTCCTGTACGAGGGCGTACTGGAACGAGTCCTGGGTTCGTGACGGTCTCGACTCCGTGCATCTCCGCGTTCCGCGGGTCATTGAGGGGGGGTGGCGCACTTCTTCAGTTGGCCGCGGCCACTCCGCTAGAGAAAGTCCTCCACCCCGCCTCGCCGGCCGTGCCGTCGCTTTCGCGAAACCCGTCCACCATCAGGGTGTTGTTCACGCCGTGGCCGGGAGGGATGTGGACTTCGTACTCGCGGTACCCGGCCTCCCGCCGGAGACATCCCCCTGACGCAAGGAGTTCAGCCAGGTCTGGAAACCCGTGCGCTCTGCGGGCCTGAGCGTGTGCACTCTGCCCCGCACCGGGCGTCAGGTGGTCAACCGCCTCATCACCGACATGGCCGTCCTCGACGTCACCCCCGCGGGGCTGGTCCTGCGCGAGGTCGCCCCGGTATCACCGTCGACGAGGTGCGTGACGCCAGCGAGCCGGTGCTGTTGGTGCCGCAGGGGCCGGTAGTCATGGGCACAGGGCGGTATCCGACAGCGCGCTGCAGGGTGGGGCCGGCCTGTCCGTTGACGTCGCACAGACGATGATGTCGCCCGAACCGATCACGTCTTCGATGCCTTCTCGGTGTCGAACGCACGCTGGTGGTCGCGGATTTCGTCGTGGCGGTCGGCCGACCAGGTGGCCAGGTCCAGAACGGTGGACAGCAGCGAGATGCCCAGGTCTGTCAGGGAGTATTCGACGCGGGGCGGGACTTCCGCGTAAGCGGTGCGGCTCACGAGCCCGCTGCGCTGTAGGTGCTTGAGCGTGAGGGTGAGCATGCGCTGGGAGATACCGGGGATCGCGGCCGCGAGGTCGGAGTAGCGCATCGGGCCGTCGGCGAGCGTGCCAATGATCAGCACGCTCCACTTGTCGCCAATCAGGTCGAGGATCTCGCGGATGAAGTCCGCATCCTTGCCGTCCCACTGAGCGCACGGGCCGGGCATACGCCGTACGTCTCCCAGCACATTGGTACGCGCTGCTCCGATCCTGCCCGCACTCATGACTGCCACCTCTCCTCACCGCGCACATGTATGTGCCTTTTGTAACCCCTCCGATACTAATGCACAGTAGGGCTGCACACATTCAGTAAGAAATGGGAGGCGCCCTCGTGAAGATCGAGTTCTGGTCGGACATCGTCTGCCCCTACTGCGGGTTGATGGACCACCGGCTTCACCAGGCGCTGGAGCGTTTCGAGCACGCCGCCGACGTGCAGTTGGTTCACCGCTCCTTCCAGCTCCACCCGGACCTGCCGCGCGAAGGCGTTACCCAGCGGGAACTGCTGGAGAGGGCCGGCGTGCCCTCCGTCGCCGACCAGGTCCTCCGGCCGATCGAGAGGCAGGCAGCGGTCGAGGGCCTGGCGCCTTATCGCGTGATGGACCGCACGCTCGGTCCCACCGATCTGGCCCACGAGCTGCTGGCCCACGCCACCGGTCTGGGACGGGGCAACGAGGCATGGACGGCGATGTTCCGAGCCCACTTCGGGCAGGCCCGCAAGCTGTGGACCGCAATCGAGGTGCTCGAGTTCGCCGCCCAGCTGGGCCTGGACCGCGCCGAGGCCGCCGAGGTCCTCGACGACCGTCGCTACCGCGCACGAGTGGTGGCCGACCAGCACGAGGCCCGACGTCTGGGTGCCGGAGGCGTGCCGTTCCTCGTCATCGACGGCAGCCACACCATCAACGGAGCCGTCGGCACGGATCGGCTCCTCGCCGCGATGACCGAGGCGTGGGACGCCGGTCAGGCCGCCCTGCGGCCG
Source organism: Streptomyces sp. NPDC098781 (assembly GCF_044759995.1). Classification (NCBI taxonomy): domain Bacteria; kingdom Bacillati; phylum Actinomycetota; class Actinomycetes; order Kitasatosporales; family Streptomycetaceae; genus Streptomyces; species Streptomyces sp. NPDC098781. The sequence continues at coordinate 918,837 of NZ_JBIWAK010000002.1, forward strand.
CTGCCTTCCGTCGCCCAGGCCGACGGGGTCTGCGGCCGGGACGGCTGCGCCGTTCCCGGCACGGGCCCCTCCTGAGCACTCCCGCACACCGACATCACCTGACACATACAGAGAGCAAGACCATGTCCTACCTTCTGCGCATCGACTCCTCCGCCTCCGGCAACGCCTCCTACTCCCGGCAGGTCGCCGACACCTTCGCCGAGGCCTGGAGTGGAGACGTCGTCACCCGTGACCTCGCCCTCAACCCGCTCGGCCACCTGGACGCTGCCGGCATCACCGCCCGTACGACCCCTGCCGACCAGCAGACCCCCGAGCAGCGGGCGGCAGCGGCACTGCAGGACGAACTCGTCGATGAGTTCCTGGGCGCGAGCGCCTACCTGTTCGCGGTCCCGATGTACAACTACTCGATGCCCTCGGTGTTCAAGGCATGGCTCGACCACATCATGATCGTCGGGAGGACCTTCGGAACGGGCGATGCCGACCCCCACTCCGGCCGCCCGGCCGTCCTCGTCTCCGCCCGAGGCGGCGGCTACGGTCCCGGCAGCCCTCAGCACGGCAAGGACTTCGTCGTCCCCGCCCTGGAGACCATCCTCGGCGACGCGCTGCGCCTCGACGTCCGCACCATCACTCCCGAGCTGACGTACGCGCCCGTCATGGAGCCGCTGCAGCACCTGGTCCCGCTCCACGAGACCTCCCTCGCCGAGTCCCACGAGCTGGCCCGCCGCTACGCCACGGACCTGTCCGCGGTGGCCTACTAGGGCACCGAGACCGACAGGCCCCGATCCGGGCTCGCGCAACGCCACGGTGCGCGACGCCCAGAAGAGCCCTGGTCGTACGCCAGCCGCCGTACCTGCCCGGGGGCGGGGACCACCAACGGAATCGTGTCAACGGCGACACCGCCGTCGGACTGCTCCGCTTCCCCGACCTCAAGACCGGCGAAAACGTGGTCGTGGCCGAGGAGCTGATCGTGCGCGACGGCAGGGTCGCCGAGGCGCGGCTCTACGACCACGACACCCAGGCGGTCGCGCTGAACAGCGCACGCAACCGCTGGTGAGCGGTCCGGCCGGGCGGACCGACCCGATGGGCCGGACTGCTCACACAGAAGGCAATTGACCAAACCGATCGCCCCATGCGGCCTTCATGACCAAGGAGAAGAAAATGGAAGGGCTCAAGGACAAGACCTTCATCGTGACCGGCGGCGGATCCGGAATAGGGGCGGCCACCGTACTGCGTCTGCTGTCCGAGGGGGCACAGGTCGTGGCCGGGGGCACCCGCGCCGAGGGCCTCGCGCAGACCCGCGACCAGGCCGGGGCGCTGGCGGCCAACCTGCTGACCGCCCAGTTCGACCTTCGCGACGAAGCCTCGATCACGTCCCTCGTCGCCAAGGCCACCGAATCGTTCGGCCGACTCGACGGCGTCGCCAACGTCGCCGCGGCGGTCCGCCCGGATCTCATGAGCCGGGACCTGGGCGTGGACACCTTGGACGTCGGCGTATGGACCGAGGTGATGCAGACCAACCTCATCGGCACCGGCGTCGTCATCCGGGAAAGCCTGCCCGCCATCGTCGCCGCCGGCGGCGGCTCGATCGTCAATGTCTCCTCGGCCGGCCCCTTCCTGGGAGGCCCTGCTCCCACCGCCTACAGCGCCTCCAAGCACGCGCTGCACTCGCTGACCCGTCACACGGCTCGCACCTGGGGCAAGCGGAACGTGCGCGCCAACGCCGTCGCCCCGGGCGCGGTCCTGACGGAAGCGGCCGCGAGGGTGTTGACGGACGAGGCCACGGAGGAGTTCCTGCAGGGCACCGCCCTCCCCCGCCTCGGCCAGCCAGACGATCTCGCCTCCATGCTCGCCTTCCTCCTGTCCGACGAAGGCAGCTGGATCACCGGCCAGATCCTCTCCGTCGACGGCGGCCTGACCATGCGTGAGTAGTCATTCGAAGGAGAAGGACGGGAAATCAGCTCACTTACCGCCCGCTCGACGCTGAAGACCGTCTCATGAGCGATGCGCCCATGAGGCTAGGGTGGCCGGTCCGGTCAGGCGGGTGCGGACAGGTTGTAGCGGATACCGGTGAGGTTTTCGGACAACTCCCATAGGCGCTGTGCCGCGGTGGGATCCTCTGCGGCTGGATCGGGTTTGACGAGGGTCGGGTAGCCCCGCATTTCACGTAGTCCGTCAGGGCCGTAGAACTGTCCGCTGCGCGCGTCGGGGGCGGTGCTCGCGTACAGCTGTGGCAGGACCCCCATGGTCACGTTCTGCGCGAGGAGCCGGTTGCCGATGCGTCCGGCGAGGCGAGGAAGTCCCCTCGGACCGGTGGTGGCCAGGTTGGTGGCGGTGTAGCCAGGGTGTGCGAGCAGGCTGCGTACCTGGCTGCCGGCAGCGCCAAGGCGCCTGTGCAGTTCGAGCGCGAAGACGGTCTGGGCGAATTTGGCCTGCTGGTAGTACTCCCGCGGCGCGTAGTGGCGGGTGCCGTTGAGGTCGTCGAAGTGGATCCGGCCGCCTCGATGCATCATCGAGCTGACCGTCACCACTCGTGGGTCGCGGCTCGCGCTCAGGGTTTCCAGCAGGAGCCCGGTCAGAGCGAAATGGCCGAGGTGTCCAGCAGCGAACTGACTCTCGAATCCCTGTGGGCTCAGCAGGTGGGGCGGTGCCATCACGCCCGCATTGTTGATCAGCACGTCGACGGAGACCCCGTCGACGTGCAGGGCCGTGGCGAAGCCGCGCACTGACTCAAGATCGGCCAGGTCCAGGTCGCGCACCTCCAGACGCGCGCGGGGGTGTTCGTCGTGGATCCGTGCGGCGGCTTCATGCCCCCTGTTCAGGCTGCGGACGGCCATGACGACACGCGCGCCGTACTGGGCGAGGGTGCGGGTGGTGGCCAGGCCCAGGCCGCTGTTGGCCCCGGTGACGACGACGGTCCGTCCGGACAGGTCGGGTACTTGGGCCGCGGTCCATTTCATGGTTCGAGCCTTCCGGTGGCACGAAGGGGCGGATGGTTCCGGGTGGGATTGCTGTCGTGGCGGGTGGAGCGGCCGACAGGAGGGCCCGGGAGTCGGGCGAGCTTCCAAGGGGGCTCGGGACCCTCCTGTCGCCGGGTCCGCAGTCAGCCGTCCTGGCTGTAGCGATCGGCGGCCGCGGCGAAGCCGCCCGGAACCTCGATCAGCTCCAGCAGTGCGCCGGGCGCGAGCCCTTTCGCGTACGCCATCCGGCTGTCGTACGGCATCGGCGCGTCGACCAGCAGCTGCGCCGAGGGGGCGGCGGCCAGGTGCTCCTCGATCGAGTCGACATTGAAGGCCAGGTGGTGCAGGCCCTCACCGCATTCCTCCAGGAACTGCGTGTACGGGGAGGGAGCACTGCCCACGGGCTCGATGATCTCCAACTCGGTGTTGCCGAGCCCGAGGAAGTGGTAGCGCGCGCTGAAGACGCCGTGCTCGCTTCCATCGACCTGGTTATCGAGGGTCAACTCGATGGCGGGACGGATCTCCTCAAGTCCGTATCGGTCTTGCAGGTCCTTGACCGCGGTGCGGGCGTCGTACACGACCTGACCGATGTGCAGCAGGGGCGGCAGCTTGAGCATGGTGACGCTTCCTTTCCATTCGTGAGACCCAATCTCTCCGTGAGACCCAGTCTCACGCCTACAGTATGGAGTCATGACCGAGTCGTCAACGCCGCTCCAGCCCCGCATGCGCCAAACAATGCGGGCCGAGGTCGCCCGGGTCGCAACGGGCCTGTTCGCCGCGCGTGGCTTCGAAAACGTCACGGTGCCCCAAATCGCCGCAGCCGCAGGCGTATCGCGCGCCACCTTCTTCCGCTACTTCGGCAGCAAGGAGGACGCGGTCCTCGCCGCACTCGAGGGATACGGCGCGAGGATCGCCGAAGCCCTGGCCGCTCGACCGGCCGGCGAAGACGCCTGGACAGCACTGCGGCGGGCCTTCGACGTGATCACCGACGCTCGCAGCGAGGACCCCGAAGGCGGGCTCGCGCTGGCCCGTCTGATCGAGTCGACACCCTCGCTGCGGACGCGTGAGATGGAGAAGTACCGCAGCTGGCAGGAAACGCTCAGCGGCGTACTGGCCGAACGGCTCGGCCGCGGCAAGGAAAACTTCGAGACGGCGCTACTAGCCGCGGCCGCCCTGACCGCCCTGGAAGTAGCCACCAGACGCTGGGCACAGACCGACGGGGCCGACGACCTGGGCACCCTCATCGACCAGGCGTTCCTGGCCATGCGCGCACCCGCACCGGACCTGCTCTGACGTAACCGCTTGTACGTCCTCGGCCTCGGGCACGCCAAGTGCGGCGCAGCGGCATCACACCTCGCTGACCATCGGCACCCGCCCGACCACAGAGGCCCGGCGCCGACAACAGATGATGTGATGCATTGTCGGCTCGACCCTCCGCCTTCCGGGTTCGCCTGGCTTGACTTGGCACAAAAAGGATCAAGGTCTGCTCCCGCGCCACCACCGACGGGTTGATCGGCGGGGTCACCGGGGCACTGACGACAGCCGTTCCTGACCGCCGTAGCTCACCTTTCGCGCGGTTCGCTCATCGCTCTCTCACTGATGCCGACGTCGCTCCGTCGTGGCGGGAGTCGGAGGCACGCAGTGCGTCGGCGAGCCGGGTCGTTTCGGTACGGGTCATCTACATGGCGCCGACGCAGCCACTTCCGGTTCCCTGCGTCCCATCAGCGTCCCAACTACCGCCCTCGGTCGCCCGCCAGACCGTCCGTTCCAGCCCGTGAGAGCAATCGCACTAGGCATAACCGCAGGTGAACGAAGCACCCAACTGCGGGTGACCGCACCGCCGTTGAACTCACGAGCAGCCGATTCAGTCCGTTGGCCGAAAGTCCTGAATCCGCACTCCCGCTGAGACGTTTCCGCAGGTCACGGACCTACATGGTGGGGCGGGTGGGACTCGAACCCACGGCCGACGGATTATGAGTCCGCTGCTCTAACCGGCTGAGCTACCGCCCCATAGCGGCGTGTCGCGTACATGTGTGCGCGCCGTCTGCCGCAGCATAGCCGCTCATACGATCTCCTGCTTCGTATGGTCGACTTCGCCTGCCCTCAAGGACTCCGCTGTGACCTGCGCGGTTCCACGGCAGGGACGGCGGACATGAAAAAGGACCCCTGAGTGGGGCCCTGATTCAGCGTGCTCCCCCGACTGGACTCGAACCAGTAACCTGCCGGTTAACAGCCGGCTGCTCTGCCAATTGAGCTACGGAGGACCGAGCTCCCCGGACTGGACTCGAACCAGTAACCTGCCGGTTAACAGCCGGCTGCTCTGCCAATTGAGCTACCGAGGAAGGTCTCGTTTTGCATCGAACGCACCTACCTGGGTAACCGCCAGGGGGCGTGCGCTCGCTGCGACACATACATTAGCGCAAGCAGGGGGGTGCTCCGCCAATCGGTTCCCCCAGGCACCGACGCCGCACCAGGGACCTACCAAGGGAAGGGTGGCAGCCATGCGCTACCGACTCACGTTCGTCATCGGACTCGCCGTCGGTTACGTCCTCGGCACACGCGCCGGACGCGAGCGCTACGAGCAGCTGAAGAAAGCGGCCCGGGAGATCTCGCAGAACCCCGCCGTGCGCAACACCGCCGAGTCGGCGGCGCTCCAGGGCCGCCACTTCGCGGGCAAGGCGTACCACACGGTCAGCGAGAAGGTGGGTGACCGGGTCCCGGAGACGGTGGCCCAACGAGTCCGCCACCTCCGGGAGCGCAGCGCCCACAACGGAGGCGCCGAGGACGACTGGGGCACCAGCAACACGTGACAGCTCTTCTTGGGTGCCGGACAGGACTGCCGGCCCAGGGGCGCGGAGAACTGCGTGACCGGCCCCCCGCGACCCGCACCCGGAAAGCCACACACGCCCCCCACGCCGCCCACGGCCCAAGCCGGCGCAGCGCTACGGCACAATTTGCGCCATGGGGATAGTCGCCGGGCTGGACAGTTCGCCCGATTTCACTCGCATCGTCGTCTGCGACACGGACACAGGCGCCGTGCTCAGGCAGGGGTACGCCCCGCATCCGGTGGAGTCGCCGGAGGGCGGCGCGCGTCCCTCCGACGTCGACCCGCAGGCCTGGCTGCTCTCCCTCGGTGAGGCGGCCGGGGGCGGGCTGCTGGAAGGTGTGCAGGCCATCGGCGTGTCGGCGCAGCAGAACGCCCTCGTCCCGCTCGACGCCCAGGGCAACACCGTGCGCCCCGCGATGGTCGGCGGCGACAAGCGTGCCCAGGTCGCGGCGGCCGATCTGATCGACGCGCTCGGCGGGCGCGAGGCGTGGGCGCAGGCCGTGGGGTGTGTGCCGCAGGCCGCGCAGCCGGTGACCAAGCTGCGCTGGCTCGCCAAGACCGAGCCGGAGCACGCCGCGCGCGCCGCCGTACTGATGCAGGCGCACGACTGGCTGGTGTGGCAGCTGCTCGGCCGGCCGGTGAGAAGGACCACGGACCGGGGCGGCGCGTCCGGGACCGGCTACTGGTCGGCCGCCGGCGGCGGCTACCGCAGCGATCTCGTCGAGCTGGCGCTCGGCCACCAGGCGATGCTGCCCGAGGTGATCGGCCCGGCCGAGGCGGCCGGTACGACGCCGGAGGGGCTGCTGATCTCCGCGGGGACCGGCGAGACCATGGCCGCCGCGTTCGGGCTCGGCATCGGGCTGGGCGACGCCGTCGTGTCGCTCGGCGCCTCCGGGTCCGTGATGGCCGTCCATCCCGAGGCGCTCGTCGACAGCTCCGGGATGATCACCTCCCTGGCCGACGCGACCGGCATGCACCTCCCGGTCGTCACGACCCTGAACGCCGTACGCACCCTGCGCGGCACCGCCGAACTCCTCGGCGTGTCCGATCTGGAGGGTCTGTCCGACCTGGCGATGAAGTCGACGCCGGGGTCGCACGGGCTCGTGCTGCTCCCCTATCTGGAGGGTGAGCGGACGCCGAACCTGCCGCACACCGCCGGCACGCTGGCCGGGCTTCGACGGGAGTCGATGAAGCCGGAGCATCTGGCGCGGGCCGCGTTCGAGGGCATGCTGTGCGGGCTGGCGGACGCGCTGGACGTGCTGCGCGGTCGGGGTGTCGAGGTGCGGCGGATCTTCCTGCTGGGGGCGGCCGCCGAGCTGCCGGCCGTGCAGGCGGCGGCGCCCGCGCTGTTCGGGGTCCAGGTCGTCGTACCGCAGCCCGCGGACTACGCGGCGATGGGTGCCGCCCGGCAGGCCGCCTGGGCTCTCGGTGTGTCGCAGGGCACACTCGACCCGCGTACTCCGCCCGTCTGGCAGGGCGCGGCGGCGCAGGTCCTGGAGCCGGGGGACGAGCTGGCGGTGGGCCAGGCGGTGCGCCAGCAGTTCGTGTCGGTGCGGGACCAGACCCATCCGGGAGCGTTCCGGTCCTAGCGCCGGGGGCGGCTCGGCCGGGGCGGAAGGTAAGAGACCGGTAGGAACCGCACCCGGAAGGCCGTACGAAGCAGCGCCGACGGCTTAATCGGTTGAGGTAACGCCGGTGGAGTGTTCGACGATAGGGGCCAAGGGCAACCAACAGCCCCTTCGCCGACTCGCCCCACTCCGAGAGAAGCAGCGTGCTCATACGACTTCTGCGGACTCACCTCCGTCCGTACCGAAAACCCATCGCCTGGCTGGTGCTGCTGCAATTCCTCCAGACCTGCGCCACGCTCTATCTGCCCACGCTGAACGCGGACATCATCGACAAGGGTGTCGTCACCGGCGACACCGGCTACATCCTCAGCTACGGCGCCCTGATGATCGGCATCTCGCTGGCGCAGGTCGTGTGCAACATCGGTGCCGTCTATTACGGCGCCCGCACCGCCGCCGCGCTCGGCCGGGACGTGCGGGCCGCCGTCTTCGACCGGGTGCAGTCGTTCTCGGCGCGTGAGGTGGGCCACTTCGGGGCGCCGTCGCTGATCACCCGTACGACCAATGACGTCCAGCAGGTGCAGATGCTGGCGCTGATGACGTTCACGCTGATGGTGTCGGCGCCCATCATGTGCGTCGGCGGCATCGTGCTGGCGCTCGGCCTGGACGTGCCGCTGTCCGGGGTGCTGGTCGCCGTGGTGCCCACCCTCGGCATCAGCGTGACCCTGATCGTGCGGCGGCTGCGGCCGCTGTTCCGGGCGATGCAGGTGCGACTGGACACGGTGAACCGGGTGCTGCGCGAGCAGATCACCGGCAACCGCGTGATCCGTGCCTTCGTGCGTGACGACTACGAGCAGCGGCGCTTCGGGAAGGCCAACGCCGAGCTGACCGAGATGGCGACGGGCACCGGCAATCTGCTGGCGCTGATGTTCCCGATCGTGATGACGGTGGTGAACCTGTCGTCCGTCGCGGTGGTGTGGTTCGGCGCCCATCGCATCGACAGCGGCGGGATGGAGATCGGTGACCTGACCGCGTTCCTGGCCTATCTGATGCAGATCGTGATGTCCGTGATGATGGCCACGTTCATGTTCATGATGGTGCCGCGCGCGGAGGTGTGCGCCGAGCGCATCCAGGAGGTCCTGGACACCTCCTCCAGCGTGGTGCCGCCTCTCGCGCCGGTGCGGGAGCTGCGCCGGCACGGTCATCTGGAGGTCCGGGGCGCGGGCTTCCGCTATCCGGGTGCCGAGGAGCCGGTGCTGAAGTCGATCGACCTGGTGGCCCGGCCCGGTGAGGTGACGGCCGTGATCGGGTCGACGGGCAGTGGGAAGTCGACCCTGCTGGGGCTGGTGCCCCGGCTGTTCGACGCCACGGACGGCTCGGTGCTGGTGGACGGCGTCGAGGTGTCGGAGATCGACCCGGCGCTGCTCGCCAGGACGGTCGGGCTGGTGCCGCAGAAGCCGTACCTGTTCGCGGGGACGGTGGCGACCAACCTGCGGTACGGCAACCCGGACGCGACGGACGACGAGCTGTGGCACGCGCTGGAAGTGGCGCAGGCCAAGGAGTTCGTGGACCGGCTGGAGAACGGGCTGGACTCCCCCATCGCGCAGGGCGGCACGAACGTGTCCGGCGGTCAGCGCCAGCGCCTCGCCATCGCGCGCACCCTCGTGCAGCGCCCGGAGATCTATCTCTTCGACGACTCCTTCTCCGCCCTCGACTACGCCACCGACGCCGCGCTGCGTGCGGCGCTGGGGCGGGAGACCTCCGAGGCGACGGTGGTGATCGTCGCCCAGCGGGTGGCGACCATCCGGGACGCGGACCGGATCGTCGTCCTCGACGAGGGGCGGGTGGTCGGCTCCGGCCGGCATCACGAGTTGATGGCGGACAACGAGACGTATCGGGAGATCGTGCTCTCCCAGCTGACGGAAGCGGAGGCCGCCTGATGGCCGGGCCCATGGGACGGATGATGGCCGGCGGCGGTCCCGATCAGCGCTCGCTGGACTTCAAGGTGTCCGGCAGACGGCTGATCGGCCAGTTCAGGCCCGAGCGGATCACGATCTACGTGCTGCTGTTCTGCGTGGTCGTCAGCGTGGGCCTGTCGGTCGCCGGGCCGAAGATCCTCGGCGAGGCCACCGACCTGGTCTTCGCGGGCATCGTCGGGCGGCAGTTCGAGTCCGGGATGTCCAAGGAGCAGGTTCTCGCGGCAATGCGGGAGCGCGGCGACGACCAGATCGCCGACATGCTGCGCGGCACGGACTTCACCCCGGGCCAGGGCATCGACTTCACGGCCGTGGGGCACGTCCTGCTGTTCGCGCTCGGGGTGTTCCTCGTCGCCGGGCTGCTGATGGCGGGGGCGACCCGGCTGGTGAACCGGGCCGTGAACCGCACGATGTACCGGATGCGTGAGGACGTGCAGACGAAGCTGTCGCGGCTGCCGCTGTCGTACTTCGACAAGCGTCAGCGCGGTGAGGTGCTGTCGCGGGCGACCAACGACATCGACAACATCGGGCAGACGCTCCAGCAGTCGATGGGCCAGCTCATCAACTCGGTGCTGACCATCATCGGTGTGCTGGCGATGATGTTCTGGGTGTCGTGGCTGCTGGCGCTGGTCGCGCTGGTGACGGTGCCGTTGTCGTTCGTGGTCGCCACGCGCGTGGGCAAGCGGTCACAGCCGCACTTCGTGCAGCAGTGGCGCACCACCGGCAAGCTCAACGCGCACGTCGAGGAGATGTACACCGGGCACACCCTGGTGAAGGTGTTCGGGCGGCAGGAGGAGTCGGCGCAGCAGTTCGCCGAGCAGAACGAGGCGCTGTACGAGGCCGGTTTCAAGGCGCAGTTCAACAGCGGTGTGATGCAGCCGTTGATGCTGTTCGTGTCGAACCTCAACTACGTCCTGGTCGCCGTGGTCGGCGGTCTGCGGGTCGCGTCCGGCTCGCTGTCGATCGGTGATGTGCAGGCCTTCATCCAGTACTCGCGGCAGTTCTCGATGCCGTTGACGCAGGTCGCGTCGATGGCGAACCTCGTGCAGTCCGGTGTCGCCTCGGCGGAGCGGATCTTCGAGCTGCTGGACGCGGAGGAGCAGCAGGCGGATCCGGTGCCGGGGGTGCGGCCGGAGGAGCTGCGGGGCCGGGTGGCGCTGGAGCGGGTGTCCTTCCGGTACGACCCCGACAAGCCGCTGATCGAGGACCTGTCCTTGAAGGTGGAGCCGGGGCACACGGTCGCGATCGTCGGTCCCACGGGCGCGGGCAAGACGACCCTGGTCAATCTGCTGATGCGGTTCTACGACGTCTCCTCCGGGCGCATCACGCTGGACGGCGTCGACGTCTCGCGCATGTCCCGGGACGAACTGCGGGCCGGAATCGGGATGGTGCTCCAGGACACCTGGCTGTTCGGCGGCACGATCGCGGAGAACATCGCCTACGGGGCGTCCAGGGAGGTCACCCGGGGCGAGATCGAGGAGGCGGCGCGGGCCGCCCACGCCGACCGGTTCATCCGTACGCTGCCCGACGGGTACGACACGGTGATCGACGACGAGGGCAGCGGGGTCAGCGCCGGTGAGAAGCAGCTGATCACCATCGCGCGGGCGTTCCTGTCCGACCCGGTGATCCTGGTCCTCGACGAGGCGACGTCGTCGGTTGACACCCGTACCGAGGTACTGATCCAGAAGGCGATGGCGAAACTGGCGCACGGGCGTACGTCGTTCGTCATCGCGCACCGGCTGTCGACGATCCGGGACGCGGACACGATCCTCGTCATGGAGAACGGCTCGATCGTCGAACAGGGCGCGCACGGTGAGCTGCTGGCGGCCGACGGGGCGTACGCGCGGCTGTACAAGGCGCAGTTCGCACAGGCGGTGGCCGAGGTGGACTGAGGCGCCGGTCGCGGGGGGCTGCGGGTCCGTTGTGGCTGGTCGCGCAGTTCCCCGCGCCCCCTTGGGTACGTGCCGCTGACGCCCCTTCAGGGGCGCGGGGAACTGCGCGGCCAGCCCCCACCGGGCCCGCGGACGGCGTCAGTCCAGATAGCCCCTCAGCTGGTCCGCGAAGGCGTGGTCCCGCAGCTTGTTGAGGGTCTTCGACTCGATCTGGCGGATGCGTTCCCGCGTCACACCGAAGATCCGGCCTATCTCCTCCAGCGTGCGCGGGCGGCCGTCCGCCAGGCCGTACCGCAGTTGTACGACCTTCCGCTCCCGCTCCCCGAGGGTGGACAGCACCGCCTCCAGGTGCTCCCTGAGCAGCAGGAACGCCGCCGACTCCACGGGGGACGCCGCGTCGCCGTCCTCGATCAGGTCGCCGAGCGCGACATCGTCCTCCTCGCCCACCGGCGCGTGCAGCGACACCGGTTCCTGGGCCAGCCGCAGTACCTCGCTGACGCGCTCGGGCAGCAGGTCGAGGTGGGCGGCGACCTCTTCCGGCGTCGGTTCGTAGCCGCGTTCCTGGAGCATCCGGCGCTGGACGCGGACGACGCGGTTGATCAGCTCGACCACGTGGACCGGCACCCGGATGGTGCGGGCCTGGTCGGCGAGGGCCCGGGACATGGCCTGGCGGATCCACCAGGTGGCGTAGGTCGAGAACTTGTAGCCACGGGCGTAGTCGAACTTCTCGACCGCCCGGATCAGGCCCAGGTTCCCCTCCTGGACGAGGTCGAGCATGGTCAGACCGCGGCCGACGTACCGTTTGGCGACGGAGACCACGAGCCGCAGGTTCGCCTCGATCAGGCGCCGCTTGGCCATCCGGCCCATCACGACCAGGCGGTCCAGGTCGAGGGCGAGCTGGCTGTCCAGGTCGGGGGTGTTGCTCAGCTTCTCCTCGGCGAACAGGCCGGCCTCGACCCGGCGGGCGAGTTCGACCTCCTCGGCCGCGGTGAGCAGGGGGATGCGGCCGATCTCCCGCAGGTACTGGCGGAAGAGGTCCGAGGAGGGGCCGCTGGTGTCGGCGGCGCGGCTGCGGGCGGGCAGCGGGGCCTCGACGGGCTCGGCGGCTTCGGAGCCGTCCAGTGCCTCGGCCGGCGGCTCCACCGGCTCGGGCGGGGCCTCCGGCTCCGCCTCGGGGTGGTGCGCGACACGGCTCTGCGGCGGCACCGCGACGAGGACGTCGGCCTCCGCGTCCGGCGCCGTGCCGTCCGTACTCGTGTCGGTCTGGATCAGGGTCTGGGTCTGCACGGGGGCGACCTCCAGGATGTTCGCTGCCGAGGCATACGGCAGCGCTGCTTCGAGGGCGGAGTCGGCGGCCTCGCCGCTGTCCGTCCCGTACGCGATGAGCGGAACCGCGGGGGTGTGGGACCCGTGGGGAACGGATCGGCCGCGCTCCGAGGACTCAGGCACCGCAACCCAGTGTGGAGTACGACACATCACCGCCACGAGGGGCGTGCGGTGACTTTTTGAAGCCGGTCCGTGACCGGGCGGTTACTCGCCACTCCCTCGGGAGTGGACTCTCACAGCGCCGCCGCGCCCCGCTCCCGCAGTGCCTGGTCGTACTGCTGCAAGACCCACAGCTCGTTCTGCACGGCGGCCAGTTGGACGGGGTCGCCGCCCGCGCCCAGGCGGGTCAGCTGGCTCTGGACGTCGCGGATGCGGCGTTCGACGGCGCGGCGGCGGACCGTGACGAGCTGTTCGCCGGCGTAGTTCTCGTCGACGGCCTTGCGCATGATCGCCTCGACCGCCAGCTCGGTCACCATCGCGCGCACCTGGTCGTCGGGGGCCGCGTCGCGGACCCGGACCAGGTACTCCGGCGAGTCCTGGATGCCGTACTCCGCGCCGCCCGCGTCCATGATCGCCTGGCGTACGGCGGCGTAGGGCGCGGCGGTGAACTCGTCGACGCCGTACGCGTCGAACGCCGGCGAGACCAACTCGGGGCGCTGGAGGGCGAGTTTGAGGAGTTCGCGTTCGGTGGCGTAGACCGGGTTGCGCAGGGTCAGGGCCGGGCCCGCGGCGCGGGGTGCGGGGGCGGCGTCGTACGGCTGCTGGGCACCCCGGGACGTCGGAGCCCCGCCCCGGCCGCCCCGGTCGCGGGCCCAACGCGCCAGCTGCGCGACCCGCTTGACCACGAACTGGGTGTCCAGGATGCCCAGCATGCCGGCGAGCTGGACGGCGACCTCGTGCTGGGCGCCGCTGTTCTTGATGCGGGCGACGATCGGCGCCGCCTCGTCCAGCGCGGCGGCGCGGCCCGCCGGGGTGTCTAGGTCGTAGCGGACCACGATCTGGCGCAGCGCGAACTCGAACAGCGGGGTGCGTGGTTCGACCAGGTCGGCCACCGCGTCGTCGCCCTTCGCGATGCGCAGTTCGCAGGGGTCCATGCCGTCCGGCGCGATGGCGATGTAGGTCTCCGCCGCGAACTTCTGGTCGTCCTCGAAGGCGCGCAGGGCGGCCTTCTGGCCGGCCGCGTCGCCGTCGAAGGTGAAGATGACCCGGGCCGAGCCGTTGTCCATCAGCAGCCGGCGCAGGATCTTGATGTGGTCGCCGCCGAAGGCCGTACCGCAGGTGGCGATCGCGGTCGTGACACCCGCCAGGTGGCAGGCCATGACGTCGGTGTAGCCCTCGACGACCACCGCGCGGCTCGACTTCGCGATGTCCTTCTTGGCGAGGTCGATGCCGTACAGGACGTGGGACTTCTTGTAGATCGCCGTATCGGGGGTGTTGAGGTACTTCGGGCCGTTGTCCGCCTCGTACAGCTTGCGGGCGCCGAAGCCGACCACGTCACCGCCGATGTCGCGGATCGGCCACATCAGCCGGCCCCGGAAGCGGTCGATCGGGCCGCGGCGGCCTTCCTGGGACAGCCCGGACAGCAGCAGTTCCTTGTCGGTGAAGCCCTTGCCGCGCAGATAGCGGGTCAGGTGGTCCCAGCCCTGGGGGCTGTAGCCGACGCCGAAGTGGACGGCGGCGGCCTGGTCGAAGCCGCGCTCGGCGAGGAAGATCCGGCCGGTGTCGGCCTCGGGGCTGCTCGCCAGCTGCTCGGCGTACCAGTCGGCGGCGATCTTGTGGGCCTCGACCAGGCGGATCCGTTCGCCGCGCTGGTGGGCGGGGTTGTAGCCGCCCTCCTCGTAGCGCAGGGTGATGCCGGCCTGGGCGGCGAGCCGCTCGACCGCCTCGGAGAAGGAGAGGTGGTCGACCTTCATCACGAATGTGATGGTGTCGCCGCCCTCCTGGCAGCCGAAGCAGTGGAAGAGCCCCTTGCTCGGGCTGACCTGGAAGGAAGGCGACTTCTCGTCGTGGAACGGGCAGAGCCCCTTGAGGTTGCCGCCGCCGGCGCCGCGCAGCTGGAGGTACTCGGACACCACGGCGTCGATCGGGACCGCGTCCCGTACCGCCTTCACGTCCTCGTCGTTGATCCGTCCTGCCACGCGGAGATTCTACGGGGCAGGACTGACACTCAAGAGACGAGGTTTTCGAGTGGAATGTGCGGGTCCGCCAACGCCTCGGTGTTCACCTGTGTTTTCGAGCGGATCAGCCGCTGGATCGGCTCTGTGACGTCCCACACGTTCACGTTCATCCCGGCCAGCACCCGGCCGTCCCTCACCCAGAACGCGATGAACTCCCGCTTCCCGGCGTCGCCCCGGATCACCACCTGGTCGTACGACCCCGGGGGCGCCCAGCCGGAGTACTCCATGCCCAGGTCGTACTGGTCGGAGAAGAAGTAGGGGACGCGGTCGTAGGTGACGTCCCGCCCGAGCATCGCGCGCGCGGCGGCCGGTCCGCCGTTGAGGGCGTTGGCCCAGTGCTCCACCCGCAGCCGGGTCGAGAACAGGGCGTGCGGGAAGGACGCCACGTCGCCGGCCGCGTAGATGTCGGGGTCGGAGGTGCGCAGCTGTTCGTCGACCACCACTCCGGCGCCCGACGCACGGTCGGCGATCTCCAGCCCCGCCGCCTCCGCGAGGCCGATGCGCGGGGCGGCGCCGATCGCCGCGAGGACGTCGTGCGCGGGGTGCTCCTCGCCGTCGTCGGTGCGCGCGGCCAGCACCATGCCGTCCTGCCCGACGATCTCCGTCAGCCGCCTGCCGAAGTGGAACCGCACCCCGCGCTCGCGGTGCAGCTCGGCGAAGACCGCGCCCAGCTCGGGGCCCAGCACGCCGTGCAGCGGCGTCGGCGCCTGCTCGACGACGGTGACCTCGGCGCCGTACTCGCGGGCCGCCGCCGCGACCTCCAGCCCGATCCACCCGGCGCCGGCGATCACGATGTGCCCGTTGTCCCGGCCGAGTGAGGTCAGGACGCCCTTGAGGCGCTCGGCGTGCGCGAGGCGGCGCAGATGGTGGACGCCGGCCAGGTCGGTGCCCGGGATGTCGAGACGGCGGGGTTCGGCACCGGTGGCCAGCAGCAGCTTGTCGTAGTGGGCGACGGTGCCGTCCTCCCCGAACCGCACCGTCTTCGCCGTACGGTCGATCGCGTCGACGGTCTGGCCGAGGTGCAGCTCGATGTCGTTGCGCGCGTACCAGGCGGGTTCGTGCACGAAGACGCTGTCGCGCTCCTCCTTGCCGAGGAGGTGGCCCTTGGACAGGGGCGGCCGCTCGTACGGGTGGTCGCGCTCGTCGCAGATCAGTATCACCCGCCCGGTGAAGCCCTCCGCTCGGAGCGTCTCGGCCGCTTTGGCGCCGGCGAGCCCTCCTCCGACGATGACGAATGTCTGATCCGCGTCGACCACTTGATGCCTCCTCGTAAGGGTGCCGCCACATGAGCGTCCCGCACGCAGCGTGATGCGGGAAGAGGGGGTGACCCGATCAGGCCACGCAGGGTCACTTTCGAGTGCCCGTTCGTCCCCGGTGTCTCACCTGTCGCGCGTGGGTGACGGACCGGCGCTCAGGCCCGTCCCGTGAGCCGCGCGTGCAGTGCGCGCGCCGACGCGTCCGTCAAGGAGGCGATCTGGTCGACGATCACGCGCTTGCGGGCGCGGTCGTCGGCGGCCTCGTCGAACAGGGCCCGGAACTGCGGGTCCAGTCCCTCGGGCGCGCGGGCGGTGAGCGCCTCGGCCAGTTCGGCGACCACGATCCGCTGGTCGGCGCGCAGCCGCTCCTGCTCGGCGCGCTGCATGACATACCGGTCGGCGACGGCCTTGAGGACCGCGCACTCCAGGCGGGTCTCGTGCGGTACGACGAGTTCGGCGCCGTAGCGGGTGAGCCGCCCGTCGCCGTACGCGGCGCGGGTGGCGCCCTCCGCGGCCAGGCAGAACCGGCCGATGAGCTGGCTGGTGGCGTCCTTGAGGCGGGCCTGGGCGACGGCCGAGCCGTCGTAGCCGTGCGGCCACCATGGTGCGTCCTGGAGCCGGTCGAGGGCGGCGGCGAGTTCGGCCGGGTCGGTGTCCTCGGGGACGTAGCGGCCGACGGCGACCGCGAAGACGGCCTCCCGTTCGGGTTCGGCGTGCAGACAGTTGGGGTCGATGTGGCCGGCGTGCAGGCCGTCCTCGACGTCGTGCACCGAGTACGCCACGTCGTCGGACCAGTCCATGACCTGGGCCTCGAAGGTGGTGCGGGTGCCGGGGGCGTCCTTGCGGACCCAGTCGAAGACGGGCCGGTCGTCCTCGTAGACGCCGAACTTCGGGGACTTCGGGTCGGTGGGGTGGGCGCCGCGCGGCCAGGGGTACTTCGTGGCGGCGTCGAGGGTGGCGCGGGTGAGGTTGAGACCGACGGAGCCCTCCGGGGTGAAGCGCTTGGGCTCGATGCGGGTGACCAGGCGCAGGGACTGGGCGTTGCCCTCGAAGCCGCCGCAATCCTCGGCGAACTCGTTCAGCGCGACTTCGCCGTTGTGGCCGAAGGGTGGGTGGCCGAGGTCGTGGGCGAGGCAGGCGGTCTCCACCAGGTCGGGGTCGCAGCCGAGGGCCGCGCCGAGTTCCCGGCCGACCTGGGCGCACTCCAGGGAGTGGGTCAGCCGGGTGCGGGGGCTGGGGTCCCAGGCGTTGCTGTGGGTGCCCGGCGTCACGACCTGGGTCTTGCCGGCCAGCCTTCTGAGGGCTGCGGAGTGCAGGAGGCGCGCGCGATCGCGTTGGAAGGCGGTCCGGCCGGGGCGCTTGTCCGGTTCGGGGGCCCAGCGTTCGAGTGACGGCAGGTCGTACGGCATGTCTCGACAGTACGGGCAGGCAGTGACAAACGGAGTGCGCCTTTGCGTCTGTCGGGGTGCCGTCGGGTGTCGAGGGCCGGCTGGTCGTGGCCGGCCGCGCGCCCCGTGGGTCACCGCACCCGCGTGTCAGGCCGAGGCGAGTTCGGGTGCCGACGTGACCGGGGCTGCCAGGGCCCGGTCGTAGCGGTGCAGGAGCAGGCTCGCCATCGCCGGGTGTGTGCCCAGCGGCGCGGACGCGATCCATGGGGCCGCCTCGGCGCACTCCGTCGCGAAGCGGCCCGGCGCCGTGAAGTAGGAGGCGACCGCGCCCCTGGTGCGCCCCCGGGCGGCCAACGCGGCCAGCGCGTCCGGGACCGTCGGGGCCGCCGTCGTCGCGTAGGCGGGGATCACCGGGACGCCCAGGCGGTCGGCGAGGAGCTGGGCGGTACGGGATGTGTCGACCTTCGACTCGGGGTCACGGGAACCCGCCGCCGCCAGGACCACCGCGCTCTCGCGGCGCGTGGAGTCGTCCGTACCGGTGCGCCACCCGGCCTCGACCAGGCGGGCGTGCAGCGCCTCCACCAGCAGGGGGTGCGGGCCGAGGGCGCCGGCCACGCGGGCGCGTACCGCCGACTCGGCGGCCATCTCGGGGATGTCGCGCTTGATGTGGTAGCCGCGGCTCAGCAGCAGGGGGACGAGGACGGCCTCGCGGTCGCCGAGCGCGGCGAGGGTGTCGGGGAGCAGGGGTTCGTTCAGCTCGATGTGGCCGAGGTGGACCGGCAGGCCCGGGCGCAGGGCGCGGACCTTCTCGAGGAGCGTGCGTACGGTGCTCAGGGCGCGCGGGTCGCGGCTGCCGTGGGCGACGACGACGAGCGGGGGCGCCTCCGGGCGGCGCCTGCCGTCGAGCGAGACCAGGCTGAGCCGGCCGGCGAGCTGGGTGCTGATCCGGTTCATGAGGTGCGCCGTACTGTCGAGGTGGGCCGTCGTGGACTCGTCGTGAAGAGGGTTCGACGCCGTCATGAACCGATGGTGGCGGCGCGACATTGCCGCCCCGTTTCACGGGAATGACGGGTTCTTACGCCGGGTTCACGTACCGGGCCTGGCCGGTGTGAGGTGGCATGACCTGCGGTTTCACCGGCCGGAGTGAAGCTGCTCACGTCGCCTGGGGTGAACCACGGCGGTCGGCGGGACGTCCCTGACAGTCGAGAACGGGCTGTGGGCCGACCGGGGAGGGGACCGTCCGATGCGCCGACCGAGGCTGGGCCGACCGAGACTGCCGCGCACCCGCGCCGGGCAGCGGCGGCTGGTGCGGGTCCTGATGGCCGGATGTGTGCTGGCACTGCTTCCGGCCACCTGGATGCACCTTGTCACCGGCGACCGGCTGCGCACCACGGCGGACGTGCCGCGCACGGACGTCGCCGTCGTCTTCGGGGCCGGGCTGTGGGACGGCGAGCCCTCGCCCTACCTCGCCCACCGGCTGGACGCGGCGGCCGAGTTGTACCGCGCGGGCCGGATCAGGGTCGTCCTCGTCACGGGCGACAACTCCCGGGCGGACTACGACGAGCCCGACGCCATGCGGACATATCTGACCCGGCACGGCGTCCCCGACTCGCGCATCGTCAGCGACTACGCCGGCTTCGACACCTGGGACTCCTGCGTCCGCGCCAAGAAGATCTTCGGTGTCGACGAGGCGGTGCTGATCAGCCAGGGCTTCCACATCCGGCGGGCGGTCGCGCTGTGCCAGGAGGCGGGGGTGACGTCGTACGGCGTGGGGGTGCAGGACAGACACGACGCGACCTGGTACTACGGCGGAACCCGGGAGATCCTCGCGGCGGGCAAGGCGGCCCTGGACGCGCTGTTCGAGCCGGACCCCCACTTCCTCGGGCCGAGGGAGCCGGGGGTGGCGAACGCGCTGGCGGCGGGGTGACGCGGGCGCCCGGAACGGCCGGTGCACGCTCTCGCACGCAGGTTTTGACACGCGCACGCCAGCCAACGGTGTGAATGCCGCGGAGGAAGCGTTCCGTAGCCGTTCGGCTACTCATAGTGTCCCTCGCAGTGCGGCGGCGGAGCGGACCGTCCGCCGCGACTGGGGGAAAGGACATCTCATGACTCGTCTTCGCTCTCTGTTCGCCACGGCCGCGGCGGTGATGCTGATCACCGGCGCGACCGCCGCGGGTACCGCCTCGGCGGTCGAGGCCGGACAGCCGAGGGAGCCGGGCTGTGCCCACGTCGTCGGTTACGGCTACGGCTGGGCGGACATCTGGAACGAGTGCGGGTACACGATCTACGCGACCGTCGAGGTCGACGGGTTCGACCCGCCGTGCATCCAGATCGGTCCGGGCGCGACCGCGAGGATCGGCCTGGAACCGGGGGACACCCCGTACTACGCCTACGAGTGCTGACCAAGGGCGCCCTCTGACCAAGGACCGTCCCTGAACGGGCGGGAGCGAGGCCGATGCCACGCTCCCGCCCTCCGTCGTGTCCGGCCCCTCACGGCGGCCGGCCGGCGGTGGGGAGGTCACCGTCCCGGCGGCGTAACAGGCAGCCGCTTCGCACGTAACACCCCCGACTCACGCTGGACGGCATGCCGAACTCCGCGACACCCACGCACTGCCCGTACTGCGCCTTGCAGTGCGGGATGAACCTCACGCCCGCGCGGGACGGGGGTGTCGTGGTGGTCGAGCGCCCGGACTTCCCGGTGAACCGGGGAGCGCTGTGCGGCAAGGGCCGTACGGCTCCCGCGGTGCTGGCGTCGGGTGTCCGCCTGACCTCGCCGCTGGTGCGGTCGGGCGGCACGCTCGTGCCCGTGGGCTGGGACGAGGCGCTGGACCGCGTCGCCGAGGGCCTCGGCCGCACGCGTACGGAACATGGCCCGGACGCGTGCGGGGTCTTCGGCGGGGGCGGTCTGACGAACGAGAAGGCGTACAGCCTCGGCAAGTTCGCGCGGGTCGTGCTCGGTACCTCGCAGATCGACTACAACGGCCGTTTCTGCATGTCGTCGGCGGCGGCGGCCGGGATCAAGGCGTTCGGTCTGGACCGGGGGCTGCCGTTCCCGCTGGAGGACATCCCGAGGACGGGCTGTGTGATCCTCGTCGGCTCCAACCCCGCCGAGACGATGCCGCCGTCGCTGCGCTACTTCACCGAACTGCGCGAGAACGGCGGCACGCTCATCGTCGTCGACCCGCGCCGCACGAAGACCGCCGAGCAGGCCGACCTGCATCTGGCGCCCCGCCCCGGCACCGACCTCGCGCTGGCTCTCGGGCTGCTGCACCTGATCGTCGCGGAGGGCCGGGTCGACGAGGAGTACGTCAGCGAGCGCACAGCGGGCTGGGACGAGGCGCGGGCCGCCGCGATGGCGCACTGGCCGGAGTACGTGGAGCGGATCACGGGGGTGTCCGTTCCTCAACTCCGCGAGGCCGTACGGCTGTTCTGCGAGCCGGAGCACGCGATGGTGCTGACCGCGCGCGGGCCCGAGCAGCAGTCCAAGGGCACGGACACCGTGGGCGCGTGGATCAACCTGTGCCTGGCGACGGGACGGGCGGGCCGGCCGCTGTCCGGGTACGGCTGTCTCACCGGTCAGGGCAACGGGCAGGGTGGACGCGAACACGGCCAGAAGGCCGACCAGTTGCCCGGCTACCGCAAGCTGGACGACCCGGCGGCGCGGCGACATGTGGCCGAGGTGTGGGGCGTGGACCCGGACAGCCTGCCCGGCCCCGGGCGCAGCGCGTACGAGCTGCTGGACGCGCTGGGCACGGACATCAGGTCCCTGTTGCTGATGGGCTCCAACCCGGTGGTGTCGGCGCCGCGTGCCGCGCACATCGAGGAGCGGATCAAGTCCCTGGACTTCCTTGCCGTGTGTGACGTGGTGCTGTCGGAGACGGCGGCGCTGGCGGACGTCGTCCTGCCGGTGACCCAGTGGGCGGAGGAGACGGGCACGACGACCAACCTGGAGGGCCGGGTGCTGCTGCGGCGGCGCGCGATCAGCCCGCCGCTGGGGGTGCGCAGCGACCTGGAGGTCATGCACGAGCTGGCGGCCCGGCTGTCCGGGGACAGGGGTCTGGAGAAGGGCTTCCCGACCGACCCGGAGGAGGTGTTCGAGGAGCTTCGCCGGGCCAGCGCGGGCGGGCCCGCGGATTACTCGGGGATCACCTACGGCAGGCTGGCGGACGAGAACGGCGTGTTCTGGCCGTGCCCGGCCGCGGCCAGGCCGGACGACGCCGAGGAGACCAGCGCCGCCGTGCACCCCGGCACTCCCCGCCTCTTCCTCGACCGGTTCGCCACGCCCGACGGCAAGGCGAGGTTCGTGCCCGTCTCGCACCGGGCGAGTGCCGAGGAACCCGACGACGAGTACCCGGTGCTGCTGACGACCGGGCGGGTCGTGGCGCAGTACCAGTCCGGCGCCCAGACCCGCCGCGTCGAGGAGCTGAACAGCGCCGCGCCGGGCCCGTTCGTGGAACTGCACCCCCGGCTGGCGGCCCGGCTCGGGGCGGCCGAGGGCGACCCGCTCGCCGTGGTCTCACGCCGGGGCCGGGCGGTGGCCCCCGCCCGCATCACGACCGCCATCCGCCCGGACACCGTCTTCATGCCGTTCCACTGGCCCGGCGAGGGCCGCGCCAACACCCTGACCAACCCGGCACTGGACCCGACGTCACGGATGCCTGAGTTCAAGGTGTGCGCGGTGCGGGTGGAGACGGTGAAGTCGTAGGCGGACAACGGGAGTCGAGGAGGCCGACGGCCGCCCCGGCTCAGCCGGCCCGCCTCGCCCAGTCCCCGCTCCCGATGAGCCTGCCCCGGGCCCGGAGGCGGGCCGCCACGGAGGGTGCGGCCACATATACCCATGCCTGTACGGCTGTTCCGTCCGAGTCGCGCAGGGCCTTGCGGGTGATGCGTTCGTAGAGGTTGCGGGGGTCGGCGGGGGCGTATTCCTCCAGGTGGTCGAGGGCGGTCAGCAGGCCGGTGTATTGCTCGGGGCGGGCGGTGATCAGGTCGCCGTACACCGTGCCCGTGCCGCTCGCGTCCTCGACGGCGTACGGGTAGCCCGGACCCTCGTACAGCACCGCGCCCGCGAGTCGCGCCGGTTCCTCCGTGAGCGTGCGGCCGCGCAGGAAGGCGTCGTGGTTGGGCTCGCCTGGGCGGAGGGTGCCGTAGACGAAGAACGGCAGTCGAGGAGACAGGGTCACGGAAACGATTCTCTCCCCTCACACACCTGCACGTATTCACCCTGGCCACGGCAGGTGCACGGCGCCTTGAATCTTGGTCACCTTCCGCGCCGCGCAGCTCAAGGAGACCGATGCGCCGAATACGTTCGCACATACGAGGGGTCCGTCTCGCCACGGCGGGCGTCGCCGTCACCGTCGCCGCTCTGCTGGCCACGGCCCTCTCCCCCGCCGCCGGCGCGGACGAGACGCCGAGCAGGGCCGACGCCGTCGAGAACGCCGCGTCGGCCCTCGCGGACGTGGCGGGGAGTCTGGGGCTGACCGCCGCGCAGGACACCAGGGTTCGGGACGTGATCGTCGACGCGGACGGTACCCAGCACGTCCGCTACGACCGGACGTACCGGCAACTGCCGGTCCTCGGCGGGGACTTCGTGCTGCACCTGGCGAAGGACGGTACCTACCGGGGCGCGTCCCGGGCCGCCGCCGGCGCGCTCTCGCTGAAGAGCGTGACGCCCAAGGTCTCGGCGCCCAAGGCGGCCGACCTCGCCGCGAGCGCGCTGCGCGCGGTGAACCTCGGCGAGACGCTGAAGCGGCTGACGTCCCGGCCCGAGCTGGTCGTCGACGCCCTGCACGGCGCCCCGAAGCTGGCCTGGCAGACCGACGCCGTCGCCCAGGACGGCCGCGGCAACCCGGTCGCCCGCACGGTGCTGACCGACGCCGGCAGCGGGGCGCAGATCGACGCGTGGGACAGCATCGAGACGGCGTCCGGCGACGGCAAGTCGCTGTACGCGGGCACGGTCCCGTTGCAGACCACCGCGTCGGGATCGACGTACCAGCTCAAGGACGCGACGCGCGGCGGCACTTACACGGGTGACGCGGCGAACAAGACGGACCTGTGCATCCTGACCATCTGTCTCAACCGTGCCCCGGCGACCGTCTTCACGGACGCCGACAACCACTGGGGCACCGGCACCACGGCGGACCGCTCCTCGGCCGCGGTGGACGCCCAGTACGGCACGGACGCGACGTGGGACTACTACCGGGACATGCACGGCCGCAACGGCATCGCGGGCGACGGCAAGGGCTCGTTCAACCGGGTGCACTACGGCAACGACTACAACAACGCCTTCTGGGACGACACCTGCTTCTGCATGACGTACGGCGACGGTGACGGCACGCTGCTCGGCCCGCTGGTGTCACTGGACGTCGCCGGCCACGAGATGTCGCACGGCGTGACGTCGAAGACGGCGGCGCTGACGTACTCGGGCGAGTCCGGCGGGCTGAACGAGGCCACCTCCGACGTCTTCGGCACGCTCGTGGAGTTCCACGCGGGCAACGCCTCGGACCCGGCGGACTACATGATCGGCGAGAAGGTCGTCCGGTCGGGGCTCGGACGGAGCGCCCTGCGGTACATGGACAAGCCGTCCAGGGACGGTGTCTCGGTGGACTGCTGGAGCACGACCACCGCGGACCTC
The DNA here is from genome assembly GCF_044759995.1 of Streptomyces sp. NPDC098781. Lineage (NCBI taxonomy): Bacteria > Bacillati > Actinomycetota > Actinomycetes > Kitasatosporales > Streptomycetaceae > Streptomyces > Streptomyces sp. NPDC098781. The sequence continues at coordinate 942,832 of NZ_JBIWAK010000002.1, forward strand.
GACGTGCACTACTCCTCGGGCATCGGCAACCACTTCGCCTACCTGCTCGCCGAGGGCAGCGGCAAGAAGACGATCAACGGCGTCGCCCACGACTCCCCCACCTGCAACGGCTCTTCGGTCACCGGCATCGGCCGGGACAAGCTGGGCAAGATCTGGTACCGGGCGCTGACCGTCTACATGACGTCCTCGACGAACTACGCGGCGGCCCGGACGGCCACGCTGAACGCGGCGAAGGACCTGTACGGGGCCGGTGGCACGGAGTACGACGCGGTGGCGGCCGCCTGGAACGCGGTCGACGTGCGCTGAGGAGACGGGGCGAGGACGGGGGTGGCCGACAGTCTCCGGACCGGGCCCCGGCGGGGCGGGTCGGGGCTCCGGTCACCCGTTCGCACCTGAGCCCCCCGGCCCGTCGGATTCTTCCTGGGCACGCCTTCGCCACGGCGATGACCTGCTGAAACACCGTCGTATCGATCCTCCGGCCCGCCCCTCGCGACACCCGTTCACCCCGTCCCGGTGCTCTCTCGGGAAGCGCGCCCGCCCCGCTGCCCCAACCCTCGAAAGGGCAGGGTCTCGGCCGAGGCGGCGGCACTTGGGGGTGTCGCGGGCCGTGGGCCCGTTGTGCTCGGAGGAGCTTCGATGCGACGTACCGCCCGTCTGCTGACCGGGACCGCGCTGGCCGTCGGCGCCGTGGGGCTCGTCGTCACGCCCGCCCACGCCGAGGGCGGCGGACTGCGGCCGGTCCCCTCCTCGGTGGTGCCGGGCGGGCAGGTCACGGTGCACACGACCGCGTGCCGGGACGGCGGCGCGGCCGGCGACGCCAGCGCGGTGGGCGCCGGCGCCTTCACGCTGGCGCCGCACGAGCGGGAGACGACCGGGCGGTTCCGGGTGCCGCCGAGCGCGCAGCCGGGGACGTACGAGATCGTCGCGACCTGCGCCGAGGGCGGCCGGCGGGTGACGGGCGACCTGGTGGTCACCCTGACGGCGACGCCCGGGCAGGTGCATCCGAGAGGAAGTGTGAAGACGGGGGTCGGCGGCGCTCTTGGCACCGATCCCGTGCAGACCGCGGCCGGCGTGGCGGCTCTCGCCATCGCCGCCGCGGGCGGTACCTGGCTCCTGCATCGCCGGGCGAGAGGCGACGGGATCTGACGGACACCCTCCGCTGTCCGTCCGCCGGTACCGCATGTCCCCTCCCCCTCCGGGTCCGATGCCCCTCGCGGCCCGGAGGGGGATCGGGTGGCCCAAGGAAGTCCCAGGAGGCCCGCGTGCGCGGTCGAAGGAGCGTCGGCGACGCCGCGATAGCCGCCGTCACCCTGCTCGCCCTCTGCTCCGGCGCCTGGCTGCTGCACAACGGCGCCGGGACACACGCCCCGCCGCAGCCGTCGGCGGCGCAGAGCGGGGACGCCGGGACAGCCGCGGCGGCCCCGGAGTCCGGCCGCGCGCCGGGCGGCTCGCGCGACCCGCTGCACGACGCGGCCCTCGCGCTCCCGCCCTCCCCCGCGGACCGCATCCGCATCCCCTCGATCCGCGTCGACGCCCCCCTCATGGGCCTGGGTCTGACGCGGACGGGCAGCCTCGATGTGCCGCCCGCCGAGCGCGAGAACCTCGCCGGCTGGTACGAGGCCGGCACCTCGCCCGGCGAGCGCGGCACCGCGATCGTGGCCAGCCATGTCGACAACGCCGACGGACCCGCCGTCTTCTACCGCCTGGGCGCGCTGCGCAAGGGCGGCACGATCGAGGTGGACCGGCGCGACGGCGGCACGGCGGTGTTCTCGGTCGACGCCGTCGAGGTGTACGACGCGAAGGACTTCCCCGACGAGAAGGTGTACGGCCCGGCCGCACGCCCCGAGCTGCGGGTCATCACCTGCGGCGGCGGCTACTCACGGTCCACCGGGTATCAGGGCAACGTCGTCGTCTTCGCGCACCTCACCGGCAGGCGCTGACCGCTGTGCGCGAGGGTCCAGGATGTTCTCCCGGCCCCATGCCCCGAGCGGGCCCAGGGCGGCGTTGAGCGAGCTGCCGAGCGGCGTCAGCGAGTACTCGACGCGCGGCGGCACCTCGTCGTGGGCCTCCCGGTGGACCATGCCGTCGGCCTCCAGCTCCCGCAGCTGGGCGGCGAGGACCTTCTCCGACACGCCCGGGAGCTCGCGGCGGAGCTCCCCGAAGCGGCACGGCCGTTCGTTCAGCGCCCAGAGGATGAGCACCTTCCACTTGCCGCCGATCACGTCCATCGCCGCGTCGATCCCGCAGACGTACGCACCCGGGCGCCGACCGATCGCCATCCTGCCCCTCCCCCTGCCTGGACTCTTTCCCGGCGGTAACCACCCACTCGTAAGTACGTACTTGAGCAGGCGGTTCCTCTGCGACGAGCCTAATCGCCATGACCGACAACGCACCCGCCTCCACGACCGCGCCCCGCACCCCGACCCCGTTGACCCTCCTCGGCACCGGCGCCATGGGCACCGCCCTGGCCCGGGCCTGGCTCGGCGCCGGACACCCGGTCACCGTCTGGAACCGCACCCGGGCCCGCGCCGAGCCCCTGGCCGCCGAGGGCGCCACGGTCGCCGCGAGCGCCGCCGAGGCGGTGGCCGCGAACCGGCTCGTGGTCGTCTGTCTGCTGGACGACGCCTCCGTCGGCGAGGCCCTCGAAGGCGCCGAGCTGACCGGCCGTGACCTGGTGAACCTCACCACCGGAACGCCCGCCCAGGGCCGCGCCCGCGCCGCCTGGGCACAGGCGCGCGGCGCCCGCTTCCTGGACGCCGGGATCATGGCCGTACCGCCGATGATCGCAGACCCGCGGTCGGGGGCGTACGTCTTCTACAGCGGCTCGCCCGAGCTGTTCGAGGAGCACGACGAGACGCTCGCCGTCCCGGCCGGCACCCGTTACGTCGGCGCGGACCCCGGCTTCGCCGCGCTGCACGACGTGGCGCTGCTGAGCGCGATGGACGGCATGTTCTCGGGTGTGCTGCACGCCTTCGCGCTGATCCGCCGCGAGGACATCGTCCCGACGGACTTCGCACCGCTGCTGGTGTCCTGGCTCGTCGCGATGGCGCCGGCCGTGCACAAGGCCGCCGAGCAGCTGGAGAGCGGCGACCACGGCAAGGACATCGTGTCCAACCTCGCCATGCAGGTCGCGGGCAACGCCACGCTGCTGGCCACGGCCGAGGAGCAGGGCGTGAGCGCCGAGCTGCTGACGCCGTACACGAGCCTCATGGAGCGGTGGCTGGCCGCGGGACACGGCGACGAGGACACCACCGGCATGGTCGAACTGCTCGACCTGCGGCAGAAGTAGGCCCCGCCAGAGGGCCTCGGCCTACGCCACCCACTGCTCGTACCCCAGCTTCACCACCAGCGAGAACACCACCGTCAGCAGCACGACCCGGACGAAGCCGCTGCCCTTCTTCAGCGCCGTGTGCGCGCCCAGCGTGCCGCCTGCCAGGTTGAACACGGCCATCACCGCGGCCAGTTGCCACAGGACCGTGCCCTGCCAGGCGAAGGTGGCGAGGGCGCCGGCGTTGGTGCAGCAGTTGACGATCTTGGCGGTGGCGGAGGCGGTGACGAGGTCGAGGTGGAGTACGGCGGTGAGGGCGAGGACCAGGAAGGTGCCGGTGCCGGGGCCGATCAGGCCGTCGTAGAAGCCGATGCCCAGGCCCGCGAGGCCGATCGCGGCGAGGATCCGGCGGCGGGAGGCCGGGCCGGTCGCCGGTGCCGTGCCGAAGGCGGGGCGCAGGATCACGAAGGCGGCCACGCCGAGCAGCACCACCATGATCACGGGCTTGAGCACCTCGGTGCTCATGCCGGCCGCGAAGAAGGCGCCGCCGGAGGAGCCCGCCAGCGCCGCGAGACCGATGCGCACGGACAGGCGTACGTCCACGGGCGCCTTGCGGGTGTACGTCACCGCGGCGCCCGTGGTGCCGACGATGGCGACCGCCTTGTTGGTGCCGAGCGCGTACGCGGCCGGGGTGCTCGACGGGAGGCCGAGCAGCAGGGCGGGGAGCAGCAGCAGACCTCCGCCGCCGACCACGGCGTCGATCCAGCCGGCCGCCAGGGCCGCGAGGCACAGGACCGCCACCGTGGTCAGGGATATGTCGGGCATGATCGGGACCCTAGGCAGACGATGCGTGTGCCGTCCATGTAGATGAGGAGCTTCTGAGGTTCGGGCGTACGGCACCGGGCCGGCCGCACAGCCCGCCCCTCAGCCGGCTCCGCACCCTCACACCGCGCCCGTGCCCCCGCTGAGGGCAGCGTTCCTCGTGGGAAACAGATGCGATGCGGTCGGGAAACACCGGCACCGCACGCTCCTGGACATGACCTCGAATACGCGTGTGGTGGTGATCGGCGCCGGCCTCGCGGGCGTCCGGCTCGCCCGGCGGCTCGGCGAGCTGGGTACGCCCGTGACGCTCGTCGGCGACGAGGAGCACCGCCCGTACAACCGGGTGCTGCTCGCCGAGGTGCTGGCCGGACGGTACAGCCCCGACGTGATCGCCCTGCCCACGCCCGCGGAGCTGACCCGCGGCCGGGTCACCGGCATCGACCGCGAGATGCGAGCCGTACATCTCGCGGACGGGTCGGAGATCGCCTACGACACCCTGGTGCTGGCCACCGGCTCCAACCCGGTGCTGCCGCCGCTGCGGGGGCTGTTCACGGCGGATCACCAACTGCCGGAGGGCGTCCACGCCTTCCGCACCATGGACGACTGCCTGGGCCTGTCCAAGGCGGTGCGGCCGGGGGTGCGGGCGGTGGTGATCGGCGGCGGGCTCCTCGGGGTCTCGGCGGCCCGCGCGCTCGCGCTGCGCGGCGCTCAGGTGGTGCTCGCCCAGCAGTCCGAGCGGCTGATGGAGCGGCAAATCGATCCGGCCGCCTCGCAGCTGGTCCGGCGGCATCTGGCCGGCCTCGGCGTCGAGGTCCACACCGACCTGCGCGTGCGGGACGTGCGCTGCGTCGGCGGTGCGGTCCGCTCGGTGGAGATGGCCGACGGATACGCCGTCGACGCCGACCTCGTGGTGCTGGCCTGCGGCGTCCACCCGCGCGCGGGGCTCGCGAAGGCCGCGGGGCTGGCCGTGCACAAGGGCGTCCTCGTCGACGACGAGCTGCGCACGTCCGACCCGCACATCCGGGCGATCGGCGACTGTGCCCAGCACGACGGCACGGTGTACGGGCTGGCCGCGCCCGCGCTCGAACAGGCCGACGCGCTCGCCGGGTCGCTGGCGGGCGACGGCACCGCCCGCTACACCGGCACCCGGGCGCTGACCCGGCTGACGCTGGCCGGTGAGGGCTTCTTCGACCTCGCCGTGTTCGGCGAGACGCAGGCCCGGCCCGGTGACGACGTCGTGCAGCTCGCCGACGCCACCCGCGGCACCTACCGCAAGGTCGTCGTCCGTGACGACCGCCTGGTCGGCGGGGTCCTCGTCGGCGAACTCGGCACCGTCGGCGCGCTCGCCCGCGCCTGGGAGGGAGCGGAGCCGCTCCCCGCCGACGGCCCCCTGCTCCACCTGCTCACCAACGATGGAGGCTCCTGATGACCGCCACCCCGGAGGCCACGGAGGCCACCCCCACGATCGTGCTCGTCGGCCACGGCATGGTCGGCCAGCGCTTCCTGGAGGCGCTCGCCCAGCGCGGCCTGACCGCCACGCACCGCGTGGTCGTGCTGTGCGAGGAGCCGCGCCCGGCGTACGACCGCGTGGCGCTCACCTCGTACTTCTCGGGGAAGACACCCGAGGACCTGTCCATGACGGACCTGGAGTTCATCGCGACGCACGGCATCGAGCTGTACGTCGGCGACCCGGCGGTCCTGGTCGACCGCGAGGCGAGGCAGGTCACCGCCGCGTCCGGCGCGGTCTTCGCCTACGACACCCTCGTGCTCGCCACCGGCTCGTACCCCTTCGTGCCGCCGGTCCCGAACAAGGACGCCACCGGCTGCTTCGTCTACCGCACGATCGATGACCTGCTCGCGATCGAGGAGTACGCCGGGTCCCGGGCGACGACCGGTGCCGTGGTCGGCGGTGGTCTGCTCGGCCTGGAGGCGGCGGGCGCGCTCAAGGGCCTCGGACTCGACGCCCACATCGTGGAGTTCGCGCCCCGGCTGATGCCGGTCCAGGTCGACGCGGGCGGTGGCGCGGCGCTGCTGCGCACCATCGAGGACATGGGCCTGAGCGTGCACACGGGCGTCGGCACCCAGGAGATCGTGGTCGACGAGGCCGGTGCCGTCACCGGCATGAAGCTGTCCGACGGCTCCGAACTCGCCACGGACATGGTGGTGTTCAGCGCCGGTGTCCGGCCACGCGACCAGCTGGCCCGCGACTGCGGCCTCACGGTCGGCGAGCGCGGCGGCATCACGGTCGACGAGCAGTGCCGTACGGTCGCCGACCCGCACGTGTTCGCGATCGGCGAGTGCGCGCTGGCGTCGGACGGCCGGGTGTACGGCCTGGTGGCCCCGGGTTACGAGCAGGCGGAGACGGCGGCGGCGACCATCGCGTCCGACGAAGCGGCGTTCGTCGGCGCCGACTTGTCGACAAAGCTGAAGCTGCTCGGCGTGGATGTCGCCTCCTTCGGTGACGCGCACGGCACCGCCGAGGACTGTCTGGACGTCGTGTACTCCGACTCCCGGGCGGGCCTGTACAAGAAGCTGGTCATCGGCCGCGACGGCACGCTGCTCGGCGGCATCCTGGTCGGCGACGCGGAGGCGTACGGCACCCTGAAGGCCTTCACCGGCTCCGTCCCGCCGGTCTCGCCCGAGTCGCTGGTGCTGCCCGCCGGCGCCGGGGCGCCCGCCCAGCTCGGCCCGGCCGCGCTGCCGGACGACGCGATCATCTGCTCCTGCAACAACGTCACCAAGGGCACGATCCGCGGCGCGGTCACCGACCACAGGTGCACGACCGTCCCCGAGGTGAAGAAGTGCACCAAGGCCGGTACGACCTGCGGCAGTTGCGTCAAGGTCCTCGGCCAGCTGGTCACGGCCGAGCTGGAGGCGTCCGGCGTCGAGGTCGACAAGGGCCTGTGCGGCTGCTTCGCACAGACCCGCGAGGAGCTGTACGAGATCGTCCTCGCCCTGCGCATCAACACCTACCAGGACCTGCTGGACCGCTACGGCCGCGACGGCGCCCGGGGCGGCGACGGCTGCGAGGTCTGCAAGCCGGCCGTCGGCTCGATCATCGCCTCCCTCGCCCCGACGATCGGCGCGAGCGGCTATGTCCTGGACGCCGAGCAGGCGGCCCTCCAGGACAGCAACGACCACTTCCTCGCCAACATCCAGAAGAACGGCTCGTACTCCGTCGTACCGCGTGTCGCGGGCGGTGAGATCACCCCCGAGGGGCTGATCGTGATCGGCGAGATCGCCCGGGACTTCGGCCTCTACACGAAGATCACGGGCGGCCAGCGGATCGACATGTTCGGCGCTCGGGTGGAGCAACTGCCCCTGATCTGGGCCAGGTTGGTGGACGCGGGCTTCGAGTCCGGCCATGCCTACGGCAAGGCGCTGCGCACGGTGAAGTCCTGCGTGGGCCGTACCTGGTGCCGCTACGGCGTCCAGGACTCGGTCCGGATGGCGATCGACCTGGAGCTGCGCTACCGGGGCCTGCGCTCGCCGCACAAGCTGAAGTCGGCGGTCTCCGGCTGCCAGCGCGAGTGCGCGGAGGCCCAGTCGAAGGACTTCGGCGTCATCGCCACCGCGAGCGGCTGGAACCTGTACGTCGGCGGCAACGGCGGCGCGACCCCGCGCCACGCGGACCTGCTCGCGCAGGACCTGTCGGACGCCGAGCTGATCCGGCTGATCGACCGTTTCCTGATGTTCTACATCCGCACCGCGGACCGCCTGGAGCGCACGAGCGTGTGGCTGGAGCGGATCCCCGGCGGCCTGGACCACGTCCGCGAGGTGGTCGTCGAGGACTCGCTCGGCATCTGCGAGGAACTGGAGTCCCTGATGGCGGCCCATGTGGCGAACTACCGCGACGAGTGGGCGGAGACCATCAACGACCCGGAGAAGCTCGCCCGCTTCGTCTCCTTCGTCAACGCCCCCGACACCCCCGACCCGGTCGTCGGCTTCGTCCCCGAGCGCGAGCAGATCAAGCCCGACCTGCCGCTGCTGACCATCGGCCACCGCCCCCTGGAAGGAAGCGCCCAGCGATGACCCTGGCACCCGAGACGACCGACCTGAAGGTCCAAGTACGGCTGGACGAGGACTGGGTGACGCTCTGCGACCTGACCCGGCTGCTCCCGGGGCGCGGTGTGGCGGCCCTGCTGCCCGACGGCGGCCAGGTGGCCCTGTTCCGCGACCGCGCCGGTCAGCTGTACGCCATCGACAACCGCGACCCGTTCGGCGGCGCCGCGGTGCTCTCCCGCGGCCTGACCGGTACCCACCGGGGCCGCCCGTTCGTCGCCTCGCCGCTGCTGAAGCAGCGGTTCGACCTGGAGACCGGGCAGTGCCTGGACGACGAGGCGGTGCGGGTCACGACGTACGAAGTACGGACGTCATAGAAGGCCGCCGTCTCCACCCCCACCAGGGGCGCCACCCTCAACCACATCCGCGTCGACGCGGTCAGCCCGACGACGCCACGTCGGTGGTGGGCACCGACCTGGTGGTGGACAGCGGGGCGACCGCCTGAGCGGCCTCAGCCCTTCAGGGCGTCGTACGCCACCCCCGTCAGCCGCTCCGAAGCGGCCCAGAGCCGCTCGCCCGCCCGGTCGTTGACGGTCCAGGGCGCCCGCCAGGACGGTGCGGGCGACCCGCGCCACATGGCGATGGACGGGCCGGTGAACGAGTCGGGCCGGACGCCGGGGGCGGTGGCGGCGTACAGGGTGGGCAGCGCGCCGGCCTGGGCGGACTGGGCGAAGACACGGTTGGCGAGGCGCGCGAGCCGCTCGGTCGCCCGGCGCCCCGCCATGCGCGGCCCCGCGGACTGAAGGTTGGTGTCCGCGTACCCGGGATGGGCGGCGGCGACCACCAGGTCCACCCCGTGCGCCGCGGCCCGGCGCGCCAGCTCGTGCGTGAAGAGCAGGTTGGCCGTCTTGGAGCGCCCGTAGGCGACCCAACGCCGGTAGTGGTGCTCGCTGTTGAGGTCGTCGAGGTCGACGTTGGACAGTGCGTGCAGCGGGCTGGAGACGGTCACCACGCGTGCGCCCGGTATGCCGAGCAGCAGGGGCAGCAGCAGACCGGCGAGCGCGAAGTGCCCGAGGTGGTTGACGCCGAACTGCGTCTCGAAGCCGTCCACCGTCGTGCCGTACGGCAACGCCATCACCCCGGCGTTGTTGACGAGCAGGTCGAGACGGTCGTACGGGAGGGCCGCGGCGAACTCCCGTACGGAGCCGAGGTCCCCGAGGTCGAGCCGCCGCAACTCGGCCCGGGCTCCGGGCACTTCGGCGACCAGCCGGTCCCGCGCCGCCGTACCGCGGGACTCGCTCCGGCAGGCGAGCACCACCCGGGCGCCCTTGCGGGCCAGCTCCCGGGCGGTGACGTAGCCGAGCCCGCTGTTGGCGCCGGTGACGACGGCGGCGCGGTCGCTCAGGTCGGGGATGTCGTGCGCGTTCCAGCCGGACATGGCCGAGCTCCTTCCGGATGTGGAGGGCTGGGCCCAGCCTACGAGCGGGCGCCCGCCGCGCCCACCCGGCGTGGTCCGGGTCAGCGACTCGCGCGCCGCCGGTGCACGGCCAGCAGGACCCCGCCGCCGGCCAGCAGCGCGGCCGCGCCGCCCGCCGCCAGGTACGGGGTGCTGTCGTCGCCGCCGGTCGCGGCGAGGTCGGTGCCGTTCTGGGCCTCGGAGTCGTCGGCGGGGGCGGCCGCCCCACCCTCGTCGTCACCCTCGTTCTCGTCCTCGGCGGGCACGAAGCCGGCCGGCGGGTTGTCGCAGCCGATGCCGTCGTCGTCCCGGTCGAGGTGCTTGCCGTAGTGCTCGTCGGCGGCGGGGATGTCGGAGTACCCGTTGGCGTACGCCTCGGCGCAGTTCTCGAACGGGTGGTCACCGTCATGGGCGGCGGCGGTGGACGGCAGTGCGGCCAGCGCCAGCGCGGCGACGACGATGGCGCCGGGCTTGCGAAGCAGGTTCACGGGGAGTCCTTCCCTGGTCGTTCATGAGGTGACGAACGTAGCCAGGGGCCGCAGGTGCGGTGGAGTTATGAAGGACCCGTGATGCTAACGTGACGTGACCGGACGGTAGCTCTCCGCATACCCCTCGGCGCACCCCACAGGCAGCCCCCAGGCACGCCGTCCGACGGTCATCAACTGGCTACGGTCCGTCCACCCGGCTCCCCTAGGTTCCATGGCGCTCCCTCGCACGACCCCGTCGTCGACCGGCGACGGGGCGGTACGGCACCTCTTGGAGTGAGAGTGGAACGTCGTAACCTCCTGCGTGCGGCCGTCCTCGGCGGATCCGCCGCCGTCTTCGGCGGAACCCTCTGGCGGGGCGCCGCCTACGCCGCGCCCGCCCAGCCGGGCACGGGCCCGTACGGGGCGCTGGGTTCGCCCGACGCCAACGGCCTCAGACTGCCCAGCGGCTTCAGCAGCCGCGTCATCGCACGCTCCGGACAGACCGTGTCCGGTACGTCGTACACCTGGCACAACGCCCCGGACGGCGGCGCCTGTTACGCGGACGGCTCGGGCTGGATCTATGTCTCCAACTCGGAGATCAACCCCTCCGGCGGCGCGAGCGCGGTGAAGTTCTCGGCGACGGGCGCGATCACGGGCGCGTACCGCATCCTCTCGGGCACCCGGCAGAACTGCGCGGGCGGCAAGACGCCGTGGAACACCTGGCTGTCCTGCGAGGAAGTGTCCCTGGGGTACGTCTACGAGACCGACCCCTGGGGCACGAAGGCGGCCGTACGCCGGGCCGCGATGGGCCGCTTCAAGCACGAGGCGGCGGCCGCCGACCCGGTGCGCAAGGTGGTCTACCTGACCGAGGACGAGACGAACGGCCGCTTCTACCGCTTCGTTCCCACGACTTGGGGCGACCTGTCCTCCGGCACGCTCCAGGTCATGGTGGCCGGCAGCGCCACCTCGGGCTCCTACTCCTGGGCGAACGTCCCCGACCCGGACGGCTCCCCCACCGCCACCCGCTCCCAGGTGTCGGGCTCCAAGTCCTTCAACGGCGGCGAGGGTTGCCACTACGCCGACGACACGGTGTGGTTCACGACCAAGGGCGACAACCGCGTCTGGCAGCTCAACCTGACGTCGAACACCTACGAGTTGGCGTATGACGACTCCCTCGTCACCTCCGGCACGGCCCCCCTCACCGGCGTCGACAACATCACCGGCTCCGCATCCGGAGACCTGTTCGTCGCCGAGGACGGCGGCAACATGGAGATCTGCGTGATCACCCCGAACGACGTCATCGCCCCCTTCCTGCGGATCGACGGCCAGTCGGGCTCGGAGATCACCGGTCCGGCGTTCTCCCCGGACGGAAGGCGCCTCTACTTCTCCAGCCAGCGGGGCACCAGCGGCAGTTCGTCGGGCGGCATCACCTATGAGGTGACGGGCCCCTTCCGCGCATAGCGATTACAAAACAGCCACACTTCCTCCACATCCGGTCGCACGGCACTACGGTCATCCCCTCAAGCACCATCCGTGGGGGGATGACATGACCGGTCCGTACACCGCGGCGCCCATGCCGCCGCAACCGCCCTTCCGTCCGGCCCCGAGATGGGCCCGCAAACGCTACGTACTTCCCGCGCTCGCCCTGGCCTTCCTCCTGGGCCTCGGCGCGAGCGGCGCATCCGGCGACGACTCCAAGAACACCGAGGCGAAGCCGACAGCGGCGTCACCACAGCCGACAATCACCGTCACCACGACCACGACGGCACCGGCCGAGAAACCCCAGCCGGCGCCGACGGTGACCGCCACGAAGACGGTCAGGGCCACCACGACCGTCACCGCCACACCGGCCGCGGACAGCGGCACGATCTCCGACGACGACAGCGACAGCGGCTCCTCCGGCTCCGATGTCTACTACGACAACTGCACCGCCGCCCGAGCCGCCGGCGCCGCACCGGTCTACTCCGGCGACCCCGGCTACGGCCGCCACCTGGACCGGGACGGGGACGGCGTGGGCTGCGAGTGACACCTCGGTGTCACTGGATCGGGGAGTCGGGCGGCGGGAGCCGGAACGTGAGCTCGCGGTCGACGGATTCGACGCCGTCGACCGCCTCCAGAGCCGCGATCCGTTCCGCCGCGACGGTCCCGGAGAGCGTGCCCAGGAGGGGCTGCTCGCCCGTCACCGTCAGGCCCTCCCGACGCAGGGCCTCGACGACCTCCGCGAACCGGTCGGGGTCGACCGCGAGGACGACCCCGACCGGCTCGCCCCGGGACGGCTCGGTCACGGGGCTTGCAGCAGGCCGGCGCCGACGTCCCTCAGGGGCTGGGTCAGCGGGAACGCGCCGGACTTCATGGTGGACATGAGATCGGCCGCGGAGGCGTGGGGACTCGCCTCGACCAGCAGCGCGAGGACACCCGCGACATGCGGGGTCGCCATGCTGGTGCCGCTCAGGATCTGGTAGCCGCCACCGGGGGCGGCCGAGTGCACGTCCCTGCCCGGCGCGGCGATGTTGACCTCGCCGCCCTGGCCGTTGATGCCGCCGTTGGAGAAGAACGACGGCGTGATGGACTTGTCGAGCGCCGCCACCGCCAGGATGGACGGGCAGTTGGCGGGCCGGCCGACCGGCTGGATGTGCGGGGGCCGACGGCTCTCGTTGCCGGCGGCGGCCACGATCACCGTGCCGCGTTCGAGCGCGCGCTTGGCCAGGATCTCGTAGGTCTGCGGGAAGAGCTCGCCCGGCCGGACCACACCGCCGAGCGACATGGAGATCACCCGGGCGCCCCGGGAGACCGCCCAGGCCATGCCGGCGAGGATCTGGCCGTCGGTCCCGCTGCCCGCGTTGCTCAGGACCTTCCCCGCGAGGATCCGCGCGTCGCACGCCACGCCGTAGCGCGGCCCCTGCTGGGGGTGAGCCGGACCGGCGACGGTGCCGATGCAGTGGGTGCCGTGGCCGTTGCCGTCCTCGACGGACTCGCCGAGCACGAACGACATCGTCTCCTCCAGGCAGCCGACCAGGTCGGGGTGGTCGGTGTCCACGCCGGTGTCGAGCACGGCGACCTTCGCCCCGCGTCCGGTCAGGTGCGACAGGCTGGACCGGATGGCCTGGAGCCCCCACGTCCAGGCCTGCTCGTCCCAGGTGGGGCCCTGGGCGGCGGCCATCTCGGCCCTGGAGTGACGGACGACGACGTCCTCGTCGCTGCGGTACGCCGGGAAGAACTCGGTCGGCGCCTGCGTCGGGGCGGTGATCGGCATGGCGTACACCATGCGCTCCGGCTCCGCCGCGATGATCGTCGGTTCGGCCTCGGCGGTGGTCACCAGCGCGTGGCGCTGCTCGGGCCGCACCTCGACCACGGCGGCGCCGAGCTCCTCGAACTGCACGGAGACGTCCGGGTTCTCCAGCAGCTCGGAGACGTTCCCGACGTCGGATCCGCGGACACGTTCGACGTTCGCTATGCCCACCGAGGAACGGAGCGCGTTCAGCCCGCTCTCCTGGTTGCTCTGGTCGAGCAGGACCACGTACCGCCCGGTGTACTCCGTGCCCTGGCCGGACATGTGGCCGTTGGGCCGGTCCGGCTGACCGCCGGAGGCGCGCCTGTCCATGGGTCCGTTCGCCATTGAATTTCCCGCTTTCTGTGTGCTTCCCCCGTTGGTTGGACGCACGCCGACGCACGAAGCGGCTGGTGGCCGGGAAGGGCGGAGTGACGTTCGGGCCTGGTCGACGCGCAACGTGATCGACGCGAAGTGCCGTCGCCCGCAAGGGGATCCCTTGCCGGACCGGCGGCACGGCCCCCTCGAACACGGTCGCACCGGACACGGCGGCCCGCAACACATCAGTGCTGGTGACGGCCGCCGGGGCCCGCCCGCCGCGGTGCCGGTCGCGGCGGGCGGTCACTCGGATCCGGGCTTACCTCACATCGACGAAGTCGGCCGAGCCGGTCGTGGCCACGGTGAGGCTCGTGCCCGCGAAGTCGTAGCGGTAGGAGCCGTCCGCCGTCGCCGGAACGGTGGCCGTGGCCCAGCCGTTGCGGTCGGTCTTGATCTTCTTCAGGGTGGTGAAGGCGCCGGTCGTGCCCTTGCGGTACTGGAGCAGCACCTGGTGTCCGATCAGGGGCACGTTCTTGTGCGCCTCCCAGCTGGCGACGGTCATCTGGGCCTTGACCGTGAGGTTCTTGCCCTTCGTCACCGGCTGCGGGGTGGCGACGGTCTGCGACATGTACGTCGTGCGCTTGATGCGCGCGAGGTAGGAGCCGTTCCCGCGGGTGACGTTGCCGGCGCCGTCGGTGGCCACGGGGGTGATGGTCCACACGCCGGCGAGGGCGTTGCTGCGGAGGTTGACGTTCGGGTCGGCGGTCACGAGGGCCTCGCAGTAGGAGGTGAACTCGTTGAGCTTCAGACAGCGGCTGGGCCCGACCAGGACCCCGTCGGCCGTCGCCCGCTCCTCCCCGTGCCACAGCTCGTACGTCACGCTCTCGACGCCGGACGGGTCACTGACCGTCGCGGAGACCGAGAACAGCCGCTTGCGCGTGGCGTCGACGCCGACGGTGTAGTCGCGGTCGTGGTTGACGTCTATGTTCCAGAACTCCGTACCCGAGTCCTCCTGCCCGGCCCCGGCGGCCGGTACGGCGAGAGCCGCCACGGCCAGGACGGCGCTGAAGGCGGCGGCGGTGGCGGTGACGGCGGTGGCGCGTCTGCGCATGGTGTGGTGTCCCCACGCTCGATGAATTGGGTGGTCACTTCACCCGCGTCAGACAAGGTCGACATCCGGGGGGTTGTGCACCCCGACCGGCTCTGCCCAGCTCTTAACCCCGCGGTCGCCAGGGGTTCGCGGAATGACGGGCCGCAGGCCACTTTCCCGCACACACAAGCTGCGGATGTGGCCCACGGGGACCCGGCGTAACGTGGGCCGTACATCCGGACCGCGCCCGCTGGGCGTGCAGTCCCGCGTGCCCCCACCCATCGCTCCGTGGCTGGGGTGTGCCCGGACGAGCGGAGGATCTGCCATGGGTACAGTCACGACCGACGACGGCACCACGATCTTCTACAAGGACTGGGGTCCTAGGGACGGGGAGCCGATCGTCTTCCACCACGGGTGGCCGCTGAGCGCCGACGACTGGGACAACCAGATGTTGTTCTTCCTGGCGCAGGGCTACCGGGTCATCGCCCACGACCGCCGTGGCCACGGACGCTCCACCCAGACCGCGACCGGCCACGACATGGACACCTACGCCGCCGACGTGACCGCCCTGACCGACGCACTCGACCTGCGGGGCGCCGTGCACATCGGCCACTCCACCGGCGGTGGCGAGGTCGCCCGCTACGTCGCCCGCGCCAAGCCCGGCCGTGTCTCGAAGGCGGTCCTGGTGGGCGCGGTGCCACCGCTGATGCTGAAGACGGAGGCCAACCCGGGCGGCTTGCCGATGGAGGTCTTCGACGGCTTCCGTGACGGCGTTGCCGGCAACCGGGCTCAGTCGTTCATCGACATTCCCTCGGGGCCGTTCTACGGCTTCAACCGTCCCGGAGCGCAGGTGTCGCAGGGTTTGATCGACAACTGGTGGCGCCAGGGCATGATGGGCGCGGCGAACGCGCACTACGAGTGCGTTGCGGCGTTCTCCGAGACCGACTTCACCGAGGACTTGCAGCAGATCGCCGTGCCCGTCCTCGTCGCGCACGGAACCGACGACCAGGTCGTCCCGTACGACGACTCGGCACCCCTGACGGTCAAGCTTCTGAAGAACGGAACCCTCAAGTCCTACGAGGGCTACCCGCACGGGATGTTGTCGACGCACCCGGAGGTCCTCAACCCGGACATCCTCGCGTTCATCCGTTCCTGACCCCACCTGGTCAGGCATTTCCCTGCCCAGCCACGTGACTTGGCAGCCGTCGCAGTTGACGCACGGAAGGGCGGCACCTCCGCACAGGTGCCGCCCTTCTTCGTGATCCGGAGCCGCCGCCCATCGGTCTTGAGGGTCGGGGACGGGCGGCGGCTCCGGGGCTTTCTAGGCCGTACGGCCTAGCGGTGGTCGCTGCCCTCCGACTGGACCGACGCGCGGCCCGCTTCCAGACGCGCGACCGGGATCCGGAACGGCGAGCAGGAGACGTAGTCCAGGCCGACCTCGTGGAAGAAGTGCACCGACTCCGGGTCACCGCCGTGCTCACCGCAGACGCCGAGCTTGAGGTCGGGGCGGGTCTCCCGGCCGGCCTTCGCCGCGGCGGCGACCAGCGAGCCCACGCCGTCCTTGTCGATCGTCTCGAAGGGCGACACTCCGAAGATGCCCTTCTCCAGGTATGCCGTGAAGAAGCTCGCCTCCACGTCGTCCCGGCTGAAGCCCCACACCGTCTGGGTGAGGTCGTTCGTGCCGAAGGAGAAGAACTCCGCCGCCTCGGCGATCTGGCCGGCCGTGAGGGCGGCGCGCGGCAGCTCGATCATCGTGCCGATCGACAGCTTCAGCTTGGTACCGGTGGCCGCCTCGACCTCCGCGACGACCTGGTCGGCCTCCTCGCGGACGATCTCCAGCTCCTGGACGGTGCCGACGAGCGGGATCATGATCTCGGCGCGCGGGTCGCCCTTGGCGTTCTTGCGCTCGGCCGCCGCCTCCGCGATCGCGCGGACCTGCATCGTGAACAGGCCGGGGATGACCAGGCCGAGGCGCACGCCGCGCAGGCCCAGCATCGGGTTCTGCTCGTGCAGCCGGTGCACCGCCTGGAGCAGACGCAGCTCGTTCTCGTGCGGCTCCTGGCGGGACTCGGCGAGGGCCACACGGACCGACAGCTCGGTGATGTCCGGCAGGAACTCGTGCAGCGGCGGGTCCAGCAGACGGATCGTCACCGGGAGGCCGTCCATCGCGGAGAACAGCTCCACGAAGTCCTTCTTCTGGAGCGGCAGCAGCGCCTTCAGGCTCTCCTCGCGCTCGGCCTCGGTGTCGGCCAGGATCAGGCGTTCGACCAGCTCACGGCGGTCGCCGAGGAACATGTGCTCGGTACGGCACAGACCGATGCCCTGGGCACCGAACCGACGGGCGCGCAGCGCGTCCTCGGCGTTGTCCGCGTTGGCGCGCACCCGCAGGCGTCGCTTGCGGTCGGCGAACGCCATGATCCGGTGCACGGCCTCGACCAGCTCGCCGGCGTCCTGGGCACCGGCGTGCATCCGGCCCTCGAAGTACTCCACGACGGGAGAGGGGACCACCGGGACCTCGCCCAGGTAGACCTTGCCGCTGGAGCCGTCGATGGAGATGACGTCGCCCTCCTCGACGACGTGCCCGCCGGGGATCGTCATCCGGCGCCGCTTGGTGTCGACCTCCAGCTCCTCCGCGCCGCAGACACAGGTCTTGCCCATGCCGCGCGCGACCACGGCCGCGTGGGAGGTCTTGCCGCCGCGGGAGGTCAGGATGCCCTCGGCCGCGATCATGCCGTCGAGGTCGTCGGGGTTGGTCTCCCGGCGGACCAGGATGACCTTCTCGCCCGAACGCGACCACTTCACCGCGGTGTAGGAGTCGAAGACGGCCTTGCCGACGGCCGCGCCCGGCGAGGCCGCGATGCCCCGGCCGACTTGCTCGACCTTGGCCTCCTCGTCGAACTTCGGGAACATCAGCTGGGCGAGCTGGGCGCCGTTGACGCGCTGGAGCGCCTCCGCCTCGTCGATCAGGCCCTGGTCGACGAGCTGGGTCGCGATCCGGAAGGCGGCGCCCGCCGTGCGCTTGCCGACGCGGGTCTGGAGCATCCACAGCTGACCGCGCTCGATCGTGAACTCGATGTCGCAGAGGTCCTTGTAGTGGTTCTCCAGCGTCTCCATGATCTGCATCAGCTGGTCGTACGACTTCTTGTCGATCGTCTCCAGCTCCGCGAGCGGCACGGTGTTGCGGATGCCCGCGACCACGTCCTCGCCCTGGGCGTTCTGGAGGTAGTCGCCGTAGACGCCCTGGTGGCCGGAGGCGGGGTCACGGGTGAAGGCGACGCCGGTGCCGGAGTCGGGGCCGAGGTTGCCGAAGACCATCGAGCAGACGTTGACGGCCGTGCCGAGGTCGCCGGGGATGCGCTCCTGGCGGCGGTACAGCTTGGCGCGGTCGGTGTTCCACGAGTTGAAGACCGCCTCGATGGCGAGGTCCATCTGCTCGCGCGGCTCCTGCGGGAAGTCCCGGCCGGCCTCCTTCTTGACGATCTTCTTGAAGGCGGTGACCAGCTTCTTGAGGTCGGCGGCCTCCAGGTCGGTGTCGACCGTGACCTTCTTGGCCTCCTTGGCCTTGTCGAGGGCCTCCTCGAAGAGCTCGCCGTCGACGCCGAGGACCGTCTTGCCGAACATCTGGATGAGGCGGCGGTAGGAGTCCCACGCGAACCGCTCGTCGCCGGCCTGCTCGGCGAGGCCCTTCACGGACTTGTCGGAGAGCCCGATGTTGAGAACCGTGTCCATCATGCCGGGCATGGAGAACTTCGCGCCGGAGCGGACCGAGACGAGCAGCGGGTTGTCGGCCTGGCCGAGCTTCTTACCCATCCGGGACTCGAGGGCGTCGAGGTGCGCACTCACCTCGTCACGCAGTGCCGCGGGCTCCTCGCCGCTGTCGAGGTAGACCTTGCAGGCTTCCGTCGTGATCGTGAAGCCCGGGGGAACGGGAAGCCCCAGGTTGGTCATCTCGGCGAGGTTGGCGCCCTTGCCACCCAAGAGGTCCTTGAGGTCCTTGTTTCCCTCGGTGAAGTCGTAAACGAACTTCGCTACGTGGGGATCTTTGTTTTCCGACACGGTCTCGACTCCCTCGAGGACTGTGGTGGCTGCCCTGACGGCGAGGAACATACCCAGATCGAAGGCACCTGGGTACGTCTACTCATGCGTCATGCGCCTGTAACCACCCGTCCGCCAGAGGATCGAAAGTCAAAGGTTGGCAAGCGCCGACGCGCCGATGTTTTCACTTCTTGAACGCAAGAGCGCCCACAGGTGCGGATTTTCGCTCAAGTGAGCGGCCTTACCGCACGTCTGATTTCGATCGATGAACGATCAAGCCATGGCACCGAGTGCCACCCTTTGGAGAAGTGCAGCCGCTCAAGATCCGCTCATCTGAGCGCAACCCTTATCAAGGGTGGCGAGAATCACGCTGCCACAGCCGCCCGGATTTCACCATGCGGACGTGCGCCGGACACCTGCCGAAACGGAAACACGCTCGTCACACACCCAGCGCCACCAGCCGTTCCTCCACCCGCTCCGGCGCGTACAGATGCTCGACCACGAGCGCCCCGGCACCGATCAGCCCGGCCCGCTCCCCCAGGCGCGAGGTCACCACGTCCAGATGAGCGGTGGAGCGCGGCAGCGCCCGCCGGTACAGCAGCTCCCGTACGCCGGTGAGGAAGGGTGTTCCGGCCAGATCCCCGGCGATCATGAGCACACCGGGGTTCAGGAGCGTCACTACGGTCGCCAGCACGTCCCCGACCTGCCGCCCGGCCTCCCGGGCCAGCGCGGCCGCCCCCGGGTGCCCGGCCGCCAGCAGGTCCCGCACATCCGAGCCGGAGGCCGCCGGCACCCCGTCCTCGGCCAGCCGGCGGGCCACGGCACCGCCACTGGCGACGGCGGCCAGACAGCCGTAGGACCCACACCGGCACCGCACGTCGGCGCCCACCCGGATGTGCCCGATGTCGCCGGCGCCACCGTCGACACCCCGGTACACCGAGCCGTCCACGACCACCCCGGCACCGATCCCGGTCGACACCTTGACCAGCACGAACGCCGTGCACCCCGGATATCCCGTGCGCTGTTCGCCGTACGCCATGAGGTTGGCGTCGTTGTCGACGAGGACCGGCACCGGCGCGGCTCCCGTGCGCTCGCCGAAGGCGCGGGCCAGCCGCCCCCTTATGTCGTAGCCGTCCCAGCCGGGCATGATCGGCGGCTGGACGACCCGGCCGGTCTCCCTGTCCACCGGCCCCGGCACCGCGAGCCCGATGCCGCACACCTCCTCGGCCCGCCGCCCGGCCTTCTCCAGCAGCTCGGCGAACCAGCGCGCCAGCTCGTCCAGCACGGTCTCCGGCCCGTCCTCGACGACCAGCGTGCCGCTGTGCTCGGCGAGGATCTCGCCGGTCAGCGACAGTACGGCGGCGCGCGCGTGCCGGGTCTCCAGGTCGGCGGCGAGGACCACGGCGTGGGCGTCGTCGAACTCCAGGGTGATGGAGGGGCGTCCGCCGAGCGGGGAGTCCACCGGTCCGCCGGCCCCCTCGCGCAGCCAGCCGGCCCGGAAGAGCCGGTCGAGGCGCTGGCCGACGGTGGCACGGGACAGCCCGGTCGCCTGTTGAAGTGCTCCGCGTGTGACGGCCCGGCCGCTCCGCACCAGTTCGAGCAGTTCCCCGGCACTCGTCTGACCCCGTGCGCTCATGCACACCCCCTTGTGTTTCTCAAGCCTGCATTACATGCTGGGTTTTGCGTGTTAAATAGACGTAACTCTACTGTGGCGCCGACCGGTACCGACCGGACCGGACGGCCGGACGTCTTTCGGGGAGCCCCGAAGTGGATCGCACCGCTCAACTCACCGCCCGCTCAGCGGCCCGTGACATCGCATACGATCCGCCCCCGGCGGCCGATCCCCGGCACCTCGGCGCCGCCCGGGTGCTGGAGGCCAACTGGACCGGCTCCTCGACGGTGCCCTCGCGCAGCCTCTACCCCCACCAGTGGTCCTGGGACTCGACGTTCATCGCGATCGGCCTCAGGCATCTCTCGCCGTTACGGGCCCAGACGGAGCTGGAGACCCTGTTCGACGCCCAATGGGGTGACGGACGCGTCCCGCACATCGTCTTCAACCCCTCGGTGCCGCTCGACGCCTACTTCCCGAGCCCCGACTTCTGGCGCTCCTCCACCGCGGGGCATGCCGCGGGCGCCCCGCGCACCGTACAGACCTCCGGCATCGTGCAGCCACCGGTGCATGCCCTGGCGGCCTGGCTGGTGCACCGGGCCGACCCCGGCCTGTCCCGGGCGCGCGGCTTCCTCCCCCGCCTCTATCCCCGCCTCGCGGCCTGGCACCGCTATCTGCTGCACCGCCGCGACCTCGGCGGAGCCGGCCTCGCGTCGGTCGTGCACCCCTGGGAACAGGGCATGGACAACAGCCCCTGCTGGGACACCCCGCTGTCCCGCGTCACCCCCGCCCCGGCCCGCTCCTTCCGCCGTGCCGACCTCGCGCACGGCGCCCCCGAGGACCGGCCGACGGATCTGGACTACGGACGGTACGTACGGCTGGCGACGGACTACCGGGACGGCGGATACGCCGACGGACCGGGCGAGTTCGCGGTCGAGGACCCGGCGTTCAACGCCCTGCTCATCGCCTCCGAGCACGCGCTCGCGGGGATCGCGACGGAACTGGGAGCACCGGGCACGGCCCGGCACGCCCGCGCCGAACGCCTGACGACGGCCCTGATCGACCGTATGTGGGACCCGGCGCGGGAGATGTTCTTCTGCCACGACGTGCGCACGGACGACCTCGTCCCCGAACGCGGCGTCGCGGGCCTCGTCCCGCTCCTCCTGCCCACCCTGCCGCGCGACATCGCCGCCGCCCTGGTCCGCACGGCACACGGCCCGCACTTCGGCCTCGGCGACACCACCCGCCTCGCCCCGTCGTACGACCTGCTCGGCGAGGCCTTCGACCCGCACCGCTACTGGCGGGGCCCGGCCTGGTTCAACACCAACTGGCTGCTGGAGCGCGGCCTGCGCGTCCACGGCGAGCGGGAGCGCGCCGACGCCCTGCGCGAGGCGGTGCTGGAACTGGCCGTGGCCTCCGGCTTCGCCGAGTACGTGGACCCGTTCACCGGCGCGGCCTGCGGGGCCACCGGCTTCGGCTGGACGGCCGCGCTCACGCTCGATCTGCTGCACGACGCCGAGGAACTCAAGGACCTCAAGGGAGGGGACCGGAGATGACGGACCGTCATCATCTGCTCGTGTACGGGGGGACCTTCGCCGCCGTGGGCGACGGCGGGGACATCAGCGGCGTCCGGGCCGCGGGCTCCCCGGAAGGGCTGTTCGTACGTGACGCGCGGCATCTGAGCCGCTGGCAGCTCACCGTGGACGGGGCGGTGCCGCAGACGCTCAGCCCGGTCGCCGACGGGGACACGGCACGCTGTGTGCTGGTGCCGCGCGGCGGCCGGAACGAGCCACCGGCCTACACGCTCTTCCGCGAACAGGCCGTGGGGGACAGCGCGTTCATCGAGTCCCTGCGGGTGACCAGCAACCGCCCGGTGCCGACGACGATCCGTCTCGCGGTCACCGCCGACGCCGACTTCACCGACCAGTTCGAACTGCGCTCGGACCACCGCACGTACACCAAGTCCGGTGCCACCCGCTCCCGCCAGGTGCTCGACCACGGTGTGGAGTTCACCTACCAGCGAGGCGAGTGGCGCTCGGTGACGACGGTGACGACCGACCCGGCCCCCGACGCGGTGGAGGAGACGGGCACCGGCGCCCGGCGCATGGTCTGGACGCTGGACCTCGCCCCGCACAGCACGGCGGAACTGACCCTTCGGGTGATGGCCCGCCCGCACGGCGAGAAACGCGCACTGCGCGTCCCCCGCTCCCCCGCGGCCCTCTCCACCCAACTCCTGTCCCAGGAGGGAGAGTTCGTGGAGGGCGTGGCCTTCCCGACGGGCTGGCCCGAACTGGCCGCCGCCTGCGCGCGGGGCCTCGCCGACCTGGCCGCGCTCCAGGTCACGGCAACCGGACCGGACGGCGAGGAACTGCGCGTCCCCGCCGCCGGCGCCCCCTGGTTCCTCGCCCTGCTCGGCCGCGACGCCCTTCTGACCTCCCTCTTCGCCCTCCCCTACCGCCCCCGGCCGGCCGCCGCCACGCTGCTCGCGCTGGCCGCGACCCAGGCGACGCGGACGGCGGCCGACGCGGTCTCGCAGCCCGGCAAGATCGTGCACGAGGTGCGGCAGGGGGAGCTGGCGCACTTCGGGCAGGTGCCGTACGGCCGTTACTACGGCTCGGTCGACGCGACCCCGCTGTTCCTGATCCTGCTCGGCACCTACGTGGAACAGACCGCGGACACGGCGCTCGCCCGGCGTCTGGAGCCGCACGCGCGGGCGGCGATCGGCTGGATGCTGGACCACGGCGGCCTCACCACCCGTGGCTACCTGGTCTACCGCGCCGACCAGGGCGGCCTGGCCAACCAGAACTGGAAGGACTCCCCCGGCGCCATCTGCTCCTCGGACGGCACCCGCCCGGCCGGCCCCGTGATGGCGGCGGGCGCCCAGGGTTACGCCTACGACGCCCTGCGCCGCACGGCATGGCTGGCCCGTACCGTGTGGCAGGACGGGACGTACGCGGCACTGCTGGAGCAGGCGGCCGGCGATCTGCGGGACCGTTTCCAGCGGGACTTCTGGATGGCGGGGCATTCTTTCCCGGCCCTGGCGCTGGACGGCTCCGGCCACCAGGTCGACGCCCTCGCCTCGGACGCGGGGCATCTGCTCTGGTCCGGGCTGCTGGACAAGGAGTACGGCGAGCTGGTGGGCCGGCGTCTGCTGGAGCCGGACTTCTTCTCGGGCTGGGGCGTGCGCACCCTGGCCTCCGGCCAGCCGGCGTACCACCCCCTCTCCTACCACCGCGGCTCGGTCTGGCCGCACGACAACGCGCTGATCACCCTGGGCCTGGCCCGCTACGGCCTGCACGACGAGGCCCGCACGGTGGCCCACGCGCTGGTCGACGCAGCGACGACGACCGGGCACCGGCTGCCGGAGGTCCTGGCGGGGTACGGGCGCGACACCCATGCGGAGCCGGTGCCGTATCCCCACGCGTGCGTGCGCGAGTCGCGGTCGGCGGCGGCACCGTTGGCGCTGCTGACGGCTGTCGGCGGGGCGTAACCCTCCGGGGGAGGGCGGGCGTTTCCTCCTCGGCTTCGGCTTCGCTCGATTCCGGTTCCCACCCGCGCCCACCCGTGCGGCCTGCGTCGCCGGGTGCGGGTGGCCCCGCGTCGGCGGGCTGGTTGGCCTGGCGTTTGCCCGCTGTTTGCCGAGCGGTGGGGCGCGATGGGTGAACATCGGCGCAGGTCGGGACGTACGAGGGGATGGCGGGCCGCAGCCTCCCCAGCGCGGCCCGCCACACCACTCCAACAGGGGCCTCGCACGGAAGGACCTTCGGGTGCCTGTCTTCACGCGCTTTCGTCAATCGCCCGGTACGAACGATGACTTGACCGGCGGGGCACCTGTCAGCGAGGAATCACCGGAGAAGCCGGAGCCCGCGCCCACCGAGAGCGCACCCGCGCCCGCCGACGGCGA
Organism: Streptomyces sp. NPDC098781; assembly: GCF_044759995.1. Classification (NCBI taxonomy): domain Bacteria; kingdom Bacillati; phylum Actinomycetota; class Actinomycetes; order Kitasatosporales; family Streptomycetaceae; genus Streptomyces; species Streptomyces sp. NPDC098781. The sequence goes on from NZ_JBIWAK010000002.1 coordinate 967,071, forward strand.
GAGCGCCCCACAGGGGCCACCCGCACCCGACGACGAAACCCGCACGGGTGGTGCGGGTGGGAACGAAACGGCCGAAGGCGAAGCCGAGGACGCACCCGGCGACGAGACCCGCACAGCCCAAGGCGAAGCCGAGCCCGCGCACCCCACCCGCCCCTACCTCCGATGGACCCTCACCCTCCTCGCCGTCGCCCTGATCTACGTCTGTCTCCAGATGCCGAACACCCTCGGCAACCTCCGCTTCCGGGAGTTCACGCGGCTGCCCGCCGAGGCGATCATCGGCGCCGCCGTACTGCTCAGCCTCCCCCGCCGCCCCCGCCGGATCACCGCGGCCGTCACCGGCGCGGCCCTCGGCGCGCTGACCATCCTCAGCCTCCTCGACATGGGCTTCAACGAATACCTGGGCCGGCACTTCAACATCGTCCTGGACTGGGAACTCCTCGACGACGCCCAGATGTACATGAAGGACTCCATGGGCGGCACGACCACGGTGCTGCTCACGATCGGCGTCATAGCCCTGGCCGTCGCCCTGATCGCCCTCGTCGCCCTGTCCACCGTCCGCGTCGCCGACGTACTCGCCCGCCACAAGGCGGACGCGTCCAAGGGCGCCCTGATCGCCGGCACCGTATGGATCACCTGCACCGCGTTCGGTGTGCAGCTCGCCGGCGCGCCGATCGCCGCGGACCACACGGCCGGTGTCGTGAAGGTCCACGTCCGCCGGGCGATGGACACCCTGCACGACGAGGCGCAGTTCGCGAAGGACGCGGAGGCGGACACCTTCGGCAACACCCCGCCCGCCCAGCTCGTCCCCGACCTGCGCGGCAAGGACGTCGTCTTCACGTTCATCGAGAGCTACGGCCGCAGCGCGCTGGAGGACCCGGAGATAGCACCCGGCGTCACCGGCACGCTCGACACGAGCACGCAGGCGCTGGAGAAGGCCGGCTTCCACGCGAAGAGCGGCTGGCTGACGTCGGCGACCTTCGGCGGCAACAGCTGGCTCGGCCACTCCAGCACCCTGGCCGGCCTGTGGATCGACAACCAGCAGCGCTACCGCACCGTCATGGCCAGCGACCACCTCAGCCTCACCAAGGTCTTCCAGAAGACCGGCGAGTGGGACACCGTCGGCATCATGCCGGGCGTGCAGAAGGCCTGGCCGGAGCAGAAGTACTACGGCCTGGACAAGGTCTACAACGCCTTCCAGCTCGGCTACGAGGGACCGAAGTTCAGCTGGTCCACGATGCCCGACCAGTACGCCCTGGAGGCGTTCCAGCGCCAGGTCCACGGCAAGAAGCGCGACAAGCCCCTGATGTCGGAGATCATCCTGACCTCCAGCCACCAGCCCTGGGCGCCGGTCCCGAAGATGGTCGACTGGGATGATCTAGGCGACGGCTCGGTCTTCGGGCCCATCCAGAAGGCGGGCACCAAGCCGGGGGACATCATCTCCGACTCCAGCCGCTCCAAGCAGGAGTACGGCAAGTCGATCTCGTACTCCGTCACCAGCCTGACCCAGTGGCTGGAGCGCTACGGCTCCGACGACACCGTCCTTGTCTTCCTCGGCGACCACCAGCCGATGTCCCGGGTCAGCGGCACCAAGGCCAGCCGGGACGTGCCGATCTCGATCGTCGCCAAGGATCCCGCGGTGCTGGACAAGATCGCCTCATGGAACTGGGCGGACGGCCTCCAGCCCGCTCCCGAGACCCCGGTCTGGAAGATGGACGCCTTCCGGGACCGCTTCCTGAAGGCGTACGGCTCGATACCGAACCCGTCGAAGTAGCTCTCAGCCGCCGGAGGTGTCCAGTTCGGCGTCCTCGCCGACACCGGCACAGTCGTACGGATCCTTCAGCCAGCCGTCCGGCAGCACCACCCGGTTGTTGCCGGACGTACGGCCGCGGGGACCGTCGGCGCCCGTCGGCCACGGCTGGTCGAGGTCCAACTCGTCCAGCCCGGCGCGCAGTTCGGCCAGCGACGAGGTGATCGCCAGTCGCTTGCGCATCTCCGAGCCGACCGCGAAGCCCTTCAGGTACCAGGCGACGTGCTTGCGGAAGTCGATGACGCCCCGTGCCTCGTCCCCGATCCACTCCCCGAGCAGCGTGGCGTGCCGGACCATGACGTCGGCGACCTCACGCAGGGCCGGTCGCGCGATGTCGGCCGTACGTCCTTCGAAGGCGGCGACCAGATCCGAGAACAGCCAGGGCCGCCCGAGGCACCCGCGTCCGACCACGACGCCGTCGCACCCGGTCTCGCGCACCATCCGCAGCGCGTCGTCGGCCGACCAGATGTCGCCGTTGCCGAGCACGGGGATCTCCGGAACGTGCTCCTTCAGGCGGGCGATGGCGTCCCAGTCGGCGGTGCCGCCGTAGTGCTGCGCGGCGGTGCGCCCGTGCAGCGCGATCGCCGTCACGCCTTCCTCGACCGCGATCCGCCCGGCGTCCAGGTACGTGATGTGGTCGTCGTCGATGCCCTTGCGCATCTTCATCGTGACCGGCAGCTCCCCCGCCCCGCTCACGGCCTCGCGCAGAATCGCCCGCAGCAGGTGCCGCTTGAACGGCAGCGCGGATCCACCGCCCTTGCGGGTCACCTTCGGGACGGGACAGCCGAAGTTCAGGTCGATGTGATCGGCCAGCCCCTCCTCCGCGATCATGCGGACGGCCTTGCCCACGGTGGCGGGATCGACGCCGTACAGCTGGATCGACCGGGGCTTCTCGCTCGCGTCGAAGTGGATCAGCTGCATGGTCTTCTCGTTGCGCTCGACCAGCGCCCGAGTGGTGATCATCTCGCTGACGAACAGCCCCTTGCCCCCGCTGAACTCACGGCACAGCGTGCGAAAGGGCGCGTTGGTGATGCCGGCCATCGGCGCCAGGACGACGGGCGGCTGGACGGTGTGCGGGCCGAACTGCAAGGGCGAGGCGGTCGTGGGCATCCACCCATTCTCACGTACTGAACCGGGTGGGGCGAAATTCATTAGTTAGGCGTACTATTCAAGGATGCCGGAGCTCAGCCCTCGCCGCCGGATGCTGGTGCTCGCGATCTGCTGCATGAGCCTGCTGATCGTGAGCCTGGACACCACGGCCCTCAACGTCTCCCTGCCCTCGATGCAACGCGACCTCGGCGCGAGCACATCGGGCCTCCAGTGGACGATCGACGCCTACACGCTCGTCCTGGCGTCCCTGCTGATGCTGGCCGGGTCCACGGCGGACCGGATCGGCCGCAAACGGGTCTTCATGACCGGCCTGATCCTGTTCACCATCGGCTCGGCGCTGTGCTCCGTCGCGCCGAGCCTGGACTCGCTGATCGTCTTCCGGATGATCCAGGCGGTGGGCGGTTCGATGCTGAACCCGGTCGCGATGTCGATCATCACCAACACCTTCACCGACCCGCGTGAGCGTGCCCGGGCGATCGGTGTCTGGGGTGGGGTCGTCGGCATCTCGATGGCCGCGGGGCCACTGGTCGGGGGTCTGCTGGTGGACGCGGTGGACTGGCGCGCGATCTTCTGGGTCAACCTGCCCGTGGGCCTGGCCGCTCTGCTGCTCACCCTCCGCTTCGTCCCCGAGTCCCGCGCCCCCAGGGCCCGCCGCCTCGACCCGGTCGGCCAGCTCCTGGTGATCGCGCTGTTCGGCTCGCTGACGTACGCGATCATCGAGGCGCCGAACGCCGGGTTCACGTCGGTCCTGCCGTTCGCGGCGACAGCGCTGGCGGCCCTCCTTGGCCTCCTGACGTACGAGCCGCGCCGCAAGGAACCCCTCATCGACCTGCGCTTCTTCCGGTCGGCGCCGTTCAGCGGGGCGACGGTGATCGCGATCGGCGCGTTCGCGGCGCTGGGCGGGTTCCTGTTCCTGTCGACGCTGTACCTACAGAACGTACGCGGGCTGGACGCCCTGCACGCGGGCCTGTGGATGCTGCCGATGGCGATGCCGATGTTCCTGTGCGCGCCCCTGTCCGGGCGGCTGGTCGGAAGCCGTGGACCGCGGCTGTCGCTGGTGGTCGCGGGTGTCGCGATGACGTCCAGCGCGGCACTGTTCGCCCTCTTCGACGCCGAGACGTCCAACGTCACACTGATCCTCGGCTACGCCCTGTTCGGCATCGGCTTCGGATTCGTCAACGCTCCGATCACGAACACCGCGGTGTCCGGGATGCCACGCGCCCAGGCCGGCGTCGCGGCAGCCATCGCCTCCACCAGCCGCCAACTGGGGCAGACGCTCGGTGTGGCGGTGGTCGGGGCGGTCCTGGCCTCCGGAGTGGCGGCGTCGTCGTACAGGGAGACCTTCGTGTCCGCCGCGGTACCCGGCTGGTGGATCATCACCGGCTGCGGACTACTGGTCCTGGCGGTGGGAGCGCTGACGAGTGGGCCCTGGGCGCGCAAGACCGCCGAACGTACGGCCCAGACGCTGGAGTCGGCCGACGTGCGCGAGGCGTCGAGGGTGGTCGCGTAGTTCGGCGACTATCGCCGGGCGGGGGCTGGTCGCGCAGTTCCCCGCGCCCCTTCCAGGGCGATTTCGTGCAGCGTCTCCAGACGTACTCTCGACTCCTCGTCCGCCGGGACGTAAGTCACCATCCTCGGGCCGACGTCCGGGCTCAGCCAGAGGTCGGTGTGGTCGACCAGGATGCGCCCCACGTGCCGGTTCAGGAACTCCTTGCGCTTGCCGCGGTGGGACACCACCTCGTGGCGGTCCCACACCTCGCGGAACTCGGGCGACTCCGCCCGCAGACGCTTGAGCAGCATCTTCCATGCGGGCTCGGCGAGATGGCCGGCCATCGCGGCGCGGAAGCGGGCGGCCATGAGGCGCTGGGCCTCCGCCAGGTGCACGATCGACGAGCGCCAGTCGTCGTTCGTGTAGGAGAGGATCAGGCAGTTGCGGTCCTCCGGCGGCACGGCCTCCAGGTCGCACAGCAGCAGCCCGTAGGTGCGGTTGTGGGCGAGGATGTCGTAGCGGCTGTTCTGTAGACAGGCCGGATACGGCTCCAGTTGCTCCAGCACCGCCCGCATGGCGGGGGTCACCGAGGGGCATGTCGTCGCCGGTGTGGGATCGATCGCCCCGGCCAGCTGGAACAGGTGCGTCCGCTCGCTGGGGTCGAGCATCAGGGTGCGGGCGAGGGCGTCGAGGACCTGGACGGAGACCTGGATGTCCCGGGCCTGTTCGAGCCACGTGTACCAGGTGACGCCGACCGCGGCGAGCTGCGCGACCTCCTCGCGGCGCAGGCCGGGCGTGCGGCGCCGGCTGCCGCGGGGCAGGCCGACCTGTTCGGGGGTGATGTGCTCGCGGCGGTGGCGCAGGAAGGCGGCGAGTTCATGGCGCCGGATCGCCGACGCGGCCGTCCCGTGCGAGCCGTCCGCGGTCGCCGTCGTCTCGTGGGCCATGGTCGTCATGCCTCCAGCCTCCCGCAGCCCGCACCCTGTTTCCAGGTGGTCCTGCTACCAGGATAAGGACACTCTGGTACCCGTCTCAGAGCGGGCGCAGGCTCGTCAGCGTGACCGAAACCATCACTGCGCTCAAGGCCCGGACCACCGACGCCCCACCTTCACTCGGCGGCCTCGGCCTCTTCACGGTGCTGCTCGCGGCGGCACTGCCCCTCATCGACTTCTTCATCGTCAACGTGGCCCTGCCCACCATCGGCCACGACCTCGCGGCGAGCGAGGCCGTGCTGGAACTCGTCGTGGCGGGCTACGGGTTGGCGTACGCCGTGCTGCTCGTCCTCGGCGGGCGGCTCGGCGACCTCTTCGGCCGGCGCCGCCTGTTCCTCGGCGGCATGGCGGCCTTCGGGCTCACCTCACTGGCGTGCGGGCTCGCGCCCACCGCGTGGACGCTCGTCGCGGCGCGGGTCGCGCAGGGCGCGGCGTCGGCGGCGATGCTGCCGCAGGTGCTGGCCACCATCCAGGCGGCGACCAGCGGTCAGCGCCGCGCGAAGGCCATGGGGCTCTACGGCGCGACCGCCGGACTGTCCATGGTGGCCGGGCAGATCCTCGGCGGCGTACTCGTCGCGGCGGACATCGCGGGCACCGGCTGGCGCTCGGTGTTCCTGGTGAACGTGCCGGTCGTCCTCGTCGGCCTGTTCCTGGCCGCCCGCGCGGTCCCGGAGACCCGTTCCCAGCACCCGGAACCGGTCGACGCCCCCGGCACGGTCCTGCTCGCCGCCGCCCTCCTCGCGCTGCTGGCCCCGCTCACCGAGGGCCGGGCGGCGGGCTGGCCGCTGTGGACGTGGCTGTCGCTGACGGCGTTCCCGCTGGTGGCCGCGGCGTTCTACGCGGTGGAGCGCGGGGCGGACCGGCGCGGCCGTACCCCGCTGGTGCCGCCGAGCCTGTTCGAGCTCACGTCCCTCCGGCGTGGCCTGGTGATGATCGTGCCGTTCTCGATCGGCTTCAGCGGCTTCATGTTCGTGATCGCGGTGGCGTTGCAGCAGGGGGCGGGCCATGGGCCGGTCGAGGCGGGGCTGGCCCTGGTCCCGATGGCGGTGGCGTTCTTCGGCGTCTCCCTCGCCGGGCCCCGGCTGGTGACCCGGTACGGCACCCGGGTCGTGACCGCCGGCGCGGTGGTCCAGGGCGTGGGCGTGGCGCTGATCGCGCTGGCCGCGTGGCGTTCCTGGCCACAGCTCGGTCTGCTCGAACTGCTCCCCGGTGCCGCGATCGCCGGCGCGGGCCAGGCCCTCCAACTCCCCGTGGTCTTCCGGATCATCCTGTCCGAGGTGCCGCCGGCCCGGGCGGGCGTGGGCAGCGGGGTGATGATCACGACCCAGCAGTCGGCGCTGGCGCTGGGTGTGGCGACCCTGGGCACGCTGTTCCTCTCCCTGGTCCCGGGGGCCGGAATGCGCGACGCGCTGATCACAACTCTGCTGGTCCAGCTGGCCGGTGTGGCACTGACGGGCCTGCTCAGCCTGCGTCTGCCGCGGAACATCAGCTGATCGAGATGTGAGGGTGTGGCCACAGGTTGGACAACTCGCCGGGAAAGAGTCCCTGTTGATGTTGGTCTTGCTGCACACTCCTTGCTGCGCGAGGGCGCGCACGCAGACTCGATGTCCTGGGACGCTGGAGGCGTCATGCTGGAGATCAACACGAGCAAGGTGAGCCGCTGGGACCACCACGGGCGCGAGCACGTCGTACGAGTACAGCGCAAGGGCGCGCAGCGGACGATCCGGTGCGACACCTGCGGCTGGCGCAAGAACGCCCAGTTCCTGCCGTGGCTCAAGGCGGAGGAGCACCTGTCGGAGGCCCACCAGGCGACGGTGGACCCGACGGATTCCCAGCCCGACCGATGACCGCACCCAGCACCCGAACCCGGCACCCGAACCCGATGGCCCGTATCCGATGACCCGCATCCGCCGGTACCGCCCCGAGGACCGGGAGGCCGTGGAGGACGTCTGCGTCCGCACGGCGCACGAGGGCGGTGACAGCCGTCCCCACTACCGGGATCCCGGTGTCTTCCCGGCGGCCTTCGCTCTGCCGTACGTCGTCCTGGAGCCCGATCTCGCGTTCGTCCTGGACGACGGGACGGGCCGGGCGGTCGGCTACGTCCTGGGCGCCGCCGACACCCCGCGCTTCGTGCGGGCCTTCCGCGCGCAGTGGCTCCCCCGGGTCGCCGGCCGCCACCCGGAGCCGTCCGGCCCACCAGCCACCCCGGACGAGCGGATGGTCGGTCTGCTGCACGACCCGGAGCGCATGCTGGTCCCGGAGGTCGCGGCCTACCCGGCCCATCTGCACATCGATCTGCTCCCGGCGTGGCAGGGCCGGGGCCACGGCCGTGCGCTGATGGGCACCCTGCTGGGGGCCCTGCGGGACAAGGGGGTGCCGGCCGTCCATCTCTCCATGGTCACGGCCAACACCCCGGCCAGGGCGTTCTACGACCGCCTCGGCTTCCATGAGATCGAGGTCCCGGACCCGGGCCCGGTGACCTACCTCGGCCGTACGACGGGAGAGCCGGACCTTCGGTGACCGGCGGCTCAGTCCCGGGCCCGCAACCCTCGTATCAGCAACTCCACGACCACCTCGAACTCCCCCTCCACACCCGGCTGTTCCCACTCCCGCGCGTAGTGCGGGTCGTGGAAGCGGTCCGTAGCGCGGAAGAGGGCGACGGCCGTGGTGGCCGGGTCCTCGGCGGTGAAGGCGCCGGCGTCGGCGCCCGCGCGGACGATCTCGGTGAGCTGGCCGGTGAGTTCGGCGATGTGCTCGCCGACGACGGTCTCCGCGGTCTCCGTGGTCAGCACCGAGTACGTGGCGAAGAGTTCGGGGTCGTCGAACGCCTTGCGGCGCTTGGCGGCGAAGAGCGCCGCGAGCCATTCGCGCACCCGGGTCTCGGGGTCCAGGCCCGGGGCGGCGACGATCGCCGCGAGCACGTCCGTCGTACGGTCCAGCCACCTCTTCGTCACGGCCTCCCGCAGCGCCGCCTTCGTGCGGAAGTGCCGGTAGACGCTGCCATGGCTGACGCCGAGCGCGCGGGCCACGTCGACCACGGTGGCCTTGGCCGGGCCGTGGCGGCGCAGCACCTCCTCGGTGGCTTCGAGGATGCGCTCGGCGGTCAGGGTCTGGGGCGTCGGTGACATGCCCTAGACCGTACCCGGCAGGTCGGACGTCACTTGGTGCCCAGGTGGGCCATCTGCGCGGCCGGGTAGCGGTCACCCGCCGCCGCGTCGGCCGGCACCGCCTGCTCGATCTCGGCCAGGTCGGCCGCCTCCAGGGTGACGTCCAGCGCGCCCAGCGACTCGGTGAGCCGCTCGCGGGTGCGGGCGCCGACGAGCGGCACGATGTCGTCGTTGTGCCGTGCGCCCTGTGCGAGCACCCAGGCGACGGCGATCTGGGCGACGGAGACGCCCTTGCGTTCGGCGATCTTGCGCAGCGCGTCGACCAGGTCCAGGTTGTGCTGGAGGTTCTCGCCCTGGAAGCGGGGCGACATGGACCGGAAGTCGTTGGCGGCGAGTTGCCGGTCGCGGGTGAAGTGGCCGGAGATCAGCCCGCGGGACAGGACGCCGTACGCCGTGATGGAGATGCCCAGTTCACGGGTGGTCGGCAGGACGGACTCCTCGATGCCGCGGGAGATCAGGGAGTACTCGATCTGGAGGTCGGAGATCGGCGCGGTGGCGGCGGCCCGGCGGATCGTGTCGGCGCCGACCTCGCTGAGGCCCACGTGCCGGACGTATCCCTGCTCGATGAGTTCCGAGATCGCGCCGACGGTCTCCTCGATCGGTACGTCGGGGTCGAGCCGCGCGATCCGGTAGACGTCGATGTGGTCGACGCCGAGGCGCTGGAGGGAGTAGGCGGCGAAGTTCTTCACGGCGGCCGGGCGGCCGTCGTACCCGGACCAGCCGCCGGCCGGGTCGCGCAGCGCGCCGAACTTCACGCTGAGCAGGGCCTGTTCGCGCAGGCCCGCGGGTGCCGTGCGCAGGGCCTCGCCGATCAGCATCTCGTTGTGGCCCATGGCGTAGAAGTCGCCGGTGTCGAGCAGCGTCACGCCGGCTTCCAGGGCGGCGTGGACGGTGGCGATCGACTCGGTCCGGTCCGCGTCGCCGTACAGCGCGGACATGCCCATGCAGCCGAGGCCGAGGGCGGAGACCTGGGGGCCGGTGGTTCCGAGGGAGTGGGTTCGCATCGTCATGCCTCCACCTTGCCCTAACAGCTGACAGATTTCAATATCTGTCAGTCCATACTCGTCACTGCATGGTCGCTGTTGACGACGCGGCACAGGCAACGAACTGCTCCAGACTGGTCCAGACCTATTGACGAGAGGTCTGGACCACGAGCAATGTCATGCCTACGACACCTCACCGCACCCCCCACCGGGAGGCCCGTATGCTCCGCCGCGCCCTCAGCCTGCTCACCGCCGCGCTGGCGACCGCCTGTCTCACCCAGCTCCCCGCCGCACCCCCCGCGTCCGCCGCCGACACCTGCGCGGTCAAGTCCAAGCCGTCCGGCAAGGTCCTCCAGGGCTACTGGGAGAACTGGGACGGCGCGGCGAACGGCGTCCACCCGCCCTTCGGCTGGACCCCGATCACCGACTCCCGTATCGCCGCGCACGGCTACAACGTGATCAACGCGGCGTTCCCGGTCATCCGCTCCGACGGGACGGCCCTGTGGGAGGACGGCATGGACTCCGGGGTGAAGGTGGCGACACCGGCCGAGATGTGCGCGGCTAAGGCGTCCGGGCAGACGATCCTGATGTCCATCGGCGGCGCGACGGCCGGCATCGACCTCAACTCGACGGCCGTGGCGGACCGGTTCGTGGCGACGATCGTCCCGATCCTTCAGAGGTACAACTTCGACGGCATCGACATAGACATCGAGACCGGCCTGACCGGCAGCGGCACCATCACCCAACTGTCCACGTCCCAGGCCAACCTGATCCGCATCATCGACGGGATCCTCGCCCGGATGCCGTCCAACTTCGGCCTGACCATGGCCCCGGAGACGGCGTACGTCACCGGCGGCAGCGTCGTCTACGGCTCGATCTGGGGCGCGTATCTCCCGGTCATCAAGAAGTACGCGGACAACGGCCGGCTGTGGTGGCTGAACATGCAGTACTACAACGGCAGCATGTACGGCTGCTCCGGCGACTCCTACTCCGCCGGCACCGTCGAGGGCTTCACCGCCCAGACCGACTGCCTCAACAAGGGCCTCGTAGTGCAGGGCACGACCATCAAGGTGCCCTACGACAAGCAGGTACCGGGCCTGCCCGCCCAGTCCGGCGCGGGCGGCGGCTACATGTCACCGTCCCTCGTCACCCAGGCCTGGCGCCACTACGGCACTGCGCTCAAGGGCCTGATGACCTGGTCGATCAACTGGGACGGCTCGAAGAACTGGACCTTCGGCGACAATGTCAGGTCACTACAGGGCCGCTGACCACCGACTCCCGCTGAACCAGCGGCGCCTGCCCGCCTTCACGGCCCACCTCCCGGGATGCCGGGCGGCGCCGCGTCCAGCACCTCATCGGGGCGCACGCGGGGCGGGCGGGCCGTCGCCCACAGCCCCGGTGGTCGCCGGAGGTGAGGCCGCGCCTCAGGCTCCCCGCTGAACCGGCGGATGACGTACTCGCCTCAGCCCCGCGAGCGGCGCCCCTCAGAAGTCCGGGCGCAGCAGCGACAGCGCGACCTCACGCACCCACATACAGCGCGCCGAACAGCCCCTGCACGCGGGTGCCGTCCGGGAGTTGCCAGGTGCCGCCGAAGTGGCCGACGGCTCCCTCGGGGAGGAGGGGCGCGTCCTGCGGGAGGGGCCGCAGCGTTCGCTGGACGTGGAGGGTCGTGCCGTCCGGGGCGGGGAGGCGGGTGCCGTCCGGTGAGTCCTCCGCGACGGGGGCCGTGACCTGCTCGGGCGGCAGGCCCGGGCCCGCGTAGGAACGGGTGACCTCCCGGTCGACCATGTCGGTCACGCTCTGCGCCTGGGCCTCGGCCCGCCCCTCGATCAGGGCCCACAACTCGGCGGCAAGCACCGGGTCGTGACAGCCGTCGTAAGCCCAGCGGCGGCCCAGCACCCCGTGCTCCATGGTCCCCACGAGAGCGTGCTCCGCGCCGTCGAGGGGCGCGCCGCGATAGGTCAGCGGCACCAGGTACGCGACCGGCTCGGGCCCGGCGTCATCGGTGGTCACCATGAACTCGATCCCGACCTCGCCCTGCGGATCGTCCAGCCGGAACCCGCCGGCCTTGGCGAGACGGGGTTCACCGGCACCGACGTACCAAGGGCGAGTGGGCAGCCAGGTGGCGAGCAGTTCCAGCTTGGTCGGCGTGACGGTGGTGTGGTGGATGACGGCCATACCGAAGGCTCTCACGGAACCCGGCACCCTGGTACGCTTTTTCGATCATGACGATGACGTACTTCTTCCACCTCCGCTAGCCGCTCCGTCGGCACGACGCGGATCACCCCGGCGCCGACGACGCGGGACGGTCTTCCACCGTCCCGGGCTGCGACGTGGGAGAAGACGGAATCATGCGCACACGGCGCGTGTTCTTGGTGGCGCGATGCGTACGCGGGCTGGAGCCCGCGCTCGCCACGGAGATTCTGCGGACGGGTTCCGCGACCATCGACCGGATCGGCCACCGCGAGGTGGGTTTCCGGACGGACGACCATCACGACCTTCGGCTGCGGACCGCCGACGACGTCTTCCTGCTGGCACACCGCCGGGACGACATCGGCCCGCACAAGCGCGACCTGGCCGCCCTGGCCGAGATGGCGCGTGCCGTCGACCTGGACGCCCTGGCCCGAGCGCGCCGGGCACACGGCGGCCCGCCCGGCTTCGGCGGGGGCGTCGAGATCTCGGCGTCGTTCCTGGGACGCAGGACGTACAGCCGCTACGACATCGAGGACGGCGTCGGCCGGGTCCTGGCCGAGCGCGCGGGGCTGCCGTACCACACCCGCCGGCACGGCGATCCGCCCCCGCCCGGCCACAGCGGCTGGCGGCTGACGCTGGACGGCACCCACGCCTGTCTGCTGCTCCGCCTGGGACACCGCCCGGCGCACCGGCGTGCCTACAAGAACACCACGATCGCGGGGACGCTCCATCCCCCGGTCGCCGCCGCCATGGCCCAGGCGGCCGAACTGCGGCCGGGGCAACGGGTGTTGGACCCGTGCTGCGGCGCGGGAACGCTGCTGATCGAGGCCCATCACACGGTGCCCGGCACCACCCTGCTCGGCTTCGACGTCGACCCGGTCGCCTGCCAGGCGGCACGGCGGAACGCCGGACCGCTCCCCGTCACCGTCGGACACGGCGACGCCGGCGCCCTCCCGTTGGCCGACCGCGCTGTCGACCGTGTGCTGTGCAACCCGCCCTGGGGAGCGCAGGTCGACGCGGCCGGGCGGCTCGCCGGGCACCCGGAGCGCTGGTGGCACGAGCTCGCCCGGGTCCTCACCGACGAGGGCCGCGCGATCGTGCTGCTGCCCGAGGCGGGCGGGCTGGGTCACGCCCTGGCCGTCGGCCTGGCCCCCGTGCAGGTGCGGCAACTGAGCCTGTTCGGCAGCCGGCCGCTCCTGGTCCACCTGGAACGCCCGCGCCCCAGGCGGCGCTCTAGCGGGCGGTGACGGCCAGCTTCGCGCCCAGCGCCACGAACGACCCCGCGAAGGTCCGCCGCAGCCAGGTCATCACCCGGGGCCGGGAGACGACCTGGCTGCGGACGGAGGCCGCGAGGACGCCGTACGCCGCGAAGACGAGGAACGTGGCGAGCATGAACACCCCGCTCAGCGCCAGCATCCGCGGCACGGCGCGTGCCTCGCCCGGGTCCACGAACTGCGGCAGAAAGGCGAAGAAGAACATCGTCAGCTTCGGATTGAGGATGTTGATCAGCACACCCCGCACGATCACCCGCCCCGAGGAGACCGGCGCGGCACCCTCGTCCACCGCGATGGCCTCCTTGTCCCTGAGCGTCGCCCAGGCCATGTAGAGGAGGTACGCGACACCGGCGTACTTCAGCACCTGGAACGCGACCGCACTCGCGTGCAGCAGCGCGGCCACCCCGGTCACGGTGGCCACCATGTGCGGCACGATCCCGAGCGTGCAACCGAGAGCGGCGACCACACTCGCCCGACGGCCACGGGAGAGACCGGCGGCGAGGGTGTAGACGACACCGGTACCGGGAGTGGCGACGACGACGAGGGTGGTGAGAAGGAAGGCGAGACTCATGCCGCCACCCTGCCGCGGTCGCCGGTTGCGCATACAGGGCCAATCGCGGGTCCGGTTACGGGACCAAAAAACCCCGATCCCGTCGCGGCGCTCGACGGCCGTGACGAAACCGGGGTTTCTCAGTCGGTGCCCGCGGGACCTAGCAGCCGACGAGCCGGCTCGCCAGGTAGCCCTCGATCTGGTCGAGGGACACCCGCTCCTGCTTCATCGAGTCACGCTCGCGGACCGTCACGGCGTTGTCGTCGAGGGTGTCGAAGTCGACGGTCACGCAGTACGGCGTGCCGATCTCGTCCTGGCGGCGGTAGCGGCGGCCGATGGCGCCGGCGTCGTCGAACTCGATGTTCCAGTTCTGGCGCAGCGCCTGGGCGAGACCCTTGGCCTTCGGGGAGAGCTCCGGGTTCCGGGACAGCGGCAGCACGGCCACCTTCACCGGCGCCAGACGGTGGTCCAGGCGCAGCACGGTCCGCTTCTCCATCTTGCCCTTGGCGTTCGGCGCCTCGTCCTCGACGTAGGCGTCGAGCAGGAACGCCAGCATCGCCCGGCCGACACCGGCCGCGGGCTCGATGACGTAGGGGGTCCAGCGCTCGCCGGCCTCCTGGTCGTAGTACGCGAGGTCCTGGCCGGAGGCCTTGGAGTGGGCGTTGAGGTCGTAGTCGGTGCGGTTGGCCACACCCTCCAGCTCACCCCACTCGTTGCCGCCGAACTGGAAGCGGTACTCGATGTCGGCGGTGCGCTTGGAGTAGTGGGAGAGCTTCTCCTTCGGGTGCTCGTACCACCGCATGTTCTCCTCGCGCAGGCCCAGGCCGGTGTACCAGTTCCAGCGCTGCTCCATCCAGTACTCCTGCCACTTCTCGTCCTCGCCCGGCTTGACGAAGAACTCCATCTCCATCTGCTCGAACTCGCGGGTGCGGAAGATGAAGTTGCCGGGCGTGATCTCGTTGCGGAAGGACTTGCCCATCTGCGCGATGCCGAACGGCGGCTTGCGGCGCGAGGCGGTCTGCACGAGGGCGAAGTTGGTGAAGATGCCCTGGGCGGTCTCGGGACGCAGGTAGGCGACCGAGCCGCTGTCCTGGGTCGGACCGAGGTGGGTGGAGAGCAGACCCGAGAACTGCTTGGGCTCGGTGAACTGGCCCTTGTTGCCGCAGTTCGGGCAGTTGATGTCCGCCAGGCCGTTCTCCGGGAGGTGGCCCTTCTTGGCCTCGTACGCCTCTTCCAGGTGGTCGGCGCGGAAGCGCTTGTGGCAGGAGGTGCACTCGGTGAGCGGGTCCGTGAAAGTGGCGACGTGGCCGGAGGCCACCCAGACCTCGGGGGCCAGGATCACGGACGAGTCGAGACCGACCACGTCCTCGCGCGACGTCACCATGTAGCGCCACCACTGGCGCTTGAGGTTCTCCTTGAGCTCGACACCCAGCGGCCCGTAGTCCCAGGCGGCGCGCTGGCCGCCGTAGATCTCACTGCAAGGGAATACGAAGCCACGGCGCTTGCTCAGGCTGACGATGGTGTCGATCTTGTCGGCGGCCACGGTGCTCTCTTCATTACGACGACGGGCGACGAAGCGAGGCGCTTCACAGCGAATGCTTCAGGGTACCGGCGGGGGCTCCCCCTCAATCAAATCGGTAGCCCTCTGTGGACCACCTCACGCTTGTTGACAACCGTTTCCACTTTCGCTGAAAATGACTGTCATGAACGTACGACGACCACACATATCCGGGATCGCCCTCGCGGCCGTCACCGCAGTAGGCATCGGCGCGCTGTCCGCCTGCTCCTCGGACAGCTCGGCCGCCGGCAACACGGACAAGTTCGACGTCGTCGCGTCGTTCTACCCGATGGCCTTCCTCGCCGAGCAGATCGGCGGCGACCACGTGAAGGTCACCAGCCTCACCGAGCCCGGCCAGGAGCCGCACGACCTGGAGATCAGCGCCAAGCAGACCGCGCAGCTGGACGAGTCCGACGCGGCGCTCTACCTCAAGGGTCTCCAGCCGTCCGTCGACGAGGCGATCGCCCAGGCCGGCCTCGACACGAAGATCGACGCGGCCACGCTGACCAAGCTGGAGGACCACGGCGACGTCGAGCACGAGCACGAGGGCGAGGCCCACTCCGAGGAGGAGTCGCACGGCCTCGACCCGCACGTCTGGCTCGACCCCGTGAAGTACGCCGAGATCGCCAAGGGCGTCGGCGCGGCCTTCGAGAAGGCGGACCCGGACCACGCCGCCGACTACAAGAAGAACACCGAGGCGCTGGTCAAGAAGCTCGACGGGCTGAACACCGAGTTCGCGGACGGGCTGAAGAACACCAGGAGCAAGGTCTTCTTCACCAACCACGCCGCCTTCGGCTACCTCGCCGAGCGCTACGGCCTGACCCAGGAGGCCATCTCCGGCGTCGACCCGGAGAGCGAGCCCAGCCCGGCCCGGATCAGGGAACTGCGGGACGAGGCCAAGGCCGACGGCGTCACCACCGTCTTCTACGAGACCCTGGTGTCCAACAAGACCGCCAAGACCCTCGCCGACGACGCCGGCCTCAAGACCGACGTCCTCGATCCGCTGGAGGGCATCACCGACAAGTCCAAGGGCGACGACTACTTCCAGGTCATGGAGGCCAACCTCGCGGCCCTGGAGACCGCCCTGGGAGCCAAATGATCAACGCTAGGGAGGACGGCATGACCGAGCCCGTCATATCGCTGCGCGAGGTCCGCGCCGAGCTGGGCTCGCGCCCCGTCCTGCGCGGCATCGACCTCACCGTCCGGCGCGGTGAGGTCGTCGCGCTGCTCGGCGCCAACGGCTCCGGCAAGTCGACCGCCGTACGCACCGTCATCGGCCAGGTACCGGTCAGCGCCGGCGAGGTCGAGCTGTTCGGCACCCCGCGGTCCCGGTTCCGCGACTGGGCGCGGCTGGGCTATGTCCCGCAGCGCACCACGGCCGCCGGTGGCGTGCCCGCGACGGTCGGCGAGATCGTCTCCTCGGGCCGGCTGTCCCGCGCGCGTTTCGGCGTCTTCCGCAAGGCCGACCACGCGGCCGTACGCCGCGCCCTGGAGCTCGTCGGCATGGCGGACCGGGTGAAGGACTCGGTGAACGCCCTCTCCGGCGGCCAGCACCAGCGGGTGCTCATCGCCCGCGCCCTGGCCTCCGAGCCCGAACTGCTGATCATGGACGAGCCGATGGCCGGCGTGGACCTGGCCAGCCAGGAGGTGCTCGCCCGCACGCTCCGGGAGCAGGTGTCCCAGGGCGCGACGGTGCTGCTCGTACTGCACGAGCTGGGCCCGCTGGAGCCGCTGATCGACCGGGCGGTCGTCCTGCGCGACGGCTGTGTGCTGCACGACGGCCCGCCGCCGAAGGCGGTCGGCCAGCACGCGCTGCCCGGCCACGACCACGTACACCCGCACGCGGCTCACGACGCCGAACCGATCCGGACGGGACTGCTGAGCTGATGGACTTCCTGAACTACGACTTCATGCAGCGGGCACTGCTCGCCGCCGTCCTGGTCGGCATCACCGCCCCCGCCGTCGGCATCTACCTCGTCCAGCGCCGCCAGGCGCTGATGGGCGACGGAATCGGCCATGTCGCGATGACCGGCGTGGGCCTCGGCTTCCTGCTCTCCTGGTCGCCGGTGTGGATGGCGACGCTGGTCTCCGTGCTCGGCGCGGTCCTGATGGAACTGATCCGCTGGTACGGCAAGACCCGAGGCGACATCGCCCTCGCGATGCTCTTCTACGGGGGCATGGCGGGCGGCGTGATGTTCATCAACCTCGCGCCGGGCGGCTCCAACGCCAACCTGACGTCGTACCTCTTCGGCTCCCTGTCCACGGTGAGCGAGTCGGATGTGACGGCGATCATCCTGCTCGCCGCGTTCGTGGTGCTGGTCACCCTGGGCCTGCGCCGCCAGCTGTTCGCGGTGAGCCAGGACGAGGAGTTCGCCCGGGTCACGGGCCTGCCGGTGCGCGCCCTGAACCTGCTGACCGCGATCACCGCGGCGGTGACCGTGACGGTCGCCATGCGCGTGGTCGGCCTGCTGCTGGTCAGCGCGCTCATGGTGGTGCCGGTGGCGGCGGCCCAGCAGCTGACCCGCAGCTTCGCGGCGACCTTCGCCATCGCCGTCGCGATCGGCGTCACGGTGACCATCGGCGGCACCGTCACCTCGTACTACCAGGACGTGCCGCCCGGCGCGACGATCGTGCTGCTCACCATCGGCGCGTTCATCGCACTGACCGCGCTGGCGACCCCGCTGGCCCGGCGCAGGGCCCGCGCCCTGGCGGCCGCGCACCCCTCGGGCGACCCGGCGGAGTGCGCGATTCCGGCCAGCAGGGAGAGCGACGGAAAGGTGAGCGTCTGACCGCGCACAGCACGGGCTGGCACAATGGCCCGGCAAGGCGCAGACGTGAGGAGGCATACCGGTGACGACCGCTGGACCGCCCGTTAAGGGCCGCGCGACCCGGCAGCGGGCCGCCGTGGCGGCGGCCCTCGACGAGGTCGACGAGTTCCGCAGCGCGCAGGAACTCCACGACATGCTCAAGCACAAGGGCGACTCGGTCGGGCTCACCACGGTCTACCGCACGCTCCAGTCCCTCGCCGACGCCGGCGAGGTCGATGTCCTGCGCACCTCCGACGGCGAGTCGGTGTACCGCCGCTGCTCGACCGGCGAGCACCACCACCACCTCGTCTGCCGCGTCTGCGGCAAGGCGGTCGAGGTCGAGGGCCCGGCGGTGGAGAAGTGGGCGGACGCCATCGCGGCCGAGCACGGCTTCGTGAACGTGGCGCACACGGTGGAGATCTTCGGTACGTGCGCGGAGTGCGCCGCGGGCTGAGCCGTTGAACGTGCGGGTGGGTGGGGTGACCGTCCCCTGGGGGCTGCGCCCCCAGACTCCCGCTCCGGCCCCGAAAGGGCCTCGTCCTCAAACGCCGGACGGGCTGAAATGCCCGGACCGGCGTGGGGGCGGAGCCCCTGGGGGTGGGACGGGTAGGGGCGGCGAGGGAGAGAACCCCCTCGCGCACCCACCAGGTCACTCCTCCGGGCGGCCCTCCATCGCCAGCAGCTCCTCGTTCGGGATCGCGCCGCCGAACCGCCGGTCGCGCGAGGCGAACTCCACGCAGGCACGCCACAGGTCACGCCGGTCGAAGTCCGGCCACAGCACGTCCTGGAAGACCATCTCGGCGTAAGCGCTCTGCCAGAGCAGGTAGTTGGAGGTGCGCTGCTCACCGCTCGGCCGCAGGAAGAGATCCACGTCCGGCATGTCCGGGTAGTACAGGTACTTCGCGAAGGTCTTCTCCGTCACCTTCGACGGGTCGAGCCGCCCGGCCCGCACATCCTCCGCGAGGGCCTGCGCGGCGTCCGCGATCTCGGCCCGGCCGCCGTAGTTCATGCAGAAGTACAAGGTCAGCTTGTCGTTGTCCTTGGTCTGCTCCTGGGAGATCTCCAGCTCCCTGGCGACCGACTTCCACAGCTTGGGCATCCGGCCGACCCAGCGGACCCGCACCCCCAGCTCGTCGAGCTGGTCCCGGGTCTTGCGGATGAAGTCCCGGTTGAAGTTCATCAGGAAGCGCACCTCGTCGGGCGAGCGCTTCCAGTTCTCGGTGGAGAAGGCGTACAGCGAGATCGCGCCGACGCCCATCTCGATGGCCCCCTGGAGGACGTCCAGCACGCGCTCGGCGCCGACCTTGTGGCCCTCGGTGCGCGGCAGACCGCGTTCCTTGGCCCAGCGGCCGTTCCCGTCCATGACGATCGCCACATGCTTCGGGATCAGCTCGCCCGGAAGCTTCGGCGCGCGGGCACCCGACGGGTGCGGCTCCGGCGCCCTGTAATCGCGTCGTCGGCGCCCCAGGAACCCACTCACGGCCATGTGTTTGTCGTCTCCCTTACTTTTCCACGTACCGAAGCGATCGCAGCCCGCGCTCCAGGTGCCAGTGCAGATAGGCCGACACCAGCCCGCTGCCCTCCCGCACGTACCGCGGCTCGCAGGCGTCCGCCGTCTCCCAGTCTCCCGTAAGCAGCGCTCCGAGCAGTTCCAGGGTCTGCGGCGACGGTACGACGCTACCGGGCACCCGGCAGTCGACACAGACCGAGCCCCCGGAGGCGACCGAGAAGAAGCGGTTCGGTCCGGGCATTCCGCACTTGGCGCAGTCGCTGAAGGTCGGGGCGTAGCCGTTGACGGCGAGGGATCGGAGCAGGAACGCGTCGAGGATGAGGTGCGGGGCGTGCTCGCCGCGGGCGAGGGTGCGCAGGGCGCCGACCAGCAGCAGATACTGCTGCACCGCCGGCTCGCCCTCGTGGTCGGTGAACCGCTCGGCGGTCTCCAGCATGGCCGTGCCCGCGGTGTAGCGGGTGTAGTCGCTGACGATCCCGCCGCCGTACGGAGCGATGGTCTCGCTCTGCGTGCACAACGGCAGTCCGCGCCCGATCAGCTCGCTCCCCCGCGCGAAGAACTGCACGTCGACATGCGAGAACGGCTCCAGCCGGGCACCGAACTTCGACTTGGTCCGCCGCACGCCCCGGGCCACGGCCCGCACCCGCCCGTGCCCACGAGTGAGCAGCGTGATGATCCGGTCCGCTTCCCCCAGCTTCTGGGTGCGCAAGACGATGCCGTCATCCCGGAAGAGACTCATCGCCGACCTCCACACGCCACCGGCCGGGGGTCCGGGGGGCGGCCCCCGGGACAGCACAGCATGATCCGGTCCGCTTCCCCCAGCTTCTGGGTGCGCAGCACGATGCCGTCGTCGCGGAACAGACTCATGGGTTCATTCTCTCGTACGGCGGCGGTCGGGGTGGCTGATGGCGTCCCAGGGGGCCATGTTCCACGGGCTGGAACGATTCTCCGGGTTCAGCAGGGAGCGCAGATGCTCATCGGCGACCTCCTGCGGCACCGGGGCACCGGAGTCCTCCGCGCCGCGCAGCCCGTCCCGCCACACCTTCCGTCCGAGCAGGTAGTGGGCGGCGTACTCGTGCCAGGAGCCGTACGTCCCCACCACCGCCGGCACGATGTTCTTCAGCGCGGTCCACGCGTCCCCCTCGTCGATCAGCCCGCAGGCGAAGCCACGGCGGGCGAGGTCGACGTACAGCGCGGCGTCCCAGGCGAGCGGCGCGACACCGGTGAGCCGGTAGGCCCTGGCCCGGTAGCCGGTACGGCTCAGCTCGTCGAGCCGGCCGGCCAGCTGGGCCCGCGAGGTGATCTCCCACTGGTCGGCCAGCCAGCGCCGGGCGCTGTCGTCGTCGATCCGCGCGTACGGGTACAGCGTGGTCCGCGAGGCGCCCCGGTCCCGGCTCACCGGCGCGCTCAGCGCGACCATCCACAGCTGGTGCACGGTGAGCGGCACGGGGTAGCGGCGGGCCGCCTTCACACCGCGCCTTCTCCATCTCCACAAGGCCATGCCGCCGCACCCTATGCGCCCGCCCCTACGTCAAGGAACCTCGCCCCTGCTGCGTGCGTTCGCGTACGCCGTCGCCGCGCGCAGCCGTTCGGCGGGCGTGGCGTTCCGTACGGCCGCCGGCTCGGCGTCCCACTCCTTGCCGCCGCCGTACGGCCTCAGCTGGACGTACGGCCCCTCGTGTCCCATCACCACGCCGATCCGACCCGAACGAGTGTCGACGACATACGACCCCACCGGCGGTTTCATCGCAGTGCCGCCGCGAGGCGCTTCGCGGTGTCGACGGAACAACGGCCCAATTCGACGAGCGGGCAAGGGGCTTCACGCGCAAGACTCGCCGGATCGATCCGGAGTGTCGGCAGCGTAATTCCTGCCTTCTGGAGCACCGCCCGCAATTCCTTCACCGTTTCCTCCGCTTCTTCGACGCAGCGCGCCGAGTGTCGTGCCGTCACGTTGCTCCCCTCCCCATTGGGTTTCACGCTTCCTATCTCCATGGTGACCTGCGACGCCTACACTCGGCAGGAGTCTGTGCTCTACAAGTGCGGTGCAGGGCAAGGGGGTTGCCATGGCCAATGGTTCGCGTCAGGCGGCGTGGGAGTTCTTCGGGGCGGAACTGAAACGGCGCCGGGAGAACGCCGGGATCACTCAAGCGGAGTTGGGTTCCCGGGTATTTGTCTCCGGCGGATACATCGGCCAGTTCGAACAGGCAATTCGAAAGCCGCAACTTGATGTAGCGAGGCGGATTGACGAGACCCTGCAAACCGACGGTATTTTCGAGCGCCTTTGGCGAAAGCTCATCAAGGAGCAGCCGTACGCGGAGTATTTCGCGCACGCCGCGGAGTTGGAGCGGCTGGCGACGGCCATCTGCGACTGGGCACCGGCGGTCGTGCCCGGGCTCCTGCAAACCCCTGAGTACGCACGCGCCATCTACCTCGCCAGCAACCCGCTCGCGACGGACAGGTACATCGAGGAGATGGTCGGGCTGCGCCAGGAACGCGCGCGGCTCCTCAAAGACGCCACGAGGCCGATGTACTGGGCGATCCTGCACGAGGCAGTGCTGCGCATCCCAGTAGGTGGCTCTGCCGTGATGGCGGCCCAGTTGGAGCACGTGGCGACGATGCTGCGTCAGCGCAAGGTGCTGGTGCAGGTACTTCCGTTCGCCGCGGGAGCCCACCCTCAGATGGGCAAGATGATGACCCTCAAGCAGTTCGAGGACGCCCCACCAACCGCCTATACAAAGGGGGTGTTTTCGGGGAGTCTGTTGGACGATCCGGCTGTAGTGAAGCGAACACAGGCGGATTACGATCTCCTGAGGGGCGCCGCGCTGTCGTTGGAGGCGTCCCTGGCACTGATCGAGTCGGTGGCGGAGGACTACAGACGATGCAGGAGTACGACCTGAGCAAGGCCCGCTGGCGCAAGAGCACCTACAGCGGGGGCAGCGGCGGCGAGTCGTGCGTCGAGGTCGCCGACGGAGTCCCCGGCGCAACCCCCGTCCGGGACTCCAAACTGGCCCCGGACAGCCCCGTACTCCTCATCTCCGCCCCGGCCTGGGACAGGTTCCTCACGTCTCTGAGGTGACCCGTGGAGCCGTCTGCTGACGCTCCGCCTCCGTCCAGAGCTCGGTGAACTGGGTGACGTGGTCCTCGATATGGTCCGGCTCGGTGCTCAGCAACGTGCTGTCGGGGTTGTTCTCCTGGTCCGGCTTCGTCTCGTGGCAGAGTTCGCCGTCGAAGACGATGAAGTCGCTCACCCTGGGGTTGGACTCCATCAGCGCCCGCACCGCGATACGCGCGTCGATGCCCCGCCGTCGATGGTCGTCGCACAGCGCCCGGAGCTCCGGTGTGACCTCGTCCTCGGTCCGCACGATGAACAGGCGCCGGATCTCCACGCCCCGCTTCTTGATCGCCTTCTCCTGCGCGGAGAGGTACCGTTCGGCGGGCCCGCTCCTCCAGAACTCCCGGTCCACCGAGGTGCTGGTGGCGTCGAGGGTCATCTTGACGCAGTCGGTGATGTCGATCAGCCACTCGTGGTTCTCACCGGGGCAGTCCGCGCTTCCGCTGCCGAGCCCCTCCATCATCTTGGCGAGACGGCCCAGCTCCTTCTCCGCGAAGGCCTGCACGATGTCGCCGCCCTGCTCACGGACCTTGGTGTAGCCGAGCACCAGCCGGGTCACCTCGTCGGAGCGCAGCACCGAACCATCGACCTGACTGAACAGCTCCGTCGCGGCGAGGATCTCGTTGAAGCGGGTGTCGACCTTCTCGAACCGCTCGCCGAAGTCGATCAGGTACTGCACGATCAGCGCCGCGCTGCCGATGACGATGGACGCCACCCACTGCCAGATGTTCCCGTCGTCCTCGCTCAGGATGCTGGTGAGCAGGAAGGCCCCGCCCGCCGCCCCGGCGGTGATGACGATGCGCCAGAACATCTTGGGCATGCGCTGCTCAGGACGCGGCACCACTTGCCCGTTGCTACTTGCTCCTAATGACGACGCTCCACTCATGTCTCATCCCCCGTCGGGTGTCTGGTTCGGGTACCGCCCCTCAGCGCACGTCGCTGAGCGCCTGGTGCGGTGTAGCCACGGCCTGGAGGGCCAGTCGGTCCCGGATGCGCCGGCTCAGGTTCTCCCACTGCCGGGAGAACCCAGGTTTCTCCTCCAGCACGTCCCACAGGTGACCCAGTGCGGGGTCCACATGTGCGCGCGGCATCCACAGGTGCAGCAGATGTACGACGACGGGATGCAACGTGTCGACCACGGAAGGCCCGTCCGTCGTACCGAGCCTGCTGTTGTCAAGCATGTGCTGAACAGTCGTCAAAAGCCAGTCGTGCAGGGCGAGATCCTCACAGATGCCCGCGGCCGATGCCGCCGGAATGTGCTCCGGCAGCCGTATCTCCATGGTCCGCAGCCCGCCCTCGGCCACGGTGAAGTTCACCAGCGACGCCCGCTCACCGTCGGATTCCCGGCGGGCGATCCAACGCAGCCTGGTGGGACTCGACTTGAAGGGGACCCGCCGGTCCAGCAGGGCGTGCCGCCTAAGTCCGGCCAGCAGCCCCTCGGCGATCATCCCGAGGTCCAGCTCACCGCGCCGCGCCCCCCTCAACACACCTTCCGCGGTGGCGTGTTGGGGCAGCTTGCCGAAGGGTTCGACCAGGCCGGGCCGGACCAGGTACTGCCCCCACGGGCGGCGCACGTCGGGCCCGGTGGCGGGGAGACTGAAGTACGCCGTCGCCTGGAGGACCCGGCCCTCGGTCAGCGCCGCGCGGGCGGCCACCGTACCGACGCCCCGCACCTTGGAGCCGTTGGACGCGGGCAGCCGGCAGTCCACGCCGGTGAGGATCTCGGGGGAACGGGCGTACATGCTGGGCCGCTCGGACACCCGGACGGGTTCGTCGGCGCGCAGCCGGAGCAGTTGGGCGGCGGCCCGGGTGTCCAGCGCCTGGTGGGACGGGAGCAGACAGGTGCGCACCTCACCGCAGGCGAGGACCGTGCGCGCGGGGTGTCCGGGGGCCGCCGTCATCTCAGGTCTCCTCGCCCTCGGAGGAGCCTCCCGGCTCCTCGTAGAAGACGTAGGTGGCGCGCTGCGCGACGGCCGGCGGTACCGGGATGCCCTCGCCGGCCGATCGCTCGGCGACCTGCCGGAGCGCCCCCGCGTCGACGTCTATCTGGTCCAGGATGAGCCGTACGGCGTCCTCTACGGCGAGGAAGCGGTTCGGCATCAGGGTGCAGGTGCGGTAGGCGCTGAACGCCGCCTTGGTGTCGGTGAGTTTGACCAGCGGCGGCAGCCGGTCCCAGTCGTGCGGGAAGTCCTCGCCCTGCCAGTCCCTGGCCTCCAGCACGGGTTCGCCGAGGTGCCGTAAGAGGCCGAGCCGGGCGAGCTGCCACACGGCGGCCAGGAACGGGCAGGACCACAGCCGGCGTCCGTCCTGCTCGGACCACAGCTCGACGTCCATGAAGATGGAGTGGTTGCGGGCCGCCGTCTCCTGGGGCGCCTGCCAGCCCTTGACCTCGCCCAGGGCGCTGCGGGAGGTCGACGGGGTGCGCTGGCCGTTGGCGAGCCAGCCGGTCTGGCTGACGGGCGGGCGGGAGCCGTAGCTGCCGGGCGGTGGGGACTCGACGAGGCGGTGCATGACCGATTCGGCGAGTTCGACGCGGTCGGCGACCGCGCAGGCCGACTCGCGGGCCAGGTAGTCGATGACCAGGCCCGCCTTCTCGGCCTCCTTGAGCACCATCGGGATCAGCTCGGCCGGGGTGGAGAAACGGGTGAAGTAGTCGTCGACGAGGAAGCAGGTGCTGATCCGGGGCCGCTTGCCGCGGCGGCCGGCGGAGGCGCGTACGGCGTCCGCCCAGACCTTCACCTCGGCGAAGTGCTCGGCGAGGCGCTTGGGGCCCGCCTCGAAGTCCTCCATGTAGAGATGGCCCAGCTCCAGCGACAGATGGGACAGCGGCACGGACTGGGTGCGCAGGTCCGCGGTGGTCTCCTGGAACACGGCTTCGCTCACGCCTGCTCCCAGTACTTGTCGTCGGTGAGGCGTCCGGCGAGCTGGCTCAGCGCGGTCCAGGTCTCCTGGTTGGCGATCTGGCTGTCCAGCACGTCCTCGTCGGTGATGAGCTGCTCACGCCACTGAAGGACCGGTTCGAGCGGGACCGACCCGAGGACCTGGCTGTAGCCGATGCCGTGCGTGGACGCGAGCTGCTTGAGGTCGCCGTCGGTCTTGCGCATCCACGCCGACTGGGTGGGCGAGACCTGCGACCACAGCGGCGACTCGGGGTCGGGTACGGCGGCCCGTACGAACCGGATGGCGTTGCGCAGCGCGTCCTCGTCGTGGCCGCGCTCGACGCCGCCGGCGACGATGCCGCGCTTGCCGAAGACCAGGCTCGCGGCGGCGGCCACATGCTGGCGGGTCCAGCGGTGGAACACCAGCCAGCGGGCGGTGACCTCGCGCATCTCGCGCTGTGCGGTGGCCTCCAGGACCATGTCGACGGCGTAGGAGCGGCCGGCGCTGAGGTCGACGATCACCAGGTCGAACTCGTAGTACAGCGTCATCAGCAGGTCGACGCAGCGGCGCAGATTGTCGTCGCTGGTGGCGAACTCGCCGCCGCTGATGTCACCGGGCATCAGCACCAGCCGGCCGCAGCCGGGCGGCGGGAAGCGCAGCACCTGGTGTTCGGTCTCGGACCAGACGTCGATCCGGGCCGGTTCGCTGACCTCTCCTATCAGGTAGGCGTGCAGACCGCGGTCCTCGGTCTCCTGGCGGGCGTCTGCCACGTCGAAGACGGCCGCCGCGGTGGGCGAGCCGAAGTCGAAGTCCAGGTAGCAGACGTCGTTCCCGGCCAGCGCGCGGTGATAGGCCAGGTTGGCGCTCGTGACGGAGCGGCCGGTGCCTCCTTTGTCGGAGGCCGCGAAGATCAGCACGGTTCACACTCCCCGGTCCGCGGCTTCGCGGGCACGGGCGAGCGAGTCGAGCTGTCCCAGCACGTCGAGCGTCAACGCGTAGGCTGTACCCGGCTGTTCGTCCACGAGGCTGCGGGCGCGGCGCAACTTGACCTCGATGTTCCTGATCTGCATCCCGTGCCGGCCGTCTCCGGAGGGCGCGGGCTCCATCTGTTCGTTGCCCAGGAGGTGGGCGGACTCACTGAGCAACGCCCTGGCGAGGTCGGTGAGTTCGAGGCTGCGGATCGGGGGCTGGCGGTACATGGCGTGCGCCTGCACCATCACCTCGGTGACCCGCTCGGTGATGCTCCACGACACCGGGACGCGCCGCTTCTGGATCTCCGCCTCGGGATAGGCCGCGTGCACGTTGTCCCACAGTCCGACGCCCTCGCCGTCCCGGATGCGGCGGCGCCACATGTGGTCGAAGACGTCCTCGGCGAGTCTGAGCAGCCGGTCGTGCGAGCCGAGGTTGCGCGACAGGGTGCACAGCTGGACGGTCCGCTTCAGCAGCTGGGCCGAGAAGTCCGTCATGGCCCAGGTCATCTGCGGCCCGAGCTGCTCACTGCCCTGGAGCGGCAGGGCGACACCCATGTTGTGCAGTTCGTGCACGACGGGGTCTTCGCGGGTCATCCGGCTGGTGATACGGCCGCGCTCGGCGAGGCGCTCCATGATGCCGACGGTGCGGGTCAGGTCGTCGTCGGTGGCCCGGCGGCGCATCAGGTCGTGCACGAGGATGGCGGCGACGGACAGGGAGAAGTACTCGGACTCCAGCTGCTGTCCGGTCGTACGCCAGGGGATGTCCTCCAGGGGCCAGCGGTCGTCGTCGAAGCGGGCGATGCGGGACCAGTACTGCTGGGTGAGCTCCCACCGCAGTCGGAGCGCCTCGGCGAGCCGCTGCTGTTCGGTGTTGAGCAGGCCGAGGGTGAGGGTGCGGTCGGAGAACAGGTCCTGGATACCGTCGAGGGCGACCACGGTGAAGTACAGATACGGCACCGCGTTGGCGACGCCCTCGGGCTGCGGTCCGACCGGTTCGGTGGTCTCGACCTCGGGGGCGTCCTTGACCATGGTCCACGACCAGCCGCACTCGAACAGCTGGTTCTCGTCCTTGAGGCCTTCCTGGACGTCGATACCGAGGTAGACGCTCTCGACGATCGCGGCCCGCAGCGCGCGGAAGCGGTTCTGGAACGTGTTCAGCACCTGGCGCTGCGACAGCCGTCCCTGGCCCAGGAGTTCGCTGAGCGTACGGCCCTGGGGGGAGTCGGTGTCGAAGACGTTGACGACGAAGGAGCGCAGCAGGCTCACCATCGCGGCGGTGAGCCGGTTGCTGGTGGCCTGGCGCAGGTCGGCGATGGTCTCCTTGATGTCGCTGCGCCGGGTTCTGGTCTCGTAGATCTTGAGGAAGCCGAGGGTGGCCAGGCACAGGGTGATCGACATGGAGAAGGAGTCGACCACGCCGATCTGGCGCTGTTCCTCGGTGACTTCCTTGCTCTTGTCGGCGGAGCCGAAGTAGTAGCCGCCCGCGAAGGTGGGCCGTTTGTCGTCGCCGGTGTGCGCGCGCATGAAGTCGGCCGCTGCGGTGACGAGGTTGGCCGGGATGTCCAGCCGACCGCCCGCTTTCTTCAGGACCTGCTGCACGTCCTCCTGTGTGGTGTCCGGGTCGTCCAGCCGGAACGCGGGGATCTCGGTTGCCGGGTACAGCAGGCAGAGCAGCCGCTCGGCGTCGGCCACACTGCTCTCTCCGCCCCAGTCGCCCCACTCCCACTCTCCCCCGTCGAAAGAGTGGCGGGCGATTGCCTGCCAGATGTCCAGCAGATGCTGGCGTGGCTTGATCTGCATCCCATGCCCCTCACACAGGCCGCCCTGCCATCAGTCGAGGAATATCCCTCTTCTATTGTGAAGTTTCACTGTGAAGCTCACACCGGTCAGCCGATCGGAATGACCGAATCCGAATTGTTGCGCCAGCCGTAGGCGACGATCATTCCGGAATACCCGGCACGCACCTTGGCCGCGGATTCGAGCCGTTGGACCTTGACGTCGTCCACGAATGCCTCAAGGCTCTCGCGCACCTCGGATTCTCCCACGTCACAGGCCGGGAAGAAATGCTCGCCCGCGTGATAGCCCTTCGAATGTTCCATGAAGGCGGCCGCGAACGGGGCGCCGGGCGACAGCGCGCGCATGAACCGCTCGACGCCCAGCCGGAACTCCCGGTGGGAGGTGGTCATCGACTCGGCGACGAAGAACATGGTCCCCATGGACCACCGGCGCCCGTACCGCGCGAGGTCGAAGAGGTCGCCCTGCTCGACCGAGACGACCTTCCGGAACCGCTCCCGCGGGTCCACGCCAAGGGAGTTGTACGCCTCGTGCGTGCTCAGCACGTCCCAGAACTGGTCCCAGTTGCCGTCGTAGGAGTCGACCTGGCTCCTGAGGTAGCCGACGTTCGCCGACGAGCGCTCGAAGAGGGTGATCTCCTCGCACCACGGCATCATCGCGAGTGCCGGGTAGAGATTGGCGCCCGCGCCCACGTCGATACCGGAAACGGGGCCTCCGCCCTGCTTCTGGAAATGATCGCCGAAATGATCCCGGACCATGTGCAGGATCTCCGCGTCCTCTGCCTGTAAGTCGCGGTAGTTGTGATCAACATAGGCGATCGGGTCGAATGCCGCCCAGCGCACCTCAGCGTTCTTCAACCGGACGCCCCCCGACGATCTCTGGGTCATTCTGTCACGGTACCAAAGGAAGGCGCACTGGGAGCGCGTCGAGGCATAAGCAAGTCACGCTCTTGAACCGCCGGATTGCCCTGCTCAAGATGGGCTGATCTCCAACCGAGCGCCTGAAAGGGCAGGCAACAGGTGCTCACCCGTACGAGTGACTCGATTCCATCACATAGGGGGCAGTTGATGGCCGTGCCGGAGGA
Organism: Streptomyces sp. NPDC098781; assembly: GCF_044759995.1. Lineage (NCBI taxonomy): Bacteria > Bacillati > Actinomycetota > Actinomycetes > Kitasatosporales > Streptomycetaceae > Streptomyces > Streptomyces sp. NPDC098781. The sequence goes on from NZ_JBIWAK010000002.1 coordinate 996,352, forward strand.
ACGTTTCCCTGTTCTGGGTCTCCGCGCTGACCAGGCGTTCCTGGCCGACATCAGCGATCGTCCGCTGACCATGAGGGGCGTCACCGAAGCGGACCTGCCCGAGCTGCTGCGCGTGGACCGGGAGGTCTTCCCGGACGACCCCTACCCGTACTTCGTGCTGCGCCAGCACCTCGACGTGCACGGAGACCGCGTGCTCGTCCTCGACGACGGGGACTGTCTGCACGGCTACGTCCTGTTCGTCACGACCTCGGACCGGTATGTGTGCTGGGTCCTCAGCCTGGCCGTCAGCGCCGACCGGCGCGGGCGGGGGCTCGGCAAACGGCTGATGCTGGAGGTGCTGCGGCAGCTGCGCCGGGAGCGGGTGCACGAGGTCCGGCTGACCGTGGAGCCGACGAACGCGGCCGCGATCATGCTGTACCGGACGCTGGGCTTCACCACCGAGGGAGGCGTGCACCGGGACTATCTGGGGCCGGGCGAGGACCGGCTCATCATGGTGCTGGGGCTGACGTAGGGGCCGTACGGGGGTAATCCCCAGCAGAGGTGCGGGAGGTAATCCCCCCGGCGAATCCGGGAGTTGGCCGGATATGACCCCCCGTGAAGGTCCGTCAGTCTGCTGTACATGAAGCAGATCACGAAGAGTGCCGCCCTGATCGCCGCCGCCTCCGGGGTCGTCTTCGGCGTCGTCACCCCGCTCACCGCGTCCGCCGACGGCGGGCCCGCGCCGCTGAAGTGGACCAAGTGCGCGGGCGACGGGCTGGACCGGCGCCAGGAGTGCGCCACGGTGTCCGTGCCGATGGACTACGCCGACCCCGACGGCCCGAAGATCGACATCGCGGTGTCCCGTATCCGCAGCGACAACCCGGCCGCCCGCCGGGGAGTGCTGCTGATGATCCCCGGCGGGCCGGGCGGGGACAGCCTCGGCCATCCCACGGACAAGGGCAAGCTGATGCCGAAGGAGCTGCGGGACGCCTACGACCTGGTCGGGTTCGCCCCGCGCGGCAACGCGCCCTCCACCCCGGTCAGTTGTGACGTCGACACCGGCGACCTGGCCGCGGACAAGCGGCTTCCCTGGCCGGCCCCCGACGGTTCCGTCACCGAGAACATGGCGATGGCCCGGCGCCTGGGGGACGCCTGCGCCCGCAACGGGGGCGAGCTGATCAAGCACATCAGCACGCTCAACAACGCCCGGGACATCGACCGCATCCGGGCCGCCCTCGGCGAGCGCAAGCTGTCCGCCTGGGGCGTCTCCTACGGCACCTACATCGGCGCCGCCTACACCGAGCTGTTCCCGCGGCGCACCGACCGGATCGTGCTGGACAGCAGCGACAACCCCGACCCGGTCCAGGCGGAGCGGGCCTGGCTGCGGGCGTTCGAGGTGGGCGTGGAGGACAACTTCCCCGAGTTCGCCAAGTGGGCGTCCAGGCCCGGCAATCCGGACCGCGTCGCCGTCACCCCGGCCAAGGTGCGCTCGGCCTTCCTCGCCCTCGCCGCCCGACTGGACCGCGAGCCGATGCCCTGGCCCGGGGCGAACCCGGCGGAGCTGAACGGCAACGTCCTGCGTCAGTCCATGCTCAACAGCCTCTACGACCCCGACGACTACCCGGCGCTGGCGAAGCTGATGCTGGCCGCCGAGAAGGGCACCCTGCCGCCGGCGCCGCCGAGCCCACCGGAGCCGGCGCTCCAGAACTACCTGGCGGTCGGCGCCGGCACCATCTGCAACGACGCCGACTGGCCCGAGTCGCCGGCCGTGTACGAGAAGGGCGTCGCCGAGAGCCGGGCGAAGTACCCGCTCACGGCGGGCATGCCGCGGAACGCCCTGCCGTGCACCTCGTGGCCGTGGCAGCCGAGGGAGGCGCCGCTGCGGGTGACGGACCGCGGGCCATCCAACGTCCTGATGATCCAGAACGAACGGGACGTGGCCACCCCGCTGAGCGGCGCCCTGAAGCTGCGGGCGGCCTACGGCCATCGGGCGGTCATGGTGGTCAACGACTCCACCGGCCATGACTCCTACCTGAACAACGGCACCGCGTGCGGCGACGCCACCGTCTCCCGCTTCCTGACGACGGGCGAGCGTCCGGCGCGGGACAAGTACTGCGACTAGCTCAGCGTTCTGCCAGGGGTGCCGGGGCCTCCTGGACCGCCCAGCCGTTGCCGTCGGGGTCCTCGAAGAAGACGAAGGAGGTCCATGTCTCCCCGCCCCGGCCCTCCGCCCAGCCGGACGCGCCCACATGCAGCACCTCGGTCACCTCGACCCCGCGTCCCACCAGCTCCGCCCTCGCCGCCTCGATGTCCGTGACGCAGAGTTGCAGGCCCTTCAGCGAGCCGGGCGCCATCCGGGACTGGCCCGGGGCGTCCGGCATGCCGGACTCCAGCACGATCGAGCAGCGGGAGCCGGGCGGGGTGAGCTGGATGAAGCGGGCGCCGTCGAAGAACGGCGCATCGATGTCGACGGTGAAACCGCACTGGTCCCGGTAGAAGGCCTTGGCCCGGTCCATGTCCGTGACCGGTACGCCGATCAGCTCAAGGGTCCACTCCATACCCGCACCTCCTCAGCCATGGTCACCCAGCGCGGCGGTCCCCGCTCGTCGGCCGTACCGGTGGGCCACGGCGTGGAATGCCTCCTTCGGCTCCCAGTGCCAGTGAGAGGCCGGGTCGTCGGGGCGGTCCTTGACCGACTTGGTGAGGGCGTAGCTCGCCAGGTCCAGGTCATGGCGGGGGTCGTCGGGGCGGTGGGGGGCGTCCGGGGTGACGAACTCGAAGGCCATCGCCGCGTACAGGCCCATCGACTCGAAGACGTCCAGCAGACCGGCGAGATAGGCGGCCTGGGTGCGCTCGCTGCGCACCGGGTCGCCCTTGATCTCTTCGGGCTCCTTCGTGTGGTCGACGATGTCCCAGCCCATGCCGGCCGTCTCGGGGGCTCCCTCGTAGGCGCAGGTGCCGAACTCGGTGATGGCCAGGGGCTTGCCCCAGCGCAGATGGCGGCGCAACTCGCGGACGTGGTCGGCCGGTTGGGGGAAGAACGAGTAGTAGTCGATGCCGACGACGTCGAAGAGGTTCCAGTCGACCGGTTCGAACTCCTCGTCCTGGGCGGCGGCGTAGCCGAGGCGGCCGTGGAAGACGGACCGTGCCACGGCCGCCGCGCGGCCGGTGAAGCGGGCCAGTCGGCGCTGCATCCGCGCCATGTCGACGTTGCCCTTCTGGAGGTTGTCGACGCGCTCCAGGACCGTGGCGCCCGGGATGATCCCCGGCACGAACAGCCAGAACTCGCAGCCCACGCTGAAGTCGACGCTCGCGCCCTGCCGGCGCAGCCGCTCGGCGAACCGGCCGCACTCGGCGATCGAGTCCAGGATGTCCCGCTCCGGCACGTCCCCGAGGGTCGGCTGGAGCCAGACGTGCAGTCCGCGTTCGGCGGCCTCGGCGGCCGTGGCGGTGAGCCGGTCGACGCCGTCGCCGGTGACGTCGACCGTGTCGGCGTGCAGCTCGTCGCGGATGACACGGAGGTCGGTGCGCATCCGGGCGGCACTCCACGCGGTGCCGGGTGTCTCGCCCGCGCCGACGGTGTAGACGACGCCCCGGTGCCTCAGTCCCCGGTGCCTCGGTTCGCGCGCGGTCGCCGCGGCCGCTGTCGCGGGCAGCACCGCCCCGGCCAGCCCGAGGGCCGCCGCCCCCGTGAGAAATCGTGCCCGGCTGATCCCCTTGGTGTTCTCCATACGGCCACTGTGGCGAGCGCGTGGCGCCGCGTCCGTCCGCCGATGGTCTACGTCACGGCAACCAAGGAATGACATACGGCGTCGATCAAGGCAGAGATCGTCACCACCGTCCGACCGAAGCGTCACCATCCGTCGGACGCAATCGACACCGACGTCGGACGGAATCGACGCCGTCCGTCGGACGCATCCGAGCGAAGGAGACCGAGATCCTAGGCCGACGCACCCTGCTCACCGCAGGCACCGCCACCGCCGCTGCCCTCCTCACCGGCGCACCCGCCCACGCCGCCACCACCGGCCGGCTGCACGAACTGGAGCGCCGACACGGCGCCCGGCTGGGCGTGTTCGCGCACAACCTCCGTACGCGCAAGACCGTCACCCACCGCGCCGACGAGCTGTTCCCGATGTGCTCGGTCTTCAAGACCCTGGCCGCCGCGGCCGTCCTGCGGGACCTCGACCGTGACGGCGAGTTCCTCGCCCGCCGGATCCACTACACGGAGGCGGACCTGCCGGAGTCCGGTTCCGACAAGACCAGGGAGCACCTGGCCGAGGGGATGACGGTCGCCGAACTGTGCGACGTCGCCATCACCTTCAGCGACAACGGCGCCGGAAACCTCCTGCTGCGCGAACTCGGCGGCCCCACCGCCATCACCCGCTTCGCCCGCTCCCTGGGCGACCCGGTGACCCGCCTCGACCGCTGGGAGACCGAGCTGAACTCGGCGGAACCCGGGCGCGTCACCGACACCACCAGCCCCCGCGCGATCGGCCGCACCTACGGCGCGCTGGTCCTCGGCGACGACGCCCTGAACCACGCGGACCGCGGCCTGCTCACCCACTGGCTGCTGAACAACACCACCAGCGCCAAGCGCTTCCGCGCCGGCCTGCCCAAGACCTGGACCGTGGCGGACAAGACGGGTTCGGGCTCCTACGGCACCACCAACAACGTGGGCGTCGCCTGGACCCCCGACGGCGCCCCCGTCGTCCTCTCCGTCCTGTCCACCCAGCCCGCTCAGGACGCGGTGTGGGACGACGCCCTGGTGGCGGAGACGGCCGCGCTGCTCTCGCAGACGCTGGTCTGACCCACCGGGGGCACCCGGAGGGCTACGCGGGCGTGGACGAGGGTGGTGCGCCGGCCCGACTGCCGCCCAGGCGGCAGTCGGTGGTCGTCACGCGCGTCACTACGGCTGCGGCTCGCCGGCCGGCACCGCCCCGTTGACCGCGGCCGCCAGGCTGAAAGGCGCCGGCCGGTCCCTGAGCGGCCTGGTCACCTGCTTCGCCAGACACGACGGGATCCCTTGCGTCGTGTCCGCCTCCTGGCGCCGGTAGGCGCTGGGCGACATGCCGACCAGTTCCGTGAACCGGGTGCTGAAGGTGCCCAGCGACGAACAGCCCACCGCGAAGCACACGTCGGTGACACTGAGGTCGCCCCGGCGCAGCAGCGCCATCGCGCGCTCGATGCGCCGGGTCATCAGATAGCCGTACGGCGACTCGCCGTAGGCGGCCCGGAACTCACGGCTGAGATGGCCGGCCGACATGTGCACGCCCCGTGCGAGCGCCTCCACGTCCAGCGGCTGCGCGTACTCCCGGTCCATCCGGTCGCGGACGCGACGCAGCGCGACGAGGTTGCGCAGACGCTGTTCCTCGGGCATCGAGTGGCTGGGGCTCACACCCGCATCCTCCCGAACCGTCTCCCACCTCGTCCACTCCCGGGTGAGGCGGGAGCGGGACGAAAGCAGGGCCAGCACAGGTGCCGAGGTCAGACACATCGCGGTCAGCCGCCGACGTAGGCCGCGAGGTGCTCACCGGTGAGGGTGGAGCGCTCGGCGACGAGGTCGGCGGGGGTGCCCTCGAAGACGATCCGGCCACCGTCGTGACCGGCGCCGGGGCCGAGGTCGATGATCCAGTCGGCGTGTGCCATCACGGCCTGGTGGTGCTCGATGACGATCACCGACTTGCCGGAGTCCACCAGCCGGTCCAGCAGGCCGAGCATCTGCTCGACATCGGCGAGGTGGAGCCCGGTGGTCGGCTCGTCGAGGACGTAGACACCGCCCTTGTCCGCCATGTGTGTGGCCAGTTTCAGCCGCTGCCGCTCACCGCCGGACAGCGTGGTCAGCGGCTGGCCGAGGGTGAGGTAGCCGAGCCCGACGTCCGCCATCCGCTCGACGATCTTGTGCGCGGCCGGGATGCGGGCCTCGCCGTCCCGGAAGAACTCCTCGGCCTCGGTCACCGACATCGCCAGCACCTCGCTGATGTCCCGGCCGCCGAAGTGGTACTCCAGCACCGACGCGTCGAACCGCTTGCCCTCGCAGTCCTCGCAGGTGGTGGCCACGCTCTGCATGATCGCCAGGTCGGTGTAGATGACGCCGGCGCCGTTGCAGGTGGGGCAGGCGCCCTCGGAGTTGGCGCTGAACAGGGCCGGCTTCACACCGTTGGCCTTGGCGAACGCCTTGCGGATCGGCTCAAGCAGTCCGGTGTACGTCGCCGGGTTGCTGCGCCGCGAGCCGCGGATCGGCGTCTGGTCGACGGAGACCACGCCCTCCGGCGCCGGGATGGAGCCGTGCACGAGCGAGCTCTTGCCGGAGCCGGCGACGCCGGTGATGACGCAGAGCACGCCGAGCGGGATGTCGACGTCGACGTCCTGGAGGTTGTTGGCACTCGCGCCGCGGATCTCCAGCTTGCCGGTCGCCTCACGGCAGACCGCCTTGAGCTTGGCCCGGTCGTCGAGGTGCCGTCCGGTGACGGTGTCGCTCGCCCGCAGGCCGTCCAGGGTGCCCTCGAAGCAGACGGTGCCGCCCGCGGTGCCGGCGCCGGGGCCGAGGTCCACCACATGGTCGGCGATGGCGATGGTCTCCGGCTTGTGCTCGACGACGAGCACGGTGTTGCCCTTGTCGCGCAGCCGCAGCAGCAGGTTGTTCATGCGCTGGATGTCGTGCGGGTGCAGCCCGATGGTGGGCTCGTCGAAGACGTACGTGACGTCGGTGAGCGAGGAGCCGAGGTGGCGGATCATCTTGGTGCGCTGGGCCTCGCCGCCGGAGAGGGTGCCCGAGGCGCGGTCGAGCGAGAGATAGCCGAGGCCGATCTCGACGAAGGAGTCGAGGCTGTGCTGGAGCTTGGCGAGCAGCGGCGCGACGGAGGGCGCCTTGAGCCCGCGGACCCACTCGGCCAGGTCCCGGATCTCCATCTTGCAGGCGTCGGCGATGTTGATCTTGCCGATCTTCGAGGAGCGGGCGAGTTCGCTGAGCCGGGTGCCTTCGCACTCGGGGCACTCGGCGAAGGTGACCGCGCGGTCGACGAAGGCCCGGATGTGCGGCTGCATGGACTCGCGGTCCTTGGACAGGAAGGTCTTCTGGAGCTTCGGGATCAGGCCCTCGTAAGTGAGGTTGATGCCGTTGATCTTGACCTTGGTGGGCTCCCGGTAGAGGAAGTCGTGCCGCTCCTTCTTGGTGTACTTCCGGATCGGCTTCTCTTTGTCGAAGAACCCCGACTCGGCGATGACCCGCACGACCCACCCGTCCCCCGTGTAGGTGGGGATGGTGAACGGATCCTCGGAGAGCGACTTCGAGTCGTCGAAGAGCTGGGTGAGGTCGATGTCCGAGACCCGGCCCCGGCCCTCGCAGTGCGTGCACATGCCGCCGGTGCGGCTGAAGGTGACCTTCTCGGTCTTCGTCTTGTCCGCACCCCGGTCGACGGTCAGACCGCCGGTCGCGGAGACCGAGGCGACGTTGAAGGAGTACGCGGCGGGCGGGCCGATGTGCGGCTTGCCGAGCCGGCTGAAGAGGATACGCAGCATCGCGTTGGCGTCGGTGGCGGTGCCGACGGTGGAGCGCGGGTCGGAACCCATGCGCTGCTGGTCGACGGTGATCGCGGTGGTCAGCCCGTCGAGGACATCGACCTCGGGCCGCGCGAGGTTGGGCATGAAGCCCTGGAGGAAGGCGCTGTACGTCTCGTTGATCAGCCGCTGCGACTCGGCGGCGATGGTGTCGAAGACGAGCGAGCTCTTGCCCGAGCCGGACACGCCGGTGAACACCGTCAGCCGGCGCTTCGGGATGTCGATGCTGACGTCCTTGAGGTTGTTCTCCCGCGCTCCGTGCACGCGGATCAGGTCGTGGCTGTCGGCGGCGTGCGGCTCGTTCATCGTGCGATTCTCCATTGGCGAGGGCGCGGGGTGTGACTGGACGGGGCTGGACCGGGCACGGCTCGGCTTGGCTCAGCCTCGCGCCTGGATACGGATCAGATTGCCCGCGGGGTCGCGGAAGGCGCAGTCGCGGATGCCGTACGGCTGGTCGGTCGGCTCCTGGACGACCTCGGCGCCGGTGGCCTGCACCTTCTCGAAGGTGTCGTCGACGTTCGCGGTGGCCAGCAGGATCCAGCCGTAGGTGCCCTTGGCCATCATCTCGGCGATGACTCGGCGCTCGTCGTCGGTGATGCCGGGGTCGGCGGTGGGGGGCGCGAGCAGGATGGACGTGCCGGGCTGACCCGGCGGGCCGACGGTGATCCAGCGCATCTTGCCCTGTCCGACGTCGGTACGGACCTCGAAGCCGAGGGCGTCGCGGTAGAAGGCCAGCGAGGCTTCCGGGTCGTCGTGCGCAAGGAAACTGGCGTGAATGCTGATGTCCATGCCCGTCACGCTAGCCGGGGGGCGGGGGCGGCGCTTCTCGATTCCTGACCTGTGCCGGCGGAGGCATCCATTTCGTTTCTCGCCCCCGCCGCCCCTACCCGTCCCGTCCCTGGGGGCTGCGCCCCCAGACCCCCGCTTTCGGCCCTGAAGGGGCCTCGTCCTCAAACGCCGGACGGGCTGAAAAACCAGCCCCTCCGGCGTTTGAGGAGCGGGGTCTGGGGCGGAGCCCCAGAAGGATGGTCAAACCTTCCGTGCCGCGATCCCCCGGAAATGCACCGCCATCGCCCGCTGCGCCCCCTCCACATCCCGGGCCCGCAGGGCCATCACGATGTCCCGGTGCCAGCGGGCCGTCACCTCGGGAGACGGATCGTCCGGTCGGCCCCGCGCACCGTTCACCCGCCGGAACACCGTCCAGAACGCGGCCAACAGCTGCGGCACGAGATCGTTGCCCAGCGACGCGTACAGCAGCTCGTGGAACTCCCGGTCCAGTTCCGGAAAGGCCCGCCCCGCCCTCCCCGCCGTCTCCATCCGCGACACGACCACCTCCAGCCGGTCCAGCTCGGCCTCCGTCACCGTCGCCGCCACCCGCCGGATCAGCCCCTCCTCCAGCACCTCCCGCACCTGGAGGATCTCCGACAGCGCCCCCGAGTCGTCGTGGTCGTGCCGGGCGAGCGTGCGGAAGGTGAGGCCGTCGATCAGAGGGGTGAGGGACGCCTGGCCGACATACGTGCCGTAGCCGTGCCGGATCTCCACGATGTCGAGGGCCTGGAGCGCCTTCAGCGCCTCCCGCACGGAGTTCCGGCTGACCCCCAGATCCTCCATCAGCTCCGCCTCGGTGGGCAGGAGAGTGCCGGCCTGGAGCCTGCGGTCGATGATCAGCTGCATGACCTGACGCTGGATGCGGCTGTTCCTGGACTCCTCGGACGGACGACTGTTCCTGGGCTGCCCGGGCATGCGGCGCATGCTACGCGCACCCGGACGTCCCACGTCCCATGTCCGCCGGATACGCCCCTGACGGGGGGTCAACTCGCGCCATTTCATAGCGCCATTGGTCCGACCTGTGGCAGATGCGCCATTCGTGTGAGATCCCTTGACCGCCCCCTGTGCCCCACCTATGGTCGCGCTGACCGTCAGGACGTAGGACGTCGTATCTCCTCACCCAACCAAGATCGTTCCCCGAGCTCACATCAAGCTCATAGCCGCTGGAGGAAGCGTGCGCGACGTGACCCACGACGTGCCGGCGCTGCACCGCCGGTCGTTCCTGAAGTACACCGGCGCGCTGGGCGCGGCCGCCGCCGTCTCCGCGTCGCTGTCGGCCTGTTCGTCGGGGCCGGAGTCCACCAACGAGACCGGCTCCGGCGGTGGCCAGGACCGGACCCTCACCGCAGTGATCGGCTACGGCAACGACGGCAGCTGGGACCCGACCCAGACGGCGTCCGCCTTCTGCATGGCCGCCAACAACCACATCTACGAGGGTCTCCTCGACACCGACCCGATCTCCCGCGAGCCGTACGCCGCCCTCGCCACCCAGGTTCCGGCCGACGCGAGCGCCACGTCCTGGAAGTTCACGCTGCGCGCGGGCGCCAAGTTCCATGACGGCAAGCCCGTCACCGCGGACGACGTCGTCTTCGTCTTCGACCGGATCCTCGACCCGAAGACCCAGACCCTCGCCAAGGGGTTCTTCGCGAGCTGGCTCAAGGAAGTGCGGAAGATCGACGCGCAGAACGTCGAGCTGGTGCTCAAGTTCCCGTTCCCGGACGGTCTTTCGCGGCTCACCCTCGCCAAGATCATGCCGAAGCACGTGTTCTCCCAGCCGGGCGGCTGGGACGACGCCATCAAGGGCAAGGCGATCGGCTCGGGGCCGTACCGGCAGACCGCGCACCACCCGAAGTCCAACACCACCTTCGAGGCGTTCGCCGACTACAACGGCCCGCGCAAGGCCACCTTCAAGAAGATGAACTGGCTGACGATCGTGGACGCCGCGCCGCGCGTGGCCAGGATCTCGGGTGCCAGCGCCGGCGCGCAGATCGCGGACAACATCCCGTACGCGAACATCGGCCAGCTCCAGAGCGGCGGCCTTCAGGTCGCGGGCGGTGCCGGGATGAACAACCTGTTCCTGATGTTCAACACCAAGCACAAGCCCTTCGACGACGTACGCGTACGCCAGGCGCTGCGCTACGCGATCGACACCGACAAGATGATCCAGGTCGCCCTGAAGGGCCACGGCAAGCCGTCGTCGTCCTTCCTCAACGAGGCCAACCCCAGCTACCGGCGCGCCAAGACGGTCTACGACTACGACCCCGACAAGGCGAAGGCGCTGCTGAAGGAGGCCGGGGTCAGCGGGCTGAAGGTGGAGATCCTGGCCGTCAACGTGAGCTGGATCGTGGACTGTCTGCCGACCATCAAGTCCTCCTGGGACGCGATCGGTGTGCAGACCACGCTGTCCCCGCAGGAGACGACGGCCGTCTTCACCAAGATGGACCAGAAGCAGGACTACCAGGTGGTCGCCGCCGCGTCGAACCCCAACCAGTTCGGCCTCGACGCGGACCTGATCATGCATTACAACTACGGCCCCGAGAACCTGTGGATGCAGTACACCCGGTGGGCCGACAACTCCGTCGCCAAGGCGCTCTTCAAGGACATGGACCGGGCGACCCAGGAGTCGGACACCGAGAAGAAGAAGACGATGGTCCAGGACTACATCGACGTCGTCGCCGAGCAGGCGGTGCTCTACCCGGTCGTGCACAACGAGCTGATGACGGCGTGGAACCCGAAGCTGCTCACCGGCATAAGGGCACAGCCGTATCCCGGCATCAACCTCCTCCAGGCCAAGTGGGTCTAGGAGTCCCTCTGTGATCACCGTCGTCAGGATCCTGGCTCGCCGCGTCCTGCTGCTCGTGCCGCTGATGCTCGGCATCGTGCTGTTCGTGTTCCTGGTCATGCGGTTCTCGGACGTCGACCCGGCGTCCGCGTTCTTCCAGGGCGCCAACCCCACGCCCCAGCAACTGCATGACTTCCGCGAGCAGAACGGCCTGCTGGATCCGCTCCCCGTCCGCTACGTCGCCTTCGTCGGCGACCTGCTCCACGGCGACATGGGCATCAGCGCCCTGACCCGGGCGCCGGTCGTCGACCAGGTCATGACCGCGCTGCCGCTGACCATCCAGCTCACCTTCCTGGGCCTCGGCATCGCGGTCGTGCTGTCGCTGCTCGGCGGCGTCACCGCGGCCATCTACCGCGACCGGCTGCCCGACCAGATCATCCGCGTCGTCTCCCTCACCGGTGTCGCGGCCCCCGCCTTCTGGCTGGCGCTGCTGATGATCCAGTACCTCGCCGTCGACCTCGGCTGGTTCCCGACCGGCGGCTACATCAACCCGGCCGACTCCTTCACCGGCTGGCTGAAGACCATGACCCTGCCGGCCCTCGCGCTGTCGCTGCCGGTCGCGGCGCAGCTGACCCGGATCGTGCGCACGTCGGTGGTGGAGGAGCTGGACAAGGACTACGTGCGGACCGCGATCGGCAGCGGCCTGCCGCCGCGGGTGGTCGTCGGCCGGAACGTGCTCCGCAACGCGCTCATCAACCCGCTGACCGTCCTCGGTCTGCGGGTCGGCTACCTCCTCGGCGGCGCGGTCATCATCGAGACGATCTTCTCCCTCCCCGGGATGGGGAAGCTGATGATCGACGCCGTGAAGAACGGTGACCCGGCGGTCGTCCAGGGCGTCGTCATCACCACGGCGATCGGCTTCGTGGTCGTCAACCTCGTCATCGACATCCTGTATCTGCTGGTCAACCCGCGACTGCGGGAGGCGACATGACGTTCAACCGCAAACGGCTGGCCGACGCGCTGTCCCGGCCCGGCATCCGGCTGCGCGGCTGGCGCAAACTGCCGCTGCTGTCGAAGGTGGCTGTCTGCTTCCTGGCCGTCGTGGTCCTGGTGGCGCTGTTCGCCCCGCTCCTCGCCCCGCACGACCCGCTCGACCAGCAGCAGCCCGTCGACGGCACCGGACACCCGTCCGCCGGGCACTGGATGGGCCAGGACAGCCTCGGCCGGGACATCCTCAGCCGGCTGATGTACGGCGCCCGCTGGTCGCTGGCGATCGGGCTCGGCGCGACCGCGCTCGCGCTCGTGGTCGGGGCCCTGATCGGTGCCGTCGCGGCCACGTCCCGCAAGGCGGTCGACGAGACGCTGATGCGCTGTCTGGACGTGGTCATGGCGTTCCCGGGCATCGCGCTGGCCGCCGTGCTGGTCGCGGTGTTCGGCGGCGGCATCACGGTCCTGATCTGCGCGATCGCGTTCCTGTTCACACCGCCGGTGGCGAGGGTCGTACGGGCGAACGTCCTCGATCAGTACGGCGAGGACTATGTGACGGCGGAACGGGTCATCGGCGCCCGCACGCCGCACATCGTCATCCGGCACGTGGCGATCAACTGTGCCGCGCCGGTGCTGGTCTTCTGCACGGTCCAGGTGGCGGAGGCGATCGTCTTCGAGGCGTCGCTGTCCTTCATCGGAGCCGGTGTCCGTCCGCCCGACCCGTCCTGGGGCAGTGTCATCGCGGACGGCAAGAACATGGTGCTCACCGGCGGCTGGTGGGCGACCGTCTTCCCCGGGCTGCTGATGCTCGTGACCGTGCTCTCGCTGAACATCCTCTCCGAGGGGGTGTCGGACGCGTGGGCGGCACCGTCGGCGCGCGAGGTCGACGTGAAGGAGGAGCACGACCGCCTGGAGGCCCCGGAACCGGGCAGCGGCGAGGTGCTCCGGTTGCCCGGTCTGACGGAGGCGGCGGCCCGGCTGCGGTCCCGGGCCCGTCCGTTGCCGCAGGGGCGGCAGCCGGTGCTGGCGGTGGAGAACCTGGCGATCGGGTTCGAGGGCCGTCACGCCGGCGTGGACATCGTGGACGGCATCAGCTTCGAGGTGCAGCCCGGTGAGGTGCTGGGGCTGGTCGGCGAGTCGGGCTGCGGGAAGTCGCTGACCGCGCTCACGGTGATGGGGCTGGAGCCGAAGGGCGCCCGGGTGCGCGGCCACGTCCGCTTCAACCAGCGGCAGCTGGTGGGCGAGCCGATGCGGGTACGCCGCAAGCTGCTGGGCCACGAGATGGCGATGATCTACCAGGACGCCCTGTCGTCCCTGAACCCGGCGATGACGATCCGCTCGCAGCTCAAGCAGGTCGTGCGGCGCGGCGGTCGTCGTAGCCCGCGGGAACTGCTGACGATGGTCGGCCTCGACCCCGAACGCACCCTGCGCAGCTACCCGCACGAGCTCTCCGGCGGCCAGCGCCAGCGCGTCCTGATCGCCATGGCCCTGTCCCGCGATCCGAAGCTGATCGTCGCCGACGAGCCGACGACCGCACTGGACGTCACCGTGCAGGCGCAGATCATAGAGCTGCTGCTCAGGCTGCGGGAGGAGCTGGGCTTCGCGCTGATCCTCGTCTCGCACGACCTCGCGCTGATCTCCGACGTCACCGACCGGGTGGTCGTGATGTACGGCGGGCAGATCGTGGAGACCGGCGTGACCGCCGACCTGGTGGAGGCGCCGGCGCATCACTACACGCGCGGCCTGCTCGGCAGTGTGCTGTCGCTGGAGTCGGCACAGTCGAGGATGACGCAGATCAAGGGCGTGGTCCCCTCCCCCGCGGACTTCCCGGCGGGCTGCCGCTTCGCGGACCGGTGCCCGCTGGCGAGCGAGGTGTGCCGGACCATGGCCCCCGTCCTGGCGGGTACGCGGACACATACGGCGGCCTGCCATCACCCGGCGGTCCTTCTGGCGCCGACGGACCGCTCGGAGAGTGAGGCGGTGACATGAGTGCGAACGAGATGAACGCGGGTGGGATGAACACGGGCGCGATGAGCCCGGGTGACGTGACCGTGGTCAAGGTGACCGCGGGCGATGTGCCCGTGGGCCCGGACGAGCCGAACACGCTGGTGCGGCTGTCGGACGCGCACGTCGTGCACAAGGCCCGCAGCGGCGGCCTCTTCACCCGGGACAGGGTGTACGCCCTGACCGGCGCCGACCTCACCATCGCGCCCGGCGAGACGGTGGGCGTGGTCGGTGAGTCGGGCTGCGGCAAGTCGACGCTGGCGAAGGTGCTGGTGGGGGTGCAGCGGCCGACGTCGGGGACGGTGTCCCTGCGGGGGCGCGACCTGTGGTCGATGACGCCGGGCGAGCGCAGGACCGCGGTGGGCGCCGGGACGGGCATGATCTTCCAGGACCCGTCGACGGCGCTGAACCGCCGGCTGCCGGTCCGCCAGATCCTGCGGGACCCGATGGATGTGCACGAGCGCGGCACGAGGCGCGAACGCGAGGACCGCGTACGGGAGTTGATGTCCCTGGTCGGCCTGCCCCGCGCCCTCGCCGACGCCCTGCCCGGCCAGCTGTCGGGCGGTCAGCGCCAGCGCGTCGCCATCGCCCGCGCCCTGGCCCTGGACCCCGACCTGGTGGTGGCGGACGAGCCGACCAGCGCGCTGGACGTGTCGGTCCGCGCCCAGATCCTGAACCTCCTGCTCGACCTCAAGGAGCGCCTCGGACTGGCCCTGGTGTTCGTCTCGCACGACATCCAGACGGTACGCCGGATGAGCGACCGGGTGATCACGATGTACCTGGGCCGGATCGTCGAGGAGTCCCCGGCGGCCGATGTCACGGACGGCTCCCGGCACCCGTACACCCGCGCGCTCTTCTCCGCGACCCCCGGTCTGCTGGACCCCATCGACCCGATCCCGCTGGTCGGCCCGGTCCCGTCGGCGACGCGACCGCCGAGTGGGTGCCCCTTCCGGACCAGGTGCTGGAAGGCGGACGGGGTATGTGCGGACGCGATGCCGGACTTTACGGCCGCGTCGAGCCCCGAGCATCGTTACAGGTGTCACCATCCAGTGGAGGAGGGCGAGGCCACGCGAGACCTCGTACGACAGAGTCACCTTTCCAGGGAGCCTTGATCATGATCCCCACCCCGCTCACCGGTGTCGTCCCGCCCGTCTGCACACCCCTGACACCGAACCGCGAGGTGGACGTACCGTCCCTGCGCAGACTGATCGACCATCTGATCGAGGGCGGGGTGCACGGCCTGTTCGTGCTCGGCTCGACGTCGGAGGTGGCGTATCTGACGGACCGGCAGCGGCGGGTGGTGGTCGAGACGGCCGTGCGGCACGTCGGCGGCCGGGTGCCGGTGCTGGCCGGCGTGATCGACATGACGACGCCGAGGGTGCTGGACCATGTGCGGGAGGTGACGGAGGCGGGCGCGGACGCGGTGGTGGCGACGGCGCCGTTCTACGCCCGTACCCATCCCGCCGAGATCGCCCGCCACTACCGTCTGATCGCGGCGGCGGCGCCGGTCCCCGTGGTGGCCTACGACCTCCCGTCCGCCGTCCACACCAAGCTCCCCGCCGAGGTCGTCCTCGACCTCGCCGCCGAGGGGGCGCTGGCCGGTCTGAAGGACTCCAGCGGCGATCTGGCCGGTTTCCGCGAGATCGTCATGGGGGTGCGCGGCCAGTCCGGTCTCAAGGGCTTCAGCGTCCTGACCGGTTCGGAACTCATCGTCGACGCGGCTCTCGCGGTCGGGGCGGACGGGGCGGTGCCGGGGCTCGCCAACGTCGATCCCGCGGGGTACGTGCGTCTCGACCGGCTGCACCGCTCCGGTGACCGGGAGTCGGCGCGGGCGGAGCAGGAACGGCTGTGCGCGCTGTTCGGCATGGTGACGGTCGGGGACCCCGGGCGGATGGGGGGCAGCTCGTCGGCGCTGGGGGCGTTCAAGGCGGCGCTGTACCTGCGAGGGGTGATCGACTGTCCGGCGACGGCGGAGCCGCAGGTGGCGTTGTCGTCGGAGGAGGTGGAGCGGGTGGGGAAGTTCCTGGCCGGGGCGGGGCTGCTGTAGCCGGTTCGTCTCGCCCCCGAGGGGGCCTCGGGGCGTCGTCCAGGGGGACGAGCCCCCTGGACGGTTCCCGGAGAACTACTCCAGGTCACCCACCGCCAGACGTCGGAACTCGATCGTCTCGTACGTCCCCGCCACCCCCGTCTCGTACAGGATCCCCACCGTCTGCCCATCCAGCCGCACCAGATCCGAGTACGCCGCCCGCTGCTGGGACAGCGTCAGCGCCCGCGTGAAGGTCGCCCCGCCGTCCGTGCTGCGCCACACCGCCATCGACTGACGGGCCGTGGGGACGGACGGACCGGAGAACAGCAACAGCCCCTTGCTGCGGGAGAGTTGGAGGGCGCTGCCCTCCACGACCGGCACGTCGTTCAGGGACGGCTGCACGGTGTACGGACGGTCCAGGCTCTCCCCGCCGTCACTGGAGACACTGTCGAGGCGATTGCCCGCGCTCGTGCCGTTCTGGTCGCGTGAGTTGAAGTACACCCTGCCGTCGGGGAGTTCCGCGGCGGTGGACTCGTTGGCGTTGCTGTAGCCGTCGTAGGTGGCGTCCACGAAGCCCGTCTGCCAGGTACGCCCGCCGTCGTCGCTGTAGATGGCGTGGGCGCCGTAGTACTTCGCCTCCTGACCGGTGTCGGAGGACCCCGCCGCCGGAGCGATCGAGTGGTTCGAGGGGACGACCAGCCGCCCCGCGTACTTGCCGTGCCGGAGCGCGATCGCGTGGCCCGGCCCCGTGGCGTACCAGCGCCAGTTCGTCCGCTTCACGGCGTCCGTGATGTCGCGCGGAGCGGTGAACGTACGGCCGTCGTCGGCGCTGCGCTGGACGAACACCCGGCGGCTCTGCTCCGCCGTCGCCTCGCCCCGCATGATCTGCGCCTCGGTCACGTCCCCGCTGTTGTAGGAGGTGACCAGCACGACCGCGCCGGTGCGCGGGTCCACCACCGGCGCCGGATTGCCCCGGGTGTCCCCTTCCCCGGCGGCGACCACGCTCAGCGGGCCCCAGGTGCAGCCGCCGTCGAGGGACCGTCTGGCGACGACATCGATGTCGCCGGTGTCACCCGCCCCGTCGTGCCGGCCCTCGGCGAAGGCGAGCACCGTGCCCCGCGCGGTCGTGACCGTCGCCGGGATGCGGTAGGTGTCGTAGCCGTCCTCCCCCGAGACATAGGGGACGGAGGAGGTGCAGCCGGGAGCCGCGGAGGCGGTGCCGGCGGCGGTGAGCGGTGTGGTCAGGAGTACTGCGGTGGCCAGGAGTGTGCGGCTCAGGATGGTCATCGAGCTCCTTTTGACGGAGGGTCAGACATAGACCTTCCGTCACAGGCTCCCCGGTGTCACCATCCCTGACTCATACGCCAAGACGACCGGCTGCGGCCGGCCCCGCGCCCCCGGTTGACCCTTGACGCGGCTGACGTGCGTCTTCACCGCCCGTGGGATACGTCCCAACGCAACGATGGTTTCCGGTTGTTGAGCCCGCGCGCGACCAACGTCAGCACTTCGTGTTCACGCTCGGACAGTCATTCCCGGGGGACGACGACGCGGGTGCCTTTCACCGGCCGCCGTCGCCCCGGATCACTCTCCCGGAGTACCGCGGCGAGGGTCAGTCGCAAGGGGTGGCGCTGCGGACCGCGTCGATGATCGCCGGGCCGGCGATGCCGTCCCACATGATGGCGGTCACCTTCGAGCAGAACACATAGGAATGGCTGCCCTCGACCTTGACCGGGCCCGCGTACTGGGTGAAGAGGCCCTCGTCGACCTTGCAGGTGGCGTTGACGCGGTTCGGGCACAGCTTCAGCTTCATCTTCATGCCGCCGGGCATGTTGTTGTCGAAGACGGCACAAGCGCCGGAGAAGCCCTGGCTGTTGGACTTGGTGTAGGTGAACAGGGTGCCGAAGCGGCGGGAGTCGGGCAGGCGCTCGGCGACGTGCAGCCGGTAGCCGGAGCCGCACAGCGTGGCCGTCGCCCTGACAGCGGCCTTCTCCTGCTGGGCGATGGCCTTGGTCTTGGCGGACGCGGCCGGCGTGAACTGCACGGTGGTCCCCGGTACGCGCAGTTCTTCGACGGTGGGCGTGGCGGCGGTGGCCGCGGGCGTCACGAAGGCGGACGCGAGCAGCGCGGCGCCGACCGCGAGCGTGCGAACGAATGCACGGGTCATGGTGGTTCCCCCTGGAAAGCTTCAAAGCCCCGCCGAAACATGTGCAGTTGCACAGCAGGGCGGTTGAACGGTCAGCGAAACCATACCTGTCGGCGATCTTTCCGCTACCCCGAGCCCGCGTGGTGTGCGTCACATGTGACCGCGCTGTGAAAATCGTGATGGCAGACAATGGCAGTGACTGATACGTTCCACACGACCACTGAACCGAACATCGGTTCCCACTGCGCGCTTTTCACGGGGGAATGCTGCGCTATGTCTCGCGAGGCTCTGCGAGTCACCTTCTTGCCCGTTGCACACATCTGCACGGCACGGCCACAACCTGACCAGTACGGCCGGTGACCCTACGCGACCACGAGGCTCGCGCGACCTTCGCTCTCTCCTTCGCTGACAACGCCTCGCGTGCCCTTTGCAAGGGAAACGCTCAACCCGTAGGAAGAGACTTCACGTTGATACGCAACGCGCTGCTCCGGCGTGTGCGGATACCGGTGGCAGCAGCCCTCACCATGGCGCTGTCCGCCGGTGTCGCCACGACGCAGGCATACGCTGCGGCCGACCCACCGGGGGAAGCCAAGGGCTGGTCGGCACCGACCGCCCGCGATCCGGGCACCAAGCCCGGCGACCAACCCACGGCAGTCCCGTCGGACCGCCGTGCGGACGTACTGGGCGAGGACTACCGGGATTCGTCCGACCGGGCCTTCACCACCTCCGGTGACGGCACCGGCTTCCATCTCCTCGTCGCGGACGAGAGGCAGGGGTACGCCTGGAAGACGGCGGCGACCCTGTCCGAGCCCGGCTTCGACAGCGACGCCTGGATCGGCAACGCCTGTCTGACCGAGTCCGGGAAGTTCGCGGCCGTCGCGTACGCGCCGCGCACCTTCACCAACAAGCCCGAGCTGATGACGCGCGGCGCCTTCACGGCCGTCGTCGACCTGACCGACGGCAAGGTCACGAAGCTGCCGTTCCAGGCCACGCTCGGCTACTTCTCCCCGGGCTGCGGCCAGGGTGAGCAAGCGGTGTTCACAGCGCTGACGGACGACCGAGCGGCGAAGAACCAGACCCGGCTGATCACGGTCGACGCCAGGACCGGACAGTCCGTCACCCGGCAGACGGTCACCGGGCAGGTCACCTCGGCCGTGCCCACCGACCAGGGCATCGTCGCCGCCGCCGGCCGTCACATCGTGTCCGTCAAGGACGGCAGGACCCGGGACATCGCCACCACCAAGGCCTGGCCGTTCCAGCTCAAGGCCGACGCGGACGGCGGTGTCACCTTCATCGACGCCGACCCCAAGGCGGCGAAGGCACGCGGCGCCGCCGCGGCGGAGAACACGGCCACCGTCTCCCGTGTCAGCGCCGGGCAGATCAAGAAGTCCGACGGCCGGAGCAAGCCCGCCGGACTCGCGCGCGGCAAGCTCGACGAGTTCGACCTCACCGCCACCCCGTCGGGCACGGTGTACGTGACCGGCAAGGCCGCCGCCGGCTCACGCGCGGCGAGCGGCGTGCTGCGCAACCCCGGCGGCATCGACAAGGACGCCCGGGTCTCCAGCCGGGGCGAGGCCGTCGTCACCTCCCGCTGGGCGGACGGCAAGGACTCCCGGATCCGTCCCGAGGAGGCTCTGGAGGCCCGCACCGTACGCACCACGGTGAAGGCGCTGGACACCCGCAAGACCATCGTCCTGGACGCTCCCCCCGGCTCCGACCCGGTCGGCGATCAGCGCGAGGTCACCCAGGGCACACAGACCAGCCCGGTCCTGCTCGCGCAGGGCGCCGGGCCCGGCCGCTCCACCCGGGCGGCGGCCAACGACACCGTCGAAGCCGACCGTTACTGCTCCGTCCCGCGCAACGACCCCAAGAAGCAGGCCTTCCAGCCCACCCCGCGCCAGGTCGAGTGGGCCGTCGACCAGGCCGTCGTCGGCAAGCTCAACAAGAGCGCGACGCGGTCGGCGAACTGGAAGAACACCGGCATGGCGGCCTACGCCCCGCAAACGCTGTTCCCGCTGACGCCGCTGACCGGCGGATCCGGCGAGGACTGGCACGTGCCCGCGACGGTGCTGCTCGGAATCACCGCGCAGGAGTCCAACATGTGGCAGGCGACCCGCCTCGCGGTGCCCGGCGTCACGGCCAACTCGCTGATCGGCAACTTCTACGGCGTCGAGTACGCCTCGAACGGCCAGCAGCAGGACCCCTGGGCGATCGACTTCGCCGAGGCCGACTGCGGCTACGGCATCACGCAGGTCACCGACGGCATGCGGATGCACGGCAAGGAGAAGCCGGGCGAGCAGCCCAAGACCACGGTGCAGCAGGAGGCCGTGGCGCTGGACTACGCGGCGAACATCGCGGCGGGCGTGAACATCCTCATCGAGAAGTGGAACACCACCCGCAAGGACGGCCTGGAGATCAACGACGGCCATCCGAAGTACATCGAGAACTGGTTCTACGCGCTGTGGGCGTACAACTCCGGGTACTACCCCAAGTCCGCCCCGCAGAACGGCAAGTGGGGTGTGGGCTGGACCAACAACCCGGCCAACCCGCTGTGGAAGGAGAACAGGACCCCGTTCCTGGAGAACTCCGCGGGCAAGGACGACTACAGCCACGCCTCGCACCCGCAGGACTGGCCGTACGAGGAGAAGGTGATCGGCTGGGCCGCCCGTCCGATCGCCGCCATGTTCAAGCCGGGTGACATGCAGGCCGGCTACCGCGCCGCCTGGTGGAACTCCAACGACGCCCGCACCTCCGCCAAGCCGCCGATCTTCACCTTCTGCGGCCCGCAGAACGACTGCGTGCCGTCGAAGATCACCGACGGTGCCTCCAACGATGACGGCAAGGGCCCGTGCGCGCTGCCCGGTGACCCCCACAGCGACAACCCGCTGTACCTGAAGTGCTGGTGGAACCAGCGGGTCGCGTGGAAGAACTGCACCACCGAGGCCCGGTGCGGCAACGCGATCCACCGGTTCGACGACACCTATCCCGAGCAGCCCGACGAGAGCTCCTACCCGCCGCGCTGCAACACCGGCCTGCCGGCCGGGTCCCTGATCGTGGACGACCTGCCGAACGGCACCGTTCCTGCGGGATCGTCGGGACGTACCTGCGCGGTGGGCTCGAAGGGCACCTTCCAGTTCACCTTCGCGGGCGAGGGCGGCAAGTACCCGTCCAAGATGGACCTGCACCAGATCGGAGCGGGCAACAACAACCACTTCTGGATGGGGCACACCCGCTGGCTGGCGACCGCCGACGGCAAGCGGCTGAACATCTCCGGCAAGTGGACGCTGAGCGGCACCCAGCGCGGCTGGATGCGTGTCTTCGTGCACATGCCGGACCACGGCGCCCACACCCGGCAGGCCGCGTACCGCGTCGGCGGCACCGACTCCAAGTCGCCGGTACGCGTGCACCCGCAGCGGATCCGCGCGAACAAGTGGGTCGACCTTGGCGTCTTCAACTTCACCGGCACCCCGTCGGTGAGCCTCGACACCGACGCCCAGGACGGCACCGGGGACGAGGACATCGCCTGGGACTCCGTGGCCTTCCAGCCGCTGTCGGCCAAGCCGAAGGACTTCGTGGTCGCCATGGGCGACTCGTACTCCTCCGGTGAGGGCGCGTCCGAGGGCAACCGGGACTACTACCCGGAGACCAACTACCTGGACGAGCAGAACGACAAGACCCGCAACGCCTGCCACCGCTCCACCCAGGCGTGGTCGCGCCAGGCGAAGATCCCGGGCCGCACACAGTCCATCGGCGCCCTGGCCGACAGCTACGGCACCGCCATGGACTACCACCTGATCGCCTGCTCCGGCGCCCGCACCTACAACATGGTGCACAACGGCGTGGTGCAGTCCAACGGCGGTGAGCTGCCGCAGATCGACAAGGGCTACATCGACCAGCACACCACCCTGGTCACCCTCTCCATCGGCGGCAACGACGCCCGTTTCGCGGACGTCATCCAGAAGTGCCTGGTCGCGTTCAACGGCGGCAACTGCAAGGACAAGACCTTCGAAGAGGGCGACGTCGATCAGTCCGTCGGCGGCCGTGACCGCAAGTTCATCGGACAACCGCTGGAGAAGGCCGCGACCGGCGTCATCAACGAGATCGTCCGGCCGGACATCACCAAGGTCCTCACGGAGATCGCCGCGAAGGCACCCAACGCCAAGATCGCGCTGATGGGTTACCCGCCGCTGATCGAGGACCGGGGCGCGTGCCTGAGCGTCACGATCCCGGGCATCGGCCAGATCGGGCTGTCCGCCTCGTCCACGGACTGGCTGGGCAGTGTGGCCGGATCGCTCGCGACCGCCATGCAGGGCGCTGTGGACGACGCCAAGGCCAAGGGCGTGAAGGCCTGGTTCTCCAACCCGAAGCAGAACTTCGCGGGCAAGGCCGTCTGCGGTGACCCCGAGACCGTCCACGGCATCGTCAAGACGCTCGTGGACTCGGACCAACCGGCCACGGACTACCCGATTCTCAAGAACTACGGACTGTCCGCCCAGTCGTTCCACCCGAAGATCGGCGGCGCCCGCCTCTACGCCGACTCCCTGGAGCGCACTTTCACCGGCATGGGCCTGTAGCCCACCGCCTCCACCCTGAGGAGCACCGATATGAAGAAGGCCGTTTCCACCGCACTGGCGACCGGCACCGCCGCCCTCGCCCTTCTCGCCCTGACCGCGGCGCCGGCCTCGGCGGCGAGCGCCACCTCGAGCTTCGAGCTGACGTTCCCCGGCAACAAGCCGCACTCCCTCTACAACGTCGAGAACACCGCGACGCACTCCGGCCAGATGACCGGCAAGTCGGTCGTGTGGTGGCAGATCATGGTGGACCAGGTCGAGGACAACTCCAAGAGGTTCACCAGCTTCAAGATCACCACGCGGATCGAGGAGCGTCTGACCAAGACCACCGAGGACCACGTCGTCACGTCGAAGACCTGCGACCTGACCAAGCTCGTCAACGACAACTACTCGTGGTTCGCGATCGAGCCCGCGAACACCTGCGTCGCGCCGTCCACCACCTACGACGGTGAGCTGTGGTGGTCGACGGACTCGACGATCGTGTACGACATCGAAGGTGACGGCAAGGGCGCCTTCACCAAGGAACTCCAGGGTTCGCCGCTGGTGCACGGCTGACATCCGTATGACGCCGGGGCCTGAGTACGCGTACTCAGGCCCCGGCCCCGATTTCGAGGGAAGCTGGTCCCCATGACCGACCCCGGCTCCGGCCTCGGCCCCGGACGGCCCTCGGGCCTCCCGCAGTTCCGCGGTGCCAATGTGCCGCCCCCGCGCACCGGACGCCGGTGGCTGCCCGTCGCCGGGGACATCGCGCTGGCCGTCGGGCTGCTGGTCCTCGACGTCGTCGGGACGATCGTGGCCGTCCTGGCCGGCATCGACTACAGCGGCTGGCAGCCGTTCGACCCGGCCGCGGACAACTCCGACATCAACCTGACCCCGAACTGGCTGTACGTGGGCATCGCCGGCGGCGTGATCCTGCTGACGGCGGTTCTGCTGTACCGGCTGCGCGCCGTCGTCAGCGCCTGTCTCCAGGTGCTCGTCGCCATCGTCGTCCTGCTGATCGCGATGAGCGGCACCCAGTTCGACGAGGAGCGCGGCGCTCGGGCCGAGGCGCCCGTGTCCGGGCCCGACATCCGGCAGCCTCTGACCGCCGTGCGCTAGGAAGGCGTCCGTGCCGCCGCCGCCAGCAGCCGGGTCACATCCTCGCCGCAGATGGTGAGGGCGGCGCCGACCGTCGCGAGGACGTCGCGCTCGGCGGGTGTGTAGGGGCCGTCGGCCAGGGCGATGCGGGCTCCCTGGAGGAGGATCGATTCACGGCCGGCGGGGGCCAGGTGCGGGGCGAGGGGGTCCAGGGCCTCGTGGAGCTCTATCGCGAGGCCGGCGCCGCAAGGCTCGGAGAAGACCCGTCCGGTGTCGGCGGCCAGGGCCTCGACCAGCGCGTTCAGCTGGTCCTCGGTGCAGTCGTCGAAGCCGGCCGCGCGCACCGTGGCAGCGGCGGTCTCCAGGGACGGACGGGCGCAGGTGCCGCCCGCCGCCAGTACCGCGAGGGCGACGGTGTGGACGGCGTCGCGCAGCATCGCGGAGAAGCGGGTGGTCGTCGGGTGATCCAGGGCGTCGGTGCCGAAGTGGCGGCGGCAGGCGGCGCACTCCACGACGGG
Organism: Streptomyces sp. NPDC098781; assembly: GCF_044759995.1. Taxonomy (NCBI): domain Bacteria; kingdom Bacillati; phylum Actinomycetota; class Actinomycetes; order Kitasatosporales; family Streptomycetaceae; genus Streptomyces; species Streptomyces sp. NPDC098781. The sequence goes on from NZ_JBIWAK010000002.1 coordinate 1,020,824, forward strand.
CGCGCTCTCGCCACGGGGCAGCACCGGCACCCCGAGGAAGGTGAAGCGGCGCTGTCCGCTCAGCCGCTGGTAGTTGCGGTCCCCGCCGCAGCCCGGGCAGAAGAACTCCCCGTCACCCACGGCCGACCATGCGGTGCGGGTGCCCAGGATGCGCGCAAGCCCGGCGGCACGGCCGTTTCGTCCCCGTCCTGGCAGCACGTCGCACCTCCGCGAAACCCCGCGGCAACGTCGCCGCGCTTGCGTGATGTTAGCCACATCACGCGCGTGGAGTCAGCACCCTGGACGAGACCTTTCCGTGACCTGCACAGGCCAATGGCCGAAAACGGACGGCCCCGCCCACCGGGAATCGGCGAGCGGGGCCCTCTGAACAGCGGCCGGGCAGCGCCCGGCAACGGGCGTGGGAACTGCGCGACCGGCCCCCGACGCTGCCGGGCCGGACCCACGACCTACCGCGGCACGACCTACCGGTGTCCCCCGGCGGAGCGCCCCGCCCGGTTGACGGCCGAGACGACGGCCTTCAGCGAGGCACGCGTCGTATTGGCGTCGATCCCGATACCCCAGAGCACCTTGCCGTCGATCGCGCACTCGATGTACGACGCGGCCTGCGCGGACGCGCCCTCGCTCATCGTGTGCTCCTGGTAGTCCAGCAGCCGGGCGTCGATGTCGATCTTCGTCAGGGCGTCGAAGAAGGCCGAGATCGGACCGTTGCCGGTACCGGTCAGGACGGTGTCGACGCCGTCGACGGTGGCCTCCACCTTCAGCGTGTCCACGCCGTCGGTGTCCGTCGTCGACTGGCCGTTGCGGACCTGGATCCGGCCCCAGGGGTTCTCCGGGTTCGGCAGGTACTCGTCCTGGAACACCGCCCAGATGTCACCGCCGGTGACCTCGCCGCCCTCGGCGTCCGTCTTGGCCTGGATCAGCTTGGAGAACTCGATCTGCATCCGGCGCGGCAGGTCCAGCTTGTGGTCGTTCTTCAGGACGTACGCGATACCGCCCTTGCCGGACTGCGAGTTGACCCGGATGACCGCCTCGTAGGAGCGGCCGACGTCCTTCGGGTCGATCGGCAGGTACGGCACCGCCCACTCGATGTCGTCGACGGTGACCCCGCGAGCGGCCGCGTCGGCCTCCATCGCGTCGAAGCCCTTCTTGATGGCGTCCTGGTGGGAGCCGGAGAAGGACGTGTAGACCAGGTCGCCCACGTACGGGTGGCGCGGGTGGACCTCCATCTGGTTGCAGTACTCCCACGTACGACGGATCTCGTCGATGTCGGAGAAGTCGATCTGCGGGTCGACGCCCTGGGAGAAGAGGTTCATGCCCAGGGTGACCAGGTCGACGTTGCCGGTGCGCTCGCCCTGTCCGAACAGACAGCCCTCGATGCGGTCGGCGCCGGCCATCAGGGCCAGCTCGGCGGCGGCGACGGCCGTACCGCGGTCGTTGTGCGGGTGGACCGACAGGCAGACGTGCTCACGGCGGGACAGGTTGCGGCCCATCCACTCGAAGCGGTCCGCGTGCGTGGACGGCGTCGAACGCTCCACCGTGGCGGGCAGGTTGAGGATGATCTCGCGCCCCGGACCGGGCTGCCAGACGTCCATGACCGCCTCGCAGACCTCCAGCGCGAAGTCCAGCTCGGTGTCGGTGAAGATCTCCGGGCTGTACTGGTAGCCGAACTCGGTCTCCGGGCCCAGCAGCTTCTCGGCGTACTCCATGACCAGCCGCGTGCCGTCCACGGCGATCTGCTTGATGTCGTCCTTGGAGCCACGGAAGACCACGCGGCGAAAGACAGGAGCCGTGGCGTTGTACAGGTGGACGGTCGCCCGCCTGGCGCCCTTCACGGACTCCACGGTCCGCTCGATCAGGTCCTCGCGGGCCTGCGTCAGTACGGAGATCGTGACGTCGTCGGGGATCGCCCCGGGCTCCTCGATGATCGATCGTACGAAATCGAAGTCCGTCTGGCCCGACGCCGGGAAGCCGACCTCGATCTCCTTGTAGCCCATCTTGACCAGCTGGTCGAACATCCGGCGCTTGCGCTCGGGCGACATCGGGTCGATCAGGGCCTGGTTGCCGTCGCGCAGGTCGGTGGAGAGCCAGCGGGGGGCGGTGGTGACACGCCGGCCCGGCCAGGTCCGGTCGGGGATGTCGACCTGCTCGTAGCGGCCGTACTTGTGGATCGGCATGGTGCTGGGCTGCTGGCGGTTCGCCATGTCTGCGGGCTCCTCAGGATGTCCGGAAGGACGGCCGACGACGCAACGCGAAGCTCCGCGGGGAGGGAGTCGACCTGGACTACAGGCCCTCGCCGCGGCAGCTAAGAAGAAGCAGCCCGAAACGCATGATGCGAAGCATGCTAGCCGAGCCTCTCCGGATGCGGGGCGCTGTATCAGTATGCGGAACCGGTGGGACGAATAGGGCAAATGTGCGCCATACCACTTCGTCACAGAGAGTGCGGCTCCCTATCCGTATATTTCACCAATCATGGTTGCGGCTAGTGACAGCCAGCTAACGCAGTGCAAGGGTGCCGCACATGACGACAAACGGGGGCTTCGAGCCCGTCTTCTGCACCGTCGTACCGCCCCACGTCCTCGACAAGCTGGCCCGGAACGACGACCCCGCACTCTCCGGCCCGGCTCGCCGGACCCTGATGCGCGACAGCGAGCTGCGCGGCAGGCGCCGTGTCACGACCGAGTTCGCCCTCGCCGCCGCCCCGACCGCCAAGGCCCCGTCGGACCAGCCGCTGCGCACCATCTACGACGCCCGGCACGGCACCGCCCTGCCCGGCACCGAGGTGCGTGCCGAGGGCGCCGACCCCGGCCGGGACGCCACGGTCAACCGCGCCTACTCCGGCCTCGGCGCCACCTTCGACCTGTTCCTCAAGGCGTACGCCCGCCACTCCATCGACGGCGACGGCCTGCCCCTGGACGCGACCGTCCACTACGACGAGAACTACAACAACGCCTTCTGGAACGGCGAGCAGATGGTGTTCGGCGACGGTGACGGCGAGATCTTCCTCGACTTCACCATCCCGATCGACGTCATCGGCCACGAGCTCACCCACGGCGTCACCCAGTACACGGCCAACCTGACGTACTACGGCCAGCCGGGTGCCCTGAACGAGTCCATGTCGGACGTCTTCGGCGCGCTGATCAAGCAGTACACACTCGGCCAGACCGCCGCCGAGGCCGACTGGCTGATCGGCGCGGGCCTGCTCGCCCCGAGCGTCTCCGGCAAGGCCCTGCGCTCCATGAAGGAGCCGGGCAGCGCGTACGACGACGACGTGCTCGGCAAGGACCCGCAGCCCGCCACGATGGACGACTACGTCCGCACCGGGCGCGACAACGGCGGTGTCCACATCAACTCCGGCATCCCCAACCACGCCTTCTACCTGGCCGCCACCGCCCTCGGCGGCCACGCCTGGGAGAAGGCGGGCCAGATCTGGTACGACGTCCTGACCGGCGGCGAGCTGTCGGACCGTGCCATGTTCACCGACTTCGCGAAGCTGACCGTCAAGGCCGCGCGCGAGCGCTTCGGCGACGGCGGCGAGGAGCTCCAGGCCGTGCAGAAGGCGTGGGAGCAGGTCGGGGTGCGGATCCCGTGACGGCGTACTAGACAGGGACCCATGCGTATTTTGGTACGGCGCACGGGCGGATTCGCGGGCATCGAGCGGCACGCCGAGGTGGACACCTCGGGGCGGCCCGACGCCCAGGAGTGGCAGACCCTGGCCGAGAGCGCGGTCGCGTCCGGCCGGGGCACGCCTCCGATCGGGGTTCCGGACGGGTTCAGCTACCAGATCACCGTGGACGGCAGGACGGTGTACTGCTCGGACCCCCGGCTCACCGACGAGCAGCGCAAGCTGATCTCCAGGGTGCTGAAGGAAGGGGCGTAACAGGCAGTTCACGCCCGGCCGTTGACTTCCCTTACCGCCGGTACGGATGATCCGGCGCATGGCGATCGATGAGCGCGGTGCGACGACACCGATACCCCGGTTCCCGGCCGGTTTCCTGTGGGGCGTCTCGACGTCCGCCCACCAGATCGAGGGCGCGGTGGACGAGCGCGAGCGGTCCGTGTGGGACGCCTTCACGGCCGAGCCGGGAACGGTGAAGGACGGCTCCACGGCCGAGGTGGCCTGCGACCACTACCACCGCTACCGCGAGGACGTGGCGCTGCTGGCCGGCCTGGGCGTGGACGCGTACCGCTTCTCGATCTCGTGGCCGCGGGTGAACTCGCCGAAGGGCCTCGACTTCTACGACCGTCTGGTGGACGAGCTGTGCGCCGTGGGCGTGGCGCCGGTGCCGACGTTGTTCCACTGGGATCTGCCGGTCGCGCTGGACTGGCTGGAGCGGGACACGGCCGCCCGTTTTGCCGAGTACGTGTCGGTGGTCGCCGAGCGGCTGGGCGACCGCGTCCAGAAGTGGATCACCCTCAACGAACCCGCAGAGCACACCCTCCTGGGCCACGCCCTCGGCACCCACGCGCCCGGCAGGCAGCTTCTCTTCGACGCCCTCCCGGTCGCCCACCACCAACTCCTGGCCCACGGTCTCGCCGTACGGGCCCTGCGCGCGGCCGGCGCCAGGGACATCGGGATCGCCAACTCGCACGGGCCGACCTGGCCGGCGTCGGAGGAACAGGCGGACAGGGAGGCGGCGGACTTCTACGACGTGCTCCTGAACCGCCTGTTCGCCGATCCGCTCCTGTTGGGTGAATATCCGGCGGGGCTGGGCGAGTTGATGCCGGGCGACGTCGAGGCGGACCTGAAGGTCATCGCGGAACCCCTCGACTTCTACGGCGTCAACTACTACGCGCCGACCCGCGTGGGCGCGCCGCAGGGCACCGAGATCGAGTTCGGCGGGGTGCGCATGCCGGCCGAACTGCCCTTCTCGGTACGGGAGATCGAGGGGGTGCCGACGACGGACTTCGGCTGGCCGGTGGTCCCCGAGGGCCTGACGGAGCTGCTCACCGGCTTCCGTGAGCGCTACGGCGACCGGCTGCCGCCCGTGGTCATCACCGAGAACGGCTGCTCCTACGAGGGCGTCGACGACCAGGCGCGGATCGCCTACCTGGACGGCCACATCCGTGCCCTGCACCGGGCGGTGGAGGCGGGGGTGGACGTCCGCGGATACTTCGTCTGGTCGCTGCTGGACAACTTCGAGTGGGCCGAGGGGTACGCGCGCCGTTTCGGGCTGGTACACGTCGACTACGAGACGCAGGCGCGCACGCCCAAGGCGTCGTACGGCTGGCTCCGGGACGTGCTCCGGGCGCGGGGATGACGGTCGACGCCCTCGCCGAGCCCACGGACCGGGTCGGCCGGGGCTGGACGGCGGCGCTCTCGCTGGCCAACGTGGCGATCTGGGTGGGCTGGTACGGCCCGCTCCAGATCCTGCTGGCCCAGCAGTCGGAGGACTTCGCACCCGGTACGGGGATGTCGAAGGAGACCCTGCTGGCCTGGGTGACGGGCGTGGGCGCGGCCGTGTCACTGCTGGCCAACCCGTTCTTCGGCGCCCTGTCGGACCGCACCACGGCCCGCTGGGGGCGCCGTACGCCGTGGATCGTGGCCGGGGCGGCGGGCGGTGCGCTGTCGCTGCTGCTGCTCGCGGGGGCGGACGGGCTGTGGACGATGGCGGTCGGCTGGTGCCTGGTCCAGCTGACGCTGAACGCGGCCTTCGCGGCGGTCACGGCGGCCGTGCCGGACCGGGTGCCGCGCCGGCAACGGGGCGTGGTGGGCGGCTGGCTGGGGGCGGCACAGATCCTCGGGGCGGTCGCCGGTACGGGGCTGGCGACGGCGGTGGGCGGGATCGCGGCGGGGTATGCGGCGTGCGCGGTGTTCACGGCGGCGGGGGTGCTGCCGTACGTCCTGCGCTACCCGGACCTCCGGCTGGGGGTCGCGGACCGGCCGGTGTGGGACCGGCGCTCGTTCGCCCGCGGCTTCTGGCTGAGCCCGCGCCGCTACCCGGACTTCGGCTGGGCCTGGCTGACCCGTTTCCTGATCAACCTCAGCAACGCGCTGGTGCTCCTCTACCTCCTGTACTACCTGCGGGACCGTCTGCACCACGACGACCCCGAGCAGGGCGTGCTGATCCTCACCGCGGTGGACAGCGTGGCGCTGCTGGCGACGGTCGTGGTGGCCGGCGTGTGGTCGGACCGCGTGGGCCGCCGCAAGCCCTTCGTGCGGTGGTCCGGGGCGCTGATGGCGGCGGCCACGGCCCTGCTGGCCGTTTGGCAGACCTGGCCGGGCGCGATCGTCGTGGCGGCGCTGCTGGGCGTGGCCCTGGGGGTGTTCATGTCGGTCGACTTCGCCCTGATGACGGACGTCCTGCCGAAGGCCCTGGACCGGGGCAAGGATCTCGGCGTCATCAACGTGGCCAACGCCCTGCCCCAGGTCGCGGCCCCGGCCCTGGCCGCCCCGATCGTCACCTACCTGGGCGGATACCGGGTGCTGTACCTGGTGGCGGCCGGGGTGGGGCTGGCGGGGGCGGTGCTGGTGGGGCGGATCCGGGGCGTGGAGTAGGGGGCCGCCGGGAGGGGGCGGGAGTCCGCCCCCTATTCCAGGAACTCCCCGTCCACGTACACCCAGGCCCCGTCGACCCGCTCGAACCGGCTCCGCTCGTGCAGCGAGCCGCCCCGGTACGAGGCGCGGAAGGTGACGGTCCCCGTGGTGTGGAAGGCCGACCCGTCCATCGTGCCGAGGATCTCCAGCCCGGTCCACCGCATCCGCGGATCGAGCTCCAGCCGCTCGGGCCGGGTCCGCGGATGCCAGGTCCGCAGCAGGTACGGCACATCGCCCTTCACGAAGGCGCTGTAGCGCGACCGCATGAGTGCCTCGGCGGTCGGGGCGGCGGCGCCGGAGAGGTAGCGGCCGCAGCACTTGTCGTAGGGCTGGGACTGCCCGCAGGGGCAGGAAGGCGTGCTCATGCCGACCATTGTGCTGGGCGTGGCCTGTCCGGGGGCTGGAGCCGGCCGGTGGTCAGGGATGCGTCCAGGCAGCCCGGCAGGGGCCACCGGCGGTCCGGTCAGAGGGCTCCGGCGTCCCTGGCGGTGTAGACCGACGGGTACACCGGGCGGTACCCCAGCTCCCGGCGGATACGGTCCGTGGAGGTGATCGTCTGCCACGGGTCGGGGTCCGTGCGGTCGTACAGGTCGGCGGGGACGTCGACGCCGTTGAGCTGGTGCAGCTCCACCGCGGTGACGGGGGCGTCGTCCGCGATGTTGTAGACGCGGCCGGCGATGCCCGGTGCGTGCAGGATGCGCAGCAGGGCCTGGGCGACGTCCACGTGATGGCCCATCTGGAGCCGCTGGGCGGCCGCCCAGTTCCGGGCCCACATCAGGACCTGGCCGAGGTGCGGGTCGCCCTCGCCGTAGACGAAGGGGAGCCGGCCGACCCGCACGTCCAGGTCCTCCAGGGCGAGCAGCTCCCGCTCGGCCCGCGCCTTGGACTCGGGGTAGGCGCCCCACATCGATCCGCCGGGCCGGCTCTCGTCGTCCTCGGTGAGCGGGCGGCCCCGCCCCGTGCCGTACACGAGTCCGGTGCTGACCTGCACGAAGCGCCGCACGCCGGCCGCCCGCGCGGCGCGGCCCAGTTCCACGGCCGCGTCCCGGTTGACCGCCCACGCCTCCTCGTCCGGCACCCCGCGGAAGGCCGCCGCCACGTTCACGACCGCGTCCACCCCGGCGACCGCCTTGCCGAGCGCCTCCGCGTCCCGCAGGTCGCCGACCACGACCTCGGCGCCCAGCTCGGCGAACGGCTCGCCCCGCGCCGAGTCCCGCACCAGCACCCGTACCCGCTCCCCCGGCCTGGCCTGGGCCAGCAGCCTCGGCACGAAGCGCCGGCCGACCTGTCCCGTCGTACCCGTCACCAACGTCAGCATGATCTGCTCCTCTCGTCACCGACCAGCCTCGGACGGGGCCGGGGCGAGCGGGAGAGACCCGTTGATCAGGGGATCGGCAGTCCCTGGATAACGCGCCGCCGCCGGCGCAGGCTGGAGAGGTGAACCGAGCCGAACTCGCCGACTTCCTGCGCCGCGGCCGCGCCCGCCTGGCCCCCTCGGACGTGGGCCTCACAGCGGGCTCCCGGCGTCGTACGCCCGGTCTGCGCCGCGAGGAGGTGGCGCAGCTGGCGGGCATGTCGGTGGACTACTACACCCGGCTGGAACAGTCCCGGGGGCCTCGCCCGTCCCGTCAGATGCTGACCGCGCTGGGCCGCGCGCTGCGCCTGACCGACGTGGAGCAGGACCACCTGTTCCACCTGGCCGGCGAGGAGCCGCCGCGGCGCGAGACGGCGTCGGCGCATGTCCGTCCGGGGCTGCTGCTGATCCTGGACCGGCTGCACGACACACCGGCGCAGGTGGTGAACGACTGCGGTGAGGTGCTCGCGCAGAACGCGATGGCCAAGGCGTTGGTCGGTGACGTGATGTCCCGCCCGCCCCGCGAGCGCAATCTGGTGCGTCTCTTCTTCCTCGACCCGGCCGCGCGCACGCTCTTCCCGCCGGAGGATCTGGAGAGCCACGCGCGCACCCAGGTGTCCACCCTGCGCGCGGTGGCCGCCGCCCGGCCCGACGACCCGGAACCGGCCGCGCTGGTCGCCGAACTGCGCGCGGGGAGCGCGGAGTTCGCCCGGCTCTGGGACGAGCACGAGGTGTCCCAGCGGAACCGGGCGACCAAGCGGTTCGCGCATCCCCTGGTCGGCCTGCTGGAGCTGGACTGCGAGGTCATGATCAGCCACGAGCACCACCACCTCCTGGTCGTCCACTCCGCCCGCCCCGGCACGGAGGCCTACGAGCGGCTCCAGTTGCTCCGGGTGGTGGGATTGCAGGACCTCTCGCCCAGCAAGAGCTGAACCACATCCGGAAGTTGACCCTCCAGTAATGGAGGCCGGAATTCACCCTTGCCGACCCTCGTCCCACGCGCATCAATGGGAACGACGGTTCCGACGGACCGTCAGATTCGGTCGCCGCGCAGCGTGTTCGCACCCACCTGCCGGCTCATCCCCCACGCACACCGAATTCCCCCACCCCCGAAAGGGAGCGATTCCCCATGAGACGAACGCGCATCGGAGCAGGTGCGGCGCTCGTGGCCGGGACCCTCGCGGTCACCGGCCTGGCCCTCGCGCCGGCCGCCTTCGCCGTCCCCCCACCACCGCGACGCTCACGGCCGACTGCGGCAGCTTCGGCGGCGGCGAGGCCACCCTCACCGCCACGCAGGACGGCACCGCCGCCACCATGACCCTCAGCTCCTCCGCGATCACCGCGCCGCTCGCGCTGGCGGAGGACTCGATCACCTCGACGCTCACCCTGGTGAAGGCGGGCGGCGGCACCACCACCTTCACCGCCACGGAGAACCCGGCGATGGCCGCCGGTGACCCCGTTCAGGTCGGCCCGCTGCCCGGCACCGTCGCCTCCGGGGACAGCCTGGAGGCCTTCGGCGGCTCGCTGACCATGACCGTCTTCGGCATCACCATCACCTGCACGGCGACGGGGCCGCAGTCGCCGGGCCCGTTCGTGTTCGACTGAGGCGCGGGACGCGCTTCGCAGGGCGCGGTCCCGGCGCTTGTTACAGCGCGTCGGGGCCGCGCTCGCCCGTCCGCACCCGTACGACCGTCTCGACGGGCTGCGCCCAGACCTTGCCGTCGCCGATCTTGCCGGTGCGGGCGGCCGCCACGACGGCGTCCATGACGTCGTCGGCCACCGCGTCCTCGACGACGACCTCGATGCGGATCTTCGGCACCAGGTCGACCCGGTACTCCGCGCCGCGGTACACCTCGGTGTGCCCGCGCTGACGGCCGTAGCCGCTCGCCTCGGTCACGGTCAGACCGTGCACGCCGAGCCCCTGGAGAGCGGCCTTGACCTCGTCGAGCCGGTGGGGCTTGACGATCGCGGTGATGAGCTTCACGCGGTGATCGTAGGCGGTCCCGGTGCGCGCCGGAAGGTCCGGGGTTTCCCCCGGAGCGGGCGGCCGGGGTGCGCTCGCTCCCTTGTACGGCCGGGGCTTGTGGATCAGGGAGAATGGGCGTCATGAGCGTTCGCAGTCAGTCATCCGAGCCGTCGCCCTCGTCTCAGGGACCCCACCGCGCCGGCTTCGCCTGCTTCGTGGGCCGCCCCAACGCGGGCAAGTCCACCCTCACGAATGCTCTGGTCGGCCAGAAGGTGGCGATCACCGCGAACCAGCCGCAGACCACGCGGCACACGGTGCGAGGGATCGTGCACCGGCCCGACGCCCAGCTGATCCTGGTCGACACCCCCGGACTGCACAAGCCGCGCACGCTGCTGGGCGAGCGGCTGAACGACGTCGTACGCACCACCTGGGCCGAGGTGGACGTGATCGGCTTCTGTCTGCCGGCGAACGAGAAGCTCGGCCCCGGCGACCGCTTCATCGCGAAGGAACTGGCGTCGATCAAGAAGACGCCGAAGATCGCGATCGTCACCAAGACCGACCTCGTGGACGGCAAGACCCTCGCCGAGCAGCTCATCGCGATCGACCAGCTCGGCAAGGAGCTGGGCTTCGAGTGGGCCGAGATCGTGCCGGTCTCGGCGGTCGGCGACAAGCAGGTGGATCTGCTGGCCGATCTGATCGTTCCGCTGCTGCCTGAGGGGCCGGCCCTCTACCCGGACGGCGAGCTCACCGACGAGCCCGAGCAGATCATGATCGCGGAGCTGATCCGGGAGGCCGCGCTGGAAGGCGTCCGCGACGAGCTGCCGCACTCGATCGCCGTCGTGGTGGAGGAGATGCTGCCCCGCGAGGACCGCCCCGCCGACAAGCCGCTCCTCGACATCCACGCGTTCGTCTACATCGAGCGGCCCAGCCAGAAGGGGATCATCATCGGCCCCAAGGGCAAGCGGCTGAAGGACGTCGGCATCAAGAGCCGCAAGCAGATCGAGGCGCTGCTGGGGACGCCGGTCTTCCTGGACCTGCACGTGAAGGTGGCGAAGGACTGGCAGCGGGATCCCCGCCAGCTGCGCAAGCTGGGCTTCTGACGACTTTCCCCGTGTCTGGGGCTCCGCCCCAGACCCCGCTCCTCAAACGCCGGAGGGGCTGGGTTTCTCAGCCCGTCCGGCGTTTGAGGACGAGGCCCGTTCAGGGCCGAAGCGGGGGTCTGGGGGCGGCAGCCCCCAGCCGAAAAGTCCTACAGCGATGTCAGTCCCCCGGCGTACCCTTGAAATCGCCAGGCCGCCCATGTGGCGGGCGAGTCGTATCGAGGAGGACGAGCAAGGCCTACGAGCCGGCCCATGACTCAGACACCCACAGCTCACACACCCGCGCAGGGGCAGGCGAGAGCACAGTTCACCGTCCCCGCCCAGCACCCCATGGTGACCGTGCTGGGGTCCGGCGACTCCCTTCTGCGCGTGATCGAGAAGGCCTTCCCGGCGACCGACATCCACGTCCGGGGCAACGAGATCAGCGCGGTCGGCGACTCCGCGGAAGTGGCCCTCATACAGCGCCTGTTCGACGAGATGATGCTGGTGCTCCGCACCGGGCAACCGATGACGGAGGACGCAGTGGAACGTTCGATCGCCATGCTCAGAGCGAGTGAGAACGGGGAGGGACCGGAGGAGACCCCGGCCGAGGTGCTCACCCAGAACATCCTCTCCTCCCGCGGCCGCACGATCCGCCCGAAGACCCTCAACCAGAAGCGCTATGTCGACGCGATCGACAAGCACACGATCGTCTTCGGCATCGGCCCCGCCGGTACGGGCAAGACCTACCTCGCGATGGCCAAGGCCGTACAGGCCCTTCAGTCCAAGCAGGTCAACCGCATCATCCTGACCCGTCCCGCGGTCGAGGCCGGTGAGCGGCTGGGCTTCCTGCCGGGCACGCTGTACGAGAAGATCGACCCGTATCTGCGCCCGCTGTACGACGCGCTGCACGACATGCTCGACCCCGACTCCATCCCCAGGCTGATGGCCGCCGGGACCATCGAGGTCGCGCCGCTCGCGTACATGCGCGGTCGCACGCTGAACGACGCATTCATCATTCTCGACGAGGCCCAGAACACCAGCCCCGAGCAGATGAAGATGTTCCTCACCCGCCTCGGCTTCGAATCGAAGATCGTCATCACCGGTGACGTGACCCAGGTCGACCTCCCGGACGGCACCAAGTCCGGTCTGCGGCAGGTCCAGGACATCCTGGAAGGCCTCGACGACGTCCACTTCTCCCGGCTGTCGTCGCAGGATGTCGTCCGGCACAAGCTGGTCGGCCGTATCGTCGACGCCTACGAGAAGTACGACAGCAGACACGGCACCCAGAACGGCACACACAAGGGCCGCGGCAAAGCCGGGCACAAGGGGAAGTAGAGAACACGCACGACCATGTCGATCGACGTCAACAACGAATCCGGAACCGAGGTCGACGAGCAGGCGATCCTCGACATCGCCCGCTACGCGCTCGCGCGGATGCGCATCCACCCGCTCTCCGAGCTCTCGGTGATCGTCGTGGACGCCGACGCCATGGAGCAGCTCCACATCCAGTGGATGGACCTGCCGGGGCCGACGGATGTCATGTCCTTCCCCATGGACGAGCTGCGGCCGCCCACGAAGGACGAGGACGAGCCGCCGCAGGGGCTGCTCGGTGACATCGTGCTGTGCCCCGAGGTCGCCGCGAAGCAGGGGGCCGAGGCGCCCACGCAGCACACCATGGACGAGGAGCTCCAGCTGCTCACCGTCCACGGTGTGCTGCACCTCCTCGGGTACGACCACGAGGAGCCCGACGAGAAGGCCGAGATGTTCGGTCTCCAGGCGGCCATCGTGGACGGCTGGCGCGCGGAGAAAGGGCTGACCGGCCCCTCCCCGGCCCCGACCGTGTCATGAGTCTGCCCCTGGTCTTTGGCGCCATCGCCCTGGTGGTCGTCGCCTGGCTCGCCGCCTGCGCGGAGGCGGGCCTGGCGCGCGTCTCCAGCTTCCGCGCCGAGGAGGCCGTCCGCAGCGGTCGGCGTGGCAGCGAGAAGCTGGCGCTGGTCGCCGCCGACCCGACGCGCTATCTGAACGTGGCTCTGCTGGTGCGCGTGGCCTGCGAGATGGCCGCGGCGGCGCTGGTGACGTACGCCTGTCTGAAGGAGTTCAGCAGTACCACCGAGGCCCTGCTGGTCGCGATAGCGGTCATGGTCCTGGTGTCGTACGTCGCCGTCGGGGTCTCCCCGCGCACCATCGGCCGCCAGCACCCGCTGAACACGGCGACGGCGGCGGCGTACGTGCTGCTGCCGCTCGCGCGGATCATGGGGCCGATCCCGTATCTGCTGATCCTCATCGGCAACGCCCTCACTCCCGGCAAGGGCTTCCGCCGCGGCCCCTTCGCCTCGGAGGCGGAGCTGCGCGCGCTGGTCGACCTCGCCGAGAAGGAGTCGCTGATCGAGGACGAGGAGCGCCGGATGGTGCACTCCGTCTTCGAGCTGGGCGACACGCTCGTCCGCGAGGTCATGGTCCCGCGCACCGACCTCGTCGTCATCGAGCGCTACAAGACCATCCGCCAGGCCCTCACCCTCGCCCTGCGCTCCGGCTTCTCCCGTATCCCCGTGGTCGGGGAGAGCGAGGACGACGTGGTCGGGATGGTGTATCTGAAGGACCTGACCCGCAAGACGCACATCTCCCGGGACGCGGAGAGCGAGCTGGTGTCGACGGCGATGCGGCCGGCCGTCTTCGTGCCGGACACCAAGAACGCCGGTGACCTGCTGCGCGAGATGCAGAAGGAGCGCAATCACGTCGCCGTCGTCATCGACGAGTACGGCGGCACCGCGGGCATCGTCACCATCGAGGACATCCTCGAGGAGATCGTCGGCGAGATCACCGACGAGTACGACCGTGAGCTGCCCCCGGTGGAGGAGCTGGGCGAGGACCGCTACCGCGTCACCGCCCGGCTGGACATCACCGACCTGGGCGAGCTGTACGGGCTCGACGAGTACGACGACGAGGATGTGGAGACCGTCGGCGGCCTGCTCGCCAAGGCGCTCGGCCGGGTGCCGATCGCCGGGGCGTCGTCCGTGGTCGAGCTGCCCGACGGCCGGGAACTGCGGCTGACGGCGGAGGCGGCGGCCGGCCGCCGGAACAAGATCGTGACCGTGCTGGTGGAGCCGGTGGGCCCCGCCATGCCCCCGGACGGGGAGACGAAGCCGGAGTGAGCCCCCAGGAGCTGCGCGCGTTCTGCCTGTCCTTCAACGCGAGCGTGGAGGACTTCCCGTTCAACCCCGAGACCTCGGTCTTCAGGGTGCTCGGCAAGCTCTTCGCTCTGACCAACCTGGACGCGCGGCCCCTGACGGTCAATCTGAAGTGCGACCCCGAGGACGCGGTCCGGCTGCGCGGGGAGTACCCGGGGCTGATCGTCCCCGGCTGGCACATGAACAAGCGGCACTGGAACACGGTGACGGTCGACGGCGAGCTCCCGGACCAGGTCGTCCGGGAGCTCGTCGAGGACTCGTACGACCTCGTCGTGGCGGGGCTACCGAGAGCCGAGCGGCTCCGTCTCGACCGCCCCTGAGCGGGCCGTCCGCCGGGTGCGCAGGCCGAGGGCGACCAGGGCCGCGGTGCCGATGACGATCGCCGCGTTCAGGGCCAGCACCGTGCGGGTGCCGGACATCAGGTCCTCGGACGTGGTGGCGAGGACGCCCAGCAGCGGGATGCCGACGGTGATGCCGATCTGCTGGGTCGAGGTGACCAGGCCGGTGGCCAGGCCCTGTTCCTCGTCGGGGACGCCTGAGGTGACCGTCAGTCCGTAGGAGATGATCGCGCCGAGGTGGAACATGCTCGCCAGCGAGACGGCGGCGGTGACGAGCCAGACCGACCAGGTGTGGGTGTTCAGGAACAGCAGGCCCGCGACGAAGGCGCCCTGACCCGCGAGCGAGAGCACCAGGGTGCGCCTGGCGCCGAGCCGGCTGACGAAGCGCGGGGTGAGCGTGCCCGCGACCACCGAGACCACGCCCTGGACGCCGAAGACCAGGCCCGTCTGCCAGGCCGACAGGTGCAGGATCTCCTGGAGGTACAGGGTGAGGACGAAGACCACGGTCGACATCATCGAGAAGGTGACCAGACCGCCCAGGTTGCCCCACGCCACCGTGCGGCGGCGCAGCATCGGCAGGGAGACCAGCGGTGCCTCGGCGCGGGACTCGACGATCGCGAAGGCCACCAGGAGCGCGAGGCCGGCGAGGAGCGTGGTGATGACGTCGGCGTGGGCGAAGCCGCGGTCGGCGGCCGTCGTCAGGGCGTAGATCAGGGACAGCAGACCGCCGGTGACCGTCACCGCGCCCGGCACGTCCAGGTGCGGGCGGCTCGGGGTGCGCGACTCGGGCAGCAGGCCGGGCGCGAGCGGCAGCACGACCAGTGCGAAGACCGCCAGCAGGCCCATCGTGGAGCGCCAGCCGAGCGCGTCGGTCAGGACGCCGCCCGCGACCACGCCGATGGTGAAGCCGAGGGACATCAGCGTCCCCGAGATGCCGAGCGCGCGGTCGCGGGCGGGGCCTTCGGCGAAGGTGGTGGTCAGCAGTGACATGCCGGTCGGGACGATGACCGCCGCGCCGAGACCCTGGAGCGCGCGTCCGGCGAGGAAGGATGCCGGGTCCCAGGCGAACGTCGCGAGCACCGAGGCGGCGGCGAACAGGGCGAGGCCGGTGAGGAACAGTCTGCGGCGGCCGTACAGGTCGCCGATGCGGCCGAACAGCAGCAGGAAGCCGCCGGACGGCAGCGCGAACGCGGTGACCGCCCACTGGAGCGCCGACTGGCTCATGCCGAGGTCGGCGCCGAGGACGGGGAGGGCGACGTTCAGGACCGAGAAGTCGAGCGCCACCATGAACTGGGCGGCGCACAGGACGAACAGGACGAGTTTGTCGCGCGTCGACATCCGGGGGGTGTCGGGCGTGGTCGGGGCGGGTGTGGGAGCGGGGGTTGACGTGGTGGTGTCGATCGCCATGGTCAGATCCTGCGGGCGTCGGAATAGCCGTGGGGAGCGGCAAGTTGTGCTGGTGGTGGCACCACCAGGCAACGGGGCGAGGGGGATCGGTACGTGTCCGAGGGGGCGCTGAAGAGCCATCGGCGGCGCGAGCTGCGTGAGTTCCTGATGAGCCGGCGGGCCCGGGTGACACCGGGCGAGGCGGGGCTGCCGGACGGTGGCGCGCGGCGCCGTACGCCGGGGTTGCGTCGCGAGGAGGTCGCGGTGCTCGCCGGGGTGGGCGCCTCCTGGTACCAGTGGCTGGAGCAGGGGCGGGAGATCTCCGTCTCGCCCCAGGTGCTGGACTCCGTCGCCCGGGTGCTGCGGTTGAGCAACGCCGAGCGCCGGCATCTGTATCTGCTGGCCGGGCTGAATCCGCCGATGGCCGAAGTGGCGCCCGAGAAGCAGGACATGTGCGACGGGCTGCGGCGGCTGATCGACGCGTGGATGCCGTATCCGGCGCACATCATGGACAAGTACTACAACGGCGTGCTGCACAACGAGGCGGCGGCGACCGTGCTCGGCATGCGGCCCGGGAAGCGGTGGAACTGTCTGATCGACTTCTTCACCGATCCGATGTACCGGACCCGGTCGAGGAGTTGGGACGCGAACGCGGCCACGGTCGTGGCGCAGTTCCGCGCGCTCTGCTCGGCCTCGCCCGACGACGAGGGGTTCCAGGCGGTGCTGGCCGAGGCGAAGGCGTCCAGCACGGAGTTCAACGAGCTGTGGGAGCGACGGGACATCGAGGACGCCGGTCAGATCCGCAAGGAGCTGGACCATCCGCTGGTCGGGCTGCTGTGCATGGAGTCGACCGTGATGCAGATGCCGGTCCGGCCCGATCTGTCGATCGTCCTGCACACGCCCCTGGACGAGGCGAACACGGCGGCGAAACTGGAGTGGCTGGCGTCCCCGGAGGGCCGGCGCGGGGCGATGTACCCCGTGGCCGGGTAGGCCCGGCGGCGCTACGTATGCTCAGCTCATGACCGACACCAGCGCGCTCGACCCCGAGGACCGCAAGATCGTCACCCTGGCCCGTTCCGCACGGGCCCGCAACGGTGTGCCCGAGGGGGCCGCCGTACGGGACGAGACGGGCCGTACGTATGTCGCCGGGACCGTCGCCCTGGACTCCCTGAAGCTGAGCGCGCTGCGGACGGCGGTGGCGATGGCGGTGGCCTCGGGCGCGACCTCGCTGGAGGCCGCGGCGGTCGTGACGGAGTCCGAAGGCGCGTCCGACGAGGACCGGGCCGCGGTGCGGGACCTCGGCGGGCCGGACACTCCGGTGCTGGTGGCGGGGCCGGACGGGGCGGTGCGTACGACGGTGACGGCGGGCTGAGGGCCCCGCTCACGCGGTGACGGCTCAGGGCTCCGCTCAGCGCTCGACGGCCGCCGTGATGTGGCTGAGTACGCAGAGCCAGTGCTCGCCTCGCCTCACGAACACGTCGGTCGTCCACTCGTCGGCGTCGAAGCGCTCGCCCCTGTAGTGGGCGGTGTTCGTGATCCGGGCCGTGACCACCGCCGAGTCGCCGTGCACCCGGACCCTGGGGTCGCCGACGATCCGGAAGGCCGAGTGGGTCAGGTCGCCGGACTCGATGTGGGCGAGGAACTCCTCGCGGGTGGAGACGCCCGACTCCGAGACGATGGCCCAGTCCCCGGCCATGAAGTCGGCGATCCGCGCGGGGTCGTTGGAGAGCATGGCCGCCGCCCAGTCGTCCGCGCGGGCGGCGAGTTCGTTGCGTACCGCGGTGTCCGCGTCGTCGCTCATGGCCGGATGGTAACCAGCGCCGGACGGCTGGGCGCCCGATGCGCGGCCGAGGGGCGGTTGTCGGTGCCGGATGTCAGGCTGAGGACATACAGGACCGGCGAAAGGCAATCGTCATGATCACCACCGACCAGGCGCCCGGCTCCCCCTGTTGGCTCGACCTCGGCGCTCCCGACGTGCGGTCCTCCGCGGCCTTCTACGGAGCGGTGCTCGGCTGGGAGTACGAGTCCATGGGCGAGGACGAGGACTTCGAAGGCGGGATGTTCAAGAAGGACGGCAAGACCGTCGCCGGCCTCGGCAGGCTCACCGAGGAGGGGGCGCGGTCGGCCTGGATGATCTACTACACCGTCACGGACGCGGACGCCGCGGCGCAGTCCGTCCGGAGCGCGGGCGGCACCGTGCGGGTGGAGCCGATGGACCTCGACGACTGGGGTCGAATGGCGCAGTTCAGCGATTCGCTGGGCGGGCAGTTCGCCGTGTGGCAGCCGGGGAAGAACGCGGGCTTCGAGCTGGCGGACGAGTCGGGCTCGCTGTCCTGGACCGAGCTGTACACGACCGACGCCTCGGCCGCGAAGGAGTTCTACGGCGGGGTCTTCGGCTGGCAGTACAGCGATATGGAACTGCCGGGCGGCGGAGGCGCGTACACCCTCATCACGCCCGCCGGGCTGTCCGAGGACCGGATGCAGGGCGGCCTGATGGAGCTCCCCCCGGAGAACCTCGCGCTGGCGAACGGGCTGCCTTACTGGCACCCGGTCTTCAACGTCGACGACTGCGACGCGGCCGTCGCCAGGGCCGTGGAGAACGGCGGCAGTGTGCAGATGGGGCCGGAGGACGCCGAGGGTGTCGGCCGGCTGGCGGTGTGCGTGGACCCGTCGGGCGCGGACTTCGTGGTGCTGACGCCGGCGCCGCCGAGCTGAGCCCGGAAGGCGCCCGCTCGCACACCCGACCGTCCTCACGCCGACCGTCTGAACCCGATCGTCGGCACCGCCCTGCGCAACGGCCAGGGTCTGCCCGCCTCCTCCGGCACCAGGTCCGCAAGGAACGCGTACCGGTGCAGCGCCTCGGGGTCCTGCCCGTCGAGGGACTGGACCTGGCGCCACCAGGCACCGATCTCGGCCCAGCTCGGGGCGGACAGGGAGCCGCCGAACTCCTGGACGGAAAGGGCGGCCGTGAGCCCCGCGAAGGCCAGCCGGTCGGCCAGCGGCCACTCGGCCAGGGTGCCGGTGACGAAACCGGCCACGAAGACATCACCGGCGCCCGTCGGGTCCAGTGCCTCGACGGCGATGGCGGGGACCTCCGCCGTCTCCCCGGTCCTGCCGTCCACCGCGTACGCGCCGTCCGCGCCGAGGGTGACCACCGCCATCGGCACGTGCGCGGTCAGGGCCTGGGCCGCCTTGCGGGGGCAGTCGGTGCCCGTGTACCGCATGGCCTCCTGCGCGTTCGGCAGGAACGCCTCGCAGTGCTCCAGGTCGGCCAGTCCGGCCAGGTCCCACGCGCCGGTGTCGTCCCAGCCCACGTCGGCGAAGACGCGGGTGCCCTTGCTCGCGGCCTGGGCGATCCAGGGGGCGCGGGTGCCCGGCACCAGGGAGGCCACGGCGGCGCGGGCGCGGGGCGGGCAGTCGGGCGCCGGCTCCTCGGGGGGCGGCTCGTGGCCGTGCGAGACCATCGTGCGCTCGCCCTCGTACGCCATCGAGACCGTCACCGGTGAGTGCCAGCCCGGGACCGTGCGCGACGGGGACAGGTCGATGCCCTCGCCCTGCTCCAGCGCGTCCCAGCAGTAGTCGCCGTAGTGGTCGTCGCCGAAGGCCGCCGCGAGGGACGTCTTCAGGCCGAGGCGGGCCAGGGCGGAGGCCATGTTCGCGACGCCGCCCGGGCTGGAGCCCATCCCCCGCGCCCAGGACTCGGTCCCGCGCACCGGGGCCGAGTCGAGCCCGGTGAAGATGATGTCCAGGAAGACCGTGCCCGTGAGGTACACGTCCCAGGGCGGGTCGGCGGGCGCGCGCAGCCCGGCGAGTGGATCGACCTGGGCCCTGCGGTACGGCCCCGTCGCCTTGGCCGACGGCCCCTGGGCCGAGGCTCCCTTTCCGGTGGGCACAGCGGGCGTGATCACGGTGCGCTCCCTGAGGTGGTGCTGATCTGGCCAGTGTGCACCACCCCACTGACAACGCCACCGCGATCTTGCCCGGGCCCGCCGTCCGGGCCGGTGGGACGGCCGCTACCAGCGCGGCACCGCGGGCGTCCGCCACCCCGGCTCGGCCACCCGCATCGCCGCCGCGTCGTCCCGGTCCCTGAGCGAGCCGTCGTCATCCAGCCAGCGCCGGTGCAGGGACGCGAGCCGGTCCCGGTCCAGCTCGATCCCCAGACCGGGCGCGTCCGGCACGGCGACCCGGCCGGCGTCGAAGGTGAGGCGCTCGGTGAGGACGTCCTCGGACTGCCAGGGGTAGTGGGAGTCGCAGGCGTGGTGGAGGCCGGGGAGGGTCGACGCCACGTGGGTCATCGCGGCCAGGGAGATGCCCAGGTGGGTGTTGGAGTGCATGGACACCCCGACGCCGAACGTGTGGCAGATCGCGGCCAGTTGCCGGGTGTTGCGCAGCCCGCCCCAGTAGTGGTGGTCGGAGAGGACCACCTGCACGGCGTCCTTGACGAAGGCCTCCTTGATCTCGGCGAACGTCGTCACGCACATGTTGGTCGCCAGCGGCACCCCGCCGCGCGCGGCGACCTCCGCCATGGCGTCCGTGCCGAGGGCCGGGTCCTCCAGGTACTCCAGGACGTCCCCGAGCTCCCGCGCCACCTTCAGCGAGGTCTCCACGGACCAGGCCCCGTTGGGGTCGAGCCGCAGGGGGTGCCCGGGAAAGGCCTCGGCGAGCGCCCGGATCGCCGCGATCTCCTCGTCCGGCGGGAAGACCCCGCCCTTCAGCTTGAAGGACGTGAACCCGTACCGCTCCTTGAACCGGCGCGCCTGCGCCACGACCCCGTCCGGGTCGAGCGCGGCACCCCAGTCGTCCTTCTCCGCGCGCACGCCCGCCGGGTGGCCGGCCCACTTGTAGAACAGGTACGCGCTGTACTCGACCGCGTCCCGCACCTTGCCCCCGAGCAGTGCGTGCACCGGCAGCCCGAGCGCCTTGCCCAGGGCGTCGAGACAGGCCACCTCGAAGCCGGAGACGACGGACAGCCGCAGCTTGTCGGTGGTCTGGACGCCGCGCAGCCCGCCGACGTCGACCTGCCCGGACACCCGGGACCGGTCGACGGCCACCTCGTCGGCGAACGCGAACAGGCCGTTGAGGTCGCTGACTTGACGGCCGATCAGCTTCCCCGCGAACGGCCGGGCGAGCTCGAGGTACTTGGTGTCGCCGTACGTCTCGCCGACCCCGACGACCCCGTCCGCCGTCTCGACCTCCACGATCAGCCGGGGTGTGTACGGCTGGTGGACGCCCTGGGTGTTCAGCAGCGGCGGGTCGGCGACGAGGACCGGGGTCAGCCGTACGTCCCGGACGGTGAGGTTCACAGGGCGGCCCCCACGAGGTCGAGTCCGGCGGCGAGCAGGGTGCGCAGCTCGGCGCGGTCGGCGGCCGACGGGTCGGTGAGCGGGGCGCGTACGGGGCCGACGGGGTGGCCGCGCAGCCGGGCCGCCGCCTTCACCAGGGACACGGAGTATCCCGGCACCCGGTCGCGCAGCTCGACGAACGGGATGTAGAAGTCGCGCAGCAGCTTGTCGACCGTGCCGTGGTCGCCGTCGGCGAGGGCGGCGAAGAAGGCGTTCGCGATCTCGGGGGCGAAGGCGTGGACGGCGGAGGAGTAGGCCGGGACGCCGACGGCGGCGTAGGCGCGGGCCTGGACCTCGGCGGTGAGGGCGCCGTTGAAGAAGAGGAAGTCCTCGGGGGCGGCGAGGGTGAGGCGCTGGAGGCGGTCGAGGTCGCTGTGGCCGTCCTTGAGGCCGATGACGCCGGGGAGGCTCGCGATGCGCCGCAACGACTCGGCGGTGAAGGCGACTTGGCCGCGCTGGTAGGCGATGAGCGGGAGGCGGGTGCGCGCCGCGATCTGCTCCAGCTGGGCGACCAGGCCGTTCTGCGGCGCGGCGATCAGATAGTGCGGCAGGACCAGGAGGGCGTCGGCGCCGGCCTCCTCGGCGATCCGGGCGAAGCGGACGGCCTGCGCCCAGCCGTACCCGGTCCCGGCGACCACGGGCACCCGCCCGCCCGCCTCTTCGACGGCGACGGAGACGACCTGGCGGTACTCGTCCTCGTCCAGCGAGAAGAACTCGCCGGTGCCGCAGGCGGGGAAGAGGGCGCCGGGGCCGGTGGCGAGCCGGTCGGCGACATGGGCGCGGAAGCCGTCCGGGTCCAGCGAGCCGTCCTCGTGGAAGCTCGTGAGCGGGAACGACAGCACGCCGCGCGCCATCCCCTCCCGCAGCCGTCGGGCCGTGTCCGATTCGAGGCTCACCCTCGCCATCTCCCCGTCATCTCCCTATGTAGACCTCATCCATGTATGAGAATCGAGATTAGATACGCGAACCAGCACCGTCAATCCCGCGTTCGGCCCGATTACCATCGGCGCATGTCAGAGACAGGCGGCGTCCGCGAGGTGAAGTCGGCGGCGCGGACGGTCGAGCTGCTGGAACTCCTCGCCGCGCGCGGCGACCGCCCGGCACGCCTCCAGGAGCTGGCCGACGAACTGGCCGTGCCGCGCAGCTCCATGTACGCGCTGCTCCAGACCCTGATCGCGCGCGGCTGGGTCCGCACCGACGTCACCGGCTCCCTGTACGGCATCGGCATCCACGCCCTGCTGACCGGCACCAGCTACCTCGACTCCGACCCGCGCGTCCGTCTCGTACGCCCCTATCTCGACGAGGCGTCCGACGCGCTGGGCGAGACGATCCACATGGGCCGGCTCGACGGCCGGGACGTGGCCTATCTGGCGACGCGCGAGTCGCACGAATACCTCAGGACGATCAGCAGGGTCGGCCGGCGCCTCCCGGCCCATGCCGGCGCCCTGGGCAAGGCGCTGCTCGCCGAACGGCCCGACGGCGACCTCCCCGACGGCCCGTACCAGGCCCTCACCCCCAACTCCCGTACCACCCCCGCGGCCCTCGCCGAGGACCTCGCCGAGGTGCGGGCGCGCGGCTGGTCGGTCGATCGCGAGGAGGGCGTCACCGGCATCGTCGGCTTCGGCTTCGCCCTGCGCTACGACACCCCGGCCCAGGACGCGATCAGTTGCTCGGTGCCGGTGGCCCGGCTGTCGGCCGAGCACGAGGACCGGATCGTCGCGGTGATGCGGGAGATCAGGGCGAAGATCGAGGCGACGGTGCCCGGCGGGCGCGGGACGGTGCATTGGCGCAGGTGAGAGCACCTGCACCGGGTCGGCAAGGGCCGCACTCCTACCCGGGTTGCCCCACCCCAAACAGAACGTGCCTCAGATCACACCGCCCCCGCTTTTTCGCACGTCCCCCTGCTTGATACAAATTGCCCGCGCGTTCCTGTCCGTCGACGGCCTGCGCCCCTCCCCCTTCTTGTGCCGCTCCTTTCGCATGCCCTGGGAACGCCCGTGTTCGCCCCCCGCTCCACTCCCTGGCCCCTCGTCGCCCTTTTCACGGCCGGGTACCTCGCCCCCTATCTGCTGCCGACGGTCGTCGGCAGGCTCGACTCCGGACTTCCGCTCTCCCCCACCCAGGCGGGCGCCGTCGGCAGCGCGCTGCTGCTGAGTTCGGCGTCGGCCGGCTTCCTGCTGGCCTCCCGCGTCGACCGGATCGGCGCCCGTGCGCTGGCCCGCTTCGGCCTCGCCCTGGCCCTGTTCGGCTACGGCGGCGCGGCTCTCGCACACGCCGTTCCGGCCGTCGTCCTGGGCGTCCTGCTCGGCGGCTTCGGATCCGGTACGGCCACCGCGGTCGCCGCCACCCGCATCGCCGCCCAGCCCGACCCGCACCGGGTCACCACGGTCGGCCTGCTCGGTGTCTCCGCGCTCGCGGGGGCCGTCTATCTCACGGTTCCGCACCTCGGCGCGGGCCACGGCCAGCCACTGGCCGCCATCGCCCTCACCGCACTCGCCGTATGGCCGCTGACCAGCCGGCTGCCCTCGGGCGCCGCCCCGCAGCCCCAGGCGTCACGGGCCGCCTCCCGTGTCCCGCACCGCCGCCCCGGCCTGGTCCTCGCCGCCTGCATGCTGTGCTGGTCCCTCGCCCAGAACTCCCTGTGGGGCGTCAGCGGCCGGATCGGACTGACGCAGGCACAGCTGACCGAGGCCACGGTGGGCGCGGTGTTCGCCGTGGCGCTCGGCGCCGGGCTGCTCGGCGTGACGGGTGCGGGCGCGCTCGGCCCGCGCCTCGGCCGCGCGCTGCCGATCGGCGGCGGCACGGTCCTCATCGCGGCCTGCATCGCGGTGAGCGCGTCCGCCACCGACCTCGCGACCTTCGCGACCGGCGAGATCGCCTGGAACACCCTCTACCCGATCGTCCTGTCGTACGTCATCGGCCTCGCCGCCTCCCTGGACTCGCGCGGCCGCTGGGCGGTCCTCGTCGGCTCGGCGTCGTCGCTGGGCACGGCGGCGGGCCCGCTGGCCGGGAGCGTGCTGTCGGCCCAGGCCGGGTTCCCGGCGATGGGCGCGGTCCTCGCGGTGGGGCTGCTGGTGATCGCCGTACCGCTGACCGCGGTGGCGCTGGGCAGGCGCTCCCCGGCGACCGTCGAGATCGTCGAGATCACCGAAGTCGTGGAGGTCGTCGAGATCCCCCTGGACTCCGTCGAGGCCGCGCCCGCCGCCCCCGAGCGCCTCACGCCGGCTACCTGAACTCGTAGCCCTCGACCTCGGCGAGATACCGCGCCCGCAACTCCTCGTCGTCCTCCAGGAAGGAGGCGAGGAAGGAGTTGCGGGCGAGTTCCCGCAGCCGTTCCCCATCGAGGCCGAGCGCCGAGCGCACCGCGTCGAAGTTGTCGCCGGCGTACCCGCCGAAGTACGCCGGGTCGTCGGAGTTGACCGTGCACATCAGCCCGGCATCCAGCATCGCGGGCAGCGGGTGGTCGGCGAGGACGTCGACCGTGCGCAGCCGCACGTTCGACAGCGGGCACAGCGTCAGCGGCACCCGCTCCCGCACCAGCCGCTCGACCAGCGCCGGATCCTCCATGCAGCGCAGCCCGTGGTCGACCCGCTCGACGCCGAGGACGTCGAGGGCCTCGGTGATGTAGGCGGGCGGCCCCTCCTCGCCGGCATGCGCGACGCGCCGCAGACCGAGCGCGGCGGCGGCCTCGTACACCTCACGGAACTTCACCGGCGGATGCCCGACCTCGGCCGAGTCGAGGCCGACGCCGGTGATCCGGTCGAGATACGGCTCGGCGGCCCGCAGCGTCGCCATGGCCGACTCGGCGGAGTCGTCGCGCAGGAAGCACATGATCAGCCGGGTGGAGACGCCGTGGTTCGCCTCGCTGCTCCCCAGCGCCCGCCACAGCCCCTCGACGACCGTGCCCAGCTCCAGGCCCCGCTTGGTGTGCGCCTGCGGGTCGAAGAAGATCTCCGCGTGCCGCACGCCCTGGGCGGCGGCACGGGCCAGGTAGGCGTTCGCGAGGTCCTCGAAGTCCCGCTCGGTGCGCAGGACGGCCATGAGCTCGTAGTACAGGTTCAGAAAGGACTGGAGGTCCTCGAACCGGTAGGCCTTGCGGAGCTCGTCGGTGTCCAGGTACGGCAGCTCGACGCCATTGCGCGCGGCCAGTTCGAAGGCGAGCTCGGGTTCGAGGGTGCCTTCGATGTGGAGGTGCAGTTCTGCTTTGGGGAGGGACATCAAAGCATCGTACGGCCGTATTACCGACGTTTCGGCAGCGGTACCCGCAGTAGGTCGTGGGCCACGGTCAGCTCCCCCTCGAAGCCGGCGTCACGTGCCTGCCGCTCGAACTCGTCGGGGTCGGTGTAGCGCTGGCTGAAGTGGGTCAGCACGAGATGCCGTACGCCGCAGTCGAGCGCGACGCGGGCGGCCTGACCGGCGGTCAGGTGGCCGTGCTCCACGGCGAGTTCGGTGTCCTCGTCCAGGAAGGTGGACTCGATGACGAGCATGTCGCAGCCGTCGGCGAGGGTGTACACCCCGTCGCACAGCCGGGTGTCCATGACGAACGCGAACCGCTGACCGCGCCGCATCTCGCTCACTTCGTCGAGCGAGACCCCGCCGAGCTCCCCGTCCCGCTGGAGCCGTCCGACGTCCGGCCCCTTGATGCCGTGCGCGGCGAGCCGTTCGGGCAGCATGCGGCGGGTGTCGGGCTCGACGAGGCGATAGCCGTAGGACTCGACGGGGTGCGAGAGCCGGGCGGCGTCCAGGGTGTAGGCGCCGGTGGCGGCGATGACGCCGTCCTCGCTGATCGGCGCCTGGCCGAGGTCGACGGTCTCGCGATAGGCGGTGGCGTAGCGCAGCCGGTCGAAGAAGCGCTGCCCGGAACGCGGGTAGTGGGCGGTGACGGGGTGCGGGACCTTGTCGAGGTTGATCCGCTGGATCACCCCGGCGAGCCCGAGCGAGTGGTCCCCGTGGAAGTGGGTGACACAGATCCGGTTCAGGTCGTGGGCGGCGACCCCCGCCCGCAGCATCTGCCGCTGTGTGCCCTCGCCGGGATCGAAGAGGATGCCGTCCCCGTCCCACCGCAGCAGATAGCCGTTGTGGTTCCGGTGCCGGGTCGGGACCTGGCTGGCGGTTCCGAGGACGACCAATTCACGTACGGACATGTCGAGTTACCCGGGGGGCCACTGCATGCCGCGGCCGCCGAGGAGGTGGGCGTGGGCGTGGAAGACGGTCTGGCCGGCACCGGTGCCCGTGTTGAACACGATGCGGTAGCTCTCCAGCTTTTCCTCGTCGGCGACGGCCTGGGCCTCGCGCAGGACGTCCGCGGCGAGCAACGGCTCGGCGGTGGCGAGCGCGGCCGCGTCCGCGTGGTGCGCCTTGGGGATGATCAGGATGTGGGTCGGCGCCTGGGGGTTGATGTCCCGGAACGCGACGGTCGTGTCCGTCTCCCGCACGATCGTCGCCGGGACGTGCCCTCCGACGATCTTGCAGAACAGGCAGTCGTCCTGCGGTTCCCCTGCCATGTTCCCTCCGGGGGTTGAGCGGGTCGGTTTACAGGGGGCATCGTATCGTCGCCGGGTGCGGGTTCGTGGGGGTTGATCGCGCCCACGCGGCGGAGCCGCATGTCGACACAGCCCGCGCCCCTCAGGTCGGCAGAGCGGGCGGTGTTTTCGCCGGACTGTTCTCCAGGCTCTCCAGGGCGATGCGAATCGCCTCGTCCAACTGCGCGTCCCGCCCCGCCGCCCAGTCCTGCGGGCGCTGGACCACCTCCACGTCCGGGTCGACGCCGTGGTTCTCGACGTCCCAGCCGTAGCCCTCCAGCCAGATCGCGTACTTCGGCTGGGTGATGAGCGTGCCGTCGACCAGGCGATAGCGGCTGTCGATGCCGATCACGCCGCCCCAGGTGCGCGTGCCCACCACGGGGCCGAGCCCGAGGGCCTTGATCGCCGCGTTGACGATGTCCCCGTCCGAACCGGAGAACTCGTCCGCCACCGCCACCACGGGTCCGCGCGGGGCGTCCTGCGGATAGCTGTACGGCCGCATCCCGCGCGGCAGTTCCCAGCCGACGATCTTCCGCGCCAGCTTCTCCACGACCAGCTGGGAGGTGTGTCCGCCGCCGTTCTCGCGGACATCCACGACGAGGCCCTCCCGCGCCACCTCGACCCGCAGGTCACGGTGGATCTGGGCCCAGCCCGGCGCCTGCATGTCCGGGACGTGCAGATAGCCGAGCCGGCCGCCGGACCTCTCGTGGACGTACGCCCGCCGGTCCGCCACCCACGCGTGGTAGCGCAGCGGCTGCTCGTCCGCGATCGGTACGACCACCGCGTGCCGTACGTCCCCGCCGCCGGCCGGCGAGATCGTCAGCTCCACCGCCTTGCCCGCGGTACCGACGAGCAGCGGTCCGGGCCCGGTCACCGGATCGACCGGCACCCCGGCCACCGCCACGATGGCGTCCCCGGCGCGCACCGCGACCCCGGGCGCGGCCAGCGGCGCCCGTGCTTCGGGGTCGGAGGTCTCCGACGGCAGGATCCGGTCGATACGCCAACTGTCGTCATCGTGAAGGGAGATGTCGGCGCCGAGCAGCCCCTGCCGGGGGCCGCCGCCGAAGCCGCCGCGCCCGGCGACGTAGGCGTGCGAGGTGCCCAGCTCGCCCTGGACCTCCCACAGCAGGTCGATCAGGTCGTCGTGGGTGGCCACCCGGTCGAGCAGGGGGCGGTAGCGGTCCAGTACGGCCGTCCAGTCCACGCCGCTCATGTCCGGCCGCCAGAAGTGGTCCCGCATGATGCGGCCGGCCTCGTCGAACATCTGCCGCCACTCGGCGGACGGGTCGACCGTCTGCCGTACGCGGGTCAGGTCCACGGTGATGTTGGTGTCGCTGTCCTCGTCGCCGGAGGCCCGCCGGTCGCTCGGTACGACCTTGAGCCTGCCGTCCGTCCACAGCAGCACCCGTTTGCCGTCGCCGCTGACCTCGAAGTCGTCGGCGTCGTCGGCGAGATGCTCCACCCGGCGCTGGAGGAGGTCGTAGCGCTCCAGCTCGGTCTTGGGCTCGGGGTCGTCGGGGGTGGCCCGGGAGGCGCCGAGGGCGCCGCGCACGGGGTGCCGCAGCCACAGCACGCCGTCCTTGGCGGCCCGCAGGTGGGTGTAGCGGGCGGCCTCGACCGGGAACGGGACGATCCGGTCGGCGAGGCCCTCGAGGTCGATGCGGGTGGTGGGGGTGCCCTCGCTGTCGGGGGTCTCGTCCTTGTCCGGCGCGTCGAAGGGGCGGCCGTGGCGCTGCGGGCCGAAGGGGGAGGGCGTGGTCGCGGCGAGGGTGATCAGGTGCGGGCGGGAGCCGACCACGAAGGCGAGGTCGAAGACGTGCTCGTCGTAGACCGGGTCGAAGGCGCGGGTCGACAGGAAGACCAGGTGCTTGCCGTCCTGTGTGAACGCGGGGGCGTAGTCCTGGAAGCGCAGCGGGGTCGCCTCGGAGACCGACAGGTCGGTGGTGTTGGCGAGCTTGAGCTGGCTGAGCGGGCGCGGGCCGGGGTGCGACCAGGCGAGCCAGGCCGAGTCCGGCGAGAAGACCAGCCCGGACACGTCGCCGTCGGCGCTGCGGTCGAGCTCGCGGACCTCACCGCTCTCCCGTTCGACGAGGAGGACGCGTCCGTCGTGGGAGGCGACCGCGGCGCGGCTTCCGTCGGGCGCCATGGCGAGTTCCAGGACGCGGCCCAACTGCCCGGCGCCGAGCCTGCGCGGGGTGGATCCCGGCGCGAGCCCGGTCGCGGGCGCGAACTCCAGCGCGTCGTCGCCCTCCGCGTCCGTCACCCACACCACCCACTCCTCGCCCTCCGCGCGGAAGGTGCGCGGCAGTCTCGCGCGAACCCCCGGCTCGGCGGCGAGCGCGCGGGCGGGACCGGAGCGGTGGGTGACCCAGTGCACCGCGCCCCGGACGGCGACGGCGCTGCCGCGTGCGGTGTGGTCGGGCGCGGCCTCCCCGAACGCGCGGGCGGCGTTCAGCGAGTACGGCTGCCGGTCGGTGCGCTGCCCGCCGAGCCGGATGTCCAGCGGACGCGGCTCGGCCCCGTCGAGGTCGTCCAGGAGCCACAGTTCACCGGCGCAGGAGTAGACGACACGGGTGCCGTCGCTCGCGGCGTGCCGGGCGTAGAAGCCGTCGACGGGGGTGTGCCGCCGTAGCCCGGAGCCGTCGGGCAGGGACGAGTACACCGCCCCCACCCCCTCGTGATCGGAGAGAAAGCCGACCCGCTCGCCCACCCACAGGGGGTCCTCGAGGTTCCCGTCCAGCTCCTCGTGCAGCCGTACGAACTCCCCGTCCCCGTCCCGGTCGATCCACAACTTGCCCGCGGTGCCGCCCCGGTAGCGCTTCCACCGGGCCGCCTCCAGGCCCATGGGCGCGGAGGCGAGCACGAGGTGCGGCCCGTGCACGACGTCGCCGACGGGGCCGTACGGCAGGGTGGTGGCCGGACCGCCGTCGAGCGGGACCGTGTGGGCCCAGGTGCGTCGGCTGCCCGCCTGGCCCCGGGTACTGATCGCGAGGACCTTGCCGTCGGGGGTCCAGCGGCGCACCCGGGTCTGCCAACTGCCCCAGTGCGTCAGGCGCTTGGAGGGTCCACCGTCAACGGGCGCGATGTGCACCTCGGGGGCGCCGTCGCGGGTGGAGGTCCAGGCGACGGTCGTCCCGTCGGGCGAGATGCGCGGCCGGGTGACCGGCACGTTGTCGGCGCTGATCCGCCAGGCCCGGCCGCCGTCGAGCGGGGCGAGCCACACGTCGTCCTCGGCGGTGAAGGCGACCAGGTCGCCGTGCAGATGCGGATACCGCAGATACGAGGACGATGCGGAGGTCGCGGGCTGAGTCACCCGATCACCATAAGCAGGGGCGACGTCCGAGGACAGTCCTTTGGATCACTTGGTCATCTCCCCCGTCCGTGGGGTCACTTGCCCTCCGGCCAGCAGTTCGGGTGCTGCTTGCAGTAGACGGTCTTGGTGACGGTCACCGTGACGGTGGGCCCCGGCTGCTGACCGCCGTCGCCGCCCGGATCGACGGGCGAGGGCGTGGCGTCGCAGTTGCCCAGCCCGTTCACGTGGAACCACTCCTTGCCGTCGATCTTGGCGACGAGATCCCCGCGCACACAGGATCCGCTGACGGCCCGGGTGATCCGCCCGGTGACGGTGATGTCCTTGCCGTCCCGGGTCTCGCCCTCGCAGTCCACCTTGACGACGGTGTTCTCACTGGCCGTCGCCGAACTGTCGCCGCCACCGCCCTCGTACGAGCCGGTGCAGTTGAGCCACTGCACATCGGCCTTCTGCCGCTCCAGCTCCGCGGTCACGGTCTGATCGGTCGTGAACGCCACGGTCGCGGTGTTCAGCCCCCCGGGATCACACCCGACGGCCCCACCGAGGGCGAGCACCACGACCCCCGCGGCACCCATCACCCGCGCCCCACGCGGCAGCCGCCCCGAGCGACCCCGAACCCTGTCGAAAACCCCCATGGGACGGCAGCCTGCCACTGTCCCCGCCGACGCGGTAGAGCGCATACGGCCACTCCCTGCCCAACCGCGGGAGCGGTGGCGCCCGTCGGTCTCAGATGCGCAGCAGCAGCCACTCCTGGAGCTCCACCACGTTGCCCTCCGGGTCCTTGAGGTGGGCGACGCGCATGCGGTCGGTCATGGGGGCGGGGCCGTGCAGGAGGGGCGTGCCGCGTTCGGTGAGCTGGGCGCAGTAGGCGTCCAGGTCGTCCACCCGCAGTACGACCAGGGAACGGTGGCCGGTGGCGTCGTCGCCGAGTTCGCCGAGGATCTCGGCCATCATCGCCCGGTCCTGGAGCGCGATGCCCGCCGAGCCGGTGACGGGGCTGAACTTCTCGTACGGCCCGTTCGTCGCGCCCGACTGCGGTTTGAGGCCGAGGACGTCGGCGTAGAAGCGGTAGCACGCGGCGAAGTCGCTGACCAGCAGTCGTACTTGGGCGAGTTCCACGGCGGACGTCCCTCCCGGGGTCAGGACCAGCGGCCGGTACGGCCGAGGAGCAGCGCCGTCGCCGCGGTCCCGGCGGT
This sequence comes from Streptomyces sp. NPDC098781, assembly GCF_044759995.1. Taxonomy (NCBI): domain Bacteria; kingdom Bacillati; phylum Actinomycetota; class Actinomycetes; order Kitasatosporales; family Streptomycetaceae; genus Streptomyces; species Streptomyces sp. NPDC098781. The sequence continues at coordinate 1,052,043 of NZ_JBIWAK010000002.1, forward strand.
GGACGTGCGCAGGACGGTACGGCCCAGACGGTACGCCTTCGCGCCCGCCTCCTCGAAGAGGGCCAACTCCTCCGGCGCCACGCCGCCTTCGGGCCCGACGACGAGCACGATCTCGCCCTCGGCGGGCAGTTCGGCGGTCGCGAGCGGCTCGCTGCCGTAGTCGCGGTCCTCGTGGAGTACGGCGGCGAAGTCGGCCCCGGCGAGAAGTGCCGCGACCTGCTTGGTCGTCGCCGCGTCCATGACCTCGGGGAAGCGCACCCGGCGCGACTGCTTGCCGGCCTCGCGGGCGGTGGACCGCCACTTGCCGAGGGCCTTGGCGCCCCGCTCGCCCTTCCACTGGGTGACGCACCGGGCGGCCGCCCACGGCACGATCGCGTCGACGCCGGTCTCGGTCATGGTCTCGACGGCCAGCTCACCGCGGTCGCCCTTGGGCAGGGCCTGGACGACGGTGATCCGGGGCAGCTCCGGCGGCTCCTCGGCCACCGCGCCCAGGTCGACGACCAGCCGGTCCTTTCCCTCGGCCGCCTTGACTACCCCCTCGGCCCAGCGCCCCCGTCCGTCGGTGAGGACGACCTCCTCGCCGGCCCGCAGCCGCTTCACCGAGACCGCGTGCCGTCCCTCGGGCCCGTCGAGCACGTACTCACCGCCGGACAGCGCGGTCCGCTCCAACGACTCGACGACGAACACCGGCGCGGTCATCGTCCGGCACCGCCCTGCGGGAACACCGACAACGCTGTCGAGGCGGCGCCCAGTTCGGCCGCCAGGACCTCCACGAGCTGTCCGGCGGGCAGTTCGCGTGCCATGCGGTGCCCCTGTCCCGCCCACAGGGCCATGCCCTGCGGGTCGCCGGACCCGGCGGCCTTCTTGCGCAGCGGCGAGGTGAGGTGGTGGATCTCGGGGTAGGCGGCGGGGGCGTACGGCCCGTGCTCGCGCATGAAGCGGTTGACGAGGCCGCGCGCGGGACGCCCGGAGAAGGCGCGCGTCAGCTCGGTGCGGACGAACAGGGGGTTGGTCAGCGCCTGCTTGTGCAGGGCGTTGGCGCCGGACTCCGGGGTGGCGAGGAACGCGGTGCCGAGCTGTGCGGCGGCGGCACCGGCCGCGAGGGCGGCGGCGATCTGGCTACCGCGCATGATGCCGCCGGCGGCGACGAGCGGAAGGCTCACCGTCTCGCGGACCTGGGCGATGAGCGACAGCAGTCCGATGCCGGAGCCGTCGGTCTCGGGGTTGTCGCGGTGGGTGCCCTGGTGGCCGCCGGCCTCGACGCCCTGCACGATCACCGCGTCGGCGCCGGCCCGCTCCACGGCGAGGGCCTCGTCCGGGGTGGTCGCGGTGACCAGGGTGAGGGTGCCCGCACGGCGCAGGGACTCCAGTACGTCACCGCTGGGCACGCCGAAGTGGAAGGAGACGACGGGCACCGGGTTGTCGAGCAGCACGGCGAGCTTGGCGTCGTAGCCGTCGTCCCGTCCGCTGTCGCGGTCCCCCAGCTCGACCTCGTACCAGGCGGCCTCCCCGGCCAGCTGATGCGCGTAGACGTCCACCGCCGCGGGGTCGGCGTACTCGGGCTGCGGCATGAACAGGTTCACGCCGAAGGGCCGCTGGGTCAGCCCCCGCAACTGCTTGATCTCCTGGTACATCCCGTCGGCGGTTTTGTACCCGGCGGCGAGAAACCCCAGCCCCCCGGCCTCGGACACGGCGGCGGCGAGCTGCGGCACGGAGACGCCGCCCGCCATGGGGGCCTGCACGATCGGACGCGGGAAGAGATCGGTCAGTGCGGAGGACATGACCGCATGTTGTCACGTCCTCCGAACAAGTCCGAATCCGGTGCGCCGCTTGGCACAGGCCGCCACAGCCCGAGGACTCAGCGACCGTTGAAGGCGTCCTTCAACCGCGAGAACAACCCCTGCTGCCCAGGCCGACTGTGCCCACCCGGGGGCCGACCCCCGGACCCCCAGCGGCCGGCCCACAGCTCACGTCAGCGACCGTTGAAGGCGTCCTTCAACCGCGAGAACAACCCCTGCTGCCCAGGCTGGAACTGTCCCGTAGGTCGCTCCTCGCCCCGCAGCTTGGCCAGCTCGCGCAGCAGGCGCTCCTGTTCCGGGTCCAGCTTGGTCGGGGTCTGGACCTCGACGTGCACGATGAGGTCGCCGCGTCCGCCGCCGCGCAGATGCGTCACACCGCGACCGTGCAGCGGGATCGACTGGCCGGACTGGGTGCCGGGCCGGATGTCGACCTCCTCCATGCCGTCCAGCGTCTCCAGCGGCACCTTCGTGCCGAGGGACGCCGCGGTCATCGGGATCGTCACCGTGCAGTGCAGGTCGTCGCCGCGCCGCTGGAAGGTCGAGTGCGGCAGCTCGTGGATCTCGACGTAGAGGTCACCGGCGGGACCGCCACCGGGCCCGACCTCGCCCTCGCCGGCGAGCTGGATCCGGGTGCCGTTGTCGACACCGGCCGGGATCTTCACCGTGAGCGTCCGGCGGGACCGGACACGGCCGTCGCCCGCGCACTCGGGGCACGGGGTCGGGACGACGGTGCCGAAGCCCTGGCACTGCGGGCAGGGCCGGGACGTCATGACCTGGCCCAGGAAGGACCGGGTCACCTGCGACACCTCACCGCGGCCGCGGCACATGTCACACGTCTGGGCGGAGGTGCCGGGCGCGGCACCTTCACCGTTACAGGTGTTGCAGACGACGGCCGTGTCGACCTGGATGTCCTTCGTGGTGCCGAAGGCGGCCTCGTCGAGCTCGACCTCCAGCCGGATCATCGCGTCCTGGCCGCGCCGGGTGCGCGAGCGCGGACCGCGCTGGGACGCCGTACCGAAGAACGCGTCCATGATGTCCGAGAAGTTGCCGAAGCCACCCGCGCCGAAGCCGCCCGCGCCACCGGCGCCGCCCGCCTGGGACAGCGGGTCGCCGCCGAGGTCGTAGACCTGCTTCTTCTGCGGGTCCGACAGCACCTCGTAAGCGGCGTTGATCTCCTTGAACCGCTCCTGGGTCTTCGGGTCCGGGTTGACGTCCGGGTGCAGCTCGCGGGCGAGCCGCCGGAAGGCCTTCTTGATCTCTTCCTGCGACGCGTCGCGACGCACGCCGAGCACGGCGTAGTAGTCCGTGGCCACTTACGACTCCGCCAGGATCTGTCCGACGTAACGTGCCACTGCGCGTACCGCTCCCATCGTTCCCGGGTAATCCATGCGGGTCGGTCCGACCACGCCGAGCTTGGCGACTGCCTCGCCGCCCGAACCGTAGCCCACCGACACGACGGACGTGGAGTTGAGTCCCTCGTAGGCGTTCTCGTGCCCGATGCGCACGGTCATGCCCGAATCCCCGGCCTCGCCAAGCAACTTGAGGAGCACGACCTGCTCCTCCAGTGCCTCGAGCACCGGCCGGATGGTGAGGGGGAAGTCATGTCCGAAGCGGGTGAGATTGGCGGTGCCGCCGATCATCAGCCGCTCCTCGTTCTCCTCGACGAGCGTCTCCAGGAGGGTGGAGAGCACGGTCGAGACGGTGCCCCGGTCCTCGATGTCGAAGGCCTCGGGGAGATCCTCGACGAGCCGGGGCACATCGGTGAAGCGCCGGCTCGCGATCTTGCTGTTCAGCCGCGCGCGAAGATCGGCGAGCGAACTCTCACCGAAGGGCGCCGGGCAGTCGATCATCCGCTGCTCGACCCGCCCGGTGTCCGTGATCAGGACGAGCATCAGGCGCGCGGGCGCGAGCGAGAGCAGCTCGACATGACGGACGGTGGACCGGGTCAGCGACGGGTACTGCACGACGGCGACCTGCCGGGTGAGCTGCGCGAGCAGCCGTACGGTCCGGGCCACCACGTCGTCCAGGTCGACCGCGCCGTCCAGGAAGTTCTGGATGGCGCGGCGCTCGGGCGGGGTCATCGGCTTGACGCCGGCGAGCTTGTCGACGAACAGCCGGTAGCCCTTGTCGGTCGGGATGCGCCCGGCACTGGTGTGCGGCTGGGCGATGAAGCCCTCGTCCTCCAGGGCCGCCATGTCGTTGCGCACGGTGGCCGGGGAGACGCCGAGGTTATGCCGCTCGGTCAGGGCCTTCGACCCGACCGGCTCCTCGGTCCCGACATAGTCCTGGACGATGGCGCGCAGCACCTGGAGCCTGCGTTCACTCAGCATGTCGCGCGCACCTCCAGAAGTCGGTTCCCTTGGCACCTTTCCTGGCACTCTGTCCGTCCGAGTGCCAGCTGTCCCCGGCCAGTGTACGGCGGTGGGGTACGCCCCGGGCAAGGCCGGGCCAGGTCCGCCGTGCTCGGCGGGGGCCTCTTGGCTAGCGTCGCCGTATGACGGTGACTTGGGAAGAGCTGGGGTGGGAGCGGCTGGCTTCGGGGGTCGGCCGGTGTCGGCTTCCGGTCTGGGACTGCACGGCCGGGCTGGTCGTCGGGGAGGGCACGGCCTTGCTCGTGGACGCCGGGTCGTCGCTGGCGGAGGGCGCGCGGTTGCGTACGCAGGCGCAGTGGCTCGCGGGTCACCGTGTGACTCATCTCGCGCTGACCCATCCTCATTTCGATCATGTCTTCGGGGCGGCGGCGTTCGCGGGCACCGAGGTGTACGGCCCGGTGGGCATGGAGACGGTCCTCGACGGACGGCACGCGCGCGCGGAGCTGCGTGACGACGCGGTCCGCAACGGCCTGGACATGGCGGCGGCGGAGGAGTCCGTGGACGCGCTGATCCGCCCGCACCACCAGGTGAGCGGCGAGTGGACCCTCGACCTGGGCGGCGGCCGCCAGGTGCTGCTGGCGAACGTGGGCCCCGCCCACACGGCCCACGACCTGGCCGTGCTGGTGCCGGGCGAGGTGGCCGGTGACCGGGAGGTGGTCTTCTGCGGCGATCTGGTGGAGGAGTCCGGCGAACCCCAGGCCGGCTCCGACGCCGTACCGTCCCACTGGCCGGCCGCCCTGGACCGTCTGCTGGCCCTGGGCGGCGAGGACGCGCTGTACGTGCCCGGTCACGGAGCGGTGGTGGACGCGGGGTTCGTACGACGGCAGCGGGACGAGCTCGCGTCGAGATTCGGCGTGTCGCGGTGAAGGTCGGGCGGCTTCTCCTATCGTCACTCGAATGCGCCAGTACTCCCCGGACCTGACCCCGCCCTGGAAGAAGCCCAAGCCCGTCCCCGAGGTACCGGCGGAGCCCGGCCTGGTGGTCGAGGAGCCCGGCACCGGTTTCTGCGGCGCGGTGATCCGCTGCGAGGCGGGCACGGTGACCCTGGAGGACCGCTTCGGCAAGCACCGGGTGTTCCCATTGGAGCCGCGGGGGTTCCTGCTGGAGGGCAAGGTCGTGACCCTCGTACGGCCGTCGGGGGCGGCTCCGGCACGCCCCACCCGCACCGCGTCGGGTTCCGTCGCCGTCCCCGGCGCTCGCGCCCGGGTGGCCCGCGCGGGCCGTATCTATGTCGAGGGCCGGCACGACGCCGAGCTGGTCGAGAAGGTGTGGGGCGACGACCTGCGCATCGAGGGCGTGGTGGTGGAGTACCTGGAGGGCGTCGACGACCTGCCGTCGATCGTGGCCGAGTTCGCACCGGGTCCGGACGCAAGGCTGGGTGTCCTGGTCGACCACCTGGTGCCGGGCACGAAGGAGTGGCGTATCGCGCAGTCGGTGACGAGCGAGCACGCGCTGGTCGTGGGCCACCCGTACATCGACATCTGGGAGGCGGTGAAGCCGGCGTCACTGGGCATCGCGGGGTGGCCGCGCGTCCCGCACGGGCAGGACTGGAAGACCGGGGTGTGCCGGGCGCTGGGGTGGCCGTCGGACAACACCGGGGCGGTATGGCAGGCGATTCTGGGGCGGGTGGGGTCTTACAAAGACCTGGAGCCGGAGTTGTTGGGGCGGGTGGAGGAGTTGATCGACTTCGTCACGGCAGCCGGTGACGCCTGACCCCGGTGAGGATTCCGAACTCGCTCGTGTCCAGCTCCACACCGATCACTTCGAGCGGCACGGGGTCACCGAACTTCGTAATCCACTGCCCGCGATAGTCGGCTTGATCTCCATCGCCGATGGGGTCGGTGAGCAGAACACAGTGCGCCATGATCGGGTCGATGATCAGGTAGGCGGGAATCCTGCCGGCCGCGTAGATGGAACGCTTGAGCCCGTAGTCCCGGTCGACGCTCGTCTTCGAAACCACCTCGACCACCAAGGTGACCAGCTGGGACGGCACGAGGTTGCCCGAGGCTGGGGCCACACCGCGTTCCAGCACCACGAGGTCCGGAATGGGCTCGCTGGCCTCGTCGAAGATGTCCAGGTCCGTCGTCTGGAGTCGTTCCCAGGGCTTGCGCGGGATCTGGTCCTGCACGTCCACCACGATCCGGTTGTGCACCAGATCGGGAGCGGCCATCATCACGATTTCCCCCCGGAGGAGCTCGACCTTGACGCCCTCGGGAGGCTCAAGCTCCTCGAAGTACTTGGTCATCCCGCGCTCGTCCACAGCGGTCATCTCCGTGGCCCTCCACATCCGCCGCGTCCTGTTAGCGGCGGCCTACGAACCAGGTTAGGGGCCGAACCGGCGTTCAGCACTGATTCACCCACCCGAGTGATCAGTCCACCAAATCCCTGACCACCCCGTCCGCCAACAACCGCCCCCGCAACGTCAGCACCGCACGCCCCTCCTCGTACGGCCCCGCTTCCAGCAGCTCCTCCCCCAACGCCCGCCGGGAAGCCGCCAGCCCCTCCTCCCGCAGCAGCTCCAGCGGCACCCCCTCCCTCAGCCGCAGCTCCAGCAGGATCCGCTCGACCCTCCGGTCCTCCTCCGACAGCAGCTCGCGCCCGGCGCCGGGAGACCGTCCCTCCGCCAGCGCCGCCGCGTACGCCCCCGGATGCTTCACGTTCCACCAGCGCACGCCGCCCACGTGCGAGTGCGCCCCGGGGCCCGCGCCCCACCAGTCCGCGCCCCGCCAGTACAGCTCGTTGTGCAGGCAGCGCCCCGCCTCCGAGGTCGCCCAGTTGGACACCTCGTACCAGTCGAAGCCCGCCTCCGACAGCGCCGACTCCGCGATCAGATAGCGGTCCGCGTGCACGTCGTCGTCCGTCATCGGGACCTCGCCCCGGCGGATACGGCGGGCCAGCTGGGTGCCCTCCTCGACGATCAGGGCGTACGCCGAGACGTGGTCCGGCCCGGCGCCGATCGCCGCCTCCAGCGACGCCCTCCAGTCGTCGTCCGACTCGCCCGGTGTGCCGTAGATCAGATCCAGGTTCACGTGCTCGAAGCCCGCCGCCCGTGCCTCGGCCACGCACGCCTCCGGCCGGCCCGGCGTGTGCGTGCGGTCGAGCACCTTCAGTACGTGCTGCTTCGCGCTCTGCATGCCGAAGGAGATCCGGTTGAAGCCGCCCTCCCGCAGCCGGGCCAGATACGCCGGATCGACGGATTCCGGGTTCGCCTCCGTCGTGATCTCCGCGTCCGGCGCGAGTCCGAACTCGTCGCGGATCGCCCCCAGCATCCGTACGAGATCGTCGGCGGCCAGCAGGGTGGGCGTACCGCCGCCGACGAAGACCGTGCGGACCTCGCGGGGGTCGTCACCGAGGACCTTGCGGGCGAGGCGGATCTCGTCGGTCAACGTATCCGCGTAGTTGTCGCGGGACGCCAGCACACCGCCCGTGCCGCGCAGCTCGGTCGCCGTGTAGGTGTTGAAGTCGCAGTAGCCGCAGCGGGTCGCGCAGTACGGGACATGCAGGTAGAAGCCGAGGGGGCGGTCGGCGGCGTCGGCGAGTGCGGTCGGCGGCAGCGCGCCGTCGGCGGGGACGGGCTCGCCGTCGGGAAGTGCGGAAGGCATGGGTTCCATTGTCCCGTACCCGCCGCACTACTCGGCCTGAAGCACCAGCAGCGCCAGATCGTCCTCCGGCGGACGCCCCCCGAACTCGTGCACCAGCCTCCGGATCCGCTCCGCAATCAGCTCGGCGTTCAACCCCGCACAACCGGCCAGCGCCGCCGCGAGGCCGTCACCGTCGTCGAACTGGCGGGAGCCACTGCGCCGCTCCGTCACCCCGTCCGTGACGCACAGCAGGGTGTCGCCGGAGCGCAGCTCGAAGGTCTCGCTGGTGTAGGTCGCGTCCTCGACGACGCCGAGGAGGGTCTGGGGCTGGGCGACGGTGTGCACCTCGCCGTCCTCGCCCAGCAGCAGCGGCAGCGGGTGGCCCGCGGAGGCGAGGGTGCAGCGGATGCCGCCCTCGAAGGGGGTCAGCTCGCCGTAGAGCAGGGACAGGAAGCGGGTCTGCGGGCCGTCGCCGGGCGGGGCCGGGCCGGCCAGGGCGCGGGCGGCGGCGTCGGCGGCCTCGGTGGCGTCGTCGAGGAGCAGCTGGTTGAGGCGGTCGAGGACGTCGGAGACGCGGTAGCCCTCGCGGGCCAGGAGACGCAGCCAGGGGCGCGCGATGCCGATCACCACCGCCGCCTCGGGGCCCTTGCCCTGGACGTCACCGATGGCGAAGCACCAGCGGCCGTCGCGGGCCGGGAACAGGTCGTAGAAGTCGCCGCTCGGACCGCCCTTGTCGCAGGGTTCGTAGACCAGCGCACTGGCCACTCCGGGGATCTCCGCGACGGCGCCGGGCAGCAGCCCGCGCTGGAGGACCCGGCTGATGGTGGCCTGGCGGGCGTACTGGCGGGCCGCCCCGATGGCGAGGGCCACACGGCGGCTGAGGTCCTCCACGAGCCCGGTGACCTCGTCGGGGAAACGCACCAGATCGCTGCGCCCGATGACCAGCGTGCCCAGCGGGTGACCGCCCGCGATCAGGCGGTACGCGAGCGCCGTGCCGTGCGCGTGGCGTGCGCCGAGCGCCTCGCCCGGCCAGGGATAGGGGACGGGCCCGGTGCGGTGGTGGTCGGCCGGCAGCGGCGGCTCCTTCTCCAGGGTCCGGCGCAGCTCCTCGATGAGGTTCTCGGCGCTGTGCCAGACCCGGGCGAGCCGTGGTCCGGTGCCCGCGGTGCCGTCCGCCGCCCAGCCGGCCCCGCCCGCCGCCTCGCCGGAGCGGGGGTACCCCCAGCGCCCGGCGACCTCGTCCTCCAGCCACACCGCGCACCAGTCCGCGAGCCGCGGCACGATCAGCTGCCCGGCGAGCGCGGCGACGAGGTTCTCGTCGAGCTGCCCGGCCAGCAGGTCGGAAGCCTCGGCGAGGAAGGACAGGGCGCCCCGGTTGAGCCAGTCCCGCTCCCGCTCGGCGCGATGGGGGTACCCGCGATCGAGCGGATTCGAGTGCGGGGGAGGCTCGGGCGCGAGGATCTCGGCGACGCGCAGCCCACGCTCCAGCGCGCGCTCCTCGGCGTACGCCTCTATGCCGTCCTTGGCCGCCACGGGGTCCTCGGCGGGCAGCCGCGCCCACACGGTCTTGGCGCCGGTGCGATAGGTGACGCCCCACGACTCCGCGAGCCGTGACACCAGCCGCAGCCCGCGCCCGTACTCCGGGGTCTCGTACGGCGTCTCCGGCTCGCCGTCGCGGGGGGCGCGCGAGGGGTGGTGGTCGAGGACCTCGACGAGCAGGGCGCCGGTGTCGTCCAGGTGGCAGGTGAGCTCCAGATCGGTACCGGCGTGCACCACGGCGTTGGTGACGAGTTCGCTGACGGCCACGACCGCGTCGTCGACGAGGCGGTCGCTCAGGTGCTCGGTGCCGGGGAGACCGGAGGCGGCCCATTCGGTGAGGGCGTTGCGTACAAGAGTGCGAGCGGAGCCCGGGGAGAGAGGGGTGCCGGGGAGCGTGGTGCGGGTCATCGCGCGCCCGGTCTCCTGCGCAGGCGCATCACAGGCACGGGTGACGGTCTCCCGTTGCGCCGGAATGGCCCCCATCTACAGCTCCCCGAACGGTTCGCACGAATACGCCTCAGCGGACGCCGACAGAGTGACAGACTGGCCACGCCCATAAGCACCGAGTTACCGAAGTGGGCCGCCATGAGTGAGAACCGTGCTACGCGTGTGCTCGAAGACGGACAGAAAGACGGTCAAATTCGAGCATCGGAGCTGCGCCCGCTGCTCGCCGCGATGACCGCGGCCCGGGACGGCGACTTCCGCAGGCTCCCGGAGACCGGTGAGGGAGTGGTGGCCGAGCTGACGGCCGTGTTCAACCAGATCATGGACCGCAGCACCCACTTCAACGGTGAAGTGCAGCGGGTCAAAAGGGAGTTGATCCGGCACGGCCGCCTCGACGAACGGCTGTCGGCGAGCCCCGGGCCGGGCGACTGGACGACCCGCGTCAACGATGTCAACCATGTGCTCGACGCCCTGGTGGCGCCGGCGGCGAACGCTACGCGTGTTCTCGACGCGGTGGCCGGCGGCGACCTGACCCAGCGCGTCGACCTGCACGACGGCAGCCGCCAGTTACGCGGTGACCTGCGCCGGCTCGGGCGGGCCGTGAACAAGATGGTCGACCAGCTCTCCCTGTTCACCGGCGAGGTCACGCGGGTGGCCCGCGAGGTGGGCACCGAGGGCCGGCTCGGTGGCCGGGCCAAGGTGACGGGTCTGTCGGGCAGTTGGCGGGACGTGACCGAGGCGGTCAACGCGATGGCGTCCCGGCTGACCGCCCAGGTGCGGGACATCGCGGCGGTGACGACGGCCGTGGCCCGCGGCGACCTGACCCGCACGGTCACCGTCGAGGCGACCGGCGAGCTGCTGGAACTGAAGCTGACCGTGAACACGATGGTGGACCAGCTGTCCGCCTTCGCCGACGAGGTCACCCGCGTGGCCCGCGAGGTCGGCACGGAAGGGCAGCTCGGCGGGCGCGCTCAGGTGCGAGGGGTCTCCGGGGTCTGGAAGGACCTCACCGACAACGTCAACTTCATGGCGTCGAACCTGACCTCCCAGGTCCGCAACATCGCCCAGGTGACGACGGCCGTGGCCAACGGCGACCTGTCGCAGAAGATCACGGTGGACGCGCAGGGCGAGATCCTCGAACTCAAGTCGACAATCAACACGATGGTGGACCAGCTCTCCGCCTTCGCCGACGAGGTCACCCGCGTCGCCCGCGAGGTCGGCACCGAGGGCAACCTCGGCGGCCGGGCCCAGGTGCGAGGCGTCTCCGGCGTCTGGAAGGACCTCACCGACAACGTCAACTTCATGGCGGACAATCTGACTTCGCAGGTCCGCAACATCGCCCTGGTCTCCACCGCCGTCGCCCAGGGCGACCTCGGCAAGAAGATCACGGTGGAGGCGAAGGGCGAGATCCTGGAGCTGAAGTCGACCATCAACACGATGGTGGACCAGCTCTCCGCCTTCGCCGACGAGGTCACCAGGGTCGCCCGCGAGGTCGGCACCGAGGGCAACCTCGGCGGTCAGGCCCAGGTGCGAGGCGTCTCCGGCGTCTGGAAGGACCTCACCGACAACGTCAACTTCATGGCGCTGAACCTGACTTCGCAGGTCCGCAACATCGCGCAGGTGACGACCGCCGTGGCCAACGGCGACCTGTCCAAGAAGATCACCGTCGACGCGCGCGGCGAGATCCTCGAACTGAAGGACACCGTCAACACGATGGTCCAGCAGCTGCGTGCCTTCGCCGACGAGGTCACGCGTGTCGCCCGCGAGGTCGGCACCGACGGCCGGCTCGGCGGCCGGGCCCAGGTGCTGGGCGTCTCCGGTGTCTGGCGGGATCTGACCGACAACGTCAACTACATGGCGGACAACCTGACTTCGCAGGTCCGCAACATCGCCCAGGTCACCACCGCCGTCGCCAACGGCGACCTCTCCAAGAAGATCGACGTGGACGCGCGCGGCGAGATCCTGGAGCTGAAGACCGCCATCAACACGATGGTCGACACCCTCTCCTCCTTCTCCTCCGAGGTCACCCGCGTGGCCCGCGAGGTGGGCTCCGAGGGCCAGCTCGGCGGCCAGGCCCGGGTGGAGGGCGTGTACGGCACCTGGAAGCGCCTGACGACCAACGTGAACGAGCTGGCGTCGAACCTGACCACCCAGGTCCGGGCGATCGCCGAGGTCGCCTCCGCGGTGGCCCAGGGCGACATGTCCCGCTCGATCACGGTCGAGACCCGCGGCGAGGTGGCCGAGCTCAAGGACAACATCAACCTGATGGTGGCCAACCTGCGCGAGACGACCCGCGCCAAGGACTGGCTGGAGTCGAACTTGGCCCGGCTCGCCGCCCTGATGCAGGGCCACCGCGACCTGATGGAGGTCGCCGACCTGCTGCTGCGCGAGCTGACACCACTGGTGAACGCCCAGTACGGCGCGTTCTTCCTGGCCGACCCGGACGAGGAGAGCGCCGCGCTGCGCACCACCGTTCCGGCGAAGGGGCTGGCGTTCATCGCGGGGTACGGCTCGGCCCAGGGCACGACCATCGAGACCGGCGGCCTCCCGGTGCACGGCCTGGTGCGGCAGGCGGCCCGCGAGAAGAAGCGGATTCTCGTCGAGGAGGCACCGCCGGACTACATCAAGATCAACAGCGGGCTGGGCGAGGCGGCACCGTCCAGCGTCGTGATCATCCCGATCCTCTTCGAGGACAAGCTGCTCGGGGTGATCGAGCTGGCATCCTTCTCCCGCTTCTCCGATGTGCACCTGGCGTTCTTCGACCAGTTCGTGAACACCATCGCCGTCGCGATCAACACGATCATCGCCAACTCCCGTACGGAGTCCCTGCTGGGCGAGTCCCAGCGGCTGGCCATGCAGCTCCAGGAACGTTCGGACGAACTCCAGATGCAGCAGGCGGAGTTGCAGCGCTCGAACGCCGAACTGGAGGAGAAGGCGGCCCTGCTGGCGACGTCGTCCCAGTACAAGTCGGAGTTCCTCGCGAACATGTCGCACGAGCTGCGCACACCGCTGAACTCACTGCTGATCCTGGCCCGTCTGCTGTCGGACAACCCGGACGGCCATCTCTCCGACCAGGAGGTGCAGTTCGCGACGACGATCCACCGCTCCGGCTCGGACCTGCTCCAGCTGATCAACGACATCCTGGACCTGTCCAAGATCGAGGCCGGCCGGATGGACGTACGCCCGAAGCGGCTGCCGCTGATCAAGCTGCTCGACTACGTCCACGCCACGTTCCGCCCGCTCACCCTGGACCGCGGGCTGGCCTTCGACGTGGCGGTCGGCGAGGACGTACCGCGCGAGATGTACTCGGACGAGCAGCGCCTCCAGCAGATCCTGCGCAACCTCCTCTCCAACGCGATCAAGTTCACCGCCTCGGGCAAGGTCGAGCTGCGCGTGAACCGGGTGAAGGACCCCGACCACCAGTACGTCCGCGAGGGCGACGAGGTGATCGCGTTCGCGGTGTCCGACACCGGGATCGGCATCGCGGCGGAGAAGCTCCCGGTGATCTTCGAGGCGTTCCAGCAGGCCGACGGCACGACCAACCGCAAGTACGGCGGCACCGGCCTCGGCCTGTCCATCAGCCGCGAGATCGCCGGCCTGCTGGGCGGCCGTATCGTCGCCGAGAGCGAGCCCGGCAAGGGCTCCACGTTCACGCTGTACGTCCCGGTCGTCAGCCCCGGTCACGCCGCCACCGGCCCGGCCCTTGAGAACCGTCCGCTGCCGGTGCCGGAGCAGCTGTCGGCCGAGCCGTTCCAGGCCTCGCACGACGCGGACGACTCGTGGCCGACGCCGACCAAGCTGGAGGCGTGGCAGACCGGACGCGCGGGCCGGGTGCTGCCGGGCCGGCGGGTGCTGATCGTGGACGACGACATCCGCAACGTCTTCGCGCTCACCCATGTCCTGGGCCGGGTCGGCATGCCGGTCCTGTACGCGGAGAACGGCCGTGAGGGCATCGAGACCCTGGAGCGCGCCCCGGACGTCGAACTCGTCCTGATGGACATCATGATGCCGGAGATGGACGGATACGAGACGATCTCCGCCATCCGCCGCACCCCTCGCTGGACGGACCTGCCCATCGTCGCGCTGACCGCGAAGGCCATGCCCGGGGACCGGGAGAAGTCCATCGCCCGGGGCGCCAATGACTACGTACCGAAACCGGTGGACGTGGATCAGCTGCTCACCGTCGTCTGCGACCTCCTGGACCCCGAGGGCGCGGCCGGTACGGCGCCGGACGCCACCACGGAAACGGCGGTTCCGCCGACGACTGAATGAGGCCAACTCACCATGAGCGCTGAGGCAATGACCGACGAACGTGCCGGCATCCTCCTTGTCGACGACATGGAGGACAACCTGATCGCGCTGGAAGCGGTACTGGGGTCCCTCAACGAGCCGCTCGTCCGCGCGCGTTCGGGCGAGGAGGCGATGAAGGCACTGTTGCGCCGGCGCTTCGCGCTGGTCCTGCTCGACGTACGGATGCCAGGCATGGACGGCTTCGAGACGGCCGCCAACATCAAACGCCTCGACCAGACCAAGGACGTCCCGATCATATTCCTGACCGGCGCGGAGGACGAGCCCGGCTACGCCTTCCGCGGCTACGCCACGGGCGCCGCCGACTATCTGACCAAGCCGTTCGACCCTTGGGTGCTACGCGCGAAGGTGACGGTCTTCCTGGACCTGCACCGCAAGAAACGGCAGCTGGAGCGCCTGCTGAGCCGTGAGCATCTCCAGAGCAAGGAGCTGAGCGCCCAGTTGGCGGCGTTGGAGGAACAGCTCTCCGACACCGACCCGGACCTGACCGACCTGCGGGCGAGGGTCCATGAGATACGCCGTCTGGTCGGATGAGGGGCGCTGTGCCCGACCCCTCGCAGGTGCGAGGGACCGCGCGACCGGCGACGCCTGACCGGCGGCCGCCACGCGATCCCCCACCACCCCTCAGGCCTCGCGCGTACCCGAGTACATCTCGTCGATCAGGTGCTTGTACTCCCGCTCCACGACCGGCCGCTTCAGCTTCAGGCTGGGCGTGATCTCCCCGTGCTCGACGTCGAGGTCACGCGGCAGCAGCCGGAACTTCTTGATGGTCTGCCACTTCTGCAAGCCCTCGTTGAGCTGCTTGACGTATCCCTCGACCATCGCCACGGTCGTCGGCGCGGCCACCACGTCGGCGTACGGCTTTCCGCCGAGCCCGTTCTCCTCGGCCCACTGGAGGATCGCGACCTCGTCCAGCGCGATCAGTGCCGTGCAGAAGTTCCGGTCGGCCCCGTGCACCAGGATGTTGGAGACGTACGGGCAGACCGCCTTGAACTGTCCCTCGACCTCGGCGGGCGCGATGTACTTGCCGCCGGACGTCTTGATGAGGTCCTTCTTGCGGTCGGTGATCCGCAGATAGCCGTCGGGCGACAGCTCGCCGATGTCACCGGTGTGGAACCAGCCGTCGGCCTCCAGCACCTCGGCGGTCTTGTCAGGCAGCCCGTGGTAGCCCTCCATGATGCCGGGGCCGCGCAGCAGGATCTCGCCGTCGTCGGCGATACGGACCTCGGTGCCGGGCAGCGGCTTGCCGACCGTGCCGGTGCGGTAGGCCTCGCCCGGGTTCACGAAGGACGCGGCCGAGGACTCGGTGAGGCCGTAGCCCTCCAGGATGTGGATACCGGCGCCGGCGAAGAAGTAGCCGATCTCCGGCGCGAGCGCGGCACTGCCGGAGACACAGGCGCGCAGGTTGCCGCCGAAGGCCTCGCGGATCTTGGCGAACACGAGGGTGTCGGCGACCTTGTGCTTGGCGGCGAGGCCGAAGGGCGCGGAGTGGCTGCCGGTGCGCCGGAAGTTGTCCTGGGTGACCTTGGCGTACTCGCGGGCGACCTCGGCGGCCCACTGGAAGATCTTGTACTTGGCGCCGCCGCCGGCGCGGGCCTTGGCGGCGACCCCGTTGTAGACCTTCTCGAAGATGCGCGGCACGGCCGCCATGTACGTCGGCTGCACGACCGGCAGATTCTCGATGATCTTGTCGACGCGGCCGTCGACGGCGGTGACGTGCCCGACCTCGATCTGGCCGGAGGTGAGCACCTTGCCGAAGACGTGCGCGAGCGGCAGCCACAGGTACTGCACGTCCTCCGCGCCGACCAGACCGGTCGCGGCGATCGCCTTCGCCATGTACGACCAGTTGTCGTGCGGCAGCCGTACGCCCTTGGGGCGGCCGGTGGTGCCGGAGGTGTAGATCAGGGTGGCCAGCTGGTCCTTGGTGATCGCGCCGACCCGCTGCTTGATCAGCTCGGGGTCCTTCTCCAGCCGGGCCGCGCCACGGGCCTCCAGCTCGGGGAGGGTGAGGATCCAGTCGGCGGTCTCGACGCCGGCCGGGTCGATCACCACGACATGGGTGAGGTTCGGCAGCTCGGCGCGCTTCTCGACCGCCTTGGCCAGCTGCGCCGCGTCCTCGGCGATCAGCACCCGGCTCTCGGAGTCGGAGAGGATGAACGCCGACTCCTCGGCGTTGGTCTGCGGATAGACCGTGGTCGTCGCCGCGCCGGCGCACATGATGCCCAGGTCGGCCAGTATCCACTCGATCCGGGTGGAGGAGGCGAGGGCCACCCGCTGCTCGGGCTGGACGCCCAGCTCGATGAGCCCGGCCGCGATGGCGTAGACGCGCTCCGCGGCCTGCGCCCAGTTCAGCGACTTCCACTCGTCCGCGCCCTGCCCCGAGGGCGGTGCGACGGGATAGCGGTATGCCTCGGCGTCCGGTGTGGCCGCCACACGCTCCAGGAAGAGGGCCGCCACGCTCGGCGGACGGTTCTCGATCAGTGTCTGTGTGTCGCTCACGACATCCTCCGGGGCCCGCGACTGTGCGGCTGACGTGCGGCTGGTTCCACTCGCGTTGTTTAACTCGCGAGTAACTATCGAGCAGGGATCAGAGTAAAGGTCGGCGGCCCGGTGCGTAAGAGCCCGCGGCCTGTCACTTCCTCCAGATCGTCACCTCCGACACATACAGGGGCCCACCGCACTTTCGTACGGCGGACCCCTGTTGCGGCGATTTGCCGGGTCACCCGGTCTTACCTGCGGTTACTTCTTGCCCTTGCCCGACCCCGCGCTGTCATCGCTGCTCAGCACGGCGATGAAGGCCTCCTGCGGAACCTCCACGGAACCCACCATCTTCATCCGCTTCTTGCCTTCCTTCTGCTTCTCCAGCAGCTTGCGCTTACGGGAGATGTCACCGCCGTAGCACTTGGCGAGGACGTCCTTGCGGATGGCGCGGATGGTCTCGCGGGCGATGACCCGGGAGCCGATGGCGGCCTGGATCGGCACCTCGAAGGCCTGCCGCGGGATGAGCTCGCGCAGCTTGGCGACCAGGCGCACCCCGTACGCGTACGCGGCGTCCTTGTGGGTGATCGCCGAGAAGGCGTCCACCTTGTCGCCGTGCAGCAGGATGTCGACCTTGACCAGGCTGGAGGTCTGCTCGCCGGTGGGCTCGTAGTCCAGCGAGGCGTACCCGCGCGTCTTGGACTTCAACTGGTCGAAGAAGTCGAAGACGATCTCGGCGAGTGGCAGGGTGTAGCGGATCTCCACCCGGTCCTCGGAGAGGTAGTCCATGCCCAGCAGGGTGCCGCGCCGGGTCTGGCACAGCTCCATGATCGAGCCGATGAACTCGCTCGGCGCGAGGATCGTGGCGCGTACGACGGGCTCGTACACGTCGTTGATCTTGCCCTCGGGGAACTCGCTCGGGTTGGTGACGGTGTGCTCGCTGCCGTCCTCCATCACGACCCGGTAGACCACGTTGGGCGCGGTGGCGATCAGGTCGAGGCCGAACTCGCGCTCCAGCCGCTCCCGGATCACATCGAGGTGCAGCAGACCCAGGAAACCGACGCGGAAGCCGAAGCCGAGGGCCGCGGAGGTCTCCGGCTCGTAGACGAGCGCGGCGTCGTTGAGCTGGAGCTTGTCCAGGGCCTCGCGCAGCTCGGGGTAGTCGGAGCCGTCCAGCGGATAGAGACCGGAGAAGACCATGGGCTTGGGGTCCTTGTACCCGCCCAGCGCCTCCGTGGCGCCCTTGTGCTGGCTGGTGACGGTGTCACCGACCTTGGACTGGCGGACGTCCTTCACTCCGGTGATCAGATAGCCCACCTCGCCGACGCCGAGGCCGTCGGCGGGCAGCATCTCGGGCGAGTTCGTCCCGATCTCCAGCAGCTCATGGGTGGCGCCGGTCGACATCATCTTGATGCGCTCGCGCTTGTTGAGCTGGCCGTCGATGACACGGACGTAGGTCACGACACCGCGGTAGGAGTCGTAGACCGAGTCGAAGATCATGGCGCGCGCGGGCGCGTCCTGGACGCCGACCGGCGGCGGGATCTCGGCGACGACCTTGTCCAGCAGCGCCTCGACGCCGAGACCGGTCTTCGCGGACACCTTCAGCACGTCGCCGGGCTCGCAGCCGACGAGGTTGGCGAGCTCCTCGGAGAACTTCTCGGGCTGCGCGGCCGGCAGATCGATCTTGTTCAGCACGGGGATGATCTGGAGGTCGTTCTCCATCGCCAGGTACAGGTTGGCGAGGGTCTGGGCCTCGATGCCCTGGGCGGCGTCGACGAGGAGGATGGTGCCCTCGCAGGCGGCGAGCGACCGTGAGACCTCGTAGGTGAAGTCGACGTGCCCCGGGGTGTCGATCATGTTGAGGATGTGCGTGTTGTTCTCGTCGTGGGTGGGAGCCCACGGCAGACGCACCGCCTGGGACTTGATCGTGATGCCGCGCTCGCGCTCGATGTCCATACGGTCGAGGTACTGAGCACGCATCTGCCGCTGCTCGACCACGCCGGTCAGCTGGAGCATCCGGTCGGCGAGCGTGGACTTGCCGTGGTCGATGTGCGCGATGATGCAGAAATTGCGGATCAGAGCCGGGTCGGTACGGCTCGGCTCGGGCACATTCTTAGGGGTCGCGGGCACGCAGGGTCCTGTCTCTTGAGGCGCCTTATGCCTCGGGTCGGATCTATACGTAGGCTCCATGGTCCCATGGGCGGCGGACTGGGACCGGTTTGGGCCATTCTCCGGCCCACTGGTAGCCTGGGTGGCTGTGTCTCATGCCCTCTCAGCGCGAGGCACACCCCAAGAAAATCACCGGTACGGGTCGCGTGCGGCCTCGTACCAGAACCTGAAAAGGCTCATTCGTGGCGAACATCAAGTCCCAGATCAAGCGGATCAAGACCAACGAGAAGGCTCGGCTGCGCAACAAGGCCGTCAAGTCCTCCCTGAAGACCGCGATCCGCAAGGCCCGCGAGGCCGCTGCCGCGGGTGACGTGGAGAAGGCCACCGAGTACCAGCGCGCTGCGGCGCGTCAGCTCGACAAGGCCGTCTCCAAGGGCGTCATCCACAAGAACCAGGCCGCCAACAAGAAGTCGGCGCTTGCTTCGAAGGTCACCTCCCTCAAGGGCTGACACTCTCTGATCTGACCGCCGGAGGGAATCGAGCGGGCCCTCTCTCATCCGCTCCCGTCCGGCACCCCGAGCCTGTACGCGGCCTGCGTTCGCCACGCGGGTACGGGCTCAACATCGTGAACCGAAGGCCCCGGCCACCGTCCTTCCCCAGGACGGGTGCCGGGGCCTTCGGTATTCCCTTGGTCCCGGGGCCCCTGCTCCTGGGCCCTGCTTGTTTTGGCCCTGCCCATCCAGGCAGGTGTCACGACCAGAAGTCGTTCATCCGGTCCATGTCCGCGACGCACTCGTCGAGATCGCTGACCTTGTCCCCCACGACACGGAAGACAATGGCCGCGTCCTCGTCGAGGCGCTTGCCCTGCCGATCCGCCGTGACGTGGTGTACGGCGACCACATGGCCCCGGCCGTCGACGAGTATGGTGCGCGGTTCGACCCGCATCGTCCCGGCGGTCTCCTCGAAGAGCCGGCCGTACATCTCGATGATCGCGTCCTGGCCCTTGAAGTCACCCGACAACGCGTGGCTGCCGGGCACATGCTGCGTGC
The DNA here is from genome assembly GCF_044759995.1 of Streptomyces sp. NPDC098781. Lineage (NCBI taxonomy): Bacteria > Bacillati > Actinomycetota > Actinomycetes > Kitasatosporales > Streptomycetaceae > Streptomyces > Streptomyces sp. NPDC098781. The sequence continues at coordinate 1,071,722 of NZ_JBIWAK010000002.1, forward strand.
AGTCCGTTGTCATCAGCCCGCGAAGGGCGTCCATGTCACCGCTGGCGAAGGCTTCGTAGCCCTTGCGGACGAGAGTTGCGTGCGGGTGTTCAGCCATGTCCGATCGCCACCTTCCGTACGGTCCGGCGATTTACGGCCGATACGCCCGATTCTCCTCTCCTCCCCCAGGGCCTGCCGTTTGGATCAGGTCGGCTGCGAGGTACCGCGCCTCCGGCAGACCCTGCGACACCGGCATGATCCGAGCGACAGGGCCTAGCCCCGCCCTCTGGACCGAGCGGGGTCTGATGCGTGCAGCTGCAAGGCGGAGGAGGGAGTCGACGCGGAGCGTCGGCGAGTGACGACAACGCGGCAGATGTGCGTGCCAGGCCCCGCTCGGGCCGGCATGATCCAAACGACAGGCCCTAGCCCCGCCCTCTGGACCGAGCGGCCCGCGCGATGGTCACCACCGCCTTCTCCAGGGCGTACTCCGGGTCGTCCCCGCCGCCCTTCACACCCGCGTCCGCCTCGGCGACCGCACGCAACGCCACCGCGACTCCGTCCGGCGTCCACCCCCGCATCTGCTGACGGACGCGGTCGATCTTCCAGGGCGGCATGCCCAGCTCACGCGCCAGGTCGGCGGGACGGCCACCGCGGGCCGAGGACAGCTTGCCGATGGCCCGCACGCCCTGGGCGAGCGCGCTGGTGATCAGGACGGGTGCCACGCCCGTCGTCAGCGACCACCGCAGCGCCTCCAGCGCCTCCGCTGCCCGCCCCTCGACCGCCCGGTCGGCGACGGTGAAGCTCGACGCCTCGGCCCGACCGGTGTAGTACCGCCCGACCACGGCCTCGTCGATGGTCCCCTCGACGTCGGCGACCAGCTGGCTCACCGCGGACGCCAGCTCACGCAGATCGCTTCCGATGGCGTCGACCAGCGACTGGCAGGCCTCGGGTGTCGCGGACCGTCCGGTCGCCCGGAACTCCTGCCGGACGAACGCCAGCCGGTCCGCCGGCTTGGTCATCTTCGGGCACGCCACCTCCCGCGCCCCCACCTTGCGCGCGGCGTCGAGCAGCTTCTTGCCCTTGGCCTGCCCGGCGTGCAAAAGCACCAGCGTGATCTCCTCGGCGGGCGCCGCGAGATACGCCGTCACGTCCTTGATCGTGTCGGCCGACAGATCCTGCGCATTGCGTACGACGACAACCTTGCGCTCCGCGAACAGCGAGGGGCTGGTCAGCTCGGCCAACGTGCCGGGCTGCAACTGCTCCGGGGTCAGGTCCCGCACATCCGTGTCCGCGTCGGCGGCCCTGGCGGCGACCACCACCTCCCGCACGGCACGGTCGAGCAGCAGCTCCTCCTGACCCACGGCGAGGGTCACGGGGGCGAGGGGATCGTCGTTCGCACTCTTCTTGGCCATCGCGACAAGGATGGCACGCGCCACTGACATCCCCTGCCGAGGCGGGAAGACCCACAGCAGCGGCACCTTCCGGCCTCGATCGTGATGCCGCGCCCGCGCTCGACGTCCCCGCGGTCACCGAGCTACGGCTCCGCCGGCTACGGCTCCTCCCGCCACCCGTCCCACTCCCCCGCGAACTCGTCCAGCTCCCCGGAGTCCAGCCGCTCCTTCTCGTCCCGCAGCAGTACGAGCCACTGCGCGTCCTCGGCATCGTCCTCCCCGGCCAGCGCGTCGCGTACCAGCCGCGGCTCCTCGTCGATGCCGAACCGCTCCCCGAGCGCCTCCGCGGCCTCCTCCGCCGCATCACGGTCGGGCAGCACCAGCACATGTCTCACATCGCTCACGGTGCCATTCTCGGGCACCCGCAATCAGCGACCGCGCTCGGGCGGGCTCACCGTCGGCACCCGGTCCAGCTCGATCCCGAACCGCTCCCGGTACATCCGCAGCACCTCCTCGTCCGTGCCCAACTCCCGCTCCTCACGAGTCCCGTCCGCCGCCGTCGCCTTGAACGTACGGCCGCTGAGCGTGATCCGCCCTCCCTCCTCCGTCACCCGTGAGCACACCAGCGACTGCGTGAAGTGCGAGACCGGTGAGGTGCTGTGCCACCACGCCCCCGCCACGAAGTCGCCGAGCGCCCGCGGCCGCCGGTCCAGCCGGTACTGCGGGCTGCCGTCCATGACGACGTCCAGGTCCGTCGCCTCCACCACGTCGTGCCCGCCCCGCACCCCGGCCGCGTCCGGCCCGGCCTCCACGACCCGGAACACACCCGCCGGATCCAGCTGCTCACCCCGCGCCTCGAACGCCAGCGGATAGTGGCTGTGCGCCCCGAAACCGACGTCCGCCAGCCACGCGCCCCCGTCCACGGTCCCCACCTTCAGCGCCATGTGGTCGTAGGGGATCCCGAGCCGCTCCTCCTTGCCGTAGACCCGACCCGCGAGCCGCGTCACATCGAAGCCGAGCGCGCCGAGCAACGCCCCGAACGCCCCGTTCAGTTCGTAGCAGAACCCGCCCCGTCGCGCGCCCACCACCTTGTCCCACAGCCGCTTCTCCTCCAGCACGATCTCCTCGCCGAGGTGGATCGACAGGTTCTCGAACGGCACCGTCTGAAGATGGCGCAGTTGCAGCTCACGCAGCACGTCCACGGTGGGCCACGCCGGGTGCTCGACTCCCAGGCGCCGGAGATAGGCATCAACCTCTACGGAATCCATGCCCTCAGTCTCCCGCCACGGTGAGCTCCGCGCCCGTACCCGCGACCGCGATCGCCCCGTCCTCGTCCGTCCGCAGCACCACCGCGCCCTGCGCCCGCAGCGCCGCGACGGTGCCGGGGGCCGGGTGCCCGTACGGGTTGTCCTCCCCGCAGGAGATCAGTGCCAGCCTGGGCGCCGCCCGGCGTATGAGCTCCGGGTCCTGGTAGGCCGAGCCGTGGTGGGCGACCTTCAGCACGTCCACGCCGGCCAGCAGCGCCGCGTCCGGCGATCTCAACAGCGCCCGCTGGGCGGGGGGTTCCAGATCCCCGAGCAGCAGCAGCCGCAGTCCCGCCGAGCGGGCGAGCAGGGTGACGCTGGAGTCGTTCGGGCCGTCGGGGGCCAGGGCGGGGTGGGCCGGCGGCCACAGCACCTGCCAGCTCAACGAGCCGGTGCGCCGCTCCTCCCCGGCCGCGGCCCGCGTCACGGGAACGCGCCGGACGGCCGCCTCCCTCCGTACGAACTCCACCTGGTCCACGGGCTCTTCGTGTCCCGTGGTCTCGATCGCGCCCACCTCGCGCCCGCGCAGGACGCCGGGCAGGCCCGCCACATGGTCGGCGTGGAAGTGGGTCAGCACCACGAGCGGGATCCGCTTGATGCCGAGCGTGCGCAGACAGCGGTCGACCAGCGTCGGATCGGGGCCGGCGTCCACGACCACACCCGTCCCCTCGCCCGCCGCGAGCACCGTCGCGTCGCCCTGCCCCACATCGCACATCGCGAACCGCCACCCCGGCGGCGGCCACCCCGTGACGACCCTGGTCAGCGGTGGCGGCTGCACCACCGCCAGCAGAAGCAGCGCCCCGCAGACACCGCACCACCAGGGGTGCCGCAGCAGACGCCGGCCGACCAGCAGGACCACCACCGTGGCGAGGGCCAGCAGCGCAGCCCCGGTCCAGCTGCCGGGCCAGTCCACGCCCGCGCCGGGCAGTGCGGCGCCCGTCCGGGCGACGTCCGCGATCCACCCGGCGGGCCAACTCGCGCACCACGCCAGCACCTTGGCCACCGGCATCGCCACCGGCGCCGTGGCCAGCGCCGCGAAGCCCAGCACCGTGGCCGGCGCGATCGCGAACTCCGCGAGCAGATTGCACGGCACCGCCACCAGGCTCACCCGGGCCGACAGCACCGCCACGACCGGCGCGCACAGTGCCTGTGCGGCTGCCGCGGCGGCCAGCGCCTCGGCGAGCCTCGGCGGCACCCCGCGTCCGCGCAGCGCCACGCTCCACCGGGGCGCGAGGGTGAGCAGAGCGCCCGTCGCCAGCACGGAGAGCAGGAAGCCGTAGCTGCGGGCGAGCCACGGGTCGTACAGGACCAGCAGCAGCACGGCCGTCGCCAGCGCGGGGATCAGCGATCTGCGGCGCCCGGTCGCCAGCGCGAGCAGCGCGACGGCGCCACAGGCCGCCGCCCGCAGCACGCTCGGGTCGGGCCGGCACACGACGACGAACGCGAGGGTGAGCGCTCCGCCGAGCAGCGCGGTCGTCCGCAGCGAGACGCCGAGGCGAGGCGCGAGCCCACGGCGCTCCGCAAGTTGTGCCAGGCCGGGTGGGCCGATCAGCAGGGCCAGGATGATCGTGAGATTGCTGCCGGAGACGGCGAGCGTGTGCGCCAGGTCGGTCTCCTTGAAGGCCTGGTCCAGCTCCGGGGTGATCCGCGAGGTGTCGCCCACGACCAGCCCCGGCAGCAAGTCCCGAGCGTCCGCCGGCAGCCCGTCCGTCGCCTCCCGCAGCCCGCCGCGTAACCGCCCCGCCAGCCGCTGCGCCCCCGACGGCTCCCCCACGACCTGGGGCGCGACCGGGTCCCGCACCCGCAGCACGGCCGCGATCCGGTCCCCGCCGACCAGGGCGGGCGCGAGCCGCGCGCTCACCCGCAGACGCGTGGAGGGCAGCAGGCTCAGCCAGGGTGAGGGCTGGCTGGCGGAGGACGGCTGCGGCTGCGTGTCGGCGGCGGGTGGCCGGTCTGGCCGGTCCCCGTCGATGATCATCAACACCGGCGCCCGCGTCACCATCGCCGTGCCGTCCGCCTCCTCAACTCGCCGTACGTCCGCCTCGACCAGCACGGAGGTCGGCGCCATGTGATTGCCCTTGACCCGGGGTCTGGTGAGCCGGGGGTCGGCGGTGAGCTCGACCTCGGCGGTCACCGTGGCGTACTCCCGCGCCAGCCCCGGCACCGGCCCGCGTCGCAGGTCGGCCCCGTGCAGCCCGGCGGAGGCGGCGGCCGCGGCGACGCAGAGCAAGGCGGCGGCGACGGAGGTGCGGTGCCAGGTGCGGTGCCAGGGCGGGCGGACGGACGTCGAGCCCCGTTCGCATGGGGTGGGCAGCACCGGCGGGGAGTCCGGCCCGGTCCCGGTGGGGCGGCCGGCGCCTGTCCCGCTGCCACGCACCAGCAGCAGAACGACTGCCGCCAGCAGGCAGACGACCGCCGTACCGGCAATCCACACCGGCGAGGCGTCCAGCATCAACGCCGCCGTCGCCCAGGCGGCGAGTGCCGGTGGGACGAGACGGAGGTCCGCCGGTCCTTCCTGCCGGGGGTGCGCGGCACCGAGCCGTCGTCCGGATGCGGCGTGGACAGGGGTGCGGGTGGAGGTGGAGGTGGAGGCAAGGTCGGGGACGTGGATGGGGACGAGGTCGGGGACACGGATCTCGCGGTCTTCGCGCCTCATGGCCGTACGAGGTTCCGCAGATCGGCGAAGCGGCGATCACCGATGCCGTTGACGTCACGCAACTCGTCCACGGAGCGGAAGCCGCCGTGCTGGGTGCGGTAGTCGATGATGTGCTGGGCCAGCACCGGGCCGACGCCAGGGAGGGTGTCGAGCTGGTCCACGGTGGCGGTGTTGAGGGAGACCGGCGCGGCGGGTGCCGTGCCGCCGGGGACCGTCGCGCCGCCCGTGCCCGCACCCGGAGCCGTCCCGGGAGCGCCGGCCGGAGCTCCGACGATCACCTGCTCGCCGTCCATCAGGAACCGGGCCCGGTTGAGACCGTCGGTGTCGGTACCTGGGCGCACCCCACCGGCCGCGCGAAGGGCGTCTGCCACGCGCGAGCCCGCCGGCAGCCGATGGATCCCCGGCTCACGCACCTTCCCGCCGACGTCCACCACGATCTCGGCGGCGGCCGAGCCCGGGGCGCCGACCTGCGCACCGGCCGCCGACGCAGCCGGCCCGCTCGGCCCGCCTTGCTCCCCTACCGGTTCGCCCGAGCCGTAAGGAGCCGCTGCCCGCACCACCTCGGGCGCCCGCAAGGGCTGGGATCGCCCCGTCCAGAAGTGCTGCGCCGCGAAACCGGCGGCGAGGACGAGCACCACGGTGAGCGCCAGCACGCTCCGCCGCTCCAGCCCGCACCGCGCCTGAAGCCACAACGGCATCCGCTCCCGCAGCGCCAGCCCGGCCCTCGCCCGCCAATCCCCCGTGCCCGCGTCGTCCCGCTCGGGGGAGACCTCGCGGGACACCTCGGGGGCGGCCCCGGAAGCAACGCCAGTGACGGCCCCTGCCACGTCCGCCCCTACGTCGCCGGCTTCGGCCCGCTCGCCGCCCTCACCCTCCCGGCGTCGAGCACCCTCCTCCCACCCCGGCGGCCCCGTCCCCGACTCCCCTCGTTCCGCGGCCCGTTCGGCGAAGATCACCTCCGCCCGGCGCCGTAGCTCCTCCCCCGAGCCATGGCGCTGCCGGGCCCTCCCCGGGGCCTGCGTGCCTCGTCGGTGCCGGGCGCGGCTGTCGGAGTAGCGGCCGCGGCCCGGACCGCTGCTCACCGTCGTCGTGGCTGTGCGTGTACGTGATCGAAGTGCCATGCGACGAGGATCAGGCACCTCGCCACAACCGCGATGATCTTGCTCAATTTCCGGGGACTACCAGCCAGTTGTGGATAACTCCGTCACCCACACGAGGAGCGTCGCCGCCCGACCCCACCCAACGGACCGCTCAGCGAGGCGAGACCACGACCCCCAGCAGACCGGGCCCGGTATGCGCCCCGATCACCGCTCCGACCTCGCTCACATGCAGGTCGGCCAGCCCCGGCACCCGTGCCCGCAAACGATCCGCCAGCGCCGACGCCCGGTCGGGGGCGGTGAGATGGTGGACCGCGATGTCGACCTGCGCACTGCCCGCCCGGTCGGCCGCGATCTCCTCCAGGCGGGCGATCGCCTTGGACGCCGTCCGTACCTTCTCCAGCGGCCCGATCCGGCCGCCCTCCAGTTGCAGCAGCGGCTTCACCGCGAGCGCGGAGCCCAGCAGCGCCTGGGCGGCGCCGATACGGCCGCCACGACGCAAGTAGTCGAGGGTGTCCACGTAGAAGTAGGCGGCCGTACCCCCGGCCCGTTTCTCGGCCGCCGTCACGGCCTCGTCCACCGTGCCGCCCGCTTCCGCCGCCGCTGCCGCGGCCAGCGCGCAGAACCCGAGCGCCATGGCGACCATCCCGGTGTCCACCACCCGGACCGGCACCGGCGCCTCGCGTGCGGCGAGGACCGCGGCGTCGTAGGTGCCGGAGAGTTCGGCTGACAGGTGCAGGGAGACGATGCCGGTGGCGCCGGCCTCGGCGACCTTGCGGTAGTGCTCCGCGAAGACCTCGGGGCTGGGGCGGGAGGTGGTGACGGGGCGTCGCTTCTGCAACGCCTGGGCGAGGGAACGGGTGGAGATCTCGGTGCCCTCGTCCAGTGCCCGGCCGCCGACGACCACGGTCAGGGGCACCGCTGTGATGCCGTGGCGCTCCATCGTCCGGGGCGGCAGGTAGGCCGTTGAATCGGTGACGATAGCGACATGGCGGGACATGAGCTGGAGGTTACCTGGCGTAGCGCCCGGGCGGCAGCCCGACCCCGCTCAGCCGGTGCAGCCTTGACCGGAGCGGTTCGCGGTCCCGCGCGCTCAAGTCGTGCTCTCGGGGCGGGGTTTCTTCTGCCACGGGTATGTCGGGCGAGGTCCGGGCGGGTTGATGGCGGGCCGCGTCGGTTCCTCGGCCCGCTTCGACCGGGGGGTGTCCGGCCAGGTCTGCTCGGTCGTCGCACCGGACTCGGCGGCGGGGGCCTCCGGCCACGGGGGCGGTGTCGACGACGGCGGGGTCGGCGACGAGGACGCGGCCGTTGCGGCCCCGGTCGTCGAGGACCCGCCCGGCGAAGATCCCGGCGTCGTGGACTCGGTCGTCTGCCAGTGCCGCAGCGCGCCGGTCTCCATGTCGATCTGTGTGCTGAGGGAGTCCAGGTCGTCGGCGGCGAAGCGGTCGGCCCGGTCGCGGACCGCCCAGCGCAGGGAGTCCGCGGCGTGGACGATGCGCTCGGTGCGCTCGCGCAGGTCGGGCACCCGCTCGGCGAGCGTCGAGCGGTCCGGCTCGGACTCCAGGCGCCGCAGTTCGGCGTCCAGTTCGTGCCCGTGTGTGCTGAGGCGCTGGAAGAGGCCGAGGGACTCTCTGAGGGACTCGTCCTCACCCACGCCCGCGTGCAGTGCCTCCTGCGTGGCCCGCATGGAGGTGCGCAGCTTCAGCCGCAGCTGGGCGATCTCGCCGGCCGGACCGGGCTGGGCGAAGGACTTGGCCCGCAGCGTGTGGTTCTCGACCGTGCGCCGTGCGTGGGTGATCGTCTCGTCCACGCGGCGCTTGGCGGCACCTACCACCTTCACCGTGGCGTACGCGCCGAGCGCCACGAAGAGCACGAAGAGCAGGGCGAAAACTGCGATCACTGCTTCCACGAACTCCTCCTCCGACCGGCGCGGCCCACGCCACGTCACTCTTCAACGGTAAACGCAGCGGGCAGGCTCGGAGTTCCAGAAGAACCCCGAACCTGCCCGTAGGGGATCACCCCGAGCCGAGATCATGTGGGCCGGTCAGCCCCACCGGCCGGCCCCACCGGTCAGCCCCACCGGTCAGCCCCGCCGGCCGGCCCCGCACAGCCCCCCGAACCCGGCGGCCGCCCGAGCCGACCGCTGTACGCTCACGGAACCCGACCCGGCCCCGCCGCGGAGGCGGACTCACGCCGGAACGATGTTCACCAGCTTCGGCGCCCGCACGATCACCTTCCGGATCCCGGCCCCGTCCAGCGCCGCCACGACCTTCTCGTCGGACAGCGCGACCTTCTCCAGCTCCTCCTCGGAGATGGCCGGCGAGACCTCCAGGCGGGCCTTGACCTTGCCCTTGATCTGCACGACGCAGGTCACGGTCTCGTCCACGACGTACGCGGGGTCGGCGACCGGGAAGTCCTGGTGGACGACCGAGTCGGTGCGGCCCAGCTTGCGCCACAGCTCCTCGGCGATGTGCGGGGCCAGCGGCGCCACCATCAGCACCAGCGCCTCGGCGACCGAGCGCGACACCGCGCCGCCCGCCTTGGTCAGGTGGTTGTTCAGCTCGGTGACCTTGGCGATGGCGGTGTTGAACCGCATGCCCTCCAGGTCCCCGCGCACCCCGTCGATCGCCTTGTGCAGGGCACGCAGCGTCTCCTCGTCGGGCTCGGCGTCGACGACGGTCAACTCACCGGTGGCCTCGTCGACGACGTTGCGCCACAGTCGCTGGAGCAGGCGGAACTGGCCGACCACCGCGCGCGTGTCCCACGGCCGGGAGACGTCCAGCGGGCCCATCGCCATCTCGTACAGCCGCAGCGTGTCGGCGCCGTACTCCGCGCAGATCTCGTCCGGAGTGACCGCGTTCTTCAGGGACTTGCCCATCTTGCCCAGCAGCCGGGAGACCTTCTCGCCCTGGTAGTAGTAGGCGCCGTCGCGCTCCTCCACCTCGGCGGCCGGTACGGCGATCCCACGCGCGTCCCGGTAGACGTAGGCCTGGATCATGCCCTGGTTGAACAGCTTGTGGAACGGCTCCGCGGAGGAGACGTGCCCCAGGTCGAACAGGACCTTGGACCAGAAGCGGGCGTACAGCAGGTGCAGCACGGCGTGCTCGGCGCCGCCGACGTACAGGTCGACACCGCCGTGCGGCTGGCCCTCGCGCGGACCCATCCAGTACCGCTCGATCTCGGGGTCGACCAGCTGCTCGCTGTTGTGCGGGTCCAGGTAGCGCAGCTCGTACCAGCAGGAACCGGCCCAGTTGGGCATGGTGTTGGTCTCACGCCGGTACGGGCGAGGACCGCGTCCGTCGCCCAGGTCCAGCGTGACGTTGACCCACTCCTCGTTGCGCGACAGCGGCGTCTCGGGCTGGGTGTCGGCGTCGTCCGGGTCGAAGGTGCGCGGGCTGTAGTCCTCGACCTCGGGCAGCTCCAGCGGCAGCATTGACTCGGGCAGCGCGTGGGCGACGCCGTCCTCGTCGTAGACGATCGGGAAGGGCTCGCCCCAGTAGCGCTGGCGGCTGAACAGCCAGTCGCGCAGCCGGAAGTTGACGGTGCCCTCGCCGATGCCGGACCGCTCCAGCCACTCGGTGATGCGCGCCTTGGCCTCGGCGACGCCCAGGCCGTCCAGGGACACACCCTCACCGGTGGAGTTGATGATCTTCGCGTCGTAGGACCCGAAGGCGTTCTCCCACGTGGAGGTGTCCGTGCCGCGTCCGTCCGTCGGCTCGACGATGCAGACGATCGGCAGCTCGAAGGCGCGCGCGAACTCGAAGTCGCGCTGGTCGCCCGCCGGAACGGCCATGATCGCGCCGGTGCCGTAGCCCATCAGGACGTAGTCGGCGATGAAGACGGGGACCTGCTCGCCGTTGACCGGGTTGGTCGCGTACGAGCCGATGAAGACGCCGGTCTTGTCCTTGGCCTCGGCCTGGCGCTCGACGTCGGACTTGGCGGCGGCCTGCGCGCGGTAGGCGGCGACGGCCTCGGCCGGGGTCGCGTGGCCGCCGGTCCACACGTCGTGCGTGCCCTCGGGCCAGGCGTCCGGGGTGAATTTGTCGACCAGCGGGTGCTCCGGCGCCAGCACCATGTAGCTCGCGCCGAACAGGGTGTCGGGGCGGGTGGTGAAGACCGTGATGTTCTCGCCGTCGATGGGGAAGTCGACGCGGGCGCCCTCGGAGCGGCCGATCCAGTTGCGCTGTTGCAGCTTGATGGCCTCGGGCCAGTCCAGCTCGTCCAGGTCGTCCAGCAGCCGGTCGGCGTAGGCGGTGATCCGCATGTTCCACTGGCGCAGCTTGGCCTTGAAGACCGGGAAGTTGCCGCGCTCGGAGCGGCCCTCGGCGGTGACCTCCTCGTTGGCCAGCACGGTGCCCAGGCCGGGGCACCAGTTGACGGGCGCGTCGGAGGCGTAGGCCAACCGGTACTCGCTCAGCACGTCGGCGCGCTCGGTGGCGGTCAGGTCGGCCCAGGAGCGCCCGCCGGGTACCGCGCGCTCACCGCTCTCGAACCGGGCGACCAGTTCGGCGATCGGCCGGGCCTTCCCCGCCTCGGCGTCGTACCAGGAGTTGAAGATCCGCAGGAAGATCCACTGGGTCCACTTGTAGTAGTCAGGGTCGATCGTGGCGAACGACCGGCGCTTGTCGTGGCCCAGGCCCAGCCGGCGCAGCTGGATCTGCATGTTCTTGATGTTGGCCTCGGTGGACACACGCGGGTGCGTGCCGGTCTGCACGGCGTACTGCTCGGCGGGCAGGCCGAAGGCGTCGAAGCCCAGGGTGTGCAGGACGTTGTGGCCGGTCATGCGCTGGAAGCGCGCGAAGACGTCGGTGGCGATGTAGCCCAGGGGGTGGCCGACGTGCAGGCCCGCGCCGGAGGGGTACGGGAACATGTCCATGATGAACTTCTTGGGCTTGGCGACCAGCGCGGGGTCGCCCGCCAGGTCGCCCTCGGGGTTCGGCGCCGCGTACGTGCCGTCGACGTCCCAGAAGTCCTGCCAGCGTGCCTCGATCTCGGCCGCCATGGCGGCCGTGTAGCGGTGCGGCGCGGCCACCTCGGCGGCGGCAGCGGGGTTCGTCTCGCTCATGATCCTCAAAGCTCCATCGATCGTCTCTGCCCGCGGCTGCGGCTCTCCGGAAACGAAAAATCCCCTCGCACAGGAGGGGACGCCGCGCCGATTCCGACCATCCGATTCGCCCGGTGGTCGGGACTGATCAGCGCGGCCCGCTAAGCAGAAGGCGTACGGCACGCATGGCGTCAGGGTACCGCAGGGCCCGAGCGGGTCGCGACGGGCTTGTGGCGGGGCGCATGACGGGGCTCACTGGGGGGCTCGCGCATGAACAACCGCGCCCCCGATTCCGTACCTGAGAGTTGTGAAGACCTCGAAAAGTTGAACAACCCTCAACTGTTACCTGGCGTAACAGTCGCTAAGGGACAGCACAAGCTTCTCTCAGCCCGTAGATAACAACGCAATAACTCAAACGCCGTACCCCCCGGTATGGAGCCACTTAGAGTGCGGCACCGGGACCACTTTCCCGAACCGTTCGGAGTCGCCCCCATGAACCCTCGCCCTCACAGCACCTCGCCCCCCAGGCCGGCCCCCCCGGCTCGGGGGGCGTCGGTCGGTGCCTCTCTGTCGTCCATACCCCTCATCGCGATATCGGGAGGTATGTCGTGACGACGGATCCGAACGACAGTGTGATGGACGACGCGTTCCTGGAGTTCCTCAACTTCGGAGCCGGCGTCCTGTCGCTCGTCTGCCTGACCTGCTCGGTGATCTGGGGCCTCGTCGCCCAGGACCGGATGATCCTCAACACCCGCCAGCGGATCATCGCGCAGGGCATCCACCGGGTGACCGCCGTGGCCTCGATCGCGTTCCTCCTGGTGCACATCGGCGTCAAGCTGGCCCTCGGCCACGCCACCCTGCTCGCCGCGCTGATCCCCTTCAGCCTCACGTTCGCCGGCGGCACCGAGATCCCGGGCAGCGCCTTCCTGGTCGGCCTGGGTTCCCTGGCCGCCCTCCTCATGATCTTCGTGGGCGTCACCGGCGCATTGCGCAACCGCTTCGCGTCCCCGGCGCCCGTCGCGGCGCGCTGGCGGATGATGCACATGCTGGCCTACCCGGCCTGGTGCTCGGCCCTGATCCACGGACTGTTCGCCGGCCGCCCGGCGGCGCCGTTCTTCATGGTGTGCTACGAGCTGTGTGTGGTCGCCGTCGCCGCGGCACTGGCCCTGCGCGCGGCACCACGCCCCTTCAAGCGCAAGGTCGCCGACCGGCTGGCCCAGATCATCGGCAACGAGCCGGGTGTCCGCGAGGACCTGGAGGAGAGCCGCGCGAGGGCGGCGTCCGGGTCCTCCCTGCCCGGCTACGACAACCAGCGCCCGGAACGGCCGTCCCGAGGCAGCCGAGGCCGCGACGCACGCCCGGGCCCCCTGCCCGGCATGCCCTCCCAGGCCCCGTCCGCCGCGGAGACCACGGGCGGTTTCGCCGCCGCCTACCGAGCCGTCTCACCCAGCTCGCGCGGGCGGCAGCAGCAGCCGTACGCCGACCAGACCTCACGCATGGACCTGCCCCTGGACATGCAGCCGACGGAGGCGATCCCGCGCGTCGACGGCAGCAGCACGGGCAACTGGCCGATCCCCTCCCCGCCGCCGGTCGGCGAGGCACCCCCGTCCGCCTACGACCCCCTGAACGACACGGGATACTCCATCCCCGTCTACGGCAATTCGGGCACCCAGGGCTATGAGACCGGCGCTTCGGGCTACGGCTCGAGTGATGTGTACGACACCGCTGAGACGAACGCCGTCTTCGGCACGTACAACCAGAACGACACGTACAACAACAGCGGTCCCGCCACTGAGACATTCCCCGGTGCCCCCTACGACTTCGACGCACCGGGTTCGGGCGAACCTTGGAACACGCCTTCCGGAGGCTTTAAGTGAACGAGGCCCTGCCCGACGTACCAGAAGTCCGCGTGGTCGGACTTCCCCAGCTCACGTCGGGTTTCGACCTTGTCGAGAGACTCGATCTGCCCATGCATCTCAAGGTGCACGGGCCGCTCGAACCGTTGGGCGGCGAGCAGCTCGCGAAGCTCGCCGAGAACATCAACCTCAAGGGCCGCGGCGGCGCGGGCTTCCCCTTCCACAAGAAGCTGCGCTCGGTCGCCGAGACCGCGATCAAGCGCGGGGTGCGTCCGGTCGTCGTCGTCAACGGCAGTGAGGACGAACCGGCCTGCCGCAAGGACACGGTGATGATCAACCGTGCCCCCCATCTCATCCTGGACGGCGCCCTGCTGTGCGCCGAGGCCATGGGTGCCCGCACGCTCGTGGTGGCGGTCACCCGGGAGTCCACGCAGCGCTCCATGGAGGCCGCCCTCGCCGAGCGCGGCCTCAGCAACAGCCGCCGGTCCGCGCTACGCGCGTTCGTCCAGCGCAACCCGGTGCGCATGGTCACCGGAGCCGCCGCCTCCGTGGTCCGCTCCATCGACGGCGGCCCGGCGATCCCGCCCGGCCGCAAGGTCAGCGCCTCACAGAACGGCGTCGGCGGCGCCCCCACGCTGCTGTCCAACGCCGAGACGTTCGCGCAACTGGCGATCGCCGCCCGCATCGGCCCGGAGCGCTACGGCAACACCGGCCTGTACGACGAGCCGGGCACCGTGATGCTCACGGTCTCCGGCGCGGTCGCCCGCCCGATGGTCATCGAGGTACCCACGGGCGTGCCGCTGCGCTACGTCCTCCAGCTCGCCGGTGCCCCGCCGGTCCCCCAGGGCGTGCTGACCGGCGGCTACCACGGCAAGTGGATCGACGCGGCCACCGTCAACGAGGCGATCGTCTCCCGCAACTCCCTGGACGCGGTGGGCGGTTCGCTGGGCGCCGGCGCGATCCTGCCGATCACCCAGGAGACCTGCCCGCTGGGCGAGTCGCTGCGCGTCGCACAGTGGCTGGCCGAGGAGAGCGCGGGCCAGTGCGGCCCCTGCTACCTCGGTCTGCCGGCCGCCGCGCGCGGCATGGAGGACATCCTCAACGGCGGTGGCCCGGCCGCCCTGGAGGCGCTCAAGCAGGTCGCCAAGAACGTGAAGCGGCGCGGCGCGTGCTCCCACCCGGACGGCTCCGCGATGTTCCTGGAGTCGACCATCAAGGCGTTCACCGACGACCTCGCGGCGCATGTCCTCGGAAACGGCTGCGGACGGCCCGTGGAGGGCGTTCTGCCGCTCTTCGAGGGCGGCAGGGCACCGTCGGGCCTCCCGGGCGGCGCCGAGTCGGAGGAGAACGGTCCCAGCCGGCAGAAGATCTACGTCGACTGGACGCTGTGCCGTGGCCACGGCCTGTGCGCGGACATCCTCCCGGAGGTCTTCCAGTTGGGCGCCGACGGCTTCCCGACCGTCGCCCAGGCGAAGGTGCCGCGCTATGCCGAGGCCAAGGCGCTGCGCGCGGTGCGGCGTTGCCCCGCCCTCGCCCTGCGCCTGGAGGAGGACACCCGGGTGCAGGAGTCGTCCCGCAACCTGCCGGTCCTCTCCCAGGGGCGCGGCAGGCGGGCATTGGGGCGCTGAGACCGAGCACACACGAAAGGGGCCGTCCAGCTGGACGGCCCCTTCGCCGTCACCGGACGACAAAAAGATCCCGCCGGGTCTCACTGACCCGGCGGGATCTACTGTGGAGCTAAGGAGAATTGAACTCCTGACCTCCTGCATGCCATGCAGGCGCTCTACCAACTGAGCTATAGCCCCTTGCTTGGTCCGCCAGGTTTCCCCGGCGGCGACGCCAACATTACCGGTCGACCGGGTGCAGCACCAAATCGTTTGCCACCCACGGCATTACGGCCGTAAATGTCCGAAATGTCCACGAGGGATCCCGGTTCGCCTCAGGCCGTGACGAAGGAATAGAAACGCTTCAGCGTGCAGTGTTCTTCGAGGAGGCGGCCGTAGATCGGTTCGCCCTCGAGTTCACGGTAGGTCTCGATCGGATCGCCTTTTATGATCAGCGCCCGAGCGCATTCCTCGCACCAGTACTGGTAGTCGGGGTTCACCGGTTCCATGTCACGGACGATCGGCGTACCACTGCCGCACCAGTCGCACTTTCGCCTGTGTGCACCCATCGATCAGCTCCAGCTGTGGCCGCAGGCCGTGCACACGTAGGAAACTCCGCCGTTGTCACCGAGCAGCTGAGCGACATGGACGGAGCCGCAGGAAGGGCAGCTGAGGCGGGTGATCGTATCCCGTGTCAACGCTGCATCGAAGAGGTGACCGACCTCCTCGAGGATGCACGCAGGCATCGCTACTCCCTCCCGTCGGGCCGCGCCCCCTCCGGCCGTTTGATTCTGCCACGGCCGGACCAATACGGTCAGCGACGCCTCAGTACCAGTCCGGACACAGCAGCCCGGGCGGCCGTGCGAACCGGGCGAACACGCAGCCCGAAGCGCCTCCTGAGAGGTATACGCCTCCGGGGCCCAAGTCACTCAAGCCGGACCGGAACAGTTCGACACCGGTCGACAACATGTGCGAACCGGCCACGCGAGCCCGGTCGTTGATCGCGACCCCGGTGCGGATACCAGAAGATCCCGCCGATCATTTCGATCGGCGGGATCTTGTTGTCTCGCTGTGGAGCTAAGGAGAATTGAACTCCTGACCTCCTGCATGCCATGCAGGCGCTCTACCAACTGAGCTATAGCCCCTTGCCACGCGGCTGAGCCGCATGTTGTCTCGCGTCCCGCTCGGCGGGGCGAACAAGAAGAACTCTAGCCTGTGACCTGCCGGAAAGTGAAATCCGGGTTCCCGGGCCGTCGCGTCCGGGACACCCGGCCTCAGTCGTCGTCGCCGAGCACCGGCTCCGGCAGCGTGCCGGCGTTGTGCTCCAGCAGGCGCCAGCCGCGCGCGCCCTCGCCCAGCACGGACCAGCAGCAGTTGGAGAGGCCGCCGAGGCTCTCCCAGTGCCGGGCCTGGAGGCCGAGGAGACGGCCGATGGTCGTACGGATGGTGCCGCCGTGGCTGACCACGACGAGCGTGCCGTCGTCCGGGAGCTTCTCGGTGTGCCGGAGCACCACCGGAGCGGCCCGGTCGGCGACCTCGGTCTCCAGCTCGCCGCCGCCGCGGCGCACCGGCTCACCGCGCTTCCACGCGGCGTACTCCTCGCCGTACCGGGCGATGATCTCCTCGTGCGTCAGGCCCTGCCAGACGCCGGCGTAGGTCTCGCGCAGGCTCTCGTCGTGAGTGACCTCCAGGCCGGTGAGCGCGGCCAGCTCGGCGGCCGTGAGAGCGGCGCGCTGGAGGTCGGAGGCGATGATCGCGTCGGGCTTGAGACCCGCGAGCAGCCGGGCGGCGCGGCGGGCCTGGGAGACGCCGGCCTCGGTGAGGGGGACGTCGGTGGTGCCCTGGAAGCGGCGCTCCACGTTCCAGGCGGTCTGGCCGTGCCGCCAGAGGATGACGCGACGGCCGCGGCCGGACTTGCCCGCGGTCACCTCGCCGGTGGCACTCATCGCCACTCACCGCCGAGTTCGGCGGCCTCCTCGGCGGCCTGGAGCTCGGCGTGCTCCGCGGCCTTGCCACGGGTGGCCTTGGCGTCCTCGGGCAGCTCCAGCTCGGGGCAGTCCTTCCACAGCCGCTCCAGGGCGTAGAAGACGCGCTCCTCGCTGTGCTGGACGTGGACGACGATGTCGACGTAGTCGAGCAGCACCCAGCGGGCCTCGCGGTCGCCCTCGCGGCGCACCGGCTTGACGCCGAGCTCCTTCTGGAGCCGCTCCTCGATCTCGTCGACGATCGACTTGACCTGGCGGTCGTTGGGCGCGGAGGCCAGCAGGAAGGCGTCCGTGATCGACAGGACGTCGCTCACGTCGTAGGCGATGATGTCGTGCGCGAGCTTGTCGGCGGCCGCCTGTGCGGCGGTGTTGACGAGCTCGAGGGAACGGTCGGTAGCGGTCACTACAAGGCTTTCGATCGGCGGACACTTGACATCAAGGGTCTCACGGACCGCCGAGGGCACCCCACGTGATTATCGGCTCACGTGGGGTGCGGCGCGCGTTCACCCGGACGACGGCTCGTAGTCCTGGCCGAGCACCACCGAGACGTCCGCGTTCCCGGACACCTCTCCCTTGCCGACGGCGTCGGCGGACAGGCCCAGGGTCTTGGCGACCTCGGTGGCGTCGTCCTTGTGGGCGGCGTCGGCGTAGACGACCTTCGAGCTCGACGCCGTGGACCCGGTGCCGCCCTCCAGGAAGGTGAAGCCGCCGTTCAGCAGCACCACGCGGGCCTTGTCGGTGTTGCCCTTGGTGCCGCTGGCGTTGCTGACGGACACACGGACCGCGGCGTCCTTGTCGGGGCTCTTGGCGGTGCCGCCGAGGACGTCCTTGACGACGCTGGAGCTCGCCTGGGCGCTGAGCGTGCCGTCGTTCTGGACGGGCAGCAGGGCCGTCTTGTAGTCGCCGCCCTTGGCCAGGTTGGCCAGCTTGGCGAGGAAGGCGCCGAGGTCCTTGTCGGTCAGCGGCGGCTCGATGATCATGCCGAGCGTCTGCACGGTGGTGGTCGCGCCCTGGGTGTCCGAGGTCAGCTTGCGCAGCACGGCCTGCATGACCTGCCCGAACCGCTCCAGCTGGGCGTTCTGCGCCTCGCCCGAGCCCTGGTAGGTGGCATAGGCGACGGCCGTCTTGCCGCTGAGGGTCTGGCCCTTGCCCTCGCGTACGAGGGGCGCGGCGCTCTTGGACTTGGCGTCCGGGTCGGGCACATCGGCGTTGGTGTCTACGTCGATGTTGCCGACCAGGTCGACGAGGTTCTGGAGATAGGGCGTATCCAGCCGCCAGGTGCCCTGGATCTCGGTGCCGAGGACGGTGTCGATGGCGTCGCGCGTCCCGGAGGAGCCGTCGTCGTCGACCGACTTGGCGAGCGTGGTGGTGCCGTCGTCGCCGGTCAGGGCGAGGGAGTTGGGCAGCAGGACGGTGGTGCCCTGCTTGGTGGTCGTGTTGTCGACGAGCAGCGCCGTGGAGGTGCCGCCCTTCTTGGTGTTGTGCAGATGGACGACGATCACGTCCCGCTTCTGGGCGCCCACGGGCGTCGCGGTGCCGGTCTTGTCGTCCGTCGAGCTGAGGCCGGGCAGCTTCCCGGCGTACCAGAGGTAGCCGACGCCGCCGGCCGCCACGATCGCCAGGACGACGAAGACGGCGATCACCCGCGCGCGTGCCCGTCGCTTGGCCTCCTCGCGGCGCTCGGTGCGGTTCTCGGTGAACGCCAGCCAGTCGATGACGTCCTCGGAGTCCTGGTCGGGCTCCTCGACGAAGGCGAACTGCTCGGTGTGGTAGTCCCGCTCGCCCCGCTCCTGGTCCACCGGTTCCTCGACCGGCCCGGCCTGCTGCGGGATGTAGGCGGTCTGCTCGGCGACCCGCGGCTGCTGCCCGCTGGTGGCGGTTCGGCCGTACGGGTCGTACGGCGGCGAGTGCGCGCCGACCTGCTGCTGGTGGTGGGTTCCGGTGCCGTAGGCGTCGTAGGAGGCCGTGGGCGGCTGCTGACCGGTGTCGCCGCTCGCGTAGGGGTCGTACGACTGCACGGGCTGCTGCGTGCCGGTCGCGTACGGGTCGTAGCCGTACCCCTGCTGTGCGTAGGGGTCGTAGTGCTGCTGGGGCTGCTGCTGTGCCGGTACCTGTCGGTACACCGGCTGTCCGTACTCGTCGTATCCGACGAGTTCGTACTGGTCGTCTCCATATCCCGCGTCGTATCGGTCGTTCACCGGTAGCCCCTCTCGGCTCACTGCCTCACTCGCCGCGGTACAGCTCACGTTTGTCGATGTAGCGCACGACTCCGTCGGGCACCAGATACCAGATGGGATCTCCCTTCGCGACTCTCGCGCGGCAATCGGTGGACGAGATGGCCAGCGCGGGAACCTCGACCAACGACACACCGCCTTCCGGGAGGCCGGCGTCGTCCAGCTGGTGGCCGGGCCGGGTGACCCCGACGAAGTGCGCGAGGGAGAACAGCTCCTCCGAGTCCCGCCAGGTCAGGATCTGGCCGAGGGCGTCGGCGCCGGTGATGAAGAAGAGGTCCGTGTCGGGGTTGAGCGCGCGTAGATCGCGCAGGGTGTCGACCGTGTACGTCGGGCCGCCGCGGTCGATGTCGATACGGCTGACGGAGAACTGCGGGTTCTCGGCGGTGGCGATGACCGTCATCAGATAGCGGTCCTCGGCCGGGGAGACATCCCGGTGGCTCTTCTGCCAGGGCTGGCCGGTCGGTACGAACACGACCTCGTCGAGATGGAACTGCGCGGCGACCTCACTGGCCGCGACGAGGTGGCCGTGGTGGATCGGGTCGAACGTCCCGCCCATGACGCCGAGGCGGCGCTTGCCGGGGTTCGTCGGGCCGTTTCCGGGGCCGGTAGGCATGTCCTGCTCTCCCATGCGTGCAGACCCTACCGGCCCCGCCTGAGAGCTCCGGCCGACGGCGGTCGGACGGAGACAGGGGGCTGGCCGGGACTCAGCGGTCGCGGTTGAAGCGGGTGGTGATCCACAGCAGCAACAGGAGGATGATGAACGCGCCACCGCCGGTGACCCACGGCTCGATGCTGTTGTGGTTGCCGCCGTGCTCCTCGCCCTCGGCGGCGAGGGTGACCAACTGGGCAGCTGCGCTGTGGAAGCTCATCTTCGGCGTGACCTATCGGTGTGGGCGGGATAAAGATGTCGGCCCATCGTAAGCGGGCGCCATGACGGGGATCACGCCGACTCCACCGTTGGGGCGCCCCGGCCGACCGCGGGCAACCTTCCCGGCGGTTCAGTCGTCCTTCTGCCTGTAGCCCCGCAACAGGAACCACGCGGTCAGCACACAGCCCACGACCATCACGATCAGTACGACCCGGAGCAGATTTCCCGCCCCCTGCTGCTCGGCTGCGTTGGCGGCCTCGGTGAGCCAGTCGGCCGCGGGGTTGTGCTCCATGACGCGGAACTCCTTCGCTGTAGTGCCCGTCCACGGTAACTCCGCCTAGGCTGGGCTCTGCTTCGGGGGCGCAAAGGGCGGAACAAGGCTCCGCAAAGGGCCGAGCGAGACCCATCCAGACGCACAGACGCATGGGGGAAGACATGTCCGACGGCCACGAGCACAACGGGCACGAGCACGTACCGAGCAGGCAGCGCAGGCGTTTCCCGGGGATCTCCTCGCGTGCGTACGAACACCCGGCGGACCGCTCGGCCCTGGTGGCCCTGCGCAAGCTCAGCGGCTTCGACACGGTCTTCAAGGCGCTGAGCGGCCTGCTGCCCGAGCGCAGTCTGCGGCTGCTCTTCCTGTCCGACTCGGTGCGGGTCTCGGACCAGCAGTTCGCGCACCTCAACGACATGCTGCGGGACGCCTGTTACATCCTGGACCTGGAGAAGGTCCCGCCGATGTACGTCAACCAGGACCCGGTGCCGAACGCGATGTGCATCGGCCTGGACGAGCCGATCATCGTGGTCACCACGGGTCTGGTGGAGCTGCTCGACGAGGAGGAGATGCGGGCGGTGGTCGGCCACGAGGTGGGCCACGCCCTCTCCGGCCACTCGGTGTACCGCACGATCCTGCTGTTCCTGACCAGCCTCGCCGTACGGGTCGCGTGGATCCCGCTGGGCAACCTCGCGATCATGGCGATCGTGACGGCGCTGCGGGAGTGGTTCCGCAAGTCGGAGCTCTCCGCCGACCGGGCGGGCCTGCTGGTCGGCCAGGACCTGCACGCCTCGATGCGGGGCCTGATGAAGCTCGCGGGCGGCCACCATCTGCACGAGATGAACGTGGACGCCTTCCTGAAGCAGGCCGAGGAGTACGAGGCGGGCGGCGACCTGCGCGACTCGGTCCTGAAGATCCTGAACGTGCTGCCGCGCTCGCACCCCTTCACCACGGTCCGCGCGGCCGAGCTGAAGAAGTGGGCCGAGACCCGCGACCACCAGCGGATCATGGACGGTCACTACCCGCGCCGCGACGAGGACAAGGACACCTCGGTCACCGACTCCTTCCGCGAGTCGGCGTCCCACTACGCCACCCACGTGAAGTCCTCCAAGGACCCGCTGATGAAGCTGGTCACGGACATCGCCGGTGGCGCGGGCGACCTGGGCGGCCGGGTCCGGCGCGGCTTCGGCGGCTTCACGAGCGCGCCGCCGCGGGACGAGCCGGGACGCGAGGACGGGGACGGCTCCGGGACGAACGGCTGACCGGGCTGCCGCCTCACACCTTCGGCTGCGAACCCACGGCCAGCGATCCGCACAGCGCCGTGGCCCCGCCCGTGGCGTACGGGTCGGTGCCCGCCGGGCCGCCCTCCTTCGCCGTGTGTCCGGCGAGCAGCGGATGCAGCCGGTTCGTGGAGTCGTCGGCGCAGGACAGCGGCCCGGCCTGGACGTAGGAGACGACCAGCTGGGCCTGGTGCAGCCGCAGGTCCTCGCGGTCGAACCGGAAGTGCAGCTCGCGGCGCACGGTGAACAGGGACGCCTCGGCGGCCTTGCCGCCGTCGGCCGCCCGCAGCGCGTAGACGAACGTGTGGTCTGCCGTGACCTCCAGGGTCGAGGCGTCGGTCTCGGCGGCCTGGAGCGTGCCCTGCGCCCTGATCCTGCGATCGGCCAGCTCCACCTGCGAGGAGTCGAAGCGCACCAGCCAGCCGGTCGGCGCATGCCGTCCGTCCGCGGCCGGATGACCGAAGCTCTGGTCGAACTGGTCCAGTTGGTCGGGGTCCAGCAGCACCCGCACCGCACGGATCTGGTCGCCGGTGAGCACCTCGGGGTACAGCGCGGACCGCACGATGTAGTCCTTGGCGATGCTCAGCGCGCCCGTGACCTGACTGTCCGAGAAGTGGGCGGTGCGCCGCGCGGCCGGCAGCGGGATCCCCTCCGCGCCGATCCGGAACTGCGCGGCGGGACTGCGCGCGTACAGCAGGTCGGTGTCGCCCGTGCCGGGCACCTCGCCCTGCGGCGCGAGCGGGATGACGGTCATCCGCAGCGGCTCGGCGGGCGGCCCGGAGCCGGGCGGGCCCTGATAGGGGTGCCGTACACCCATGTAGATCGCCGTACCGAAGGCCACGGCGATCAACAGGACGAGTACGAGAGCCTGCCGGGACAGGCCTCTGCGCATCGGCGCGCGGCGGCGTACGGCGGGCGCGTGGTCGGCTATCCGCTCCTGCGCGGAGAACTCCTGAAGGCGGGCAGCGCGGACGAACGACTCGTCGAAGACGACGGATCGGTACTCGTCCTCGCCACCTCCGGGGCCGCCTTCGGGTGTCCCCTCAGGTGGGTCTCCAGGCCCTCCCATATCTTCAGGGTAGGTCGCGGAGAGCCCGGGTAAACGCCCTGCTGCACGACAAGTTCTGACAGGTTCTCACCAGAATCGGCCGACTGCTCTCCGTAGCGTTCAGGCCTTTGATCAGCTGCGATCAGGGCGTACGCGGCGTCGCCGGGACGGCCGGCGGCGAGTAGTCGGCGGAGGCGGAGGGAGCCGCCCCGCTGCCCTGCTCCAGGCCCGTGGACGCCGGTGGCGGGACCTGCTGCTCCCGGTTGCCCGACGAGGCGCCGCGGTAGACCGCCGTGAAGGCCAGCGCGACCATGCCGATGCCCATCACCAGGGCGAGCATCCAGGCGACCGGACGATGCCAGCGGACCTGCTTGCCGTACGTGCCCGGGGCTCCGTAATGACCTTCGAGGATGTCCGTGTCGTCCGGATCGTCCAGCTCGGGGTCATGGCCGAAACCGGTGCGGCCGTCGGGGCCGTACCCCTCGTCGTACCGCTCGCCCCGGCCGTGGGCCCGGCGGGCCTCCGCCTCGGAGGCCTCGGCTCTGGCCTGGGCGGCGGCCAGGAGGCGCTCGACGGCGGTCGGCTCGTGCACCGCGGCCGCCTGTACGAAGGCCTCGTCGAAGACCACGGAGGCGAACTCTTCGTCCGACACCCCGCGGTCGTGGTCGTCGTCGGGCTCCCAGCCGTCAGGGAACGGCGTGCCCCCCACGTCCTCCGGCACGGGATCCAGAGTAGTCCGAGGGGGTCAATTTGGGCAGACGGTATGGAAATTCATCCGCCTTGTGAGACACCCCTCGTGCGGCACGGAGGCGGCCCGGGGGCGCGTGTCGGATGCATATGCCCTGGCCGCGCGCCACGCGCCCGCTTCAGCGCCGTACGTGCCCGTCCCCGGTGACGATGTACTTCGTGCTGGTCAGCTCCGGGAGCCCCATCGGGCCTCGGGCGTGCAGCTTCTGCGTGGAGATGCCGATCTCCGCGCCGAAGCCGAACTGGCCGCCGTCGGTGAAGCGGGTGGAGGCGTTCACCGCGACCGTCGTGGAGTCGACCAGCTGGGTGAACCTGCGGGCGGCCTGCTGCGAGGTGGTGACGATGGCCTCGGTGTGCCCGGACGTCCACAGCCGGATGTGCTCGACGGCCTTGTCCAGCGAGTCCACGACCGCGGCGGCGATGTCGTACGACAGGTACTCGGTCTCCCAGTCCTCGGCCGTCGCCTCCACGACGGTGGCCTTGGAGTCCTTGGCGTACGCCATCACCCGCTCGTCGGCGTGCACGGTGACCCCGGCGTCCGCGAGGGCGTCCAGGGCCCGCGGCAGGAACTCGGGGGCGATGTCCTGGTGGACGAGGAGGGTCTCGGCGGAGTTGCAGACACTGACCCGCTGGGCCTTGGAGTTGATCAGGATCTCGATCGCCATGTCGAGGTCGGCGTGGGCGTCGACGTAGACATGGCAGTTGCCCGTGCCGGTCTCGATCACCGGGACGATGGACTCGGTGACCACCGTCTGGATCAGCGAGGCACCGCCGCGCGGAATGAGCACGTCGACCAGGCCGCGGGCCCGCATCAGCTCGCGCACGCTCTCACGGCTCTCGCCGGGCACCAGCTGCACGGCGTCGGCGGGCAGCCCGGCCCCGCCCACGGCGTCCCGGATCACCCGGACGAGGGCGCTGTTCGACTCGTACGCCGACGCCGAGCCGCGCAGCAGTACCGCATTGCCGGACTTCAGGCAGAGGGCGGCGGCGTCCACGGTGACGTTCGGACGGGCCTCGTAGATGATCCCGACGACGCCCAGCGGGACGCGGACCTGGCGCAGGTCGATGCCGTTGGGCAGCGTGGACCCGCGCACGACCTCGCCGACCGGGTCGGGCAGCGCGACGACGTCCCGTACGTCGGAGGCGATGGCCCGCACCCGCTCCGGGGTGAGGGTCAGCCGGTCGATGATCGCCTCGCTGGTGCCGGCCTCGCGGGCCTTGGCGATGTCCTTGGCGTTGGCCTCGACGATCTCACTCGTACGGACCTCCAGCGCGTCCGCGATGGCGAGCAGCGCGTCGTCCTTCTCGGCCCGCGGCAGCGGGGCGAGGTCGGCGGCGGCGGCCTTGGCGCGGTAGGCGGCCCGGTTGACCGGGGACATGGAGTCGTACGGCGAAAGCGTGGTCATGGCATGAAGGGTAGTGCGGTCGCGCGGCCGGTCCATCGCGCATTCCGAACCGCGAGACGAGCCGCGCGGCGCCGGTCAGTAGGGATGGACACCCACCGGAGTCGCCGGTGGCGGTCCGTAGCCCTCGGCGACGCGCAGGTGGTAGGTCTCACGGTCGATGACCTCCAGGCCGACGATCTCCCAGGGCGGCAGCCCCGCGCTCTGCCGGTGCTCGCCCCACAGACGCAGGGCGACGGCGGCCGCGTCGTGCAGATCGCGGGCCTCCTCCCAGTAGCGGATCTCGGCGTGGTCGCCCGCGTAGCGGCTGGTCAGCAGGAAGGGGTGGTCGTGGGCCAGCTGTTCGAGGGCACGCCGCACCTCCTTCAGCGGGGCCTCCTCACCGGAGACGCTGAGGGTGACGTGCCACAGGCGGGGCAGGTCCTTGGGCTCCTCGTAGCGGTCGCCGGCCGCCACACTCGTCAAGGCGCGCTCCTCACCGGCCGCACGGGACGAGGCCCCACCGGCACTGCGGGACGCCGTCCCAGGGCGCACTCGTCTCACGACGGCCTCCTTCACGCAGTCACCGACCCGGTGGTCGTACGGAATGTGTCCCTCAGAGAAAGTTGAGCAGGCCGCAAGGGCTCGCGGGGCGGTTTTGCGGAACGTCCACCTCAGGGCGGCGTTTGAAACGGGGTGTTCCCCCTGTTTTCGGCCGGGAGGCCGGGCGCTCCCCCTGTTTTCGGCCCGCTCAGCCCTCGGGCGGCGCTCAGGGCTCCAGGATCACCAGGTCGTCCCGGTGCACGACCTCCCGCTCGTATTCCGCCCCCAGCTCCCGCGCCAGCTCGCGCGTCGACCGCCCGAGCAGTTGCGGCATCTCCTTGGCGTCGAAGTTGACGAGCCCCCGTGCGACCGCGCGCCCGGCGCTGTCGCGCAGCTCGACCGGGTCGCCCGCGCTGAACTCGCCCTCGACGGCCGCGATCCCGGCCGGCAGCAGGGACTTGCGGCGCTCCACGACCGCCCGTACCGCACCGTCGTCGAGGGTGAGCGACCCCTGGGGCGTGGACGCGTGCTGGAGCCACAGCAGACGGTCGGCGGAACGCTTGCCGGTGGCGTGGAAGTAGGTGCCGGTGTCGCCGCCGGACAGCGCCTCGGCGGCGTGGATCGCGCTGGTCAGGACCACCGGGATGCCGGCGGCGGCGGCGATCCGGGCCGCCTCGACCTTGGTGACCATGCCGCCGGTGCCGACGCCCGCCTTGCCCGTGCTGCCGATCTCGACGTGCGCCAGGTCCTCCGGCCCCCGCACCTGAGCTATCCGCGAGGTCCCCGGCTTGCTGGGGTCGCCGTCGTACACGCCGTCCACGTCGGACAGCAGCACCAGCAGGTCCGCCCGCACCAGGTGGGCGACCAGGGCGGCGAGCCGGTCGTTGTCGCCGAAGCGGATCTCGTCCGTGGCGACGGTGTCGTTCTCGTTGACGATCGGGAACGCGCCCATCGCGAGGAGCTTGTCCAGGGTGCGCGAGGCGTTGCGGTGGTGGGCGCGGCGGCTCATGTCGTCGCTGGTGAGCAGCACCTGGCCGACCCGGACGCCGTATCGGGCGAAGGAAGCGGTGTAGCGGGCGACGAGGAGCCCCTGGCCGACGCTGGCGGCGGCCTGCTGGCGGGCCAGGTCCCTGGGGCGGCGGCGCAGGCCCAGCGGGGCGAGTCCGGCCGCGATGGCGCCGGAGGAGACCAGGACGATCTCCCGCTCTCCCCCGCTGCGCCCCTTGGCGAGGACGTCGACGAGCGCGTCGACCCGGTCGGCGTCCAGGCCGCCGGACGCGGTGGTCAGCGACGAGGACCCCACTTTGACGACAATCCTGCGGGCCTCGCGCACACCCTGCCTTGCCCCTGTCACCTGTGCTCTTTCCCCTTGCATAAGTCCGGTTCCCTGCCCGGCAATCTACGCGAAGCGGATCGTGCGGCGCGCGGGGATTCCAGCCCCCGGACAGGCGGGCGGTGACGGTTCGCTCACGCGTCGCATACAGCGAAAAGGTTGCGTTGGTCGCCGGTAGAAAACAAATACACGGCAAACCTAAGGTGAACGCCGTGTCACACACTGCTCACGACGCCCGGCGCGAGAAGCGCATCCTGCTCCGCTCGGGCAAGAGCCCCTACGACGTCGTTCCCGTCGAAGAGGCCCTCCACCGGGATGTCATCGCCACCAACTCCGGCAACCTGATCTTCAGCGATGCCATGCACAAGATCCTCGAGACCCCGCGCGCCGAGGTCGTCTCGAACGGCATCCGCACCGACGTCTCGGCGGCGAGCCGGATCAACGAGGAGTACGACGCCTTCGTCGTCCCGCTCGCCAACGCGTTCCGCCCGTCGTTCGAAGCCCAGTTGAAGCGACTGACCCGGCTGATCGGCAAGCTGCGGATCCCCGTGATCGTGGTGGGGGTCGGCGCGCAGGCCGGACTGGGCTACAACCCCGCGCGGCTGAAGGGCATCGAGCCCGCGGTGCGCGACTTCGTCTCCGCCGTGCTCGACCGCAGTGCGTCGATCGGGGTCCGGGGCGAGTTCACCGAGAAGTACCTGAACGACCTCGGATTCCGCGACGTCGAGGTCATCGGCTGCCCCTCGCTGTTCCTGTGGGGCAAGGAGCTGACCGTCACCAAGCGGGAGCCGGCCCTCGTCCCCGGTTCCCGGATCGCCGTCAACGGCTCGCACAGCGCGGTGAAGTCCCAGGGCCTGGACCGGGTCATCACCCGCGCCCACGCCCGCTACCCCGGCCTGCGCTTCATCGGCCAGAACCTCAGCGACGCACGGCAGTTGCACTGGCGGGACCTGTCCGACCCGAACTCCCTGGTCACCGCCATCCCGACGCACCCCGACCACCCGATGTACCGGGAGGACAAGGTGCGCGTCTACATCGACCCGGTCACCTGGATCGACGACCTGCGGGCGTTCGACTTCTCCTTCGGCTCCCGCATCCACGGCAACATCGCCGCCCTGCTCGCGGGCACCCCGGCGACCGTGCTGTGCGGCGACTCGCGCACGCTGGAACTGTGCCGCTACTTCGGCATCCCGCACCGCCGGATCGACAGGCTGCCCGAGGACCTGGACCCGGCGGCACTGTACGAGGAGGCCGACTTCGGCCCCCTGATGAGCGGCCATCAGGAGCGGTTCGAGCGGTTCACCGGGTTCCTGGACCGCAACGGCCTGGAGAACACCTTCACCCACGGCGAAGGCGGCGCCGCCTTCGAGGCACACATGCGGTCACTGTCCTTCCCGGCGGGCATCCGCCCCTGGAACGACGCCGACCTCACCTCGCTCACCAGCCGCTTCGGCTTCCTCCAGAGCCGTGTCGGTGAACTGGCGGCCGACAACGACCGGTTGAGACGCGAGCTGTCCCGAGTCGGCAAGGGCGGGACGCTTCCCCCCGCGTCCGTCTACCGCCGGGCACGCCGCGTGGTGGGCGCCCCGATCCGCAGGGCGCTGAAGTCGGGACGGTAGAACCCGTCACGCCACTCCTAAGCGGAGCGTCACGTGCGTGTCGTCCGCAGGCCGCCGCGCGTTAACCCGGGCGCACATGTCCCGTCGCGACCTTGGAGTGACCGCAGTTGCCCGCACCCCTGTCCCGCCTCACGGCGAGAGCGCTCGTCACGGCTCTCCTGGTCGCAGCCTTCTGCGGCCAGGCCGTGGCGGCGCTGCGCCCGCACATCCCGCTGCTGCTCGCCTCGACGGTGGTGTCCCTGGCCGTCGAGGGCGTGCTGTACCGCTGGCACCGCGGCGTGCTGTCGGTGTTCGCCAAGTCGCACGCGGACATCACCGTGCGGCACGTGCTGCGGGACCTGCTGCTGGTCGTGGCCCTGCTGCGGATCGGCGAGCAGCACCGCGAGACGCTGTACACGCCGCTGGTCGCGGGCCTGCTCGCCTTCTACGCCCTGCACTGCGCGATCCAGGCGCTGTCGGTGCTGGTCCGCCGCACCCGCACCCTGCCGGTTCTCACCCGCAACATCGACGCCCGCGCCCTACGGCTGTCCCCCGCCCCGCCGGTCCTGCTGCGCCGCCCCGGCCACCGTCTGCCGGTCTTCGGCCTCCCGGCCACCGCGGGCCTGCTGGCCACGGCCGCCACCGACGACCCGCGCTGCGCGGCCCTCGGCGTCGCCCTGTCCCTCGGGCTCGCCCTGCTGGGCCTGTACGACCTCTCCGTACGGCTGCTGCCGAGCCGGCGTCCGGCGGGCGAGCGGGAGACGCTGGAGTGGCTGGACGCGTGGCTCGCGGAGTACCGGCCGACGGTCGGGCTGTACTTCTCCGGCGGCGCGTCCTCCGCGTACCAGGCGAACATGTGGCTGGAGCCGCTGGCGAGGCTGGACGGACGTCCCGTGATCGTGCTGCGCGAGCGGTTCATGGTGCAGAAGATCGGCCCGACGGACGTGCCGGTCCTGTGTCTGCCGACGGTCTCCACCCTGATGCGGCTGGAGGACTCCTCGCTCCAGGTCCTCATCCACCCGTCCAACTCCGGCAAGACCTCCCAGGTCCTGCGCATCCCCACGCTCAAGCACACCTTCGTCAACCACGGCGAGAGCGACAAGCTGTCGTCCTGCAACCCCTACGCGAAGGCCTACGACGAGGTGTGGGTGGCCGGTCCGGCGGCGCGGGAGCGGTACGCGCTGGCCGAGGTCGGCGTCGAGGACAAGGACGTCGTGGAGATCGGCCGCCCCCAGCTGGACGCCGTACGGCCGTACGAAGGGGCGCCGAAGGGTGCCCGTACGACGGTGCTGTACGCGCCGACCTGGGAGGGCTGGGACGGCAACCCGGGGAACACGTCGGTGATCGAGGCCGGCGAGAACCTCGTACGGGCGCTGCTCGCGGACCCGGGCGTACGGGTGCTGTACAAGCCGCATCCGCTGACGGGGTCGGTGGATCCGCGGGCCGGGGCGGCCGATCTGCGGATCCGGGAGCTGATCAGGGCCGCGAACCGGGAGCGGGCCGGCGAGCGGCCGCCTGGCAACGAGGAACTCGGCCTGCGCACGCAGGAGTTGGACCGGCTCACCACGACCACCCTGCGGGCCGGGGCCGATCAGGTCGAGCGGATGCTGCTCCAGTCGGCGCCCGAGCCCGGTCGGGCGGAGGCGGTGGCGGCGGCCACGGCGGCCTGGGAGGAGGCGTACTGGGCCTCGCTGCCCGAGGGGGAGCACCAGGTCGTCACGGGGGTGCGGCCCGCGCTGTACTCCTGCTTCGACCGGGCCGACCTGCTGATCAGCGATGTGTCGAGCGTGATCAGCGACTTCATGGCGAGCGGGAAGCCGTACGCCGTCGCGAACACCAGCGGCCTCGCCGAGGACGTGTTCCGCAAGACCTTCCCGACGGTGCGCGCGGCGACCGTGCTGACGCCGGACGCGGCCGGGGTGCCGGACCTGCTGGACACGGTGCGGCACCCCGAGCGGGACGAACTGGCGCAGGCCAGGGCCGAGTTGAAGCGGCACCTGCTCGGGCCGGACGAGCCGGCCGCACAGGTGCGCTTCGACGACGCCGTGCGGGCGCTGTGCACGGCGGCCCGGGAGCACCGGGCGCGGATGGCGGAGCGGCTCGCGGTGGAGGTCGCCACCGAGATCCCCGACCAGCGCCGGTCGGCTACGCCGCCGCAGCCCGCCCGCCCGGCGTAGCCCCGCCCGAGGACCTCAGCACCCGGCGTGCCTTGCGCACCGCGCGCCGCAGGAAGGAGTCCGCGCCGCCCTCCCGGTAGCCGGGGTAGGCGCGGGCCTGGCGCGGCTCGGCGAGGTACACCGAGTCGGGGATCCCCGCCGCCGCGTCCCGGAAGTGCGGGTAGGCGAGGTAGACCCGGCGGCCCTTCTTCTCCAGGAGGGCCGCCGGCTGCTTCTTGGCCTTGACGAACTCCACGACCGGCAGCAGGAGTTCGGGCCGCTGCTCGGCGACGAGGTGCAGCCGCAGCCGCTCGTCCACCTTGAGGCGGCGGGCGATGCCCGGCGTCCAGAAGGCGTCCATGAGGGGCTTCGCCAGTTCCAGCTTGTGCCGCCTGACCTGCTCGCTGTCCTTGGCGTACTGGGGCCCGAACTGCGGGAGCAGGGTGATCAGTAAGGGGCGCAGCATGAGCAGGTCGCGGCGGTCACCCGCGGGGATGTGCTCGGCTATCAGGTTCATCAGGGCACGCGCGGAGTCGAAGCGCAGGGAGTACCCGCCGCTCTTGGTCACGTGCTTGCCGTCGTCGCGGCCCACCAGGTAGTAGCAGGTGTAGTCGGCGATCACGGACACGCCGTCGGCCCGCAGATAGGCCTCCATGGTGAACAGCGCGTCCTCGCCGGTCCACAGGGACTCGTCGAAGCGCATGTTGTGCCGGGTCAGCAGATCGCGGCGGAACAGCTTCTGCGCGCTCAGTGTGAACTTGATGTTGGAGGAGAAGACGTCGGTACGGTCCAGCGTCTTGCCCCACATGGACTTCGGCGCGGTGCGGTTGACCCCCTCGATCCGTCCGAGCACCACGTCCGTGCCGTTCCTGTCGGCCATCGCGACCATGCGCTCCAGGGCCTCGGGGCCCAGCCGGTCGTCGGCGTCCAGGAAGAAGACGTAGCGGCCGGCCGCCTTGCCCAGTCCGACGTTGCGCGGGCCGCTGGGCCCGCCGGAGTTGTCCTGCCGGATGGTGACCGGCATGGCCGCGCGGGCCGCGAACTCCTCCAGGCACTCCCCCGTGCCGTCCTTCGAACCGTCGTCGACGGCGATGACCTCGATGCGCTCCGGGTCGATGGTCTGCGCCTCGACGGAAGCAAGGCACTCGACCAGGTACGGCATCGCTTCGTACGCCCCGATGATCACAGTCACATCAGGCTGCGTGACGGTCACGTTTCCCCCCTGTCAATGGGATATTTCCCCCGTATCAGCTCATTCGCTACCTGATAGACGGCTTGACGTTGGAAGCGGTTGCCTCATGTCCATGGATTGGTGAGTCAGATCACATCGCGAACTGACATGGACTCACGGCGTGCGGGAAGCGGAGGAGACCCACGACGAACGGCTCGGCCCCCGAGGATCACTCCTCGGGGGCCGAGCCGCTGTTCGGTACGGTCCGCGGGTCAGGCGGTCAGCTCGGCGGCTCCGGCCGCCGTCCGTGACTCCTGGCCGACATTGCGCGTCTCGGCCTTGATCGCCAGGTTGGCCACCGCGGTGTTGAACTGCTCGATGGAGGTGGGCTCGTCCGGTCCCAGCAGGTACCGCTTGAGCTCGCCCCGCTCCTCCGCCAGCGGGTCCGCCGCCGGGTCGCGTACGGCGTCCAGCAACGCGCCCAGTTCGGCCGCGCTGTTGGACAGGATCGTCGCGGCGCGCACCGCCGTGTTCGCCCGCTTGAACTCCTCCACACCCACCTCGGCGGAGTCCGTGACGGCGTACGGCTTGCCGCTGGCGATGAAGTCGGAGACCACGCTGGAGATGTCGGAGACCATCGCGTCGGAGACGTTGAAGCAGTCGTACAGACGCGGCTCGGCGCCCGTGATGACGCGGTGCTCGTGGCTGCCGAAGGAACCCCAGTACGCGGTGTTCCACTCGGCACGCAGCCGGGCGACCTCCTCGTGCCGTGCGAGGTCGACCAGGCCGTCGCGGGTGGCCTCGGCCTCGTCGCCCTTGGTGGTGCTCTTGCCGGACAGCTCGGCGAGACGCGCCTCGATACGGGTCAGCTCGGCCTTGGCGGCGACCTGGGCGACGGCGTCGGCCAGGAACTTGGGGTCGGTGACGCGCTCGGCGGCGGCCGCCTCGACCAGGGCCACGATCCGGCGGTGCGCGGCGCCGGCCTCCTTGCTGACGGTGCCGGTGAAGGGGTGCGGCTTGTACAGGACGCGGACCGGCGGGTCGGCCTGGACCAGCTGGTTCACGATGTTCTCGCCGGCCAGCACGATCGAGGTGTTGCCCGGGTTGCCGTCCCAGCCCTCCCAGGTCGGGGCGTAGAGCACGGTCGGGATCCGGCCCGCGGGCACCCCGCTCCAGCCCTGGATCGGCGCCAGCTGCGGGCGGCCGACCTCCACGATGTCGGCGTCGCGGACACCGACGTCGGCGATGGCGTACCGGTCGCGGCCCGCGCGTCCGGCGGTCCACACCTCGTCGTAGACCTTGCTGTACGGGTTGACGCTGGCCAGCTTGTCGCTGTCGCCGTGGCCGATGAAGACGTGCTTCATGGTGGGCACGCGCAGCAGGTGGATGTTCTTGCCGACGTTCGCGGCGTACAGCGCGACGCGCACGTTCGACAGGTCCAGGTTCATCAGGTGCACCCCGCCGGGCACGCAGATGACGGGGACCGTGGTGGGCGCCAGGTTGTTCAGGATGACCCGCTCACGCAGGATGATCAGCGGCCTGGAGTCCAGCTGCTCCATGGTCTCCAGCCACATGTTGACCTGGTACGCGGAGTCCTTGGAGCCGGAGAAGTACAGCACCGTCTCGGGCCGGTACTCGGCCAGCCAGTCGTCGACGGCGGCCAGTACGGTCTCCGCGTTCGGCGGGATCTTCGCGCCGCGCACGTACGGCACGAGCGCGAGGACGTACAGACAGCCCAGGCCCACGGTGACGCCGATGCCGATGAAGCCGGCCACTGCCGAGCCCAGGGCGGCCGAGACGAGGATGCCGGTCACGGCGGCCAGGTCGAGGTGCAGCATCTTCTCCGCCGACCGGTGCAGCAGCCTGCGCGGCGGGGCGTCCGGGATACGGATGCGCGAGGCCAGGTCGATGTTGCGGGTGGCGACCGGCATCCGGCGGCGGTTGCGGATCAGGGTGACCAGCGCGCCGTGCGGGGCCTGGAGGCCGTAGAAGGCGATGAAGCAGGCGATGGCGCCGTAGTAGACCAGGTCGTCCGCGAGGCCGAGCCGGGCCAGCAGCAGGATGAGCAGCAGCTCCCTGATCAGGAACCGGATCGACAGACCCGCTCGCACCTTGCTCAGTCGGTTGACCAGATAGCTGCCCTTGCGGTGCAGATAGTGGTCCGCCAGGTACGTCACTGCGGCCGCGGCCGCGAAGGCGGGAATGCTCGGGACGAGCGCGGCCAGCATGAGCGCCGGGAAGCCCAGGATCATGAGGGCCGCCGCGGCCAGCTCGGCCGGGCTGCCCACCCGGGCGACGCGAATAGCGGTGGATATCACGGAGAACCTGCTCAGGGAGGGGGGGGCCGGACGGACGGGGGAAGGAGTCAGGCCCCTGTGAATTCTTCGTGAACGAAGAAACGCAGAGGCCTGAATTCCATAAGGCTATTAAATCTTGATTATGCCATGCCGTCCTGGCGGTCGAGGACACTGGCCAGCGCCTGCTCGAAGCCGGAGGCCTCACCGGCGGCCGCGGTCGGGTCCTGCTGTCGGACGTCGATGACATGGCCGGTCAGCTCGGAAAGCAGCACGTCGAGGGAGGTCCGGGCCACGGCCTCGGAGGACAGCAGGGAGCCCGCGGGCTCCTGGCCGAAAGCCTTGGTGCGCATCGGCGTGGCGGTGCGCTCCGGGTTGATGCAGTTGACCCGAATGGAGTCGCCCGCCCACTCGTCGGACAGGGCCTGGGTGAGGTTCACCATGGCGGCCTTGGTCGAGGAGTACAGGCTGTACTCGGCGCGACCGCGGGTGTAGCTGCTGGAGGTGTACAGCAGCAGCTGGCCCTTGGTCTCCGACAGGTACTTGTACGAGGACCGCGCGATCTGCACCGGGGCGAGGTAGTTGACCTTCAGCGCCTCCTCGATGGTGGCGTTGTCGGTCTCGGCCAGCTTGCCGATGCGCAGCACGCCGGCGGTGTTGACGACGTAGTCGATGCGCCCGGTCTCGGCGTACGCCTTGGACAGCGCGTCGTCGACCTCCTCCGGGTTCTCCACGTGGGTGCCGGTGGTGGAGCGGCCCAGGGCGTACACCGTGGCGCCGTAGGACTCGGCGAGTTCCGCGATGTCCTTGCCGATGCCGTAGGAGCCGCCGAAGACGACGAAGGTCTTGCCGGTCAGCAGCTGCCGGTAGGCCTCCTCGCTCACCTGCTCGGGAGCGGCGGTGGAGGCCAGCTGGAAGAGCTTGTCGGCGATGAAGACGTCGACCGGCTGGGTGACCTTCATGTTGTACTCGTCACCCGCGACGACGTGGATCGGCACGTCCGGCAGGTACTTGAGCACGACGGAGCAATCGTCGGTGGCCTGGAAGTTGGGGTCGCCGGAGGCGACCTCGTATGCCCGCTTGATCGTGGACAGCTTGAAGGCCTGCGGAGTCTGGCCGCGGCGCAGCCGGGAGCGGTCCGGGATCTCGGTGATGAACTCGCCGTCCTCGCCGTGCGTGCGCGTGACGATGATGGTGTCCGCGGACGGGATGGCGACGTCGACGGCCTGGTAACGCTCCAGCGCCACGACGCAGTCGTCGATCACACGCTGTGACAGCAGGGGGCGCACGGCGTCGTGGAACAGGACGTTCAGGTCCTCGCCCTCGGCCAGGCCCTCGCCGAGGGCGTCGATGGCGCGCTCGGTCGTCTCGTTTCGCGTCGAGCCGCCCTCGATGATTTTCTTGACCTTCGTGAACCCGGCCTTGGCGACGATCTTCTCGATGTCCGGCACGTAGCCCGGCGCCATCAGGACGATGACGTCGTCGATCGAGTCGGCCTTCTCGAAGGTGGTCAGGGTGTGCTCGATGACTGCCTTGCCGGCGATCTTCAGCAACTGCTTGGGGATCGACAGACCCACCCGCTGACCGGTGCCACCGGCCAGGATCACTGCGGTGGTACGGGGCTTGGCTATGTGCTGAAACACAGGTGACCTACCTTGTGACGACTGGGAACTTGGAAATGCTCCCACTTGTGGTTACCGCAGTGCAAGGTGAGCGTCCCCGGCTGCATATGTGCGCGCAACCTGTCATTCACCTTGTACGCATGGTCGATGACCAGAGGCGCTCCAGAGGTTCGTGGTGATCGCTGTGAGTAACCGCACAGGCTCAGCGAAGCCGCAGTCTCCTGAGGCAACGGTGACCGAGTACCCGCACCAGCTCCCCGGACGACGTCTGATGGACCGTGCGCGACCTGGCGGGCGCGGTGTGCCGTACGGGCGCGGCGGCTGCGGCGGCGAGTGCCCCGTACAGCGCCTGCGCGGCGGCCTCGGGGGCCAGCCGCGGGTCCGCCCCGGTGTCCGTTCCGGGCGCCGGAACGGCCGACAGAAGGCGCAGGTCACCCAGGACGCGCACGCCGGTCGCCCCGATGCGCTCCGCCATCTCCGCGCCGATCCCGGCGGCGGCCTCGACGGCCCAGCGGGGGGTGCGGATCTTCACATCACCAGGACCGGGGGCGCACGTGTTCTTCATATGCATCACGGCGCCGTTCCGGACGAGCTGTGAATAGAGCTCTTCGGGCAGCCCATTGGCGCGGAATTCCTTATTAAGATTCCGCAGCATTTCGGTCTCGGCGAGGGTGAGCGAACGATTCGCCGCGTCCGGAGCCGGGCGCAGCAGCCCCTCGGGCAGTCCGAGCAGCGCCTCGAAGGTGCGCAGCAGCCCGTCCCGGTCCCGGTCGTCGACCACGACGACGGTGACCCGCTCCGCACCGACCACCCGGGCCCACCGCTCGACGAGCCGGTCGTGCCGGTGGCGGCGCCAGAAGCTCGGGTTGGGCTTGTCGTACGGCGGCTTGCGCAGCATGTGCGTGAGCCAGTCCTGGTAGCCCATGCGCAGCCCGTTCTGCACGTACTGCTGCCACTGCGAGGGCATGATCCGCGCGAGCGGACGCAGGGTGACCAGGACCTGGACGCGCTCACCGCCGAGCTGCCCGACGATCCGCTCGACGGTCGTGTCGTCGGGGGCGTCCGCGAAGAACTCGCTGCTGATGACGGACGTACGCCGCCCCGTCGCCCGCACCGCCTCCAGCAGCCGTTCCCAGTGCCGCTCGGTCGGCCTGGTGTCGCCCATCATCCCGGTGCGGGCGCAGGCCGCGAGGACCGCCTCCATCGGGTGCCGGGTGTCGGCCGGCCACTCGACGCCGTGCCGGGCCATCTCGCCCCTCGCCGCGAACAGGGCGCCCTGGATCGAGGTGGTGCCGGTCTTGTGCGGGCCGATGTGCAGCAGCCGGGTTCCGGTGGGCAGCGGGGCGACCGGGACGCCGTTGCCCCGGAGTTCATCTCTCGTACAGTCCGTCTCCATGGTCAGAGGACGGTAAGAGGGGTTCCTGAGACCGCGCTGAGAGTGGCCTGGGACACGGATGAGTCCCAGGCCCCCCACCAGGCGCTACGGCGGCTACACGACCTCGACGCCCGGCCGTCCCGCCTCCACCCGCAGCCGTGCCAGCGTGCTCGGCGTCGCCGTCTGCTGCCGGACCGTGTCCACGATCCGCACCTGCGCGTCGATGCCGTCGCGGCGGATGTCGAACAGGTGGTAGCCGCGGTGGGCGTCGAGCAGCTTCCAGTGCGGGTTGTCCGGCAGGCGCGGGTCCCACTCCTTGTGGAACGCGGCCTGGTCCTGGTCGCCGTTGCTGGAGATGGACGTACCGACGAACTCGGCGCCCACGACGGCGGAGTCCGGGTCGGCGTAGTCCTCCTTGAGGTCGCTGATCATCGTCAGATGACGGTCACCGGTGAACACCACCGGGTTGCGGACCTGCTTCAGCTCCGCCATCAGGGCGTTGCGTTCGACCTGGTAGCCGTCCCAGGCGTCGTAGTACCAGAGCTTGCCCTCGCCGATCTGGAGGTCGGTCTCGGCCATCATGATCTGCGAGCCGATCATGTTCCAGCGGGCCGGCGAGTGCCGCAGCCCGTCGATCAGCCACTGCTTCTGCTCGGCGCCCAGCATGGTGAGCGAGGGGTCCTGGGCCGCTTCCTGGGTCTTGACCTGGTCGCTGCGGTACTGCCGGGTGTCCAGCACGCTGAGCCGGGCCAGCCGGCCGAACTCCAGGCGGCGGTACATCTGGATGTGCGGGCCGTTCGGGATGGCGCTCGCCCGGACCGGCATGTGCTCGTAGTACGCCTGGTAGCCGGCGGTCAGCCGGGCCACGAACGCGTCGTGCGACTGCTTGTCCGGGTCCTGCGGGATCTCGCCGGCGAAGTCGTTGTCGACCTCGTGGTCGTCGAAGGTGACGACCCAGGGCGCGTTCGCGTGCATCGCCGCGAGGTCCGGGTCGGAGCGGTACTGGGCGTACCGGTTGCGGTACTGCGTCACGCTGTACGGCTCACCGGCGCCCTCGTGCCGGCGCACACCCGTCGACGACGGCGTCGACTCGTAGATGTAGTCGCCGACGAACAGCACGAAGTCGGGGTCCTGGTCCAGCATGTCGGCGTACGGCGTGAAGTAGCCGTGCTGCCAGTTCTGGCAGGAGGCCAGCGCCATGCGCAGCCGGCCGCCGGAGCTGAGCGGGTGGGGCGCGGTGCGGGTACGGCCGGTGGGCGAGAGCTGCCCGCCGACGCGGAAGCGGTACCAGTAGGTGCGGCCCGGCCGCAGCCGCCGTACATCCACGTGAACGCTGTGCCCCAGTTCGGGCCGGGCCTGGGCGACACCCCGGCGCACCGTCTTGCGGAACCGCTCGTCCTCGGCGAGCTCCCACTCGACGGAGACGACGCGGTCGGGCATGCCGCCGCCGTTCAACGGGTCGGGCGCGAGCCGGGTCCACAGCACGATGCCGTCCGGCAGCGGGTCGCCGGAGGCGACGCCGAGGCTGAACACGCCGTCGGGCAGCGGGGTTTCGGCGGCCCGGGCGGCGCTCGGCAGCCACAGCTGGGCGGAGGCCGCAGCGCCGAGCACGGCGGCTCCGGCGGTCAGAAAGCGGCGTCGGTCGGGGGACACGGACCCGAGCTCGTGGGTCATCGGCGAACTCCCTTGCCTCGCTGGCCTCTTGGACACTTGGGATGCTCATGCTTCAGGGCGGTCCGCCCGTTGAACGGCATACTTCGCGTGCATGACAAACAGGGAGACAACAGGAGACCCGTCGCAGCCGTGCACGAACGTGCCCCGACCGCGACGGGTCTGCCGGTGGATCAGTAGGTGAACCCGGACCCCAGCCGGGCCTTCGCCGCGACCGTGCCGAGAGTCCCGGCCCCGAAAGTGAACGAGCCGGTCGGCGTGATCCCGGACGAGGTCGGCCTGAACACCCACACCGAGCCGGCGTCGCCGTTCTCCCCCGGTGCGCCGACGGCGAGTTCGGCCCGGCCGTCGCCGTCGCCGTCGACGAGGTGGGTGGCGGTGCCGAAGACGTCACGGGTCTCCGCCACGCCCGGGACGGCGGCGGTGGACTGGTTGACGCCCGTGGCGCCGCCGCCGGTCAGGCCGCCCGCGCCACCGCGCAGGACGACGGTGCCACCGGCGTCCTTCAGACCGTCGAAGTCCTCGCCGGGGACGCCCGTCGCGACATCGGCGTACCCGTCGCCGTTGACGTCGGCGACCGAGACGTCGGTGCCGAAGCCGTCGCCGCGCTCGGCGGCGCCGGGGACTCCGGCGCTGTCCTGGTTGACGTACGTCGCCTTCGTGCCGACGGGCCCGTTCGCGGAGCCGGGTATGAAGGCGACCCGGCCGCCCTTGGGGATCGGGGTGTCCAGGTCGCTGTCGTAGCCGTCGACCGGGCGGCCCACGACGATGTCCGCGTACCCGTCCCGGTTCACGTCACCGACCCCGACGGACTCACCGCCCTGCACCCGCCAGTCCCTGCTGTCCCGGAGCACGACGCCCTCGGCGAGGCCGTCCGGCGTGCCCCGCCAGTAGGTCACCCGGCGGGCGTCGTACTCGTCGCCGTCGTGCATCGTGCCGACGACGTCGTCGATGCCGTCGCCGTTCACGTCGCCTGCGGCCAGGTCCAGGAAGCGGGGGTCGGAGTCGTCGGCGACGGTCTGTTCACCGCCGCTCGCGGAACCGTCCCGGCCGAACGGCCCCTTGACGACCCGCAGTTTGTAGGTGTCCTCCACGACCACCAGGTCCGTCGCCCCGTCGCCGTCCACATCGCCGAGAGTGAGCCGCCCGTGGTCGCTGAGCCGGTCGTAGGTGTGGTGCCCGTACGCCAGCGCGGCGCCGCCCGACAACCCGTTCGGGCCGCCCCAGACGACCTGCACGAGCCCGGTCTCGGCGCCCCCTTCGACCGAGTCCTCGCCGGTGACACCGACGACGAGGTCCGCGTAGCCGTCCCGGTCGAGATCGGCGGTACCGACCGCGCTGCCGAACCGGTCGCCGGTCTCGGCGGAGTCGGTGACGCCGGCGGTGTTCTGGCTGACGACCTGCTTGGAGGCGGTCCTGAGCCCGCTCGCCGAGCCGTACAGCACGGCGACATACCCGGCCTGCGTCTTCCCGTCGACGGTCGCCTCGGGCGCCGCCACCGCGAGGTCGGAGTAGCCGTCGCCGTTGAAGTCGTCGTGTCGCTCGACGGCGGCCGGCGCGCCACCGGCCGACGCCTGCGATGCGGGCAGGGCGGCGGCCCCGGTGACGGCCATGACGACCGCGAGTCCCGCGCGCCAGGTTCCTCTGCGCCTGTTCATGATGCTGTCTCCTGTCGATCTCGTGGGGGGTGGCCGTACGCGGATGTGCTCCTCGTACGACGTGGTCGTCGCCGTCAGTCCGCCAGCGAGGCCCCGAACCTGGCTCCGGTCGAGGGGAGCCCCATGGTGGCCGAGCCGAACGAGAAGGATCCGCCGGCGCCGATGCCACCGGAGGTGGCGGAGAAGACCCACACGGAACCGTTGCCGGCGTTCTCCGCGGGGTCGCCGACGATCAGCCCGGCCCTCTTGTCGCCGTCCGCGTCGACGAGGGCGTTCTCCGCGCCGAACCGGTCACCCTTCTCGGCGGTCCCGGGCACACCGCTGGTGTTCTGGCTGAACGCCTTGGAGCCGGTGCCCGTCAGACCGTTCGCGCTGCCGCGCAGGACGAGCACGGAGCCGGCGTCGGTGATGCCGTCCAGGTCCTCGCCGGGCAGCCCGGTCGCCACATCGAGGTAGCCGTCGCCGTCGGTGTCGGCGACGGACACGCCCGAACCCATGCCGTCCCCGAGCTCGGCCGCACCCGGCACACCGGCCGTGTCCTGGTTGATCCACACCGGCTTGCGAGTGGTGGAGACGCCGTTCGGACCGCCGTACACGACGGCCAGCCCGCCACCGCGGAAGGGCGGTTCGGCGCTGTCGTACCTGTCGTCGGAGCGGCCGACGACGATGTCGCCGTACCCGTCCTTGTTCAGGTCCGCGATCGCGGCGTCCTCGCCACCGATCATGCCGCCCTGGGCATCCCTGAGCCGGCCCTTGAGGGTGAGCCCGCCGCTGCCGCCCGTGAGGAGGGCGGCCGCACGCGAGTCCGGCGCCCCGTTGCTTCCGAGGCGCACGACGATGTCAGCGACGCCGTCGCCGGTGACGTCACCGGACGTCAGG
Source organism: Streptomyces sp. NPDC098781 (assembly GCF_044759995.1). Taxonomy (NCBI): domain Bacteria; kingdom Bacillati; phylum Actinomycetota; class Actinomycetes; order Kitasatosporales; family Streptomycetaceae; genus Streptomyces; species Streptomyces sp. NPDC098781. Next base: position 1,112,768 of record NZ_JBIWAK010000002.1, read on the forward strand.
GAGTGCAAGCTCGTCGCCCGGTCGGAGAAGAGAGCGAAGTAGTCCTTCTTCGCGGCTTGCCCGGTCCGGGTGAAGGGACCGTGCCACACCGTGCCGTCCCCGTTGTCCTGGTCGGGGGTGTCGCTGTTCCAGTCGTCGGCGCTCCCCGTCACCACGTCAGGGCGCTTGTCGCCGTCCACGTCCGCGACGGTGAATCCGCCCGACCACTCGTCCCGCGGGGCCCAGGTCAAGGTCACCGCCGTGCCCGAAAGCCCCTTGGGGCCGCCCCAGTTGACGACGAGGGCGTTTCCGTCGCCGATGTCCATCATGGATTGCCCGACCGTCGACAGCAGGTCCGCGTACCCGTCTCCGTCCAGGTCGGCGCTCTGCAACCCGGTGCCGTACCCGCCGTTCCAGTCGTCGCCCGGCCGCGTCAGCACCTGCTTGCGCGAGGTCGAGGGCCCGCTGGAGGAGCCGTACAGCACACTGACCGAGCCCGCCCGCGTCACGCCGTCCAAAGCGGTGCCCGGCGCGCCGATCGCCACGTCCGGATACCCGTCCCCGTTGAAGTCGTCGTGCAGCCGCTTGCCGCTGGGCGTCGCGGTCGTCGTCTCCGTGGCGGCATCGACGGCGGGGACCACCAGCGCGCCGGCGACGAGCGCGACGCCCGTGGCGAGACCCAGGCGGGTGCGGCGGGACAGGACGGTGCGGTGGCGGGAACGCGGGGGCACGGCAACTCCGGCGGTCGGAAGGGCGGTTGAAGTGCGTGACGAGGACCAAGATCCTCATCCGCACCGCCCAGTACGACTCACCGGCATGCCGGGTGGTTGCCCTCAGGTACCCCTGGAATTCTCCCGCCGTTCACCGATCCGGCCGACGCCGGGGCCGGGGCCGGACACGACAACACCGGGTCCGGACACGACGACGCCGGGGCGCCTCTCGGCGCCCCGGCGTCGTCGGAACGGCTGTCCAGAACGGCTGTCTAGAACGGCTCGAAGTCGTCGAACTCCCGCGCCGCCTCGTCCCGTTCGGCATCCTTGTCCCGTCGGCGCTGGGCCGCGGGCCTGGGTGCCTCGAAGCGGTGGTCCTCGCCTCGCCGGCCAAGCATCTCCGCACCGGCCATGAGCGTCGGCTCCCAGTCGAAGACGACGGCGTTGTCCTCGGGACCGATGGCGACGCCGTCGCCGGACCGGGCGCCCGCCTTCATCAACTCCTGCTCGACACCGAGCCGGTTGAGCCGGTCGGCGAGGTAGCCCACCGCCTCGTCGTTGTTGAAGTCGGTCTGCCGCACCCAGCGTTCGGGCTTCTCGCCGCGCACCCGGAACACCAGCTCGCCGCCGTCCTCCTCGCGCGTCACGGTGAAGCCCGCGTCGTCCACGGCCTTGGGCCGGATCACGATCCGCGTGGCCTCTTCCTTCGGCTTCGCGGCACGCGCCTTGGCCACCAGGTCCGCAAGCGCGAACGACAGCTCCTTCAGCCCGATGTGCGCCACGGCGGACACCTCGAACACCCGGTAGCCACGGGCCTCCAGATCCGGCCGCACCAGCTCCGCGAGGTCCTTGCCGTCCGGCACGTCGACCTTGTTCAGGACGACGATCCGGGGACGGTTGTCGAGGCCGCCGTACTCCCGCAGCTCCGCCTCGATGATGTCCAGGTCGGAGAGGGGGTCACGGTCGGACTCCAGCGTCGCGGTGTCCAGGACGTGCACCAGCACGCTGCACCGCTCGACGTGCCGCAGGAACTCCAGGCCCAGGCCCTTGCCCTGGCTCGCGCCCGGGATCAGCCCCGGCACGTCGGCGACGGTGTACACGGTCGAACCGGCCGTCACCACGCCGAGATTCGGCACCAGCGTCGTGAAGGGGTAGTCCGCGATCTTCGGCTTGGCGGCGCTCAGCACCGAGATCAGCGAGGACTTGCCGGCACTCGGGTACCCGACCAGCGCCACATCGGCGACCGTCTTCAGCTCCAGGACGATGTCCTGGAGATCCCCCGGCTCACCGAGCAGCGCGAACCCGGGCGCCTTGCGCCGCGCCGAGGCCAGCGCGGCGTTGCCGAGCCCGCCCCGGCCGCCCTGCGCGGCGACGTACGAGGTGCCCTGTCCGACCAGGTCGGCGAGCACATTGCCGGCCTTGTCCAGCACCACGGTGCCGTCGGGCACGGTGAGCACCAGGTCCTGTCCGTCCTTGCCGGACCGGTTGCCGCCCTCGCCGGGCTTGCCGTTGGTGGCCGAGCGGTGCGGGGAGTGGTGGTAGTCGAGCAGCGTCGTGATCGACTGCTCGACGGTGAGGATCACGTCCCCGCCGCGCCCGCCGTTGCCGCCGTCGGGCCCGCCGAGCGGCTTGAACTTCTCACGGTGGACGGAGGCACAGCCGTGGCCTCCGTTACCCGCGGCGACATGCAGTTCGACGCGGTCCACGAAGGTGGTCATGGTAGGTGCCTCCATCAACGTATGTACGGAATGTCTCTTACGTAACACGCGAAAGGCGGACCCGCCTTCCCCGAAGGGAAGTGAGGTCCGCCTCGCGAAACGCTCTACGGCGCCTGAACCCCGAAGGGGTCGTGTCAGGCGACCGGAACGATGTTCACGACCTTGCGGCCACGGCTGGTGCCGAACTCCACCGCACCGGCCTCAAGCGCGAACAGCGTGTCGTCGCCGCCGCGGCCGACACCGGCGCCCGGGTGGAAGTGGGTGCCGCGCTGACGGACCAGGATCTCGCCCGCGTTGACGACCTGACCACCGAAACGCTTCACGCCGAGGCGCTGAGCGTTGGAGTCACGACCGTTACGGGTGGACGATGCGCCCTTCTTGTGTGCCATCTCTCCTCAGTCCCTTACTTCGCAGCCGCGGGGATCTCAGTGACCTTGATCGCCGTGTACTGCTGGCGGTGGCCCTGACGACGGCGGTAGCCGGTCTTGTTCTTGTAGCGAAGGATGTCGATCTTGACGCCCTTGTGGTGGTCCACGACCTCGGCCTGGACCTTGATGCCGGCCAGGACCCACGGGTCGCTGGTCACAGCGTCGCCGTCGACAACGAGCAGGGTCGAGAGCTCGACCGTGTCGCCAACCTTGGCAGTGGAAATCTTGTCAACCTCAACGATGTCGCCGACAGCAACCTTGTGCTGGCGACCACCGCTGCGCACGATGGCGTACACGCGGATCTCACTCTCTCGCTCGGGAACGGCACCCCCGCAGTCCAGCCGTCCGGCACGCGGACAGCCTCTCCAGGACACCCAGTGCTCCGGAGGAAGAGGTTTACGGGGATGTGGCGTGCCTATATCCAGGGACACGCCGACGGTCAAGGTTACGGGGCCATGGCCAAGGGGGTCAAACCGGGCCGGGCCCCACGAGAGTGCGGCCGGTCACAGGGACCGGCCGCACACCTCGCGGATCAGCTCTCGTCGGTGGCGGCGGAGACCGTGGTCTTCTTCGCCGTCGACTTGGCGGCGGCCGTCTTGGTGGTCTTCGCCGCCTTCTTGGCCGTCGCCTTCTTGGCCGTCGCCTTCTTGGCCGCGGTCTTCTTGGTGGCGGCCTTCTTCGCCGTCGCCTTCTTGGCCGTCTTACGGGCCGTCTTCTTGGCCGGAGCCGTCTCCGCGACGCCCTCCTCGGCGGCGGTGTCCGCCTCCGACGCCGGGACGACCACGACGGCCTCTTCCTCGGAAGCGGTCGGCGCGGTGGCCTTGCGCACGGCACGGCGGCGCGGACGGGCCGGAGCGGCGCTCTCGGCGACCGCCTCGGCGGGAGCCTCCACGGTCTGCTCCGCCGGAGCCTCGACCGGGGCCTCGGCCTGGGTCTCGCCGAGCGTCACCACAGCGGCCTCGGCACCCGTGGGGGAGCCGGCGGGCGCGGACACCTTGCGGGTCGCGCGTCGCCGCGTACGGCCCTTGGGCGCGGCCTCCTCGGCGACCGGGGCCTCGACCACGGCGTCCTCCACCGCCATCGGCTCGGCCTTCGCCTCCTCGGCCGACTCCGGCTGCACCGGGCGCTCGACCTCCTCGGCGACGGTCACGTCCTGAGCCGTGGGAACCGCCTCGGCCTTCCTCGGCGCACCCGCCGGAGCCGACACCCGCCGGCCGCCACGGCGCCGCGAACGACCGCCACGACCGGCCGCGGCCTCCGCCTCGGCGACGCTGCTGTACAGCTCCTCGTCCGGCGCGAAGGCCGGTTCGGCGAGTGCGGCCGGCTCGGCGACCTCGGCGGCCACCTCGGCCTCGGTCTCCGCCTCCTCCTCGGCCGTCTCGACCGGCTCGGTGGCGACGGACGCCTCATGCACATGCTCGGGCCCGGCACCGGCACGCGCGCGCTTCTTGCGCTTGCCGCCGCCTCCGCCGCCGGCGGACGTCGGCTGCTCCATGTGCACGATGACACCGCGGCCGTTGCAGTGGACGCAGGTCTCGGAGAAGGACTCCAGCAGGCCCTGGCCGACCCGCTTACGGGTCATCTGCACGAGCCCCAGCGAGGTGACCTCGGCGACCTGGTGCTTCGTACGGTCCCGGCCCAGGCACTCCAGCAGGCGCCGCAGCACCAGGTCCCGGTTGGACTCCAGCACCATGTCGATGAAGTCGATGACGATGATGCCGCCGAGGTCGCGCAGCCGCAGTTGGCGCACGATCTCCTCGGCCGCCTCCAGGTTGTTCCTGGTGACGGTCTCCTCGAGGTTGCCGCCCTGACCGGTGAACTTTCCGGTGTTGACGTCGACCACGACCATCGCCTCGGTCCGGTCGATCACCAGCGAACCACCGCTCGGCAGCCAGACCTTGCGGTCCAGCGCCTTGGCGAGCTGCTCGTCGATCCGGTACGTGGCGAAGACGTCGACCTCGCTGGTCCACTTCTGGAGCCGCTCGGCCAGGTCCGGCGCCACGTGCGAGACATACCCGTGGACGGTCTCCCAGGCGTCGGAACCGCTGACGACGACCTTGGAGAAGTCCTCGTTGAAGATGTCCCGGACGACCCGGACGGTCATGTCCGGCTCGCCGTACAGCAGCGTCGGGGCGTTGCCGTTCTTGGCCTTCTTCTGGATCTCTTCCCACTGCGCCTGGAGGCGCTCCACGTCGCGGCGCAGCTCGTCCTCGCTCGCGCCCTCGGCGGCGGTACGCACGATGACGCCCGCGTCCTCGGGGACGATCTTCTTGAGGATGGTCTTCAGCCGCGCCCGCTCGGTGTCGGGCAGCTTGCGGCTGATGCCGGTCATGGAGCCCTCGGGGACGTACACGAGGTAGCGGCCCGGCAGGGAGACCTGGCTGGTCAGACGCGCGCCCTTGTGGCCGATCGGGTCCTTCGTCACCTGGACGAGCACGGACTGGCCGGACTTCAGGGCGGACTCGATGCGCCGCGGGCCGTTGGCCATGCCCAGCGCCTCGAAGTTGACCTCACCGGCGTACAGGACGGCGTTGCGCCCCTTGCCGATGTCGATGAAGGCGGCCTCCATCGACGGCAGCACGTTCTGGACCTTGCCCAGGTAGACGTTGCCGACGTACGAGGTCGACTGCTCCTTGTTGACGTAGTGCTCGACGAGCACGTTGTCCTCGAGAACGCCGATCTGCGTACGGTCGCCGTGCTGGCGGACCACCATCACGCGCTCGACGGCCTCGCGGCGGGCCAGGAACTCGGCCTCGGTGATGATCGGCACCCGGCGGCGGCCCTGCTCGCGGCCCTCGCGGCGGCGCTGCTTCTTGGCCTCCAGACGCGTGGAGCCCTTGATGGACTGCACCTCGTCGGACGGCTCGGCCTTCGGGCGGGGCTCGCGGACCTTGACGACGGTGCGCTCGGGGTCGCCGTCGCCGGGCTCGGTGTCCACGGAGGAGTCACCGGCGCGACGCCGACGGCGCCGGCGGCGACGGCTGCTGGAGCTGGACCCACCGCCGTCCTCGCCACGGGCGTCCTCCGCGTCCTCTTCCTCCTGCTCGGCGGTGTCCTCGGCGTCCTGCTCCGCCTGCGAGGCGGCGACTTCCTCGCCCTCGTCGCCATCGGCATCGGCATCGGCTGCCTCACCGCGGCGACGACGCCGGCCACCACGGCGGCGACGGCGACGCGAGCCGCTCTCCTCGGCCTCCTCGCCGTCGCCCGCGTCGTCGGCGGACTCCTCGGCTTCCTCGGCCTCGTCCTCGGCGGCGGCCTCGACGCCCTGGGTCTCGGGCTCCTCGGCGTATCCGCCACGACGCCGACGGCGCCGGCGGGACGCGCCGCCCTGCTCCTCGGCGAACTCCTCGACGTCCTCGGTCTCCGCCTCGGCGGCGGCCTCGGCGGCGGCGCGCTCGGGCGTCTGGAACTTCGGCTCGGTGAACACGGGCGCCTGGAACACGGCCACGGCGGGCCGCGCGGGGCGCGGGGCCTCGTCGGAGTCCTCGCCGGAGGCGGCGGAAGCGGCGGAAGCGGCGGTCCGGGCGGGCTCGGCGAAACCGGCGGCGGCCCGTCGCACGACACGGCGACGGCGGCGGGGAGAGGCTTCCTCGGCGGTGTCGGTGTCCTCGGCGCTCTCGGCCGCGGGGGTCTCGGTGGAAGCGCCGACTCCGGCCACCGCGGCGGCCTCGGTCTCGACACCCGGGGTCACCGGGGTCTCGGCGGTCACCAGCGTCTCGGCGGGAGCTTCGGCGGGGGTGGCCTCGGCAGCCTCGTCGGCAGCGGTCGAGGCGGTCACGCGGCGCGTGGCACGGCGGCGGGTGCGGCGCGGGGCGGCCTCGTCAGCCTCGGCGGGCGCCTCCGTCTCGGCGGACTCCTTCGCCTCGACGCTCTCTTCCTCGGCGGTGGGGGCGGCGACGCGGCGCGTGGCACGGCGGCGCGTACGACGCGGGGCGGCCTCTTCGGCGACCTCGGCGGTCTCAGCCACCTCGGCGGCCGTGGGCTCCTCGGGGGAGCTCTCGTCGTCGGCATCGGTGGACGCGGAGACCACGGCCTCCGTCGCGGCCGTCGTCTCCGCCGCCGGAGCAGCGGCGGGGGCGGACGCACGACGCACCGCGCGCCGACGCGAACGAGGCGGCGCGGCCTCAGCGGCGGTCTCGGTACCCTCTGCGGTCTCCGCCGCGGAATCCACAGCGGTCGCGTCCGGGCTCGCCACCTCGGCGACCGGCGCGGGAGCCGTCACGGGCACCACGGTCTCGGCGGCTTCGGCAGCCGCGGGCGACCCGGTGGGCGCGGACGCGCGACGCACGGCGCGACGACGCGGACGACCGGCGGGAGCGGCCTCCTCCGTCGCAGCGGCCTCTTCGGTGTCGGTGGCCTCGGAAGCCACATCGGCCTCGACGGCCTCGATGTTCTCCTCGGCCAACTCGGCCAACTCGGCCTTTTCAGCCTCTTCGGCGTTTTCGATCACAGTCGCGACATCGGCGACCTCAGCAGCCGGTATGGCCGGCTCCACGACCTCCGCGGGCCCCGCCTCGGCGGCGGCCACGGGCGGTCCCGCCGGGCGGGACGCGGCCCGACGCCGACGGCGCGGCGGCAGGGTGTCGCTGGGAGTGTTCAGTTCGGAACCCTCGTTGGGTTCGGTCGGTTCGAGCATGCGGGCGTTTCTCCCGTCAGGCTCCCGGGCGCCGCGCCTGGTCCGGCGGCATGCCGGTGACGTCCGCGGCTCGCGCGGTGCGCGACTGCCGCCGTCCGGGGCGCGGGCGCCGCACGGGAGCTCTCTGTGTCCTGTCTCGCCGGTTCCGTACGCCTCATGCGCACGGCCTGGCGAAAGTCTTCTGGTCGGTGCGCTGCCCGACCCAGGTGGCTCCCGAGTACGAGGGCGGCGCTTCGACGTCCGTCCCTACGCGGAACCTTCCTTACGCCGGCGCCTTCGCGGCGGCAGCGGGCTCGGCCTCGGTTGGGGCCGTCGCTGCCTCGCGGTCGGGCGCGAGCGGGTCGGTCACCGTGCCGGTCTCTTCATCGAACAGCCCCTGCGCCAGCCTGGTCACCGCTGCGGGGACCGGCGGCGCCAGGTCGGCCACGGCGCGGAGACCGGACAGGACGTCGTCGGGTCGAACGGCAGGCGTCACGTGCCGAACAACCAGCCGCAGTATCGCACAGGGCTGGTCGGTCGGCCTATCAGCTGCCGAACTGTGCGTTTCAAGACTGACGACAGCGGGGCGGGCGTCGAAGGTGCGTACGCCGTTCTTGGTCATGCGCTGGACCTCGACGGCCTCCGCGGCGTCGAAGGCCGCGACCGCGCGCCCGGCGTCCACCGGGTCCACGCCGTCGAGCCTCAGCTCCCAGACGGATGCCGTGAGCCGGTCGGCAAGCCCGGAGGTCCGGGCCTCGACCGCCTCGACGATGTCGAGCCCGGTAGGCATCGACTCGTCGAGCAGAGCCCTCAGCTGCTCCGGATCCCGCGCCTGGGTGAGCGCGATCTCCAGATACTCCGCCTCACTGCCCGTGCCGGTGGGTGCGGCATTGGCGTACGACACCTTCGGGTGCGGCGTGAACCCCGCCGAGTACGCCATCGGCACCTCGGCACGGCGCAGCGCGCGCTCGAAGGCACGCTGGAAGTCACGGTGGCTGGTGAACCGGAGGCGGCCGCGCTTGGTGTAGCGCAGTCGGATGCGCTGCACCGCCGGTGCGGGCGGCGGGCCTTCGGGCTGTCGCTTGCCCAGTGTCGTTCAGTCCTTCGTGAGTGCGGTCGTACTGCTACCAAGAGTACGTGTCTCGCGGCCCCGAGGTTCCCGACCGGCCACCGTTTCTCGCTCACGGGACTCCCCGAACAGCATCCGCCGGAAGTCGGCGCGCGCCTGCCGGACCGACTCACGGGCGGCGGTGAGGGCCTGCCGGGTGGCCCGGCCCACGCCGCGGGCAGCCTCGGCGAGGGGCCGCAGCACGGCATCGCGGACGGCGTGCCCGACCGGCGTCAGCACCGTGCGGTACACCCACCGCACGGGCTCGACGAAGATCCACCGGAAGAGGTTCGCGAGGAACCGCCCGACCACGAGCGATATCCGCCCGGCGACCCGCCACGCATGGCCGAGGGCGTCCCCGATCTCCCGGCCGACGACGGCGAGCGCACGGCCGGCCGGGGCGAGGACCCAGCGGTACAGCCCGAGCGCGGGCAGGACGACCAGCACGCGCGTGATCCAGTACAGCGTGACGCCGATGCCCGTGGCGACGGTGCGCACGAGCCACGCGAGGGCCCGTCCGACGGGCGTGAGGATCCACTCGTAGACCCAGAGGGCGGGGACGACGACGAGATACCGCGCCAGCCACGCCACGGCCCCGAAGACGCCGAGCCCGATCGCGCCGAGGACCGCGCCGAGCCCCCTGAGGACCCACATCACGTAGTGCCCGAGGGGAGTGAGCACGCGCGCGTGGAGCCACGCCAGCCCGGCCCCGATCCCTCGCGCCACCCACGCGCACGCGTGCCCGACGGGAGTGAGCGCATACCGGTACAGCCACACCGCGGGAACGACGAGGAGGACCTTCCCCAGCCACCCGAGCCCGACACCAACGGGCACCACGACATACCGCCACAAACCCACGAACGGCCACACGAACAAGGCCCGCCCGAGCCAGAGCAGCGCCCGCCCCAGCGGCCGCAGCACTGTGTCGTCGAGGAACCGCCCCGCCACGACGAGCGCGTCCCACACCATCCGCACCGGCACGACGAGCACCAGCGCGACGATCCGCACGGGCAGCCGGACGGCGACGACAAGACATCCCTCAGGCGCTGGTTGCCGCTGCTGCCGAGCCGGTGGCTTCTCAAGGTCCATATTCGTGGAGACGCCACCGTCACGTGTCCGGATCCCGCTGTTCATCACGACTGTGTGCCGATTCAACATGGCCGCGGACAACGCCCGGTCCGAGGCCGGGCGTTCGCGTTTGCGGGATGCGCGGAGCGGGTGAACAGTGGATTCAAGGGCCCGGGTCGGCAGACGGATGATGCCGGTTGATCCCGACACAGCGCACAGCGCATCTGGAACCAACATGGCCAGAACCCCCAGGCGGTACGCCTCCCACAGGCTCCACGCATCCCTCCTCGCCGCGGCGCTCGCGTTGCCGGCCGGTGTGACGAGTGCGATGGCGGCTCAACAGCCGCCGGCGCCGAGCGCCCCCCACGCACCCGCTCAGACGACACCACCGCAGACGTCTCCGCCGCCCCCACCGGGTGACACCGACCCACCCACACCCACCGACGAACCGACCACCCAGCCGCCGACGACCCAACCGCCGTCCGAACCAGCCGATCCCTCTACGCCCGACACGACGCCGTCGGACGGCAGTTCGCCCACTGATCAGCCATCAGATCCCCCCGAGGACCGACAGGAACTGACGACCGATCCCCCACCGGAGCAGTCACAAGCACTTGAAAAGGTGACGACCACTCTGGAGCAGCGGCGAGCGGAAGTGCCCGAAGAACTCACCCCGTCCGTCGACTCCCTGATCGCCACCCTGCGAGCGGTCGAGGACCCGTCGACGTCACCCCAGGACCGAGGGGCGGTCACCGAGAGCGCGGAGGCGCTGGCCGCGACGCTGGCGGTGATCAGCGATGACGGCACGTCCGGTGCGGTGCGGGACCAGCTGACCGGGATCGTGAAGCAGGTGGCCTCCACTCTTGAGGCGGGCCGGGGGCTGGACGGGGCGCCCGAGGACCGGTCACGGCTCTTCGTGGTGGTGAAGCGGACCACGGGCGCGCTGGACACGATCGCCGATCCCGAGACGCCGGAGAAGCAGAGTGAGCACCTGACGACGATCGTCGAAGACGTGAACTACGCCGTGGAGCAGGGCAACGGTGCGGGGGACATCGGCGCCACATCGGTACCGGTGAGCTCGTCACTGGGCTTCCTCACCGCTCCAAAGGCATCCCAGCAGGAATCGGGCTCCTCCCAGGAGCATCTGAGCCCAACTCAGGGGGTGCGGGGAGAGTACAACGAACAGCAGCAGGAACTCGGGGAGGCAACAGCGCAGGTGAGCCAGGCGATGAGGCAGGCGACCGACCCCAAATCTTCTCCAGAGGACCGAGCCGATGCCCAAGGGGAGATGAAGGAGCGGACGACTCGTATGAAGGATGAGCAGGAGGAATCCGGCTCATCCCAGGATCCGCCGGACGCAGCCCTCGGGGCAGCTGCCGAAGTGTGTACCAATGCCATCTTCGAGGTCGTCTCGGACCGGAAAATCTCGAACGGCCTGAGAGATATGACCCCGTCCGCCTGGAACAGCACAGGGGTCAAGGACTTCTGGAAGGCCCAGCAAGAGGGAGACGACGTGCTCGACGTCCGCGCGCAACTGCGGAACGACGAGCACAGCCACGGCCCCTTCGCCGTCGGGCGACTGATCGAGCAGCTTGCCACGGTCGTACCGGGGAAGGAACTCACCCAGACCGTCGGGAATGCGGCGCTCCACTGCACGCAGGCAGCCCTGTACCTGGAGGAGGACGGGATCACGGTGGGGAGCTGGCTCGCAAGCGCCGGAGGGTAGGACGGCGACGCTGTCGTCACAGACCGGCTGATCTCAGGATTTCCGCGACGGGCACTTCTGCATCAGTCCGAATACTCGCCGCTCCGTACCTGTCCAGCTCGCGCTTTTCTTCCCTGAGGGCACCCTTTGCCTCCTTGAAGCGAAGTGACGAAATGGAGGAGATGAACCAGAGCCCAGGTGACCAGACAGCTGTCACAAAGCGCGGTCTGCGCGTCACGTTGATGAGGTTGTTGTTGTGTCGTACGCGGCCACTATAGATGAGCTGCTGCCCACACCCCTGCCATTCGCAGTAGTACTGCCCCTCACTCTTGTCCCACGTGTAGTGAGCAGTGCTGAACTCGTCTACATCCAGCTTCCCCCGGTCCTTCCTCATATAGGAGACCTGCACATTTACCGTGATGGTGTCGTAAGGTGGATCCTTGGGAATCTGAAAAACACGCTCGAGGGAATACTCCTGTCCGACCTCGAGCCACTTGCCGGGCCCATAGAAATGACCGCTGCTGATGACGGTCTTCCTTAGATTATCGACATAGAGTTCAGCCTCCCCTGCCTGACTCCTCAACGTTCCCGCACTTTCACGCCACTCTCTCAGCAAGTCCTCGTTCCCGGGATATCTTGAGTACTCAGGAGTTCTCCCACGCACTGTATACACGTCATTGATGACGTAGACGGGAATGCCGCCGGTGTTCTTCAGGTACAGCGTCATCGGGACGTGCACGAAGGACACCCTACGATCCGTCCTCGAATCCCCGAACTTCGCTTTCAAGCTGAAGTGCACGGGAGCTGCCGTAGGTTGATACATAGTGGAGTACGCCAGGCTGACACCGGTCAGCAGTGCGGTGGCGACCACTCCGGCCGCGAACCTCTTGGGCCACGGGACCCCCGTCCAGCATTTCTCCCGCAGAAGAAGCACGAGCGCCCAGAGTGACCAGCACCAGAGCGGCAGGAAAACCAGTAGATAAGGCGTGTACTCCTTCTCTTCCAGCCACATGAAGAGAAGGAGACTTTCCGTGGCCAGCGAAATGAGCACCCCGAGCAGGACCACCGCCCCGGAGACCCGAAGCTGCCGCCTCCCCCAATAGTCGAGCGCCGCCACCGCGGCCAAGCCCTGCACCAGCCCCGACAGCACGAACAGCACCCCGGTGATCCGCTGCGCGAAAGTCAGCGCCCCACCCGCATCCGGCCACCCCACCACCGCACTGAGCACCATGGAAGCCAGCAGCCCGACCACCATCAGCACCAGCACCGCACGCCGCAGCCACGGCCGATCAGGCCACGTACGGCTGTCACCCCCGCGCCAGCATAGGAACGCGGTGTCCTCCAGATCCGCATCCTCCGGGAACCCGAGCCGCCGAAGAATCCTCCGCAGCTCACCCGGGGACCAGGCACTCCCCACCGTCTCGTTGCCCACAGTCACCCGCCGAAGACCGCGACTGTCCGGTGCCTCGACCACGACCCAAGGGCGAATACTCATGACCCCAGGCTCAAACCCACCCCACAGGCCCGCACCCGGGGCTACCCCGTTCGGCAGGCCAAAGGCGCCCTGAGCGACCCCGCCGCGCTCGACGAGTAAGCCGACGCACTCCCCCGTACGGTGGAATGACGGATCGCCCCGAACAGCACAGCTCTCGGCGCCAAGGAGTGATCATGGGCTTCACCTACTCATCGATCCGCACCCACCAGGAAGAAGGCGTCCTGTTCGCCACCCTCGACGCCGACCCCCTCAATCTCATCGGCGTCGACCTCGTCCGCGACCTGGTCGCGCTCATCGACACGCTGTACAGCGACCCTGGAGACGTACGGGTAGCCGTCATCGAGAGCGCCTCGGCCGAGTACTTCTCGGCGCACGTGGACCTCACAGCCATCCCCCAGTACACCGCCGAGGCCGCGAAGGCCGGTGGTCCGGGAGATGCCTCGCTCGGCATGTTCCTGTACAAGCTGGCGCACGTCCCGGTGATCACCATCGCCAAGGTGCGCGGCCGGGCCCGCGGCGGCGGCAACGAACTCGCCCTCGCCTGCGACATGATCTTCGCGGCACGTGAGAACGCGATCTTCGCGCAGTTCGAGTCCGGCACCGGCGCCCTGCCCGGCGCCGGCGGAGTACAGCATCTGGCCCGCCGACTGGGCCGAACGCGCGCCATCGAAGCCATCACCAGCGCCGACGACTTCGACGCCGACCTCGCCGAACGCTACGGCTGGATCAACCGCGCCCTGCCCGACGCCAAACTGGACGACTTCGTAGAGCGTCTGGCCACCCGCATCGCCGGCTTCCCACCCGCAGGCGTCAAGGCCGCCAAACGCGCCGTCAACGACATCACCCTGGCGACCCCGGCCGACGTCCGCTCCGACGCCGTCACGTTCGTCAGCCTGGTCGGACTCCCAGAATCCCAAGAACGCCTCGACTACCTCTCCAAACGAGGCCTCCAAAAGCCCGGCGAAGTCGAACGCGACCTCGGCAAGGCCGTGACAGAGTTCGGCGACTGAGACGACGCCCGTCGCGGGGCACCACAGCCCGGAGCAGGGGCCCACTCAGCCCGCCATTCGATTTACATCCGTCACCTTGCAGGTCACCCGCTGCGTGACCTGGTCCACACCCCCAGCCGATGTCTTCACGGTCTGCCCGGCCGCGACCGTCAGCGACAGTGCCGTGCCCTCTGACACCCGAGTCCCGTTCCGCGCAACGAACTCCACGCTGATGCCGTACGTCGAGGCCTTGGAACTGTGGTTGTGAATCTCCAGCCCCGCAGAAGGCAACCGCGTCGACGAGTCGACACCACAGGACGTGATTCTCACGTCGGCGGACGGCGGATGGCCGGGGTCGTCACTCCTCCCGACCGCGACGACCACCACGATCACGACGATGACCGCTACGGCTCCGAGAGCACCGAGGCACCCCCATAGACACGCCCGTCCCCGCCGCTTCCCCGTCGGCGGACCAGCAGAACCCGGCCCCGCCCACCCTCCCGAAGACGGATCCCCTTCACCGGGTCTCCCCCACCCGGAACCGCTCGCCGGCGGCCGACTCGACGCCACAACGGCCTCCTTCGCACGGTCACCGCCACGCTAGGAAACCGGAATTCCCCCCGCCAGTCGGACGCGGCCGACCGGGCGTGCTGCCCGGCAATGAGCCCCCTACCGCGGTCGCTCAGGCTTGGCGCCGAGAGAGCGACAGTCGGCGTCGCTCCGGGTCGACGTCCGTGACGACAACCGTCAGCTGATCGCCGACCTGTACGGCATCCTCCGGCGCCGAGCAACGGGACCACGAAGGGGTCTGGCTGCGTCGCCCGCAGGGACAGCCGAGCCTCCCCGTTGCAGATGTCGAAGCAGGCCTTGACGCTGCTACTCCACTTCGATGCCGTAGTCCTGGAGCAGTTGTTCCAGACCCTGTGGGTAGCCCTTTCCACCGAGGACGAAGTCCCAGTCACCATTCGGCCTGTGCCGGAAGGAGCCCAGAACCAGTGCCGTCTCCCCGGAGCGGCCATCCGACACCTCGAGTCGGCCGAGTTCCGTCCTCGCCGGGTCCAGAAGTCGGATGCAGGCGTCGGTGAAGCCCGTCAGGTCCGCGTCGGGGTTTATTTCCGGGTCGATGGCAGCCACCAGCACGAGCCGGTCAGCCTCCTGCGGGAGCGCGTCGAAGGACACACGCATCGCCGCCTTGTCCGGCGCGTGCGCCTGCACCGCTCGCACCGAACCATCCGGAGTCTGCGGGTTGTTGAAGAACACGAAGTGCTCTTCGCTCAGGACCCGGCTGCCACGGCATACGAGTGCGCACACGTCCAAGGCGACGTTTCCCGACCACGTCATGCCCAGCACGTTGTAGTCGTCGGTCGAGGTCGCAGGACCGGACGGCGTCGTCCGCGTGGGGGCCGCTCGCCCGCCCTCCCCCAGACGGCCACGAAGACCGTGTCTGTGCAGCAGATCGACAAGCTCACTGCCCGAGATGAGCTCCAAGGGCTTACCACGGGCGAAGGTGTGCGAGCCGGGTCCAAAGCCCGAGGTGGTCACCAGAACGCCCTTGTTGGCACCGCGGTCCTGAACCGTGCCGTACAGGTCACGTACGGCGGTTGGCGGCACCGTCGCTCGGTAGCGCTTCACCTGTACGACGATCTTGCCGCCTCGGATGGGTGTCGGGTCCAGCGCGTCGACATCGACGCCCCCGTCGTTCGAGCGCTGAGTCGTCACCGCCTGCATTCCCATCGCGCGGAACACCTCGGCAACCAGTGACTCGAAGGCGATCGGATCCATGTCGTAGAGATCCGGCTCCTCGTTCCCGCCATGTGTGACGACATGGTTGCCGACGTCCCGAGGCCGACGGCTCGGCCGCACCGAGGTGAGCTGATCGGGTCGAACTGTGAGTTGGCCGCGCAACGCATCGGTCAGGCAGCTCACGGGATCCACCTGCTCCAGATGCAGCCCGGTGAAGTCCGACCGTCCAGCCATGACGGTCGCCAGAAAGATGTGCGATTGCCTCCCCGTCGCCGGGTCGGGCGCGTCTACGAAGCCGTTCAGAGCGACCGAGTCGAGGATGCCGTACTCGTCCGCGGCGAACAGTTGATGCGACACCAGCAGCATGCTCTGCGCCAGCACCTCTCGGTACAGCGCCCGACGCTGGGTCACCGGACGAGCGGTCTCTTTGTCCTGGTCCTGAGAGGGGACGTACCTCACCGACTTCGCCTCAGGCACGACGTCGTACGAAGGCATCTCCCAGTCCAGGACGAGTTGCCGGGCCGCAGGATCAAAAGCTGCGGCGACCTGCCGCGGGAACCCTTCGGGCCAGGCAGTCGACGAGTAGAGCGCGGCCGAGAAGTACTCGACCACGGAGTCCGGCTCGCCCCGCCGCACCCCGGCGGTCACCTCGACGATGCCGGCATTGTGCCGACGTACCTCCGACCGCTGAGCCTCCGCCCCTCGGTCATACTCCCGCTGTGCGGCCGCTAACTGCTGCTGCCGCTGTGCTTCGGCAGCCTGTGCCGCGTGCCAGTCCCGTTCGAAGCGAGCCCGTGCCTCGGCTTGAGCTTGTGCACGCCGGCCCGCGGTCCAACCGCCCTGCGGCTGGTACTGGCTCTGACTCTGGTCCGGCATGCGTACTGGCCAAGCGAGCGGCCCTGGATCGAAGGGCGCGATCGCTTCCGGACGCATCAAGGAAGACGCTCTGAAGACCGGGGCCTGGCAACCAGCGACCAACAGCCCCTGCAAGGACGCCACCTGCGCTTCGATCTCCTCCGTGCGCCGCCTTGCCTCCGCCTGCCGGAACTCTCGATGCTCCCGTTGCCCCTGAGCAGCGAGCCGCTGGTAGGCCCGCGCCTGCCGAGCCTCCTCCCTGAGCTGTCTCGCCTCAGCTTCCGTCCGGCGCTGTTGTTGACGCTGCATCTCGGCCCAGACGCCGACCAAACCAGCAGAGCGACGACTCATGCGCTACCTGCCCTCCCCAGGGACGTCGGCACCGCCGACCAAAACCTGGTCGCCCCCGCAACCAGTAGTAACAATCCGACTTTATCCAGTAATCACCATCCTGGACATCGACTTGCCAAAGGCAAGTCGAGCCGATCGTTCAGGCAGCTCAGCGGCCTCGGAGAGCGCTGATGGCCGTTCGCCCCTATCAGGTCGCGCTCCGCGTCCGCCGACGCCGGCCTGGCGGCTCCAGCGGCCTGGCGGCCGTCCAGACCGGCGGACGGCGCGACGTCACGCGGGGTCGCCGAGCGGCGGGTGCTCGAGTACGCGGGGCTTGTACTCGACCAGCTGGGTACGGCCGTCGAAGGTGCGGTGCCCGATCATCTCCAGGGCGACGTCCGGATAGCCGTCGTAGATGCGTTCATCGCCCGTGGCCCCGGTGATCACCGGGAACATCACGACCCTGAAGCGGTCGACGAGTCCGGCTCGGAGCAGGGACCGGCACAGGCTGAGGCTGCCGATCGTGCTGAGGAGCCCCGATCCACTCGACTTCATGGCCCGGACCGCCTCGACGGCGTCACCGCGGACGAGCTCGGAGTTGGCCCACGTCAGTGGCTCCTCGAGTGTGGAGGAGAACACCACCTTGGACGCTTGCGTGAGCTCGTCGACGGACGCCTCTTCTTCGGGCCTGAACTCGTCCTGGCCACTCGGGACCTCACCCGCGGCGAAGCCCGACATCAGGCGGTAGGTCTTTGCTCCCATCAGGTAGGTGACCTCGGGCTGCTCGCCGAGCCATGCGAGGTACTCCGGGCCCTCGAGGCCCCAGAACCCGGGCCATCCCTCTCCCGATGCGTAGCCGTCGAGGGTGGTGATGAAGTCGACAAGAAGCTCCGACACGGCGGTGTCCTTTCCTAGGGCGTCACGAGCTTGGACCGGCGGGGAGTCACAAACTCATCGCCGCGCTCTGGAGTAACGCGTAGGTGTGGGGACCCTGAGGCCAAGGCGGGGTTCGTCAGAACCCGGATGGCCGTAGTCGAATCGCACGCTCTGTGACGGTGTCACAGCCTGAAGGCGTGACTGCCGCTCGCCCCGCCAAGGCCGCCGTCACGCGATCGAGCGCCCCGCCCACCTCAGTCCATCTGGGGGCACACCCCAGCAAGCCCAAAACCCCGCCGTCAATGGGAGCGGCCACGACCGTTATGGGGCGGCCTCTGACCAATAGGCAGCGCCTCGCACCCGGACATGGATACCGTGGACGCTGAGCCGCTGTGACGCTGGTTGGTGGGTCGTGCGGACGGCCCGAAGGGGGACTGCCGGATGGTCGAACTGTCGCCGGACGACAGGTCGGCGCTCATCGCCGTACTCAAGGAACTACCGGAGTTCGCCCGCGAGGCCGATCGGGGCGAGTTCGTGCGGAACGCCGGGCTGGCGCAGCTGGTCACCCACGTCGACCTGAGCGGATCGCCCTACGTGGCGGCGAGCAGGCTGGTGACCCACGCCCTCGCGTATGGGCGCGTCTCCCCGGAACACGAGGCACTAGGGCGAATCGTCAACGAGTTGACATTGCTCGTGGGGATGGAGCAGCGCACGCTCCTCACCGGCATCCTGGATCGCTACGGCCTCATGGTTCCGGTGGCGCCACAACCCGAGCCAAGTGGGGCTCTGAGCGACCGGGACATCGCCCAGTTCCAGGAAAAGATCATCGGCGAGAACACGCTGCGGCCCGTCTCCTTCCTCGCCGAAGGCCTGCGTGCCGCAGCCGCCGTCGCATACGTCGAGACCAGGGTGGGAAACCGCAGCTGGTCGGGCACGGGCTTCCTCATCGCCCCCGGACTATTACTGACGAACCATCATGTGATCGGCAGTGAAGAGCAGTTACGCGGATCGGTTTTCCGCTTCGGCTTCGAGGACGACGCCGAAGGCCGCGCCCGACCGGTCAGTGAGTACCGGCCGGCTGAGGGCGGCCTCCTGCACACGAGTCCGGGCGACGAACTGGACTACTCCCTCATCGCGATCGACGGGCAGCCCGGACGTAAGTGGGGATGGCTGAGCGCGTCGAAGACGCCTCCACGGACCGGGGACCGCGTCAATATCGTGCAGCATCCGGCCGGACTGCCCAAGCAGATCGCTCTCCAGCACAACCGGATCGCTTACCAAGGAGGGGACGTTGTTCAGTATCTGACGTCCACACTCCCCGGCTCCTCGGGCTCCCCGGTACTGGACGACCAGTGGCATGTGGTGGCGATCCACCACAGCGGGGGCAGGATTCCCGAGCCGACAACTGGCCGGTTCTTCTACCGCAACGAGGGCATCCTGCTCTCAAGCGTGCTCGCCCATCTTCCCGACGAGCTGCGTGGGCAGACCAGCGTTCCGCGTTTCATCGAAGGGGGCTCCGATGACGACCATCTTCCCGCGTGACTTCGACTGTCCCAACTGCGATACGACATTCGAGTCCTACGTCACCGGCAGCACCAACAACATGGGCGGCGTCACCACCGACTTCCAGGAGATCGCCGGCGGATCCCAGCCGGACAGGGGATTCATCCACACCTGCGACAACTGCGGATTCACCGGCCACAGTGGCGCCTTCAACGGCCGAGTGGACATGAAGGTGTCCCGGCTCATCGCCGAGCGCATCACGCCCTTGGTGCGTGACGAGCGTTCCTCGGCCTCCCGCCGCTTCGAGTACGCCGCGTGGATCGCCAAGTGGCGAGGCAGTGTCGCCGACGAGATCGGAAGCCTGTATCTACGGGCCGCTTGGGCCTGGGGTGACGAACCGGAGGTGGAGAGCACCGAAGGCCAGGACTACCTGCGCCGACAGGTGATCGAGCACTTCGAGAGGGCAATCGAGGAGAACTGCGTCAGCGGCGAACATGCCCAGACCATCAAGTACTTGATCGGCGAGCAGTACCGGAGAGTCGGCGAGTCGGATGCCGCCGCACGCTGGTACGACCGCGTCATCGCGGAAGCCGGGAACGACCCGGAGCAGCGCCGGCTGGTCGACCTCGCCCGACAGCAGAAGACCGACCCTCAGGAATTCCTGCGCTGAGATGACCGACCCGCACCATCGAGCCCTACCGGGCCGAATACGCCAGCAGGCCCAGCGTCTGCTGCGCCGCGTCCCGGGAATCGACAGACCTGGTCTGCGCCAAGCGCTCCTCCAAGACGCCGCGTTCGACGCCGACCTTCTGGACTGCATCCCCGTGGACGGCTCCACGATCGACTTCTGTGCCGTGGTCGTAGACCGTTGCGCCCGCCACCGCCACGCACCCGGGACGGAACCCCCGCTGGTGTCGATCCTGCGCGCCGCGTTCGAATTCGTCGGCTCCCCTCTCGACGGCGAACTACTGGCGCTTGCACAAGAGATCACAGCCATCGCCGCATCGGACACGTCCGAAGACCGGACGCTGGACGACTTCCTCGACGAACTCGGCCTGGATCGCCACGCGGAGGCCAGCCCGTACACACAGCTCACCTCTGTGTTCGTGCCTCCCCAGCAGTACGACGACATCGTCGCCACCCTCGAGCGGCACCACGTCGTGTTCATCGTCGGAGATCCCCACGTCGGAAAGACGTTCACCGCCGTCGAACTGCTGTGGAAGCTCTACTCGCGGTCCGGATTCACTCCCAGCTGGGTGAACTCCCAGCAGCTCAGCCTGACGCTCAGCACATCGCCGGGCAGGTTCGAGGACAGGCTTGCCAAGCTCTTCCCGAACGACCAGGCCATCTATCTGGAGGACCCATTCGGGGCGACGGTGCCTGTGGACATGCCGGAGTTCGTCACGAACCTACGGCGGTTCCTGGACCTTGTGGCCGCCAGGAGATGCCGGGTCCTCGTCACGTCACGCTCCGCCGTCTTCGACAAGGTGATCATCGACTCGTTCGCCGAGTACACGATCACGCTGAGCCAGCGACTGACCGTGGAGACCGCCTACACCACCGCTCAGCTGGACGAGATCGCGGAGCGGTATGTCGCCTGCTACCGCCCACGATGGACTCCCGTACCGCCGTACGTCATCACACGCATCACCAACGCCCTGCCCGTACCGCACAACGTCGAACTGTTCATCCGCAATACCCGCGACATCCTGGACGTGGAAGAAGCACTCACCCGACTGCCCGGATATCGGGACATCTCCTCGGAGTTCGGCCGCCAGGTCCGGCTTCTGACTCTCGTGGAACAGGGCTTCCTCTATCTCGTCGCGACCCTGTCCTCGGAACACATCGATCAGGACACGGTCCGCCGTCTCTTCGACACCGCGGTGCGAGATGGCGACTTCGGCCATGTGGGCATCACGTCCTTCGACCTCGCCCTCGACTCGCTGCGCGACTACGTCCTGTGGCACGGCACCCTGACGGGCGGCTACCACGCGCTGCGGCATCCGAGCATCGAGGAAGGGCTCGACCGCTGCGTCCGCGCCGATCCGCAACTCACCGAGGTGGTACGCAGACTGGCGCGGCGGATGGCGGACAGCAGCGAGGTCGGAGTACGCAGCGCCGCCCTCCAGGGATTCCTCCGGCACGCCGACTTGATGTGGACTGCCCCTTGGGGCCAGCGCGTCTTCCGCGAATTCCTGGACGCTCCCGACGTGGCGATCCGCCAGGCAGCACGCAACCGCCTGATCTCCGACTTCGTCAAGGTGCCCGCGTCCGCGCGGATCCCGCTGCTTGAATACGTCGAGGCAACTTGGAACGAACGCTACCTGCTGCGACTGATACTGATCGCCCCCGTAGCCGAGCCATGGCGAGGACGCATTCTCGGACGGCTTCTGGCTACCTGGGACGACTGGGTCCGATTCCGGGTCGCCCGCAACCTGGCCCACCTGTTCAAGGACCCGGCAAACGACCCGGCGGTCCGCCGACTGCTGACCGACCCGACCCGACAGATCGCCAGGACCACGGCACAAGGGCTCCTGGACGAACTCGGCCGGCACCCCACCGCCCCGAACTGGCAGGCGATCAGACTGCTGCACGAGACCGGCCTGGCAACAAGCGTCCCAGAGATCGCCCACCGACTCGACACTCTGCTCACCACCGCCCGCAACACTTCTTCCGAGATCCCCGCAGATCTCCTACCCCTCACAATGGCCCGCCCATCAGACCCCGACCGATCCGCCTCAGAGGCCACCTAAGAGTTGTCCCGTAATCCATCGAGGCTGAGGGTCATGCGGTGTCCGGGTCGGCGCCGACGGCACCGGCCGAGTGAAGCGAACGTCCGAGGTCTCCGGTGAGGATGCGGGGGTGTCGTCGCCACCACCACAGGTCGGGACCGGGCAGCCTGTGGAACCGGTTGAGTGCTTGGCCGTCGTCATCGACGGTCGCGGCCTTGTACCGGTCGTCCAGAACTTTGATCTGCGGGGTCCAGAGCTGGACGATGTGTTCGTCCAACAGGAGCCACGCCTCGTGCAGCCAATTTCGGCAGTAGAGGTCGTTGGTGTATCCGTGGATGTCGCCGCCGTAACCGCGCTCGATGGCGCTCACCAGCGCGGCCCATGCGTTAACTCTCTCAGCGACCCTGAATGCCGTCCGCCAGCCGCGCTGGTGCAACAACTCTCCTACCTCGGTTTCAGTAGCCAGGGGCGTGAGGCTCTCACGCATCCCTGCGGGCGACTGAGATGTGTCCCGCAGGAAGCCGGCGGGCCCCGGAGTGAGATCAGGGGGAGACGGATCTCGCCGTGGCTCGTGTTGATCACGGCGTCGGAGCCATCCTGGATAGCACCGTTCCCCGGGCTGAGCTCGAAGCAGATTGGCAAGCTTGTGCCGGCGCTGCGTCGTGAGAGTGCGGACGCAGTCCGCGAGGGTCGGCCGTGGAGCCTTCCGCTGGAGGACTGGCTACTGCTGGTCGCGGCATATTGGCGAACGGATTTGACGATGCGCCAGCTCGCGCCGATCTTCGGGGCGTCGAAGTCGGCGGCGGACCGCATCATCGACCACCTCGGACCGGTGCTCGTCCTCCTACCTCACAAGCGCTTCGCCAAGGGCGCCGTAGGCGAGACCCTCGACTTCAGGCAAATCTCACGAGCCGTCGATCAGCTTCTGCACCTCAGGGGGAATCTGCTTGTCAGAGCGGAGGGCCCTGAAGACGACTGCCTGTTCAGGAGATGACCCGATCGCCATGGCCAGGTCTGGAGAGATGCCACTCACAGCGTAGGCGTTCTCCGTGGTCTGCGGCCTTCATAGACGAAGTCGCTCGTACAAAGGCTCTCGCCGTTCGCACCATCATCTTCTGAGGCACACCCGACTACGGTGAACGCCGTAACTGTCAGTGCCACTGCGACTGAACCTCGTCCGACCCAGCTCATGGACTCTCCCTGGATGACCGCCCGCTTCTGGTACTCGGCGACGCGGGCGAAGGACAGCCGGGCGTGCCGGGCAAAAGTGGGACTGTACGAGAGCACCGCGCACCCTGACCTGCGCCTAGTGATCGGCTCATGGCTGGGCGTGTCCGGGTGACTGCCGCACTCTTGATCCCGACGACCAGCGCCCAACGGGCCGGGCGACCCGCCGCCTTCACGAGTTCAAGTTCAGTAACGCGAAGGCCCGGGTCAAGCTCCGAGTCAGGCAGCAAGGCATGCCGACCTTCGCCAAGCGGCGACCGCATTCGACCAGCCGCCGCATGTCAACCATGCACTGCGGAGGCCACCTGAATGGGTGAGGCCATTCACGCAAATGCTCCGCCGTGAATGGCACATCCAGCGCACACCGCACAGGGTGACGAACAACCCGTCCCGCCTCCGAAGGTGAGCAGCTATGACGTCGTCACCCCTGCCAGGGCATCACAAGGGCCGAATACCCGCAGTCGCCGTCGCGCTGGCGGCCGCGGCGGCATTGTCAGCATCGGCACCAGCCGTCGCCAACGAAGCGCCTGCGGCCGGCGGCGACACCGGTGCCACCAAGGGCAAACCGACCATCGTCCTGGTGCACGGCGCCTTCGTCGACGCCTCCAGCTGGAACGCAGTCATCGGACGCCTACAGAGCGACGGCTACCGTGTCATCGCTCCCGCCAACCCGTTGCGCGGCCTGCCAGCCGACTCCGCCTACATCGCAAGCTTCCTACGGAGCGTTCACGGGCCCATCGTCCTGGTCGGCCAGTCGTACGGCGGCGCAGTGATCACCGAGGCAGCGGTCGGCAATCCCCATGTCAAGGCGCTCGTGTATGTCTCCGCCTTCATGCCCGACAAGG
The DNA here is from genome assembly GCF_044759995.1 of Streptomyces sp. NPDC098781. NCBI lineage: Bacteria > Bacillati > Actinomycetota > Actinomycetes > Kitasatosporales > Streptomycetaceae > Streptomyces > Streptomyces sp. NPDC098781. The sequence goes on from NZ_JBIWAK010000002.1 coordinate 1,136,694, forward strand.
GCGAAGTCCTCGGCCAGCTCGCCGCCAAATTCCCCGGTAGTGAGCTCAATCCCGCGCTGGTACAGGTGCCCTTCAAGAACGCGGACGGCTCCACAGGCACAGATCTGTACCTCTCCCCGGAGAAGTTCCGTGCCGTCGCCGCAGCCGACCTGCCGCAAGAGGCCACCTCGGTGGCGGCCGCAGCCCAACGTCCCATCTCCGCGACAGCCTTCACCGACAAGGTCACTTCCGCCGCGTGGAGGACCATCCCGTCCTGGGCAGCTGTAGCCACGAACGACAAGGCCATCGCGCCCGACCTGGAACGCTTTCAAGCCAAGCGCGCCGGCTCCCACACTGTCGAGATCGACTCCTCCCACAGCGTCATGCTTTCCCACCCCGACGCCATCACCGACCTCATTCGCGACGCCGCCCGCGCACATCCCACAAAGCCGGCTCTCGCAGAAACAGGACTCACCACCGCCGGTCTCGTCGGCGTCGGCGCCACCGGCGTAATGCTCATCGCGGGAACAGGGCTCATTGTGATCAGCCGCAAGCGGTCAAGCCGTACACAGTGACCAACACGCCCCCCAATATGGCCACTCAGGCACTCCACTGCCGTGGCCGAGCCGCTTAGCTGATTCGGGACCCCAGGGGTGCGGGTCAGGCGTCTGAAAGCCGCCGACTGCCGAACCAGAGCGCCGACGAACGCACCCGCACCCCAGCTCCCGGTACTCCGCGTCCAGAACGGGTGCGGGGAGGCCGGTCGACCACAGGGTGCGTGGCGTGACACTGCCCGGGACGTAGGCGGCCCCGGGCCGTGGATGGTTAGCGCGTGCCGGGCGAGGACGCAGGCTCGGCCGAACCCAGTGCACCCGGCTGTGGCGGCGTCTCGTGCGGTGTCGCCGATTCGTGCCGGCTGTGGCGAGGCACGAGAAGTGCCGCCAGCGCGGCGCCGATGCTCGCGATTCCGAGCGCGGCAAAGCCGAGGGTGTACCTGTGCTCGGTCGGCAGACCGCTCGGCAGCGTATGCGCAGCCACGATGCTCGTCAGCAGTGCGGTGCCTATGGAGCCACGATCGTACGAATGTTGGCGTTCATGCCGTTCGCTACACCGGTTTGGTGTGGCGGCACGGCCGTGACGATCACGTTGGACATGGTGGCGAATGCCATTCCGAAGCCAATGCCGACGATGGCCATGGCCACGAGGATCTCCCACACCTGGGTGTGCGCGAAGGTAAGGATCGCGAACCCCGCGACACTGATGACGGTGCCGACCACGAGGATCGTCTTGCTGCCGAAGCGATCGGCGAGGCGGTGCGAAACAAGCCCGATCAGGAACATCGCGATCGTCTGCGGCACCAGGATCGCACCGGCCCCGGTAACGGAGGCACCGAAACCGTACATACGCGAGCGCACGAGAACAGCAGGAGGCGCGGGGCGACAAAGTGACTTGGGCCGCGGGCAGCGGTGGTTCCTCCTGGCAGTCCCTCGTCCGTGGCACGGGCACGATCGAGGCCGACTACCTCAATGGCGAGATCGCCTTGCTGGGTCGGCTGCACGGCGTCCCGACCCCCGTGAACGAGCTGCTGCAACGACTCGCCACCACGTTCGCGCGCGAGCGGCGACCGGCTGGGTCTCTGCCAGTGGCGGAGCTGGTGCGAGCCGCGGACGAGGCGGTGGCGGCGGCCGGCCAGAATGATGTCGCGTTCGTTCAACACGATCACAAGGCGCGTTCCTAGAGCCAGCCACAAGCCGAGCCATACCCCGGTCTCCCCTCGGCAGTTTTCAGTCGCGGTGCCGAGAGATCGCGGTGGTCCTGGCCGTGGAGCATGGTCGGCGCCGCATGGGCGTCGTGCATCGGTGACCGCGGTGTCAGGAAGGTGGCGGCCATGGCAGCGATGACGTCATGGGCCGCGTCTGCTGCTGCCCCTTGCGCAGCCTTCGTAACTCGGACTCGGTCGGGATGAGCGGCGTGCCTGGACCGATGGCAACCGAAGCCGAGGAGGCTTGCTGGTCCGTCGTGTTAGACAGGGCCACTGCCGGCCGCGGCCTGACCCGCCGAACGGCCCGAAGTCTCCGCACGAGCGATGATCAGTCGGACGGCGGTCGAAGGCCGGGGAAGAGCGTGTGTGCGCTCTCGTGGACGATCGCCATGGCCTCCCGGCCCTTCAGTGGCGCGTTCTCGTCGATCACGGGCACGGTGGCGCCCAGTTGCCCGACGAGGGCGAGGTAGCCGTGAAAGAGGGCGGTGGCGAGCGGGTTGAGCGGTGCGTCCGGGGGGACCAGGTCCTGGTCGAAGGCGGGGACGGGCCGGGCGGTGACGTCGGGCCAGTCCTGCGGGTCGCGTGGCCGCTCCAGGCTCAGGAGGGGGGCGAGGTCGGGTGCGTCGGCGTCGCGTGAGGTCAGGGGCGGGCCGAGGTTCCAGCGTTCGCGGAGGGTGCGGATGACCGAGGTGTGATGGTGCACGCCGTTGATGACGGTGCGGGCGGGCATCCAGGCGGAGACGGCGATGGCGGGCAGGCGGACGCCGAGCCGGTCGAAGGCGAAGCCCATCTGCCCGGGCGGTGCACCAGGGTCCGGAGGAACGGCGGCGGGCGGGGGAACGTGGTCGTAGGTGCCGCCGTGCTCGTCGAAGACGACCATCAGCAGCGTGTTCAGCGCGTTCGAACCCTCCGGCGAGTTCGACGCACGGACGGCGTCGTAGATCGAGGCCAGCAGCGCCTCGCCGCCCAAGAGGGAGGAGGGCATGTCGAAGGGGACGCCCTGGAGCAGGGCGGATTCCGGCGGGTGCATGTCGTTGTGTCCGTGCCACAGGTTGGGCTCGATGAACGCGTACGTGGGCAGGGTGCCGGCGGCGGCGTCCTCCAGGAAGCGGTCCGTGGTGACGAAGTGGGTGGCGAACCGCTCGCGCAGCCGTGGTGCGTGGATCAGGCCGGTGAACGGGAGCGGACTCGGCGCGTCCACGTAGACCCGCCACGTCAGGCCGGCGGCGTCCAGCCGCTCGAAGACCGTCTCGGCAGTGTTCTGCATCGGGAAGGTGGGGTACGGGGCGTTGACGACGAAGCCCGAGGCGCTCGCGGCGTGGAAGAACGAGCGGTTGGTGAAGGTCTGCGAGGGCACCTCGGCGAACCAGTGGTCGAAGGTGCCGAAACCTCGCGCCAGCGTGGACACGACAGGGAGCTGCTCCGGTGTGTAGCCGGCCATGATCTGCGCGTATTCGTGGTACTTCGGCTGGCGGCCCATCTCGGCGGCGAACGCGCTGACGTAGTCGGTGACGAACCCGTCCATCGTCGGCGCCCACCCAGGCGGTGGTGCGTTGAACGGGGCGGCCATGTTCTCGGCCAGCACGCCCCGATTGCCGACGGGGTTGATCACGCCGAAGAGCTGGGTGTTGACGTGCTGGTACTCCTCGCCCGGGTCCGGGTTCGGCGTGTCCATCGTTTCCGCGACCCCGTACGAGACGGTCTGCCGGCCGTTGCGCTCCTCGGCCCAGTCCGGGATCGGGTTCGACAGATCCTTCCCGAGGACTCCTTCGAAGGAGGCGGCGGCCTCGCCCGGTTCGTACAACCGTCCGAGCAGGTTGTCGAACGACCGGTTCTCGAACATCAGCACGACCACATGATCCAAAGCGTGGCTACGGTCGGCAACAGGCATCGCTGACCTCCGATCCGGGTGCGCCCCCCCCAGTTCCCGCAGGTCATTCTCACTCTTCTTCAGCCGCATACCGCTGTCAAAACGAGGCACACCGCACCAGACAACCAGGCCGATCACTCCTCGTCCTCGCTCGCCTCGCCCAAGGCCTCCATCATCCGATCCATCTGCGGGCAAGGTGCCACCACCAAACTTCTCATCACTTTCTGCGTCAAGACGACTACACAAAGTAAGATTGAGACGCACTGAGCAACCCACGGAGCCCGTTCAGACACGTCCTGGAGGCTTTGATGACCAATGTTCCGGGTGACCTGAAGTACTCCCAAGACCACGAGTGGGTGCAGTCCCTGGGCAACAACCGGATCCGCGTGGGCATCACGGACTACGCGCAGAAGCAGCTCGGGGACCTCGTCCACGTAGAGCTGCCTGCGGTAGGTAGCCGCTGGGATGCGGGCGACAACTTCGGCACCGTGGAATCCGTGAAGTCCGTGAGCGAGCTCTATATGCCGGTGACCGGCACGATCACGGCAGTGAACGAAAGCCTGGGCGACCCCAGGGGACCCGATCAGATCAACGACGACCCCTATGGCGACGGCTGGATCGCCGAAGTCACGGTCGCCAACGCCGCCGACCTGAAGGGTCTGCTCACACCCGCCGAGTACGAGAAACTCGCCAGCGCGTAAGACACGCGCCGGGGCGCTGGCCGTCGAAGGGCAGCATGGCAGGCCGTCAGCACCGTTTTCTTCGACTCGTGAGAGCGGTTCAACCAGGACCGATAATGATCTCCAGGCCTGGAGACAATCGTTCTGCTCCAACCACCCTCGTTCCGGCGGGTAATTGAAGAGTACGGAGGGAAAAGACTTGCTGCATCGAAGTCACATCGATGTCGGGCAGGGAAGTTTCCAATGTCAACTGCGTAAGACGGGGAAAGTCGCCGAGCCACTCCCACGAACATCGTAGATCTGCCGCGATGCACAGCTCTACGAGGCGATCAGCCACACAATAGCGCTTGATCTCCTCAGGACTGATGGTCGATACTATCTTCAGCTGCGATCTTCCACCGAATCTCCGTAGGGCCTTGAGTTCACGACTGCTTGAAACTACAAAATAGAAGTCATCCTCCTGTAAATGGGCGATGACTTCTTCAGCGTAGCGGTCAGTGTCGAATCGACCCCAGGCTAGGGCTAGTTCAGCACGCACCCGTAAGTCATCTACGGCCCGGAACCGAGCCAATACGGAAATAGCTGCGTCGGTCCCGACCCGAACAGCGGCCAGGACAGTGAAGTAGGCTTCGTCTGAAGTGATGCCTTCCGGACCTTGCAGCAGTTCGAGTACGACCGGACCGACATCTGCGAGCCCGCGAGCCTGGGCGATGCTACGGGGAGGGATAAGCTCCTCGGCACGCCGCTGAACTTCGCTTCGCACGAGAGGATCAAGCTCTGTGGCGTCATCCAAGCACGCCGCAGCCAGCAGATGGAGTCGGTGGCGAATATCAACGCAAGAGTCGCCGCGTTCAACGAGACTGGTGAGCAATCGGGTACGTTCTGCCGGGCGTGCGTGCGCCACGGCCATTCGGACGACATCCTCCCACTGGTCCAGGTGGGCGTTACCCCCTAGGAAGTCGAAATCGAGACTCTCTACGGCCGCTCTCGCTCCGAGGTAGTCTTGAAATGTTCTGTGAATGAACTGCATAGTGCCTTCAATGGGCTCTATAAGCAAGCCACTTCGAACGAGAAGATGTTGGTAGACCTGCTTCACCGTGCCCTGCTCCGCGACACGTGGCATCGCTGTCAGCGCTTGAGACAGCAAGTCCAGCACATCACGTTTATCCATCTCCGAACGACCGTTGCGGATCAACCAATAGGCCAACTTCTGGATCAGCTGAACCTGGTGGGTTTCGCCGATACGCATGTCGCCCACTTTGTAGACACCGCGCTCCCGATCTCGTCTGGACAGCAGCATGGACAGAGCCGCGTCATAGAGCTCCTTACGCCCATCGGGAAGGTAGCCTCTACGGTCACGATGCAGCGCGCAAATCAGTGCGCACATGAGCGGATTGGTGGCAAGTCGGGCAAGTTCCTGCTTAGCCCGTATTGCATAGAGTAATTCCTTGCCGTACGCATCTGCGCTTCCGGCAGCTTTGTGCCAGCGCTCGATGAACGCAGCGATATCGTCGCGACTCATGGGCGACAGATCCAGTTCCGAGAATCCCTCTTCTGCTAGCCAGTGTTCTCGCACAGCCGAGGGACGTGAAGTCACAAGCCAGTGATTCCTGGGGTAGGAATCGACGAGATCCTTCAACCAGTTGCGGGCTTCCTCGCGTTCCCCCTCGGGCATCTCGTCGATTCCGTCGACCAGCATCAACCCACGCCCAGCAGTGAGAACACGGTCGTACCAGCCTGTGGGCTGGGCATGGGCGATCGGGCATCCTACGGCGGCAAGGAACTCGTCCGGGGCGGGCAGCCTTGCCCCGTTCCGGGTCAGGGACCGTAGAGGCAGTACGAACGGCACCAAGCCATGCAGATAAAGGAGCCGCTCATCGAGGTCGTTACGAAGGGCACTGACCGCCAACCACTGAACGAGAGTGGTTTTTCCTGAACCTGCCACTCCTCGCAACAGCACGCGGTCACGCCCGGCAAGGACTTTTTCGGCGGGGAGCACCAGCGAGACCTCGCCAACCACGGTCTCGGTCGCTTCTAAGCTCAAATAGGCCGCATCGAGAGGCCACGAAGCCGAAGATTCAGACAGATCAAGGCCGAAAATGGTTAGCTTGCCGTGTTTTTGGGATATGTAGCGCGCATACCTTTTCTCAAAACCGCCGTCCGCTGGGGAAGGTCTCCGCAGTATAAGTGCATCGATCTTCGAAGACAGTTCTTCGATCCTGCGACTTTGCTCAACTAATGTGCGCGGCACGAACGTAGATCTCGTGGTGAAGAAGTGCAGGATGTGCAAGCAGGCCGTATCTACGACGCTTGCATGCAGTAAGACTGCATCACTTGAGAGACCAAGTGTGGCTGCCTGATTTTTCGACCGCAGAAGTCGAGACAGTTCCAGATAGCCGAGCCGGACGGCTTGGACATCGTCCATCTCGATATGGCCCAGGGAGCTGAGCGAGTGTGTGACCGCGTTCACCACCGCACGTTGCTCGTAACTGGCAAGGCGCTCCGACACTCCGGTCGACTGCGCTGCGCGATCCACCAACTCCTCTGCGACCTTATGGAGATCAGAGTCTGAGAGAGTCCGTTTCTCGCCGCGAAATGAAACTAGTTGGGAGACACGCACGGGGCGGTCTACAAGACCTGCACCGGGCCCGTCCACCACGAACAGCTTCTTCACCAACGGGACAACGACGCTCGATGCGAGTCGAGCCCCAATGCTCACCGGTTCCATGATGCTTCAGCATAGAACTCCGAGGCCGGGCACCGCCGTTGAATGCACGACTGGGGCCAAAGTGAAAGGATCACCCCAAGGGCAGAAGCCTACCGTTTTGAGGCCGCCGGAGATCGTGTTTCACCTGAGGACAGCTAGGCCCTGACGTGGCCGCCTTCATCGACAACTGCAACAACTTCTTCCCGGCCTGGCCGACCTGATGATGTCGAATGGTCCGAAGCGGACTTGGACGTCATTTCAGTTGGCGAGTCGGCAGTGGCATACGAGGGTCGCGGCGATGGCGGTGAAGGCCAGAAAGTGTTCCGGCTTGCGTTCGTAGCGGCGGTGGAGTCGTCGGCAACCGGACAGCCAGGACACGGTTCGTTCCACTGGCCGGCGGTGCCGGACCAGGCGTCGGGACGACTCGAAGCCCTTGCGGGCGAGGCGGTGCCGGATGCCACGGGAGGACAGCCAGCGCCGCAGGTACCGGTAGCCGTACCCCTGCCCCCTTTGAGGGCCCGGACGCTGACGGAGTCGATCGCGCACCGCGACCAGTCCAGCCCGCCGCGGGAAACCGAGTCCGTCCAGGACCAGGCCGTGGAGCTTGGCCCACGCCCGGGCCCGGCTCCGTTCGGTGAACCGGCGGAAGGCGGTCACGCCCGACAGCCCGAAGCCCGGCGGCAGTTGGTTCCAGGTGCAGCCCGAGGTGTCCACGGAAATGTGACGTCTGAGGTCAGTCGCTATGGAGCAACATGACGGCGACTGGTGAGGAACGGTCATGGTCCCGTCACACTCGCCGCGCGGAGCGGTCATGGACCATTGCGAGCCTCCTGTGTGGCCCCGCGAAAGGTCCGGGGAGAGGGAGAGGGCACAACATGTCCTTGCAGAAGAAGAGGAACCCTTCCATGCAGAAAACCGCAAGCAAGCTCCGCCTCGCCGCGGCGGCGTTCAGCGCTGTACTCCTCGCGGGCACGGCGCTCTCCGGAAGTGCCCACGCCGCGCCCGAGGGGAAGGCCGCCGCAGAGATAGGGGTCAAGGCTTGCGGCTACTACGAGACGCAGACAGACTCGTACTACGGACACTGCGGCAGCACCTGGGTCAAGATCCAGGTCGACATCGACTGGTGGCCGACCGACATCAAGAGGTGCGTCCCGCCGGGCGAGACCCATCTCGGTTCGACCGACGAGATCGACAACGCATGGGCCATCGCGGGCACCTGCGGCTAAGGCGTGTCTCTTTGATGGGCTGAGTAGTCGATCGGATGTGTCTGTCCGGTTGGTGATCAGTGATGCGGGACGGGATCGAGCCGTTGACGCCGGCCGATCCGGTTCGTGGACGGCGGTGGGCGGATCACCGCCGCACGGTCGAGGCCATCGCGTGGAAGTACCGCACCTGCTCGCCCTGGCGTGACCTGCCCGCAGAGCTCAGCTCCTTCAAGACGGCGCACAAGCGACTGCTGCGGTGGGCGGTGCAGGCGGTACCTGGAGCATCCGATTCGCCAAAGGCAAGCTGAGCCAATCGTTCAGGACGCTTGCCGGCGTAGGACCGCGTTGAGCCCCCCTCTGTCGAGAGGGGGGCTCAACATCGCCGTACAGAGGCCCCAGCAGGGTCTGAGCTCAGGCCCACTCGACCTCTGAGTGGACGTCCGACGGCTCTTCGGGGTCCGGCAGGCGCGTAACAGGCGCCCGTCGCGGCTCTGATCGTCGAAGACCCGAAGCCCCGGCCGAAGCCAGCACCGCGGACACCTCGTCCTCGCTCGCCCCGCCAAGGCCTCCATCACCCGATCGAGTACCTCACCCACCTCAGTGAGAGTGACCGCTAGGCGCCGGCGCAGCGTTCTTGACCGTCAGAGGCAGCAGCTTCTTCCCGGTCGGCCCGATTTGTATGGCCGTGTCCATCTGCGGGCGGCCTCCAACAACAACTGGGTGCCGTGGCTCTTGCTTGCGCACCGTGTGACAGCAACGACCGGCCTATCGGCTCAGTAGCTGGCCGTGCGGTTGAAGCTGGTGATGTTGAGCTTGATCCCCTTCACGCTCTTGAGCGTCGTGGGGTACTCACCTCGGGCAGTCTGGCCGGGCTGCACATCGGTATCCAGCAGTGAACCGTTCGTCACGCGAGTGCCGCCGGCGTCGACCGCCTCCCACTCCCACGAGTAGTCGGACTTCTCACTGCTGCTGTTCCTGATCGTCCAAACAAGCCAGACGTCCGTGATGCCGTCCTGCGAACGGTCGTCAAGCTGGAAGCTGATGAGGTCGGCCCGCTCCCCTGTGGCTTCCTGTGTCTGCGCCCGGTGGGTCTTCGCACTTGCGGTCGTACTGGGCGCAGAGGTGGTGCCCTCTTCACTGTCCGCGAGCGCAATCGCCAGCACAACGATGACGATGACAAGCACAGCGGCCACGGCGCTGGCACATCCCCAGAGGCAGCCACGGCTTCGCTGCTTCTGTTGCGGTGGCCCAGGAGGCGATGTCCACTGCCTGGGAGGAGGAGAGGCTGGGCCCTGCCTTCCCCACCGAGGATCACCCCCAGGCGGCTCGCTTGCTGACATGGCGCCTCCTCGGTAGCGGATATCGCCACGCTAGGAAGCGGCGAGGCACGTCGCGAACCGAGAGCAGCCACTCAGGCGACAATCGCCGAGTATGAGGCGCTCCCCTTCTCGCAATCCCTCAGACCCACTCCACCTCGGAATGGACAGCCTCCGATCCACCAGGAGGCGGGAGAGGCGTTCTCGGCGTCTCCCGCACGGTCGCCCGCCGCCCACTCTCCACACAGAGTGCCCCTGAAGACAGCAGCCATCTCTTCCTCGCTACCGCCCTCCAGGGCATCCGCCATGCGCCGCAATGCCTCACTCACGTCAGTGCGAGTGACCGCCCGCCGCCGGCGCCGCGTTCTTGACCGTCAGCGGAAGCAGCTTCTTTCCGGTCGGCCCGATCTGGATGGACGTATCCATCTGCGGACACACCCCACAGTCAAAGCAAGGCGTCCACCGGCAGTCCTCGACCTCCGTCTCGTCGAGGGCGTCCTGCCAGTCCTCCCAGAGCCAGTCCTTGTCGAGGCCGGAGTCGAGGTGGTCCCAGGGGAGGACCTCCTCGTAGGTGCGCTCGCGGGTGGTGTACCAGTCGACGTCCACGCCGAACGGCTCCAGCGCCTTGTCCGCGCAGTTCATCCAGCGGTCGTACGAGAAGTGCTCGCGCCAGCCGTCGAAGCGGCCGCCGTCGTCGTAGACCGCGCGGATGACGGCGCCGATGCGGCGGTCGCCGCGGGACAGCAGGCCCTCGACGATGCCGGGCTTGCCGTCGTGGTAGCGGAAGCCGATGGAGCGGCCGTACTTCTTGTCGCCGCGGATCTTGTCGCGGAGCTTCTCCAGGCGGGCGTCCGTCTCCTCGGCCGACAGTTGCGGGGCCCACTGGAAGGGGGTGTGGGGCTTGGGGACGAAGCCGCCGATGGAGACCGTGCAGCGGATGTCGTTGGAGCGGGACACCTCGCGGCCCTTGGCGATCACGTTCATCGCCATGTCGGCGATCTGGAGGACGTCCTCGTCCGTCTCCGTCGGCAGGCCGCACATGAAGTACAGCTTCACCTGGCGCCAGCCGTTGCCGTATGCCGTAGCGACGGTCCGGATCAGGTCCTCTTCCGAGACCATCTTGTTGATGACCTTGCGCATGCGCTCGCTGCCGCCCTCGGGGGCGAAGGTCAGGCCGGAGCGGCGGCCGTTCCTGGTCAGCTCGTTCGCCAGGTCGACGTTGAAGGCGTCCACGCGAGTGGAGGGGAGGGACAGACCGATCTTGTCCTCCTCGTAGCGGTCCGCCAGGCCCTTCGCGATGTCGCCGATCTCGCTGTGGTCCGCGGAGGAGAGGGAGAGAAGGCCGACCTCCTCGAAGCCCGTCGCCTTCAGGCCCTTGTCGACCATCTCGCCGATGCCGGTGATGGAGCGTTCGCGGACCGGGCGCGTGATCATGCCCGCCTGGCAGAAGCGGCAGCCTCGGGTGCAGCCGCGGAAGATCTCCACCGACATGCGCTCGTGGACCGTCTCGGCGAGCGGGACCAGCGGCTGCTTGGGGTAGGGCCACTCGTCGAGGTCCATCACCGTGTGCTTGGACACACGCCACGGGACACCCGACTTGTTCGGTACGACGCGGGCGATTCGGCCGTCGGGGAGGTACTCGACGTCGTAGAACGCCGGGATGTACACCGAGCCCGTCCTCGCGAGGCGGAAGAGGACCTCTTCGCGCCCGCCCGGGCAGCCCTCCGCCTTCCACGCGCGGATGATCGCCGTCATGTCCAGCACGGCCTGCTCGCCGTCGCCGATGATCGCCGCGTCGATGAAGTCCGCGATCGGCTCGGGGTTGAAGGCCGCGTGGCCACCGGCCAGGACGATCGGGTCGTCGATCGTGCGGTCCTTGGACTCCAGGGGGATCCCGGCCAGGTCCAGGGCGGTGAGCATGTTCGTGTAACCCAGCTCCGTGGAGAAGCTGAGCCCGAACACGTCAAAAGCGCGAACCGGCCGGTGGCTGTCCACCGTGAACTGCGGGACGCCGTGCTCCCGCATCAGCGCCTCCAGGTCCGGCCACACGCTGTACGTGCGTTCGGCGAGGACGCCCTGCTGCTCGTTCAGCACCTCGTAGAGGATCATGACGCCCTGGTTCGGCAGCCCGACCTCGTAGGCGTCCGGGTACATGAGCGCCCAGCGGACGTCACAGGACTCCCACGGCTTGACCGTGGAATTGAGTTCTCCGCCGACGTACTGGATCGGCTTCTGCACATGCGGGAGCAGCGCTTCGAGCTGCGGGAACACGGACTCGGTGACCGCAGCGGCTTCGGCAGGCATCTCGCGAACCTTCGTGAGCTGGACTGAACTGACAGGGGTGACCATCTAGCCTAACGCGACCGCGGACACCCCCCGTACGTCCGGAAGGCTCAGAGGACGTCCGTCGCGTTCCGCACGCCGTCCCACGTGTCCGGCAGCTGGGCCTCCACGGCCGCCGCGCGCTGCTCCTCACGCCCGTACAGCAGCCCGTAGGTGAAGGCGCTCTCCCCGGCCGCGTGGGCGACCGCGGACAGCTCACGCAGGGTGCCGCGGGCCATGACGCTGTCCTGGTGTTCGCCGAGCAGGTTCTGTAGCGACTTCATGGTCTTGACCAGGTCCTTGGCCGGCTTGCCGAGCGCCGGGACGGACGCCTCCGCCGCGTAGCGGGTGCGCTTGGTCTTCTTGCGGGCCTCGTGGATGGCGACGTCCCGGTCGGTGCCGGGGTCCAGCTCCAGCGCCTGCTCGACCAGCGCGGCGACCTTCCCGAAGTCCTTCTTCACGGTCTTGGGGAGCACCTTGCCGGGCTTGTCCCCCGCCGCGTCGCGCAGCGGCGGCTCGGCGAGCAGCGCGTCCAGGGCGTTGAGCAGGGCCAGGTAGCGGCGGGAGTCGAGGACCCCGATCAGCCGGCCGCTCGCTCCGCCGGGCCGGTCACCGGCCCAGTGGCTGAGCCGTTCGGCGACCGGGCCGTGGACCAGGGTGTGGGGCACCTCGTCGAGGGCGGCGCCGAGGCGTTCGTTGAGGACCTCGCGGTCCCGGTCCACGCCCAGCTCACCGGCGAGCCACTTCAGCTCGTCGCCGATGGGGTCGGTAATCCCCCGGTCCAGGACCTTGCCGAAGGATTTGAAGGTGCTGCGCATCCGGCGGGTCGCGACGCGCATGCTGTGGACGGAGTCCTCGGCGTCCTGGCGTACGGCGGGGTCGAGCTCGACGATCGCGTCCCGCTGGGCCCGCACATAGGCGAGCACATGGTCGCCGGCGGTGACGGGGTCCCCGCCGGGCCCGGGAGCGAGCTTCTTCGGAGCGGTCTCCTCCAGCGCCCGCGCGAGCTTCGACGGCGACTTCGACGGCCGTACGCCCGCCTTGCGCAGCCGCTTCTCCACCTTGTCGAGGAACTCCGGGTCGACGCCGTCGGCCAACTCCACCTCGATCTCGGTCCATTGGGCGCTGCCGTCGCCGCCGGCGAGCCGCTGTGCCTGGACGGCGTCCACGCTGACCTCGGCCAGCAGCCGGCCGTCGGCGTCCATGAGTTCGCGTACATCGCGGTCGGAACGCAGCCGGACGACCGGCGCCAGTTCGGCGTCCCGGACCCGGGAACGGACGAGCCCGGCGAGCGTACCGGGCAGTTCGTCGGAGAGCGGGGCCTGGATCTCGTCCCGAACCCCTTGGGCGACGGGGAACTTCAGATGCCAGCCCGCGTCGGAGCCGCCCGTTCTGCGGCGCAGCGTGACGGAGGACGCGGCGAGGCGTTCGTCCTGCGTGTCGTAGTAGGTGGCGTCCAGATGCGCGACACCTTTGTCGACCACGGAAGCGACCCCGGCGACGCCGGTCAGATCGGGCAGGCCGCTCTCGTCGGATTCGTACTTCCGCTCGATTTCACGCTTCGTGTCCGCCATGACCCGAATCTAGTCGGAGTCACGACGGGATGACAGGGCTTACCGGCCATGAACCGGAGGCAAACGGACGATTACGGGCGGGAATCGGTCCCGCCCAGCCCTCACGCCGACATCGGACGTTGCACCCGGATCGACTGAAGCAATCCCACCGCCACCCACACCGCGAACATCGACGATCCGCCGTACGACACGAACGGCAGCGGCAGACCCGTCACCGGCATGATCCCCAGCGTCATCCCGACGTTCTCGAAGGTCTGGAAGGCGAACCACGCCACGATGCCCGCCGCGACGATCGTCCCGTACAGCTCGGTCGTCTCACGGGCGATCCGGCACGCACGCCACAGGATCACGCCGAGCAGGACGATGATCAGCCCGCCGCCGAGGAATCCCAGCTCCTCCCCCGCGACCGTGAAGACGAAGTCGGTCTGCTGCTCCGGCACGAACTGGCCGGTGGTCTGGGAGCCGTGGAACAGTCCCGCACCCGTGAGCCCTCCGGAGCCGATCGCGATGCGCGCCTGGTTGGTGTTGTAGCCGACGCCCGCCGGGTCGAGCTCGGGGTTGGCGAAGGCCGCGAAGCGGGCGATCTGGTAGTCGTCCAGGACGCCCAGCTGCCAGACCGCGATCGCGCCCGTCGTGCCGGCGCCGATCAGCCCGAAGACCCAGCGGTTGGAGGCACCGGACGCCAGCAGCACACCCAGCACGATCATCACCATGACCATGACCGAGCCGAGGTCGGGCATGAGCAGCACGATCAGCATCGGCACGGCGGCCAGGCCCAGCGCCTGCACCACGGTGCGATGGTCGGGGTACTGCTTGTCACCCGCGTCCACTCTCGCCGCCAGCAGCATCGCCATGCCCAGGATGATCGTGACCTTCACGAACTCCGAGGGCTGGAGCGAGAAACCGCCGGGCAGCTTGATCCAGGAATGGGCGCCGTTGATGGTGGAGCCCAGCGGGGTGAGCACCAGCAGGATCAGGAAGACCGAGAGGCCGTACAGGATCGGCACGGCCGTGCGCAGGTTGCGGTGGCCCAGCCACACGGTCCCTATCATCAGCGCCAGTCCGATGCCGGTGTTCAGGACGTGCCGGATCAGGAAGTAGTACTGGTCGCCCTGGTTGAGCTCGGTGCGGTTACGGGTGGCCGAGTAGACCAGGAGCGCGCCGAACAGCGACAGCGCGATCGCCGACAGCAGCATCGGCCAGTCGAGCCGGCGGGCGAGCGAGTCGCGGGCGAGCAGCCGGGTCCAGCCCGCCCGCTCGGGCCCGTACCCGGAGACCTGGAAACTGTTGGCGCCGGTCATGTGAGCATCCTCCGGCTTCCCCGCCTACGGCCGCCGCGTCGCCTGCGCCGCGTGTCACGGTTCTCGGCGGTCGGTGTGGCCACCGTGCCGGCGAGCTGCTGGTCCTCCGGCGTCTTCTCGCCGCCCTGGTTGGCCCGCTGTTCCTTCGCCGGGTCCTTGGAGACCTTCGGCGAGGTGATGGTGCCGTCCGTGCGGACCTTCGGCAGGCTCTTCTGGGGCGTGGGCAGCAGCGCGTTCTTCTTGTTGATCGTGCCGTCGTCGGCGACGCCGTACAGCGCGTCGTAGATGTTGCGCACGGCCGGACCCGAGGCGCCGGAACCCGTACCACCCTGGGAGATCGTCATGACGACCGAGTAGTCCTTGGTGTACGTGGCGAACCACGAGGTGGTCTGCTTGCCGTAGACCTCCGCGGTACCGGTCTTGGCGTGCATCGGGATCTTGTCCTGCGGCCAGCCGACGTCCGCGAACCGCCAGGCGGCGGTGCCGCGGGTGGCGACGCCGGCGAGGGCGTCGTCCATCTCGGCCAGCGTCTTCTGCTTTATCGGCAGCTTGCCGTGCGACTTGGGCTCGATCTCCTGCACGGCCCGGCCGTCGGCGCTGACGATGGCCTTGCCGACCGTCGGGTCGTAGAGCGTGCCGCCGTTGGAGATGGCGGAGTAGATGGTGGCCATCTGGATGGGGGTGACGAGGGTGTCGCCCTGTCCGATGGAGTAGTTGACGGAGTCACCGGCGCGCATGCGGTTGCCTTCGAGGCAGTTCTCGTAGGCGATCTTCTCGGCGTAGGAGCCGTCCTTCTCGCCGTACTTGCACCAGGCGTCCTTGTTGGCCTTCCAGTAGTCCTGCTTCCACTGGCGGTCGGGGATCCGGCCGGTGACCTCGTTGGGCAGGTCGATGCCGGTCTCCGCGCCGAGGCCGAACTGGTGGGCCGTCTTGTAGAACCAGTCGTTGGCGTTCTTCTTCGGCTTGGTGCCGCCGTCCCGCTTCCACTCCTCGTGGCTGAGCCGGTAGAAGACGGTGTCGCAGGAGACCTCCAGCGCACGGCCGAGGCTGATCGGGCCGTACCCCTGGGACTCGAAGTTCTTGAAGACCTGGCCGCCGATCGAGTACGAGCTGGAGCACTGGTAGGGGCCGTCGAAGGAGTAGCCGGCGTTGACCGCGGCGGCCGTGGGGACGACCTTGAAGATCGAGCCGGGCGCCGACTGGCCCTGGATCGCCCGGTTGAGCAGCGGGTAGTTGGAGTCCTTGCCCGTCAGCCTCGTGTAGTCCTTGGCGGAGATGCCGCCGACCCAGGCGTTGGGGTCGTAGGTCGGGTTGGACGCCATGGCGACGATGCGGCCGGTCTTGGCCTCCATCACGACGACGGCGCCCGAGTCGGCCTTGTACCGCTCGTTGGTGTTGCGGTCCCACTCCTGGCGAGCCTTCTTCATGGCGTCGTTCAGCTCGTACTCGGCGACCCGCTGTACGCGGGCGTCGATGCTGGTGACGAGGTTGGAGCCGGGCTGGGCGTCGTCGGCCTGGGCCTCCCCGATGACACGGCCGAGGTTGTCGACCTCGTAGCGGGTGACGCCCGCCTTGCCGCGCAGCTCCTTGTCGTACTGGCGCTCAAGGCCGGAGCGGCCCACCTGGTCGGAGCGCAGGTAGGGCGAGTCGGTGTCCTGGGCCTTCTGGAGCTCCTCGTCGGTGACCGGGGAGAGGTAGCCGAGCACCTGGGCGGTGTTGGACTCGCCCGGAGCCGGGTAGCGGCGTACGGCCTGGGGCTCGGCGGTGATGCCGGGGAAGTCCTCGGCGCGCTCGCGGATCTGAAGGGCCTGCTTGGCGGTGGCCTCGTCGGTGATGGGGATCGGCTGGTACGGCGAGCCGTTCCAGCAGGGCTGGGGCGTCTTCGCGTCGCACAGCCGGACCTTCTCCTTGACGTCCTTGGGCTTCATGCCCAGCACGCCGGCCAGCTTGGTCAGGACCGCCTCACCGTCGTCCGGCATCTTCAGCAGGTCGGTGCGGGAGGCGGAGACGACCAGCCGTGTCTCGTTGTCGGCGAGGGGCACTCCGCGGGCGTCCAGGATCGAGCCGCGCACGGCGGGCTGGACGACCTGCTGGACGTGGTTGCCGGACGCCTCCTTGGCGTAGGCGTCGCCCTCGCGGATCTGGAGGTACCACAGGCGCCCGCCGAGGGTGCCGAGGAGGGAGAGGACGAGGATCTGGATGACGACGAGCCGGATCTGGACGCGTGGCGTCCGACCGGTCTCCGGGATGTTGGTCACTGCGCTGCCTCCCCCTCTCAGTGCCAGGACCGGTACGAGTACCAGAGCGGATACGGCGGTGTGTGTTCGAGTGAGGAACGACCGGCACGCACGGCCCGGTTCCTCCCGGCCTCACTCGTCCGGGTGAACTCCCCTGTCCTCACAGGCGCTTGACCCCCTTGATGCGCCCGGCGCGCGCCGTGCGGGCCGTGCGCGCCTTCATCTTCAGGCCGCCCAGTCCGCCGCGCTGGCCGCCGATGCGCAGGCCGGTGCCGCCGGAGAGCCAGCCGGAGGAGATGTCGGCCTTCTTGGCCTGGGAGTTGGTGTCGGCCAGCGGGTCGTTCTCCGCCCGCCGGGCCAGTGCCATGATCCCGGGCACGACGAACGGGGCGAGCAGCAGGTCGTACAGAGCGGCCGTGAAGAGCAGGCTGCCGAGGCCGACATGGCGTGCGGCGGTGTCCCCGACGAGGGCGCCGACGCTCGCGTACAGCAAGGTCGCGCCGACCGCGGCGACGACCACGACGACCATCGGCCCGGTGGCGGACTTCAGCCGCCCGTTGTCCGGCTTGATGAGCCCGGCGAGGTAGCCGATGACGCACAGCACCAGCGCATAGCGGCCGGCGGCGTGGTCGGCGGGCGGGGCGAGGTCGGCGAGCAGTCCCGCGCCGAAGCCGACGAGGGCGCCGCCGACATGGCCGTAGACCATGGCGAGGCCCAGCACGGTGAGCAGCAGCAGGTCGGGGACGGCGCCCGGGAGGTGGAGCCGGGACAGCACGCTGACCTGGAGCACCAGGGCGACGACGACCAGAGCGGAGGAGAGCAGGATTCGGTTGACGCGCATGGGGCTTCAGCTCCTACTGCTCTTGCTCGAACTCGTACTGGTTCTGTGCGTCGTCCGGTGGCGGATCCTCGCCGTCCACCCGGGGCTGTGCGTACTGGCCGTCGGCCTGGGGCTGGTTCTCGCCGTCCGCCTGCGGCTGGTCCTGGCCGTCGCCCGGAGGCTCCGCGCCCGGCGTGACGGTGACCGTCACGGTCGGCGTGGGGGTCGGCCGGGGCTTGGCGGGCAGGACCGTGTCGCGCGGGTCCTTGGTGGGGGCCTGGACGACGACGCCGACGATGTCGAGCTTGGAGAAGCCGACGTACGGCGTGACGTACAGGGTGCGGGTCAGGTCGCCCCCGGAGGGGTCGACGCGGGAGACGTACCCGACCGGGACGCCGGGCACGAACGGCTTGTCGGCCTGCGAGCCGAAGGTGACGAGCCGGTCGCCCTTCTTCACCTCGGCCTTGCCGTTGAGGAGTTCGACGCGCAGCGGGCGGTCGCCCTGGCCCGAGGCGAAGCCCAGTTCGTCGGTGGACTCCATGCGCGTGCCGACGGTGAAGTCGGGGTCGTTGGCGAGCAGCACGGTCGCGGTGTTGGGGCCGACGGTGGTGACCCGGCCGACCAGCCCGTCGCCGTTCAGGACCGTCATGTCGCGCTGGATACCGTCGTTGACACCGGCGTCGATGGTGATGGTCCAGGAGAAGCCCTGGGCCGCTCCTATGGCGATGACCTGGGCGCCCTTGATGCCGTACTGGCCCTTGCCCGCGATCTTCAGCATCTTGTCCAGCTGGTTCAGCCGGCTGCGGTCGCGGTCGTCGCTGCCGAGTTTCGCCTTGAGGGCGGCGTTCTCCTGCTCCAGTCGGGCGAGCCGGTCATGGCGCTCTCCGGAGTCACGGATCGCGGCGACCGCGTTGCCGACCGGGTTCACCGCGGCCGACACACCGTCCTCGATGGGGCCGAAGACCGTGGCAGCGGCCTGGCGGGCACCGTCGACCGGGGAGTCCTCACCACCGCGGATGTCCACCGTGATCAACGCGAACGCGATGGCGATCAGCAGCACCAGGAGCAGCCGGCTCTCTCGTGTGTCCCTCACGTGCGGCGGCCGTGCCCTTCCTCAGTAGGAATTCGGGAAACCCCCGGGAAAGCCGAGGGCGCTGTATGCGGGATTTGTCGGTGGAGCTTGTATGAGAGGTTTCGAGGCTCTTCGGGGAGCTTATGCCTCTATATCAACGATCCGCCGTACGAGAGGAGATCATCCCGTACGGCGGAACCGAAGAGTTACCTCATCTGCGCGGCTGGGCGTCGAGCACCTGCTGCAACGCCTCGAACTCCTCGACACACTTGCCGGAGCCGAGCGCCACGCTGTCCAGCGGGTCCTCGGCGATGTGGATCGGCATGCCGGTCTCGCGGCGCAGCCGCTCGTCGAGGCCACGCAGCAGGGCGCCGCCGCCGGTCAGCACGATTCCCCGGTCCATGATGTCGCCGGACAGCTCCGGCGGGCACTTGTCGAGGGTCGTCTTCACGGCGTCCACGATCGCGTTGACCGGTTCCTCGATGGCCTTGCGGACCTCGGCCGCGGAGATGACGACGGTCTTCGGCAGCCCGGACACGAGGTCCCGGCCGCGGATCTCGGTGTGCTCGTCGGCGTCGAGGTCGTACGCCGAACCGATCGTGATCTTGATCTGCTCGGCCGTCCGCTCACCCAGCAGGAGCGAGTACTCCTTCTTGATGTGCTGGATGATCGCGTTGTCCAACTCGTCGCCCGCGACGCGGATGGACTGGGCGGTGACGATGCCGCCGAGGGAGATGACCGCGACCTCCGTGGTGCCGCCGCCGATGTCGACCACCATGTTGCCCGTGGCCTCGTGGACCGGCAGGCCGGAGCCGATGGCCGCGGCCATGGGCTCCTCGATGATGTGCACCTGGCGGGCGCCGGCCTGGGACGACGCCTCGATGACGGCGCGGCGCTCGACGCCGGTGATGCCGGACGGCACACAGACGACGACCCGCGGACGAGCAAGATACCGCCGCTTGTGGATCTTCAGGATGAAGTAGCGGAGCATCCGCTCGGTGATCTCGAAGTCGGCGATCACGCCGTCCTTCAGCGGACGCACGGCAACGATGTTGCCGGGCGTGCGCCCGATCATCTTCTTGGCCTCGGCGCCGACCGCGAGGATGCCACCGGTATTGGTGTTGATCGCGACGACGGACGGCTCGTTGAGTACGATCCCGCGACCCCTGACGTACACCAGCGTGTTGGCGGTCCCGAGGTCGACAGCCATGTCACGGCCGATGAACGACATTGAGTTCCCCATCAGGATTCGTCTGGCCTTCCTGGGAGCTTTTGATGGCTTGTCAGGTCGGCGAAGTGGGTGCTGTGACGTGAAGGCTTCCATCGTAGACGCGCCTGCACGAACACTGCGGGAGGGTCTTCGCCATTGTCAGCAGATGGCGAGTCGCCTCGCTTGTGGAGACGGGCCATCGGGGGCACTCGTTCCCTCGATCGGCACGCATATGCATTTGGTATGCACTCGGGTGTGGAGATTCAGCCCCCACACCCTCTCCGTTCAACTCCTACGGGCTTTACGCACGGCCCGGAAAGAAGATCTTCACCTCGCGCTCGGCGGACTCCTCGGAGTCGGAGGCGTGGATCAGGTTCTCGCGGACGATGACGCCGTAGTCACCGCGGATCGAGCCGGGCGCGGCGGCGATCGGGTCGGTCGGACCGGCCAGCGCGCGCAGGCCCTCGATGACCCGCTCGCCCTCGACGATCATGGCGACGACCGGGCCGGACGCCATGAACTCCACCAGCGGCTCGTAGAAGGGCTTGCCCTTGTGCTCGCCGTAGTGCTGCTCCAGGGTCTCCTGGTCCAGGGTGCGCAGCTCCAGCGCGGTGATCTGCCAGCCGGCCTTGCGCTCGATACGGCTGATGATCTCGCCGGTCAGGCCGCGGCGGACTGCGTCGGGCTTGAGCAGGACGAGAGTGCGCTGGGTCACGGGAGGGCTCCTTCTTACTGCCGGTGTGCGGTGGGACGAGGTTACAGGGCGTGTCCAGGCGCCTGTTACGCAGCGTCAGGGGTGGAGGATTCGGCCTGCGCCGCGAATCTCGCCTTCGCCTCGTCGACCTTCCTGCCGTAGTGCACCGAAGCCCACCAGAGTGCCGCGAAGACCACTCCCAGGAAGAACATCGTGGGAACAATGAAGCCGGATGCGATGAGCGCGACCTGTAGCGCCCAGCCGAGCGCGACCCCGCCGGGGCGGGTCACCAGGCCGCACAGCAGCAGGCACAGGAACATCGCGATCCCGCTGACCGTCCACACCGTGGACATGGCCAGATCGGGATCCTTCATGGCGACCAGACCGGCGAAGCCGATGACGAAGAACTCGCCGATCAGGGTCGAGGAACAGAGCGTACGCATCTTTCGGACTCAGCCCCTTCCCAGCAGCAGCCGGGCTTCGCCGACCGTGATGACGGACCCGGTGACCAGCACGCCGCCGCCCGCGAACTCGCCCTCCTCCTCGGCCAGCGTGATCGCGGCCTCCAGAGCGTCCGGCAGCCGCGGTTCGACCTGCACGCGCTCGTCGCCGAAGACCTCGACGGCGATGGCGGCCAGTTCGTCGGCGTCCATGGCGCGATGCGAGGAGTTCTGGGTGACGACGACCTCGGCGAAGATCGGCTCGAAGGCCTCCAGGAGCCCCCGCACGTTCTTGTCGCCGCTCGCGCCGACGACCCCGATGAGCCGGCTGAAGTCGAAGGCCTCCCCGATCCCCTCGGCCGCCGCCCGCGCGCCCGCCGGGTTGTGGGCGGCGTCCAGCACGACGGTCGGAGAACGCCGTACGACCTCCATCCGGCCCGGCGAGGCCACGGCCGCGAACGCCTTGCGGACGGCGTCGATGTCGAGCGCGTCGGCGCGCGCGGCACCGACGCCGAAGAACGCCTCCACGGCGGCGAGGGCCACGGCGGCGTTGTGCGCCTGGTGCGCGCCGTGCAGCGGCAGATACACCTCGGGGTACTCACCGCCGAGTCCGCGCAGGGTCACCAACTGCCCGCCCACGGCGACCTGACGTGCGACAACCCCGAACTCCAGGCCCTCGCGGGCGACCGTGGCGTCGACCTCCACGGCCTTCTTCAGCAGCACCTGCGCGGCGTCCACCGGCTGCTGGGCCATGATCACGGTGGCGTCCTGCTTGATGATGCCGGCCTTCTCGGTGGCGATCTCACCGGGCGTGTTGCCGAGCCGGTCGGTGTGGTCGAGGTCTATGGGCGTCACGACGGCCACATCGCCGTCGATGACGTTGGTGGCGTCCCAGGAACCGCCCATGCCCACTTCCACGACGGCGACGTCGACGGGCGCGTCGGCGAAGGCCGCGTACGCCATGCCCGTGAGCACCTCGAAGAAGGACAGCCGGAACTCCTGCGAGGAGTCGACCATCTCGATGTACGGCTTGATGTCCCGGTACGTCTCGATGAAGCGCTCGGCGGAGATCGGGGCGCCGTCCAGGCTGATCCGCTCGGTGATCGACTGCACGTGCGGCGAGGTGTAGCGGCCGGTGCGCAGCTCGAAGGCGCCGAGCAGGGCCTCGATCATGCGGGCGGTCGACGTCTTGCCGTTGGTGCCGGTGATGTGGATCGAGGGGTACGACCGCTGCGGGTCTCCGAGCACATCCATGAGCGCGGCGATACGGCTGACCGAGGGCTCCAGCTTGGTCTCGCCCCAGCGGGTGGCCAGCTCCGACTCGACCTCGCGCAGGGCCTGGTCGACCTCGGGGTCGTCGGGGCGCGCGGGCACGTGTGCCTCCGGCGGGCCGCCCTGGGTGCGCAGGGTTCGGCTGCCGGCCTCGATGACCGCGAGATCGGGGTCGCTGTCGGTCTCCGCCGCGACGATCTCTTCGAAGGGGTCGAGGGGGTCGGGCTCGTTCTGGTCGCTCACGGGGTCAGTCTACGGAGCGGGACTGACAGAGCGCCCAGGGAGTGGGGTGGCGTGTGTCCGCGGGCGGCCGCGGGTGCGTTGTGGCTGGTCGCGCCCACGCGGTGGAGCCGCACATCGATATTGCCCCGCGCCCCTGACGTACGTGAGGGCCCCCGGCGCCTGACAGCGCCGGGGGCCCTCACAGCCGTACTGACGCCTACGCCTGCGGCAGGCGGTCCAGCTGCGCGGCGATCCGCGCGATGTCCTCCTCCGCCTTCGCCAGGCGGCCGCGGATCTTCTCCACGACGTTGTCCGGGGCCTTCGCCAGGAACGCCTCGTTGCCGAGCTTGGCCGTGGCCTGGGCCTTCTCCTTCTCGGCGGCGGCGAGGTCCTTGGCCAGGCGCTTGCGCTCGGCCGCGACGTCGATCGTGCCGGAGAGGTCGAGGGCGACCTCGGCACCGGCGACCGGGAGGGTGGCCGTCGCCGTGAAGGAGTCGCCCTCCGGCTGGAGGCGGAGCAACTGCCGGATGGCGGCCTCGTGGGGCGCCAGCGCCGTGCCGTCCAGACTCAGGCGGGCCGGGACGCGCTGGCCCGGCTGGAGGCCCTGGTCGGCGCGGAAGCGGCGGACCTCGGTGATGACCGACTGGAGCGACTCGATCTCCCGCTCGGCGCCCTGGTCACGGAAGCCGCTGTCGGCCGGCCACTCGGCGATCACGATCGACTCGCCGCCGGTCAGCGTGGTCCACAGGGTCTCGGTGACGAACGGGACCACCGGGTGCAGCAGCTTCAGCGTGACGTCGAGGACCTCGCCGAGGACGCGCTTGGAGACCTCGGCCGGCTCGCCGCCCGCCTGGAACGTCGTCTTGGACAGCTCGACGTACCAGTCGAAGACCTCGTCCCACGCGAAGTGGAAGAGCGCGTCGGAGAGCTTCGCGAACTGGAAGTCCTCGTAGAGCGCGTCGACTTCGGCGACGACGGAGTTGAGGCGGGAGAGGATCCAGCGGTCCGTCGAGGACATCGCCGACGGGTCCGGCAGGGGGCCGTCGACCGTCGCGCCGTTCATCAGCGCGAAGCGCGTGGCGTTCCAGATCTTGTTGGCGAAGTTCCGGGAGCCCTGGACCCAGTCCTCGCCGATCGGGACGTCGACACCGGGGTTGGCGCCACGCGCGAGCGTGAACCGGAGGGCATCGCTGCCGTACTTGTCCATCCAGTCAAGGGGATTGACGGCATTCCCGAAGGACTTCGACATCTTCTTGCCGAACTGGTCACGGACCATGCCGTGCAGGGCGATGGTGTGGAACGGCGGGGTGCCGTCCATCGCGTACAGGCCGAACATCATCATCCGGGCGACCCAGAAGAAGAGGATGTCGTAGCCGGTGACCAGGACGGAGTTCGGGTAGAACTTCGCGAGCGACTCGGTCTGCTCGGGCCAGCCGAGCGTGGAGAAGGGCCACAGGCCGGAGGAGAACCAGGTGTCGAGGACGTCGGTGTCCTGGTGCCAGCCCTCGCCGGTCGGGACCTCGTCGTCGGGGCCGACGCAGACGACCTCGCCGTTCGGCCCGTACCAGACCGGGATGCGGTGGCCCCACCACAACTGCCGCGAGATGCACCAGTCGTGGAGGTTGTCGACCCAGTCGAAGTACCGCTTCTCCATCTCCTGCGGATGGATCTTGACCCGGCCGTCGCGGACCGCGTCACCGGCGGCCTTGGCGAGCGGGCCGACCTTGACCCACCACTGCATGGAGAGCCGGGGCTCGATGGTGGTCTTGCAGCGCGAGCAGTGGCCGACCGAGTGGACGTACGGCCGCTTCTCGGCGACGATCCGGCCCTCGGCGCGCAGCGCGGCGACGATGGCGGAGCGGGCCTCCAGCCGGTCCAGGCCCTGGAAGGGGCCGTGGGCGGTGATGACGGCGTGCTCGTCCATGATCGTGATGGCCGGCAGGTCGTGCCGCTGGCCGATCTCGAAGTCGTTCGGGTCGTGCGCCGGGGTGACCTTGACGGCACCCGTGCCGAACTCGGGGTCGACGTGCTCGTCGGCGACGACCGGGATGGAACGCTCGGTCAACGGCAGCTTGATGAGCTTGCCGACGAGGTGCTTGTAGCGCTCGTCGCCGGGGTGAACGGCGACCGCCGTGTCACCGAGCATCGTCTCGGCGCGGGTCGTGGCGACGACGATGGCGTCGTCCCCGTCGCCGTACTTCATGGAGACGAGCTCGCCGTCGTCGTCCTGGTACTCGACCTCGATGTCCGAGATGGCCGTCAGACAGCGGGGGCACCAGTTGATGATGCGCTCGGCGCGGTAGATCAGCTCGTCGTCGTAGAGCCGCTTGAAAATGGTCTGGACGGCCTGCGAGAGGCCCTCGTCCATGGTGAAGCGCTCGCGCGACCAGGCGACACCGTCACCGAGGCGCCGCATCTGTCCGGAGATCTGCCCGCCGGACTCGCCCTTCCACTGCCAGACCCGCTCGACGAACGCCTCACGGCCCAGGTCGTGCCGGGACTTGCCCTCCTTGCCGAGCTCGCGCTCGACGACGTTCTGAGTGGCGATGCCCGCGTGGTCCATGCCGGGCTGCCACAGCGTCTCGAAGCCCTGCATGCGCTTACGGCGCGTCAGCGCGTCGATGAGGGTGTGCTCGAAGGCGTGCCCGAGGTGCAGGCTGCCGGTGACGTTCGGCGGCGGGATGACGACGGTGTACGGCGGCTTGTCGCTCTTCGCGTCCGCCTCGAAGTAACCCCGCTCCACCCAGCGCTCGTACAGCGGCCCCTCTACATCGGCCGGCGCGTACTGGGTCGGCAGTTCGGTGTCGGGCGCTGGTGGCTGCTGCTGAGCGTTCTCGGTCACGCGCTCAGTTTAGGGGTGTCCCGGGCGTGTCCCGAAACGCCTTTGTTCTGTAACGGTGGGCACCCCGATGCCGTGCGGTGCCTGTGTCTGCGCCAGGATGTCAGGAACACATAAGCATCTGGAGGGGAACCCAGAAATGAGCTACAACCAGCCGGGCCCGTACGGCGGGCAGCCCCAGCAGCCCGGTCCGTACGGCGGGCAGCCTCAGCAGCCCGGTCCCTACGGCCAGCAGCCGCAGGCACCCCAGCCCGGCTATGGCTACCCCCAGCAGACTCCGCCGGCCCAGCCCCAGCCCGGGTACGGCTATCCGCAGCAGCCCCCGCAGGGCGTCCCGCCGCAGCAGCCCTACGGCCAGCAGCCCGGCTACGGCCAGCAGCCGCCCTACGGCCAGGCCCCGTACGGGATGCCGCAGCCGCCGGCGCCGGGAGGCGGCGGCAAGAAGACCGGCCTGATCATCGGCGCCGTGGCGGTCGTGGTGGCGATCGGCGTGGGGGCGTACTTCGCGCTGGGCGGCAGCAGGGGCGGCGGCGCGGGCAGCCTGGAGGACGACGGGGCGCACAAGCTGGCGACGCCGGAGAAGCTGCTCACCGAGTACACGCGGGCCACGAAGGCCGGGGAGAGCATCGGCGAATCCGACGACACCGCCGCGGACCTCGCGAAGAGCGGTGTCAAGAACGGCGAGAGCGTGGTCGGCGTCTACTCCACGGCCGACCTGAGCGACTACGACCCGAGCGACCCCAGCGCCACCGCGCCCGACCTGTCCGAGCTCGCGACGGCCAAGGGCATCACGTACTTCGGGGCTTACGGCGAGATCGCCGACCCCGAGGCGGCTCTGGAGCAGTTCTTCACCGACTTCAAGAAGGGCGCCGAGAAGAACTCCTCGTCCAGCTCCTCCGAGGTGGGCAGGACGGAGCTGGTCGGTGAGCCCGAGGAGGTCGACCTCGACGGCGCGGTGATGAAGTGCCAGGCCGCCAAGGGCACCGACCCGGCCACCAAGAAGGAGAAGACGGACTGGTTCTGCGCGTGGGCGGACTACAGCACCATGGCGATGGTGTCGCCGGGTGACGCCACCCAGGGCATCTCCAAGGATGTCGCCGTGGACATCACCTCGAAGGTCCGGGCGGAGATCCGCGTCAAGGCCTGACGCGCTGTGCTGCAACGGCGAAGGGGCCCCGGTCGGTTGACCGGGGCCCCTTCGTATGTCCGTCGGTGCGGTTACGCCGTCTTCTGCTCGCCCGACCCGCGCCCGCGGGCATCCCGCGGGATCAGCGTCGGGTTCACGTTCGAGTGGACGACGTCCGCCGTGATGACGACTCGCGCCACGTCCTTGCGGGACGGCACCTCGTACATCACCGACATCAGGACCTCCTCCATGATGGCGCGCAGGCCGCGCGCGCCGGTCTGGCGGAGGATGGCCTGGTCGGCGATGGCCTCCAGGGCCTCGCGCTCGAAGTCCAGCTCCACGCCGTCGAGTTCGAAGAGGCGCTGGTACTGCTTGACCAGGGCGTTGCGGGGCTCGACCAGGATCTGGAGGAGGGCTTCCCGGTCGAGGTTGTGCACGCTCGTGATGACGGGGAGGCGCCCGATGAACTCGGGGATCATCCCGAACTTGACCAGGTCCTCCGGCATGACGTCCTCGAACTGGTCCTTGGCCTCCAGCTCGCGCTTGGAGCGGATCGTCGCGCCGAAGCCGATGCCCTTGGCGCCGGCCCGGGACTCGATGATCTTCTCCAGGCCCGCGAACGCGCCGCCCACGATGAACAGGACGTTCGTCGTGTCGATCTGGATGAACTCCTGGTGCGGGTGCTTACGGCCGCCCTGCGGCGGGACCGAGGCCGTCGTGCCCTCCAGGATCTTCAGCAGGGCCTGCTGGACGCCCTCGCCGGACACATCGCGGGTGATCGAGGGGTTTTCGCTCTTCCGGGCGACCTTGTCGATCTCGTCGATGTAGATGATCCCGGTCTCGGCCTTCTTGACGTCGTAGTCGGCCGCCTGGATCAGCTTCAGCAGGATGTTCTCGACGTCCTCGCCGACATAGCCCGCCTCCGTCAGCGCCGTCGCGTCGGCGATGGCGAACGGGACGTTCAGCATGCGGGCCAGGGTCTGGGCGAGCAGCGTCTTGCCGGAGCCCGTGGGGCCCAGCAGCAGGATGTTGGACTTCGCCAACTCGATGGCGTCCTCGCGGCTTTGGCCGCCGCCGTTCTCGCCGGCCTGCACGCGCTTGTAGTGGTTGTAGACGGCGACAGAGAGCGCCTTCTTGGCTGGTTCCTGGCCGACCACATAGCCCTCGAGGAACTCGTAGATCTCGCGCGGCTTGGGCAGTTCCTCCCAGCGGACCTCACTGGTCTCCGCGAGCTCTTCCTCGATGATCTCGTTGCAGAGATCGATGCACTCGTCGCAGATGTACACACCAGGGCCTGCGATGAGCTTCTTGACCTGCTTCTGGCTCTTGCCGCAGAACGAGCACTTGAGCAGATCGCCGCCGTCACCGATGCGTGCCACGGTGTGCTTCCCCTTCGCCTGGGAGACGACTGGACGTTTCGAATCCAGCGGCTCCTGGTGCTGCCTTATGTCGACGGTACCTTGCCTGGCCCCCCGTTCGGGCCCCCCTTGGCGCGGTTCACTTTGACGTGCACCGTCCCAAACCGTGCCAAGGGGCAGCAGACACTACCGCGTCCGCGTCAGCGAACGTCGGCGTTGTTCATCTTCCGGGTGGAGATGATCTGGTCGATCAGCCCGTACGACAGCGCGTCCTCGGCCGTGAGGATCTTGTCGCGCTCGATGTCCTCGCGGATCTTCTCGAGCGGCGTGGTGGAGTGCTTGGCCAGCATGTCCTCCAGCTGCGAGCGCATCCGCAGGATCTCGTTCGCGGCGATCTCCAGGTCGGAGACCTGACCGCGGCCGGTCTCGCTGTACGGCTGGTGGATCAGCACACGGGCGTTCGGCAGTGCCATGCGCTTGCCGGGCGTGCCCGCGGCCAGCAGCACGGCCGCGGCGGAGGCCGCCTGGCCCATGCAGACCGTCTGGACGTCCGGCTTCACGAACTGCATCGTGTCGTAGATGGCCGTGAGCGCCGTGAAGGAGCCGCCCGGGCTGTTGATGTAGACCGAGATGTCCCGGTCGGGGTCCATCGACTCCAGGCACAGCAGCTGCGCCATGACGTCGTTGGCGGAGGCGTCGTCGATCTGCACGCCGAGGAAGATCACCCGCTCCTCGAAGAGCTTCGCGTACGGGTCGTACTCGCGGATGCCCTGCGAGGTGCGCTCGACGAAGCGCGGGATGACGTACCGGGACTCGGCGGCCGGGCCCGTGTACTCGGCGCGCGTACGCTCGTACAGGCCGCTGCCGGGGAAGTCGTTCACTGTCTGTCTCCTAGGGGCTGTGGCGGTCGGCTGAGGGGCGCTACGGGGCTCAGGCCCCGGTGCCGCCGCCGCCCGGCATACCGGCGGCCGTGGGCATGATGTCGTCGATCAGGCCGTACTCCTTGGCCTCGACCGGGTCGAACCAGCGGTCGCGGTCCGAGTCACGGGTGATCTGCTCGACGTTCTGACCGGTGTGGAAGGCGGTCAGCTCGGCCATGCGCTTCTTGGTGTGCAGCAGCCGCTCGGCGTGGATCTTGATGTCCGAGGCGGAGCCCGCGAGGCCCGCGGAGGGCTGGTGGATCAGGATCTCGGCATTGGGCAGCGCGAAGCGCTTGCCCGGGGTGCCGGCGCTCAGCAGGAACTGCCCCATCGAGGCCGCCATGCCCATGGCGATGGTGACCACGTCGTTCTTGATGTACTGCATGGTGTCGTAGATCGCCATGCCGGCCGTGATCGAGCCGCCCGGGCTGTTGATGTAGAGGTAAATGTCCTTGTCCGGGTCAGCGGCAAGGAGCAGCAGCTGTGCGGTGATCCGGTTTGCGATGTCGTCGTCGACCGGCTGGCCGAGGAAGATGATCCGCTCGTTGAGCAGCCGGTTGTAGACATGGTCGCCGAGGCCACCGCCGATGGAGGGCTCGCCGGCGGCGGAGGGCATCAGATTCGTCACGTATCCACCTGCTCGTCTTACGACGGCGCCGGGCCGTCTCACGTTTCCCTGCGGGGGGCCTCCGGCGGTTCCGCCGGGTTCCCTGGCCCCGTATTCATGGACCCTAACGCGCAGGCTGGGCGGTGCCATCCCGGTTCCGTGGGTGTTCGCCGGGGGCGTAGAGCCTCCGGCGGTGGGCGGATGCCTCCTCACCGTTACTCCGCCGGATCGATGGCGGCTGCGGGTCTGAGCGTGGCTGGTCGCGCCCACGCGGCGGAGCCGCGTTTCGAATACCGCCCCGCGCCCCTTACCGGCGCTGCCCTGCCGTACGGAAGAAGGGCCCCGGGGATTGTGTGTCCCCAGGGCCCTTCCGACGGGCTGTGCGGTGCCGTGGGCTCAGCCCTCGGTCTTCTCCTCGGCGGCCTCGTCGGCGGTGCCCTCGGCGGCCTCCACCGTCTCCGTGGCCTGCTCGGTCTCGTCCTCGTCGTCCAGGTCGACGACCTCGCCGTTGGTGTCCTTGACCACGGCCTTCTCGACCACGACGGCCAGGGCCTTGCCGCGGGCGACCTCGCCGACCAGGAGCGGAACCTGGCCGCCCTCGACGACCGCCTGGGCGAACTGGTCGGGGGACATGCCGGAGGAGGCGGCGCGACGCATGAGGTGCTCGGTGAGCTCCTCCTGGTTGACGTTCAGCTTCTCCTGCTTGACGAGCTCGTCGAGGACGAACTGCGTCTTGATGCCCTTGACCGCGGCTTCCTTGGTCTCGGCGTCGAACTCCTCGACCGTCTTGCCCTGGATCTCGAGGTACTTCTCGAGGTCGAGGCCCATCTGGCCGAGCTGGTGGTGCTCGAGGTTGTGCTTACGGGTGTTGATCTCGTCCTCGAGCAGCTTCTCGGGGACGGGCACCTCGACCAGCTCCAGCAGCTTCTCCAGGACGCGCTCCTGGGCCTGCGTGGCCTGGTCGTACTGCTTCATGTTCTCGAGGCGCTTGCGGCTGTCGGCCTTGAGCTCGTCGAGGGTGTCGAACTCGGAGGCGAGCTGCGCGAACTCGTCGTCCAGCTCGGGCAGTTCGCGCGCGGCGACCTGGGTGACCTTGACGGTGACCTCGGCCTCCTTGCCGGCCGCCGAGCCGCCCTTGAGCTCGGAGGTGAAGGTGGCCTCGCCACCGGCCTCCAGGCCCTTCACGGCGTCGTCGATGCCGTCCAGCAGCTCGCCGGAGCCGATGGTGTAGGAGACGCCGCTCGCGACGCCGTCCTCCAGGACCTCGCCCTCGACCTTGGCCTCCAGGTCGATGGTGACGACGTCGCCGTCCTCGGCGGCACGCTCGACCGGGGAGGTGGACGCGAAGCGCTCACGCAGGTCGGAGACGGCCTTCTCGACGTCCTCGTCGCTGACCTCGACGGCGTCGACCTCGACCTCGATGCCGGCGTAGTCCGGGATCTCGATGGCCGGGCGGATGTCGACCTCGGCGGTGAAGTTCAGCGTCTCGCCGTCCTTCAGCTCGGTGATGTCGACCTCGGGCTGGCCCAGGACGTTGAGCTCGGCCTCGTTGACCGCCTCGGTGTAGAACTTCGGCAGCGCGTCGTTGACGGCCTCCTCCAGCACGGCGCCACGGCCGAACCGCTGGTCGATGACGCGGGCCGGGATCTTGCCCTTGCGGAAGCCCTTCACCGTGACCTGCTGGTTGATCTTCTTGTACGCCGCGTCGAGGCTGTCCTTGAGCTCCTCGAAGGGCACCTCGACAGTGAGCCGAACCCGGGTCGGGTTCAGGGTCTCCACGGCGCTCTTCACGGTTCGGTCTCCTTGTGGCTGACTTCTTGGATTCTGCCGGAGCCAGACTGGTCCGGCGGATTCGCCGCCCGGAGGGATTTCGTGACTTCGTACGTTTCGTACAGAGAGACACACGGGCGTGCAGCTTGCATAGTAACGGCAGCGGCGACACGCCCCCAAAGGGATCACGGGAAGCGATCACACGAGGTCGCCACGCATGTGGCCGGTGCTCACCGGTCCTGGTCGGGGTGGCGGGATTTGAACCCACGGCCTTCCGCTCCCAAAGCGGACGCGCTACCAAGCTGCGCCACACCCCGTGCTGGTGCGACACGTAGAGTACATGCCCGCAGGCAGCGGGGCCGCCGCATTTACGGGGTGTGCGGGGAGGGGGGCCGACCCGCTACGATGCATCCTGTGCCGCGGTCAGCTGACCTGCGGCGCGTCCTGTGCGGGCGTAGCTCAATGGTAGAGCCCTAGTCTTCCAAACTAGCTACGCGGGTTCGATTCCCGTCGCCCGCTCTGTACGACTCAGGGCCAGGTCAGAGGGTTTCCCCTCGACCTGGCCCTGATCGTTTCCGGGGGTAGCCGAGCGGCGGAGCCCAGGGGGCGTGGTTCGGCTGTGCGGGCGCAGCGGATGCGGTGCGGGGCACCGGGGACCGTCCCGACCATGGGAGGCCTCGGGGAGCCGTACGGTCGTCACGAGGTGCGCCGGCGTTGATCAGGTCAGGGTGTGGCGGCCGCGCAGCGCCGAGGGGGTACGTCGGTGGCGATCCGGGCGGTCAGTGCGACGGAGCGAGGAAGAGGCGGGGGTGGCCTCCGGCTCGGGGGCTCGTCGGCGCGCAGCAGGCGGTGCAGCAACTCGTCAGGTGCGGGGCGGGGCTTGGGGTGCCTTCCAGGCGGAGCTGGGTAAAAGGGGGCAACTCGGACGGGGTGCCGTCGAGTTCCAAGGCGCGGTGGTGCCGCGAATGGGGCGACGGCATCCCGTACTCCCCCGTCCGCATCGCCGTTCCATGACGTTCGGCGAGCGCGAACGAGGGTATCCGTACTCTTCCGGGCCGCCCGCGGACCTAGAACTGGATCGAGTTGATGGTCTCGGCTATCGAGTTGAGGAACCTCTGGATGTCGTCGGCCATGCCTGTCGAGGCCAGGAAGAAGCCGAACAGCACGGCGACGACGGCGGGGCCGGCCTTCAGGGATCCGCCACGGATCAACACCACCAAGATGATCGCCAACAGCAGTACCACTGACAGCGAAATGGCCACAACAGATCACACCCTCGGTCGGTCCGCTCTCCCGGCCCGGGGACGCGACCCCGCGCACCCCCGCCAGAACCATCGTGCCACCAACCGGGCCCCGCTATGCGGCGCGTGACGTTTCGTTCGCCACACCTGTGCCGGATCTGTGCGGCCCCCTGGCGCGCACCGACCTCCCGGGTCGCGCCCGTACGGCATTTCGAGGAGATGCTCGTACGGAGAATTCGAAGAGATCGTTGCCGTTGCCACACAACATGTTCGCCAGTATTTCGAATTCACGGCACGGTGATCATTTCATCGGCGTCACCTCCTTGCCATATGCGGTACTTAGTCAGGATGAATCCGGACAATGAGGGTGACCAACGGGTGTCCGCCAGGTGCATGTTCGTTGTACGCACGGCGTCCCGTGCAATAACCACTAATGACCTCGGGGGTTTTACGAAATCCCACAGGCGACGCTAGGGTGCCTCAGATGTTCCACGCTGCCTCGTCCCCCGCATACGCAGCAAGGTCCTGGACCTACTCCCCCGCCATCCGACGGGAGGGTCTGTGACGGACTCGCTGCGACCGCACGGCAACAACAGAGCGCCGCTCCCCCCGACACAGCAGTCGGCGGACGGAGTGCCCAGTCCGCGCTCACCGCTGAACAAGAAGGCTCAGGGCGACGCCAGAGCCGCGTCCGGCGGTGCCAAGCAGCGCGACGCGTTCTTCGACAACGCCAAGTACCTGGCGATCGTGCTCGTCGCCATAGGCCACGCCTGGGAGCCGCTCAAGGGCGACAGCCGCATCCTGGAGGCCGTGTACACCGTCGTGTACACCTTCCACATGCCGGCGTTCATCATCATCTCCGGCTTCTTCTCGCGCAGTTTCGACGCGAGCCCCAGCCGGATGAAGCGCCTGATCACCGGTGTCGCGGTGCCGTACGTCGTCTTCGAGACGGCCTATCCGCTCTTCAAGCGGTGGATCGACGAGGACCCCGGCCAGGACATCAGCCTCCTGGACCCGTGGTACCTGACCTGGTTCCTGTGCGCGCTGTTCATCTGGCGGATGACCACCCCCATCTGGAAGATGGTGCGCTGGCCGCTGCCGATCGCGCTCGGCCTCGCCATGGCGGCGACGGTCACCCCGGAGATCGGCGACGACCTGGACCTCCAGCGGGTCCTCCAGTTCCTGCCGTACTTCGTACTCGGCCTGATCATGAAGCCCGAGCACTTCCACATGGTGCGCACCCGCACGGTACGGCTCCTGTCCGCGCCGGTCGGCCTGGTCGCGCTGGCCTTCGCCTGGTGGGCGGTGCCGCGGATGAACACCGCGTGGTTCTACCACCGTGACGCCGCGCAGGAGCTGGGCGCGCCATGGTGGAGCGGGCCGGTGATGGTGCTGGCGATGTTCGGCTGCTCGCTGGTGCTGACGGCCTGCTTCTTCGCCTGGGTGCCGCGCCGGCACATGTGGTTCACGGCGCTCGGCGCGGGCACGCTGTACGGCTACCTGCTGCACGGCTTCCTGGTGAAGGCCGGCGACTACCAGGGCTGGTTCGAGGCGGCCTGGCTGCACCGGCCGCTCGGCGAGATCTTCGTGAGCGTCGCCGCGGCCGTCGTGGTCACGCTGCTGTGCACCGCGCCCGTGCAGCGGCTCTTCCGGTTCGCGATGGAGCCGAAGATGGAGTGGGCGTTCAAGCAGGACGCCGCCGAGGTGGCGCGGGAGCGGCAGAAGCGCGAGGGCGCCGCCGCCCGCGAGAAGGTCAACGCCTGACTCATCGGGTGAGTCATCGGGACGGTTCGAGACCGAGAAGTGCGCGCATCCGTGCGTACTTCTCGGTCAGTCGTTTCCGGGTCGGTTCGTCGAGGACCGCGAGGCGTTCCGGGTCGGAGTTGTGGGCGAGGTCCGACTGCTTCACCAGGAGGGCGCCGTCGGTGGCGAGGATGCGGGCGGCGTAGGCCTCGGGGGGTTCGCCGGGGCGCTTGGTGAGGGCGCGCACGATGTCTTTCGTACGGCGGCTCAGGGCCGCGTCCGCCAGCCACTGTTCGGACAGGGCGTCGTCCTCGACGGCGTCGTGGAGCCACGCTGCCGCGATCTGGTCGGGGGTGCCGCCGCGGGTACGTACGCCTTCGGCCACGGCCAGGAGGTGTTCGGTGTAGGGGCGCCCGGCCTTGTCGGTCTGGTGGGCGTGGGCCGCGCGGGCGACGGCCTCTACTTCGGGGAGGGAGAGGTGGCTGTGCGGCGGTGTGTTCGTCACCGGTCCAGTGTCTCGCCCCGTCGGAGCTGGAAGGGCCTCGTCCTCGAACCCCGGACGGTACGGCAGGACCGGCTCAGCGGGCCGCCGGGGCCATGAGTCCCTCGCGGCAGATCAGCAGCAGCGCCCTGTCGTCGTTGACGTCCTTCGCGACCGCTTCGATGAGGTGCCAGGCGGCGCCGTGGAAGCCGGCGGCCACATAGCGGTCGGCCTCGCCCGTGAGGCGGTCTATGCCCTCGACGATGTCCCGGTCGGATGTCTCGACGAGGCCGTCGGTGAACAGCATCAGGACGTCGCCGGGACGCAGTGAGCCCTTGACGGAGTCGAACTGGGCACCGTCGTACACGCCGAGGAGGGGGCCCTCGGCGGCCTTCTCCTCCCAGCGGCCGCTGCCCGCGCTGAGTTGGAGGCCCGGTGGGTGACCCGCGGAGAACAGCTCGTAGTCCCCCGAGTCCAGGTCCAGGACCAGGTGGATCGAGGTCGCGAAGCCCTCGTCCCAGTCCTGGCGGAGGAGGTAGCCGTTGGCCGCCGGGAGGAACGCGTGTGGGGGCAGGCTGCCCAGGAGGCCGCCGAAGGCGCCCGACAGCAGCAAGGCCCGTGAGCCCGCGTCCATGCCTTTGCCGGACACGTCCGTCAGGACGACCTCCAGGGTGCGGCCGCCGTTGGTGCGGGCCGCCACCACGAAGTCGCCGGAGAAGGACTGACCGCCGGCCGGGCGCAGCGCCATCTCGCGATGCCAACCGTGCGGCAGCTGGGGCAGCTTGCTCTGGACGCGGATGCGTTCGCGCAGGTCGAAGAGCATGGTGCCGCCGCGCCGCCAGGGCACGCCGACGCGGCTGCGGAACTGTGCGATGAGCAGGCCGAAGAATCCGCAGGCCGCCACGACCAGGACCACGCCGGGGGTGACCCGGGAGGGACCTTCCGTGTACGGGCCCAGCTGGACCGACTCCACGATCAGCGCCGTCGCCGCCGCCGCGTACAGGCCCAGCAGGCTGGCCGGACGCAGCAGCAGTCCGCCCGCGACGATGGGCAGCACCAGCGCGGCGGGCGAGAACCAGACCGGGTTGGCCATCGTCAGCGCGCAGATCAGCGGCACGGTGAGCAGCAGGCCGGCCAGCGCGACCCAGTCCGAGCCGTCGCCGCGGAAGTAGTCCACGGCGCTTCTGCGCAGGCCGACGCGGACCCGGTGCCAGTGCATCCTCAACCGGGCCATGAACGTCTCGGCCGCCGTGGGCCGCTCTCGTCCTGCTGCCATTAGTTCGGGACCCTATCCATCGGACCAGCTGCTTGGCACGGGAGGTCCCACTTGTCCCCCGTCCGAGGTTCGACTTCACAGTGAACTTCACGGAAAGGCGTCCCGCCGCCGCCCATGCGAAATTCCCTCGCTCCTCCCGCATCGCGCTGGTAGGCATGGTTCATGGTGAAAGACAGGGTGAGCGAAGCCGACCGCCTGGAGCTGCGGACGCTGCGCCAGGACGAGTGGGACATCTGGTACGAGACACTCATCCGTGCCTTCGGCGGCGTCGCGGAGGCGGCCGAGGAGCGGGAGTTGTGGAAGGCCCTCACCGAGGCCGACCGGTCCGTCGGGGTATGGGACGGGGCGGCTTGCGTGGGGACGGCCGGTACGTTCAGCTTCCGGCTCACCGTGCCCGGCGGAGCGGCCGTGTCCGCCGCCGGCGTCACGATGGTCAGCGTCGCCGCCACACACCGCCGGCGCGGTGTCCTGACGTCGATGATGCGCCGGCAGCTGGACGACGTGCGCGCGTGGGGCCGGCCGCTGGCGGTGCTGACCGCTTCGGAGCCGGCGATCTACGGCCGGTTCGGCTACGGCGTCGGCAGCTACCAGGTGAGCGCCGAGATCGACACCGCGCGGGTGACGCTGTCCGCGCCGCCCGGCACCGATGACGTACGGCTGCGCTACGCCGTGCCGGCCGACGTCCTCGACGCCTGCGAGGCCGTGTACGCGCGCCGGGTGCCGGGACGGCCGGGGATGATCGCCCGGCTGCCCGGCTGGGAGCGGATCGGACTGCTCGACCCGGAGAGCGACCGGGAGGGCGCGTCGCCGCTCCAGTGCGTGCTGGCGGAGCGGGACGGCGAGGTCGTCGGATACGCGCGTTTCAGTGTCAAGCCGGAGTGGGACGGCAACGGCCCCAGCGGTGCCGTGCTGCTGCGGGACGTCCAGTCCCTGGACCCGGCGGCGGAGGCGGCGCTGTGGCGGTTCCTGTTCGGTATCGACCTGACGTCCAAGGTGAAGGTGTGGTCACGGCCGGTGGACGAGGCGTGGCAGCACCAGGTCTCGGACATCCGGCGGTGCGGGATCCGGGTGAAGGACTCCCTGCACGTACGGCTGGTGGACGTCGGCGCCGCGCTGGAGGCGCGTACGTATCAGGCGCCGGTGGATGTGGTGTTCGAGGTGACGGACGACTTCTGCCCCTGGAACACCGGGCGTTGGCGGCTGACCGGGGACGCCAAGGGCGCGTCGTGCGAGCAAACGACGGACCCGGCCGATCTCGCCCTGTCCGTACGGGAGTTGGGCGCGGCCTACCTCGGCGGTGTGACCTTCGCGGCGCTGGGCGGGGCCGGGCGGGTGCGGGAGCTGCGGCAGGGGGCGCTGGCGGAGGCGTCGGTGGGTTTCGCGTCCACCGTGGCGCCCTGGTTGCCGCACGGCTTCTGACAGGAGCCGCTCGACTGGCTCACGGCTGCTGGCAGTTCGGGCACCAGAAGAGGTTGCGGGCGGCGAGGCCGGCGGTGCGGATCTCGCTGCCGCAGATGTGGCAGGGCAGGGGGGCCCTTCGGTAGACGTAGACCTCGCCGCCGTGGTCGTCGACGCGGGGCGGGCGGCCCATCGCCTCAGGGGTGTGCTCGGGGCGGACGGTGTCGATGCGGTTGTTGCGGACGCCCTCGTGCATCAGCTCCACGAGATCCGTCCAGATGGCGTCCCACTCGGCGGGGGTGATGTCCCGGCCGGCGCGGTACGGGTCGATGCGGTGCCGGAAGAGGACCTCGGCGCGGTAGACGTTTCCGACGCCCGCGATGACCTTCTGGTCCATGAGCAGGGCGGCGATGGTCGTACGGCTGCGGCGGACCCTCTGGTACGCGGCACCGGGGTCGGCGTCGTCGCGGAGGGGGTCGGGGCCCAGGCGGTCGTGTATCGCCTGCTTCTCGGCGTGGGTGATCAGGGCGCAGGTGGTGGGGCCGCGGAGGTCCACGTACGAGGTGGCGTCGGCGAGGCGCAGGCGGACGGTGTCCGTCGGCGGGGGTGCGGGCGTGGGGCCGAAGTTGACCTTGCCGAAGAGACCGAGGTGGATATGGACCCAGTCGCTGGCCCGGAAGGCGAGGAAGAGGTGCTTGCCGTGAGCCTCGGTGTGGGTGAGCTCCGAGCCGTCGAGGAGTGCCGCGGCGTCCGAGAACTTGCCCTGGGGGCTGGTGACCTGGGGTGTGGTGCCGAGGAAGGCGGTGGCGTAGTCCTGGGCCAGCCGGTGAATGGTGTGGCCCTCGGGCACGGTGGCTCCTTCTTCGTGCGCGGGCGGGTGTGGGCGAGCAGGGGATTTCGCCCCCGCCGCCCCTACCCGTCCCGTCCTTCTGAGCTCTATGACCTTCGCTACTGCTGCGGGTGGTGCGGCGGGATCGGCGGGAGGTCGCCCGTCGTCTCGTAGGACGCCAGCATGTCGATGCGGCGGATATGGCGCTCGTCACCCGAGAACGGGGTGCCAAGGAAGGTCTCGACGAACTTGGTCGCCTCTTCCGTGGTGTGCATGCGCGCACCCACCGCGACGACGTTGGCGTCGTTGTGCTGGCGGCCCAGCGACGCCGTCTCCTCGCTCCAGGCGAGCGCCGCGCGGACGCCCTTGACCTTGTTCGCGGCGATCTGCTCACCGTTGCCCGAACCGCCGATCACGATGCCGAGGGAGTCGGCGTCCGCGGCCGTCCGCTCCGCCGCGCGGAGGCAGAAGGGCGGGTAGTCGTCCTGGGCGTCGTAGATGTGGGGACCGCAGTCGACCGGGTCGTGACCGGCCGCCTTGAGCCACTCGACGAGGTGGTTCTTGAGTTCGAAGCCCGCATGGTCCGAGCCGAGATACACGCGCATGGAACGAGTGTGACACGGCGGTTTCGGGGCAGCAGCGTCGGGTGTCGATCACGTCAATTGTGACGTTCACTATAGAAGCTCAAGAAAACCTCAAGTAACAATCCCGAATCAAAGGTTCCCGAATCCGTTCTCCTCCGATTCACTGGTCCGACTCGTACACCCCCCACGAATCCGCTCGTACGAGGACCGCTCCCACGGCGCAAAGGAAATCCGTTCCATGACTTCGCAGCCGACCCAGAAGACGGCCCAACCGGCCGCCGGCGGCCACGGCCTACAGGCCGGCCTCAAGAACCGCCATCTGTCCATGATCGCCATCGGTGGCGTCATCGGTGCCGGGCTCTTCGTCGGGTCCAGTTCCGGTATCGCCACCGCAGGACCCGGCATCCTCCTCTCCTACGCCCTCGTCGGCACGCTCGTGGTGCTGGTGATGCGGATGCTGGGTGAGATGTCGGCGGCCAACCCGACCTCCGGTTCGTTCTCCGCCCACGCCGACCGAGCCCTCGGCAGCTGGGCAGGGTTCTCCATCGGCTGGCTGTACTGGTTCTTCTGGGTGGTGGTGCTGGCGGTCGAGGCGACCGCCGGTGCGGTGATCCTGGAGGGCTGGATGCCGGCCGTCCCGCAGTGGGGCTGGGCCCTGATCGTGATGGTCGTGCTGACCGCCACCAACCTGGTGTCCGTCGGGTCGTACGGCGAGTTCGAGTTCTGGTTCGCCGGGATCAAGGTCGTCGCCATCGCCGCGTTCATCGTGGTCGGCGGGCTGGCCGTGTTCGGGGTGCTGCCGGGCGTCGACAGCGACCAGGCCGGACTGGCGAATCTGACCGACCACGGCGGGTTCCTTCCGCACGGAGCGGGCGCGATCCTCACCGGTGTGCTGCTGGTCGTCTTCTCCTTCATGGGAAGCGAGATCGCCACCCTCGCCGCCGGTGAGTCCGAGAACCCGCAGCGCGCCGTCACCAAGGCGACCAACAGCATCATCTGGCGCGTCGCCGTCTTCTACCTCGGCTCGATCTTCGTCGTGGTCACCCTGCTCCCCTGGGACAGCAAGTCGATCGCCGAGGACGGTTCCTACGTCGCCGCGCTCGACTCGCTCGGCATCCCGCACGCCGGTCAGATCATGAACTTCATCGTGCTGACCTCGGTGCTGTCCTGTCTCAACTCCGGCCTCTACACCGCCTCCCGCATGGCCTTCTCGCTCGGCCAGCGTGGGGACGCGCCCAAGGGCTTCGCCCGCACGACCGGCAACGGCGTGCCGCGCACCGCGATCCTCGTGTCCGTCGCGTTCGGCTTCGTGGCCGTGTTCTTCAACTACAAGTTCCCGGACTCCGTCTTCCTCTTCCTCGTCAACTCCTCCGGTGCGGTCGCGCTGTTCGTCTGGCTGGTGATCTGCTTCTCGCAGCTGCGCATGCGCAAGATCATCCAGGCCGAGGCGCCGGAGAAGCTGGTCGTGAAGATGTGGCTGTACCCGTATCTGACCTGGGCGACAGCCGCGCTGATCGTCTTCGTCCTCGGCTACATGCTGACCGACACCGAGCACGACGGACGCAAGACCGTGCTGCTGTCGCTCCTCGTGGCCGCTCTGGTCCTGGTGACGGCGTTCGTGAAGCAGAAGGTCGGCCGCGGGCGTGCGGTGAGCGTCGAGGCCGCCGCCTCGGACCCGGCCCGCGACGAGGTCAAGACCGGCTGAGGCCGCCGTCGACTCGTAGGCTGCCGTCAACGGTCAGCCGGCAAGGGGTGGTGGGTGCGGTGCGCACCCACCACCCCTTCGTCTTGGGGTCGCCCGGCTTCTCTCCGGTCACAGCACCGTGAAGCCGTCCCTCACCTTCTCGTAGGTCTTCAGGGCCTGCGCCTCGACGGCCGGGCGGTACCACGTGTTGATCTGGTACGTCCTGCCGTCCACGGTGAAGCCGAGCAGCTGGGCGTGCCAGGGGTCGCCGTTCAGGGTGAAGGTGTACTCCCACACCACTGCCGGGTGGCCGCGGAAGGTGGTGCGCTCCAGGCGGATCTTGACGTAGTCCTTGCCCTGCTGGGCGTTCTGCTCGGACTTCTGCCAGGAGTCCATCAGGTCGTCGCGGGCCAGGGACGACTTGGCGGCGAGTTCCTGTGCGGCGTCCGGCGAGGTGTAGTGCACCTCCGACCCGGTCTGGACGTCCCGCCGCCAGCCCTCGGGCGGCGCCCACGCGAACCCGCCCGCCTCCCGGCGCGCGTCCGGCGGCAGGCTCTGCGGCCTCGACGTGCCCTCGACCGTGGACGACGGGGACGCACCCGGAGAGGACACGGCCGACGAGGCCGACGGCGACGAACCCGCCCGGCCCTCGTCCTTCGGCCCCCCGAAGTCGCTCGCCAGCACCACCGCCACGACCGCCCCGGCTGCCGCGACCCCGACGGCGGCGACGATCGCCGTACGACGATGTCCGCGCCGGGGCCGGGGGTGCGCCGGAACCGCCGGACCGAGGAGTTCGCCGGGCGGCATGCCGCCGCTCTCCCGGGACCCGGCGCCCGGTGCGTGTCCCGAGCCCGGGGCGGGGGCGGGGGCCGGCCGGCGCTCGGTCACCGCTTGCGCGCGGGACAGGGAGACGCCGGGGCGGTGGGGCGTCGGGCCGGTGGAGTTGCCGGCCGGGGTGGCGGAGTGCACCTCCGGGCGGGACGTCGGGGTGGTGGCTTCTGTGGAGGCGTTGAGGTTGAGGGGGCGAGAGGGGTCAGGGGTGGGGGCGGGAGTCGGGGAGGTGGGGCGGCGGGTGTCGAGGGTGTGGGGCTCGACGCCGGGGCGCGGAGCAGCTGTTGGCGGCTCCTCGGCTCGCGGGTCCTCTGCTCGCGGGTCCTCTGCTCGCGGCTCCTCGGTACCTGGGTCATCGGCCGCCGGCGAGTGCTGTGGCGGGATCGCGTCCCGTATCTCCTCCGGCCGGCGGGGGTCGGGCGGAGCGGGGACACGGGCGACGTCCACCAGGACCGGGGGGGGCGATGACGGGCCTGGCGGATCGGGTTCCGGCTCGGGCGGCGGGTCGGGTTCCGGCGCCGGGCCGCTCACGGGGTCCGGGTCCGGGATGGCCTCCGGGGCCGATTCCGGTTCGGGTTCCGGCGGCGGCACCGCCTCCGGCACGCCTCCCCCCACCACCGGCATCGTCGGCGTGGGCACCGGGTACGCGACCGTCTGAAGTGCCGTCTCCAGTTCGTCGAGGCCGGGGCGCAGGGTCGGGTCCTTGTCCAGGAGGGCGGCGAGGATCTCCCGCAACGGGCCTGCCGTGGGCGGGAGTTCGGGCTCCTCGTAGAGGACCGCGTGCAGGGTCGCCAGGGTCGTGTCACGGGAGAACGGGGAGCGGCCGGCGAGGGCGGCGCTCAGGGTCGCGCCCAGGGACCAGATGTCGGACGGCGGGCCCTGCGGGCGGCCGGAGATCCGCTC
This sequence comes from Streptomyces sp. NPDC098781, assembly GCF_044759995.1. NCBI lineage: Bacteria > Bacillati > Actinomycetota > Actinomycetes > Kitasatosporales > Streptomycetaceae > Streptomyces > Streptomyces sp. NPDC098781. Next base: position 1,178,967 of record NZ_JBIWAK010000002.1, read on the forward strand.
GGGGGCCATGTAGTCGGGTGAGCCGACCAGCATGCCCACCATGGTGAGGGCTTTGGCGTCCTGGATCGCGGCGATACCGAAGTCCGTGAGGACCACGCGCCCGCGCCCGCGCGCCACTTCCGCCTCCACCAGCACGTTGCCCGGCTTGATGTCCCGGTGGAGCACCCCGCGGTCGTGGACCTGCCGCAGTGCCGCCACCAGGCCCACCCCGATCCGGGCCGTCTCGCACGGCCCCAGCGGGCCCTCCTCCGCCATGATCCGTTCCAGGGAGCGGCCGGCCACCAACTCCATGACGATCCACAGGCGTTCACCTTCGTCGACCACGTCGTAGACCCGTACGACGTTGGGGTGGTCGATCCGCGCCGTCGCCCGCGCCTCGCGCAGGGTGCGTTCACGGCGTGTGCGTGTGTCCTCGGGGTCTAGGCCGTCTATGCGCATTTCCTTGACGGCGACCAGCCGGTCGAGTATTTCGTCGACCGCTCGCCACACCCGCCCCATTCCCCCCTGGCCGATACTCTCGACCAATCGGTAGCGCCCCGTCACCAGTAAACCTGGAACCCCGCCGCTCCTCGTATTCCCCATATTCCCCGGCAATCCACTGCACCCCCCTCGATGCCGCATCGGACATCCGCCATTGAAACACAATGGTCACACTTCGTGCCGTACCAGCATAGTGCGGAGAAATCTTGTGGTAGCTCTTCAAGTACTGCGAATTCAGGCGCAGGCAAGGGGGACGAACATGAGTTCTCGTCGGACGACGAACATCGCGGGATCGCTGGTAGCGGCATCTTTCTCGGCAGTGCTGATCCTTTCCAGCACTGCCTGGGCCGATGACCAGGGCCCTGGCAGCAGCAAGGGGGGAAAGGTCATCGACGAGGCGCCGGCAGGGGTGAAGCTGACCACTGCGCTGCCCGAGAAAATCTCCGTGAACAACAGTTCGCAGGAAACGGACATCACCGCCACGGTGAAGAACGAAGGGACCGAGGACAGCGGAAAGATCAGGCTTTTGGTCGTCGGTTTCGACGGCCTGACCGTCAAGAATGTCGAAGGCTGCGCGGCCATTCCGGAAGGTGATCTGCCGGAGGGTTCGAACAGCGGTTTCGCCTGTCCCGTCGACAATCTCCCGGCCGGTGAGTCGAAGTCGTACGCCGTCGACGCGACGTACGACCTGAGCAAGACCGGCCAGATCTGCCTCCCCGTCCAGACGGACGACGGCAAGAAGACGTACTGGCAGCAGGGCCCGGTGCCGTTCGGTACGACGAACCCGTCGCCCGACGCCCCGGCCACCCCGCTGCTGCTCGGTACGGACAACAAGCCGGTCGCACCGGGCGCGGACGAGCTGCCCAAGACCGGACTCGGCCGTGACGTCCTGCCGCTGGGCGCGGCCGGCGCGGCGCTGATCGCGCTGGGCGGGGCCGGGCTGTGGTGGTCGCAGCTGCGGCCGCGCCGAGCGCAGGAGGGCTGAGCGACACCCGGCTGAGGAGACAGCGAAGAGGCTCGCCGGGGCGAGGTCGCAGCGCGACCCGGCGAGCCTCTTCCACGGTTACCGAACCGTCAGCGGTCGAGCAGCTTCCACGCGGTGGGCAGCGCGCCCATCGCCAGCGCCGCCTTCAGGGCGTCGCCGATCAGGAACGGGGTGAGGCCGGCCGCGATGGCGGCGGACGCGGACATGCCGGTGGCGAGGGCCAGGTAGGGGACGCCGACGGCGTAGATGATCGCCTCGCCGAGCAGCATCGCGCCCGCCGTGCGCAGCACGGTGCGGTCGGCACCGCGGCGGGCCAGGGCGCCGACGACCGTCGAGGCGAGGATCATGCCGAGGATGTAGCCGAAGGAGGGGGCCGCGGCGCCGGAGGTGCCGTCCGCGAACCACGGCACGCCCGCGATACCCGCCAGCGCGTACAGCGCGAGCGAGAGGAAGCCGCGCCCGGCACCGAGGGCCGTGCCCACCAGGAGCACGGCGAGCGTCTGGCCGGTCACCGGCACCGGGGAGCCCGGCACGGGCACGGCGATCTGGGCCGCGAGGCCGGTGAACGCGGCACCGCCGACGACGAGCGCGATGTCGCGGACGCGGGAAGCGGGGAGCAGGTCGGCGAGGACCTGTCCGGTGCGAGCGGGGGCGACGGCTGCGGTGCTCATGGGGACTCCGCTGGAGTGAGGGCGGTACGGGACGGTGTGACGCTATCCCAGCGTGTGCGGCGCGCTCACCGTCAGTGGTCGACAAAGGCGGGATCGCGCGCTTGGTGTGCTCCGTACAAAGACCGCGGGTTACACCTGACGTCGGGTGACGCCCGTCACGGGGACGGGGAGGTCTCACTCACGTGCCATCCGGCGGTCACGGAGGGTACGGAAGGTGTCCGGATAGTGGACATGCTCTTCGGGTGAGCGGGGAGCCCGACGAGACTGTGGGCGTTTTTTGCCCTCTCACGCATTGGACGAGCCGCGCCCATGCAGAACAGCACCACGGAGACGCCCGCTCGGGCGGACGACGTCTCCCCCGGCCTGAACCACGGCCTCAAGCAGCGCCATCTGTCGATGATCGCCCTCGGTGGTGTGATCGGAGCGGGCCTGTTCGTCGGGTCCGGAGCCGGTATCGCCGCCGCCGGTCCCTCGATCGTCATCGCCTACGTCGTCTCCGGCCTCCTCGTGATGCTGGTGATGCGGATGCTCGGCGAGATGTCGGCCGCGTATCCGTCCTCCGGTTCCTTCTCCGCGCATGCCGAGCGTGCCATCGGCCCCTGGGCGGGCTTCACGGCCGGCTGGTCGTTCTGGGTGCTGCTGTGCACGGCCGTCGGCCTGGAGGGCATCGGCGCCGCGAAGATCGTGACGGGCTGGCTGCCGGGGACGCCGGAGTGGGCCTGGGTGGCCCTCTTCATGGTCGTCTTCTGCGGCGCGAACCTGGCCGCGGTGAAGAACTTCGGCGAGTTCGAGTTCTGGTTCGCCGCGCTGAAGGTCGGCGCCATCGCGCTGTTCCTGGTCCTGGGCGGTCTCGCCATCGCGGGCGTGCTGCCGGGCACGGACGCGCCGGGCACCGCGCATCTCACCGGTGAGGGCGGTTTCCTCCCCAACGGCACCGACGGCCTGATCATCGGCCTTCTGGCATCCGTCTTCGCCTACGGCGGCATGGAGACGGTCACGATCGCGGCCGCCGAGTCGGAGAACCCGGTCAGCGGCGTGGCGAGCGCGGTCCGCACGGCCATGTGGCGCATCGCCCTCTTCTACATCGGCTCGATGGCGGTCGTCGTCACGCTCGTCCCCTGGGACTCCAAGGAGATCGTCGAGGTCGGCCCCTACGTCGCCACCCTCGACCAGCTGGGCATCCCCGGCGCCGGCCAGCTGATGAACGTGGTGGTCCTGGTCGCCCTCCTGAGCGCCATGAACGCAAACATCTACGGCTCCTCGCGCATCGCCTACTCCCTGGTCCAGCGCGGACAGGGCCCGAAGGCGCTGGGCCGGGTGTCGGGCGGCGTCCCGCGCGTCGGCGTACTCGCCTCGTCGGTGTTCGGCTTCGTGTGCGTCGTCCTCAGCTACTGGCGGCCGGACGACGTCTTCCCCTGGCTGCTCAACATGATCGGCGCGGTCATCCTCGTCGTCTGGATCTTCATCGCCGTCTCCCAGCTGCGCCTGCGCAGCCGCCTGGAGCGCGAGGCGCCCGAGAAGCTGGTCGTGCGGATGTGGGCGTTCCCGGTGCTGACCTGGGTGGCGCTGGCCGGGATGGCGGCGATCTTCGTGCTGATGGCCCGGGAGCCGGACACCCGGGTGCAGCTGTACTCGACGGGCGGGATGACGGTGTTCCTGGCGCTGGTCGGCTACGCCTGGCAGCGGACGCGCGCCAGGAGCTGACGCCTCCGCGGCAGCACTCGCGCGCCCCGACGGCACGAAGGCCCCCGTGTGATCCGCACGGGGGCCTTTTGCTGTTAGCTTGTTGTTGCAAGCTACTTGCAACAAGAGCTCTGAGGGGACCTTCATGCCCGTCTACACACTCCCGGAACTGCCGTACGACTACTCCGCACTCGCGCCGGTGATCAGCCCCGAGATCATCGAGCTGCACCACGACAAGCACCACGCGGCGTACGTCAAGGGCGCGAACGACACCCTGGAGCAGCTCGCGGAGGCCCGGGACAAGGAGTCGTGGGGATCGATCAACGGCCTGGAGAAGAACCTCGCGTTCCACCTCTCCGGCCACATCCTGCACTCCATCTACTGGCACAACATGACGGGTGAGGGCGGCGGCGAGCCGCTGGAGAAGGACGGCGTGGGCGAGCTCGCGGACGCCATCGCCGAGTCCTTCGGCTCCTTCGCCAACTTCAAGGCGCAGCTGTCCAAGGCGTCGGCCACCACCCAGGGTTCGGGCTGGGGTGTGCTGGCGTACGAGCCGCTGAGCGGCCGGCTGATCGTCGAGCAGGTCTACGACCACCAGGGCAACGTCGGCCAGGGCGCCACCCCGATCCTGGTCTTCGACGCGTGGGAGCACGCCTTCTACCTCCAGTACCGCAACCAGAAGGTCGACTTCATCGAGGCCATGTGGCAGGTCGTCAACTGGCAGGACGTGGCCCGGCGTCACACGGCGGCCAAGTCCCGTGCGGACGTCCTGCTGCTCGCGCCCTGACGGACGGCCGTATCAGTCGTCCTGCCTCGTGATCGTCTTCTCAACCTTCACGTACGGCAGGCGGAAAGAAGGAAGCCCCCGTGAGGACGTGACTCGCGGGGGCTCTCCCTTGCCGGGACGGCGTCAGGGCTTGCGCCCCACGCCACCGTGCTGGCCGATCGGCCGGGGCTCCTCGCCGGACGGCTCGGGGCGCCACAGCGGGACGGAGACCACGCCCGGCTCCACCAGCTCCAGGCCCTCGAAGAACGCCTCGATCCGGTCGACCGGGCGCAGGAAGTAGGGGACGGCGCCGGTCTCGTTGTAGCCGTCCTGGGCGTTCTCGTAGTCCGGGTCGGTGCCGCGGGAGCCGTCGTTGACGCAGAGGTAGCTGCCGGAGGGCAGTCCGGCCAGCAGGCGGCGGACCAGGTCGCGGGCCTGGTCGTAGTCGGCGACATGGCCGAGGAGACCGCTGAGGATCAAGGCCGTGGGGCGGGAGAGGTCGAGGGTGCGGGAGGCTGCCTCCAGGATCTTCTCCGGCTCGTACAGGCTCAGGTCCTCGTACGCCGTCACCCCCTCCGGGGCCGAGGTGAGCAGGGCGCGGGCGTGGGCCAGGACCAGCGGGTCGTTGTCGACGTAGACGATCTTCGACTCGGGCGCGAGGCGCTGGGCGACCTCGTGGGTGTTGTCGACGGTCGGCAGGCCGGTACCGACGTCGAGGAACTGGCGCAGGCCCGCCTCCGCCACCAGGTACCGGATGCTGCGGCCCAGGAAGGCGCGGCTGCTGCGCGCGATGGTGACGATGCCGGGGAAGACGGCGGTGTACGCGTCGCCCGCCGCCTCGTCCACGGGGTAGTTGTCCTTGCCGCCCAGCCAGTAGTTCCAGATCCTGGCCGAGTGCGGTACCGAGGTGTCGATCTCCGTCATGCGCCCATGGTGCTACGGCAGGTCGGGCCCGCAGGGCACATTGAGGGAGAGAAGTGCGGTGGATCCGTCTGATTTCACGAGGAGTTCGCTGATCGCCGCGTTGCGCAACCGGGGGAACACTCTGCGGTACTCCCGGGCCGGGATCGACAGCAGCGTGCACAGCACCAGACGGAAGAGGGTGTTGTGGGCGACGACGAGGACACGCTCACCGGGGTGGGCGGCGGCGATCCGGCGCAGGGCGGCCGCACCGCGTTCGGCGGCCCCGGCGGGGTCCTCCGCCCCGGGGAACGGGTGGGCCACCGGATCCGCGCGGAACGCCTCGGCGGCGGCCGGGTTTTCGGCCGCGAACTCCGCGAGCGTACGGCCCTCCAGCACCCCGAAGTCGCATTCACGCAGGTCGGGTTCGCGCCGCGGGGTGAGTCCGAGCGCCCGGCAGGCGGGGTCGGCGGTTGCGACGGCACGCGAGAGCGGCGAGGTCCAGATCGCGTCCAGCGGGTGGGCGGCGGCCCAGCGTCCGAGGGCCTCGGCCTGGGCGCGGCCGGTGTCGGTGAGGGCCACGTCGCTGATCCCGGCGTAGCGGTTCTCGGCGTGCCAGACCGTCTGCCCGTGCCGGGCCAGCAGCAGGGTCGTACCGGTGCTCGTGCTCATGACCCCGCAGTATCCCCGTCGAGACGGGCGTGTGCGTGCGCCGCGACCGGGGGCGGGAGCCAGCCCCGGCCGGCCAGCTCGTCGACCAGGCGGGCGTAGGGCTCGGCGAAGCGGGCGGTGCGCTCGGGGCGGGGGTCGACGGTCGTGCGGACGCTGACCATGGCCTCCGCGGTCTCCGCGAGGCCCCGCGTCGCGCCCGTGCCGAACGCCGCCAACGCGGCCATTCCCAGAGCGGGTTCGGTCTGCCGGGGCACCCGGGCCGGGCGGCCCAGGATGTCGGCGCGCAGCTGGTTCCAGTACGGGCTGCGGGCGCCGCCGCCCGTGAAGGTGAGGGGGCCGTCCAGGGGGGCGCCGAGGTGGTGCAGATAGTCCAGGCACAGGCGTTCCGCGAAGGCGACGCCCTGGAGCAGCGAGGCCCACAGATCGGCGTCCGACTCCGGCTCGCCCAGCACGAGCGCGGCGGCGTCCGGCGCGAGGAAGGGGAAGCGCTCGCCGGGTGAGACCAGGGGGTAGGTGATCGCGCCGGACGGCTCGTACGCGGCGGCCAGCGCGTCCATGGCCGACGGATCGGCGCCCGAGAACGCCGCCGTGAGCACGCCGGCGCCGACACTGGACGCGCCGCCGGGCAGCCAGCTCCCGTCCGGCGCACGGTGGTTGTAGACCACGCCAGTCGGGTCCCGGACCGGCGTCGGGGAGGCGCCCTTGAGGACCAGGGTGGTGCCGAGCACCGAGTTCCAGGAGCCGGGGCGCAGGGCGGCGGAGGCGATCTGGGCGGCGCAGCCGTCGGTCATCCCGGCGATGACGGGGGTGCCGGCGGGGATGCCGGTGGCGTCGGCGGCGGACGCGCGGACCTCGCCCAGCAGCGTGCCGGGGCGTACGACGTCCGGGATCGCGGTGTCGGGCAGGCCCAGCCGGGGCAGCATGGCAGGCCAGGCGTCCCGCTCCAGGTCGTAGCCGGTCTTGAGGGCGTGGCTGGAGTCGGCCGGGGGCAGTTCGCCGGTGAGGAGGGAGACGACCAGGTCCGGTTGGTGGGTGATCCGTCCGTGGCCGTACGTCGCGGTCAGCCACAGCGCCTTGGGCAGCGCCCAGGTGTCCTGCACGCCCAGTCCCGCCATCCGCGCCCGCGCCCCCTCCGCGGTCGCGCGCCCGTCGTCGTACATGAGTGCGGGGCTCATCGGCCGTCCCGCCCCGTCCGTCAGCAGCACGGTCCCGGACGTCCCGCACACCGCGAGGCCGCCGACGCGCACGCCCCGCGAGGAGGCGAGCGCGTTCCGGGACGCCGCGCACAGCGCCTCCCACCACTGGCCCGGCTCCTGCTCGTGCCGCACCCCGTCGCGCCGCCCGCCGAGCGGGGCCGAGCCGCTGCCGAGGACGGTGCCGTCCCCGGTGACCAGCAGGGCCCGGACGCTCTGGGTACCCAGGTCGACGCCGAGCCAGGCCTCGTGCTCATCCGCTGCCATCCGGACCTCCCGCACATCTGGATCCGTTAACTTCACACTCTGCCCTGAGATTTTCCTCTGCGCGAGGGATTGACGCCCAACTTCCGCCGTTCCACCCTCTGTTAACGAGTCGACTCGCCGTGTTAACCGAGCAACACCCGGATGACCCAACCCCACGTGGAGGTCACGGATGGACACGCACGCGCACGACCGCCGACGCTTCCTTGCGCTGGGCGCCGCCCTGGCCGCCACTCCGCTCCTGTCCGCCTGCGGTGCCGGATTCGGCGGCGACGACAGCAAGAGCGACGGCTCGGCGGCCGACGACGTCACCGGCTCCTTCGACTGGAAGCGCGAGCAGGGCACCACCGTCAAGGCGCTGCTCAACAAGCACCCGTACACGGACGCCCTGGTCGCCGATCTCAAGTCCTTCACCGAGCAGACCGGCATCGAGGTCGAGTACGACGTCTTCCCCGAGGACAACTACTTCGACAAGCTCACCGTCGACCTGTCCAGCGGACGCGCCTCGTACGACGTCTTCATGCTGGGCGCGTACATGGTCTGGCAGTACGGGCCGCCGGGCTGGCTGGAGGACCTCGGCCCCTGGATGCGCAACTCCTCGGCCACCGGCGCCGAATGGGACCAGGCCGACTTCTTTCCGAACCTGCTCCAGGCCGACCAGTGGTCACTGAAGGCCGGCGCACCGCTCGGGCAGGGCGGGCAGTACGCGCTGCCGTGGGGCTGGGAGACCAACGTCGTCGCCTACAACACGGACGTGTTCAAGCGGCTCGGGCTCAAACCCGCCGAGACCTTCGACGAGCTGCGCGAAGTCGCCGGCACCATCAAGCGGAAGGCGCCGGGCGCCGGTTTCGACGGCATGTACGGGATCGCCGTACGGGGATCCCGCAGCTGGGCGACCATCCACCCCGGCTTCATGACGATGTACGCGCGCAACGGTCTGCGTGACTTCACGGTCGAGGGCGGGAAGCTCACACCCGCCATGAACACCCCGGAGGCCGTCGCCTTCACCGAGGACTGGGCCGGCATGGTCAAGCAGGGCGGGCCGCCGTCCTGGACGTCGTACACCTGGTACCAGTGCTCCAGCGACCTCGGCGCGAAGAAGGCCGGGATGCTGTTCGACGCCGATACGGCCGCGTACTTCCAGGCCGTCGAGGGGGCGAGTCCCGCCTCCGGGAAGATCGCCTTCCACCCCGGACCCAAGGGGCCGGACGGGTCACTCGCCACCAACATGTGGATCTGGTCGCTCGGCATGAACGCCAAGAGCAAGAAGAAGAGCGCCAGTTGGCTGTTCCTCCAGTGGGCGACCGGCAAGGAGCACCTGCGCCGGAGCGCGATCACGCACAACCACATCGACCCGGTGCGCAAGTCGATCGCCGACGACGCCGCCTACAAGGACAAGATGCGGCACCTGCCCGGCTTCATCGAGACCTTCGAGACGGTCGTCGACCAGACGAAGATCCAGTTCACCCCGCAGGCCCAGTTCTTCGACGCGACCACCAGCTGGGCCGCCGCCCTCCAGGAGATCTACGGCGGCCAGGGCGCCGAGGGCGTCCTCGACGGGCTCGCGGGCGACCTCGCCGACAAGGTGGGCTAGCGCGATGGGATGGCGGCTCACCCTGCGCCCGTACGTCCTGATCGTGCCCGCCCTGCTGCTGACCTGCGGGATCCTCTACCCGTTCGGGCTCGGCCTGTACTACACGCTGTTCGACTTCTCGGCGAGCAAACCGCAGCCGGACATGGTGCGGTTCGAGAACTACGAGACCGTCTTCACCCAGGAGGCGTTCTGGAACTCGGCGTGGGTGACGGTGCTGTACGCCGTGGGGGCGGCCGCCGTCGAGACGGTCCTCGGGGTCGCCGTGGCCCTGCTGCTGCACCGGTCGACGATCGTCGGACGGGTGCTGGAGAAGATCCTCATCCTGCCGCTGATGATCGCGCCGGTGATCGCCGCGATCATCTGGAAGCTGATGCTCCAGCCGTCGGTGGGGGTGATCAACTATCTGCTGAGACCCTTCGGGCTGGGCGGGGTGCAGTGGACGGACACCCCGACCGGCGCGCTGCTGTCGTCGATCGCGGTGGACGTCTGGGTCTACACCCCGTTCGTGGCGATCCTCGCCCTGGCCGGTCTGCGGTCGCTGCCCACCTCCCCCTTCGAGGCGGCGGCCGTGGACGGGGCGGGCTGGTGGTACACCTTCCGGCGGCTGACGCTGCCGATGCTGTGGCCGTACGTCCTGGTCGCGGTGATCTTCCGGTTCATGGACTCGCTGAAGGTGTTCGACATCATCTACGCCCTGACGGAGGGCGGGCCGGGCGACTCGACCGTCGTCCTACAGATCCGCGCCTATCTGGAGGCGATCCGCTTCCAGCGGTACTCGTTCGGCATCAGCTACACGATCGTGCTCTGGGCCGTCGTGTATCTCGCCGCGATGGTGCTGGTGAAGCGCCTGGGGAAGATCCAGCGGAAGGCGGCCGAGGTGAAATGACCGTGCGGAAAAGGCTGTTGGGGTGGCTCGCGGACGCCGCCCTCGTTCTCTACTTCGTCTTCGCGCTGTTCCCGATCGCCTGGATGGTGATCCTGTCCCTCAAGCCGACGAACCAGCTCTTCTCCACCTACTTCTCCTTCTCCCCCACCCTCGACGGCTACCGCACGGTCCTCGGCGACAGCGAGGGCATCCCGTTCGTGCGGTTCTTCGTGAACAGCCTGGTGGTGTCGGTCGGCGCGGTCGTGCTGTCGCTCCTGGTGGGGCTGCCGGCCGCGTACGCCTCGGCGCGCTGGCGGTTCAAGGGCTCCGAGAACCTGATGTTCACGCTGCTGTCGTTCCGGTTCGCGCCCGAACTCACCGTGATCATCCCGCTGTTCGTGCTGTACCAGAAGCTCGGGCTCTTCGACACGTACGTCGGCATGGTCTGGGTGCTCCAGCTCGTCACCCTGCCGCTGATCGTGTGGATCATGCGGTCGTACTTCGCCGATCTCACCCCCGAGCTGGAGCAGGCGGCGCTGCTGGACGGCTACACCCGCAAGCAGGCGTTTCTGAAGGTGGCCCTCCCGCTGGTCAAGCCGGGGGTCGCGGCCGTGTCCCTGCTCGCGTTCATCTTCGCCTGGAACAACTTCGTCTTCCCGCTCATCCTGACCTCCAACGAGGCCCAGACCGTGACCGTCGGCGCCCTGTCCTTCCTCGGCGGGGACCGCCCCAAGTACAACCTCACGGCCGCCGCCGCGCTCGTCTCCGTCGTACCGCCGCTGCTGCTGGCCCTCACCATCCAGCGGTATCTGGTGCGGGGGCTGTCGTTCGGGGCGGTGAAGTCATGATCCGCCTCCGGGACATCCGCAAGGCGTACGGCAGGGTCACCGCACTCGACGGGCTCGAACTCGACGTACGGGAGGGCGAGTTCTTCTGTCTGCTCGGCCCGTCCGGCGCCGGCAAGACCACGACCCTGAAGACCGTCGCCGGGCTGGAGCTCCCCGACGCCGGCACGGTCGAGCTCGACGGCAGGGACATGGCGGGGGTCGAGCCGTACGACCGGGGCGTGGCGATGTGCTTCGAGAGCTACGCCCTCTACCCGCACAAGTCGGCCTACGACAACCTGGCCTCGCCGCTGCGCTCCCCCCGCCACCGCGTCTCCGCCGCGCAGGCCCGGGAACGGATCGGCGAAGTGGCCGAACTGCTGGGCATCTCGGCCCTGTTGGACCGCCCGGTCGGCCGGCTCTCCAACGGCCAGCGCCAGCGGGTCGCCCTCGGCCGTGTCCTGGTCCGCCCGGCCCGCGCCTTCCTCCTCGACGAGCCCCTGTCGCATCTGGACGCCAAGCTGCGCCAGCAGATGCGGGCCGAACTGAAGGCGATCGGGGCCGTCCGGCGCACCACGACCCTCTATGTCACCCATGACTCCGTCGAGGCGCTGGCGCTGGGCGACCGGATCGGGGTGATCCGGGACGGGCGGATCGTGCAGACGGGGACGCGGGAGGAGATCTGGTACCGGCCCTACGACACCGAGGTCGCGCGGGCCTTCGGGCGCCCCCGCATCAACCTGCTGCCGGGAGCCCTCGCGCCCGACGGGAGCTTCCGCTCGGCGGACGGCAAGGTCGCGCTGCCGATGCGGGCCGACGCCGCCCCCGGCACCGAGGTGCTGGTCGGCGTCCGTCCACGGGACATCGAGCTGAACGGCCGGGGACACGAGCTCACCGGCACCGTCTACGTCACCGAGGTGCTCGGCCGGTCCGTGGAGGTCACCGTCCTGCTCGGCGAGCAGCACGTGTCCCTGGTCGCCCCGCGCGGCGACGCGGCCGGTATTCGACCCGACGATCCGGTCCGCCTGGCGGTCCGGCCTGAGAACCTGCTCCTGTTCGAGGCCGACCGGCCGGAGCGTCCAGGACGACGGATCGAGACCCGATGAGCAGCAACCACAGCAGCGGTCAGCAGGGCCCCGCGGCCCGCCAGGCCGCCATGGCCGAGCAGGTCCTCGCCGACGGTTCGGCCACGGCGGCCGAGCTGGCCGAGCGGTTCGGCGTGAGCCTGATGACGATCCACCGGGACCTGGACGAACTCGAACGGCAGGGAATCGTACGGAAGTCGAGGGGCGGGGTGACCGCGCAGCCGTCCGGGGTCTTCGAGTCCAACGTCCAGTACCGCCTGAAGACCATGCGGGCCCAGAAGGCCGCCGTGGCCGACCGCGCGCTGAAGCTGATCGAGCCCGGCATGGCGATCATGCTGGACGACTCCACCACCACCCTGGAGATAGCCCGCGGACTGCGGCTCGGCGAGGTCACCCCGCTCACGGTCGTCACCAACTTCCTGGAGGCCATCAACCTCCTGGCCGACCAGCGCGGCATCCACCTCATGGCCCTCGGGGGCGACTACGACCCGCTGCACTCGTCCTTCCTCGGCGTCTCCTGCGTCGAGGCGATCGAGCAGCTGCGCGTGGACGTCTGCTTCGCGTCCACGTCGGCCGTGCGCGGCGGTTACGCCTACCACCAGGAGCAGCACATCGTGTCGGTGAAGCGGGCCATGCTGGACGCGGCCGCCCGCAACATCCTGCTGATCGACCACACCAAGCTCGCCCGCGTCGCCCTGCACCGGGTGGTCCCCCTCTCCCGCTTCGACCTGCTCCTCGTGGACGACGGAGCGTCGGCGGAGGCGCTGCGGGACCTGGACGAGCACAAGGTCCGTTACGAGGTATGCGCGACGAAGGGCAGCGATGACCGAGCTGGAGCTACGTGATCTGCGCAAGACCTACCGTGCGCGCGGCCGCCCTCCGGTGGACGCCGTACGGGGCATCGACCTCGCCCTGCGTTCCGGGGAACTGCTCGGTCTTCTGGGCCCCTCCGGCTGCGGCAAGTCCACCACCCTGCGCATGATCGCCGGGCTGGAGACGGTGACCGGCGGGGACATCCTGGTCGGCGGGGCGTCCGTGACCGCGCGACCGGCCCAGCAGCGCAACATCGGGGTCGCGTTCGAGAACTACGCCCTCTACCCACCGCTGACGGTGGCGCAGAACCTGGCGTTCGGCCTGAGGGCACGCAGACGGGCCGACCGCGCCGACGTCGACCGCAAGGTCAGGGAGATCGCCGAACGCGTCGACCTCACCGCCATCCTCGAAGCCCACCCCGCCGGCCTGTCCAGCGGCCAGAAGCAACGCGTCTCCCTGGCCCGGGCCCTGATCCGTGAACCGGACGTCCTCCTCCTCGACGAGCCCCTCTCCCACCTCGACGCCGCCCAGCGCGACACGACCCGCCGCGAACTCAAGCGCATCCAGCGCGACCTGGGCCACACGACCATCCTGGTCACCCATGACCAGGAGGAGGCCCTGTCGCTGGCCGACCGGATCGCCGTGATGAAGGACGGCGTCATCCAGCAGCTCGGCACCCCGTACGAGATCTACGACAGCCCCGCCAATGTCTTCGTGGCGGACTTCGTCGGCGAACCGGCCGTCAACCTGTTCCCCGGCGTGGCGACAGACGACGCCCACGCACGTCTCTCCGACACCGTGCGGATCGCGCTGCCGGTGCCGGTGCCGGCGGGCCGCGAGGTGGTCGTCGGCATCCGCCCGGAGGACCTGACCCTGACCGGCGCGGACGACGGCGGCCTGCCCGCCCGCGTCGTCGCCCACGAGCCGCTCCTGGAGTCGGGCATCGCGACCCTCGCCCTGGACGGCGTGGAACGCCCCCTGGTCGTCCTCACCGCCCCCGAGATCCGCCTCGCCCACGACGACCGCGTCCACGTCACCGCCGACCCCGACCTCACCCATGTCTTCGACGCCGAGACAGGAGACTCGCTGCGATGACCAACGGGAACCGTGTGCGCGTGGTGGCCGCCGGCGACCACTTCATCCTGCCGTCGCTCATCCGCGAGGCACTCGACCGTGAACTCACCTGCGAGGTGCACGAATTGCGGCTCGGCTGGCCGCTGGAGCCCTTCGGCCCGGTGGCCGAGGTGACGGAGGCGAGCGACGCCGAGGACGAGCTGATCGAAGCGCTCGCGGGCGCGCCGGTGCTGGTCACCCAGATGGGCCCGGTGACCGAACGCGTCCTCGCCGCCTGCCCGGATCTGCGGCTGGTCGTCGTCTGCCGGGGCGGCCCGGTGAACGTCAACCTGGACGCGGCCGAGCGGCACGACGTCCGGGTGTGCTTCGCGCCCGGCCGCAACGCCGCCGCCACGGCCGAGTTCACCGTGGGCCTCCTGCTGGCCGCACTGCGCCGGATCCCCCAGGCCCATGACCTCCTGGCCCGGCAGGGCAGTTGGGAGGGGGCCACCTACTACACCTACGAGCACAGCGGCATGGAGCTGGAGGACCTGCCGGTGGGCCTGGTCGGCTATGGGGCGGTGGGCAGCAGGGTCGCCCGGGTGCTGTGCGCCTTCGGGGCGCGGGTCATGGTCCACGATCCGTACGTCCAGGGCGAGATCCACGGCCTGCGGGTCAGCTCCCTCGACGACCTGCTCCGCCGGTCCCGGGTGATCACCCTGCACGCCCGCCTCACTCCCGAGACCCGGGGTCTGATCGGCGCCCGCGAACTCGCCCTGCTGCCACGGGGGTCGGTGGTGGTCAACGTGGCGCGGGGCCCGCTGCTGAACGAGGAGGCGCTGTGCGACGCGCTGGAGACCGGCCACGTCTCGGCGGCGGCCCTCGACACCTTCGTACAGGAACCGCTGCCGGCAAAGTCCCGGCTGCTGGGGCAGGCCGACCGAGTCGTCCTCACCCCGCATCTGGGCGGGGCGTCCCGCGCGGTGGCGGAGAAGGCGGCTCGGATCGCCGCCGAGGAGGTGGGCCGCTGGGCACGGGGTGAGCCCCTGGCCCACGCCCTGACCTGAGACCGCCCGTGCCGGGCGAGAGCCCAGAAGGCACCGCACAAGCCGACCGAGCCGAAAAGGTGAGTGGGAATGTACGTCGGTATCGATGTAGGCACCTCCGCGGTGAAAGCCGCCGCGTTCGACGCCGAGGGCCGTGAACTGGCCGTCGCCTCCCGCCCCGTGCCCCTCGCCCTGCACGGAGGCCAGGTCGAGCAGGACATGGAGGAGGTGTACGGGGCGGTCGTGGCCGTACTGCGCGAGGTCACCGAACGTGCCCCCGAGCCGGTCGAGCTGGCCGGCCTCACGGGGCAGGGCGACGGGGTGTGGCTGGTCGACGCGGAGGGGCGACCCGTGCGGCCCGCGGCCTCCTGGATGGACGGGCGGGCCGATCAGCTGGTCGACCGGTGGCTGGCCGACGGCACGTTCGAGACGGTGTTCCGGCGGACGGGGGGCGCGATGTTCCCGGGGAGTCCAGGGCCGTTGCTGGCGTGGCTGGACAGCCATGAGCCGAAGGCGCTGGATGCCGCCAGGGCCGCCCTGTACTGCAAGGACATGGTGTTCCAGCGGCTGACGGGGGCGGCACCGACGACGGATGTGTCGGACGCCTCGATGCCCTTCCTCGACCCGCGTACGCGAACGTACGACAACCGGGTCGTGGAACTGCTCGGCCTCACGCATCGGCGCGGACTCCTCGCTCCGGTCAGCGACCCGGTCGCGACCGCACGGGCCCGCGGGGAAGGCCTCCCGGCCGGGACGCGGATCGCGAACGGACCGTACGACCTGCCGGCCTGTGCCCTGGGCGCTGGGGTGACCTCCCCGGGAGACGGTCTGCTCATCGTCGGCACCTGCCTGGCCGCCCTGGTCGCGACCACCGACCTGGACCTGACCGGCGAACCGGCCGGCCTGTACATCAGCACCGACCGTCCGGGCCACTGGCTGCGCGCGATGCCGGCGATGGTCGGTACGGCCGCGCTGGACTGGGTGCTGTCGACGACAGGCATCCGGCACGACGAGGTCGACGGGCTGCTCGCCGAGACCCCGCCGGGGGCGCACGGAGTGCGGGTGCTGCCGTACTTCGCGCCCTCGGGCGAGCGCGCGCCCTTCGTCGAGCCCCGTCTGCGCGCCGAACTGACCGGTGTCTGCCTGGAGTCGACCCCCGCCGACCTGGTCCGGGCGACCTGCGAGGGCATCGGCTACGCCGCCCGGCACTGTCTGGAAGCGGCCGGGCTCACCGGCACGCTGGCCGTGTGCGGCGGCGGCACCCGCAGTCCGGCCTGGATGCGCCTGCTCGCGGACGTCCTGGGCCGGCCGCTCCGGGTCGTCGAGGGCGAGGTGGGCGCGCGGGGCGCGGTGCTGGCGGCGGCCGAGCGGTACGGGGCGGCGCTGGACGCCGAGGCGTGGACACGGCCGACGGCGATGGTCGAGCCGGATGCGGCGCGGGCGGCGTACTACACACGCGGCTACGAGGACCACCTCGCCCACCTGACCGAGGCACGCCGCCGGGCACGGCACAGCTGAAGCGCCCCACCAGGAAAGGGAGTCGTATGCATCCGACGCACCCGAGACGTAGATCCCTGCTGCTCGCCGCCGCCGGCACCACGGTGGCCGCGGGCGTACCCGTGTCGGCCGCCGCCGGGGCCGGGCCTTGGCCGCGGCCGCTCGTGATCGGGCATCGTGGCGCGGCCGGCTGGCGTCCCGAGCACACGGCGGCCTCCTACACCCACGCCGTGCAGACCGGCGCCGACTGGATCGAACCGGATCTCGTACCGACGAAGGACCACGTCCTGGTGGTCCGGCACGAGAACGAGATCTCGCAGACGACGGATGTGGCGGCGCACCCCGAGTTCGCGGACCGGCGTACGACGAAGACGGTGGACGGACGGGCGGTGACCGGCTGGTTCACGGAGGACTTCACGCTGGCGGAGCTGAGGACGCTGCGGGCGGTGGAGCGGCTGCCGCTGGTCCGCAACCGCAACACGGTGTTCGACGGCCGCGAGCGGGTCCTGACCTTCCAGGAGGTCGTCGACCTGGCGCGCCGGCTGTCGAAGGCGCACGGCCGGACGATCGCGGTGTTCCCGGAGACCAAGCACCCGACGTACTTCCGCTCCGTCGGCCTGCCCCTGGAGCCGGAGCTGGCACGGGTGATCCGGCGGAACCGGCTGGGCCGGCGCGAGTGCGTGGTGCAGTCCTTCGAGCCGACGAGTCTGAAGCGGATCGCGGCCGAGCGGCTGGGGGTGCCGCTGTGGCAGGCGCTGGGAACCACGGGCGGGCCGTACGACCTGGTCTCGGCCGGTGATCCGACGACGTACCGGGACATGATGACCCCGGCGGGGCTGGCGCGGATCGCCGGTTACGCGGAGTGGATCGGGCCGGACAAGTCGTCGGTGCTCGGCACCTCCCTCGTCGCGGACGCGCACGCGGCGGGGCTGCGGGTGGGGCCGTACACCTTCCGGGCGGAGAACCAGTTCCTGCCGGCGGAACTGCGGCGCGGTAGCGGAGCGAACGATTTCGGGGACGCGTTCGCGGAGTACGCGCTGTACTACGAGACGGGGGTCGACGCTGTCGTGACCGACTTCCCGGATCTGGCGGTGATGGCTAGGAGGGGCTGATGTTTTTCCAGGACAAGCACTGCCGAACGTGTCGCAGCATGCAGGTGTTCCGGAAGCTGGACGCCAAGGAGACCGCGGCGGTCAAGGCGAAGCACCCCTACACCGCCGATCTGTGGCGCTGCACGGCCGAGGGCTGCCGTTGGTACCAGCCCTGGCACCGGCAGAGCGACGGCGGCCTGCTCCCGGAGGAGATGAAGATCCAGGCCGCCGTCACCGAGCCGACGTGACCCCTGCGGGGTGCGGTGAGGCTTACAGGTTGCTGAAGTCCGGGCCCTTGGTGCGCGTCCGCTTGATCTCGTAGAAGCCCGGCACGGAGGCCACGGCGAGGGTGCCGTCCCACAGCTTCGCGGCGTCCTCGCCCTTGGGGGCCGGGGTGACGACCGGGCCGAAGAAGGCGATCTGACCGCCGTCGGCGCCGGGGACGGCGATGACCGGGGTGCCGACCTCCTGGCCGACCTTGTCGATGCCCTCCTTGTGGGAGGCGCGCAGCTGGGGCTCGTAGGGGGTGTCGTCCCAGTGCTCCAGGAGGGACTCGGGCAGACCGACGTCCTTCAGGGCGGCGGCGACGGTCTCCTTGCCGGGGCCCTCCTCCTGGTTGTGGATGCGCGTGCCGAGCGCGGTGTAGAGGTCGGCGAGGACCTCGGTGCCGTGCTCCTCCTGCGCCGCGATGACGACCCGGACCGGGCCCCACGCCTTGGACTCCAGGAATTCGCGGTACTGCTCGGGCAGCTCGTCGAGCTTGTCCTCGTTGAGGACGGCGAGGCTCATCAGGTGCCAGCGCACCTCGATGTCACGGACCTTCTCCACCTCCAGCACCCAGCGCGAGGTCATCCAGGCCCACGGGCACAGCGGGTCGAACCAGAAGTCGACGGGGGTCTTGTCCGACATGTCTCTCCTCATGAGGCAAGCAGGTCTCAGCTGAACCTCTGGGGGAACACCGCTGCTCGCCCGGCCATTCCCCGGTGCCGCGCGGCAGGGGCGCATGGCAGGATCGGGCCGTCCGCATACTGAACACCACCCAGGGAGTACCACCCGTGCCCGGTGAGAATCTGTCCCGCGACGAGGCCCGGGAGCGGGCCGCCCTGCTGTCCGTCGACGGGTACGACGTGTCCCTCGACGTACGTTCCGCCCTCGGGGACGGGGACGGGGAGCGGGTGGAGGGGGCGCCGCGCACCTTCCGCTCGGTCACCACGATCCGCTTCCGGTGCGCCGAGCCCGGCGCGAGCAGCTTCGCCGACCTGATCGCGCCGAGCGTGACGGCCGTCTCCCTCAACGGCAGGGACCTGGATCCGAGCGAGGTCTTCGACGGCTCGCGGATCACCCTGGAGGACCTGGCCGCGGACAACGAGCTCGTGGTGGACGCCCAGTGCGCGTACTCCCGCACGGGCGAGGGCCTGCACCGCTTCGTCGACCCCGAGGACGGCGAGGTCTACCTCTACACGCAGTACGAGCCGGCCGACTCCCGCCGGGTCTTCGCGAACTTCGAGCAGCCGGACCTCAAGGCGCCGTTCCGCTTCGAGGTGCGGGCGCCCGAGGGGTGGACGGTGTGGAGCAACGGGGCCGGTGAACTCGCGGACGGCACCTGGCGGTTCGCGGAGACGAAGCCGATCTCGACGTACATCACCTGTGTCGTGGCGGGCCCGTACCACTACGTCACGGACTCCTACGAGCGCACGTTCGCCGACGGCACGACGCTGCGGATCCCGCTCGGCGCCATGTGCCGCAAGGGTCTCGCGCCCTACTTCGACGCCGACGACATCTTCCTCGTGACCAAGCAGGGCCTGGACTTCTTCCACGACCACTTCGACTACCCGTACCCCTTCGGGAAGTACGACCAGGCGTTCGTGCCGGAGTACAACCTGGGCGCGATGGAGAACCCGGGGATGGTGACCTTCCGGGAGGAGTTCGTCTTCCGGGGCAAGGTGACGCGGGCGTCGTACGAGGGCCGGGCGAACGTCGTCCTGCACGAGATGGCGCACATGTGGTTCGGTGACCTGGTCACCATGGTGTGGTGGGACGACCTGTGGCTGAAGGAGTCCTTCGCGGACTTCATGGGCACGTTCGCGAACGTCGGCGCGACCCGCTTCAAGGACGCCTGGATCACCTTCGCCAACCGCCGCAAGGCGTGGGCGTACCGGGCCGACCAGCTGCCCTCCACCCACCCGATCACGGCGGACATCCGCGACCTCCAGGACGCCAAGCTCAACTTCGACGGCATCACCTACGCCAAGGGCGCCTCCGTGCTGAAGCAGCTGGTGGCGTACGTCGGTGAGGACGCGTTCCTGGAGGGCGCACGGCGCTACTTCAAGCGGCACGCGTACGGCAACACACGCCTGGGCGATCTGCTGTCGGTGCTGGAGGAGACCAGCGGCCGGGACATGGCCGCCTGGTCGCGGTCCTGGCTCCAGACGGCGGGCGTGAACTCGCTGACCCCGCAGGTGCTGCTGGACGCGGAGGGCAGGGTGAGCGAGCTGGCGGTGCTCCAGGAGGCCGCCGAGTCGCACCCGGAGCTGCGGCCGCACCGGATCGGCGTGGGTCTGTACCGGCGGGGCGAGGACGGTGCCCTGGAGCGGTATGCGCGGGCCGAGGTGGACGTCGACGGGCCGCGCACGGTCGTCACGGAGCTCGCGGGTGCCGAGGCGCCGGAGCTGGTGCTGGTCAACGACGACGACCTGACGTTCTGCAAGACCCGTTTCGACGAGACGTCGCTGGCGACGCTGCGGGCCGCGCTCGGCGACATGACCGACCCGCTGGCGCGCGCCCTGTGCTGGTCGGCGCTGTGGAACATGACGCGGGACGCGCTGCTGCCGGCGCGGGACTTCGTGGACCTGGTGCTGCGGTTCGCGGGGCGCGAGTCCGACATCGGTGTGCTCCAGATGCTGCACGCGTGGGCGAACTCGTCCCTGGTGCACTACGCGGCGCCCGAGTGGCGGTCGCAGGGCCGGCTGCTGGTGGCCGAGGGTGCGCTGCGGGAGCTGCGGGCCGCCGAGCCGGGCAGCGAGCAGCAGCTGGCGTGGGCGCGGTTCTTCGCGTCGTCGGCGTCCGAGGAGCGGGACTTCGAGCTGCTGCGCGGTCTGCTGGACGGCACGGAGAAGATCGCCGGTCTCGACGTGGACCAGGAGCTGCGCTGGGCGTTCCTGGAGCCGCTGGCCGCGCACGGGGCGGCCGACGAGTCGGTGCTGGCGGCCGAACTGGCCCGTGACGACACCGCGTCCGGCAGGCGCCACCAGGTCCGCTGTCTGGCCGCACGGCCGTCGGAGGCGGTGAAGGCGCAGGCGTGGGCGCAGGTGGTGGAGTCGGACGCGTTGTCGAACGCGCTGGTCGAGGCGACGATCGCGGGCTGGGGCCAGCCCTCGCAGCGGGAGCTGCTCGCGCCGTACGCCGACCGGTACTTCGCGGCCATCGAGCGGGTGTGGGCCGAGCGGTCCATCCAGATCGGCATGGACGTGGTGCGCGGGCTGTTCCCGGGGCTTCAGCAGTCGCAGGCCACGCTGGACGCGACGGACGCGTGGCTCGCGGCGCACGAGGACGCGGCTCCGGCGCTGCGGCGGCTGGTGCTGGAGGCGCGGGACGATCTGGCGCGCGGGCTGCGGGGCCAGAAGTGTGACGCGATGGCGTCAACCGACTAATACCTTTGGCCAACGGTCTAGGCCCTGCGTGACCGTTACGGAATTCAGGCAATAGCAGCCGTAACCCCTGGTCCCACCCGATCGGACCAGGGGTTTTCGGTGCCTACTCGGCAACCGAACACCCGTCCTTTAGTGCCATGTTGTCCGCATTTGTCGACGGGCGTGTAACAGCGGTTAGGAGCCGGACCGGGCACGGAAGCCTCCGGGTCATGAACCACAACACCCCGCTGTCCCCCCGCCCCCTGCGTCACCTCTCCGAAGTCCGCCGCCGCGTCATGACGATCGCCCAGCTGAAGTCGCACGGCGTCGCACCCGCCGAGATGGGCGAGCAGTGCCGCCCCGGCGGCCCCTGGCAGCAGATCCTCCCCGGCGTCTTCCTGCTCCACCCCGGCCCGCCGACCAGCGAGGAGCGCCTGCACGCGGTGCTCATGTACGCGGCACGCGAGCGCACCTCCGGGGTGCCGGCCCAGCCGAACACGGGCGAGCAGCACGCCGCCCCGGTCTACGCCGAGGCGATGATCACCGGCCTCGCGGCACTGACCCTGCACGGCTTCTCCGCCACGCCGCCGCTCACCGCCCTGGACGCCATCGACGTCCTGGTCCCGCGGATGCGCCGGCTGCGCTCCATCGGCTGCGCCCGCATCCTGCGCACCGCCGCGCTGCCCACGCCCCAGCAGGTCACCGGCCTGCCGGTGGCCCCCGTCCCGCGGGCCCTGGCCGACGCGGTCGCCGAGCTCACGGACGCGGGCGCCGTACGCCGGCTGCTGACCGAGGCCGTGCGCGGCGGCCACTGCGAACCGGCCTCGGTGGTACGGGAGTTGAACCAGGCGAAGCTGCTCAGCCGGCCGCATGTGGTGGACGCGGTGGACTCCCTGCTCGCCGAGGGCCGCGCGATCGCCGAGGACCGGCTGTACGCGATGGTCCACGAGTACGGTCTGCCCGACCCGGTGTGGAACGTGGACCTGCGTCTGCCGGGCGGACCGCACCTCGGCGGCCTGGACGCGTACTGGCCGGAGCAGGCGGTGGCGGTGGAGCTCGACACCCGTGCCCCCCGCCAGGGCGACCGGCAGGACGACGACGCCCTGTGGTCCGAGTACGCCCGCAAGCGCGAGCACCTGGAGCGGCTGGGCATCACGGTCGTGTACGTCACGCCGAAGAAGCTCCGGGACGCACTGGAGCAGCAGGCCGCGGTGGTCCGTACCGCCCTGATGGCGGCGGCGGACCGCGATCCGGCCGCGTATGTCGTGGTGCTGCCCCGGTAGTGACGGACCGGGGGCGGCATCAGGAGGGGAGAGGAGGGGCCGCCGGGGCCTGGCACCCGGCGGCCCCTCCTCGTGTCACCAGCCTTGGTCCGGGCGGTGGGTCGCCGAGCGCCCGGTCGGCTTCTCGTCGGCCTTGCCGCAGAACTCGGCCTCGATCACCGCCCTCGCGTCACCGGCCCAGTCGCCGTTGAAGTTGAAGGCGAGGGAACGGCGGCCGTCCCTGGTCGTGAGCGCCACGGACTCGGAGCCGTGGATACCGCCGTCGTGGCCCCAGAGGGTGACGTCACAGCTCAGCTTGGCCGAGGTCAGGCCGAGGCCGTAGCCCTGGTCCTCGCCGAGCGGGACGACGTCGGTCATCTCGTTCAGCTGCTCGCGCGGGAGGAGCCTGCCGCGCAGCAGGGCCGTGTAGAAGCGGTTGAGGTCGGCCGAGTCGGAGATCATCTCGCCGGCCGCGTAGGCGAGCGACGGGTTGAGCTCGGTGACGTCGTACGTCGGGCCCGTCGCCGTCTCGGCCAGCTTGGAGTAGGCACGGCTGCTGGGGCCGGGCACCGTGGCGCGGGTGCCCGGGACGGACGTGGCGGTCAGGTGCAGGGGCTTGATGATCCGGTCGCGGACCTCGGCGCCGTACGGACGGCCGGTGACCTTCTCGATCACCATGCCGGCCACGACGTAGTTGGTGTTGGAGTAGTTCCACGACGTGCCCGGCTCGAAGTCCGGCTTGTGGGTCATGGCGAGGGCGACAAGGTCCGCCGGCCTCTTGGTGTCGTAGCGGTGCTCGAAGAAGCCGTCCTTCAGGAAGTACGTCCGCCCGAAGTCCTCGTCGGCCGTGTAGTTGTAGATGCCGCTGGTGTGGTTCAGGAGCCGGCGCAGGGTGATCCGGCCGCCGTCGTGGCCGTTGCCCCGCACCAGGCCGGGCAGCCACTTCTCCACGGTGTCGTCCAGCGACAGCCTGCCCTCCGCCTCCAGCTGGAGCAGCACGGTGGCGACGAAGGTCTTGGTGATGCTGCCCACCCGGTAGCGGTCGTCCGCCGAACGCGGCTTGCCCGTCCTGAGGTTGCCGACACCGGCGGTGGCCGACCAGGTGCGGTGGCCGTCCTTCACCGTCGCCGTCACCCCGGGAACGCCCGACGCGACGGCGGCCTCGATGGCCTCGCGGGTCTCCTCGTGGCCGGCCGCGGCGGGCGCCGCCGCCAGCGCGGGGGCCGCGAGGGCCACCGACAGCGCCACCGCCGTCGTGGCCACGAGGGCCGTGCGGGTCGTACGTACGCTCATGTCTCTCCCCCTGTCTGCGCGCTCTCGTCGAGCGTGGTCGCGGGGAGAGACCGGGCGCCGCCTGCGAAGGGTTGATCCCGACCGGGCGGTTGAGCGGCTTTCAGCCCTTCTTCAGCACCAACTCCGTGTTGCGGTCCTTGCGGTCGCCGCCCAGCTTGGTGCTCGCGCCGGGGGCGTTCAGGGACAGCTCGCGGTAGAGGGCGGCCAGGCCCGGCTGGGAGAGGTCGGTGAAGCTGGTGCGGTGCGGGGCCGAGGACTCGATCAGCGTGGTGAACAGCGAGATCGTGCCGTCCTTGTTGTCCACCACCTCGATGATCCGGGCGAGCTGCGGGAAGTCGACGTGGGAGGCGGTGGAGATCTCCCAGAAGGCGCGCCCGCCGGTGCCGGAGTGCGGGGTGATGACGTTCTTGTGGATGTGGCCGTTCACCCAGGCCAGGACGTTGCGGTGGCTGCCGAGCAGCTGGACCAGCTCGGCCCCGCCCACGCGCCGCTCGTTCGGGCGGGCCGGGTCGCGGCGCAGGTTGTCCATCGTCCCGCTGGTGTGATGGCTGAACACGATCGCGTACGAGTCCTTGTTGTCGCGCAGCGTCTTGTCCAGCCACTTGAACTGGGCCGCCCCGATGGACCCTTCGTAGTGGCCGCCCAGGTCGGTGGTGTCCAGGCTGATCCCGATGACGTCGTCGGCGATCCGGAAGCTGTAGTACTGGGTGCCCGCGTCCAGGTTGGCCGTGGAGTAGCCGTGGCCGACCGGGCCGTGGCCGCGGTGGGCCGGGTCCAGGTGGGCGTGGATGTACTGCTTCGGCGTGAACGGGGCGCGGCTCTCGTCCGGCGTGACCGAGCGCATGGAGCGGGCGTGGGCCTTGAGGAAGTCCTTGAAGACGGTGCCCCTCGGGTCCTTGTCCTGCTTGAGGGAGTCCTGGAGCTTCTTGGCGTCCGACGCGGACACGTTCATGAGCTTCTTGCCGCCGACGGCCAGGTCGGTGAGGTAGGAGTCGCTGTGCGAGGCGTAGGTGCCCAGCGGCATCGCGTCGTGGTTGCCGACCGTGGAGTACCAGGGGATGTTCAGGCCGGGGCTGCGCATCTCGCGGATCGCGGCGGCCAGATAGCCGTCGATGTGCGGGAAGCCGAGCTGCTTGTCGGCGTCGCGGACGCTGTCGTCGGCCTGCCAGTACTGCTTCAGACCGCTGTTCTGGACGCCCTCGTAGTGCCGCGGGTCACCGGTGTTGGGGGTGACCCGGCCACCGCTCATCACCGTCAGGAACCACTCCAGCTCGGACTTGCAGTTGTTGTCCGTGTTGTCGCCGGTGGTCATGGCGAAGTGGAGCGGGGCGCCGGTGACGGGGGCGCCCCGCAGCGCGTTGATCCGCTCGACCATGGCGATGGCGCCCGGCACGGTCAGCGCCTCCTGGGGGCGCCAGGCGTGCACGTCCGTCGAGCGCAGGTACTCCAGGCGCAGCGGGTGCTGGGCGTCGATCAGGTGCAGGTCGGTGAGCTGCACGAAGGAGGCGAGCGCCGTCCGCCTGGTCTCGCGGCCCGACTTGGCGGCGGCCAGGTTCTCGCGCACGACCCGCTTCCAGCCCGGGCCGTCGCCGAGGCGGCGGTAACCGGAGCTGCCCTGCGGGGTGGCGACGCTCGCGACGGTGGTGCCCCGGGTGTACGGGGCGAGCGCGACCGGAACCCTGCGCGAGGCACCGACGGGCGCCTCGGCGGCAGCGGCGTCGGCCGTGCCGGCGCTCGGCGCGCTCGCGCCAGGGGCGGCGGTGGCGGCCTCGCTGTCCGTGGGCCGCAGGGCGTAGCCGAGACCCGCGGACAGCGACACGGCTCCGGTGGCGGCGAGCAGGGTACGGCGGTGGACCCCCAGCGCGGAGCTGGCGACAGAGCGTATGCGCGACATGGCGCGATCTCCCCGAGTGCGAACGCGTCGGCAGTGGTCGCGGGGCGATCGCGGATGCGAACATCCCGCTCACTGTGGATCGTTGGCACCGGGAATGACCTGCGCATGAACATGACGGCAACGGGCAGCGCCGATCACCGTACGTGGATCTTGGGCTACCTTCCGCGTCCACGACCGCTCCTCGAACAGCCGGGACGCGGTCACTCCGTGTTCATCTTTTGGGGTAGGTGAAGCTACTCCTCGGGCTATTCCTCGGGCTGAACTGAGGGCTCCACGGAGGGCCGCCCGGAGGGCTGAGCGGTGTCGGGGGGACTCGTCTCCGGCACGATCGCCACGAAGGTGTCCGTGGCCTCGCGGTAGACGGCGAGGGCCTCGGTCTCGACGGCCGGCCGGTACCAGGTGTTGACCTGATACGACTTGCCGCCCGCATTGAAGCCCAGCAGGCGGGCGTGCCACGGGACTCCGTCGAGCTGGAAGGTGTACTCCCAGACGACGGCAGGGTAATCACGGAACGTCGTCGCCTTCAGCTGGATCTTCCGGTAGCGCTCCCCCTGGGCGGCGTTGCGCTCCGAGGTCCGCCAGATGGCGAGCAGGTCCCCACGGTCGAGCGTCGACTTGGCCGCGAGTTCCTGGGTGCCGTCCGGAGACGTGTAGTGCACCTCGGTCCCCGTTTTCACATCCCTCCGCCAGCCGTCGGGCACGACCCAGGCGAACCCGCCGGACTCCTTGCGCGCCCTCTCCGGCAGCGTCGGCGACGGCGAAGCCCCGACGACGATGGGCAGAGGCTGCGTCGCACCGCCGCCCGAGGCCCATACCGAGACGCCGAGAACCGTGGCGACAGCCAGGACCGCGGCAAGGACGAGCGCGCCGACCGGCCCGCGGCGCGCGGCCTGAGCCGGGGCGTAGGCGACGCGCTGCGCGGCGGCTGTCAGGGCGATCGGCAGGTCGAGCGTGTAGTGCTGCCCGGAGGTGGCAGCCTCCTCCCCCTGCGCCGGGGGCCGCTCATTCGCAACCGGCTCCGTCCCGCGGGCTTTCGCTGGGGCGCGCCGATCGTCCGGCCCCGCGGGCTCGAAGTCGAGCAGCGCCGCCAGATACCTCCGCCACAACGGCAGGTCCC
This sequence comes from Streptomyces sp. NPDC098781, assembly GCF_044759995.1. Taxonomy (NCBI): domain Bacteria; kingdom Bacillati; phylum Actinomycetota; class Actinomycetes; order Kitasatosporales; family Streptomycetaceae; genus Streptomyces; species Streptomyces sp. NPDC098781. The sequence goes on from NZ_JBIWAK010000002.1 coordinate 1,205,644, forward strand.
TGCGCCGCCCGTGCTCGATCAGCCGCTCCCGCGCTTCGGGCCGGGCCTGGATCAGCGAGGTCCAGTAGCGCTGCGCGAGGCGCCCGCTCACGATTCGAGCACCTCCGCACCGCCCGGCACGTCCGGGGAGCTCTGCCCCGTCGCCTCGGCCCCGCCTCCCGCGATCGCCGCCTGCAAGGGCCGCAGGTTGCCGAGCTGCCCCAGCAGGGCCGGCGCGGTGGCACCCACGGCGACGGCGGCGAGACCGCCCGTGAGCTGCGGGGAGAAGATCCACCCGGCTCCGGCGCCGAGCGAGACGCGGGTGAGGGCCGCCAGCGCGTCGGACGGCGGGTCGACGTACTTGGCGAGCCTCGGCAGCCTGTCCCGCCGCCTGCTCCGGGACAGGGCCCGGTGCCGGGCCTCCTGCCAAGCCGCGATGCGCCCGTAGAGGACCATGATCTCCACGACGAGACCGCCCAAGGCGCCGTATGCGATGGACATCGACCAGCCCATGGCCGTCCCCCTCGGCGATGGCGACGCACGCGGCCGAACCCGCGGCGCGGGCTCAGCATCCCAGAAAGGTGCACCTTCCGGGAGGGAGTTGGCATTGCCGGGCAGACCAGTTACTCCTGGACATCCACCGGTCCGACGACCCGCCCCGCCGCCGGCCGCTCGCGCCACAGCGCCAGTCCCTTGTCGACCAGGGACACGCGGGTCAGGGCCGGCACGTCGTCCGGCGGGTGCCAGGCCGCCATGTCGGTGGAGCCGTGGGCCTCGTAGCGCAGTTCGCCGCCGGTGATCCTGGCCTCGTAGACCAGCCGTACGCCGTGGTGGTCGACGCCTCGCCCGAATCGTCCCGGAAAGAGGTGATGGGAGGAGTCGATGCCGAGCAGGCCGGTGGGTTCGACGAGGTAGCCGGTCTCCTCCTCCACCTCCCGCACGACCGTGTCGTAGGGGTCCTCGCCGTGTTCCATGCCGCCACCCGGCAGCACCCATTCGAAGCCGTCGCCGTTCAGCACCGGGGAACGCGCGAGGAGGAGTTGTCCGTCACGAACGCATATGGCGTAGGCCGCCACCCTCAACTTCTTGCGCACAGAGGGACGTTAGTCGGCCGAGGGCCGGTTCGGCAGGCGATTATCCGGCTTGTGGGCGGCTTGCCCGTTAGGCACCTCTCGCCCCAAATGCATAGCGGGATTTCCCCATCCGTCCATTTCGATTCCGTCAACTCTTCCCAAACATCCTTCCCTTGCGTAAGGCTGTGCGGTCGTCCGGGGTCGCATACCGGACGACCGATGCTCCTTTACCTACAAGGGATGCCGATGACCCTCACCCCCCAGCGCGATCCCAAGCCGGGTGCCAGACGCGCGGCCCGCATAGCCGTGGCGGCCGGTCTCGTCGCGGCGCTGTCCGCAGCCGGGCCGATACCCATGGCCATAGCCGCGGACCCCGCGCCCGCCGCGACGGACCCGAGCGTCAAGTCCGCCCACGACAAGCTCGGTTCGGACGACGCCGATCTGCTCGCCGAGGCCAAGGCCGGCGGCGACAAAAACATCACGATGATGATCGCGACCGCCCCCGGAGCGACCGAGCAGGTCGCCGAGGAGCTGGACGCGGTCGGCTCTGTGGGCCGTACCTACGACAAGCTGGGCTACGTCCGGGCGACCGTCCCCACCGGCAAGGCCGACAAGGCCATCGCCGCCGCCACGAAGCTCTCCTCGGTGCACGGCATCGACCTGCGCGAGGAGATACCCCTGGACGACCCCGCCGTCGACACGAAGAAGTCGACGGCCGCGAAGACCTCGTACTCCGGCCCCTCCAAGAAGACCCCGGCCGAGAACCCGTACAACCCGTCCTTCGAGACGGGCGCCGTCGACTTCGTGAAGCAGAACCCGAAGGCGGACGGCCGCGGCATCACCATCGGCATCCTCGACTCCGGCATCGACCTCGCGCACCCGGCGCTCCAGAAGACCACCACCGGCGAGCGCAAGATCGTCGACTGGGTCACCGCCACCGACCCGCTGGTCGACAGCGACCGCACCTGGCGGCCGATGGTGACCTCCGTCTCCGGCCCCAGCTTCACCTACGGCGGCAAGACCTGGACCGCGCCGGCCGGCTCCTACCAGGTCAGCACCTTCCTGGAGTCGTACACCACCGGCGGCGACGCGGCGGGCGACGCCAACCGCGACGGCGACAAGACCGACTCCTGGGGCGTCCTCTACGACGCCGCGAACGGCACCGTCCGGGTCGACCTCAACAACAACTTCGACTTCGGTGACGACACCCCGATGAAGCCGTACAAGGACGGCTACCAGATCGGGTACTTCGGCACCGACAACCCGGCCACCGACGTCGCCGAGCGCCAGCCGTTCGTCGTGCAGATCCGCAAGGACGTGCCGATGGACCCGCTGGGCGGGGACTGGGTCGGCCAGAAGCGCGACTTCGTCAACATCGGTGTCATCGAGTCCGAGCACGGCACCCACGTCGCCGGCATCACCGCCGCGAACGGCCTGTTCGGCGGCAAGATGAACGGTGCGGCCCCGGGCGCGAAGCTCGTCGCCTCCCGTGCCTGCACCTGGACCGGCGGCTGCACCAACGTCGCGCTCACCGAGGGCATGATCGACCTCGTCGTCAACCGCGGCGTCGACATCGTCAACATGTCCATAGGCGGCCTGCCGGCGCTGAACGACGGCAACAACGCGCGCGCCGAGCTGTACACGCGCCTGATCGACACCTACGGCGTCCAGCTGGTCATATCCGCCGGCAACTCCGGCCCCGGCGCCAACACCATCGGCGACCCGGGTCTGGCGAACAAGGTGATCTCGGTCGGCGCGACCGTCTCCAAGGAGACCTGGGCCGCCAACTACGGCTCGGTCGTGGAGAAGAAGTACGCGATGATGCCGTTCTCCTCGCGCGGCCCGCGTGAGGACGGCGGCTTCACCCCGACGCTCTCCGCGCCGGGCGCCTCGATCAACACCATCCAGACCTGGCTGCCGGGCGCCCCGGTCGCCGAGGCGGGCTACACGCTGCCGGCCGGCTACGGCATGCTCCAGGGCACCTCGATGGCGTCCCCGCAGGCGGCGGGCGCGTCCGCGCTGCTGCTGAGCGCCGCCAAGGCCAAGGGCATCGCCCTCACCCCGGCGAAGCTGCGCACCGCGCTGACCTCGACCGCCGACCACATCAAGGGCGTGCAGGCGTACGAGGAGGGGGCCGGCCTCATCAACATCCCGGACGCCTGGGACTCCATCCGTGACGGCGCCACCGCCCACGAGTACACGGTGAAGGCACCGGTCGACACCGCGATCGACCAGTTCCTGAAGACCCCGGGCTTCGGCACCGGCGTCTACGACCGCGAGGGCGGCCTCAAGGCCGGTCAGAAGAAGACGTACGACGTCACGATCACCCGTACGTCCGGCGCGGACAAGGCGATCCGGCACGAGCTGCACTTCGAGAACAACGCCGGTGGCACCTTCAGGATCGTCGGCTCGGACGAGATCAGCCTCGGCCTGAACAAGCCGGTCACCGTCAAGGTCGCCGCGAAGCCGTCCTCGGCCGGCATCAAGAGCGCGATCCTGGAGGTCGACGACCCGCGCACCGAGGGCACCGACAAGCTGGTCCTCAATACGGTCGTGGTCTCCGCGCCGCTGAAGTACAGCTACTCGGCGTCCGGTTCGGTGCAGCGCAACAGCACCAAGTCGTACTTCGTGACCGTCCCCGAGGGCGCGAAGTCCCTGGAGGTCGCGATCGGCGGGCTCAAGGACAAGAGCCAGACCCGGTTCATCGCCATCCACCCGTACGGCGTCCCGTCGGACAACACCGGCACCCCGTACTGCTACAACAACTACCTCGACGGCAACGGCTGCAAGCCGGACGCGCGTTCCTACGCCGACCCGCAGGCCGGCGTCTGGGAGATCGAGGTCGAGTCGCGCCGTACGTCGCCGCTGCTCGACAACCCGTACAAGCTGGACGTCACCGTCCTCGGCGCGGCCTTCGACCCGGAGACCGTGACCATCCCCGAGGCCAAGGTCGGCACGCCGACCGACGCCTCCTGGAAGGTGACCAACAACTACGCGGCGATCGACGGCAAGCTGGCCGGCGGCCCGCTCGGCTCGTCGAAGACGGCCCGTCCGACCATCGCCGAGGGCGCCACGCAGACCACCACGGTCGACGTGCCCGAGGGCGCGACCTCGCTCGATGTCTCCATCGGCAACGTCTCCGACGCGGCCGCGGACCTCGACCTGGTCGTGTACGACGCGGCCGGCACCGAGGTCGGCAGCTCCGCCGACGGTGACTCGGAGGAGGCGGTCTCGGTCGCGAACCCGGCCGCCGGCAAGTACAGCGTCGAGGTGATCGGTTACTCGGTGCCGAGCGGTTCGACGGCGTACGACTACCTGGACGTGTTCTTCTCCGCCTCGCTCGGCACGGTCACGGTCGACGACGCTCCGGTGAAGCTCGGCACGGGCCAGTCGGCCACCGTCTCCGGCAAGGTCACCGCACAGGCGGCGGCGCCGGAGGGACGTGAGTTCTTCGGCCAGGTCCAGCTGCTCAACGCGCGCGGCACGGTCGCAGGCGTGGGCAACGTGAAGATCGAGAAGGTCACGCCGTAGTCGGTGACACGACGGTGAGGGCGGGCGTCCGGTTCGGGCGCCCGCCCTTCGTCGTCAGCAGGTGAGCTTCCGCGACTGAGCCAGCGAGGCGGTGATCCAGGCCCGTTCGGGGGCGATCTCCCGCTCGCCGACGGCGACCAGGTCGGGTGCCGCGGCGCCCCGGGGGATGCCGACCAGGATGTGCTCGCCCCTGGCGACCGAACCCTGCTCCATCCGGAAGGTCACCTCGGCCTCGCTCTTCTCCGGCTGGTAGGAACGGCTCACGCGCAGGGTGACGCGCTGTTGTGCCGTCCCGGGCACGGACTCCACGGCGATGACGTCCCCCTCGGCGACCAGACGGGCGCAGGCGAGGTAGCGGGAGCTTCCGGAGCCTGTTTCCGACTGCTTGGAAGCCGCCGAGTCGGCCGCGCTTCCGGCGGCCGAGCCGCCGCCCCCGGCCTGTCCCGCCAGCCAGCCCAGGCCGGCCACGACGGACGCGGCGGCGGCGACCGCGAGGGTGCCGAGGGCGAGCCTGAAGGCGCGCCGCCGGGTGCCGGCGGGCCGTCGTACGGGAACGGGTGCGGGTTCGGCGGCCGGGGCGGGCGGCTCGGCGAGCGCCTGCCCGATGATGCCGAGCTGCTCGCGCAGCAGCGCCAGGTCGGCGACCGCGCGGCTGTGCTCGGCCATGAAGGCGGCGTCCGCGCGGGTGGCGTCCGTGAGCGGTTCCTCGGTGATCGCGGCCATCAGCGCGTCCACGCCGGTACGGCCTTCGTCCTCGGCGGTCATGTCACACCACCTCGTCCTCGTGCAGGCGGGCGCGCAGGGCCCGTACCGCCGTGTGCAGCCGGCTCTTGACCGTGCCCTCCGGGATGCCGAGCTCCTCGGCGATGTCGCGCACGGGGAGATCGCCGTAGAAGCGCAGGACCACGACCTGACGCTGGGCGTCGGGCAGTTCGTCCAGGCCCCGGGCGACGGCGAGGGCGAGCAGGCTGGCCTCCTCGCCGGAGGGGTGGGCCGGCTCACGCAGGGAGGCGAGCCGTTCGCCGAGCCGCTCCTGGCGCTTCTTGGCGCGGTGCCAGTCCATGGCGAGGTTGGAGGCGACGACCGCCGCCCACGCCGACACGTCCCGCGGTGCCTCACGTCCGCTCGCGGCCCGCTCCAGCAGCCGCAGCCGGACCTGCTGCACCCCGTCCGGCAGGTCCGCCTGCGGCACACCGCCGAGCGCGAGCACCGCCCGTACCCGACGCTCCTGGGCCGCGTCCAGGGGATCGGCGTGATCGTCCTCCTGGGCCCGGCGGGCCTTTCTGCGCAGCACAAGCCACCCCCTCACCGCGTTTCCTCTACGACGCCGCGGCGCACGGAAACGTTCGCTCCGGGCGCCGGGAGTTTCCGAGAGGTGTACGTCACACCCCCGCGCGGGCGCAGCACAGCTTGCGGCACGAGGGCCCCGCGGGACGAATTTATGCAGCTCAGCGGGGGTACGGACGACAGTTCCGGAACCGTGCGGCCGATCGGGGCGTCCCTGTGAGGGGGTATGAAGCGCAAAGAATTGGACAGGCGGACCTGGGTCGGCCGCATGATGGGACAGGCCGCAGACATGCAAGAACGCCAAGAAGGAGTCGCCGTGAGGGTCGGAATCGTCGGAGCCACCGGTCAGGTCGGCACGGTCATGCTCAGGATCCTCAAGGAGCGCGACTTCCCGGTCACCGAGCTGCGCCTGTTCGCCTCGGCCCGCTCGGCGGGCTCGGTCCTGGACGGCGTGACGGTGGAGGACGCGGCGACGGCCGACTACTCCGGTCTGGACATCGTGCTGTTCTCGGCCGGCGGCGCCACCTCGAAGGCGCTGGCGCCGAAGGTCGCCGCGCAGGGCCCCGTGGTGATCGACAACTCCTCGGCCTGGCGCCGCGACCCGGAGGTGCCGCTGGTCGTCTCCGAGGTGAACCCGCACGCGATCGCCGACCGCCCCAAGGGCATCATCGCCAACCCGAACTGCACGACGATGGCCGCGATGCCGGTGCTGAAGCCGCTGCACGCCGAGGCGGGCCTCCAGGCGCTGGTCGTCGCCACCTACCAGGCGGTGTCGGGCTCCGGTCTGGCGGGCGTGGACGAGCTGTTCGAGCAGGTCAAGAAGGTCGGCGACGACGCGCCGAAGCTGACCCACGACGGCTCGGCGGCGGACTTCCCGGAGCCGAACAAGTACGTGGCCCCGATCGCGTACAACGTCCTTCCGCTGGCCGGCTCCATCGTCGACGACGGTCTGCACGAGACCGACGAGGAGCAGAAGCTCCGCCACGAGTCGCGCAAGATCCTCGAGGTGCCCGGCCTGAAGGTCTCCGGCACCTGTGTGCGCGTCCCGGTCTTCTCCGGCCACTCCCTCCAGGTCAACGCCCGCTTCGCCCGCCCGATCAGCGTGGAGCGCGCCAAGGAGCTGCTCGCCGGCGCCCCCGGCGTGGCCCTCACCGAGGTCCCGACCCCGCTCCAGGCGGCCGGCCAGGACCCGTCGTACGTCGGCCGCATCCGCCAGGACGAGACGGTCGAGCACGGCCTGGCCCTGTTCATCTCCAACGACAACCTCCGCAAGGGCGCCGCGCTGAACGCGGTGCAGATCGCGGAGCTGGTGGCGGCCGAGCTGAAGGGCTGACACCCGCACCTACGTCGAAGGGGCGCCCACCGGTGGACGGTGGGCGCCCCTTGGTCGTGCTCAGAGTGCCAGTTGCTGGCGCAGCGCCTGGTCGATCTCCTTCAGCGCCTGCGGCGGCACGCCACCGATACGATGGCCGAACCGCGACAGGTCGAGCGCCCGGATCTGCTCGCACTGCGCCTTGGAGTCGACCCTCAGGCCACACTCCGCCGCATGCAGGAAGACCTGGAACGGCCGGACGTGTGTGACGTTGGAGGTCACAGGCACGACGGCCAGGATGCCCCGCCCCGCCCGGTCGGCCATTCGGTTCGCGGCGTTGTTGGTCACGAGGACCGCCGGACGTCTCTTGTTCGCCTCGCTGCCGACGACCGGCTCCAGATCCACCAGATAGATGTCACCGCGGTTCATCAGAAATGCCGTCCCCCACCGTGCGGTCCCACAGTTCCGCGTCCTCGCTCGCGTACCACTCGTCCCAGGCCGCGAGGTACTCCTCCTCCAGTGCCGACTCGCGCAGCATCTGGATGGCGTCGTGTATCACCGCGGATCTGGAATCAGCCGCCTTCTTGGCGGCGTACTCGTCGACGAAGGCGACATCCTCCTGCGGCAGGCTCACACTGATCTTCATACTCTCAGAGTAGCAGGGTATGACCCAGCTGGCTACCGCTCGTACTACTGACCGAGAGCTAACCCTTGCGCACCTCATAGAGGAAACACCCGTACTCCACCGCGCGCACGTGGACGAACGCCACCGCCGGGTCACCGAAGGCCTCCGCGAAGGCTCCTTCGAAGTCCCCCGGCTCCACCAGCCGCCCCCCGAGGATCCGCCCGTCGGCCGAGTACCGGCGGACGGTCCGGTGCGCGTGGGCGAAGGGCAGCGCGCCCCCGTCCGGCCCGCCGCACTCCTCGGCGTGGATGAACACCGGCCCCTGCTCGTCGTACGCCCCCGGATCGGCGCCGCTCTCCGCCGCCCACCGCCGCAGCGGCGCGTACGAGACGAGGGCGATCCGCTCGCCGGGCGCGCTGCGGCGCAGGCAGCAGCGCAGGGGCGCCCCGCCCTCCTCGTCGGTCAGGGGAACCGTGCGGCGTCCGGCGTCGTCGGCGGAGCGCAGTTCCTTCAGGACTGTCGGATCGATGGCGTTCGCCAGGTACTTCGTCATGCCCCCAGCCTCACGCGCCCGCGCCCCGCCGACCGGCGGTAAACGGACATCGCGCTGCGCACAGCTCCCATGGAAGGATGACCGAACCCACACATATCGAGGAGATGACCGCGTGCCTGGCACAAACCTGACTCGCGAAGAGGCGCAGCAGCGGGCGAAGCTGCTCACCGTTGACTCGTACGAGATCGATCTCGACCTCTCCGGCGCGCAGGAGGGCGGCACCTACCGGTCCGTGACCACGGTGCGCTTCGACGTCGCCGACAAGGGCGCCGCCTCCTTCATCGACCTCGTGGCCCCGGCCGTCCACGAGGTGACGCTCAACGGCGATCCGCTCGACGCGAGCGAGGTCTTCAAGGACTCCCGGATCGCCCTGCCGGGCCTGCTGGAGGGGCGCAACGTCCTGCGGGTCGTCGCCGACTGCGCGTACACCAACACCGGCGAGGGCCTGCACCGCTTCGTCGACCCGGTCGACCAGCAGGCCTACCTGTACACCCAGTTCGAGGTGCCCGACGCCCGCCGGGTCTTCGCGTCCTTCGAGCAGCCCGACCTGAAGGCCACCTTCCAGTTCACCGTGAAGGCGCCGGAGGGCTGGACGGTCATCTCCAACTCGCCCACCCCGGAACCCCAGGACAACGTCTGGGCGTTCGAGCCGACGCCGCGCATCTCGACGTACATCACGGCGCTCATCGTCGGCCCGTACCACTCCGTGCACAGCGTGTACGAGAAGGACGGCCAGTCGGTCCCGCTCGGCATCTACTGCCGGCCCTCGCTCGCCGAGTTCCTCGACTCGGACGCCATCTTCGAGGTGACCCGGCAGGGCTTCGACTGGTTCCAGGAGAAGTTCGACTACGCGTACCCGTTCAAGAAGTACGACCAGCTGTTCGTGCCGGAGTTCAACGCGGGCGCGATGGAGAACGCGGGCGCGGTGACCATCCGCGACCAGTACGTGTTCCGCTCCAAGGTGACGGACGCCGCCTACCTGGGCCGGGCCGAGACCATCCTGCACGAGCTGGCCCACATGTGGTTCGGCGACCTGGTCACCATGGAGTGGTGGAACGACCTGTGGCTGAACGAGTCGTTCGCCACCTACACCTCCATCGCCTGCCAGGCGCACGCCCCCGGCACGCGCTGGCCGCACGCCTGGACGACGTTCGCCAACCAGATGAAGACGTGGGCGTACCGCCAGGACCAGCTGCCGTCCACGCACCCGATCATGGCGGAGATCCGCGACCTGGACGACGTCCTCGTCAACTTCGACGGCATCACCTACGCCAAGGGCGCCTCCGTCCTCAAGCAGCTCGTGTCGTACGTCGGCCAGGACGAGTTCTTCCAGGGCGTCCAGGCGTACTTCAAGCGGCACGCGTTCGGCAACACCCGCCTGAGCGACCTGCTGGGCGCGCTGGAGGAGACCTCCGGCCGCGACCTGAAGACCTGGTCGAAGGCGTGGCTGGAGACGGCCGGCATCAACATCCTGCGCCCCGAGATCGAGACGGACCCGTCCGGTGTGATCACGTCCTTCGCGATCCGCCAGGAGGCCCCGGCGCTGCCCGCCGGCGCCAAGGGCGAGCCGACGCTGCGTCCGCACCGGATCGCCGTCGGCCTGTACAACCTGGACGACGCCTCCGGGAAGCTGCTGCGCGACGAGCGCATCGAGCTCGACGTGGACGGCGAACTGACCGCCGTGGCGCAGCTCGCCGGTCAGCGCCGCCCCGACGTGATCCTGCTGAACGACGACGACCTGTCGTACGCGAAGGTCCGCCTGGACGAGGAGTCGCTGGCGTTCGTCACGGACCACCTCGGCGACTTCGAGGCGTCCCTCCCCCGGGCCCTGTGCTGGGCCTCGTCCTGGGACATGACCCGCGACGCCGAACTCGCCACCCGCGACTACCTCTCGCTGGTCCTGTCGGGCATCGGCAAGGAGTCCGACATCGGTGTCGTGCAGTCGCTCCAGCGCCAGGTGAAGCTGGCGATCGAGCTGTACGCCGCCCCGGCCACCCGCGAGGCTCTGCTGACCCGCTGGACGGACGCCACGCTGGCCCATCTGCGTGCGGCGGAACCGGGCGGCGACCACCAGCTGGCGTGGGCGCGGGCGTTCGCCGCGGCGGCCCGCACACCGGAGCAGCTGGATCTGCTGGAGGCACTGCTGGACGGCTCCCAGGTGATCGAGGGCCTGGCCGTCGACACCGAGCTGCGCTGGGCGTTCGTGCAGCGCCTCGCCGCGGTGGGCCGCTACGACGAGACGGAGATCGCGGGCGAGTACGAGCGGGACCGGACCGCGGCCGGTGAGCGGCACGCGGCCACGGCCCGCGCCGCCCGCCCGACACCGGAGGCCAAGGCCGAGGCCTGGGCGTCGGTCATCGACTCCGACAAGCTGCCCAACGCGGTGCAGGAGGCCGTGATCGGCGGCTTCGTCCAGACCGACCAGCGGGAGTTGCTCGCCCCGTACACCGACAAGTTCTTCGAGGTGGTCAAGGGCGTGTGGGACTCCCGCTCGCACGAGATCGCCCAGCAGATCGCCATCGGTCTGTACCCGACGCTCCAGATCTCCGAGGACACGCTCCGCAAGACCGACGCCTGGCTGACCTCGGCCCAGCCGAACGCGGCCCTGCGACGCCTGGTCTCGGAGTCCCGCGCGGGCGTCGAGCGCGCGCTGCGGGCACAGGAGGCGGATGCGGCGGCGGGGCAGTAGCGGTCCGTCGTAGCAGGTGAGCAACGGGGCGCCCGGCGTGATGCCGGGCGCCCCTTGCCGTCTTCGTCAAGCGAGCCCGGCAGCGACGTCCTCCAGAGCCGACAGCACCTTCCCCACGGCGACCGAAGCCTCGCTCCCCCGCCGCACCGCCGCCACCACATGCCGCACCGGCCGCTGCTCCCCCAACTCCCGCATCACGACGCCGTCCCTGCCCACCGCGACCGTCCGCGGCACCAGCGCCACCCCCATCCCTGCCTCCACCATCGCCAGGATCGCCGTCCACCCCGCGGCGGAATGCCCCTGCCGGGGACTGAACCCGGCCGCCGCACAGGCCCCCCGGGTGATGTCCGACCACGGCCCGCTCCCGCCGAAGATCCACTCCTCCCCCGCGAGATCGCCCAGCCGCAGCCCCGCCACCTCCGCCAGCGCGTGCCCCACGGGCAGAGCGACGTCCAGTGGATCCGCCAGCAACGGCACCCGCGTGAACCGCGCGTCCCCGACCACCGGCGCCTGCGCCGCCAGCGACAGCGCGAGGTCCACCTCCCCGCCGGCCAGCAGCTCGTACGCCTCCCCGGCCTCGGCCTCCCGCACCCGTACGGCCACGCCGGGCGCCGTGGCCCGCAGCGCCCGCACGGCCGGTACGACCAGCGCCGGCACCGCGGTGGAGAAGGCCCCGACCCGCACCTCCCCGACCTCCCCGTGCAGGTAGGCCGCCAACTCCGCGTCCGCTCGCTCCAGTTGCTCGAACACGGCCTCGGCGTGCCCCAGCACCAGCCGCGCCGCGTCGGTCAGCCGCACCCGCCGCCCCTGGGCCTCCAGCAACGGCACCCCGAGTTGCCGGGCGAGGTTCGTCAGCTGCTGCGACACCGCCGAGGGCGTCATCCGCAGCGCCTCGGCCGTCGCGGTCACCGTCCCTCGCTCCCGCAACGTCCGCAGGATCAGCAACTTCCGGATGTCCCACTCGGCCATGGCGGCAACCTACGTCACCGCCGGGTCGCCGCCCCCAGCACGACTCCGCCGAGGATCAGCGCCATGCACAGCATCTGCGCCCAGCCGGTCGCCTCGCCGAGCAACGCCCAGGACAGCAGGGCCACACACACCGGCTGGAGGTAGTAGACGACTCCGGCCCGGCTCGGGCCGACCAGCGCGATCGCCCTGTTCCAGGCGAAGAACGCTACGGCGGACGAGGCGACGCCGACATAGAGGATCGGCAGGACCGTGCCGGGCGTCGGCTCGAAGCCGCCCTGTACCGCCAGGCTCACTCCCTGCGCGGGCAGCAGCAGCGCCGTACCGAACAGGAACGTGGTGAACAGGAAGGCCGTACCGCCCAGTTCGGCGGGCTTGCGCCGGAGCAGTCCGCTGTACGCCCCGAAGCAGCACGCCGCCGCCACCATCCACAGGTCCCCGACCGCGAACCGGGCCCCGCCCGTGCCGCCCCCGATCAGCAGGACCACCCCCGCGCACGCCACCAGCAGCCCCACGACCCGGCGTGTGCCCAGCCGTACCCCCGCCCCCCGCTCGAACACGGCCATCAGCACCGGCGAGGCGGCCATGATCATGCCCATGTTGGCGGCCGGTGTGGTCAACCCGGCCTGGTTGACGAGGGTGTTGTAGACGCTGACGCCGAGGAGCGCGGCGAGGAGCACGAACCCGAGGTGACGGCGGATCACTTTCCGCTGCCGCCAGGCCCGCCGCGCCCCGAACGGTGCCACCGCCGTCAACGCCACCAGCCATCTCCAGAACGCGTGCTGCACCGGCGGCACGCTGTCGTGCAGCGCGCGGGAGGTGACGAAGCTGCCGGACCAGACGACGGTCGCGAGGGCGGCGAGCGCGATCCCGAGGGCGGCTGCCCTCGGGATCGGGGTGGTGGTGCGGGGCGTCCTTTCGAGGGAGACGGTCACTCAGGTCCCTTCGGTGGTCGATGATCTCGGTCGATCCACCGTCGCAGCGCCGCACCTGTCGCGTCCATCGAAACTTTTCGAGCATTCCTTTCAGCAGAACTGAAAGGTGAGGCCCGCCTCGACGGCCGCCGCGTCCGCGTCGTCCGCCGCCCAGGCCACATATCCGTCGGGCCGTACGAGCACGGCCGTACGGCGGTCGCCCGCCCAGTGCTCCACGGCCGGCCCGTCCTCGCGGGCACCCGCACGCTCGGCCACCTGCACCGTCTTCGGCGTGACCAGCACGAACCGTCCGCCCCGCAGCGCCTCGTACAGCCGCTGCCCGCTCCGGAGGGTCACGTCCGGGACGCGGGTGCCGACCAGGCGGTGGGCGCCGCGCGGGGCGGGGTACCGGTAGCCGATGCCCGAGATCTGGGCCAGGGCCTTGGTCCGGGCGGGGCGGGCGGCGTTGACGAAGGCGGAGAGCAGGCCGCGCACGGCGCGCAGTGCCGGGTTCTGCGCGCGGGCCAGCCGGACCAGCCCGCCGCTGCTGCGCAGCACCGTCCGGCCGACCGGGTGGCGCTCGGCCTGGTAGCTGTCGAGGAGAGCCTCGGTCGCCCGGCCCCGCAGGACCGCCGCGAGCTTCCAGCCGAGGTTGGCCGCGTCCTGGAGGCCGGTGTTCATGCCCTGGCCGCCGGCCGGCGAGTGGATGTGGGCGGCGTCGCCCGCCAGCAGGACCCGCCCGACCCGGTACTGCGGCACCTGACGCTCGTCGCTGTGGAAGCGGGAGAGCCAGCGGGCGTCGTGCATGCCGTAGTCGGTGCCCAGCGCTCGCCGGGTGACCTCCTTGACCTCGTCGAGGTCGATCGGGGTGTCGTCGGGGACCTCGTGGCGGCGGTTCCAGCCCATGACGCGGTACCAGCCGTCGCCGAAGGAGGCGATCATCGCGAAGGCGTCGCCCGCGCCGTTGACGGTGAGCACCCCCTCGGGCCGTTCGGCGAGCCGGACGTCGGCCAGGAAGAGGGACTTGATGACGGAGGAACCGGGGAACGGCAGGCCGAGCGCCGCGCGTACCGCGCTGCGGTGGCCGTCCGTGCCGACGACGTAGGCCGAGCGGAGGGTGCCGACCGTCCCGTCCGGGCCGCGCACCTCCAGGTCGACGCCGGCGTCGTCCTGCCGCAGCCCCACGACCTCGCTCTCGTGACGGAACTCCACGCCGAGCTCCCACGCCCGCCGCTCCAGCAGCCGCTCGACCTCGTACTGCGGGGTGATGAGCAGGAACGGGAAGCGGGACGGCAGGGTGCCGAGGTCGAGGGAGAGGCGGCGGAACAGGCGGAGCTGGGTGATGGTGCTGCCGGTGGCGATCAGCTCGTCGGCGAGACCCCGGGCGTCGAGCTGCTCCAGGGTGCGGGCGTGCACACCGAAGGCCCGGGAGAGGTTGCTGATCTTGCGGGGGCGCCTCTCGACGACGGTGACCGGGACGCCGGCGGAGGCGAGGTCCCCGGCCAGGAGGAGGCCGGTGGGGCCGGAACCCACGACGGTCACGGGGTGGGTGGTGGGGGCGGCGCTGGTGTCGGTGCCGTTGTCGGTGCCGTTCATGATGGCCCTCCTGGGATGCCCACGATCGTTTGCCCACGATCGTTTGCCCACGATCGTTCGCCAACGGTTGTTGGTCAACAGGTGTTGGTCAACGCTTGTTGGCAACGTTAGGAGCACGCCGTGGGAGTGTCAACACCTGTTGGCCTACATTCGTTGGCCTACGATTGTTGGCCCACGTTTGTTGACCTAAAGTGGTCGGCATGGACCAGAGCCGCCCCGAGCGCCCCACCCCCTCCCGCCGCTCCGACGCCACGCGCACGGCGATCCTCGACGCGGCGCGCGAGCGCTTCGCCGCCGACGGGTACGAGCGGGCCACCATCCGCGCCATCGCCAAGCACGCGAACATCGATCCGTCGATGGTGATGCGCTACTACGGCAACAAGGAGGGCCTGTTCGCGGCGGCCGTCGCCATCGATCTGAAGCTGCCCGCCCCGGCGTCGCTGCCCCGGGAGGAGGCCGGCCGGGCGCTCGTGACGCACTTCCTGGACATGTGGGAGGAGAACGAGGTGCTCACGGCCCTGCTCCGGGTCGGCGCGACCAACCAGGCCGGGGCCGAACGCATGCGGGGCATCTTCGCGGACCAGCTGATGCCGCTCGCCCTCCGGGTGTGCCCCGACCCCGAGCAGGCCCCGGCACGGGCCGCGCTGGCGTCCTCCCAGTTGCTCGGGCTGGCGCTCACGCGCTACGTCCTGCGGTTCCCGCCCACGGTGGCGCTGGCGCGGGAGGAGATCGTGGCGTGGATGGCGCCCACGTTGCAGCGCTACCTCACGGCGCCGCACCCGGCGTGAGCGGCCCGGCCCCGGGAACACACCGAGGGCGCCGGCCTCGGCGTACGTACGCGTCACGCGCGTGGGTACGCCGAGGCCGGCGCCCTCGGTACAAGCGGGGACCGGAGTCGGGATCGGGCGCGAACGCCCTGATCAGACCTGTCCTTCGACCTTGTCGGGCCGTCGAACGGTCAGGCTGCCGACCGGCCGGACTGTCAATCGGTCGGACGGTCGACAGGTTGGACTGTCGACAGGTTGGACTTCGACCGGTCAGGCCTTCGCCTTGGCCTTGGCCTTCGGCTGACGGTCCGTGGAGCGGTCGAGGACCATCACGAGGCCGCAGATGACCGCGAAGATCGCGATCGGGGCAAAGACGAACTGGGCCAGCGTCTCGATGACGCTCAGGCCCTGACCGGGGTCGTCGCCGTCGTCACGCGTGAGCGCGAGCGCGGGGGACGACATCAGCAGCATCATCAGCGTCGTACCGGAGGCCAGGGCGCCGGCGCGCAGGGCGTTCTTCTTGTCCACGGGGCCAAAAGTACCGAACGCCGCCAGGGGCCGCGCGTCCGGGGTGTCGTAAGGAGCCGCCCGGCCCGGCCACACCGGCCCGGCTACTCGTGCCGTTCTCCCCGCAGCACCTCCGCCAACGCCCACACCCGGGCCGACCCCGCCAGCTCCTCCAGCGTCACCGGCCTCCCCTCCGCGTCGGCGATCGGCAGCCGCCAGTTCGGGTACTGGTCCCACGTCCCCGGCAGGTTCTGCGGTCGCCGGTCACCCACGCCGTCCGGGAGCCAGACGCCGACCATCCGGGCCGGGGTGCGCAGCAGGAAGCGGTGGACGGCCTGGATCTCGGCCTCCTCCTCCGAGTCGCAACGCCCGCCGTGGGTGCCCCGCAGCAGCCCCAGCCGGGACAGCAGCGCCAGCCACTCGCCCGTGTCCGCCGACGCCTCCGCCCGCTCCTGTTCCAGTGGACGGGTCAACAGGCCGAGGCTGTCGCGGAGTTCGACGTGCTCGCCGGTGAGGCGGGCCGCCGTGGACGGCAGGTCGTGGGTGGTGGCGGTGGCGAGGCAGTCGGCGCGCCAGGACTCCGGTGGCAGCGGACGGCCGTCGCCGTCCCAGTCCCGCTCGAACCACAGCACGGAGGTGCCGAGCACGCCCCGCGCGCGCAGTCGCTCCCGCACGCCCGGCTCCACCGTGCCGAGATCCTCCCCGATCACCACCGCCCCGGCCCGGGCCGCCTCCAGCACCAGGACGGCGAGCATGGCCTCGGCGTCGTAACGGACGTACGTCCCCTCGGTCGGCGGCTGTCCCTGCGGCACCCACCACAGCCGGAACAGCCCCATGACGTGGTCGATGCGCAGGGCGCCGGCGTACCGGAAGAGCGCGCGCAGCAACCTGCGGTACGGCTCGTACCCGGACTCGGCCAGCCGATCCGGGCGCCACGGCGGCAGCCCCCAGTCCTGGCCGCGCGCGTTGAAGGCGTCCGGCGGTGCGCCCACCGACATCCCGGCGGCGAAGTACTCCTGCTGCGCCCAGGCGTCGGCGCCCCCGGGGTGCACGCCGACCGCGAGGTCGTGCACGATCCCGACCGGCATGCCCGCCTCCCGGGCGGCCCGCTGGGCGGCGGTGAGCTGGGTGTCGGTGAGCCAGGCGAGACGGCAGTGGAAGTCGACCCGGTCCATCAACTCGCGTCGTGCGCGGTCGGTTTCGGGCGACCGGGGGTCCCGTAGCCCGGCCGGCCAGCGCTGCCAGTCCGAGCCGTGCGCCTCGGCGAGCGCGCACCAGGTGGCGTGGTCCTCCAGCGCCTGACCCTCCCGCGCGAGGAAGTCCACGTACGCGGCCCGCCGCCCCGGCCCGAGCGGTACCTCCCGGACCAGTTCGAGCGCCTCGCGCTTGGCCTCCCACACGGCGTCCCGGTCGATCAACTCGCTCTTCTCCAGCACCGCTTCCCGCAGCCGCCCGGCCCGCTCCAGCAGTCGCCGCACCCGCTCGCGGTCCTCGACGTACGCGAATTCGGGCACGTCCTCGATCCGCAGGTGCACCGGGTCGGGGAAGCGGCGGGAGGACGGACGGTAGGGGGACGGATCGGTCGGGGCTCCCGGTACGGCCGCGTGCAGCGGGTTGACCTGGACGAATCCGGCGCCGAGCGCCCGGCCGGCCCAGGCGGCGAGTTCGGCGAGGTCACCGAGGTCGCCCATGCCCCAGGAGCGGCGGGACAGCAGCGAGTAGAGCTGGACGAGCAGGCCGTAGGAGCGGCCGGAGGGGGTGGGCAGCCGGGGCGGGGCGACGACGAGGTGGCTGGTCGCCGTACGGCCGCCGGGGGTGGTCACCGTCAACCGGTGGACGCCCGGCGGCAGTTGGCCGACGTCGGTGCGGGTCTCGCCCTGCTCGGTCTCGATGCGCAGCCGGGTGCCGGTCGGCAGTGCGGCCAGCGCTTCCGGCTCGGCCCCGCTCCAGCACACCACGGTCGGCGGCAGCAGCCGCTCCCGCAACTCCCGCTCCCGCGCGGCCAGCGCGGCGGCGACGGCAGCGGGTGTGCTCGTGTCGACGCCGAGGGCGGCCAGGGCGAGGGTGAGCGCGGTCGCGGAGGACGGGACCGTGCGGTCGGCGGACGGCTGGTAGGAGGTGGCTACGCCGTGCAACTCGGCGAGCCGGGACAGATCGTCGGGAGGGAGGCCTTCGGGGCCCTCGTCCTCCGGATCCTCGGCAGGGGCTTCGGCCGACCGCTGTCCTGTCATCTACGGCCTCAGGTGGTGGTCCAGGTCCATGTCCATACCGGTGTCCATACCCAGGTCCCAGGTCGCCGCCTCACTCGTCAGCGGCGCGGCGTCGGCGAGCGGCGGCTCACTGGTGAGCGGTTCGGCGTCGGGGAGGGGAGGTTCGCTGGTGAGGGGGATCTCGACACAGGCGCCCTCGGCGCTGAAGACACAGGCGTGCATCTCCGGCTCGATGGGCGCCTCAGGTTTGGAAAGGGCCGATGCTGTGGGCACGGGGGCCTCCTCTTCGAGTACGGCATCACGGCTTAACGCAGCCCTACCCAGCGAATGCGTCGGCAGACGTACGGAGTCGAAGAACGTGCGGGTCATCACATTCCGTTCCGTAACTTTTCCGTCGCCGGGCGCTCACCGGGACCGAATCACCGGCGACTGTTCGCTCCTACGGGCAGGTCTGCACGACCACGGCGGGCCGGGGCGGACCCTGTGCCGCGCGACGGACGACGCGCGTCGCGAACTGACCCGGTGGACCGGGGGAGATCACGCCGCCCGCGCCCGACCACGGCGGTCCGGCTCCCCGACCTGACCGCGGAGGTCGACCCGGCATGAGCATGCCGATCGCGCGACCCGGCATCAGTATCTCCACCCTGCCCGGCCGCCCGGGCAGCCGTCCGGCCCCAAGGGCACGGGGGACCCTCGGGGCCGGGTGGCACACGCGCCGTGCGCCGGGTATGCGAAAGCCCGGACCTCAGGCGGAAATGCCGTCGATCCGGGCCAAGGCGTCGTCCGCGCCGTATGGCTGCAAGTACGGCAGCCAGCGCGGGTCCCTATGCCCGGTGCCGATGATGCGCCAGGCGAGGCCGGTGGGTGGAGCGGGTTTGTGGCGCAGCCGCCAGCCGATCTCTACGAGGTGACGGTCGGCTTTCACGTGGTTGCAGCGGCGACAGGACGCCACCACGTTGTCCCAGACGTGCTTGCCCCCGCGGCTGCGCGGAATGACATGGTCGACGCTGGTTGCGACGCCACCGCAGTACATGCACCGGCCCCCGTCCCGTGCGAAGAGCGCACGACGGGTAAGAGGAACGGGCCCCCGATAGGGAACCCGGACGAATCGCTTGAGCCGGACCACGCTGGGTGCGGGGACTGTGACGGTTGCGCTGTGCATGAAGGCGCCGGACTCCTCGAGGCATACGGCCTTGTTCTCGAGGACGAGGACGAGCGCGCGGCGGAGCGGTACGACGCCGAGCGGCTCGTACGACGCGTTGAGGACCAGGACATGCGGCACGGATGCCTCCTTGGGCGTCGGCGGCGCGTGGCTCGCGCCGGGACGATCTGTAGTCAGTCTCCCCTCATGCCTGGTGAAAGCGCCACCATGTCCCGGTAACGGGCTGAGAGTGTTTTCGACCACATCTGATTCATCCCCTGAGCGATGAACGGTTCATCCCACCAGTTCATCCCCAGGTGGGCACGTTTCCTCCCTCGAACATGGCGACGATCCACACACGATGCCCCGATAGTGTGGTGGGCCTGCCCCGCCGGTGACCTTTTCGTGACCTTGATCGACCTTGACCGCCGACCGGTGGGGCGGGCCGCTGCACTGGAGGTACCTGCCGTGACCCTGTCCGCCGTCCTACTGGCCGCCGGCTCCTCGCCGACCCCGACGCCCTCGGAGACGACGACTCCGGCGGTCCCCTCGATCCGGGACGCCCACGAGAGCGCGACACAGGCCGCCAGCTGGGTCGAGCAGAACTGGTCGACCTGGCTCGCGATCGGCCTCAGGGTGCTGCTGATCCTGGTGATAGCGGCGGTGCTGAGAGTGGCCGTGCGCCGCGCCATCACCAAGCTCATAGACCGGATGAACCGCACCGCCCAGGCGGTGGACGGCACGGCTCTGGGCGGCCTGCTGGTCAATGTCGAGCGCCGCCGCCAGCGCTCGCAGGCGATCGGCTCGGTGCTGCGCTCGGTGGCCAGCTTCGTGATCATGGGCACCGCCGCCCTGATGGTCCTGTCCACCTTCGAGATCAATCTGGCCCCGCTGCTGGCGTCCGCCGGTGTCGCGGGAGTGGCGATCGGTTTCGGCGCCCGCAACCTGGTCACCGACTTCCTCTCCGGCGTCTTCATGATCCTGGAGGACCAGTACGGCGTCGGCGACTCGATCGACGCGGGTGTGGCCTCCGGCGAGGTCATCGAGGTCGGCCTGCGCGTGACCAAGCTGCGCGGTGACAACGGCGAGATCTGGTACGTCCGCAACGGCGAGGTCAAGCGCATCGGCAACCTCTCCCAGGGCTGGTCGACGGCCGGCGTGGACGTCACCGTCCGTTCCTCGGAGGACCTGGACAAGGTCCGGGCGGCCATCGGCGAGGTCGGCGAGAAGATGAGCAAGGAAGAGCCCTGGAACGAGCTCCTGTGGGGCCCGATCGAGGTGCTCGGCCTGGACAGCGTCCTGCTGGACTCGATGGTCGTGCGCGTCTCGGCGAAGACCATGCCGGGCAAGGCCCTCACGGTGGAACGCGAACTGCGCTGGCGCATCAAGCGCGCCTTCGACGCCGCGGACATCCCGATCGTGGGCCGCGCCCCGCTGCTGATCGACGAGGCGCCCACGGCCGACCCGACCGCGGGCATGGCCGCTCCCTCGGCCTACGCCAGCGCCACCTCGCCCCAGTCCCAGGCGGCCACGCCGCTCGCGCCGCCGAGCGTCACGAAGTAGCCGGCTCTCCGGCTCTCCGTCGGTCCGTCGTCCCTCGGCGTCCCGTGGCGCACAACCAGGGGTTGTGGCAGTACGCCTCGTCGGTTGTTTGATCGGCGGGTTCCGGCTGGCTTGGATGCTCAGGTCGGCGTGAGGCGGTCGCGCGTGGGCGGAGCGGGGCCGGGCGGTACGGAGCAGAGGCGGGGCGAGCGGAGTCGTGACGGGGGCGGGCGAGCGGCCGTTGGGGCGGCGGTTCGGGTTGCTGTGGGCGGCGTACGCGGTCAGCGCCTTCGGCACCTGGCTCGCCTTCGACGCATTCTCGTTGATCGCGGTCGTCGTACTGCACGCCGGGGCGACCGAGGTGGCACTGCTGTCGGCCTCGGGGCTCGCGGTGGGGGCCGCACTGGCGCTGCCGCTCGGGGCGTGGGTGGAGTTCCGGCCGAAGCGGCCGGTGCTGGTCGCGGCGGACCTGGTCCGGTGCGCGGCGCTGCTGACCGTCCCCGTCGCTTTCGCACTGGACGGGCTCGGCCTCGGTCAGCTGATGCTGGTGTCGGTGGTGGTGGCCGCCGCGGACATCACGTTCAACGCGGCGACCGGGGCCTACCTGAAGTCCCTGCTGCCGCCGGAGGACCTGCTGGTGGCTAATGGCCGCTTCGAGGCCACGATGTGGACGGCCACAGCGATCGGACCACCCCTCGGCGGGGCGGCGGTCGCGGTGTTCGGCCCGATGGCGACGGTGCTGGTGAACGCGGTCAGCTTCCTTCTCTCCGCACTCGGCATCCGCGCGATCGACGGTAAGGAAACCCAACAGAGCCTCCCCGCCGGGGCGGGCGACCTCCGGGCGGGCGGCCTCAGGTCCGGCGACCTCCGTGCCGGCTGGCGGCACATCCTCACCCACCCGACCCTGCGCCCACTCTTCCTCAACACGGCCCTGGTCAACTCCCTGATCATGGCGCAGGCGCCCCTGCTCGCCGTCCTCATGCTCGGTCGGCTCGGCTTCTCCCCTTGGCAGTACGGCCTCGCCTTCGCCGTGCCCTGTCTGGGCGGCCTGCTGGGCTCCCGTCTCTCCCGGCGTCTGACCGCCCGCCACGGCCGGCACCGGATCCTGCTGGTCGCGGGCACCCTGCGCGCCTGCTGGCCCGTCGGCCTGGCCTTCATCGGTCCGGGCACTTCCGGCCTCGTCCTCGTCATGGCCGTCGAGTTCGGCCTGATCACCTGTGCGGCCACCTTCAACCCCGCGCTCGCCACCACGCGCCTCGAGCAGACCCCGCCGGACCGGGTGACACGCACTCTCACCGCGTGGTCGATCACCACCAAGACGGCGACCGCGGCGACGACCGCGCTGTGGGGCCTGCTGTCGGCGCTGACCGGCCCGCGCGCCGCGATCGCCCTCGCCGGGATCCTGCTCCTGGCGACCCCGCTGCTGCTCCCGCGACACGAGGACACGGCGCCGCACAGCGCCTCCAGGTAACGACTGCGTTGCCTGCCGGACCACCTCTCTTGACGCCGACTTCCCGCCGGGCTTACGTTCCTCCGCAGCGAATAGGAAACTTTCCTAACAGTGACCATGGATGGACTTCCGTCGTTGATCACTGAGAAGCTGGTCAGCCGAGAGGCAGGTGTCGACCCCATGGCAGGAACCGCCGGTACGCCGGGTACCCCGCGCGTCCTGCGCGCCATGAACGACCGTGCCGCCCTGGACCTCCTGCTGGAGCACGGGCCGCTGTCCCGAACCCGGATCGGCAAGCTCACCGGCCTGTCCAAGCCGACCGCCTCCCAGTTGCTGGCCCGTCTGGAGGCCGCCGGCCTCGTCCTGGCGACCGGCACGACGGAGGGCCGCCCCGGCCCCAACGCCCAGCTGTACGAGGTCGATCCGACGGCCGCGTACGCCGCCGGGCTCGACGTCACCCCCGAACGCATCCTCGCCGCCGTCTCCGACATCACCGGCCGCACGGTCGGGTCGTACGAACTGCCCACCCCCGGCAGGCGCCCGGCCCAGCCCGTCGTCCGACAGGTCACCGACGCCCTCGACGGGGCGGTGAAGGCGGCGGGCCTGGCCCGCGACGACGTCCACCGGCTCGTCATCGGCACCCCGGGCGCCTTCGACCCCAACACGGGCCGGCTGCGCTACGCCTCCCACCTCCCCGGCTGGCACACCCCCGCGCTCCTGGAAGAACTCGCCGCGGCCCTGCCGATGCCGGTCGAGTACGAGAACGACGTCAACCTCGTGGCGGTGGCCGAGCAGCGGCTCGGCGCGGCCCGCGGCCACGAGGACTTCGTGCTGCTGTGGAACGAGGGCGGCCTGGGTGCCGCCCTGGTCCTCGGCGGCCGGCTGCACCGCGGCTGGACCGGCGGCGCGGGCGAGGTAGGTTTCCTGCCGGTTCCCGGCACGCCCCTGGTCCGGCAAGTGACCAAAGCCAACAGTGGTGGCTATCAGGAGCTGGCCGGCTCCCAGGCCATCCCCCGGCTCGCGCGCGAGATCGGTATGACCAACGTCCCGTCGACGCCGTACGCCGAGGCCGCCGCCACCCTGGTCGAACGGGCCGCCGGTGAGGACACCGTGCTGCACCGGCTGCTCCTACAGACCTACGCGACCCGGCTGGCCACCGGTCTGGCCTCCCTGGTGTCCGTCCTCGACCCCGAACTGGTCGTCCTCAGCGGCGCCTCCCTCACCAACGGCGGGGAGGTGCTGCGCGCCCTCGTCCAGTCCGAACTGGAGGAACTCGCCGCGTCCCGCCCCCGGCTCGTCGTCGGCGACGTCCGCGAACATCCCGTGTTGAGGGGCGCGTTGGAGAGTGCGCTCGCGACGACACGCGACGAGGTCTTCAACACCTCACGCTGACCGCCCGCCCCGCATCCCGACCTCCAAGACCACCTCTCACCTCTCACCTCGAACCCCCCGCCTTCCCTTCACCCACCCCGTCCCGCCCTGGGAGTCCTCGCCATGCCCGGAAAGTCCTGGAAAGTCATACCCTCAGCGTCCCGCAAGACCGCCGCCGCACTCGCCGCCTCCGCCTCCCTGGCCCTTCTCGCCACGGCCTGTACGGGCCAGGCCGAGTCCGGCGCCGACGACGACCCCAACGCGAAGACGACGATCACCTTCTGGCACGGCTGGAGCGCTCCGGCCGAGGTCAAGGCGATCCAGGAGAACGTCGACGCGTTCGAGAAGGCCCACCCGAACATCACGGTGAAGGTCGTCGGCAACATCAATGACGACAAGCTCAACCAGGCGCTGCGCGCGGGTGGTTCGAACGGCCCCGACGTGGTGTCGTCGTTCACGACCTCCAACGTCGGCAAGTTCTGCTCCTCCGGCGCCTTCCTCGACCTGAAGCCCTTCATCGAGAAGTCGAAGCTGGACCTCGACAAACTCATCCCGAAGCCGATGCTGGACTACACCCAGTTCGAGGGCACCCGCTGCGCCCTGCCGCTGCTGGGCGACGCCTACGGCCTCTACTACGACAAGGACGCCTTCGAGAAGGCGGGCATCAAGTCCCCGCCGAAGACCTGGTCGGAGTTCGCGCAGGTCGCCAAGAAGCTGACCGTCAGCAAGGGTGACAGTTACCAGCAGCTCGGCTTCATGCCCACGTACCACGGCTACGAGACGGTCGTGGACCACTACATGTCCCAGTGGGACCACGCCTACTTCGACAAGGACGGCAAGTCCAGCATCGCCAAGGATCCCGCCTTCGCCGAGATGTTCAGGTACCAGAAGAAGCTCATCGACGACCTGGGCGGCTTCCAGAAGCTGGAGAAGTACCGCAACACCTTCGGCGACGAGTGGGGCGCCAAGCACCCCTTCCAGACCGGCCAGGTGGCCATGCAGCTCGACGGCGAGTGGCGGCTGGGCATGGCGAAGGACGCCGGCGTCGACTTCGAGATCGGCACCGCTCCGATGCCCGTCGCCGACGACGAGGTCGACGAGTACGGCAAGGGCTTCCTCTCCGGCACGATCATCGGTATCGCCCCGCAGAGCGAGAAGCAGAACGCCGCGTGGGAACTGGTGAAGTACCTGACCACCGACACGCAGGCTGTCGTCTCCTTCGCCAACGCCATCCACAATGTTCCTTCCACCTTCGCCGCCCTGAAGTCGCCCGACCTGAAGGTGGAACCCGGCTTCAAGACGTTCCTGGACATCGCCCAGAACGAGCACTCCAACACCCCGCCGGCCTCGGTCAACGGCTCGACGTACCAGACGACGCTCCAGGACTTCGGCTTCCAGTACGAGTCCGGCAAGGTGAAGGACCTCAAGGCCGGCCTGGAGAAGACCGCGAAGCAGATCGACACCGACATCGAGCAGGCGAAGTAGCTCCGTCGATGTCCACGCACACTCTCCGCGCGAAGCGCCGCAGGTCGGCGCTTCGAACGGTGGCCTTCCTGTCACCGTGGCTCATCGGTTTCGGCGTCTTCTTCGCCTACCCCCTGGTGTCCACCGTGTACTTCTCCTTCATGAAGTACGACGGCTTCGGCACACCGGTCTTCCGCGGCCTGGGCAACTGGGCCTATGTCTTCAACGACTACCCGCTGTTCTGGCCGGCGCTGCGCAACACCCTCTGGCTGGTCCTGGTGATGGTGACCTGCCGGGTGGTGTTCGGCCTCGGCATCGGCCTGCTCATCACGAAGATCAAGACCGGTACCGGCGTCTTCCGCACCCTGTTCTACCTGCCGTACCTGGCCCCGCCGGTGGCCGCCACGCTGGCCTTCGTCTTCCTGCTCAACCCCGGTACGGGCCCCGTCAATTCGGTCCTGGACAGCCTGGGCCTGCCGACCCCCGGCTGGTTCACGGACCCCGCCTGGTCCAAACCGGCCCTCACCGCGCTCGCGCTGTGGGGCGTGGGTGACCTCATGGTCATCTTCATGGCGGCGCTGCTCGACGTTCCGAAGGAGCAGTACGAGGCGGCGGAGCTGGACGGTACGTCGGCCTGGCAGCGGTTCCGGTACGTCACCCTGCCGAACATCTCGCCGATCGTGATGTTCGCCGTCGTCACGGGCGTGATCCAGACGATGCAGTACTACACACAGCCCCTGGTGGCCGGGAAGGTCGCCTCCGGCATCATCGGCGGCTCCGGCCAGCAGTTCGAGCCCGGCTACCCGGACAAGTCCACGCTGACCCTTCCCCAGCTCGTGTACAACCTCGGCTTCCAGCGCTTCGACTACGGCTCGGCCTGTGTGGTCGCGCTCGTCCTGTTCGCCCTCGCCATGGCGTTCACCGCGCTGCTGATGCGCCGCCGGGGCGGACTGATCCAGGCAGGTGACTGACCATGACCCAAGTGCTGGACAAGCCGGTTCAGTTGGGAACCCCAACAGTCGCCGAGCGCACCGCCCGCCGCAAGGCGCTCCTGGAATGGATCGCGATCCACTCGCTCGGTATCGCGGCGGCGCTCTTCTTCACCCTGCCGTTCGTGTTCGTCGTCCTGACCTCGCTGATGAGCGACCAGCAGGCGCTCACCCGGGACCTGCTCCCGGACACCTGGGAATGGGGCAACTACACCAAGGTCTTCGACACCCCCGGCTTTCTGACCTGGTGGAAGAACACCCTGATCTACGCGGGCCTGGGCACCGTCCTCACGGTCGTGTCGTCCATCCCCGTGGCGTACGCGCTCGCGAAGTTCCGCTTCCGCGGCCGGAACCTGTCCCTGATGCTGGTCATCTCGATGATGATGCTGCCGCCGCAGGTCGTCATCATCCCGATGTACCTGTTCTGGGCGAAGCAGCTGGACCTCTCGGGGACCCTGTGGCCCCTGATCATCCCCATGGCCTTCGGGGACGCCTTCTCCATCTTCCTTCTGCGCCAGTTCCTCACGACCATCCCGAACGAGTATCTGGACGCGGCGAAGGTGGACGGCTGCGGCGAGCTGCGGACCCTCCTGCGCGTGGTTCTCCCCATGGCGAAGCCAGGCATAGCCGCAGTGGCCCTCTTCCAGTTCTTCTACGCCTGGAACGACTACTTCGGCCCCCAGATCTACGCGTCCGAGAACCCCGGCGCCTGGACGCTCTCCTACGGCCTGGAGTCGTTCAAGGGCGCGCACCACACCGACTGGAACCTGACGATGGCCGCGACCGTACTGGTCATGGCGCCCGTGATCGTCGTGTTCTTCTTCGCCCAGAAAGCGTTCGTAGAGGGCGTCACACTCACCGGAGTAAAGGGTTGAACCGGATATGAAACTCACCGTGGTCGGCGGAGGCTCGACCTACACCCCCGAACTCATCGACGGTTTCGCCCGCCTCCGGGACACCCTCCCCATAGAGGAACTGGTCCTGATGGACCCGGCGACGGACCGTCTGGAGCTGATCGGCGCCCTGGCCCGCCGTATCTTTGCCCGCCAGGCCCACAACGGCACGATCACCACCACCACGGACCTGGACGCGGCCGTGGACGGCGCCGACGCCGTCCTCCTCCAACTCCGCGTGGGCGGCCAGGCCGCCCGCGAACAGGACGAGACCTGGCCGCTGGAATGCGGCTGCGTCGGGCAGGAGACGACAGGCGCGGGCGGCCTGGCCAAGGCCCTGCGCACCGTGCCGATCGTGCTCGACATCGCGGACCGCGTCCGCCGCACCAACCCCACCGCCTGGATCATCGACTTCACCAACCCGGTCGGCATCGTGACCCGCGCCCTGCTCCAGGAGGGCCACAAGGCGGTCGGCCTGTGCAACGTGGCGATCGGCTTCCAGCGCAAGTTCGCGAAGATGCTCGGCGTCTCCCCTTCCGACGTGCACCTCGACCACGTGGGCCTCAACCACCTCACCTGGGAGACCGGCGTACGCCTGGGCGGCCCCGAGGGCGAGAACGTCCTGCCGAAACTCCTCGCCGGCCACGGCGACTCCATCGCGGCGGACCTGCACCTGCCCCGCGCCCTCCTGGACCGCCTCTCGGTGGTCCCGTCGTACTACCTGCGTTACTACTACGCGCACGACGAAGTGGTACGCGAGCTGCGCACCAAACTGTCCCGCGCCGCGGAAGTGGCGGAAATGGAAAGAAAGTTGCTCGCCCTCTACGCGGACCCGTCCCTCGACGAGAAGCCGGAGCTGCTCTCCAAGCGGGGCGGCGCCTACTACTCCGAGGCGGCGGTGGACCTGGCGGCGGCCCTGCTGAACGGCGCGGGCAGCCCGTACCAGGTGGTGAACACCTACAACAAGGGCACGCTCTCCTTCCTCCCCGACGACGCGGTGATCGAGGTGCAGGCGGCGGTGGGCCGGCACGGCCCGGTCCCGCTGCCGGTCCCCACCACGGACCCGCTGTACGCCGGCCTGATGGCCCAGGTGACGGCCTACGAGGACCTGGCCCTGGACGCGGCCCTGCGCGGCGGCCGTGACCGAGTCTTCAGAACTCTGCTCTCCCACCCCCTCATCGGCCAGTACGAGTACGCCGAGCAGCTGACCAACCGACTGATCGCACACAACCGGGAGCATCTCGCGTGGGCCTGACCGCACGTGTCCTCGCCGTAGACGCGGGCAACAGCAAGACGGACGTGGCGGTGGTGGCGGCCGACGGAACCGTCCTCGCCACGGCCCGCGGCGGAGGGTTCCGGCCGCCGGCGGTGGGCGTGGATCAGGCGATGGACACACTCGCCGAGGCCGTGGAGCAGGCCTTCACGGCGGCGGGGGTGACATCGGCCGACCACGTCTCGGCATGTCTGGCGAACGCCGACTTCCCGGTGGAGGAGGAGACCCTGGCGGCCGCGTTGCGCGCACGCGCGTGGGGCTCGGCCGTCGAGGTCCGCAACGACACCTTCGCGATCCTGCGGGCGGGCGTGACCGAGCCCCGCGGGGTGGCGGTCGTGTGCGGCGCCGGCATCAACTGCGTGGGCATGCGCCCCGACGGCCGTACCGCCCGCTTTCCGGCGCTGGGGCGTATCTCCGGCGACTGGGGCGGTGGTTGGGGCGTGGCGGAGGAGGCGATGTGGCACGCGGCCCGGGCGGAGGACGGCCGCGGCGCACCCACTGCCCTGTCCCGGGCCCTCCCCGCCCACTTCGGCCTCCCCACCATGTACGCGCTGATCGAGGCCCTCCACCTGGGGCACATCGCGGAGATCCGCCGCCATGAGCTGACGCCGGTCCTGTTCGCCGTCGCGGCCGCCGGCGACACGATCGCGCGTTCGGTCGTGGACCGCCTGGCGGACGAGGTGGTCACGATGGCGACGGTCGCCCTGACCCGCCTGGAACTGCTGGAGGAGGAGACACCGGTCCTGCTGGGCGGCGGCGTACTGGCGGCGCGCCACCCTCAACTGATCGACGCCATCGACGACCTGCTCACGTCGCGCGCCCCCAAGGCGGTGGCGAGCGTGGTGACGGCGAGTCCGGTGCTCGGGGCGGCGCTGCTGGGCCTGGACGCGGTGGGGGCGCCCCCGGATGCCCACACCCGCCTCCGTCGGCACTTCGCTCCCTGAAGGGAGGTGGCGCACCCCCGCCACCCCGCACAGGGAACCGAACCGATTCCCCCGGCGTATTCATGGGCAGGGGGTGGTGCGAGGCGCATTCCGATGCGCCTCAGACCGGCTTCCGCGCTGCGATCCGATCAAGATCCAGCCAAGGCCGGTGCGGATGTCAGTCCCGGCAGCGATACTTGCCGCGACGGATGACCACGGGGGAGGTCAACAGTGACGCAGACACCGAAGAGCAGCACGGCACCACCACCGGACGCCGGCTCGCCCACGATGCCGTCCGTACCGCCCCAGCCTCCCCACCCCGGTCGAACTCCCGCGACTCCGCCCGCTCGCACCCTTGCCCCACCCCGCCGCACCGCGTTCGCCGAGGGCCTCGACGAACTCCGTGCAGCCGCCACCACCGAACCCGGCCGGCTGCGGATCATCGGGGCCCTGCTCGCCCTCCTTGTCGTCGCCTTCGGCGCCATCGCCGCCTGGCAGATGACGGAGCGAGCGACCGCAGCCGACGACGTCCTGCACCGCAGCCAGCCCCTCACCTCCGACGCGGCCGACATCTACCGCTCCCTGGCGGACGCCAACACCGCCGCGGCCAGCGGCTATCTGGCCGGTTTGCAGGAGAAGCCCGCCATGCGCGAGGGCTACGAGACGGACATCCGCACGGCCGCCGCCAAACTCGTCACCGCCGCGGCGAATTCCGAACCGGGCTCCACCTCGGCGAACACGATCACCGAACTCAGCAGACTCCTCCCGGAGTACAAGGGCCTGGTGGAAACGGCGAGGGCCAACAACCGCCAGGGCTACCCCGTGGGCGGCGCCTACCTGCGCGCGGCGAACGAGATGATGCAGCAGAAGATGCTGCCGGCCGCCCAGAAGCTGCACCAGACGGAGAACCAGCGCCTGCGCGACGACTACGCGGACGCGAAGTCGTTCCCGTGGGCCGCCGCGGGCCTCGGCGTCCTCGCCCTGGCCGGACTGGTCTGGGCCCAGCGCCGCAACTACCGGCGGACGAACAGGGTCCTGAACCACGGCCTGGTCACCGCGACGGCCGCCTCCACGGTGGTCCTGCTCTGGCTGACCGTGGGCCACACCATCGCCCGCTCCGGTCTGAACGACTCCTACGAGCACGGCGTCCGCTCCCTGAACGTCCTGCACGAGGCCCGCATCGCCTCCCTGACCGCCCGCAGCGACGAGAACCTCACCCTGGTCCGCAGGGGCGCGGACACCAGGTCGCTGCCCGACGGCACGGTCGTGGACGCGTACGAGTGGGGCTACGACAAGGAGATCGACGAACTCGGCGAGGCGCTCCTGCGGGCCGAGGGTCTCGCCGACGACACGGCGGGGAAGAAGCCGGTGCAGGACGCGAACGGCTTCATGAAGGTCTGGAAGGACCGCCACGGCGCAGCCCGTGACGACAACGAGTCGGGCAACTACCAAGCCGCCCGCGACCGCGTCATCGGCGCCGCGAAGGAGCCGACGAGCGTGTGCTTCGACAATGTCGACAAGGCCCTGGCCACGGCACTCACACACGAGCAGAACGAGTTCAGGCAGGCCGCGGACGACGGCCGTGACTCGCTGACCGGCCTCCCGACCGGCGCCGCGGTGCTCGCGGTCCTGGGCGCGGTCGGCGCGGTCCTCGGCATCGGCCGCAGGCTGTCGGAGTACAGGTGAGAGGGGGCACGACGATGAACGCACACGGCACGACGCCGAACACCAGCGGCACGGCCACCCCTTGGCGGCGCCTGCGGGCCGGTCTGCGCGGCTGGGGCGGCGTCGGCGCGATGGCCGCGGTCTGCGCCCTGACCCTGGCCTTCGCCCTGCTGCTCCCCCTGTCCCAACAACGCGGCGGCGACGCCACGACCCCCACGGCCCACGAGGTCACCCACGGCATCCAGGCCAAGGCCGAGGAGTGCGAGAACCCGCAGGACCAGAGCCTGTCCCCGTCCGGCGGCAACGACGACTCCGCCACCTTGGACGCCATCAAGGACCGCAAGGACCGCCGCCTGATCGTCGGCGTCGACACCAACAGCTACCGCTGGGGCTATCTCGACCCGAACAACCCCTCCGGTGAGCTGGAGGGCTTCGACATCGACCTGGTGCACCGGATCGCCGAGGACCTCCTCGGCGACCGCGACGCCGTGCAGTTCAAGGCGATCCCGACCAGCCGCCGTATCGAGGCGATCCAGAAGGGCGAGGTCGACATGGTGGTCCGCACCATGACGATCAACTGCGACCGTATCGAGCAAGTCGCCTTTTCCGCCCCGTACTTCGTCACCGGCCAGCAGGTCCTGGCCGCCAAGACCTCGACGATCACCGGGTTCGACAAGTCCCTGGCCGAGAAGAAGGTGTGCTCGGCGGAGGGCTCCACCGCCCACGACCGTCTGGAGGAGGGCAGGAAGTCCGGCGACCTCCCCACCTCCGCCGACATCGGCACCACCGTCCCCAACCAGCTCGACTGTCTGGTGAAGTTGCAGCTCGGCGACGTCGACGCGGTCGTCACCGACGGCGCGCTCGCCGCCAGCCAGGCAGCCCAGGACCCCACGGTCGAACTGAAGGGCGGCCTGTTCACGGACGAGTACTACGGCGTGGCGATGAAGTCGGGCTCCGACGATCTGGTACGCCAGGTCAACCGGACTCTGGAGAACTACGTCAAGGACGGCGGCTGGAAGGCGTCGTACGAGAAGTGGCTGCACCCGACCATGGACCAGGGCGACAAGAAGTCGGCGTCGGCGACCCCTCCCGAAGCCAAGTACAAGTGACGGACCATCGACTGACGGGCGTTACGACAGCGCAGGACAGACCACAACGGACCACTACGCAGCGAGAGGTGATCGATGGGCGTCACGGACCCCGCCGGGCCGGTGATGGACCGGGACGAGGTGGACCGTGCGCTGGCGCGGCTCGGCGCGGAGCACGAGGCGATCGAGACCTCGCTGCTCGCCCTCCAGGACCACGCGGGCCGCAGACTTCTCGAAGGCGCCGAGCTCACGGGTGTCACCAAGGAGCGCTGGACGGCGGCGGAAGCGTCGATCACGCTGCTGTGGGCGTACTTCGACGCGTACACGGACGCGTTGCGCTCCGCGCGTGAGATCCGCTCCCGCCGCCGCTGGTCCAGCCGTGACGACCTGGTGGAGCTGACGGAGCTGTTGCGCGGCGAGTCCGTGACGGTGGCCGGAAGTGCCGCGTCGGCCGCCAACGCCCCGACGCTGCACGGCGGCTCGGGCAAGCTGAGCGAGCAGTTCTCGCTGGTCACCCTGGTGGACCGGATGAACGAGCTGTACGCGACGAGCCTGGACATGGTGGTCGCCTCGGACGCGGTCTGGTCGGCGCTGCCCGCCCGGATCGATTTACTCGCCGCGGAGCTCCAGCGCACCCGTCAGCTCGCCCACTCCGTCGGCGTACGCCCCGGCGAGCACCCGGCGGGCGACGACCTGGAGCGCATCACGCGCACGCTCACCCACCTGCGCGCCGAGGTGGTGTCCGATCCGCTGGCGTACTGGCTGCCGACGCAGGGCAGTTCGGCGCCGGGCGGCGGCCGGCCCGACACCACGGTGTACGACCGCGAGGCGCGCGCCCTGGAGGACGTACGGCGTGAGATCGACGCGGTACTGACGGTCCGGCAGGACGCCGAGCAGCGCCTGGTCAAGCTGCGGGACGTGCTCTCGCGCGCGGACCGTACGCTCGCCGAGGCCCGCACCGCGCGCGGCGAGGTGCTGGCGAAGATCGCCGCCACCGAGGTACCGGTGGTCAGCGGCCCGCCGACCGTGCTCCAGGAGCAGTTGGCGACGGCCGCCGAGTACCGCAGACACGCCCAGTGGCACCGCCTGTCCCCGCTCCTGGAGTCGCTGGAGCAGAAGGCGGAGGACGAACTGCTGCGCGCCCGCGAGTCGTTGACCGCGGTCACCGCACCGCTGGCGGTCCGCGCGGAGTTGCGCGGCCGTCTCGACGCGTACAAGGCGAAGGTCGCCCGGCACGGCCTCGCGGAGGACCCGTTCCTCATCGAGCGCTACGACGCGGCCCGCCGCATGCTGTGGAGCGCGCCCTGCGACCTGCGCGTGGCCGAACAGGCGGTGCTGCGCTACCAGCAGGCGGCGGCCGAACTGCTCGGCGGCGGCCGGGTGCCGGGGCCGCGTGGGCCCGAGGATCGCGGGGGGCCGCGAGCATGAGGGACAGGGGGGAGTCGTCGTCATGAGTCAGGCACAGCAGAGCTGTCAACGGCCGGACTGCGGCGGGACGTACGAGGACATGGGCGGCGGCGAGCTGTACTGCGACACCTGCGGTCTCGCCCCGGTCGTCTCGGCGTCCGGCATGGTCGGCTCGCCGCCCACCGGGATGACGGGCGGCGGCAAGGGATCGCGCGGCTCGGCGGGCAGCGGCAGCTCCCGCTCCACCAGCCGGGGCAGTTCCCGTACGTCGTCCCAGTCGTCGAAGTCCCGGCGCTCGGTGTCGGGACGGCTGTCGCGCTCGCTGTCGGGCCGCTCCACCGGCCGTTCGGTGTCGGTGCGCAGCTCCGGTTCGAGCGCCGGCTCCAGCGGGCGCGGCCGGCTCGGCGTCGGCCTGGTCGAGGTCCCGGACGTGCCGCGGCCCGACCCGCGCGCGATGGTGCTGGAGAACCCGGAGGTGCCCGAGCGCAAGCGGTTCTGCTCGCGTTCGGACTGCGGCGCGCCGGTCGGCCGGGCCCGCGGCGAGCGTCCGGGCCGTACCGAGGGTTTCTGCACGAAGTGCGGCCACCCGTATTCGTTCGTGCCGAAGCTGAAGTCCGGCGACATCGTGCACGGTCAGTACGAGGTCGTGGGCTGTCTGGCGCACGGCGGACTCGGCTGGATCTACCTCGCCGTGGACCGCGCGGTCTCCGACCGCTGGGTGGTGCTCAAGGGCCTGCTGGACACCGGCGACCAGGACGCGATGGCGGCGGCGATCTCCGAGCGGCGCTTCCTGGCGGAGATCGAGCACGCCAACATCGTGCGGATCTACAACTTCGTCGAGCACCTCGACCAGCGCACCGGCTCGCTCGACGGCTACATCGTCATGGAGTACGTCGGCGGCAAGTCGCTGAAGGAGATCGCGAACGCCCGCCGCACGGAGACCGGCCGGCGCGACCCGCTGCCGGTCGAGCAGGCGTGCGCGTACGGCATCGAGGCCCTGGAGGCGCTCGGCCATCTGCACAGCCGCAACCTGCTCTACTGCGACTTCAAGGTCGACAACGCCATCCAGACCGAGGACCAGCTCAAGCTGATCGACATGGGCGCGGTGCGCCGGATGGACGACGACGAGTCGGCCATCTACGGCACGGTCGGCTACCAGGCGCCGGAGGTCGCGGACACCGGCCCGTCGGTGGCCTCCGACCTCTACACGGTCGCCCGCACCCTGGCGGTGCTGACCTTCGACTTCCAGGGCTATACGAACGTCTACGTCGATTCGCTGCCCGACCCCGACAACATCGAGGTCTTCCGCCAGTACGAGTCCTTCTACCGTCTCCTGGTCCGCGCCACCGACCCCGATCCGGCCCGCCGTTTCGCCTCCGCGCAGGAGATGACGGAGCAGCTGACCGGCGTGCTGCGCGAGGTGGTGTCCCTCCAGACGGGGCGGGCGAGGCCGTCGCTGTCGACGCTGTTCGGGCCCGAAGTGCGGGTGCCGGACACGGAGTTGTTCCCGAAGCTGGACGGTGAGGTCTCGCGGCTCGGGGCGCGGGTGGCGCCGGCCCGGCAGCAGCTCACCGCCGGCGGCTCCCCCGCGCCGGCGTCCGGCGCGGGCATCGTCAAGCCCGTGGGCGCCCCCGGCGCCGCTCTGGCCCTGCCGGTCCCGCGCGTGGATCCGTCCGACCCGAACGCGGGTTTCCTCGCGGGGCTGCTGACCACCGCGACGGCGGAGCTGCTGGGCGCGCTGGCGGCGGCACCCGCGCCGTCGACCGAGACCCGGCTCCGCCAGGTGCGGGCCTGGCTGGAGAACGGCGACACCACCGCCGCGCACGAGAGGTTGCTGAAGCTGGAGGACGAGCGGCCCGACGACTGGCGGGTCGTCTGGTACCGCGGGGTGGCCGCTCTCGTCACCGGCGACCAGGAGGGCGCCGCGCTCGCCTTCGACGCGATCTACGACGCCTTCCCCGGCGAGCTCGCCCCCAAGCTGGCCCTCGGCCTGTGCGCGGAGGTGCTGGGCCAGCTGGACAACGCCGCCGAGTACTACCGCCTGGTGTGGTCGACCGACCCGAGCCATGTCAGCGCCGCCTTCGGTCTGGCCCGCGTCCAGCTGGCATCCGGTGACCGGCGCGGCGCCGTCCGGACCCTGGAGTCGGTGCCGGAGAGCTCCATCCACTACACGGCCGCGCGCGTGGCGGCCGTCCGGGCCCGGCTGCGTCAACGCACGGCGGTCGCCGGCGACGTACCGTTTCTGGACGACCTGACCGCCGCCGCGGGGCAGGTGGAGGCGTTGGAGGCGTACGGCCTGGACCCGGCGCGCCGGGAGCAGTTGTCGGCGGAAGTGCTCGGCTGCGCGCTGGACTGGATACTCTCCGGGGGCCAGGGTTCCGTCCCTCCCGCCGCCGGAGGACGGACGCTGCTCGGCAGCGGCCTGGACGAGCGGGGCCTGCGTTTCGGTCTGGAACGTTCGTACCGCATGCTGGCCCGACTGGCTCGGGGCGGCGAGGAGAGGATCGACCTGGTGGAACGTGCCAACCGTTACCGCCCCCGGACGTGGGTGTAGTTGATGTCGCAGATGCCCCAGTTGTCCGCCTGCCCGAGCTGCGAATGGCCGCTCGAGTCGGGTGACCGTTTCTGCGGTGCGTGCGGATACGACCTGTCCGCCGTGCCCGAACGGCCGGACGACCACCCGACCATCGCCATGAACGGCTCGACGCCGCCCCC
Organism: Streptomyces sp. NPDC098781; assembly: GCF_044759995.1. Lineage (NCBI taxonomy): Bacteria > Bacillati > Actinomycetota > Actinomycetes > Kitasatosporales > Streptomycetaceae > Streptomyces > Streptomyces sp. NPDC098781. The sequence continues at coordinate 1,241,574 of NZ_JBIWAK010000002.1, forward strand.
CGCCCCGGGCGCGCCCGGCAGGGACTGGCCCGTCGCCGCCGCACCGGACGGCACGCCCCCGCCGCAGGCACCGTCGATCCCGGCGCCGACGGCCGGCTCCGACGTGCCGCAGGCTCCTCCGGCCCCGGGCAACCAGGGCATCCCGGCCCCGGCGGGTCCCCCCGCGACCCCTCCCGCACCGACCGGTTCGCCCGTCTCCCCTGCCTCCGGCGTACGGTTCGACCGTCCGCCGGAGCCCGAGGAGTACCCGTTGCAGGCACCCGACCCGCGCATCGCCACCGACGCGCCGACCCCGCCCGAGGGCACCAAGGTGTGCGTGGCGTGCCGGTCCGGCCGGGTGGATCACGACGGGTACTGCGAGAACTGCGGGCACGCCCAGCCACGCGAACGCGACCACATGGAGCAGGACGCCGGTCCGGTGGCCGCCGTCAGCGACCGCGGTCTGCGCCACCACCGCAACGAGGACGCGTTCGCCGTCGGCTGCACCGCGCTGCCCGACGGCCGGCCCGCGGTGCTCGCGGTCGTCTGCGACGGCGTGTCCTCGGCGACCCGCCCGGACGACGCCTCGATGGCCGCGTCCCGGGCCGCGAACGAGTCACTGCTGACCGCCCTGCCGCGCGGCACGCATCCGCAGCAGGCCATGCACGACGCGATCATCGCCGCCTCGAACGCGGTCAACGCGCTCGCCGCCGAGCCGGCCACGGCCCGCGAGCAGGCCCCGCACCAGAACGCTCCGGCGTGCACCTTCGTCGGCGCCGTGGTCACGGCCGGTCTGCTGGTCGTCGGCTGGGTCGGCGACAGCCGCGCCTACTGGGTCCCGGTGGACCGTGGCACCCCTCCGGCCCGGCTCACCGAGGACGACTCCTGGGCCGCGCAGATGGTCGCCGCGGGCCTGATGAACGAGGCCGAGGCGTACGCCGACGAGCGCGCCCACGCGATCACGGGCTGGCTCGGCGCGGACGCCTACGAACTGGAGCCGCACACCGCTTCCTTCAAGCCGGACCGTCCCGGTGTGGTGGTGGTGTGCACGGACGGGCTGTGGAACTACGCGGAGGCGGCGGAGGACATGGCCGACGTCGTGCCCCTCGATGCCGCCGCGCGCCCCCTGCACAGCGCCCAGGTGCTCGTCGGACACGCGCTCGACGGCGGGGGCCACGACAACGTAACAGTGGCCGTCGTGCCGTTCCCCGCGCCGCCGATGGGGGCAGGATCGGCCTGAGGCTTCCCGCGGGGACGGCGGAACGGCCTCAACGGACCGGAGGGGACCGGTCCGTCGACAGCCATGACCCCGCTTGGGGGTTCTTTAGGGGGATTTGAGAACGTATGGCCAACTTCTCGAAATCAAGCGTGCCGCAGTTCTCGGTGGACGTGTACCAGAACGAGTACCTGCCGGAGGGCGGTCGCGAGGTCAACTCGATCGTCACGGTCACCTCGACCGGCGGCGGCACGGTCGGCAGCGCGGTCGCCGCGCCCCACCTCTACGCGCCGGGACAGGGCCCGTCCGCGGCCGTGGCGATCATGGTCGACTGCTCGGGCTCGATGGACTACCCGCCGACCAAGATGCGCAACGCACGCGACGCCACGGCGGCCGCGATCGACACCCTGCGCGACGGCGTGCACTTCGCCGTGATCGGCGGGACGCACGTGGCCAAGGAGGTGTATCCGGGCGGCGGCCGGCTCGCGGTGGCCGACGCCACCACCCGCGACCAGGCCAAACAGGCGCTGCGCAGGCTCAGCGCGGGCGGCGGTACGGCCATCGGCACCTGGCTGCGCCTCGCCGACCGACTGCTGTCCTCGGCGGACGTCGCCATCCGGCACGGCATCCTGCTCACCGACGGCCGCAACGAACACGAGTCGCCGCAGGACCTCAGGGCCGCGCTGGACTCCTGTGCCGGGCGATTCACCTGTGACGCGCGTGGCGTGGGCACCGACTGGGAAGTGAAAGAAGTCACAGCCATCGCCTCCGCCCTGCTCGGCAGCGCCGACATCGTCGCCGATCCGGCCGGTCTGGCCGCCGACTTCACGCGGATGATGGAGACGGCGATGGGCAAGGAGGTCGCGGACGTCGCGCTGCGGCTGTGGACGCCGGTCGGCACGACCATCAAGTTCGTCAAGCAAGTCGCGCCGACGGTCGAGGAGTTGACCGACCGGCGCACCGAGGCGGGTCCGCGCGCCGGGGACTATCCCACGGGTTCCTGGGGCGACGAGTCCCGTGACTACCACGTCTGCGTCGAGGTCCCGGCCGCGGAGATCGGCCGGGAGATGCTCGCCGCCCGGGTGTCCCTGGTCGTTCCGCAACCCGACGGCACCGCGCGGAACCTGGGCGCGCAGGGCCTCGTACGGGCCGTATGGACCGACGACATGGTCGCCTCCACGTCGATCAACCCTCAGGTCGCCCACTACACCGGCCAGGCCGAACTGGCGCAAGCCATTCAACAAGGGCTCGATCTTCGCAAAGCGGGCGATATGGATGGAGCAACGGCCAAACTGGGCCGCGCCGTTCAGCTCGCCAGCGCCTCCGGAAATGCCGATACGGCGAAACTCCTTGCGAAGGTGGTGGACGTGGTCGATGCCGCGGCGGGTACTGTGCGACTGAAGGCGAAGGTCGCGGAGGCCGACGAGATGACTCTCGAAACACGGTCGACAAAGACTGTTCGTGTAAAGAAGTGACCTAGCAGGACCCTTGCAGGACCCTGAAAAGAGCGAGCCTGACCCCTTGGGGTTGGAGAAATCCGGTCGAGAGCGACCGGAAAGGAGAGGGGGAAGCGCCGACATGCCGACCTGCCCGAACGGACACCAGTCGGGTTCCGACGACTGGTGCGAGGTCTGCGGTCACCGCATGGCCGGTGCCGTACCTCCGCCCCCTCCGCCGCCGCCCCCGCCCGGTGGTGGCTACGGCTTCCCGCCGCCCGGCGGCCCCGGTGGCCCCGGTCCCGGCGGTCCGTCCGGTGGCCCGAACATCGGTCAGCCGGGCGGCCACCGGCCCATGCCCGGCGCACCCGAGCCGGAGCTCTGCCCGCAGTGCCGCACGCCCCGTGAGGGCGGTGCGCCGTTCTGCGAGGAGTGCCGGTGGAACTTCCTGACCAACACGGCGACGTCGTACACACCCGCCGCGCCGCGCCCGCCGGCGCCGGGCGGCCCCGGCCTGCCCTCGCACTTCCAGCAGCAGTCGGGCCCTCCACCGTCGTTCGGCGGCGGTGACTCGTACGAATACCAGGGCTCGCGCCCGTCCCAGGTGAACCGCCCCGCGGAACCGATCCCGCCGTTCGGCTCGGAACCGCCCGGCATGGGAGGCCCCGGCCCCAACCAGGGTCCCGGCCCCGGTCAGGGTCCCGGCGGTCCCGGTGGCATGGGCGGTCCTGGCCCCGGTCAGGGCCCGGGTGGCCCCGGCGGCTTCGGTCCGGGTCCCGGCGGTCCGGGCGGCACCAACCCCGGTGGCCCGGGTGGGCCGAACGGTCCTGGCGGCCCCGGTCTCAACGCCCCTTCCGCTTTCGGCGGCGACCCGTCGCGTCCGGTTCCGCCGCCTCCCGGCCCGACCCCGCACGGCGGCCCCGGCGCGACCGGCGGCGCTCCGCAGGCGTTCCAGCCCGGCGGCCCCGGCCCCGCCGCCCCGCCGGCCCCGCCCGGGTTCGGTCAGGAACCGCACCGTCCGCAGCAGGGCGGCCCGTCCTTCGGCGGCGGTGACGACGACTGGGTGATCTCCCCGCCGTCGTCGGGCCCCGGTGGCCCCGGCGCCCCGGCTCAGGGCGGCTACGGCTTCCCGCCGCCCGGCCAGACGCAGGCCCCGCAGCAGCCCGGCCCCGGCTTCCCGCAGCAGCCGTTGAGCTGGATGGCGACCATCGGCCCGGACCGTGAGTACTTCATGGCGATGATGCAGCGCTCCGGCCCCGAGGCCGCGGGTCTGAACCTGCCCGCGTACTCGCCCGAGCAGCAGCGCGCGCTCACCGGCAACCAGGTCACCATCGGCCGCCGCCGGCACTCCACCGGCGACACCCCCGACATCGACCTGTCGGTGCCGCCGGAGGACCCGGGCGTCTCGCACCAGCACGCGGTCCTGGTCCAGCAGCCGGACGGCACCTGGGCGGTCGTCGACCAGAACTCGACGAACGGCACCACGGTGAACGGCTCCGAGGACCCGATCCAGCCCTTCGTCCCGGTTCCGCTCCAGGACGGCGACCGAGTGCACGTCGGGGCGTGGACGACGATCACGATCCGGCGCGGCTAGGTATTCCACCCCCGGGAGGGGGCGGTCGTACGGCGCGAGGAAGCCGTACGACCGCCCTCTCCCGGCGTTCCACGCCCCTCGCGCGTCTCAGCCGGGCAGCGGCCACGCGTAGGGGCCCTCGGGGTCGTCCAGCCACGCCCACTCGTGTGCGCCGCGCACCGTGATCCCGTACCGCTCCCGGCGCGGCTGCCCCTCGCGCTCCCACAGCGCGTACGCCTCCTGCGGGTCGAGGCTGCCCCGGGTGAGGGCGAGCAGGAAGCGGAACAGTTCGTGCTCCCTCGCGCTGCGCGGCAGTCCGCCCACCCGCGGTGGCTCCGGCTCGTACCGGCTGCCGCCGCGCAGCGGCACGAAGTAGGCGGGCGTGTGCAGAAAGCGCCCCTCGGCGTGCTCGGCGTCCCGTACCGAGAGAGCGACCAGACCGGTGCCGAGCGGTGTCAGGACGCGGGCGCCGGGCCGGCACTGAGCGAGCCAGGCACGAGGGATCGACGGCAGGGTGCAGGTCGCGATGACGCGGTCGAACGGGGCGCGCTGGGGTACGCCGCGGGCGCCGTCGCCGGTGACGACGGCGGGATGGTGGCCGGCGGCCGCCAGATGCCGTCGCGCCGACTCGGTGATCTCCGGCTCCAGGTCGACGGTGGTGACGAGATCGTCGTCGCCGAGCCGGTGGGCGAGCAGGGCGGCGTTGTAGCCCGTCCCCGCGCCGATCTCCAGCACCCGGTCGCCGTCCGCCACCTCCAGCGCGACCAGCATCATCGCCATCAGGGACGGCTGGCTGCTGGAGGAGAGCAGTTCCCCGTCCCGCAGCCGGGTGGCCAGCGGGATGTCGGCGTAGGCGCCGCGCATCCATCGCTCGCGTGCGACCGGGTCGGGGCTCTCCCCCCAGCGGCGCTCGTAGCCGCCCGCGACGCCGACGTAGTAGTAGGGCACGAACAGATGCCGGGGCACGGCGGCGAACGCCTCCCGCCACACGGGGTCGCCGGCCCATGCCCCGCTCATCTCGATCTCCCGCACCAGCGCGGCCCGCGCTGAGGCGGCGACGTCGTCAAGGTCACTGTCGAGAGCGTGTGCGCTCATACGTCCACTGTCCTGCGGGAGACGGTACGAGGCGAGCGCCCCGCCGGACGATCCGGAACGAGTCACCCCGGCCGGGGCCCCGGTCCGTCGGCGGTCCTAAGCCTGGAGACCTCGGTCGCCGCGTCTGAGAGCATGGAGGGCGTGAATGAGATTCGGCGCGGCACGTTGCAGGAGCAGACCTTCTATGAGCAGGTCGGCGGGGAGGAGACCTTCCGCCGCCTGGTCCACCGCTTCTACCAGGGTGTCGCGGAGGACCCGCTGCTGAAGCCCATGTACCCGGAGGAGGACCTGGGCCCGGCCGAGGAGCGCCTGACGCTGTTCCTGATCCAGTACTGGGGCGGCCCCACCACGTACAGCGAGAACCGCGGCCACCCCCGTCTGCGCATGCGCCACGCCCCCTTCACCGTCGACCGCGCGGCGCACGACGCCTGGCTGAAGCACATGCGGGTCGCCGTCGACGAGCTCGCTCTCTCCGAGGAGCACGAGCGGACGCTGTGGAACTACCTGACGTACGCGGCGGCGTCGATGGTGAACACGGCGGGCTGAGCCGGCCGACCGCGGTCAGCGGACGCTGACGTCCAGCGCTCCGAGGCCCGCCCTGCGCACGGCGATCGATCCGTAGGGCGTACGCAGCCGGAGCCACGCTCCCGACGAGAAGAGGCCGAGCGGCGCGTCGTCCGACGGGTGCGCGTCGCCCCGGCCGCGCAGGAAGCCCAGCGACTGGGCGGCGTGCACGGCCCGCACCGGGAGCCGGGTGTCCGCGACCGTGCGCGACCAGATCTCCCGTCCGATCCGGTCGAGTTCGCTCCGGGTACGCCGCTCGGGCGCCAACTCCCCGGTACGGGACCGGAATTCCGCGACCGCCGTGCCGACCATGGCACGCAGTTCGCGCGGCGCCGGCAGCCCCGTCTCGCGCCGCCAGCCGCCGCGCGGCGGAAGCACACCTGCCCACGGCGGACCGGTGACCGGGGCCGGGACGACGGCGGTCGCCGCCGACTCGTCGACGGACTCCAGCAGTTCACCGGCGGAGACGGTCGCGTCCAGAGTGACGTCCAGGCCGTTCTCGTACGGCTTCGCCAGTCGAACCGCGCGGATCGCCAGCACCTCGAAGGACGGCGGTCGCCCGAAGACGGCGAGCGCGGTGCCCGCCGCCTGGAGACGCACCGCGGCCCCACGGTCGTAGTGCAGCAGCCGGGAGAGGAAGGCCGCGAGGTCCGCCGCCTCCCCCTCGTCGGCGAGGTGGAGCACCGTCATGCGGCGACGGCCTCCTCCTGTTCGGTCCCGTCGGGTTGGTCGTCCATGTACTCCCGGAGGAACTCCTTCTCCTCCGCGGTGATCCGGCGCGGCCGCTCCGCCTCGAAGTCGAACGGCACGACCACCGTCGAGGCACGGACGTAGACCAGGTCGTCGTCCTTCACCTCGTAGCTGATGGTGAAGGACGCGGCCCGGATCTCACTGACCCACAGCTCGATGTCCACCGGGTGGTGCCGGTGGACGAGCTGCCTCTTGTAGTCGATCTCGTGGCGCGCCACCACCGACCCCTGCTTGAAGTCCTTCTCCGGACGGAACAGGAAGTCGATACGGGCTTCCTCCAGGTAGCGGACGAAGACGGCGTTGTTGACGTGTCCGTACGCGTCCATGTCCGACCAGCGCAGGGGGCAGCGATAGATGTGGCGCAAGTTCGATCAGCCCCGGGTCAGCTTCTTGTAGGTGGCACGGTGCGGACGGGCGGCGTCCGCTCCGAGCCGCTCGATCTTGTTCTTCTCGTACGACTCGAAGTTGCCCTCGAACCAGAACCACTTGGAGTCACCCTCGTAGGCGAGGATGTGGGTGGCGACCCGGTCCAGGAACCACCGGTCGTGGGAGACGACCACGGCGCAGCCCGGGAAGTCGAGCAGCGCGTTCTCCAGGCTGCTGAGGGTCTCCACGTCGAGGTCGTTGGTCGGCTCGTCGAGGAGCAGCAGGTTGCCGCCCTGCTTGAGGGTGAGCGCGAGGTTCAGCCGGTTGCGCTCACCACCGGAGAGCACGCCGGCCGGCTTCTGCTGGTCGGGACCCTTGAACCCGAAGGCGGAGACGTACGCGCGCGACGGCATCTCGACCTGGCCGACGTTGATGTAGTCGAGCTCGTCGCTCACTACGGCCCAGAGGGTCTTCTTCGGGTCGATGTTCTCGCGGCTCTGGTCGACGTACGAGATCTTGACCGTGTCGCCGACCTTGATGGACCCGGAGTCGGGCGTCTCGAGCCCCTGGATCATCTTGAAGAGCGTGGTCTTGCCGGCACCGTTCGGGCCGATGACGCCGACGATCCCGTTACGCGGCAGCGTGAAGGACAGGTCGTCGATCAGCACCTTCTCCCCGAAGGCCTTGTTGAGGTTGTTGACCTCGACGACGATGCTGCCGAGCCGCGGGCCCGGCGGGATCTGGATCTCCTCGAAGTCCAGCTTCCGCATCTTCTCGGCCTCGGCGGCCATCTCCTCGTAGCGGGCCAGACGCGCCTTGGACTTGGCCTGCCGCCCCTTGGCGTTGGAGCGAACCCATTCGAGCTCCTCCTTCAGCCGCTTAGCCCGCTTGGCGTCCTTCTGCCCCTCGACCTTCAGACGGGTCTGCTTGGTCTCCAGGTACGTGGAGTAGTTGCCCTCGTACGGGTAGGCGCGACCGCGGTCGAGCTCGAGGATCCACTCGGCGACGTTGTCGAGGAAGTACCGGTCGTGAGTGATCGCGACCACGGTGCCCGCGTACTTGGCGAGGTGCTGCTCCAGCCAGTTCACGGACTCGGCGTCGAGGTGGTTGGTGGGCTCGTCGAGGAGCAGCAGGTCAGGGGCTTCCAGCAGCAGCTTGCACAGCGCGACGCGGCGCTTCTCACCACCGGAGAGGTTGACGACCGGCCAGTCGCCGGGAGGGCACCCGAGGGCGTCCATGGCCTGCTCGAGCTGGGCGTCGAGGTCCCAGGCGTTGGAGTGGTCGAGGTCCTCCTGGAGCTTGCCCATCTCCTCGAGCAGCGCGTCGGAGTAGTCGGTGGCCATCAGCTCGGCGATCTCGTTGAACCGGTCGAGCTTGCCCTTGACCTCGGCGACACCCTCCTGGACGTTCTCCAGGACGGTCTTGTCGTCGTTCAGCTTGGGCTCCTGCATCAGGATCCCCACGCTGTACCCGGGCGACAGGAACGCGTCACCGTTCGACGGCTGCTCAAGCCCCGCCATGATCTTCAGAACGGTCGACTTACCGGCACCGTTCGGGCCGACGACGCCGATCTTCGCTCCGGGGAGGAAGTTCAGGGTGACGTCGTCGAGGATCACCTTGTCGCCGTGCGCTTTGCGCGCCTTGCGCATGGTGTAAATGAACTCAGCCAAGAGAAACCGTCCGGCAGCTTGAAATCAGGCAGTGGGCAGATACACCCCATCTTGCCGGATCGCCACCCCTCGGGGGAAACGCGTATCACTGAGCGGCCCTGACCTGGGGTTTCCCGGTCGGCGACTCCGCCTCGACCAGTCCGCTCGCCGCCGGTCGCCCTCGCACGGCCCAGGGACGGCCCGTGCCGTGTCCGGGGGCGCTCACTCGAGAGGCTGGGCTGCTAGCCGTAGTTGCTCGCTGTGGAGCCAGGCGGCACGCCTCGGGGGGATGGCCCTGCACCGCGCTCCGCCGTCCCCCGCCAGCCATCAATCCTCACTGCCGTCACTGCCGCCCACACCGCTCACCTACACGATTGGTAGGTCACTGTCCTGAATCTTCCAGAGGAACCATGACATCAGCTTCACCAGTGGCACGGTTCCGGCATGACATGGACGGCCCTCGCGCCACTCATCGGTGTCTTGCTCGGCGGGATCGTGTCGTGGCTGGCTCAGTACGCCTTGGGGCGCGCGTCGGAGCGTGCCGAGGTGCGGCGAAATGTTCGTGAGTGCGCCGAAGCGCGTCGTAGTGAACGCCTCACCCACCTCATCGATTTCCTGTCGGCAGTACAGGAAGCCGAACGGGTCGCCGTCGACCACTATCAGCACCACCTGGCCGACGAGCAATGGCAAGCACGGGCCAGACAGACCGTGGACAGGATGTGGGTGGCGCAGAAGACGATCCACATGCTCTGCGCGTCCGAGATAAACGAGGCTGCACGTCGGCTCGCGTTCGCCGTTCAGAACGTGATCAGAGAGGGTCCCAGTGATCCGGGAGAGCCCCAAGACGAGAAGATCTGGGCGCACATACGTCCAAGTCGACGGGAGTTCCTCGACGTCGTACGCGACCAGCTGCGCTGAGAGTAGCCACGGCACGGGGAGGGTCGCGCTTCCGCCTGTCGCGAGTCCGAGCAGCACTCATGCGACCGAGCGTCCGAGGCGCTTCTCCGAGTAGCCGCACCTGCCTCACCCTCCTGCCCCAGGACTCCTCTCCGGCTCCCACCCCGGTGCCGGCCGATCCCGGCCCAAGCCGCTTGGCGCGGCCCCTCATCGGCAGGAAAACCGCTGGTGAGCCACCACGCGGGCCACGCTCCCCCCGCCACCCCCAGCCACCCCCGGCCGACTTGGGCGGGCCAACGTCGGACACGAACGACGCAAATGCCCGGCGCGCCGCAAGGACATGTCTGGATTTTTCACATTAACCTCTCGTAACTGTACGAAGTCGATCTCCCACAGATCGCACCCACCTCACTCCATCGGAGATGACATGCACAAGCTTCAGAGGGCTGCCGTCGTGGTCGTCGCCCTTGGCAGCGTCGGCCTGCTGAGCACCGGCACCGCCACGGCCCAGGGCCTCGACGGGCACGGCGGCAAGGGCGGGGACAAGGTCAGCGTCTTGCAGAGCTCCAACTGCAAGTCGCACGACCTGAACGTCGATGTCCTGGGCAACGTCGGCATCCTCAACGGCGCGCTCGCAAACGCGCTCAACGGCGAGGGCCACCCCGCTGCGCAGAACACGCACCTCGGTTCGACCATGGGCTGCGACAACAGCGCCTTCTGAGCCGCGGCTCAGAAACGGGGATTCCGGCCACGTCTCATGCCGTGACGATCACGGCATGAGACGTGGGGCGGTGCGCGGGTGGTGTGCCCAGGCGAGACCTACCGGTGGAGTACGGGCCGCGACGGGCGGCCCATGGGTTGTTCCGCCGACACAGCGCACCGAGGCCTGCCGTGCCGCACCGGGGACCCTGGCAGATCAGGGCCCGATCCGTTTTCGTGGATCGGGCCCTGATCTGCGTTTTGCGGTGTCTATCGGCTTTCCGCGGTAAGCGGAGCGCGGAGCACCGCTCCCTACTTCTGCGCCGCCGCTTCCCTCTTCCGCACGACGACCAGGGCTGCGCCGCCGAGCACGACCAGGCCGATGGCGATGCCCGCGATCAGCGGGGTCATCGTGGAGCCGCCGGTCGCCGCCAGGTTGGTGTCGTCGGACACGGCGCCGACGGTCGCGGGGCTCGGCTCGCTCAGGGTCTGGGTGACGGTGCCGGCCTGTTCGGCCTCGCCGGCCTGCGTCATGCAGTCCAGCACACCGGTGAACCGCTTCTGGAAGCCGCCCGGCCCCTCGATGGTGAAGTCGTAGGCCTGGTCCTCCTGGAGCGGGACCGTCACCGTGCGCGAGGCGCCCGCCGGAATGCTGTACTCGATGCCGAGCAGTTCGAAGGTGAACGGCTCGTCGCCCTCGTTGGCGGCGGTGATGTCGACGCCGCCCTTGTCGCAGTTCTCCCTCGCGGACAGCGCGGGTATCGCGCCGGTCTCCGCCCAGCTCGCACTCGCCGTCGCCGAGACCGTCGACTCACTGGAGCCGGCCAGGATCTGCGTCTGACTGCGGCTCTCGGCGGCGAAGGCGCGCCCGACCGGCACGGTCGTCGAGGCCTGCACGGTCAGCTCGGCCTGGCCGTCCGGGGCGTCCTCGGGCACGTCGAAGAACACCTGGCCGCCGTCCGCGGCGGTCGTGACGGGCTTGCCCTCCCGGTCCACGATCCGCACCCCGCTGGTGGCGGCGTCCGCGGGCGGGGTCAGCGTCACGCTGTCCGCGTTGGTGTGCACGGTCACCGGACCGAGCCGCTCACCGGCGTGGCCGGAGAGCGCGGGCGGGTCCAACGTCAGCGACGCCTGCGGCTCGGCGACGTCCCGCGCGCTCTTCTCCAGGTAGTCCGCGAGCTTCTCCGCCTGTGGGTCGACGGCATCGACCCGCACGCCGTCCGAGTAGCGCCAGATGGCCACCTGGGTGCCGGCTGCCGCGTCCTGCTCCGTGAGGCCGCCCTTGAAACCGGCCTTCTCGGCCAGCGCGGCGAGGTCGTTCACCTGCGGGTAGGAGTTCTCCAGGATCCAGCGGATCCGGCCCGCGTCCTTGTTGGCGCCGAGCGAGGTGCCGCTCCAGGGCGTCTCGTGGTACTTGGCGTCGCGCTGGGTGGGGTTGTGGATGTCGACGCAGTAGGTCTGGAGCATGCCGCCGCCGTCGACGGACATCTCGAACAGGCCGGCCGAGATCTCCAGGTCGCCGGTGTCGGCGTGGACGACCGCGGCGCCGTACGTCTTCAGGCCACCTATGGTGGCGGTCGCCCCGCCCTGGCTCGGCGCTGTCTCGGCGGCCTCGGGCGCGGCCGCGGCCGTACCGGCACCCGCCAGCACAGTGGCGGCGACCAGCCCGGACGCCAGGGTGGCGGCGGCGAGGCGTGCCGCCCCTCGCCCACGCGCCGACAGCGCCGACGCTGAGAACGCAGCAAACACAGAATTCCCCTTCGAGCAGGACCCGTTGACGTGGGGGACGGTCCCACCAGCAGCTTCTTGAAGCCCCGAGAGCTATGCCCGGCATCCTAGGGAGGCGGCACGGCGCGCTTCCCCGTGATCCGGTCGGAGGGCCGATCCGACTCGGAATCGTTATCGCCAAGATCCCTTACGAGCAGGGCTTATCGACAAATCCACCAGGGTCGTTCGGTACGCATTCGTCGATAAGCCGCAGTTCGGTCAGCCCTCACCAGTGACTGACGTCACGTCACTGCCACTGCTTCCAGGGCCGGTTGACTGTCCGTGTCAGCGGGTGGCGTCTCCCAGTCGGGCTCGGGCTGCGCGGGTGCCGCGGTCGGCACCGCCTCCGGCCTCGCCGCCCGGCGGAAGGCCGATGTGCCGCGCGCGAGGTCATGACCGATCGCCAGCGCGTCGATGTCCGCCGACGTCCAGCTCTGCCCCTCCCGCACGTCCGAGCGCACCTTGAGCCTGCCCTGCACGACGACCGGATCGCCCACGTTCAGCGACGCGGCAGCGTTCGTGGCGAGCTGGCGATTGGCCCACACCGTGAAGAAGTTGGTGTGTCCGTCGGTCCACTCGTTCTTCCCCCGGTCCAGATAGCGCGAGGTCACCGCCAGCCGGAAGCGGGCGGACGGTCCCGTCGCCAACTCCCGGAACACCGGTTGGGTCGCCACGTTTCCCACCGCACAGATGATCGTCTCGTTCATCTCGAACCCCTCCCTGGCCCGGCCGCTCCCGCCGGGCGGATACGCGTACGGGCCCGTCCCGTACGGCTGCGTCCGACATGACGGCCACACACCCGGACATCTCCGGTGTGCCGCCGTCACCGCGTCGACCGCGTCCGTCGCGATCGCCGCGAAGCCAGACTGCCTCCGTCGGGCCGAGCCCGCAGAGCCCTGTGGACCACCGCCCGCCTGTGGATATCTCCGCCACTCACACGAGTGACCCCAGGCCCCGACGGTGCCTCAGCTCACCTCCCCGAGGCCCCCACCCCCATCACTCGCCCGTACTGCTCCCGAACCTCCCGGTACCGCAGCAACTCGGCCGCCAAGGGATCCAGCACCCGAGCCCGCCCACACCCGGCCGCCGCCTCCCGAAGTCGTCGTTCCGCATCCGTGCCGTACCGTCGGGCCGGCCCCCGTGCCGCCATCCGGCAGCCCCATTCGACCAGCGGCCCCCCGACGATGCCCGCCGCCATCAGCAGCACCGGCACGCCCAGGTTGGGCTCCATGACCCCGATGATCTGGGCCACCAGCCAGAGCCCGCCGACGATCTGAAGGATCGTCATGGAGGCCTGCACCAGGACGGCCGCCGGCCACCAGCCCGGCCGGGGCGGCCGCCCCGGCGGCAGTCCGGCCCGCGCGGCCAGCTCGTCCAGCGCCTCCGGCAACCCCTGCGCCCCTCGTACGGCCGCCTCGCGCACCGCCTGCGCCCACGGCGAGGGCAGCCCGGCCGACGCCTGGTCGGCCACCGTCCGTACCGCCTGCTCCACGCGCTGGCGCGCGGTGGCCTCCTCGTCCGTCTGGGTGCGCAGCGACAGCCGTCCCGTCGGCGGTTCGCTCCGGTCCTGGTACCAGCGGTACAGCCGCAGCCAGGGCGTCCCGCACGCGCGGTTGGCGTTGCGCAACCAGGCCCGCTCGGCGGCCTCGCCCGCCGCGGTAGCGCCGATGGCGTCCGCGAGCCGGGCGGAGAACTCGTCCCGCGCCTCCTCGCTCAGCCCGGTCCGCCGCCGCGCGGCGTACACCGGCCTGAGCCCCATCCCCGCGGCATCCACGTCGGCCGAGATCCGGCGCGCCGCCGCGCCGCGTTCCGCCACGAACTCGCCCAGCGCCTCGCGCAGTTCGCCGACGCCGTCCCCGGTGAGCGCGGACAGCGCGAGCACGACCGCGCCCGGCTCGCCGTGCTCGCCGAGCGCGATGCCGTCCTCGTCGAGCAGCCGCCGCAGGTCGTCGAGGACCTGGTCGGTGGCCTCCCCGGGCAGCCGGTCGGTCTGGTTGAGGACGACGAACATGATCTCGGCGTGCCCCGCCATGGGCCTCAGATAGCGCTCGTGCAGCATCGCGTCGGCGTACTTCTCCGGGTCGACGACCCAGATGACCGCGTCCACGAGCGCCAGCACCCGGTCGACCTGCTCCCGGTGCTGCACGGCCGCCGAGTCGTGGTCGGGCAGATCGACCAGGACGAGCCCGCGCAACTGCCCGTCCGAGGCGGCGTTCTGCGCGGGACGCCGTCGCAGCCGGGGCGGGATGCCGAGCCGGTCGATGAGACCCGCCGCACCGTCACTCCAGCTGCACGCGAGCGGCGAGGCGGTCGTCGGCCGCCGTACGCCCGTCTCCGAGATGGTGACCCCGGCGAGGGCGTTGAACAGCTGTGACTTGCCGCTGCCCGTGGCACCCGCGATGGCGACGACCGTGTGCTGCCCGGAGAGCCTGCGCCGCGCCGCCGCCTCGTCGAGCACCCGCCCGGCCTCGCCGAGCGTCTTGCCGTCGAGCCGGGTGCGCGAGAGCCCGACCAGCTCCCGCAACGCGTCCAGCCGCGACCGCAACGCCCCGTCGTACGCGAGCGGCGCCGCCACCTGGGGCGCCGAGGACGCCCTCGGCTCCACGACGGGGGGCGGCTCGGCGGCGGCACTGTCGTTCACCCGCCGAGCGATCAGACCGTCGTCCCAGGGGGTCGTGGACTCGGTGCCGGAGGAGGGGGAGTCCTTCCGGGGGTTTGCGCCCGCGCGCGAGGACGACTCCGGGCGGGAGGACGACTCGGGCCGTGGCGTGGACTCTTGACCGGAGTTGGACTCCGTACGGGAGGTCGACTCGGTACGGGAGGAGGGTGCCGTACGGCCGGAAGGCGTCGCACGGCCGGAAGGCGCGGTACGACTGGAAGGAGCCGTACGACCGGAAGGCGCCGGACGTCGAGAGGGGCCGTCGCTCTCCTTGTCGCCGCCGGGGTCGGGGACGCTCCCGCGCGCGGGCGTGGCGCCGTCTCCCTCGTCCCCCTTGGCCGCCTTGCCGGCCCCGCCCTCCTGGGACCTCTTGTCGTCCTTACGACCGCCAGGGTCGGGCACGCTCGCGCGCGCGGGTGAGTCACCGTCACCCGGACGGTTGGCGGCCGGGTCGGGGGCGTCTGCGCGCGCGGGCGGGTCGCCGACACCGGTGGGCGTCTCCCCCTGCGCCTGGCCGTCGATCACCCGGCTCTCCCGCTTGGCCAGCTTCTTCCAGAGCGTGCGCTTGTCCGGCTCGTCGGCGGTCACGGAGTTCTCACTCTCGCCGGGCTGCTCACCGGGCGCGCGGTCGTCGGCCGAAGAAGGGCCGTTCTCGGCGGGGCCCGGCACAGGGATGTCTTTCACGCGATCGTCGTCCTTGCTGACGCGGCCGTCCTCCTGCTGCTGATCGGCGTGTTCCGTGTGGTCCTGGTCAGTGACGGCGGTCACCGGTCACCTCTCCTTCTGCAGTACGGACAGCGCGGCGATGAGTTCGGCCTGGGGGTCGGGGTGGACCTCCAGGGCGTCGAGCGGGGCCAGCCGCCGCTCGCGTTCGTTGTGCATGACCCGGTCCAGGTGCTCGTTGAGCAGCCGGCCGGCCCGGTCGCGCAGCCGCAGCGCCCCGTGGGCGCCGATCCGCTCGGCGAGCCCCTCCCCCGCCGACCGCGCCCGGCGGCTGCCCAGCAGGGCGGTGGCGACGAGGGCGGTGACGACCTCGGAGTCCGGGGCGACGCTGCGGTCGAGGTAGCTCACCTCGTCCTCGGCGTACTCCTCCAGCTCGCGCCGCCAGCGCCGTACCGCCATGCCGATGCGGTGTTCGAGGCTGGCCGGCTTCGGGTCGGGATCCGTCAGTTCCGGGGCGGCGGCGGCCGGTTCGCGCCGCCAGGCGTCGTCGACGCGCTCGTCGGCGGCGGTGACGGCGCACAGCAGGAGGGTGCTCAGGCTCTCCACCAGCGAGTCGAGGAGCTCGCCGGCGGAGCAGTCGAGCGGGAAGGCACGCCAGCGCTTCAGGGCGTCACCGGCGAGTACGGCACCGGCCTGGAGCCGGGCACGCACGCGTGCGTACTCGCTGTCGTAGGCGCTGTCGACGGCGGCGGTGAGCCGTAGGGCCGCCGCGTACTGGGCGGCCGCCGCGGCGGCGAGCTCCGGCATGCGGGCCTTGAGGGAGTCGAGGAGGCCGTAGGCCGTACGGGCCATGGCCTGTTCGCGGGCCGTGGGTTCCTGCGCCTGATGAACGAGCCAGGTGCGCAGCGGAGCCACCGCGGTGGCCGGCAGCAGCCCGCCGCCCCAGGCCGACTCGGGCAGCTCGGGCACGGTGAAGCGGGGTACGTCGCCGAGGCCGGCCTTGGTCAGGAGGGCGCCGTACTGCCGCGAGACCTCGGAGACGACCTGGTGCGGCACCCGGTCCAGGACGGTCACCAGGGTGGCGTCGTACTCCTTGGCGGTGCGCAGCAGGTGCCAGGGGACGGCGTCGGCGTACCGGGCGGCCGTCGTGACCATGATCCAGATGTCGGCCGCGCAGATCAACTGGGCGGCGAGGGCGCGGTTGTCCGCGACGAGGGAGTCGATGTCGGGCGCGTCGAGGAGGGCGAGTCCGGCCGGCAGGGTGTCGGCGGTCTCGATCCGCAGCACGCGCGCGGCGTCCTCGCCGGGGAGCATCAGCTCCTCGCCCGGGTCCTGTTCCGGTACCCACACGCGCGTGAGGTCGGGCAGTACACGCATCCCGCTGAACCAATGATGGTCCTCCGGATGGCAGACCAGCACCGGGTTCCGCGTCGTCGGTCGCAGTACGCCCGCCTCCGTCACGCGCCGACCCACGAGAGAGTTGACGAGCGTCGACTTGCCGGCGCCGGTGGATCCTCCCACCACGGCCAGCAAGGGCGCTTCGGGCTCTTTCAGGCGGGGCACCAAATAGTCGTCGAGCTGCGCGAGCAGTTCGTCGCGGTTGGCACGCGCGCGTGGCGCCCCCGCCAGGGGCAGCGGGAAGCGTGCGGCCGCGACACGGTCGCGCAGGGCGGTTAGTGCGTCGAGCAGCTGAGGCCGTACGTCCAAGGTCACCACATGCGAAGAATGCCCAATTTTAGGGGAATTCTGAAGCATATGAGCATGTCTGCGCGCCGATAGGACACAAGGGACGGAAGGGGCGACTGGGACACGGGCACAGTCCAGGCATAACGAGTGCACAACACCCGGGGCGGGAGAGCCCAAAAGCGGTGCACGATTCGTACCTGCCTGCGATTATCAGGACCGCTTCACCGAACCTCCACATCGAGCCACGGAGGCGAAGCAGCAGGGACACGGACGCGGGAGCCCTATCCTTGTCCCCGGCAACGTCACGGATCGGCCCACACCCGGGCACCACGAACGAGGCCACACAACCGGCCCCCGTAGCTCAGTGGATAGAGCAGGCGCCTTCTAAGCGCTTGGCCGCAGGTTCGAGTCCTGCCGGGGGCGCCCAGTCTCCGCCCTCCTTCGGGAGGGCGTTTTTGCTGTTCAGAGCACATGCCGGCTGTTACGGCGAAGCCCCGGGCGCCCCCTTTATGATCAAGGGCAGACTCCGGGGCTGTCCGGATGTCACCGGGTTTTCGCGGGTGGCTGTGTCGAATACGTGTCGAAGTTCCGGGCCTCGGTGTCAGCCGGGGGACGGCCGCTCGGGGAGATCTCCGGCAGCTTCGAGCCGCCTCTTCAGGTCGGGCAGCTGGCCCTCGATGCATCGGGCGTAGGTCGCCAGGAGCACGGCAACGCTGTTCCCAGCCCAGTCGACCACCTGGGCAGGCGGGATCCCATCGTTCAGCCACTTCGTCAGGCGCGTGTTCCGGTTGTCGTAGACGCGTCGTCCAGTGGGTGAGTCGAAGACGTGCGGGGGCAGGACGGCCTTGCGCGCGCTGCACCACGCCCTGCGGATGACGGAGCCGGCGAGGATGCCGCCCGACTCGCCTTGATACAGCAGGTCACCTGGCTTGAGCTGCTCGTCCTCGATGTGCTGCCGCAGGATGCGGGTCAGGGCGGGATGCCCAGGCACGGTGCGCGTCTCGCCCTCCGCGCGGCCTTTCAGGTCCCGTTGCTCATGAATCTCCCCCGTGTCTGTCCACTGCTTTCCGACCTCCGAAGTCGCCGTGTGGATCAGCAGCTCACACCACTGGTCCTCGGCAACGGGCTCGGGCAGGACCACGTCCTCCACGCGAACGGCTACGGCCTCCTCGGGCCGGGGCCGCAGCCGCAGTAGTACAGCGCAGCGAAGATGGCGTGGAGCCGCGGGCCACCACGCGGCCGGCGGCCCTATCCAGTCGAGGATCGCCGCCGCCTGCTCCGGGTTCAGCAAGGACCGTTTGTCCACGGCGTTCGTGGTCTTTACGGCGGCCGTCGATTCCTTGCCCTTGGGAAGCGGGTTGGTCCGCAGGATGCGCCGCCGGCTCGCGTACTTCATGGCGACGTTGAGGATCCGGCGGTTGCGCTTACGGGACCAGGCCGCCGCTGGCTTGCCGTCGAGGCGGGTGTCGATGGCGTGCAGGATTTGGTCGACCTTCTCCGGGTCCTCCCAGGCTGAGACGGGAAGAGAGTTCCGCTCCACCCATCGGAGGATGGCTGCCACGTCTCGGGGTGCGTTGGGGCGACGATTCGTGTTGAACGCCCACTCACGGAGAGCGGTGCGCACGGCCGCAGGCGCGAACTGGGTGGGCTTGGCTCGCAGCAAGGCGACGGTGGTCGCGGTCAGGGTCTTGGCGATGATCTTACGGCTGTTGCCGCCGAGTTGAGACCAACGGGCGTCCACGCACTCGACGGCGAACTTGTACCAACTCATGGCCGCTGACTTGGAGCGGTGGGACACCGGCAGGCCGGTGGCGATGACGAACGCCTCGCCCTTGCCGGTGGCCCGGATGAGTTCGAAGCGGAAGCCTTCGGCAAGCGTGACGGTGTCGAAGGGCTCGCGCCAGCGCTTCCCCGCGACAACCCAACGCACGGTGTACGTGGTCTTCCGGGCGCCCTTGTAAGTGAGGATCTTGTAGACCTTCACGTCGTAGGTCGTCTCCATCAGGCGGCGTCCTCACGATCGTCGAGCCAGTGATCGAGGTCCGTCCGCCGGATCCTGAGGTCGCCGTTCGGAAGCTTGATGCAGCGCGGTGCACGACGCTTGGCACGCCAGTCGTAGAAGGTCGAGCGGGAGACGGCCAGTTCCTCACAGACCTCCGCGAGGGTGAGCATGGCGCGTGACCGGATGACCGTGGTCATTCCGTGCTCCCTTCGGTCAGGAGGGCGTCGCGGGCGGTCTCGCGGTTGGTCTGGAGATCGCGAGCGATGGTCGCGGCGAGGGCGGCTTCGCCCGGTGTGTGGCCGTGGCCGGCGTACTGCCAGTCCGTCAGCACAAGGACGGTGTCCGGCTCGCGGTCGTCGAGGCCGAGGACGGATGCCGGGCAGGTCCACAGACTGCCCGACGCGCCGGAAGCTTACGGGGCCATGATCACTCGCGCCAAAGCAGCTCCCGGCCAAAGTCGCTCCGCCGACCTAGCAAGATCAACGCGCAGGAATCTGCACCTCAGGAAGATCTTCGAATATCATACGTCCATGTCGCCGAGCCTTTCCTACACCATCCGCTCCATGTCCGGACCGTCGGATTCCAATGCTTTCATTTCCGCGAGCCGACGAGCAATAAGGATGGGAGGACTCAATCTTGACCTGGGGGCGACTCAACGCATCTATCCCAACGGGGCAGTACCAATGGCGGCAGCGCTGGAGTACTTCCGCGCGGATGGCCTTCGAGTGACCACCAGCCGAATCAACTCCGCCGTCGCAGGCACCAAGTTTTTGCACCCACTGCCAGCCACACGAGAAAATATCGAAAATCACCCGGTGGGCAATATTGTATGGAAATACAACGAGGAGCAGTCTACCGGCCTGTGCAACGCTTTTATCGAAATGCTCGAAGAAAATGCTCGTTGCGAAACGGGCGTCATCGAGTCTCTTAATTGGTGTCTCTTTGAAGTGCTGGACAATGTCTTTCAGCACAGTAAGTCACCGTTCGGGTACGCAATGATGCAGATTCACGCGAAACGCCGCTGGTGCACCGTAGCGGTCGCAGATTGCGGCATCGGTATCCATCGATCCTTCCTAGAGAATAACGTATACGCGGCAAAGAACGCATATGAAGCCATCATGCTCGCTGTGCAAGAGAAGGTGACTAGCAAGACCAAAAATATGGGGAACGGGCTATACGGACTGATGCGCGTCGTAGGACTCAACAAAGGGGAGCTTCAGATCAGATCAGGTAGGGGGTGGCTTGAATACAGGGACGGAGAGATTAAGGGAAACTACTCCATGTCAATTCCACTTGTCGACTTGAATGACCATCACGGAACTACAGTCGACTGGCAACTCGACCTCAGCAAGAGAGTTAATCTTGCCGAGGCGCTCAACTTTCCTGAACCTAACCTACTCCTCGAGCGCGTAGAGGACGAAACTGGAGAACACTGCCTTCACGTTGCGGACTTTGAAGACGGTTTGGGCACTCGCCGTTCAGCGGAGCAAATCCGCAACAGGCTCGCGAACTTGCTGAGCCTGGGAGCTCAACGGTTGACGCTCGATTTCGCCGGAGTCAACGTAGTCTCATCCAGCTTTGCCGATGAAGTACTCGGGAAACTCGCCCTAGAATTGGGGATCGTAACGTTCATGAGTCGGTTCGAGCTGCGGGGTATGACACCTACCGTGTCCGCCATCGTTAACCGTGCGATCTCGCAGCGGATCGCGGAGGGAGATGACCGAACCCCCGGACAAGGTGGTCGGTTCTGAAGGAAGACCTGGTCGTCAGTGACTTGTGCTTCACGTACCCCCGTGGGGGCGACAACACTGCCATCCAATCTGAGTACCAGCGGCGCAGATGAGAGACGACCGAACCTTCCACGACGCATACCTTGGCCGTGGGGGACGAGTCCTTTCGTCTCACTAGTGGTCAGGCAGAACGTAAGCGATTCCTCCGCCCGTGACCAAGCTCGAACTCGTTGTCGAGGCACCCTCAAGGGCGACAACCGTTCGGAGAGAAGAAGAGGTGAACTCCGAGCGGGAGGGCAGGATCGCGCGTCGGCGCGCGCGGGCTGGCCCCTGGCGCACGATCTCCCTGCGTCCTCAGCACCGGGGCCAGCTCCCGGAGCCCGCAGGGGTGACAGCCCATGAGTAGAAAGCTGGACACGGAGTCCGTCGATCAAGACATGCCTCAGTCGGGGCCCTCCGGACCGGAGCTCACGGCGGGAGAAGAGGGGGTGCGCCTCTGTCTCCCTAACACGTCGGCCGCGGCAAGCCGCGTGAGTAAGCTGCTGGCATGGCAACAGCGGTAGCGGCAGCAACTTCGGCACTCGTGAGTCGCACGGAGGAGCGTCGACTGGCATCGTCTGACGCGCTCGACACGAAGGAGCGTGGGAAGCTCGGACAGTTCTTCACCCCTGCCCCGGCCGCCGACTTCATCTCCGCGCTGGCAACCCTTCCCGACGCACATGAGCTACGCGTCCTCGACCCCGGAGCAGGCGCGGGCTCCCTTACTGCCTCCCTCGTTGCCCGCATCGTGCGTGAGCGCCCTGGGACCCGCATCCACGTAACAGCGTGCGAGATCGACCCGAACCTGCATGCCACCTTGGCAGCCACGCTCGAAGACTGTGTCAAGACCGCCCAATCCCACGGGGCGCACGTGGAAGTAGACCTGATCCAGGGCGACTTCATTGCGTGGGCAGGCGAGCCAGGAGAAATGCTCGAACAGCAGCGCGAGCTATTCGATATCGTGATCATGAATCCGCCCTACAAGAAGCTCGCCGCCAGTTCCCGGGAACGTAAGATTGTAGGATCTGTATGCACAGAGACTTCTAATCTGTATACAGCCTTCATGGCCTTGGGCGTGCATTTGCTCGCGCCAGGCGGTCAGTTGCTGGCAATTACGCCTCGAAGCTTTGCGAATGGGCCATACTTCAAACCTTTTCGCCAATACTTTCTGAATCGCATGCACCTCGATCGTGTGCACATTTTTGAAGCTCGAAATAAGGTCTTCGCCGACACATCTGTACTACAAGAGAATGTCATCTTCTCGGCCACACGTAGTGATGCGACTGACCGGCGGCCAGTCACGGTGTCGACGAGTATCAGCTACAGCGACGACCTGCGTCAGCGAACGGTCCCCTATGTTGAGATGGTCCACCCGGATGATCATGAATTTTTCATTCACATCAGTGCTGACGAAGAAGATACTGAGCTAGCAGCCCGACTTGCGAGTCTCCCAGCGTCGATGCCGAGTTTGGGATTGCAAGTATCCACAGGACGTGTCGTTGACTTTCGAAGCAAAGAGCATCTGAGGCCTGATGAGGTCGAAGGGGCTGTACCACTGATTTACCCGTTGC
This sequence comes from Streptomyces sp. NPDC098781, assembly GCF_044759995.1. Lineage (NCBI taxonomy): Bacteria > Bacillati > Actinomycetota > Actinomycetes > Kitasatosporales > Streptomycetaceae > Streptomyces > Streptomyces sp. NPDC098781. The sequence goes on from NZ_JBIWAK010000002.1 coordinate 1,263,915, forward strand.
ATATGCGGGAAGGCGCCATTCATTGGCCTGTCCCAGGGGCAAAGAAGAACAACGCCATCATGCTCACGGACGCGACTCGGAAGTTGACATTTCCCTCGGGGCACTACGTGGTCGTCAAGCGACTCTCTTCCAAAGAAGAAAAGCGCCGAGTCATTGCAGCGGTGTTCGACCCGGAAGAAATTCCTTGCACTAACATTGGGTTCGAGAATCACGTCAACGTATTCCATTGCAGTGGATCCGGCCTTCCCAAGCAAATTGCGCGAGGCCTTTGCCTTTGGCTGAACTCCACACTTCTGGACCAATTCATCCGGCGCTTTAACGGTCACACACAGGTCAATGCCACCGATTTGAGAAATCTCCGTTACCCAAGCCTAGAGCAGCTTGAGGCCTTGGGACAAGCTTGGCCTCAGGGCGTATGGCTCGCACAACAGAAGATCGACGACCTTATTGAGCAGTATCTCCAAGCGTCGGCCTGATTAGGGCGCTGGCATCACCCAGACGCGCGTTTCGTGAGACTTTCTAGTACTGTAATTGCACTCTTAAGCAGGGCATCTGGGGAGGGCCGGCGAGTGACAAAGTTGCTGCAAGAGCAGAAAGTCAATGAAGCGAGGGTGATCCTTGCAGCTATTGGAATGCCTTCCAAGCAACAGAATCGTCGCACCGCGCTCGTGCTACTTGCAATGTGCAATCTTGCCCCAGACCAGGAGTGGTCGGAAGTTAGTGCCAATACGCTTGGAATCAGCAAGTGCATGGACTGGATGGCAGACCACTACCCCGATATCAGGAAGGGGAAGGAGGATCCGACCAGGTACAAGCCAAATAGCCGCGAGTCGATCCGCAAGTACTCGGTGCGTCAATTGGTCTCAGCCGGCGTTCTGATCCAAAATTCAGACGATCCCGGTAGGTCCACAAACGATCAAAACAACCGTTATCACCCAAGCGACCTGGCACTAAAGACGCTCGCAACGTTCGGAACCAGCGACTGGGACGCTGCACTTACGGAGTTTCATGACGTCTGCGGAAGCTTGAGCGAGAAGTGGGCGGCCGAACGTGAACGCCGCGAAGTCCCCTTGGTAATGCCAGGTATTGACTCCGCGGAGACACTACGCCTCTCGATGAGCCCAGGCGACCATAGCGAGCTTATTCAAGCTGTGGCGTACAGATTTGGACCACAGTTCACCCCGGGCGGTACCGTCGTGTACTTGGGCGACACCGGAGACAAATGGATCATTAACAAGTCCGAGTACTTGAAAAAACTCGGCGTCACCGTAAACCCTCACGGCAAGATGCCAGACGTGGTGATCCACTACACGGAGAAGAATTGGCTTGTTCTCGTTGAGGCGGTAACTTCTACGGGCCCAGTGGACGGACAGCGACTCGGGGACCTGAAGGAACTGTTCCAGGGAGCTGAACCAGGGCTGGTTTTTGTTACAGCTTTCCAGACGAAGACTAAATTTCGATCTTTCGCAGCCGACATCGCTTGGGAGACCGAGGTATGGGTCGAGGAAGACGACACGCACATGATCCACTTTAACGGTGAACGCTTCCTTGGTCCGTATCCGGATGCATTGGGCTGACTGGGCGTAGCGCGGCCCGCCACGCGGCATCCTGGTTCGTGACCTATTCGTGGACAGGGTAGGCCAGTCGGAGCTCCGTTGCGTAGGCTGACCAGCAAGTACCATCGGAACCTATGCGCCCTCCGGAGCCGCGTGCACTATCCGAGGATCCGTGTTGGGAACGAGCGACGAGAGATCAAAGGCAGCTGCCCGTTGGGCCCCGAGATCCTGAGCTGCCTGCCCTGCTGAGCTGAGACCTTGATGGTAGAAGCGGCGCTAACAGTCAGTGTGATGAGTTGCGACAGTTCTTCCCTGGTGATGCCCGTGACCACCTCGTTGCCGCACACAAGAACAGCGAAGACGAAGGATGCCGCCTCGGAAGTAATTCTCTCCTTGTCTTCACGAGAGAACGTGAAGAAGTAGTCTCCAGGCCCCTTGCCGTCGTTGTACTTGATGAACAAGTGGCGATCATGGTTCACCACATAGTGTCCGTACTTCACACTCGCGCGATTGAGTGCCGTGAACATCTCCGAGTCGGCGATCGCGACCAAGGCCGCACCATGCATGAAGTCCTTGTGATCAATCACCATTTCCCCCTTCGAGCGGTCACAGACGATGGCCGGAGGCTTGGGCGCCCGAGATCGCCCTAGCGTATCGATCAGCTGATCGCTGAGCCGGAGGTTTGGAGGAGATCCTGCGTGCGGTGCTACCAGCCGGAGACGTCCGTGCCAGGCCCGTGCCAGAGCGTGCGGGGAACCACGTGGAACACCGGGGAACCAGCCGACCACCCACCAGGCTGCCGGGACCCTTGTTCCCAGGTCAGCACGGCAGTCCAGGCCAGAGAACCCAAGCTTCCCAAGCTGAGGGCGCTGGCCTCGATGCCGGCGCCCCGTTCAGTTGATGACCAGGCCCGTGATGCCGAAGACGAGCGTGAGGACGAAGCAGATCAGGCTCACTGCCGTTGCAAGGCGCGGAACCTCCTGTGTGCGACGGAAGTTGGACATGACGCCGTTAGACCAACAGGAGCAGATCGCGACGATTACGGCTGGGACGAACAGCGGTGTTCCGTGACACACAGATGCGGCCCCCACAGCCAACCCAATGAGAACGATCAGCACTTTCCCCCCTGCATCTGCGGCGGCTCCCCAACCCCGCGTGGTGGGCACAGAGTAGAGAAGTACCGGGGAGTAGTGACTGGCTTCTGGCAGACGTTCGCGAGATCGAGTTCGTCCGGGCCGTCTCTAGGCCGTCCGAGGCCGCTCGACAGTGCCAACGATGACCAGCGACGACCACTCGGCCGCTCATGAACACCGCTCTGAGTAGCGAAAACGCAGATCGCCAAGATCCCCGACAAGTCCCAGGGCAAGAGGACATATCTTGGCTCCCCCCGTGCAGCGGCCGCGTGCGCGACAGCGAAACGTAGTCATTCTCCAATGGCTACCTTGCTGGGGTGACTTCGGGCGCCTCCTCACACTGGGCCCGGGCGGCACACCGGATGGCGCCCATCTCCACCTGGAAGAGAGAACAGAATCGAAGAGGTCGCACGCAGGACCTCCAGCGCTTCCTCGATCTCCTTAGAAGAGGCAGCCAGCGGAGCGGCCATTTGCCGCCAGACTGGGGGCAAATCGCTGGCACCTTGTCTGACACGAGAGCATTTGGCTAACCCTTGTTGTCACGGGCCAGGATCTCGGGGGGCTGTGGCCGCGGGCTGGTCTGTCGGGTTCTCTGCCGGTGGGGCGCTACCCGGCGCAACCCAGACGCCGACCATAGCGGTTGCCATAGCTGTAGCCGCAGCCACGAGGACGGTGGTCGCTGGCACCGCCATGGCCGAGAGCGTCTTAAAGTTCCGGATCTGTCCCCATCGCAGGCCTGCAGCGCGTACCAAACGGGCCTCCCAGTACAGGCCCAGAACGAGGAACACAGCGAGACAGTTACCTGTGGTCAGCAGGAGAGCGACACCGAAGGCGCCCGGTTTCAAGCCCTGGTAGAGCAGTTGAGTCAGTTCGGTTGTGAGGACGACGGCGAGCAGGCACATAGCCTTGCCCAGGGGCGTGCCGCCGCGCAGCCAGGAGTAGGCGTACCCGTAGACGAAGCCGTACAGCGGCCAGCGCAGCGAATAGGCCCACGCCTGGACCGTGTTGTCCACCTGGGAGGTCACGCTAAGCAGAGGAGGCAGCGTGTAGCAGAGCCACGGCAGGCTACAGACGGTGAGGAGAACGGCACCCGACACCCCGTTTCGCCAGGCGTCGCGTCCCCCGGAGCTGCCAAGGGCGGCAAGCCGCAGTGCCACGGAGTGCTGAGGCGCCGTGCCTCGGGCGCCGAGCGCACCGAGCTTCCTCCACCGCATGCTCCACTCGCGAGCAGTAAGCTCCCCTTCGGCAAGAGCCGTACGTGAGGCAGCAAGAAATTCCCGCCGGCTGGCTTCGAGAGTCTGGTCCTTCAGCAGGGCGTGCATGCGGTGGTTGTGGGCGCGCGATGGAACGGCGTGCAGTCGTGCAGCACGCAATTCGGCTGACTGTGGCAGCAGAACGGCGAATCCGACGGCAGCGATAGCCACCGAAAGGTAGCGACCAGATCGCTGCACGTCGTCCTCGCCGAAGTATGTGAAGTCGTACTGGGCCACGGCCGTAGCCACTGCCAAAGTGCCGAGCCCCGAAGCGACGGCGCGGAGGTGCGGAGGCCACTTCCCGCCCGTACACGCGTGGCGCGATAGATACAGCAGTGCGCAGGAGACAAGCACGGTCTGCATCGTCAAGAGGGGTCGGTTAGCCGCAACGTTGGCGCCCACCCCGAAGGACAGCCACGAGCCGTCCTCCAGTCGAATCCAGCTGTGAGCCCCGTTGCCGAACTCCGCGCCGACGGCGAGCAGGTACCACACCGTTCCGACGAGCACGGACGCGGTCCACCAACGCCAGCCGAACGCCATCAGTACAGGCCACAACAGTGCGGCCCAGCCCCAGGAGAGAGCGCCCGCCACGAGACTGTTCGCCCAGGCGCCGTCAGCGTAGTTGGGCAGACCCATTCCCGGAACAACGGACATGAACACCACCCATACTCCCATCGCGACCGTAGCTGCCCAGCGTCGTCCGATCGGCCCCAGAACCCCGAGATTCAAAACCAGCGCTACCAGTGCCGTGACGACGGCTCCAACGCTGATGGGCAGCAAGGGCGCGGCCGTCCGGCCAGTCACCGCGAGAACGAGTGCCGGTATGAGAGGAACAACACCCGGTATAAGCGATAGAGGGAGCAACTGCCGCAGCTGGGGTGGGCGTACTGTCGCGGCCCGAATCACGAACGCCCCAAGCAGGAAAGGCAGAAGCACCCACCACCACGCCACCAGCGGCGTACCGCTACCTGCGTACTCCCACCAGGGCGCCTCGACTTCTCCGGTACTCGCGAGCGCAAATGCGAGCGTCGCGGTCGTCAGCACACCGCTGGCGACCGCCGCCGCAGTCCAGCGTGCCCGAGTCGCATTCGGCGCCCAGCGTCGCAGGAAGGGCAGAACCCAGCAGCAGGTCACGGCCGTCACAGCAGCCAGAAGCGTGCCAGCCTCACGCCAGACAGACCTGTAACTCTGCGCAGCCTCGGCAATTACCTCCAAATCGCCGAGCTTAGATGTCTTTGCGGTGGTTCCCAGAGTCACTCGAACCAGACCTCGGGCGGGAATAAGCAGTTCGGCGCGGTGGGCCGACTGGCTAAGCACAGTTGCGCCCTCGACAGCGAGGATAGGGCGCTGGGGCGTGTCGACTGTGAGCGTCCACCGGTCATAGAGACTGCTCTTCCCCAGCCATCCCTTCTTCACGTTGGCGTACAGATGCGTCGCTTCGCCGGTGCAGTCGGCTCCGCTTCCCACCCATGTCTCCTTCGAGACTTCGAGGGCATACACGTTCGCCGACGGTCCCGCCTGCTCAAGGCGGTCGTCGTCCGCATCGGTGTCAAAATCGTCCGCCGGACAGCCATCACCACCCACAAGGAGTTCCAGGGGTAGCCACTGGTCCAGGTCCTCTTGGTCGCGGCGGAAGTCCACGACCATCGGATCTTCGTATCCCAATGCCAGCTTGTGCTTCGCGGTGGCCTCCCAACGGGCCGTCTCAAGTCCGGGCACTGGCCTGATCCGAAGCGTCGTACTTCCAGTCCGGCTGCTCGGTTTGTTCGCGCGATACCACCGGGCCAGCTTGGCCCGCGTGTCCGGCTCATCATCCGGCGCAATCTTGCTGTCCGACTCGGCATCGGCCACCGAGGTTGCGTAGACCCGCTCGGCGGTCCGTACCCACTCCACATGCGCCACGACTAGTGCCAGTAACACACCCAGGAGAAAAAGCACACCGGCTACCACTCGCCCGTATCGCCGAACGCCCCCAGCCACCTTCGCACCGCCCTTCCCCCAAGGGGACGTCACTGTAACCGGTCGGTCACCGCTTCAGCTGCGGTTGCTGCAGAAGCGCGGACACCCCGGCTGGTGAGTGTTGCTCAGTAGCTGTGGACTATCCGTGGACTCGTCCCGTCTGATCTGCCTCGTGCAGAGCCATGACCTGCTGCGGTTGCCCGGACACCAAGGGCCCTCCAGAGTCGTTGCTATGCACAACGGACCGCGTTCAGAGCCATCGATGTTGTGCTGGGGCGAGCCGCCTTACGTCGGTCGAACGTTCTGAATGCACCTCTCGGCGTAAACACAGGGAAACGGGGAGAGAAGCCCAGTGCGTAACCGGGCTTCTCTCCCCGTTGGCAAGGAACGGAAGGTCGTTGCCGGCCACTAAACGCAGCCGTCTCCTTTCAGGGGCATTGAGGATCGCTCACCGCTAGAAGGTCACCGCGGCTGGTCGCAACGCGATGCACATCGCGCAAGGCCCGGGTCAGGTCCCTGGCCAGTCGGCGCATGTCCTCCGAGCCCGTGCCCTGGTCGTCGAGCTTGTCTGACGCTCGCTCCAGCAGTTCGGCGGCCGTTCCCAACTGTGCGGCCTCGATATTGTCCGCCAGGCGGGACATGTAACCCTCCCCGTCGTCAGTGCTCAGGTAGCAAGGCTTCCCCTCCGGCCCTGTCCATGGGAGGAGTCGCAGTTGGTTCGGTGCGGTCATCCTTGCGCCTGCCTCTCATCGGTTCATGTGGTTGGTGGTGAAGACCGCGTCGACGCGATCCCCGGGGAACACCAGAAGCCCTGCCTCGACGACTCGCCCAATGGCGTCGGTCGCGACCCGTGTGATGGCGAGGACCGCCACGGCGGAGCGGAGCCGGAGGGCCGAGGCTTCGTCCGGTGTCGGTGGACGGGCACTTGTCGTCTCCAGGGCAGTTGCCGACGGCGAGCTCAGGAGGGCAAATCGCGTAGCTGTCTCCCGCCATGAGGACTCGTCGTCCAGTACTCCGGCCGGTGCCAGGTCGCGCGGGATGTAGATGCGGGCCAGGCCGTGCGGTGACGCTCCCTCGTAGCTGATGCAGAAGAACTCTGCGAGAGGGCTGCCCGTCGGCACCTTCAGCAAGGTCGCCAGATGCCCCTCTGCCAGCACCGTGTTGGTACGAACCGTGACACGCAGAGCCGTTTCAGCAGCGGTCCACGGGTCCAGCGTTCCCCATCCCCCGACGTACACGATCTTCCGCGGTCGGCAGCGGACGAAGTTGCCCTTGCCGTGGATCTTCTCGACGAGGCCTTCGCCCTGGAGGACCGCGAGGGCACTCCGCAGTGTCACCGTGCTGACCTTGTATCGGTCGGCGAGGCCGGCCTCGGACGCCAGGCGTTCGCCGGGCTTGATGCGACCGGTCGTGATCTGGTGCCGCAGATCGTCGGCGATCTCGTGATGGCGTGAAGGCACGGACCGGATCACCGCCTTCTCTGTATGCGAACGGCAGCGAGCCGGGTGCGCGCATGCATGGTCAGCAGCTCTCCCGACTCAAAATAGGAGTTGCTTGCCGCCTTGGGGGAGTTGGAAGAGGTCGCTCACCCGGCACGCCTGGCCGCCTAGTTGGATGATGTCGCCGCGCTGCACGGTTGCCGCGGTGACCTCGACGTTGGATGCCAGCGTGCCGCCGGGGGCCCAGCCGCTCACCGCTCCGCCTCCGCGGGCATGCCGTGGCGGGACGCCGAGTGACACGGGCAGGCACATGTCTCGTAGACGATCGGCAGGTCGACCGGTGCGGGGACCGGGGAGGACTCCACGCAAGCAGGATGCGTGCCGATACGGCAGGCGGTCGACCAGTAGGGAACGGCCGAGACCTCGACGGTGTAGGGCTGTTGGCGAGCTGGCATCAGCGCACCCCCGCGAGCGACGACCAGGCCTCAGCGGGCAGGTGAGGAGCGACTACCACCGCGAGCAGCCGTACTCGACGCTCCCAAGCCAGCAGGTACGGGCGGACGAGCGCGTTTTCCTCCCCCGCGAGCGGGTGACGGTGGTTCGCGGTATCGGGAGCCCGGCCCAGGACGACCGTCGACGCGTCAGCGGACACAGGATCAACGAGGGCGGCCGTCGGCCGGGAGGGCCGTAAGGGACGGCGGTGCCTGCCCTTGGGGAAGTACCGCGCTCTGGTGAGCGAGGCGGCACGGCGGATACGGTTGAGCACGCTGATCAGCTCCTATCGCTGATGGCTCGGTCCCCCGACATCGCCCGTCGTGGGGACCGCTTTGTGTACGGCCGCCCAGAGGGTGCGGCCGTTCAGGCTGGTGGCGAGAAGCCCGAACCGATCGGCCTCCGCCACCACTTCCAGGACCTCCTGCCATAAGTCGGCGGAGAGCGACTCCGGCACTTCCGCTTCGACCGTCGTGTACTGGTCGTGCTCCTCCATCCGTGCCGGAAGCCCGACGCCGGACAGCCGGGCAGCGATGGCCGCCGCGCTAACTCCCGAAGCGGGCACAGGGCAGCCTCCGTTAACCGGCGATCACTTTGAGTGAAGCTAGTTAACTAGATTAGAGCTAGTGGACTAGATTTTCCATATGCCTGAGCAGCCGCCCTATCTCCGCATCGCTGACGAACTCCGGCGGCGGATCGCGGAGCACGTGTGGGAACCCGGCGACCGCCTGCCTTCCCGCGCCCAGATCGGCCAAGAGTGCGGAGTGGGCGAGAACGTCGTCCGTCGGGCACAGGAGCTGCTGATCTCCCAGGGCGTGCTGGAGGGCCGCGCCGGATCGGGCACCTACGTCGCCGAACCCCGGCAGCGGGTCAGGGTCGTCCGGTCCTCGGCACGAGAGCGGCCCGAGGCGTCACCGTTCCGGGCGGACATGAAAGCCTTGGGCAGGCAAGGAGATTGGGAGAGCCGGACCGAGGCCAAGGTGCCAGCTCCGGCCGACATCGCGGCGCGGCTCGGCATCACCGAGGGCGACCTATGCGTCCGCACGGCGTACGAGTTCCTGGCCGACGGCAGGCCCGTGCAGCTGTCGACGAGTTGGGAGCCGTACGACCTCACCGCCGGCACGCTCGTCGTCCTCCCCGAGGGAGGGCCGCACGCCGGGGCCGGTGTCGTGAACCGCATGGCCGCGATCGGAGTCACCGTCAGCCACGCCGTGGAGCAGCCGGAACCCAGGCAGGCGACCGCCGAGGAGGCGTCACTCCTCGGCATCCAGAAGGCCGCGCTCGTGACGCACATCCGGCGGACGTACTACAGCGACGACGGGCGGCCCGTGGAGACGGCGGACATCGTGGTGCCGGCAGCTCACTGCGAGATCGTCTACGAGATCCCCATCAACCGCTAGCAGGACAGGTCCGCGTCAGGTCGTAGCTCCTCCGCTCGTATCGTGACCCCATGCGCAACGAGCGGCACGATGAGCGGCTGTCGGACGAGGAGTTGGAGCTGTTCCTCCAATACCTCCACAGATTCGCAAACCATGACCTTGATCTCTACGCCCTCATACAGGTTGGAGACCCAGAGCACCCCGCCTACGTGTCCTTCAGCAGGACGCCAGAAGCGGGTATCGACCCATCGGCCTACCGGCGACCGTGAACCGGCTCCAGGCCATGTCGAATGCGTGTCGACGGCTGGGGACGAGCTGCCAGCGGAAGGGGTAGCTGTTGAGGTCAGTGGCCGACCCTCGGCGAACACGCCAAGCGCCTTCTAAGCGCTTGGCCGCAGGTTCGAGTCCTGCCGGGGGCGCCCAGTCTCCGCCCTCCTTCGGGAGCACGTTTTTGCTGTTCAGGGCCTGCGCCAGCGGAAACGGCGAAGCCCCGGGCGCCCGCTTTGGTGATTAAGGTCAGGCTTCGGGCTGTCCGGCTGATCGAGCTGAGTCTCAGCCGGACCGTGCCCCCGGTGTACGTGCACCCAGCACCGGTCCGGCCGTCAGCTCCTCCTGGCTTGCTCGGCTGCCTCCCAGGCCTGCTTCTGCCAGAACAGCACGAGGTAGAGCACCAGGACGAGGTCGTCGGACAGTCGTTGGCTGTCGTCGTGCAGCCGCACGCGGATGGGACGGGAGCCGAGTTTGTCGTAGAAGACTTCGAGCGGGCCGATGCCACGAACGCGGCTGCCGGCCAAGTCATGCCTCAGCTCATACGGTCCAACGCGCAGCAGGCGGGCACCGAACCGGCTGGATTCACAGCTCCACTGACCGACCGTGCGCGGCTGGGTGGACCACTTGCTGTAGGTGATCTCTACGCTGCCCACGGCGCGCACGTTCGTGCTGAGCCGCTGGTACTCCAGCGGCCAGGCACCCAGGGCGCGTGGCGTGCCGTTCAGCCACTCCCGTCGGCCGTAGGAGATCTCCACGTCGCCGATGCTGCGCAGCAGCCCCTTGCGGTACGTCAGCTCGATGTCCATGCCGGGCCCCGCCTGCTAGGCGCTGCGTGGCCGACGGCCCGAGGTCTTCTGCGCTGCGGTCTTCTTCGTCGTCTTGCTCGCGGCAGTCTTCTTGGCCGGCTGCTTCTTGGCCGGCTGCTTCTTCGCCGTGGTCTTCTTGGCCGCGGTCTTCTTCTTCGGCATCTCGTGCACGTCGGCCGTGCGCTCGCCGCGGGCGGCTTGTGCCTGGGCCACGGACTGGTTGAGGGCGGCCATCAGATCGAGCACCTGGCCGCCCGAGTCGGCAGGCTCGGGTGCCGCGGGCAAGGGCTTGTCCTCACGCTTCGCCTCGATGATCTCCGCCAGGGCCTCGGTGTAGGTGTCGCGGAACTCCGGGTCCTCCAGGTCGTCGCGGCTCATGCTGTCCATGAGCGACAGCGCGCCGTCGATCTCGTCCTCGGTCAGTTCCACGGGCTCGGGCAGCAGCTCGGCAGGGTCGCGGATCTCGTCCGGCCAGCGCATGGCATGCAGCACGATCACGTCGTCCTTCACCCGCAGCAGGCCCAGCCGCTCGCGTCCCGACCAGGCGTACTTGGCCACCGCGATCTTCGACGACCGGCCCAGGGCCTGCACGAGGAGTTTGTACGGCTTCGCCGCCACCTGCCCGGCCGGCTGGAGGTAGTAGCCCTCGCCGATGCGGAGGGGGTCGATGGACCCCAGCGGCACGAAGGCCTCGATCTCGATCGCCTTGGCGGTCGGCAGGGGGATCTCGCGCAGTTCTTCGTCGCTGATCGGGATGACCTGTTCCTTGGTCAGCTGGTAGCCCTTGCCGATCTCGGCGCCGTCGACTTCGCGGTCCTCGACCTCGCAGAACTTGCGCACCCGGACACGGCCCATGTCCTCCAGGTGGTACTGGTGGAAGCGAATGCTGTGGTCCTCGGTGGCACTGACCACGTTGATCGGCACCGTGACCAGGCCGAACGAGATGGCACCGGACCAGATGGATCGGGGCATGGCAGACCTCCGCAGCTACCCCGAGCAGCATCAGCCTAGGTGCGCGACGCTCACCCCGCATGCGCGCACACGACTCGCGCACTCCCCCGCGTCGCGGCTGTGGTCAAGCCACCCACGCGGCAGGCTGAGTCACATCACAACCCGTCGTCCAGCACTCCGGCCGGAGGGCGACGCGTCACCGACCCCCCAGGCACACCCCCAAGCACCCCAGGCACCCCAGGCACCCCAGCGACCGTCCCCCTCCACTACGACGCCTTCACAGCCGTAGCCACCTCAAAGCTCGCTCCCCCCGCTGGCATCCAGATACTGCCCGGTCAGCCACCGGGAGTCGTCCGACGCCAGGAACGCCACGACGTCCGCCACGTCCGACGGTCTGCCGATCCGGTCGAAGACCGAACTCGCGGCCAGGGCGGCCCGTGCCTCCGGTGTGGCCCTGCGGTGGGCGTTCATGTCCGTCTCGATGAAGCCGGGTCCGACCGTGTTGACGGTGATCCCGCGTCCGGCGAGTTCCTTGGCCAGGCAGAGGGTCATCGTGTTCAGCGCCCCCTTGGACATGGCGTACGCGACGGACTCCGGGAAGGCGTGCCGTGAGGCCAGCGAGGAGATGTTGATGACCCGCCCTCCGTCGCGCAGCCGCGGCAGCGCGCGCTGCACCAGGAAGAAGGGTGCCTTGGCGTTGACGGCGATCATGCGGTCGAACACCTCGGGGTCCGCCTGTCCGATCCGCCCCGAACCACTCGTCCCCGCGTTGTTCACGAGGATGTCGAGCGAGCCCACGGCATCGGCGCCCGACGCATCGGAGCCCGCCGCATCGCAGCCATCCCCCGTCTGCTCCCACACCCCCGCACCGGCGCCCGCCCCCGTCCGCTCCCCCACCCCGGCACCGGCGCCCGCCCCCGTCTCCTCCCACACCCCGGCATCGAACGCCGCGAAGACGGCGTCGGCGTCGCCCGGCACCCCCAGTTCGGCCCCGACGGGAAAGGCCCGCCCGCCGCTCTCGCGGATCCCCGCGACCACTTCCAGCGCGGCGGCCTCGCTCTCGCCGTAGTGGACGCCGACCAGCGCCCCGTCCCGGGCGAGCCGCTCGGCGATGCCTCTGCCGATACCCCGGCCGGCCCCGGTGACCAGTGCGATCTTGCCCGTCAGCGCGCGTTCGGTTTCCACGAGTTCCACGAGTTCCACGAGCTCCCTCCCTCCGCTTCCTTTGACATCCAGGGTCGGGGAGATGTCAGCCGCGCTGGACGAACTCCCCGTACCACGGCCCGTGTTCGGCCATACTCCCCGCGAACCCGACCCCGTGATCGGCACCGACCGCGTCCCAGAAGCCGTCGTCCGCGAACCAGTGGTCCACGGCCAGCATGCCGAGGTGGTGCAGTGCCCGGGGCTGTCCGGCGAGCCGGGTGCGCGCCTCGTCGACGTCGACGGGTGCGCCCGGGAGCCGTAGGCCGAGTCGGTCGGCCACCGTGTCGAGCAGTTCCGAACCGTTCACCGGCTGGGGGCGGTTGACGTGATGCACGCCCGACAGACCATGCTCCGACAGGCCGGCGGCGGCCACCGCGCGCCCCAACGCCCGTACGTCGACCACGGAGTGGCGGGCCTCGCACCCCTTGAGGCGGGCCTTCAGCGCGCCCATCAGGGTGGCCAGGCCGGGCACCACCCAGCGGTCGCCGGTGCCGAGTACGAGGTGCGGACGCAGTACGGCTCCGCCCGCGTCCAGCACATGCCGCTCGGCGGCGGCACGGGCCCGGCTGGTCGGCGAGGTCGGGGCGAGGGGCGGTTCGCCCGGGAGGGCGGCGGTGAAGGGGCCCCGGCCGTACACGGCGGCCGTACTCACATAGACGATCCGGGTCGCACCGGCGCGGGTCGCCTCCTCGACCAGGGCGCGGGTGCCGTGGTCGTTGACGGTCTCGGTGAGCCGCGGGTCGTCGCCGATGTGGGAGGCGCAGTGCAGCACGACGTCCACGCCCTCGCAGACCCCGCGCAGCGAGGCCGGGTCGGCCAGGTCTCCCCGCACGACGTCCGCGGCCGGAGCCCGGTCCGGTGTCAGGGCGGCCGGATCGCGCAGCAGCAGCCGGACGGGGGGCGGCGTGGCGCCGCCCGACTCCCGCAGGGCGGCCACGACATGGCCGCCGACGAAGCCGCTGCCCCCGGTGACGAGGATGCGTGGTGACAAGGTGGGTCCTCCCTCTCGGCCCGCGGTCCGCGGACCGTGTCAGCGGTCGGTGGCGGACCCGCCGAGCAGGCCGCCGTAGGGGTCGGGTACGGCCGGCGCCGACGCGGCGACCGTCACCGTACAGCGGAAGACCTCGGTGTCGTCCTGGAGCCCTCGCACCCGCACCTTGCCCGGGTCGGGGCCGCCCTCGCTGGCCGTCTCGGCCTCGATCCAGCAAGGGGTGTCCAGTTCGGCGTACCGCAGGAAGGCCATGTCCATGTCGGTGACCACCATGAGGCCGGGGAAGAGCGACAGGGCCGTGGCGGCCTGCCGGGCCGCCTCCAGCAGCACGAAGCCCGGCACATGGTCGTTCGCTCTGCGGAACAGAGTGGGATGGGCGGTGTCGACCCTGAGGCGCCAGGCGCCCGGCCGCGACGACGGCGCGAGTACGACGGCCCCGGCGTCCGTCCTGCCGACCGCGCCGGGCGGCAGTCCGGGTGGCAGCGGTACGGGCCGGCCGGTCCAGGCCAGCCGCTCCCCGCGCAGTCGGCGATAGGCCCGGTCCGAGACACAGTCGAGCAGCCCGTCGGCGGTGGCGACGACCCGGCCCCGGCGCCGCAGCACCATCGCGCACCGCATGCCCGCCAGCCGGCGCCCCCGCCGCCGTACGCCACCACAGCTGAGGTCGGCGACGACGCCCTCCGGGGAGCGGTCGAGCACCAGCCCGGCCGGCGACGCCGAGTACCGGATGCGCTGCATCACGAACCGGTCGCCGACGGGCACCGAGAACGCGGTGTGCGCCAGCAGCAGAGCGGCCTGCCGCAGTGTCTCGGGTATCAGCAGGGGGTCCTGGAAGCGCCCGGCCACCTCGGTGAAGAACCGGTGCCGCCGCGGCCAGCGGGCCCTGACCTGGAAGTGTGTGTCGTCCAGCCGGCGCCACGCGGTGGGGAGCGCGTCGTGGGGATCCAGCCGGTGCACGTGCTCGCCGCTCACCTCCGTGTTCCATACGGCGGTTGCGCGGACGGGCCCGGCAACTCCTGTGGTTTGCTCGTCCCGTGCTGGTGGGTCGAGAGATCGCGCCGGGTCCATGGCTCCCCTCGAGTCATTCACCAGGGCGGGCCGCCCCCGCCCGCCGAGTAACCTACGTGTGATCCGGTTTTCTTTTCAATGCGTGAAGTGACGTGCCGTGTACGCACGTTGGAGGCAGAGATGGCTCAGCAGGACCGCGCGATCAGAACCCGTCGGACGATCCTCGAAGCGGCCGCGAGGGTGTTCGGCGAGCGTGGTTACGCCTCGGCCACCGTGGAGGAGATCCTCAATCGCGCCGGGGTCACCAGGGGCGCGCTGTACTTCCACTTCTCCTCCAAGGAGGAGGTCGCGCTGGGCGTGCTGGAGGCCCAACTGCCCGTCGACAGGCTCCCCGAGAGAGCCAGCAAGCTCCAGAAGCTCGTCGACCACGGCATGCTGATGGCCCACCGGTTGCAGCACGATCCGCTGGTGCAGGCGGGTGTCTCCCTCGCCCTCGACCAGGGCGCGCGCGAGCTGGACCGTGACGGCGCCTTCCGCGCCTGGACCGAGCACATGGAGCAGATCCTCACGGAGGCCCGGGCCCAGGGCGAACTCCTGCCCCATGTCGATGTGGCCGAGACCGCCGAGTTCCTCAACGGCGCCTTCGCCGGCGTCCAGGCGATGAGCCAGGCCAACTGCAACCGGGCGGACCTCGGCCGCCGCGTCTCCGTCCTGCTCCGCCACGTCCTGCCGAGCATCTCCACGCCCGCGATGCTGGCCGCGCTCGACCTGTCGCCGGACCGGGGTGAGAGAGTCTTCGAGGAGTACCGGGCGAACACCCAGGAGCCGGTCACGGCCGCCACGCGGAGTTAGCGGCAACGCGGCGCCACGCGCCGACAATCGGACCGGCCGGTCTGTTCCGGCCCCCCTTCGCGCCACGCGACCCACAAGGAAAGGAGCCACCGTGCGGCTGCGCTGTGCCGTGCTCGACGACTTCCAGAACGCGGCGACCCAGGTCGCCGACTGGTCGCCACTCGCGGACGACGTGGAGGTCGTCCCGTTCACCACCCACTTCCCCGACGAGGACTCCCTCGCCACGGCCCTCGCAGACTTCGAGATCGTGGTCACCCTGCGCGAAAGGGTGCCGTTCCCGGCCTCGCTGATCGCCCGTCTCCCCCGGCTGCGGCTGCTGATCGCCTCCGGCATGCGCAACTCGGTGATCGACTACGCCGCCGCCGAGGCGCACGGCGTCACCGTCTGCGGCACGGCCAGCACCTCCACCCCGCCCGTCGAACTCACCTGGGCCCTGCTGCTGGGCCTGGCCCGCGGCCTCGTCCAGGAGAACGACGCCCTGCGCTCCGGCGGCCCCTGGCAGAGCACGGTCGGCGCCGATCTGCACGGCCGCCGGCTGGGCCTGCTGGGCCTCGGCAAGATCGGCAGCCGGGTGGCTCACGTCGGCCTCGCCTTCGGTATGCGCGTCACCGCCTGGAGCCAGAACCTCACCAAGGAGTACGCCGACGAGGTGGGCGTCCATCTGGCCGCGTCAAAGGAGGAGTTGCTGAAAGACAGCGACTTCGTCTCGGTCCATCTCGCGCTGAGCGACCGCACCCGGGGCCTGCTCGGCGCGCCCGAACTCGCCCTGCTCAAGCCGACGGCGTATCTGATCAACACCTCCCGCGCGGCCATCGTCGACCAGGACGCCCTGCTCACCGCCCTGCACGAGGGCCGCATCGCCGGCGCCGGCGTCGACGTGTTCGACACCGAGCCCCTCCCCGCCGACCACCCGATGCGCACGGCTCCCCGGCTGCTGGCCACACCCCACCTCGGCTATGTCTCGCAGGCCAACTACGCGACGTACTACGGCCAGGCGGTGGAGGACATCCAGGCCTACCTGGCGGGTTCACCGGTACGACGACTGCCCTGACGCCGGGCCGGTCAGGCGTTGTCGGCCGCCCCGGTGCGACCGGTTCCTACGCGTACCGGTAGATCTTGGACACGTCCTCCAGCTCGTCCGGTGTCACGTCCCACGGTGGGAGCCGCTCGTGCCGGGCGACGATCCGCCGGTACTGGTCGCTGCGCTGCCCGGGCGGGTTCGCCGGCAGGTAGCGGTGGTTGCGGTGGCGCTGCTGCCAGCGCTGCCACTGCATGTCGACGAAGGCGTGGTGCAGCCAGAAGACGGGGTCGTTGACGGACGCTCCGCCGAGCATGGCGCCCCCGACCCAGCGGTGCACCCGGTTGTGGTTGCGCCAGGAGTCCCTGCCGCGCCCCCACCCCTCCAGCTTGTTGCGGAAGCCCCTGCCGACCGTCGAGTTCCACGGGGCGATGTCGTAGACCGGGTCGTCCAGCGCCTGCTTCAGCTCGGCCTTGGTGGGCAGGGCGATCGGATTACGGGAGCGGCCCAGGTCCCGGGTGAGGAAGTCACCCGCGAAGGCACCCGCCCTGATGGTCCAGTTGCCGGTCGCACGGGCGAACGGCCCGGTCATCACCCGCCGGTCACCGGGTCGGCCGTTGCCGCCGAGCAGTTCGTCGGTCCATGGCACCGCGGTGGGGCTGCGGTCCCGCGTCCAGTCCCAGTACGGCACCGTCACCGAGTCGTCGACGCGGCGCAGGGCCTCCTCCAGGTCCAGCAGCAGCCTGCGGTGCCAGGGCAGGAAGGAGGGCGTCATGTGCGCGGCACGCAGGCCCCGGTCGCCGTCGCCGACGAAATGCGCGATGTGCAGGCGTACGAACTCGTCGTACTCACCGCGGCGCTTGATCGCCAGCAGCGCCTGGACGAACCGACGCCGCTCGGTGCGCGTCAGCTTGCTCACGTTCTTACGCACGTACACCATGCTGTGCCTCCCTGTGCGGATGCCCGCCGCCGAACGGCCCGGGAGCCAGGTCGCGCAGTCGCCCGCCGGGCCCGAGTTCGTCGACGGCGGCCCGGGTCGCCTCCAGTGGCGTCCGGTACCAGCCGTAGTGGTCGACCATGCTCAGCCAGGTGCCGTCGGCTCGGCGCATCAGGTGCAGCGGCCGGCCGTCGACGGTGACGTGCCAGGCGACGTCGAGGGCGGTGAGACCGGCCTGCGACGCCGGAGCGCCCTGGATACGGCGGCCCTGGTAGGTCTCGTCGAAGGACAGGTCGGTGTCGGCGCCGTGCCGTCCGTCCGCGGACTGTGACGGCCGGGAGGCGGTGATGACCGGGGCGACGGCCACCGCGGCCGAGGCGAGCAGCAGCCGCACCGCCTCCCGCCGGGTCCGCCCTCGCGGCTCGTCGCTCGTCGGGGCGTGCGTTCCCTGTCCGGCGTCCACCGACACCCCACGTGCGCTGACGGCCATGGCTCACTCCTCGTACGGTTCGGTGTTCGTACGAGTAACAGTTCACGGCCTCGCATGGTCACCACCGGAGCGTCCCCGGGGCCGTGTCGCCCCGGGTGCAGCAATGCTCAGCTTGTCCAGAAGTCCCACCAACGGGTCAGGATCAGCATGCCGACGACCCCGATGTGCAGCACCGGGAGCACCCAGGTGAACTCCGCGAAGAAGGCCCGTACCGGCCGCGGGGCGGGCAGGAAACCGGCCCGTACGCAGAAGGACGTCACGTACCAGAACAGCGGGATCGTGCCGAGCCAGGCCAGACAGCACCACAGACACAGGGCGTTGATCCGGTACAGCGACTCGAACTGGAGCCAGGAGACGAACCCGATCCCGAACAGGCACCCGGCCTCGAAGGTCAGCCAGTACCAGCGCGGGAACGCGGCGCCGGACAGCAGGCTCACGCCGACGCAGACCACGATGCCGTAGGCCACCAGGCCGAGCATCGGATTGGGGAACCCGAAGGCCTCGGCCTGGTCGCTCTCCATGACGCTGCCGCAGGACACCACGGGGTTGAGGCTGCACCCCGGGGTGAAGTCCGGGTCCTCCAGGAGCTTGAACTTGTCGAGGGTGATGACCCAGGAGGCGACCAGCCCGGCCGCCCCGCAGATCACCATCAGCAGGGCGAACGCCCGGCTGCTGCCCGTCGTCGAGTCAGAGGCCACCGAGGGACCCTATCGACGGCGCGAAGGACTCTCCGCCGGATGCTCACCCGACCGGCCGACTCCACGGCGGGCCGTCCGCCCGAACGGACGAGCCCGCGGGGACGGTCAGCGGTAGACGCGGAGGTACTCGACGTCGAAGGTGATCGGTTCCGGACCGCACGGAGCGGGGTGGTGCCCGCCGGCGCTCAATGACAGGTTCAGGATCAGATACGCCGACCAGTCGGGGCCGACGCCGGCGCCGTCGGAGAAGACGCAATCGCCGTTGACGTACCACTCCACGCACCGCGCGCCGTAGCGGGTGCCGATGGTCACCCACCGGCCGGGGGCGACCGCGTGGACGTCGGTGTGGTAGTCGGCCGCGGAGTTGACGTGGTTGGACAGCTCCAGCAGGTTCGGGTTGTCCGGGTGGTACTCGAAGGTGTCGACCTCGTTCCGGCCGTCCTTCCAGGTCCACAGCGCCGGCCACGCGCCGGTCCCGAAGGGCAGTCTGACCCGGGTCTCGACCAGGTCGCCGGTCCGCACCTGGAAGCCCTCGGCGGAGTACTCGGTGGTGAGCAGCCCGGTGCGCCAGGCTTGCCGGCCGTTCTCCAGGGTGCGGTCGTCCGGAACGGCGATGAAGGTGGCCACGCCGTCCGAGACGGTCACGCAGGCGGGGTCCAGCCAGTCGAGCTTGTTGTCGTCCGGGTTGTGGTCGCAGTAGCGGAAGGCACTGGTCCGGTCGCCGGTCCAGCGGGCCCCCCAGGCGATCGGGGCGTCGAACTCCTCCGCCCAGACCAGCGATCCGTCGGGCGGCCGGGGCGGCGTGAATTTCTCACTGCCGGTGATCATCTCAAGGATGGCGCTGAATTTCATATTTCCGATCATGCAGGCAGCCCACCCGAACCGGAAGCACCATACGATGAATTGATTCGCGGACCACCTGTCAATCCCTCCGAATGCATCTGTGCATTGCATTCTTCACCCCTGCGACTTTCATGCGTATGGAGTAACGCGTCGCTTTTACAGGGCTGCTGTACTGCTATGTTCTCCAACCGTTGGATCAGAGGTACTTTCAAGCGAGGTGAATCATGAAGAAGGCAGTTTTCACCACTGCGGCGTTGGCGATCGGTGCGGGTCTTGTGGGCGGTTCCGCTGTCGCGGCATCGGCGGCCACGGGTGATTCGGGGATCTCCACCAGCCCGCTCGGGTCCCGTCTCATTTCCCCGACCAAGGTGACTCCGGCCGTGGTGCCCGCGGCCGACACCGTGACGCGGCTGGCCCGTGATGGCGGGATCGCCCAGGGCAGCGCATTCGAAAGGAACAAGGCGGGGGGCATGTCCGGCATCTACCTGGACGGCATGGACCCCAACGCCGCCAAGAAGCCCACGATTCCCGTGAGGAACCCCGCGGGCAGCGGATCTGTCCAGGTCCGCCCGCTGAATGCGCCGACGACCGGCGGCCTCGGCACTCTGCTCCCCAATAAGTGACGACCCGTCAGCCATACGAGCCGTCCGTACCGGCGAAAGCCGGGCCCGGAATTCCAAGACTCTGATCCGGTTCTCTACCGCCGAGGACCGTCGGCAGGACCGGACTCTGGTCCGGACCCGCAGTTCCAGCTCCGCACGCGGCGGGCCCACGAGCCCATCGGCACCCGTGAACCATCGTCCGGCCCACCGGCTCTCCCCTCGCCGGTGGGCCGGACGTATGTCGGCGTCCGGCCCACCCGGAATCCACTCGGATCGACCGGCCGAAGCTTTTCAAGGGCATACCTCAGGAATGAACGAAAAGCCGGCTCCGCCGAACGGCTTGCCACGTTGCGCCATCCGATGGAATCTGCCCACGTTTGATTCTTCCCACCGTGACTTAGGCACGCATATACGGGTTTCCTTTTCGTAAGCGTGCGCAACCGTGAATTTAGGAAGGAACCGAGTTGCCCAAGAAGTTCGCGGTCATCACGGCCCTCGCCCTCAGCACCGTCGTCAGCACCGCCGGCATGGCCTCCGCCGGTGGTTACGGCAACAGTGGCAGCAGCGGCAGCAGCAGCGACACCACGACCGTCAAGGGCGGTGGCCCCTTCTCGACGGGTCCGGTCGTCGTGAGCGGCCATCAGTCGGGTCTGGTCAACGTCAACGGCACCCTCGTCGACGCTCGCTGTGCCGTTCCCTGGTCCAACGGAGCCGTCCTCGGCGTCACCCTCGCACCGAACTCGAAGTACGTCGGCTGCAACTCCGGCGAGATCGAGCAGGGGCGGAACTCCGTTCACGCGAGCGGCCTGTTCTTCTGACTCCTGCTGTGAGCGATTCTCAGCAGGTAAACCCCACACGCAGCCCGGAAAGGCGCATCCATGCGTAACAAGGTTACGGCCATTTCCGCCCTCGCCGCAGGCATCGTCCTCGCGACCGGCGGCACCGCGTCGGCCGACAGCGACACCACCACGGCCAAGGGCGGTGAGGCCTTCTCGTCGGGCCCCGTCGTCGTCAGCGGCCATCAGTCGGGTCTGATCAACGCCAACGGCACCCTCATCGACGCTCGCTGCGCCGTGCCGTGGTCCAACGGAGCAGCCGTCATCGCCGCCACGATCGCGCCGAACTCGAAGTACGTCGGCTGCAACTCCGGCGAGGTCGAGCAGGGACGGGGTGCCATCCACAAGAGCGGCCTGTTCTTCTGACTCCTGCTGTGAGCAATTCTCAGCAGGTAAACCCCACACGCAGCCCGGAAAGGCTCAACTCATGCGTAACAAGGTTACGGCTATTTCCGCCCTCGCCGCAGGCATCGTCCTCGCGACCGGCGGCGCCGCCTCGGCCGACAGCGACACCACCACGGCCTCGGGCGGTAAGGCCTTCTCGTCGGGCCCCGTCGTCGTCAGCGGCCATCAGTCGGGTCTGATCAACGCCAACGGCACCCTCATCGACGCTCGCTGCGCCGTGCCGTGGTCCAACGGAGCAGCCGCCATCGCCGCCACCATCGCGCCGAACTCGAAGTACGTCGGCTGCAACTCCGGCAAGGTCGAGCAGGGACGGAACTCCGCGCATTTCGGCGGCCTGTTCTTCTGAGCAGTCCCTCATCCGATGGCGGTCCGCCGGAATCCCGGCGGACCGCCATTGTCTTTGTGTGTTGCCCGGCAAACCCGTGGGCCCTGTCCGCATCGGCGAAGCGGACAGGGCCCACGATCTTGATGAAGCGCCGGCAAGGAGGAAAGAGCGCCCATACATAGGGATGAACGGGCCCCCACGCCCACGGTCACCCTGAATCGTCCGTTCGGCCCAACGCGACGCGTGAAAATCACACTCCGCCCCGCATGGTCACACATGCCGAAGG
This sequence comes from Streptomyces sp. NPDC098781, assembly GCF_044759995.1. NCBI lineage: Bacteria > Bacillati > Actinomycetota > Actinomycetes > Kitasatosporales > Streptomycetaceae > Streptomyces > Streptomyces sp. NPDC098781. The sequence goes on from NZ_JBIWAK010000002.1 coordinate 1,285,647, forward strand.
GCCGACCCCGAGAATTCGGAGCCGACCCCAGCCATCGAGCCGCCAGGCGACGAAGTCACCTGTTGAGCGGAAGACCACCGAGCAGCCGGCCGTCGACGGGGTTCGGCAGGGTGCCGCCGAAGACGGGGGTCTTCACCATGCCCGAGTCCTTCACGCCCGTCTTCACCTTGTCCGCGGTGCGCTTCACATTGTTTCCGACGTAACCCGTCGGCAGCTTCGCGGCGGTGGGCAGGCTGCCGGCGACCGTCTTGCCGTTCTCGACGAGGCCGTGCCCCGGCATGCCCACCGCCGAGGCGGGAACAGCGGCACCGGCAATGGCGAGGGAGCCGGCGACGACGGCAGCAGCCTTCAGGTTCTTCATCGTGATCCTTCCAGGTAAATCAGGTCTCAGTTCTCCTGGGCTAACGACAGGGGAAGTGCTCGGGAAACTCCGCCGTCGCAACTTCCGGGAACTCATACGAAAAGACCCGTTGTGCCGAACGCGTTCGGCACAACGGGTAAGAGAACCGGCGATTCAGGCGCGCGGCAGGCCGCGGTCGGCGAGCGTGGCGACGGTGACGTTCACCAGGGCCTCGACCACGTTGTCGGCCGTGGCGTCGACCTCCTCGGACCCGCCGGAGGTGAGCACGCTCAGCAGCGCGTCGAGGGTCTTGCCGAGGTCACCGAGGGCGTCGCCCGTGAGGTCGGTGGTCGCGGCGGGCACCTGATCGGCCTCCGCGGCGTCCGTGAGGGCCTCCTTGCGGGCCTCCTCGACCTCCTTCTTGGCCTCTGCCAGCGCGTCCTTCCTGGCCTGTAGAGCTTCCTTCCTGGCCTCTTCGGCCTCCTTGCGGGCCTCCTCGACGTCCTTCCTGGCTTCGGCGACGGCCTCCTTCGCGGCGTCGGCGAGTTCCTTCGCCTCGGCGGCGGTGAGCGGGTCGTCGTCCGCTTCGAGGGCCCTGTCCAGCAGGTGGGTGACCGGGGTCAGCACGGTGCCGAGGCCGGCCAGCACTTCGGTCTGGTCCTTCAGGACGGCCCGCGCGGGGACGGGGGCGCGGGACGCGGTGCGGGTGTCACGGCCGGTCCCGGGGGCGGCCGCGAGCGCGGGCGCCACCGTTCCCAGAAAGAGGGCCGCGCAGAGGGTCGAGGTGACGAGGTGCCGGGTGGTCGGTGCGGGCATGGATTTCCCCTCGCATGATTTTCCGATGGTGTGATCACCGTTAAACCGAAGCGACGCTCCCGCAACCGGAACCGGGTCGCGCGGCGACTCCGAATGGGTGGTCCGGCGTGGGAAACAAGTCGGAGGACGCCGCCGTTCCAACACTGTTGACCGGATAGAAGATAAATATGGATAAGTGGCTGGTAGTGCTAATCCACTGAATCCAGGAAGCCGGTTGCTCCTCAGACCCTCTCGAACAGGCCCGGGATCTTATATCGGGAACGCGAGCCACACGTCGTGTTACTGGTTCGGACTCATCTCTTCGGAAGGGCAGCAACGGTCATGCGCATTGCGCCGCACATCCTGCACGTCGCCCAGCCCGTCGAGGGTGGTGTCGCACGGGTCGTGACCGACCTGGTCGCGGCGCAACTCGCCGCGGGGCTGCGGGTGACCGTGGCCTGTCCGCGGGGCGGCACGCTGGGGTACGACGTCAGGGCACTCGGCGGCCGGGTGCTGCGCTGGGACGCGACCCGCTCGCCGGGACGCCGACTTCCCGGCGAGGTACGGCGGTTGGCGCGTGTGGTGCGTGATGTGCGGCCGGACCTGGTGCACGCGCACAGCGCCAAGGCGGGGCTCGCGGCCCGGCTCGCGGTACGCGGCGCACTGCCGACCGTGTACCAGCCGCACGCCTGGTCGTTCGAGGCCGCGGAGGGCGTCGTCGCGCGGCTGGCCCTGGGCTGGGAGCGGTTCGGCGCCCGGTGGGCGACGCGAGTGCTGTGCGTCAGCGAGGCCGAGCGGCGTACCGGGCACCGGTCCGGCATCACGGCTCGCTGGCAGGTGGTGCCCAACGGTGTCGACACCGACCTCTTCCGGCCGGAGGGCGACAGCGCACGCTCCGCCGCGGGTCCGCTCGTGGTGTGCGTGGGGCGCCTGTGCCGTCAGAAGGGGCAGGACGTGCTTCTCGCGGCCTGGCCCGCCGTGGTGCGGGAGGTGCCCGGGGCCCGGCTGGTGCTGGTCGGGGACGGCCCGGACGCGCAGCGGTTGCGCCGCGACGCGCCGGGGGCGGTGGAGTTCGCCGGGGGGACGCCCGACGTCGCCGACTGGTACCGGGCGGCCGATGTCGTCGTCCTGCCGTCCCGCTGGGAGGGCATGGCGCTGGCCCCGCTGGAGGCCATGGCGTGCGGCCGGCCGGTCGTCGTCACGGATGTGGACGGGGCGAGCGAGAGCCTTCCGCCCGCCCACCGGCCGTCCTGCGTGGTGCCGCCGGAGGACCCCGGCGCGCTGGCGCAGGCACTCACCGCGCTGCTGCTGGACGAGCCGCTGCGCGCGGCGCTGGGCGCACGGGGCCGTACGCATGTGCTCCACGTCCACGATCTGCGACGGGCCACGGACGCAGTGACCGACCTGTACCGCGAGCTGCTCGGCCTCGTCACCGCGCAGGTCGCCGGTCCCAACGAGGGCAGAAAGTGCATCCCCACATGACCGCGGAAAGTACCGTTGCCTCGCCGGGGCACCAGTGGGCGCCCGAGGGCGCCGTCCCCGTCCTCGCCCCGCGCGGGCCCGCCGCCGGACGCCGGGGCACCCCCGGCCGGGGAGTCCGCCGTCCGCGCCGGACCTCCCCGGCGCCGCTGTGGCTCGTCGACGGCGGTGCCGCGCTGCTGGGGGCCTTGGCGCTGCCCACGCAGCACAGACATCCGCTGGTCGTCGCCCTGCTGACGCTCGGCGTCATGGCGCTGAACCGGCGGGCCGCGCTGTACGACACCTCCGCGGTGCCCGGCGCGCTGGACGAACTCCCCGCCGTCTGCGGGCGGATCGCCGTCGCCTGGGCCGTCGTCGTGGCGCTCTCCCCGCTGCGGTCGCTGCCGGTGACCGCGCTGGTCGTCGCCGTGGCCGCGCACTGTGCGGTGGCCTGGGCGGGCCGGGCCGCGGTGCACGGACTGCGGCGCCGGGCGCTGCGGTTGCGGCCCCGTCCCGCTCTGGTGGTCGGCCCGCTCGCGACGACCCGGCTCGTGTCGGCCGCACTGCTGCGCCAACCGGACTGCGGAGTACGGCCGGTGGGCCTTGTCGCCGACCACCCCGAGGTCGTCGGGGGCGCCCACGAAGGGCCCGAACTTCCGGTGCTCACCACGGTGTTGGAGGCGCGCCGGGCGGTCGTCCAGAACGGGGTGCGGACGGTGCTCGTCGTGGGTGCCGCGACCCGGGTGGAGAACGCCGCGATGCTGCGGGCGCTGGCCGGGCACGGCTGCGTGCTGTGGGAGCTGGACGCGGACCCGCCGTCGTACGGCATCGGCGGGAACCGCCGTGGGGCGGGTCATCTGGCCGGGTTCTCCCGGAGGTTGCTGCGGCCGGAGGGCGGGCGGCGGTTCGGCGGTCCGGGCAAGCGGACGCTGGACGTGGCGCTCTCCGGTGCGCTGCTGGTGCTGGCCGGGCCGGTGCTGCTGGTGTGCGCGCTCGTGCTGCGGGTCCTGGACGGTCCCGGGGTGGTGTTCCGGCAGGAGCGGATCGGCAAGGACGGGCGGCCGTTCACGATGCTGAAGCTGCGGACCCACCGGCCCGCCAGCGCGCACGAGGCGGCGACCCGCTGGAGCGTGGCGAACGACCAGGACATGAGCCGCTTCTGCCACTTCCTGCGCCGCACCTCGCTGGACGAGCTGCTCCAGCTGTGGAACGTGTTCCGCGGTGACATGAGCCTGGTCGGGCCGAGACCCGAACGGCCCTACTTCGTCGCGAAGTTCAGCCAGGCCCACCCCGGTTATCCGGAACGTCACCGGATGCGCACCGGGATCACCGGGCTGGCGCAGATCCACGGGCTGCGCGGTGACACCTCGATCGAGGACCGCTGCCGCTACGACAACGCCTACATCGACAACTGGTCGCTGTGGCAGGACATCTGCATCCTGCTGCGCACGGCGGCCCAGTTCGTCCGGCCGACGGGGAGCTGAGGGCCGGTGAGCACTCCCACGGCGGCTCCGCCCGCTCCCCCGCTCGCCCGGCCGGCGCCCGCGCCGCGCGGATACCGTGCCGTACTGCCCTTCCTGACCGTGCTGCCGGTCGTCGCGGTCGTCGCGCTGCTGGGGCTGCCGGTCACTGCGGACAGCGGCCGCTCGCCCGCCGACGCCGCGTCGGGGCTGCTCGTGCTGTGTGCCGTCGGCCACGCCGTGCTGCGGGCGCGGCGACCGCTGACGCGGACCGCGGTGGCGGTGTTCGGGCTGCCCGTGCTGGGCATCGCGGTCGCCGCCGCCGGGGCCGTGACCACCGGTGACGCGATCACCGGACTGGCCCGCTACGTCCAGGTGTTCGTGCTGGTCCCGGTCGCCGTGCTGCTGCTGGTACGCGACCGGCGGGGCGCCCGGCTGGTGCTGTGGTCGCTGGTCGGCCTCGCGCTGTGGCAGGGCGCGATCGGCGTGAAGCAGTACCTGACCGCGACCGGGGCCTCGTACCAGGGAGCGAACATCCGGGCGGTGGGCACCTTCGGACCGTCCGACGTGATGGGGATGGCGAACGTCGTCGCGCTCGGGATCGTGGCCGCGACCGGTCTCGCGCTCGGGGCACGGGAGCGGCGGCAGCGGGTCGCGGCGGCCCTGTGCGCGCTGGCGCTGCTCGTGCCGCTCGCGCTGTCCTTCAGCCGGGGTGCCTGGATCGCCACGGCGGTGGCGTGCGGGGCGCAGCTGCTGCTGGTCGGCGTGCGGCGGGCGGCGAAGGTCTTCGCCGCGGTGGCCGCGGTGACGGTGGTGCTGGTGGGCGGTTTCGGAGTGGGCGCCAAGGCTGTCGAGGAGCGGCTGACCAGCATCACCCAGATCACCGAAGCGCCGGACCAGTCGGTCGTCGACCGCTACACGATGTGGGCGGCGGCGACCGACATGTGGCACGGGCACCCGGTGGCCGGGGTCGGTCTGAAGGCCTTTCCGGCGCATCGCGACGGCCATGCCTCGCTCGCGCTGTCCTCAGGCAGCGACACCGGGGGCGCGGGGCAGGCGTTCCGGCGCCAGCCGCTGCTGTCCCCGCACAACATGTACCTGCTGCTCCTGAGCGAGCAGGGCCTGCTGGGCCTGATCACGGTGGCGGGCAGTTGGCTGGTCCTGCTGCTGTGCGCGCTGCGCCGGGTGCGGCGCAGCGCAGGGCCCGCGCGGACCGTCGCGCTCCCGGTCTGCGGACTGCTGGTGTGGCAGCTCGTCAACTTCCTGTACGCCGACATCGGCGGCCCCTCCACGATCCTCACGGCCGTCTGCTTCGGCCTCGCCGCCTGGTGGGCCCTGACGGACGGCGCGGCGGCGGCACCGGCGACGCGATCGGGAGTGCGATGAGGCCCCCGCCGGCCATGACCGAGGCCGCCTCCGACCGGGCGACCGGTCTGGACGGCGTCCTCCAGAAGGGCGGCCGGCCCACCGTCGGCCGCACGACTCCACGGCCCGCACGGCGAACCGGCGCCCCCTCGGGCCGGTTTCTCGCCCGCGCGACCCTGCTGTCCGCCGCGCTGTCGATGGCCGGCGCGCTGCTCGGGCTCGGCCGGGACCAGGCGCTGGCGCATCTCTTCGGCGCCGGGGCCGAGAGCGACGCCTTCCTGGTGGCCTGGACGGTCCCCGAGATGGCGTCGACGCTGCTGATCGAGGACGGGATGGCGTTCGTCCTGGTGCCCGCGTTCAGTGTGGCGCTGGCGCGGCGGGCGCGCGGGGCCTGCTCGCCCGACCCGGTGCGTGCCCTGGTCGCCGCCTCGCTGCCGCGGCTGTGTCTGGCGCTCGCCGCTACGGCCGCCGTGCTCGCGGCCGGGGCGCCACTGCTGGTCGCCGTTCTCGCGCCCGGCCTCAGCGACCCGTCCCTGGCGGTGTCCTGCACCCGGCTGACCGCGACCTGTGTGCTGAGTTTCGGGCTGGCGGGGTATTGCAGCGCGGCGCTGCGGGCGCACCGCAGCTATCTCGCGCCGGGCGCCATCTACATCGCGTACAACGTCGCGATCATCACGACGATGTTCGTGCTCGCCGCGCGGTGGGGCGTACGGGCCGCGGCCCTCGGTGTCGCGATCGGCGGGTGCCTCATGGCCGCCGTACAGGTTCCGTCGCTGTGGCGGCGGATCGCCGGGCGGCCCCGGCGGCCGGAGTCGGCACCGCCGGACGAGGGAGACGGTGACGGCGGCCGGACGGTCGCGGTCGGGCTGGTCCTCGCGGTGCTGCTGTTCGCGCTGTGCCGGCAGTCGCAGGTGCTCGTCGAGCGGTACTTCGCCTCCGAGCTGCCCGCCGGGGCCATCTCGCACCTCAACTATGCCCAGAAGGTCGCCCAGTTGCCGATGTCGCTGTCGATGATGGTGTGCGTCGTCACGTTCCCGGTGGTGGCCCGGGCCATCGCCGAGGGCGACACCCGACGGGCCGGGGAGCGCGTCGAGCGGGACCTGGCGCTGATCGCCTGCATCGTCCTGCTCGGCGCCGGTGTGGTCGTGGCCTGCGCCCCGCAGCTCGTCCAACTGCTGTTCCAGCGCGGCGCGTTCACCGCTCAGGACACCGCCGCCACCGCCACCGTGATGCGGGTGTACGCGCTCGGGCTGCTCGGGCAGACGCTGGTGGGGGCGCTCGTGCGGTCGTACTTCTCGACCGGACGGACCACCTGGTTCCCGCTCGGCGCGATGGGCGCGGGCACGCTCCTCACCGTCGTCGTCAGCGCCTGGGCCGTGGACCCCTGGGGCGCGCGCGGCATCGCCGCGGCCAACGCGGCCGGCATCACCCTCACCGCGCTGATCCTGCTGCTCGGGCTGGGGCCGCGCGCCGTGCCCGTGCGCGTGCCCCGGGTCGTCGTGGAACTGACCCGGCCGGTGCGGGCGGCCGTCTGCGCCACCGGCGCCGGGCTGCTGTGCGCGGGGCTGTTCGACTCACCCGCGGTGTCCGTCGCCGTCTGCTGTGCCTGCGTGAGCGTCGTCTTCCTGCTGCTGGCCTGGCTCCTGGACGCCGCGGGCGCCCGGTCCCTTCTGCTTCCCGTCACGCACTCCGTCCGTAGCTCCGTCACACGAAAGCGTCGCCATGGTCGCTGACATCACCGCCGCGCCGCGCGCGGTCGAACCCGAACCCCGGCCGGTCGCCTGGGGACGCCCGAAGCGGCGGCCCGCCGCCTGGGTGGCCATGTACCACTCCGTCTCCAACTGTCCGGACGACCCGTACAACATCACCGTCACCCCCGGCCGGCTGCAACGGCAGTTCGCCTGGCTGGCCCGGTGCGGCCTGCGCGGGGTGAGCGTGCGCGAGCTGCTCGCCGCACGCGCCCAGGGCCGGGAACACGGCCTGGTGGGACTCACCTTCGACGACGGGTACGCCGACTTCGTCACCACCGCCCTGCCCGTGCTGCACCGCTGGGGCTTCACCGCCACCGTGTTCGTGCTGTCCGGACTGCTCGACGGCGAGAACTCCTGGGAGACCACGGGCCCGCGCAAGCAACTGCTCGACGTCGAGGGCATCCGCCTCGCCGCGGACGCGGGCATGGAGGTCGCCTCGCACGGGCTGACCCACCTCGATCTGACCAGGGCCGACGACGACCTGCTGTACAGCGAGGTCACCGAGAGCCGGTACCGGCTCGCCGGGATCGTCGACGACGACGTGGAGGGCTTCTGCTACCCGTACGGCCATCTCGACGAGCGGGCCGTCGACGCCGTACAGCGGGCCGGATACCGCTACGCCTGCGCGATCAAGCCCGGCCCGGCCGGCTCCGGCGACTTCGCGCTGCCCCGCCTGCACATCGGGGAGGCGGACAACCCGGTGCGGCTGGAACTGAAGCGGCGCCTCGCCCCGCTCTGCGGCCGGGCCCTGGAGGCGGTGTGAAGGCGCTGCATGTCATCACCGGCCTCGGCGTGGGCGGGGCGGAACAGCAGCTGCGTCTGCTGCTGCGGCACCTGCCCGCGCAGTGCGACGTGGTGACCCTGACCAACCCCGGCCCGGTCGCCGCGGGCCTGGCCGCCGACGGGGTGCGCGTCACCCACCTCGGGATGACCGGCAACCGCGACCTGGCCGCCCTCCCCCGCCTCACCCGGCTGATCCGCGACGGCGGCTACGACCTCGTGCACACCCATCTGTACCGGGCCTGTCTGTACGGCCGGCTGGCGGCACGGCTCGCGGGAGTGCGGACCGTCGTCGCCACCGAGCACTCCATCGGCGCGACCCGGCTGGAGGGCCGCCCGCACACCGCGAGCGTGCGCGGGCTGTACCTGGCCGGCGAGCGCCTCGGCCACACCACGGTGGCGGTCTCGCCGACGGTGGCCGAACGGCTCCGGCACTGGGGTGTGCCCGGGCAGCGCATCCGCGTCATCCCGAACGGCATCGACGCGCCCCGGTTCCGCTACGACGAGGCACTGCGCAAGGAGGCACGCGCCGAACACGGGCTGCCTCAGGACGCGTTCGTCGTCGGCGGCGTCGGGCGACTCGCGCCGGGCAAGCGCTTCGACGTGCTGGTACGGGCGCTGGCCCTGCTGCCCGGTGACGTATGGCTGCTGCTGGTCGGCGGTGGGCCGGAGGAGTCGGTGCTGCTGCGCACCGCCCGGGATCTGGGGGTCGCGGGCCGGGTCGTGCTGACCGGCGAACGGCCCTATCTGCCCGGGCCCCGTGACAGGGCGCCCGGCCTGGTCGCCCTGCTGTCCGCGATGGACGTGCTGGCCTCGCCGTCGCCGGAGGAGTCCTTCGGCCTGGCCGTGGTGGAGGCGCTGGCGGCCGGGCTGCCCGTGCTGTACGCGAGCTGCCCGGCGGTCGAGGACCTGCCGCGGGACGCCGCACCCGGTGCGCGGCGCGTCACGGGCGGCGCCGGGGCCTATGCGCGCGAGCTGCTGCGGCTGCGGTCCGCGGGACCGGCCGAGCGGGCCGTCCCCGACGTCGTACACCACTACGACATCGCGCGCACCGCACGGCAGCTGATGGATCTGTACACGGCCGCTCTCTCCGGCTCGAACCTGGAAGTGAGTTCCTCATGACAGACAACCCCGGTGGGCGTGCCCCGCTGTCCGACCGCACGTCCCTGAAGCGGCTGCCCCTGTGGTGGTGGCTGCCGGCCGGCGCGCTGATCGGTGCCGTGGCCGGTGGTGCCTACGGCCAGTTGAGGCCCCCGCAGTACACGGCGACCAGTTCCGTCGTCGCCGTGCCCAACGGCAGGACCGACGCCGACTGCACCGACGCGCTCGGCTTCGCGCAGGCGTACGGCCGGGTGGCCAAGCAGCTCGCGGTGCTCGGGGACGCGCAGGTGTGGGCGGGTGTGCCGGTGTCGACGATGCGCGAGAGCGTGGACGTCGCGACCTCGCCGGACGCGCCGATGGTCGCGGTCTCGGCGACCTCGACGAGCCCCGCCGAGGCGGTCGACATCGCCAACGCCGTGTCCGGCGCGCTCCTCACCCACGCGGACCACACCAAGGACGACACCGGCATCAAGCTGGAGCGTCTCTCCCGGGCCCTGAAGCCCACCGAGCCGTCGTCCGCGTCCCCGGCGCTGACCGCTCTGGTGGGCGCGAGCGCCGGCGGTCTGCTGGGCGGACTGGCTTCGCTGGCCCGCCCGCGGCGGACCGAGGACGACGACGACACGAGCCGGGCGTCGGTACCCGGCCCGGCCAACGCCGCCGACGCCCACGGGACCCTTGGATGACGGCCTCGCGCGAAGCGCTGTCGGTGGAGGTGTGCACCGACGGGCACACCTTCGCCGGGCTGGCCGGGGACTGGGAACGGCTGTACCGGGCGTGCCCGTCGGCGACGCCGTTCCAGAGCCACGCCTGGCTGCACTCCTGGTGGCTGTCGTACGGCAGACCGGACGCACTGCGGCTCGTCCTGGTGCGCCGGGGCGGTGAACTGGTGGCGGCGGCACCGCTGATGCGGGTGCGCGGGCCGCTGCCGGCGCTGGTGCCGATCGGCGGCACCATCACCGACTTCTGCGATGTGCTCGTCGACGAGGCGGTCGGCGAACCGGGCGCCGCCGCGCTGGCGGACGGGCTGGCCGAGCTGGCCCGCACCGCCCTGGTCGACTTCGGCGAGGTGCGTCCGGGTGGTGCGATGGAGCGGGTCTACCGCTGCTGGCGCGGCCCACGGCACCGGACCCTCGACTCGGTGTGCCTGGATCTGCCGGCCCTCCCGATGGGCGAGTTGGTCGGGCGGCTGCCGGTGGCCCGCGCCCGGCGGATCCGCACCAAGGTGAAACAGCTCGGCAAGCTCGGGCTGGAGTGGCGGGTCGTGGGCGACGGCGAGACCGAGGCCGCGCTGCGCCGGCTCCTCGAACTGCACCGGCTCCAGTGGGAGGGCAGACGGGTCTCGGCGGAGCATATGCGGCCGCGTTTCCTTGAACACCTGGTCCGGGCGGCGGTCCCGCTGGCCCGCGGCGGCCAGGCCACGACGACGGAGTTCGTGCTGGACGGCTCGGTGGTGGCGGTCAACATCATGCTGCGGTCGGAGCAGTTGGCCGGCATGTACCTGTACGGCTTCCACCCCCACCTGCGGGAGCGCAGGGTGGATGTGGCGACGATGCTGCTGCACGCGGTCACCGGGTATCTGGAGTCCGCCGAGCAGCGCCTCCCCGGCCAGGTGCGGACGCTGAGCATGCTGCGCGGCGACGAGCCGTACAAGCACCGCTGGTGTCCCGAGACGGCCGTCAACCAGCGGTTTCTGCTGGCCCGGCGCCGCACCCTGCCGCTGCTGGCGGCCGCCGTCGCCGAGGACACCGCCCGGCGCCGGGCCAAGGAGGTCCTGCGCCGGCGTGCCGGGGCCGCTACGGCCGATGGCGCTCCGCCCCATGAAGACAGGCGGTGAGCCTGCCGCCGACCTGGTGCTCCAGCCACTTATCCAGGCTGACGGGCGTGCACGGGGGCAACCTGTAGGGCTTGGCGGCCGGCACCCGCGACGGGGTGCCGGCCGGCTTCGCGTCCTGCCCCGGATTCGCGGGGGTGGACAACAGGATGCGGTACAGGGCCGAGGCCCGGGGGTTGTCGGAGCACAGCCACACACCGTGCGGGCAGTAGTCGGTGATGGTGTTGTACAGCGGCTTGTGCTGGTCCATCCAGGCCAGCATGCGCAGCATGTACGTGATGTTGTCGCCGTTGCGGAACAGACCCCACTCGGGATACGAGATCGGCTTGCCGTGCCGGCGCGCGAAGTCCACGTGGTGCTGGAGGCCGTAGGGCTCGGACACCTGCTCGTCGAAGCTGAGGCCGCGCGGCTGGTCGTAGGCGTCCATACCGATGATGTCGACGTACTCGTCACCGGGATAGCACTCCGGCCACGGAATCGCGTCCATGCCCCGGCTCGGGGCGAAGTCGAAGCGGAACCGCTGCCCCTGGACCGAGCGCATCACCTCGACGACGCGCCGCCAGTACCGTTTCCAGCTGTCCGGGTCGGGGCCGCAGCGGTGGGTGTAGGTGGTGCCGTTCATCTCCCAGCCGAGCACGATGACCGTGTCCGGCACGCCCAGGTCGACCAGTCGTTCGGCCAGCACCTCGAAGTGCTCGTCGAACGCGCCGGCCGCGGCGCGGCGCAGCAGCTTGCGAACGGCCGCGTCGGGGAGGTTCTGCTCGTTGCGTTCCATCATCGGCACGTTGAGCACGAGCATCCGGTCGGCCCTGGCCCGCCGCCATCTGGCCCAGCCGTCGAGGAAGTTGTGCGCGCCCTCGATGTTGTGCCACAGGTCCCCCGGCAGATAGGTGTGCCCCACGCGTGGCTCCTGACCGCCCAGCCAGCGGGTGAGCTGCCGCATCCGCCGCACTCCGGCGGGCCCGTAGTGCAGGTAGGCGCCGAACGCGGAGCCGCGGGCGGGTGCGCTCTGGGGGGAGTGCGCGCCGCCGGGGGGTGCCGGGGGCGGGGCGGGGGCCGCCGTGGACGCGGGGCGCCTCGGGTCGGGGTGGGTCGAGGCGGCGGCCGCGAAGGCCGGGCCGGGGGCGAGGGCGGCCGACGCGACCACCGCGGCGGTGAGGAACGCCAGCCCTTTGGGGGCGGACCGGCGACGGTCAGGGGCGGCCATGCGTCCTCCTCGGCGCGCGCGTCGATCGCGCGTCCTGATACGCGACGGGGTGTGCTTCTCCCTCTAGGTGATACGAAGTCACATCCGCGTCGGCGTCACCATCCGAGTGCGGCCGAACGGGCCCCTGACGTGCCCTCAGCGTCTAGGTGTGCTGTCCCGGGACGTTGGTGACAGGCGACACGCCTTGAGCGGTCCTTGAACGGGGCGAGGGCCTCTGGGTTCGGTGTGGATTGCGATATCGA